>NZ_JAEMQH010000008.1 GCF_016820575.1 Marinobacter sediminum | reverse complement strand
CTGTAGAATGCGCATCTCTTCTGAGGGACAAGCCACTGACACAGCGGCTACCGAGGAAGGCAACCGTTTGAAATTGTTGAAGAAATTGAGTTTCAAAATTCTTCAGAAAGCGGTTGACAGAGAGGTGAATCGCTGTAGAATGCGCCCTCTCGAAACAAGCAGTAAGCCGGTTGATTTTCGGCGCTTTCCGGAGACGGAAAACATTGAAAATAAACGGTTGACAAGGCGGCGACACGATGTAGAATACGCCACCTTGATTGAGCAACAGCTCAAACGCTCTTTAAAAAATTGACCAAGTAATTCGTGTGGGCGCTGGCCGAGGTATTTCGGATACGAAATATCAGGACAGTGACTCGTCGAAATTGAGTTTTGTCTTGAGCAAGAATAGAGAATCTTCGGATTCTTGTATGATTTAAACTGAAGAGTTTGATCATGGCTCAGATTGAACGCTGGCGGCAGGCTTAACACATGCAAGTCGAGCGGTAACAGGGGTAGCTTGCTACCCGCTGACGAGCGGCGGACGGGTGAGTAATGCATAGGAAACTGCCCAGTAGTGGGGGATAGCCCGGGGAAACCCGGATTAATACCGCATACGTCCTTCGGGAGAAAGCAGGGGATCTTCGGACCTTGCGCTATTGGATGTGCCTATGTCGGATTAGCTAGTTGGTGAGGTAAAGGCTCACCAAGGCGACGATCCGTAGCTGGTCTGAGAGGATGATCAGCCACATCGGGACTGAGACACGGCCCGAACTCCTACGGGAGGCAGCAGTGGGGAATATTGGACAATGGGGGAAACCCTGATCCAGCCATGCCGCGTGTGTGAAGAAGGCTTTCGGGTTGTAAAGCACTTTCAGTGAGGAGGAAAAGTTAGTCCTTAATACGGGCTAGCCTTGACGTTACTCACAGAAGAAGCACCGGCTAACTCCGTGCCAGCAGCCGCGGTAATACGGAGGGTGCAAGCGTTAATCGGAATTACTGGGCGTAAAGCGCGCGTAGGTGGTTTGATAAGCGAGATGTGAAAGCCCCGGGCTTAACCTGGGAACGGCATTTCGAACTGTCAGGCTAGAGTGTGGTAGAGGGTAGTGGAATTTCCTGTGTAGCGGTGAAATGCGTAGATATAGGAAGGAACACCAGTGGCGAAGGCGGCTACCTGGACCAACACTGACACTGAGGTGCGAAAGCGTGGGGAGCAAACAGGATTAGATACCCTGGTAGTCCACGCCGTAAACGATGTCAACTAGCCGTTGGGGATCTTGAATCCTTAGTGGCGCAGCTAACGCACTAAGTTGACCGCCTGGGGAGTACGGCCGCAAGGTTAAAACTCAAATGAATTGACGGGGGCCCGCACAAGCGGTGGAGCATGTGGTTTAATTCGACGCAACGCGAAGAACCTTACCTGGCCTTGACATGCAGAGAACTTTCCAGAGATGGATTGGTGCCTTCGGGAACTCTGACACAGGTGCTGCATGGCCGTCGTCAGCTCGTGTCGTGAGATGTTGGGTTAAGTCCCGTAACGAGCGCAACCCCTATCCCTAGTTGCTAGCAGTTCGGCTGAGAACTCTAGGGAGACTGCCGGTGACAAACCGGAGGAAGGTGGGGATGACGTCAGGTCATCATGGCCCTTACGGCCAGGGCTACACACGTGCTACAATGGTGCGCACAGAGGGCTGCAAACCCGCGAGGGGGAGCTAATCTCACAAAACGCATCGTAGTCCGGATCGGAGTCTGCAACTCGACTCCGTGAAGTCGGAATCGCTAGTAATCGTGAATCAGAATGTCACGGTGAATACGTTCCCGGGCCTTGTACACACCGCCCGTCACACCATGGGAGTGGATTGCACCAGAAGTGGTTAGTCTAACCTTCGGGAGGACGATCACCACGGTGTGGTTCATGACTGGGGTGAAGTCGTAACAAGGTAGCCGTAGGGGAACCTGCGGCTGGATCACCTCCTTAAACGAAGCCGAATGCTTCGGTCAGAGTCCACACGAATTACTTGGTTGATTAATAAAGAGAGCAGATGGGTCTATCAGGCCCGTACCATTGGGTCTGTAGCTCAGGTGGTTAGAGCGCACCCCTGATAAGGGTGAGGTCGGTGGTTCAAGTCCACCCAGACCCACCAAAATTGCTCAACTCCTGGAGTTGGACAATTTGAGGTAGCTTAAATGGGGCTATAGCTCAGCTGGGAGAGCGCCTGCCTTGCACGCAGGAGGTCGGCAGTTCGATCCTGCCTAGCTCCACCAATATTTACTGACTAACTTCGGTTAGCAGTGTCCAGAAACAAGCATTTCATCAATAACCGATGTTGTTGGATGAAGTTCTTCTTTCTGATCACTGGGTCAGATTTGCTCTTTAACAAATTGGACGAGAAAGAACACGAGTACGATTCTCTCATTATCTCCGAGAGAACGTATTCAAGTGATAGCGATTTCAAGCGTTATCCGGTGTTGTCGTTGAAGTGGTTGTTATATCGCTTCAAGTGACTGTCTCGACACAAGACTCTGAGTCAGGCTTGCCTGGTCCGGATGCTTGCAGCGAGAACAGTTGTCTTGGGGTTATATAGTCAAGCAACTAAGCGCATACGGTGGATGCCTTGGCAGTCAGAGGCGATGAAAGACGTGGAAGCCTGCGATAAGGTTCGGGGAGCTGGCAAACGAGCTGTGATCCGGACATTTCTGAATGGGGAAACCCACCCGATTTCGGTCGGGTATCTTGCACTGAATACATAGGTGTAAGAGGCGAACCGGGGGAACTGAAACATCTAAGTACCCCGAGGAAAAGAAATCAACCGAGATTCCCTAAGTAGCGGCGAGCGAACGGGGATTAGCCCTTAAGCTAAACAACTGGTAGGAGAAGGCTCTGGAAAGTGCCGCCATAGTGGGTGATAGCCCCGTATCCGAAACCTGAGTTTAGTGAAATCGAGTAGGACGGGACACGTGGTATCCTGTCTGAATATGGGGGGACCATCCTCCAAGGCTAAATACTCCTGACTGACCGATAGTGAACCAGTACCGTGAGGGAAAGGCGAAAAGAACCCCTGTGAGGGGAGTGAAATAGATCCTGAAACCGTATGCGTACAAGCAGTCGGAGCGGACTTGTTCCGTGACGGCGTACCTTTTGTATAATGGGTCAGCGACTTATGTTCAGTGGCGAGGTTAACCGTTTAGGGGAGCCGTAGGGAAACCGAGTCTGAATAGGGCGATTTAGTCGCTGGGCATAGACCCGAAACCGGGCGATCTATCCATGAGCAGGTTGAAGGTTGAGTAACATCAACTGGAGGACCGAACCCACTGTCGTTGAAAAGCCAGGGGATGACTTGTGGATCGGAGTGAAAGGCTAATCAAGCCCGGAGATAGCTGGTTCTCCCCGAAAGCTATTTAGGTAGCGCCTCGGACGAATACCACAGGGGGTAGAGCACTGTTTCGGCTAGGGGGTCATCCCGACTTACCAACCCGATGCAAACTCCGAATACCTGTGAGTACTATCCGGGAGACACACGGTGGGTGCTAACGTCCATCGTGAAGAGGGAAACAACCCAGACCGCCAGCTAAGGTCCCCAAGTACCAGTTAAGTGGGAAACGATGTGGGAAGGCTCAGACAGCTAGGAGGTTGGCTTAGAAGCAGCCATCCTTTAAAGAAAGCGTAATAGCTCACTAGTCGAGTCGGCCTGCGCGGAAGATGTAACGGGGCTCAAACTGGTCACCGAAGCTGCGGCTGCATACTTTGTATGCGGGGTAGGGGAGCGTTCTGTAAGCCTGCGAAGGTGTGTTGAGAAGCATGCTGGAGGTATCAGAAGTGCGAATGCTGACATGAGTAACGACAATGCGGGTGAAAAACCCGCACGCCGGAAGACCAAGGGTTCCTGCGCAACGCTAATCGGCGCAGGGTGAGTCGGCCCCTAAGGCGAGACCGAAAGGTGTAGTCGATGGGAAACGGATTAATATTTCCGTACCTTGGATAGCTGCGATGGAGAGACGGAGAAGGCTAGGTGAGCCGGGCGACGGTTGTCCCGGTTTAAGCGTGTAGGGAGTGGACTTAGGCAAATCCGGGTCCACAATTCTGAGACGCGACGACGACTGCTCTTTTAGAGCGGGAAGTCATTGATGCCATGCTTCCAGGAAAATCTTCTAAGCTTCAGGCTATTCGAGACCGTACCCCAAACCGACACAGGTGGTCAGGTAGAGAATACCAAGGCGCTTGAGAGAACTCGGGTAAAGGAACTAGGCAAAATGGTGCCGTAACTTCGGGAGAAGGCACGCTGGTAGTAGGTGATACCCCTCGCGGGTGGAGCTGATGCCAGTCGAAGATACCAGGCCCCTGCGACTGTTTATTAAAAACACAGCACTGTGCAAACACGAAAGTGGACGTATACGGTGTGACGCCTGCCCGGTGCCGGAAGGTTAATTGATGGGGTTAGCATTCGTGCGAAGCTCTTGATCGAAGCCCCGGTAAACGGCGGCCGTAACTATAACGGTCCTAAGGTAGCGAAATTCCTTGTCGGGTAAGTTCCGACCTGCACGAATGGCGTAACGATGGGGGCGCTGTCTCTACCCGAGACTCAGTGAAATTGAAATCGCCGTGAAGATGCGGTGTATCCGCGGCTAGACGGAAAGACCCCGTGAACCTTTACTATAGCTTCACAGTGAACTTTGAGCATGTTTGTGTAGGATAGCTGGGAGGCTTTGAAGTGGGAACGCCAGTTCTCATGGAGCCAACCTTGAAATACCAGCCTGACATGTTTGAGGTTCTAACTTGGACCCCTTATCGGGGTTGAGGACACTGTGTGGTGGGTAGTTTGACTGGGGCGGTCTCCTCCCAAAGCGTAACGGAGGAGCACAAAGGTGGGCTAAGCATGGTCGGACATCATGCGGTTAGTGTAATGGCACAAGCCCGCTTAACTGCGAGACAGACACGTCGAGCAGGTACGAAAGTAGGTCATAGTGATCCGGTGGTTCTGTATGGAAGGGCCATCGCTCAACGGATAAAAGGTACTCCGGGGATAACAGGCTGATACCGCCCAAGAGTTCACATCGACGGCGGTGTTTGGCACCTCGATGTCGGCTCATCACATCCTGGGGCTGAAGCCGGTCCCAAGGGTATGGCTGTTCGCCATTTAAAGTGGTACGCGAGCTGGGTTTAGAACGTCGTGAGACAGTTCGGTCCCTATCTGCCGTGGACGTTGGAGATTTGAGGAAAGCTGCTCCTAGTACGAGAGGACCGGAGTGGACGAACCGCTGGTGTTCGGGTTGTGTCGCCAGACGCATTGCCCGGTAGCTATGTTCGGATAGGATAACCGCTGAAAGCATCTAAGCGGGAAGCCCCTTCCAAGATGAGATCTCCCTGGACCTTTAAGGTCCCTAAAGAGCCGTTCAAGACCAGGACGTTGATAGGTCGGGTGTGTAAGCGCTGCGAGGCGTTGAGCTAACCGATACTAATTGCTCGTGCGGCTTGACTATATAACACCCAAGACAATTGCGGATAACGCAACGAAATCAACATCACT
>NZ_JAEMQH010000007.1 GCF_016820575.1 Marinobacter sediminum | reverse complement strand
GTGAACTGCCGGAAGGCGTGGAAATGGTTATGCCGGGTGACAACGTGAAGATGAGCGTTACCCTGATCGCTCCGATCGCCATGGAAGATGGCCTGCGCTTCGCGATTCGCGAAGGTGGTCGTACCGTGGGTGCCGGCGTGGTCGCCAAGATTATCGAGTAATAGACTCGAAGAAAGTGCACTGTGTAGTTTCGGTGCAGGCCAGTAGCTCAATTGGCAGAGCAGCGGTCTCCAAAACCGCAGGTTGGGGGTTCGATTCCCTCCTGGCCTGCCATTTTTTAACATCCGGATACATAAGTTGATTCCTATGGAGTCAAAAGCCGTTCAATCAGCCAGCCGTTTCGATGCAGTGAAATGGCTGGTTGTTTTCGTTCTGATCGCCATCGGTGTGGTCGGGAACCAGTACTTCAGTGCTGAGTCCCTACTGTATCGTGTTCTGGCTCTCGTAGGGCTTTCGATCGTGGCCGCTTTGGTGGCGCTTCAGACCGATCGTGGTCGTCGTTTTGCCACGCTTCTTAAAGAGGCGCGCGTCGAGATCCGGAAGGTAGTTTGGCCTACCAGGCCCGAGCTGGTTCAAACCACTGTGATTGTAGTGGTGTTTGTTCTAGTGGTGGCATTGTTGTTGTGGGGTATGGATTCGCTGATCAGTATGCTGGTCGCCGGATTTATCGGTTAAACAGGAGTGGGCAATGGCTAAGCGCTGGTACGTCGTTCATGCGTATTCTGGCTTCGAAAAGCACGTAATGCGCACTCTGAAGGAGCGCGTTGCGCTAGACGGCATGGAAGACAAGTTCGGCGAGATCCTGGTCCCGACCGAAGAAGTTGTCGAAATGCGAGAGGGTAAGAAGCGCAAGAGTGAGCGCAAGTTCTACCCGGGATACGTACTCGTGCAGATGGAAATGGACGACGCTACGTGGCACCTTGTTAAGAACACGCCGCGGGTTCTTGGTTTTATCGGCGGCACCAAGGATAAGCCAGCTCCAATCACTGAGCGTGAAGCTGAGGCGATTCTCCGTCGCGTTGAAAGTGGCGCCGAGAAACCGAAGCCTAAGACTCTGTTTGAGCCAGGCGAAATTGTCAGGGTTGTTGAAGGCCCGTTTGCGGACTTCAATGGCGTTGTGGAAGAAGTCGACTACGACAAGAGTCGAGTCAAGGTTGCTGTCTTGATTTTCGGCCGTTCAACTCCGGTAGAGCTGGAGTTTGGGCAGGTTGAGAAGGATTAAGCGGCAGTCAATAAGCTGAAAGCTCGCGCGCTCTGGCGACGCGGGCTTTTTGTGTCTGCTATTGGCAGGATTAACCACAGGGGAGCCGAGAGGCGTTTGAACCCACAGGAGATGAATCATGGCAAAGAAGATCGAAGCGTACATCAAGCTTCAGGTTGCTGCCGGCAAGGCTAACCCGAGTCCCCCCGTTGGTCCGGCTCTGGGTCAGCGCGGCGTAAACATCATGGAATTCTGTAAGGCGTTTAACGCCCAGACTCAGGACATGGAGCCTGGTCTGCCGATTCCGACTGTTATCACAGTATACAGTGATCGCAGCTTTACCTTTATTACCAAGACTCCGCCTGCACCGGTTCTGCTGAAAAAGGCAGCTGGTATCAAGAGCGGTTCTGGCCGTCCGAACACGGAGAAGGTTGGCACCGTTACTCGCGAGCAGCTGGAAGAAATTGCCAAGACCAAAGAGCCCGATCTGACTGCAGCCGATATGGACGCAGCGGTTCGTACCATTGCAGGAACTGCCCGTAGCATGGGCCTGAACGTGGAGGGCCTATAACATGGCAAAGCTGAGCAAGCGTCAAAAGCTGATTCGTGAAAAAGTCGATGCTACCCGTGCCTACTCCGTAGACGAGGCTGTTGCCCTGTTGGTTGAACTGGGTCAGAACGTCAAGTTCAAAGAGTCGGTAGATGTTGCTGTAAACCTCGGGGTTGATGCGCGTAAATCGGACCAGGTGGTTCGTAGCAGCACCGTTCTTCCTCATGGTACCGGCAAGACCGTACGTGTCGCTGTGTTTACCCAGGGTTCCAATGCCGATAAGGCGACGGCAGCTGGTGCAGACATCGTTGGCATGGACGATCTGGCAGCAGAAGTTAAGAAAGGCAACATGGATTTCGACGTGGTTATCGCCACTCCGGACGCCATGCGTGTTGTTGGTCAGCTGGGCCAGATCCTGGGTCCCCGTGGCCTGATGCCGAACCCGAAGGTTGGCACGGTAACTCCTGACGTTGAGACCGCGGTGAAGAACGCCAAGGCCGGTCAGGTTCGCTACCGCACCGACAAGAACGGCATTATCCACGCTCCGCTGGGTAACGTTGAATTCTCTGCGCAGAACATCAAGGAAAACCTTGAGTCGCTGATCGCAGATCTGAAAAAGGCCAAGCCTTCATCGGCGAAGGGCGTGTATCTCAAGAAGATCACCGTTTCTTCGACCATGGGTCCTGGTCTGACTATCGATCAGAGCGGTCTGGCAATCTGATCCTCTGAACGGTAGTTACTTTGTAGTCTAGGCGGAAGCCAAGGCTGTCAAAGACCGCAGGCCCCCGAGGCCCTCTGCTTGCGGAGGGTCGCAAGGGTTAAAGCAACGCCTGCGCAGACGGTGTGAAGACGTTCTCTCTGAACCCAAACACCGTTAAGGCGCCCGCAAGGGCAATGATGGGTTTGCCGGGATAACCCCGGCGAAATCGAGGAGAAATCCAGTGGCAATTAGACTCGAAGACAAGAAAGCGATCGTCGCTGAAGTCAACGAGACTGCCGGTGGTGCTCTGTCTGTGGTAATGGCTGACTACCGTGGTGTCACTTCTGGTGACATGACGGCTCTTCGTGCCAAGGCTCGTGCTGAAAGCGTGGTTTTGAAGGTTGTTCGTAACAACCTGGCAAAGATCGCGATTCGTGGTACTGAGTTCGAGTGCATCGATGAGGCTCTAGTAGGCCCGACCATTTTGGCATTCTCCATGGAAGATCCGGGCGCAGCAGCACGTCTGCTCAAGGATTTTGCCAAGGAGAAAGAGGCGTTTGAGATCAAGGCACTGGCCGTCGGCGGAGAGCTGATGGGTGCAGACCAGATTGATCGCCTTGCCAAGCTGCCAACACGTCACGAAGCGTTGACGATGCTGGCCGCAGTTACACAGGCACCGATCACCAAGCTGGCACGGACACTGAACGAAGTTCCTTCGAAAGTGACTCGTGCTGTAGCGGCAGTTCGCGACCAGAAGCAAGAAGCTGCTTGATTCTGTTGAACACCATTTTTTATATTTTTGGGAGAAAGTCATGGCTCTGTCTAACGAAGACATTTTGAACGCAATCGCAGAAATGAGCGTAATGGACGTAGTTGCGCTTGTTGAAGCAATGGAAGAGAAGTTCGGTGTATCTGCCGCTGCAGCCGTAGCTGCTGCACCTGCAGCTGCTGGTGGCGAAGCCGCCGCTGCTGAAGAGCAGACCGAATTTGACGTTGTTCTTACCGGTCCTGGTGAGAAGAAAGTCAACGTAATCAAGGCCGTTCGTGAACTGACCGGCCTGGGTCTGAAAGAAGCTAAGGAAATGGTCGACAGCGCACCTTCCGTTATCAAGGAAGCTGCTAGCAAAGACGACGCTGAAGAAGCCAAGAAGAAGCTTGAGGAAGCAGGCGCTTCTGTTGAGCTCAAGTAAGAGTCGGCTGTTGATCGAAACCGTGCATTAAGCATGGATAGGCTGGTGGCCTCGTGCCACCGGCCTTTTTCTGTTTGTTGTATATGCTATAGAGTCTGGTGAGCAATTACAGGTCGATGTCGGATCTTTAACCTACAGCCAGAGTCTTGTTCAAGACGGCGCGATATGCCGAGCAATTCGGCCCCGAAGCAGAACAATGGTTGCTTCTTGATACCAGGTATCAGGTCTAAAGCTGGGGAATGCAGATGACTTACTCCTACACTGAGAAAAAGCGGATTCGCAAAGATTTTAGTAAATTGCCTTCCGTGATGGACGTCCCCTATTTGCTGTCTATTCAGCTGGATTCATTCCGGGACTTCCTCCAAATGGAAGCCGCTCCTGAGGACCGTCGGGAAACCGGTCTTCACGCAGCATTCAAATCCGTATTCCCGATTGTCAGTTACTCTGGCAACGCCGCGCTCGAATACGTGAGTTACCGTATTGGCGAGCCGGTTTTTGATGTCAAGGAATGCCAGCTTAGGGGCGTAACCTACGCAGCACCGCTGCGCGTGAAAGTCCGCCTTATCATTTACGATAAGGAATCGTCCAACAAGGCGATCAAGGACATTAAAGAGCAGGAAGTCTACATGGGCGAAATGCCCCTGATGACTGAAAACGGTACCTTCGTTATCAACGGTACCGAGCGTGTTATCGTTTCCCAGCTGCACCGTTCGCCCGGTGTATTCTTTGATCATGACAAGGGTAAGACCCACTCATCCGGTAAGCTGCTGTATTCGGCCCGGGTGATTCCTTACCGTGGCTCCTGGCTGGACTTCGAGTTCGATCCGAAGGACTCCGTGTTCGTTCGTATCGACCGTCGTCGTAAACTGCCGGCGTCAATTCTCCTGCGCGCTCTGGGCTACACCTCTGAGCAGATGCTGGAAACGTTCTTTGAAACCAGTAAGTTCAGCCTGGGCGCGGAAGTGTGCAAGCTGGAGCTGGTTCCGAGCCGTCTGCGTGGCGACATCGCGACCTTCGACATTAAAGACAATGACGGCAAGGTTATTGTTGAGGAAGGCCGCCGGATTACCGCGCGCCACATCAAGCAGCTTGAAAAGGCTGGCATCAGCGAGCTGGAAGTGCCCACTGAGTACCTGTATGGCCGTGTTCTGGCCAAGGACATGGTTGATACCAAGTCCGGTGAGGTGCTGGTTGAGTGCAACTCCGAGCTGACGGAAGAGCTGGTTACCAAGATTCTGGACGCGGGTGTTACCGAGATTGAAACTCTGTACACCAACGACCTGGACTGCGGTCCTTTCATGTCAGACACCCTGCGTATCGATCCGACCCGCACGCCGCTGGAAGCGTTGGTCGAGATCTATCGCATGATGCGTCCTGGCGAGCCGCCCACCAAAGAGTCGGCTGAGAACCTGTTTAACAACCTGTTCTTCTCCGAAGAGCGCTACGACCTGTCTGCTGTTGGTCGGATGAAGCTGAACCGTCGCTTGCGTCGCGAAGAGAGCACCGGTGCAGGCATCCTGACGCACGAGGACATCATTGATGTTCTGAAGACGCTGATCGATATCCGTAACGGTCAGGGCAATGTCGACGATATCGACAACCTGGGTAACCGCCGTGTTCGTTGCGTTGGTGAAATGGCCGAAAACCAGTTCCGCGTTGGTCTGGTGCGGGTCGAGCGCGCCGTGCGCGAGCGTCTGAGCCTGGCTGAAAGCGAAGGCTTGATGCCGCAGGATCTGATCAATGCCAAGCCGGTTGCGGCTGCGGTCAAAGAGTTCTTTGGCTCAAGCCAGCTGTCCCAGTTTATGGACCAGAACAACCCGCTGTCAGAAGTCACCCACAAGCGTCGTATTTCTGCGCTTGGGCCAGGTGGTCTGACCCGCGAGCGTGCTGGCTTCGAAGTCCGTGACGTACACCCGACCCACTATGGCCGTGTGTGCCCGATCGAGACTCCGGAAGGTCCGAACATCGGTCTGATCAACTCGCTGGCAACTTACGCCCGCTCCAACTCCTACGGCTTCCTCGAGAGTCCGTACCGGAAAGTTGTTGAGGGTGTGGTAACCGACGAAGTGGTTTACCTGTCCGCCATCGAAGAGAGCAACTACGTCATCGCCCAGGCCAGTGCTGCCATGGACGACAAGACCAAGCGTCTCACCGATGAGCTGGTAACGGTTCGCCACCAGAACGAATTTACGGTTACACCGCCGGAAAGCGTTAACTTCATGGACGTATCGCCGCGCCAGGTTGTGTCGGTAGCTGCGTCTTTGATTCCGTTCCTCGAGCACGACGACGCTAACCGGGCCTTGATGGGCGCGAACATGCAGCGTCAGGCTGTGCCGACTCTGCGTTCACAGGTGCCGCTGGTTGGTACCGGTGTTGAGCGGACAGTGGCTCAGGACTCTGGTGTCTGTGTTACTGCTCGCCGTGGCGGTGTAATTGAGAGTGTCGATGCGGCCCGTATCGTGGTTCGCGTCGACAACGCCGAAACTGAGGCCGGTGATGCGGGTGTGGATATCTATAACCTCACCAAGTACACCCGGTCGAACCAGAACACCTGCATCAACCAGCGTTCGATCGTTCGTCAGGGTGATGTCATTGCCCGCGGCGACGTGCTGGCTGACGGTCCGTCCGTTGATCTGGGTGAGCTGGCTCTGGGTCAGAACATGCGCATCGCGTTCATGCCCTGGAACGGTTACAACTTTGAGGACTCCATCCTCATTTCCGAGAAAGTGGTACAGGAAGATCGCCTGACCACCATCCACATCCAGGAACTGACCTGTGTGGCTCGGGATACCAAGCTGGGTAGCGAAGAAATCACCGCGGATATTCCGAACGTTGGTGAAAGTGCGCTGTCCAAGCTGGACGAGTCCGGGATTGTGTACATTGGTGCCGAAGTTGGCGCAGGTGACATCCTGGTCGGCAAGGTCACGCCGAAGGGCGAGACCCAGCTGACTCCGGAGGAGAAGCTCCTGCGTGCCATCTTTGGTGAGAAGGCTTCCGACGTGAAGGACACGTCGTCACGGGTGCCAACTGGTACCCGCGGTACGGTCATCGACGTACAGGTCTTCACTCGCGACGGTATCGAGAAGGACCAGCGCGCTCAGTCCATCGAGAAAGAGCAGCTGGACCAGTACCGTAAGGACCTGAAGGACGAGTACCGCATTGTTGAGGGTGCCACCTTTGAGCGTCTGATGAACGCGCTGAAAGGGCAGGAAGTCATCAGTGGTCCGGGGCTGAAAAAGGGCGCCACACTGGAAGAAAGCTACCTGGCCGAGCTGCCGCGCTCAGACTGGTTCAAGCTGCGTATGAAGGACGACGGCCTGAACGAACTGCTGGAGAAGTCCGAGCAGGGTCTGGAAGATCGCAAGAAGGAGCACGAAGAACGGTTTGACGACAAGAAGGGCAAGCTGCAGCAGGGCGACGACCTCGCTCCGGGCGTCCTGAAGATCGTCAAGGTATACCTCGCGATCAAGCGTCGTATCCAGCCGGGTGACAAGATGGCCGGTCGTCACGGTAACAAGGGTGTTATTTCATCGGTTATGCCGATTGAAGACATGCCTTACGACGAGTTCGGCAACACGGTTGACGTGGTTCTGAACCCGCTGGGTGTTCCTTCGCGGATGAACGTAGGTCAGGTGCTTGAGACGCATCTGGGCGCCGCGGCCAAGGGTCTGGGTGAGCGTATCAGCCAGATGCTGGACGAGCAGCGCAAGATCGCAGAACTGAGAAAGCTGTTGGATGAGATCTACAACCACTCTGATGAAGTGTTCAAGGTGGATCTGGATTCTCTGACCGACAAGGAAATCCTGGAAATGTGCCACAACCTCCGTGGCGGCGTACCGATGGCAACACCGGTATTCGACGGAGCCAAGGAAGCCGAAGTCAAGCGTATGCTTGAGCTGGCTGGCCTGAGCACAACCGGGCAGACCATGTTGTACGACGGCCGTACCGGTGATGCGTTCGATCGTCCGGTGACTGTTGGCTACATGTATATCCTGAAGCTGAACCACCTGATCGACGACAAGATGCACGCTCGTTCCACCGGCTCCTACAGCCTGGTTACCCAGCAGCCGCTGGGTGGTAAGGCTCAGTTCGGTGGCCAGCGCTTCGGTGAGATGGAAGTGTGGGCCCTTGAGGCTTACGGTGCGGCGTATACGCTGCAGGAAATGCTCACCGTTAAGTCTGATGACGTGAACGGTCGGACCAAGATGTACAAGAACATTGTCGATGGCGATCATCGCATGGAGCCGGGCATGCCCGAATCCTTCAACGTTCTTGTCAAGGAAATCCGCTCGCTGGGTATCGACATCGAGCTGGAATCCGAGTGAGCCGAATTGTTTTTGGCAGCGTGAGCGGGCACCTCGTGTGCCCGCCCGAGATTAACGCCATCCGGAGCTTTTACTGATGAAAGATTTGCTGAATCTTCTCAAGAGCCAGAACCAAAGCAAGGAATTTGATGCCATCCGTATCGGACTGGCATCGCCTGACATGATTCGCTCATGGTCTTTTGGTGAAGTGAAGAAGCCTGAGACCATTAACTACCGTACCTTCAAGCCGGAGCGTGACGGTCTTTTCTGTGCCAAGATTTTCGGCCCAATCAAAGACTACGAATGCCTGTGCGGTAAGTACAAGCGCCTCAAACACCGCGGTGTTATCTGCGAGAAGTGTGGCGTAGAAGTAGCGCTGGCGAGTGTTCGCCGGGAGCGTATGGGCCACATCGAGCTGGCCAGCCCGGTTGCTCACATCTGGTTCCTGAAATCATTGCCGTCCCGCATCGGTTTGATGCTGGACATGACGCTGCGTGACATCGAGCGCGTGCTGTACTTCGAATCGTTCATCGTGATCGATCCGGGTATGACCACCCTTGAGCGTGGCCAGCTGCTGAACGACGAGCAGTATTACGAAGCGCTGGAAGAGTTCGGTGACGAATTCGACGCGCGTATGGGCGCCGAGGCCGTCAAGGAGCTGCTCGAGGGCATCGATCTGCAGGCCGAAGTTGATTCCCTGCGTGAAGAAATCCCGCAGACCAACTCCGAGACCAAGATCAAGAAATTCAGCAAGCGTCTGAAGATTCTTGAGGCGTTCCTTTATTCTGGCAACAAGCCGGGCGACATGGTTATGACCGTGCTGCCAGTGCTGCCGCCGGATCTGCGTCCGCTGGTACCGCTGGACGGTGGTCGTTTCGCCACCTCCGACCTGAACGACCTTTACCGTCGGGTGATCAACCGTAACAACCGTCTCAAGCGCCTGCTGGAGCTCAACGCTCCGGACATCATCGTGCGCAACGAGAAGCGGATGCTACAGGAAGCGGTCGACGCGCTGCTGGACAACGGTCGTCGCGGCCGTGCCATCACTGGCACCAACAAGCGCCCGCTGAAGTCCCTGGCTGACATGATCAAGGGTAAGCAGGGTCGTTTCCGTCAGAACCTGCTGGGTAAGCGTGTCGACTACTCCGGTCGTTCCGTTATCGTGGTCGGTCCATACCTGCGTCTGCACCAGTGTGGTCTGCCCAAGAAGATGGCCTTGGAGCTGTTCAAGCCGTTTATCTTCTCCAAGCTGGAGCACCGTGGCCTGGCGACCACCATCAAGGCCGCCAAGAAGATGGTTGAGCGTGAGGAAGGCGTAGTCTGGGATATTCTGGACGAAGTCATCCGTGAGCACCCGATCATGCTGAACCGGGCGCCGACACTGCACCGTCTGGGTATCCAGGCGTTCGAGCCGGTTCTGATCGAAGGTAAGGCTATCCAGCTGCACCCACTGGTTTGTGCGGCCTACAACGCCGACTTCGACGGTGACCAGATGGCCGTTCACGTGCCGCTGACCCTGGAAGCACAGCTCGAAGCGCGTGCGTTGATGATGTCGACCAACAACGTGCTGTCGCCGGCCAACGGTGAGCCGATCATCGTGCCGTCCCAGGACGTGGTACTGGGTCTTTACTACATGACCCGTGAGCGTGAAAGTGCGCAGGGTGAGGGCATGACCTTTGCTGACGTCAAGGAAGCGCATCGCGCTTACGGCGCTGGCAAGGTGGATCTGCAGGCCAAGGTCAAGGTTCGTGTCAAAGAGGTTGCGATCGCTGAGGACGGATCACGTTCTCACGCCTACAACATCGTAGACACCACCGTCGGTCGGGCTCTGCTGTTTGATATCGTTCCTGACGGTCTGTCCTTCGAGCTGGTTAACAAGCCGATGGTCAAGAAGGCGATCTCGAACCTGATCAACACCTGTTACCGGGATGCGGGTCTGAAAGACACCGTTATCTTCGCCGACCAGCTCATGTATATGGGTTATCACTACGCGACCGTTTCCGGTATCTCGATTGGTTTCAATGACTTCGAGATTCCGCCGGAGAAGTACGAGCTGGTTGATGCAGCTTCCGAGGAAGTGAAGGACATCGAGACCCAGTACGCGTCCGGTCTGCTGACCCAGGGCGAGAAGTACAACAAGGTTATCGATATCTGGTCCCGGGCCAACGACAAAGTGTCCAAGGCCATGATGGAGCGCCTGGCGAAAGAACAGGTTATCGGTCCTGATGGCAAGCCTGTGAAGGGCGAGGACGGCGAGTACCTGATGCAGGAGTCGTTCAACTCGGTCTACATGATGGCCGATTCCGGCGCACGGGGTTCCGCGGCGCAGATTCGTCAGCTGGCCGGTATGCGTGGTCTGATGGCCAAGCCGGACGGTTCCATCATCGAGACGCCGATCACCGCGAACTTCCGTGAAGGTCTGAACGTACTCCAGTACTTCATCTCGACCCACGGTGCTCGTAAGGGTCTGGCGGATACCGCTCTGAAGACCGCGAACTCCGGTTACCTGACTCGTCGTCTGGTTGACGTCTCCCAGGACCTGGTTGTTACCGAAGAAGACTGCGGTACCGACGAAGGCCTGCTGATGACACCGCACATCGAAGGCGGCGACGTTGTTGTGCCACTGGGTGATCGTGTCCTTGGCCGGGTAACGGCACGCGATGCCTTTACCCCGACCGACAAAGACAACGCTGTTGTCACCGCCGGAACGCTGCTCGACGAGAAAACCGTTGAGTCGCTGGAACGCGCGGGTGTGGACGAAGTATGGGTACGCTCTGCGATTACCTGTGATACCCGTCACGGCATCTGTTCGAAGTGTTACGGCCGGGATCTGGCGCGTGGCCATCGGGTCAACGTCGGTGAGGCGGTCGGTGTTATCGCCGCCCAGTCCATCGGTGAGCCGGGTACCCAGCTGACCATGCGTACCTTCCACATCGGTGGTGCGGCAAGCCGGGCATCCGCGGTTGATAACATTCAGGTCAAGCACGGCGGCACCGTTCGTCTGCACAACCTGAAGTCGATCGAGAAGACCAACGGTTCGCTGGTTGTGGTTTCCCGCTCTTCCGCCCTGGCCATTGCCGACGAGCAAGGTCGTGAGCGTGAGTGGTACAAGCTGCCCTACGGCGCGGTTCTGTCGGTCAAGCACGGCGACACTGTTGAAGCAGGCGTTGCTGTAGCCAAGTGGGATCCGCACACCCACCCGATCATTGCCGAGGCCGAAGGTACTGCTAAGTTCGTCAACATGGATCAGGGCATCACTGTCCGTACCCAGACCGACGAGCTGACCGGTCTTTCGACCATGGAAGTTATCGATCCGAAGGAGCGTCCGGCTGCTGGTAAGGACATTCGTCCGGCTATCCAGATGCTCGACGAGAACGGAAACGACGTTGAGCTGCCAGGTGGCGGTGCCGCGATGTTCTTCCTGCCGGCAAACGCCCTGGTCACCATGGCCAACGGTGCGCGCATCGAGCTGGGTGACGTGGTTGCCCGTATTCCGCAGGAGAGCTCGAAGACTCGTGACATCACCGGTGGTCTGCCGCGGGTTGCCGACCTGTTCGAGGCCCGTCGTCCGAAAGAGTCGTCCATTCTTGCTGAAATCAGCGGCATGGTTTCCTTCGGTAAAGAAACCAAGGGCAAGAAGCGCCTGGTAATCACTCCGAAAGACGGTGATGCCTACGAAGTGCTTATTCCCAAGCATCGCCAGCTCAACGTCTTCGAAGGTGAAACGGTTGAGAAGGGTGAGGTGATTTCGGACGGTCCGTCCAACCCGCACGACATTTTGCGTCTGCTGGGTGTGGTCGAGCTGGCCAAGTACATCACCAACGAGATCCAGGACGTCTACCGTCTGCAGGGCGTTGTCATCAACGATAAGCACATTGAGGTTATCGTTCGACAAATGCTGCGGAAGGTTGAGATCACCGATCCGGGTGACACCACGTTGCTGTCTGGCGACCAGGTGGAAATCACCCAGGTGCTGGAAGAGAACGAGAAGGCCAACGCTGGCGATAAAGAACCGGCGCGTTTCGACCGTCTGCTGCTCGGTATCACCAAAGCGTCACTGGCAACTGAATCGTTCATTTCAGCCGCTTCGTTCCAGGAGACCACGCGTGTCCTGACCGAAGGTGCGGTGACCGGCAAGCGGGATTACCTGCGCGGCCTGAAGGAAAACGTTGTGGTTGGTCGACTGATTCCTGCGGGAACCGGCCTTGCCTACCACGCGGAGCGTCGTCGCAAGCGCGAACTGGATTCCCAGGGCGTGACTGCAGCCGACGTGGAAGAAGCTCTGAGTGCTGAACTCAACCGCGAAAGCTAAGTTGAGCTGGTGCGCCACCTCCGGGTAGATACCTACCCGTGAGGTGGTTAAAAAGAGATCAGTCATCTTGACTGGCCAGGGGCGCAGGCTTACACTTGCGTCCCTTAAATTTTACCCCCTGCATTGGGGGTAAGTTTCATTGATATGGTTTTTTGGAGTTTGCTTACATGGCAACGATTAATCAGTTGGTGCGTAAGCCTCGTAAGCGCAAGGTAGCCAAGAGCGATGTTCCTGCTCTTCAGGCCTGTCCTCAGCGCCGTGGTGTATGCACTCGTGTATACACCACAACGCCGAAGAAGCCGAACTCAGCACTGCGTAAAGTGTGCCGTGTTCGTCTGACTAACGGCTTCGAGGTTTCGTCATACATTGGTGGTGAAGGTCACAACCTTCAGGAGCACAGTGTTGTGCTGATCCGTGGCGGTCGAGTAAAAGACCTTCCGGGTGTGCGCTATCACACTGTTCGCGGTACTTTGGATACCCAGGGTGTTCAAAACCGTAAGCAGGGCCGCTCCAAGTACGGTGCAAAACGACCCAAGTCCTAATGTCCCAGACGGGTGTCTTTTATCGTTGCTTGTCAGAACGGTAAGAGTAAGGCTGAGTAGCAGATGCTATCTCAGGGGTTCCTGAAGACCTTTAAATAGAAGGGCTTATCGATGCCTAGAAGAAGAGTTGCAGCAAAACGGGAAATTATCCCGGATCCGAAGTTCGGCAGTGCACGGCTTGCCAAGTTCATCAACCACGTGATGGAAAGCGGCAAGAAATCCGTAGCGGAGCGCATTGTTTATGGCGCGCTCGATATCGTTGCCGACAAGTCTAAGGAAGAGCCGATCGACATGTTCGAGAAGGCCCTGGAAAACATCCAGCCGATGGTCGAAGTTAAGTCCCGTCGTGTGGGTGGTGCTACTTACCAGGTGCCTGTAGAAGTACGGCCTTCCCGTCAGAACGCGCTGGCTATGCGCTGGCTCGTAGAATACTCGCGGAAGCGCGGTGAGAAGTCCATGGCGCAACGTCTGGCCGGTGAGATTCTGGATGCCGCCGACAGCAAAGGTTCTGCGGTTAAGAAGCGCGAAGACGTTCATCGCATGGCAGAAGCCAACAAAGCGTTCTCTCACTTCCGTTTCTAAACAGCCGAGGTTAATACAGTGGCACGCAAGACTCCTATCAAGCGTTACAGAAACATTGGTATTTGTGCGCACGTTGATGCGGGCAAAACCACAACCACCGAGCGGGTCCTGTTCTACACAGGTATTTCCCACAAGATCGGTGAAGTTCATGATGGTGCGGCTACCATGGACTGGATGGAGCAGGAGCAGGAGCGTGGTATCACCATTACCTCTGCTGCGACGACCTGTTTCTGGCAGGGCATGGACAAGCAGTATCCTGAACACCGGATCAACATCATCGACACCCCGGGGCACGTTGACTTTACCATCGAGGTAGAGCGTTCCTTGCGTGTTCTGGATGGTGCGGTCGTCGTATTCTGTGGTTCCTCTGGTGTAGAGCCGCAGTCCGAGACTGTATGGCGTCAGGCCAACAAGTATGAAGTTCCCCGCATGGTGTTCGTCAACAAGATGGACCGTGCCGGCGCTAACTTCCTGCGCGTAGTTGACCAGATCAAAAACCGTCTGGGCGCGAACTGTGTTCCCATCCAGCTGCCGATCGGTGCCGAAGATAACTTCGCAGGCATCGTCGACCTGATCCGGAACAAGGCAATCTACTGGAACGAAGACGACGCCGGTGCTACCTACGACCAGCGCGACGTTCCGGCAGAAATGGTTGAAGAAGTTGCCATGTACCGCGAGCAGATGGTTGAGGCGGCTGCCGAAGCCAACGAAGAGCTGATGGAGCGTTACCTGGAAGAGGGTGACCTGAGCATCGAGGACATCAAGAAAGGTCTGCGTATGCGTACGCTGGCTAACGAGATTGTCCTGGCTACTTGCGGTTCTGCGTTTAAGAACAAGGGTGTACAGGCAGTTCTGGACTCCGTGATCGAGTTCCTGCCGGCACCGGACGAAGTTAAGGCGATCCGCGGTGAAGTCGACGAAGACGGCACCGAAGAGACTCGTCAGGCTGATGACGATGCTCCGTTCGCGGCGCTGGCGTTCAAGATCGCCACCGACCCGTTCGTAGGTACGCTGACCTTCTTCCGTGTTTACTCCGGTAAGCTGGAAAGCGGCAACGCGGTCTACAACTCTGTGAAGGGTAAGAAAGAGCGTGTTGGTCGTATGGTTCAGATGCACTCCAAGGATCGTCAAGAGATCAAGGAAGTGCTGGCTGGCGATATCGCCGCTGCCATCGGTCTGAAGAGCGTTACCACCGGTGATACCCTGTGTGACGAGAATCACAAGATTATTCTCGAGCGCATGGAATTCCCGGAGCCGGTTATTTCTGTGGCCGTTGAGCCGAAGTCCAAGGCCGATCAGGAGAAGATGGGTGTTGCACTGGGCAAGCTGGCTCAGGAAGATCCGTCATTCCGGGTCAAGACCGACGAAGAGTCCGGTCAGACGATCATCTCTGGTATGGGTGAGCTGCACCTGGACATCATCGTTGACCGTATGCGTCGCGAGTTCAAGGTTGAAGCCAACATTGGTAAGCCGCAGGTAGCTTACCGCGAGCGCATCCGTAAAGCAGTGGATGTCGAAGGTAAGTTTGTTCGTCAGTCTGGTGGTCGTGGTCAGTACGGTCACGTCAAGATCAAGCTTGAGCCGCTGCCGTTGGATGACGAAGATGGCGAAAACTTTATCTTCGTGAATGAAATCGTTGGTGGTGTTGTTCCGAAGGAATACATCCCGGCGGTCCAGCAGGGTATTGAAGAGCAGATGCAGAACGGCTGTCTGGCCGGTTATCCGCTGCTGCGCATCAAGGCCACGCTGTACGACGGTTCATACCACGATGTTGACTCCAACGAAATGGCGTTCAAAGTCGCCGGTTCCATGGCAATGAAGAAGGGTGCTCTTGAAGCTAACCCTGCGTTGCTTGAGCCGATGATGAAGGTCGAAGTTGTGAGCCCGGAAGAGTACATGGGTGACGTCGTGGGTGACCTTAACCGTCGCCGCGGCTTGATCCAGGGTATGGATGAATCACCGGCCGGTAAAGTCATCCGTGCCGAAGTTCCGTTGTCGGAGATGTTCGGTTACGCCACCGACCTGCGTTCTGCTACGCAAGGCCGGGCGTCTTATGCGATGGAGTTTGCAGGTTATTCTGAAGCTCCTTCGAACATTGCCGAAGCGATCATTAAACAGGGTTGATCCCCAGGACTTAAGAAACAGGAAGAGGTGTAACCGTGTCTAAAGAAAAATTTGACCGTAGTAAACCGCACTTGAACGTTGGCACCATTGGTCACGTTGACCATGGTAAGACCACACTGACCGCCGCTCTGACTCGTGTATGTCACGAAGTTTGGGGTACAGGTTCTGCGAGTGCATTCGATCAGATCGATAACGCTCCGGAAGAGAAAGCGCGTGGTATCACCATCGCGACTTCTCACGTTGAGTACGACTCCCCGACTCGTCACTACGCACACGTAGACTGCCCGGGCCACGCTGACTATGTGAAGAACATGATCACTGGTGCGGCGCAGATGG
>NZ_JAEMQH010000001.1 GCF_016820575.1 Marinobacter sediminum | reverse complement strand
ACGGTGTTCAAATACCTGGAGTATTTCAAACCGCCAGTGGAGAGTATCTTCATTGACCGCATGATTGCCGGGCCTTCTTTTTTGTTGCGTCAACGCTTGGAGTTACGGCATCAGTACCGTGTCGATCACGTGAACCACGCCGTTGGACTGCATCATGTCGGCCTTGATCACTTTGGCCTTATTGCCTTTGGCATCTTCGATCATCAACGAGCCACCTTCCATCATCAGCGTAAAGGTACCGCCCTGCACTGTGGTTACCTCGTGCATACCGCCATCGTCTTCAACCATCTGCATGGCGGCCGAGGACGTAGCCTTTGCAGCCACCACGTGGTAGGTCAGGATCGACTTCAGCTGATCCTGGTTTTCCGGCTTCAGCAGAGCTTCCACAGTGCCGTCAGGCAGTTTCGCGAAGGCCTCATTGGTGGGCGCGAACACCGTGAACGGGCCGTCTCCAGACAGCGTTTCAACCAGGCCTGCGGCTTTTACCGCGGTCACCAGGGTGCTCAGATTGTCGGCTTTGGCAGCAGCATCAACAACCGTCATCATCTCTTTTTCGCCAGCCTCGTGGTGTCCTGCCATCGCAGGGAGAACGGTGGCGGCACTAAATACAAACAACGTGGAGACCAGCATTGATTTGAACAGTCCTGATTCTTTCATCTTCCTTATCCTCTCTCTCGGTAATCCCCGAAACGGGTAGTAAAGATCTGTACGCGCTCTCTTTCCTGACGGATGCTTACCTCAACCACGACCTGATTAAAGTTTGTACACACTTGTCCGCATCGGACCCATCCACATTGAGCCATGCTGAACTTATCCACTACCATGCGCGCACCTCTCAAAGCGCGCTAAACTCAGCTCCAGCATGCAGGGAAAGGATTCAGAAATGACGGATGGAAAGAGCACGGATCAGAGCAATGGCGATGGCACGAAAGAACCCGATGCTCAGCCGGCACAAGCACCGTTGATCGACGCCATCAGCATTCGCAGTGCGGCGCTTATCGTGCTGGCCAGTATTGCCACACTCTATTTCATCGACTGGGCCCAACCTGTCCTGCTGCCCCTGGTCGTTGCAGTTTTGATCAGTTACGCCCTGGATCCGCTGGTTTCGCTGCTTGATCGGGTTCGTATTCCTCGTCCTCTCGGTGCTGCCATCATCATGGCCTCTCTTATTGGCATCATTGCGGCGGCAGGTGCGCCCCTGAAGCAAGAAGCCATGGCCATGCTGGATAAGGTTCCGGTAGCCATTCAGGAGTTCCAGCGCAAAGAAGCCCGCAGCCGAGACACTGAAGAAAGCATCATGGAAAAGGCGCAGACGGCCGCCAAGCAGATCGAAGAGACCGCAGCCGAGGATCAACAAGATGCCATCGCAAACCAGCCGGGAGTCACGCCCGTGCGGGTGGTGGATAAGCCCATGGACATCCAGGCTTACGTCATCAAGGGCTCGCCTGCCGCTCTGATTCTCATCTCTCAGTTTTTGTCAGTGTTGCTGCTGGTGTATTTCCTACTTGCCGTTGGCTCACTGTACCGGCGCAAGGTCGTGCGGATATCGGGTCCCTCATTTGGCCGTATGCGCAAGGCGGCCAGAATCATGGATGACCTGCACCACCAGATCCGCCGCTTCCTGTTCGTGATGGTGATCGGTGCTCTATTTGTCGGGATTCTGACCTGGCTGGCGTTTCTGGGCTTGGGCGTCGAGCAGGCAGCCCTATGGGGCGTCGTGGCCGGTGTCGCCAGTGGCGTTCCCTACCTTGGGCCGTTCCTGGTGTTCATTGGCACCGGCGTGGCCGGATTCATCCAGTTTGGTGCGTTAGACAACGCCATCATTATCGCAGGCACCTCGCTGCTCATTACCAGCATTCAGGGCAACCTGCTTACCCCCTGGCTGACCAGTTACATTTCCAGTCTTAACGCGGTCGCCATCTTTATCGGCTTGCTGTTCTGGGGCTGGCTTTGGGGCCCCATTGGTCTGATTGTGGCCACCCCGATTCTGATGATCACCAAGTCCCTGTGTGATCATGTTGTCAATCTGCGCGCGATCGGCGAATTGCTGGGTAAGTAAATCGGCCGAAAGAAGCTTTATGACTACAGCGACCGGACACGCCATCTCCATCATGGCGCGGATGGGCTATGCCAAGAAAGGTGCCACGGCGCAGTTCCATCAGCATTTCGACATGCCATCGCTGGTGCAGGTTTGGGCCTCCCCGATGAGGCGGGCGGCATGGCTGAGATGTTTGACGCTTTCCGGAGCAGCCCGTTTGGCACCTGGCTGATTGGTTTTGTGGCACTTGGGCTCGTTGCCTTCGGCACTTACAGCCTGCTGGAGGCTATTTATCGGAGGGTAGAACCGGAATCCTGATCGGCCGTGCTGGATGCAGTGGCCGCCGTATCTTCGGTTGCTGACTCGGGCTGGGATTCCGGGTCGGGCTGAGAGTGCGCATCGGCTTCCGCTTCTTTCATTAGCTCCATGCCGCCCTTCATTAAAAGGGACCGGAGTCGTGGGTCGCCCTGCTGGGCAACACCAACGGCAAAGGCGGTCAGTGCCGCTTCCAGAGGGTTATTTCGAATCAAGCCCCGCAAGGCCTCAATTGAGGATGCGCCGCTCGACGCTGTGCTTCCCTTCTTCCCGGAAGAACTGGGGGTGCTGGTCATACGCCAGAAGAACACCCCCAGCAACGACATGCACAAAGCTCCGACCAAGGCCATTGCCGCAGCCTCGCCAATGTATGGCGACAGTGCCAGGATGGCGGCCTGAATCAACAGGTAAAACCCGGTGATGAGCAGGGCCGTCAGCAATACCATCGACAGCAGGAATGCTGTCAGCGCAGCAATGACCTTGCGTACGGCCCCTTGCAGTTTGGCTTGGGCGGAGTCAAGCATGGTCAGCGATCTAGCAACTTACCAACCAGAACTCCGGCCAGAAACATGAGAACAACGCTCAGAAAAGGACGCTCCTCTATCTTGTGCTCAACGTCGTGCACGGCTTTGTCGCCGGCATCCCGGGCCCGATTAAAGGCGTCGTTGCCCTTCTGTCGAACCTGATCAAAGGCCTCGCGGCTTTCCCGACGGATTTCGTCCCGGAGACTGCTGATGTTGCTCTTTTGGCTGTCAGATACTGTCCTGGTGAGAGTCGCCAAATCTTCACGCAGCTGCTGCAGATCTTTCTTAACCTGGTTGTATTCGTCCTGACTGGATTTCGCTTCCATTGTGAGGCCTCCTTAACCATTGGTTTTTCGATCATCGTAGACACCGAACAGGACGGCAGTCTCTGTGGAGTCTGTCATTCCGCTGGCGCTGGAGAATAAGCGTAGCACACTCGTTTGGAGCCAAAACCACGATTTTGGCTGTGCTCAATTAGATTCCTGTAACGTTGGGGATACAGCGAACGGCGAACGGTTGAGTTGCGCCAGCTTCGCGCGCAACCTGTGCCTTTGCCTGCGGGAATTCTTGTGCTTCGTGTGCCAGGTCGCACTGCTCGCCGCTGGCGCGCAGAGTGATGCTGCGATATCCAGTCCATATCCGGCGCTCCTTATGTGCGATTGATCTCTTCGGGTCCCTGCCCGGGTTCCGGCACGTCGTGTTTGCTGGCACCTTGCTCCCGGGCCAGCTCCTTCGCCCATTGGTCATCATCTCTGTCGCCTTGCAGCGGCTCCTGGTCCTGACCCCGCACTGGTGCATAGCGCAGGCAAGTGAGCAATGGAAAATGATCAGATCCGATGGATGGCAGGCGCTGGATCGACACCAGGGTGAAATGCTCACTGTGGAACAGATGATCCAGGGGCCAGCGCAGCAGCGGATAGTCCGCATGAAAGGTGCTGTGAAGCCCCCGTCCGACACGCGGATCCAGCAGGCCACTGACCTTGCGAAACAGGCGCGTGGTCGGCGACCAGGCGACGTCGTTGAGATCACCGGTGACAATCACCGGCTCATCAGTGTCAGCAACACTGCGACCAACAATCACCAGCTCCGCGTCCCGTTCTGCCGATTCCGGATTTTCGGTGGGGCTTGGCGGTGCCGGATGCAGGAAATGAATCCGGACCTTTTCGCCGGAACGCAGCTCCACCAGAGCGTGCATGGACGGCACATCGTCTTCAATCAGGAATCGGCACTCTGCCTCGATCAGCGGCAACCGTGAGAACACGTGCATGCCGTAGAGATTGTCCAGCGGACACTGGATGGTATAGGGCATGCGGGATTTCAGCACCGCCAGCTGATCCTCCCACCACTGATCCGACTCCAACGTGACCAGTACATCCGGCTGATGCTTCTCCACAAGGCCGATCAGGGCGCCGACGTTGCGGTTGGGAGTCAGCACATTGGAGGTCAGGATGGTGATGGTGCGCTCCGGATCGCCACGACGGGCCGCTTTCACCTCCCGGGGCCAGAGCACGGTATAAGGCAGAATCCACCACAATTGGCAGCCAAGGCTTAACGCGGTTGCCGTGACCAAGAACCAACTGAGGGGGCGGTCCAAATCCAGCAGGGCAAGCTGAAGTATCAGCACTACCAGAGCGACCGCAGCCAACTGCAGCCTGGGAAAATCGAAGCCCCGAATGACCCAGTGCGAGAGGCGTAGCATCGGCAACAGCGTGGCCAAAACCACGACCAGCGTAACTAACGCCAATCCCCACACAATGAAAACGTCCACTGTTGCCATGACATTGCATCCTTTACGGCGCGGCCGTGGTCAGTCGAAGTAGTCCTGAATCCAGTCAACCAGGGTCTGAACCGTCACATCGGCCAGGGCCATACTCTGGAAACTGTCTCCCACCTCATCCTCAATGGTCACAAACTGGTATAGCAAGGCGCCAGGCTGCTCATCATGGAGAATCAGGGTGATCCGTCGGCGGGTGCGCAGGCAGTCGATAGTCATGACATCGGCCGGTATACCGGCATCGCGCATGCCCCGGCGCACTTCCACCACCGGATTGATGTGTTCGTGAGCGGCCTGGATTCGCGCATGGGCGTCGCTGGCCATATCGGATAACGCTTTCAGGGGATCTTCAGACATTGAGAATGGCCTGGAATCGGCTGAATGTAGTGGGTGAGACGGTCATTGAAGTCTAGCAGACTGCGGTACGAGGCAATTCATGGCCGAGATGGCCAGATCTCGAAACACCGGCTCCGAGGTAATCATACCGGGGAACCGGTCTGCCATGGCTCGGCGACAAACGGGCTCCCGCTTCTCGCTTCTGTTCAAGCAGTCAGTGTGGGCGTCGGAGCCAGTGGCGGCGTCGATGGCGTCTTCGCACAGCTTCGGAACCTGGTCGACAGCCCAGTCCACCACCGTGCCACGCTCGACTGGATTGGCAGCCAGATTGGTAAAACGGCTTGGATCTACCGGGCCCGGCTTTTCCTGTGTTTGGTCCCAGACCACGTATATCAGTGCCGCTGTGACCAGCGTGACAGTAACCACAGGAAACTTCATGAGCGCGTCCGTATCGGGAAAATGAGCACTGGATGTTAAAGACTCTGCCGCACCGTGCCAACCCGGCCCTACTTACAGGCGCGTAATGAATCTACACCGCATCGGCGCACAGGGAAATGTATCGAATTATGGTGATCGCCCGAATTTAGTTGTATTTTGTATCTTTTGTTATTCTGAACTAGCGCAGCCTTTCCTAATTTTCTAATCTCCAATCTCATTGATGGAAAATCACGAAAAGGGCCTACGCTATGTTTGTCGTCACACGAAGCCGGGACGCAAACCGCCTTACTGAAACGATCTCCACCCAGGAACAGTACATCGGGGCAATCAAGAACTGTAATGCGGTGATTGAATTCACCCCTGACGGTACCATTGCCGATGTAAACCAGAACTTCCTTGACGTCGTCGGCTACACCAAAGAGGAAGTCGTAGGTCGTCACCATGCCATTTTCTGCGACAGTGTTTACATTAAGGGCAGCGAATACCACTCTTTCTGGGAAGCCCTGCGCCGTGGCGAACCCCAAAATGGAGAATTTGCGCGCTATACCAAGGCTGGCGACATGGTGTGGCTTCAGGCTAACTACTTTCCGGTAATGCAGGCCAGCACCGTGGTCCGGATCGTGAAATTTGCCTCGGACATCACCGAATCCACTAACAAACGCATAGCCGACGCGGCTGTCTTCGACGCACTGAACCGCTCCCTCGCCGTGATCGAATTTACCCCCGAAGGCCACATTCTGAACGCCAACGATAATTTCTTGGCCACCACCGGCTATGCGCTCAGAGAGATCAAGAACCAGCACCACCGGATGTTCTGCTACAAGGACTTTTACCGGGATAACCCAACATTCTGGGAGGAACTGGCCAGGGGCAACTTCCGCTCGGGCCAGTTTCAGCGGCGCCACCAGAATGGCAACGAAATTTGGCTGGAGGCCACCTACAACCCGGTTTTTGATACTGCCGGCAAGGTCGTCAAAGTCATTAAATTCGCCAGCGACATCAGCGCAAAGGTTCGACAAACAGAGTCGCTGCGCGCCATCACGGAAGCCGTCACTCAAGCCGCTGACCTCACCATTGCCAAAGCTGATTCAGGTACCGAGACGCTTCAGGCTGCTGTTGAAGCTGTCAGTCGGTGCTCCACGGCCGTCAGTACCTGCGCAGCCTTGACCGAGAAATTAATGGCGCAATCCAAGAGCATCACCGACATCGTTAGCACCATCAGCGGAATCGCGGAGCAAACCAACCTGCTGGCCCTCAATGCCGCCATTGAAGCAGCCCGGGCCGGCGAACACGGCCGCGGTTTTGCAGTAGTGGCAGACGAGGTCCGCCAGCTTGCGGCCCGCGCACAACAGTCAACGGTGGAAATTGGCACTCTGGTGGAAACCAACCACGACCTGACTGGCCAGATGACCAGTCAGATGGACCTGGTCAAACAGCATGCCGGATCCGGTGCTGGACAGGTGGAGCAAGCAGCCAGCGCGTTCCATGATGTTCGTGATGGTGCGGTATCGCTTTCGGAGATTATTCGCGACAGCCAGTTTGGCTGAAGCCTCAGGTGAGTGCCCAGCTCCGCAACAGGTTGTGATAGACCCCGGTTAGCCTCAGCAGATCCGGATTGTCCGAGGGCTGAGTGGCGCTAAGCCCCTGGATTGACTGGTCCAGATCAAACAACAAACTACGCTTGCCGCCATCCGCCACCAGACTTTGCACCCAAAAGAACGAACTCACCCGTTCACCTCGGGTCACCGGTTCGACCCGGTGCAGACTGGATGACGGATACAACACCAGGTCGCCCGCTGCCAACTTGATCTGCTGAGCACCAAAGTTGGTCTCGATGGTCAGTTCTCCACCGTCGTAGTCGTCCGGATCGGTCAGAAACAGAGTGCCCGACAGATCACTGCGCAGGGTGGCGCGCCCCTCATCCAGCGCCATTACAGCAGCATCTACATGGGTACCGTAGTGTCCACCGTCCCGGTAACGATTGAACTTGGGTGGATAGATTCGCTCGGGCAACGCCGCCGACACAAACAGTGGGTGACCGCCCAGCCTCTGCAGCAGATGATTGCTGAGCGAGCGCGCCAACTCCGAGTGATCGTTCAACTGTTGATTCTGCTTCACATTGGCCGCGCGCACGCCTGCCGACAGGGCGCCGTCCTGCCAGTCTCCCTGTGCCAGCTGGTGGCGAAATTCGGCGATTTCCGCAGGCGTAAGCACCTGTTCAATGACAGTTAGCATGAGATTATCAGTATCCGGGGTTAGTAAAATGAATATCCTGGGCCAGGCAACGGGCGCTGATATCGGCAACAGTCGGCGTGCCGGCCAGCGCCATACACAGCTCCAACTCGTCTCGGAACAATTTCAGCATGTGCGCGACTCCGAGTGCGCCGGCAACTGCCAGTGCATAGACCTGGGGCCGGCCGACCAACACCGCATTGGCGCCACAGGCCAGGGCCTTGAACACGTCGTAGCCACTGCGAATGCCACCGTCGATCAATAGCGGATAGGCTGCGCCCAGGCGTGCCCGCACCGCTGGCAAAACGCTGAGCGCTGAGGGCACGCCGTCCAGGGCCCGGCCACCGTGATTGGACAGAATCAGGCCGGCTACGCCCATGCGCTGGCATTCCTCCGCGTCATCGGTATCGAGCACGCCTTTGACGATCACCGGCAAGCGGGTCTGCCCCAACAGCCAGGCCAGATCCTGCCAGCCCGGTGCGGTTGCCATCAGCCCTTGAAACACGTCTGCTGCGCCCGAAGTGGGCCGGGCCTGCGCGGAGAAGTCAGCCAGATTGGCTGACTGACAGTGCGCCGGCAGTTGGAAGCCCGCCCTCTGGGCCCGGCGACTGAGCGGCTGTACCGGAGTATCCAAGGTCACCACCAAAGCGGTATAACCGGCTGCTTCGGCTCGTTGGACCAGTGCCAACGTGTGTTCCTTCCGGGGCTGGAAATACAGCTGGAACCATTTTGGGCTATCAGTGGCGGCTGCGATGTCCTCCAGGCGGCGAGTTGCTTGCGTACTGGCTATCAGTGCGGTATCGGTCGCGCCGGCCCCATGAGCAACCGCAACCTCGCCGTCCCTGTGAACCAGTCCCTGATGCCCGACCGGAGCCAGCAACACCGGGTGGGCAATGCCCTGCCCCATCAGGGACACTCGGGTATGCCCCTGGGCACAGTCCACCAGCAGCCGGTTGCGAATGCTCAAACGAGCCATGTCTTCGATGTTGGCCCGCAGACTCTGCTCATTGCCACTGCCACCGGCAATGTAGGCGAGGGTTGCAGGCTCGAGAAACTCGGAAGCCATACGTTCGTAGTCGGATACGGATACCAGGCTTGCTGGTATCCGCTCCAAGGGGTCACGGATGGTTGCCATGCTCAGAACGAGTAACTGACCGTGGCGTGCGCGTTGCGAGCATCGCCAATGTAGGCAAAGGCACCGCTGCGGTAAGCCGTCAGGTAGTAGTCCTCGTCGGTCACGTTGTTTACATTCACCCGCACCGACAGGTCTTTGGTGAATTGGTAACTCGCGAACAGGTCGTACACGGTGTAGGACGGCACGCCAAAGTCGCTGGCACCGGAATCCGGCTGGCCCACGAAGACTTCGCTGGAATAGGTGGCAGCGCCGCCGAAGGCGAACGCCGGTGTGACCTGGTAGCGCAGCAACATATACAGGCTCTTGTCGGCGAAGTTAGCCAGGGTCTTGCCCTCGTCTTCCGGATCCTCACTTTCCAGAATCTCTGCGTCCATCACGGCCGCACCGAACTGGGTGCTCAGCTTGTCGGTGATGTTCCCGGACAGACCGATCTCCACACCCTCGACCCTGTTCTTGCCGGTGTTGAGCGTGCCGGTGGTCTCGTAGTCAGCACCTTCCATGACGTCGTCCTTGGTGATCCGGAACACCGCAGCCGTCAGCAACAGCTTGTCGTTAAACAGATCCCATTTGGTGCCCAGTTCGATGTTCTCGGCTTTCTCCGGTTTGCTGTTACCCACCTCATCGTCACTGCCGCATAGGCCACCGTAGCCGCAGTTGCCGCCGACATCGGACTCACCGCCGTTGATCTCGGCCGAGGTGCTGTAGGTGGCGTACACGTTGCCATTATCGGTCAACTTGTAGACCAGTCCGGTATGGCCGTTCCAAAGGGTGTCGGAGTACTCGTAGTTGGAGGTGGTGCCATCGCGGTTGGCCACTTCGTTCGAGTAATCGAACCGGTCGGCCCGCACGCCCAGCGACAGAATCCAGCGGTCGGTCAGATCGATGGTATCCATGATCGAAACGGACACGGTATCGATCTCGTAGTCGGTGGTCTGGTCGCCACGGCTGATGTCTCGCTGGATCAGGTTGTGGATGTCGCTCACCGTGTTGCCGTCAGGGCCGACGATACAGTAACCAGGGCTGTCACCGCCGCGACCGGATACCACGCAATTGGTATCTCCGGTGTTGGTCAGGTTGTAGCCGCCATTCTGGACCTTGTTACGGCTCAGCTCTGTGCTGAACACCCACTGGTGCCGCTGTCCAGCCAGTTCGGTGTCCCAGTGCAGGTTGGTCACGTTGGCCAGGTACTCCACTTCCTGCCAGCCATCGTGACTGCTCAGGGAAATGGTTTCCGCACCAGGCGCATCCGGATCCGAGGCAGCGCGATTGGTGCCACGGGCACCGGTCACCACGTACTCGTTTTCGGTGGTGCCGTAGCGGGTTCCGTTCACCAGCCGGACCTTGTCGGTAAAGTCGTAACCGGCCTGGAGGGTGAATGCCTGAACGTCTGAAGCCAGGAAATCCTCATTCTGCACGTACACCGGAATGTCGTCATTCGGGTTGCTGTCGCGGTCGACATAAGAGCCCAAATCCGGATTGTCGTTTGCACTGAGGAAGTAGTAGTCGGCGACCAGATCCAGCTTGTCCGTCGCCTGATAGCGGCCCGATACCGCAGCACCGTTACGCTCCCGGTCTGCCGGGCCACGGTCTGGAACCTCTTCATAAGCGTGCAACAGGTTCACCCGCATAGCTACGTCGTCGGTGATCGGTTGGTTGGTATCCAGGGTGACACGGCGGTAGTCGTCGGTACCGGCACCTACATCGAGCTTATTGAAGGCGTACCCGGTGCTGGCCTGTTTGGTGATGCCGTTGACGGCACCGCCAGTGGAGCCCCGGCCGGCGAAGGTGGAGCTTGGGCCCTTGGTAACCTCGACCTGCTCCAGGGCGAAACTTTCCCGGGTGGTCATCCCCGGGTCGCGCAAACCATCAACAAACACATCGCTCCGAGCCTCGTGACCACGGATCACGTACCGGTCACCAAAGGCATTACCGTTCTCGCCGGTGCCCAGGGTGATGCCCGGCTGCGCAGCCAGGATTTCCTTCAGATCGGATTTTCCCGAATCCTCAATCTGGCTCTCGGTCAGCACGGTGATGGTATGTGGCGTGTCGGCCAGCGGCTTGACCTTACGGGCATCCCCCGAAGTCCGCGCCTTATAAGGAGCGCCCGGCTCTGCATACGGATTGGTTTCCAGAGTCCGATCTTCAATCTGCAAGGTGTCCAGCTCGAACAGCTCCTCTTCCTGAGCCAGAGCCATCGGGCTCATCAGCGATGCGGACAGGCCCAGTGCCAGGGCGCTACGGGCGTGCTGGGGCGCATAACTACCAGCGCGGGCGGTGGTGCGCAGACTGCCGGGTTTCATGAGGTTACGCGGGTGCGATGTCATCCTTGTTTCCTTTTTCTGGTTATCGGGTAATGAGTGAGTACTCGACGGGAATGGCGAGGGTCAGTCGCTCCCTGGCCATGGACTCGGGAATCGGCGGCACGGGATTGGCCCGCGCCAGCATGTCGAGGGCAGCCTGATCCAGGCTGGCGTGCCCGGACCCAGTCTTGATGCTGGCGCTGGTCACCTCGCCGCTCCGGTTGATCGAAAATTTGATCACCACCACGCCCTGGACTTTTTCTTTCTTCAGTTGCGGTGGGTAATCCTTGTGTTGGTGTAGCCAGGCCATCAATTTGGCGAAGTAGCTCTTGGCGTCGCCCCTGGTCCCGCCAGCACGCTCCTGACTGGCCCGTCCAGTGGATTGCTGCTGGGCCTTGCTTGCCACTTTCGAAGATTCCTGTTCAGGTTCTTGCTTCTGCTCTGGCTCTGAAAGGGACTCGGACTTGGCCCCAGCGATAGGCGTGTCTGGCACCTCGGCCTTCGGCACTGGCTCGGGCTGCGGTTCAGGTGGCGGATCGACAGGCGCCTTGGCGACCTGCACATCTGCCTCATCGACGACCGGCTTGTCGGTCAGTTCCAGCTCTGCGTCCGGCTCCGGCTCCGGCTCCGGCTCCGGCTCCGGGCGAGTCTGTGATTCCGCAGGCTCGGGCACCACTGGCTCTGGCTCGGCCAAGTGCTGTTCCAGCTGATCCTGATAACCGCCCGCGCGCCCCAGGCCCACTTCAAGGCCGAGATCACCGTCGTCCAACGCCGTGCTCACGCTGCGGTCAGGCCTGACCATCAGGGTCGCCGCCAAAGCCAGATGCGCACCGAAGGCCAACAACATCGCGACCAACCACGTTCGCCGGCTCACTGCGGTGCCTCCGGATTCAGAGTACGCAAGGTGATCAGACTGATCCCCTGACTGCGCAACACGGCGAACACCCGATCCAAATCCTCTGCCAGAGCGGTCTGATCGGCTTTGAGGACAACTGTCAGGCCGCCCCCAGATGCCTGATCACTGATCAAGTCCGGCAGCTGGTCAATACTCAGGGGCTGACCTTGCTGCAGCAGATCCCCGCCAGCGGTCAGAGACAACTCAACTTGGCCCGCAGGCACGGGCTTCTGGCTGCTGGACTGGGGCGGCCGAATGTCGCCATCCGGCGCACCGATCTGACTGGCCACCATGAAGAAAATCAGCAGCAGGAACACGATGTTGATCATCGGCACCAGATTGTCGTCGGCGCCGGCTCTGGCACGGCGCGGATACAGTGACTGACTCACCGACCCGCCTCCGCTGCAACCACATTACCGAGGGTGACCGAGAACCCCAGCGCCTTGAGTCGCTCCAACTGCGTAATAATCTTTTGCACCGAAACTTTGGCCTCCGGCAGGATGACCACCGGCCGTGCGCGCTCGAACAGATCAGCATTGACCGGGCCCCGCGGTTCGATGTCGACGTCACTGGCCACCAGTCGGAGCGTTCCGTCGACGCTAAGAACCACCAGTTGGGCAGAATCCGCTGACTGGCTCTCCACTGCGACCGGCGAGCGGAAGTCCACGGCTTTCCACTGGCTAAAAGATGAGGTCAGCATGAAGAACATCAGCAGGATGAACACCACATCGATCAACGCGGTCATGCCAATACGGGGTCGGCGCCGGGAGTAGAGGGAAACCATAGACATCAGGTGCGCTTCAGAACCAGCGCCTGATCAGCCGTGTGCTGACGCGACGCGGCTTGCAGGCTCAACAATTGCTCGAGGTCGTTTTGGATCAATTCGGCAGACGTCTCGGCCTTCCGCTCCAACCAGCTGTGAGCCAGAGACACCGGAATGGCCACCGCCAAACCAACCGCGGTGGTAAGCAACGCTTTCCAGATGCCCCCGGACAGAACCGACGGATTGACCTGACGGCCGGCGGCCTCCATCGCCTGAAACGCCTCAATCATGCCCAACACCGTTCCGAACAGCCCCAGCAGCGGCGCCAGGGTGGCAATCACTTCCAGTGGCCGCAGGTAACTCGCCAGCTCGGATACGGCCAGGCGGGCCTGCCGAGTGGCCTCCTGACGCAGCTGCTCCAATGACAGGTCGGCGGACTCGATCAGGGTCAGCGATCGCTTCATCAAACGCCCCCGAATAGCGCGCACACCTCTCACCAGCATCACCGCCTGGTGCGGCTCACCATTGGCGAAACGCACCAGTGACTGTTCAACCGCTTTACCATTGCCCGGTTGCAACATCGCCAATTGGAACAACTTGACCAGGACTACAGTCAGCGCAACCACGGAAAAGCTCGCCAGCAACCAGACCACCGGCCCGCCCAGAACAAGAAAATCAATCAGGTATGCAACCATTGAAAACAAATCCCACCCGCAAATGATAAGGATTCGCATTCTATATACGTGCTTTAGCGTGCGCAATGGTTATTGTCGGAATCTGCACAAAAGCAGTGGCGAATGCTTCGAATGGTTTCGTGCACCGTTTCAGAGTGACCGCACCAATACTGGGCAGACTAGTCCTGTCCACGGCTTGCCCGCGCCAGGTAGAAAATGCACTTTTTATCTTTAATTCATGATCTTAAGTCTTATGGCACGGATGTTGTAAAGCGATTAGTACGCAGCGAGACGTTGGTATCTGAAACCACAATCAAAGCGCAACAATCTGACAAATGGTCGACTAGGGTTCCGGCCTGCATTTCCCAAGATACGGAAATACAGGTGACTGGTCCGAGAGTTGACGGCCTTTTCCAAGGCTACACGGCGGGACAAAAGCCCGGGAGGATCGTTCAGTTACTGACGCTTCTCGTGTTTTTAAAGCACTCCCAGCCATGAGGAAAAGGTTATGTTGCAAGCTGCAGCCCCCCTCTACGACGATCTGATTCCCGGCGGATCCCACTGGTCCTTTATCGTGCGGCGCGGCCACGTGCTGCGTCTGATTGATGAAACCGGCGGGGCCAACGTCGGCATGTTGATGTACAACCCCGAGAACCCACTCGAGCGTTACAACATGCCGGACACACTGAAGAACCAGCACACCTTCCTGCTGACCAAAGGCCACGTTCTGCTGTCCGACATGGGCCGGGTCTTTGCCTCCATCGTTGCTGACGACCTGGGCTGGCACGATACCGTCAGCGGCACCTGCAATGCGGACCAGGTGGAACAGCGCTGGGGTAAAAAGACCTATCAGCAAGCTCATAACCACTACCATCGCAATGGCTTTACCAGCTTCCTGAACGAACTGGCCAAATACGGCCTGGGCAAGAAAGACCTTACCGCCAACCTGAACTGGTTCAGCAAAGTCAAAACCGACGACGAGGGCAACATGGCCTACGTCAGTGATCACTCGCACGCCGGCGCCACCGTCGATTTGCGGTTTGAGATGGACACCATTGTGGTGCTGCACACCTGCCCTCACCCGCTGAACACCGCGACCGACTATCCGAGCCATCCCCTGAGGTATCAGCTCTTCAAGGCTGCACCCGTTAACGATGCGGATCCTTGCAAGACATCGTCGCCGGAGGCCACACGCGCCTTCGCCAATACCGCTCTGTATCACCTGATGCAGTAATAGGAGGCCGGACATGATCAAAGAAAGCGAATTCCACCCAGACAACGCCAACTTCCGTGAAACCGTGCCGGCCGGCGAATACTTCCTGAAAGTCGTCAAGGCCGGGGAGACCATCCGCATCCTGGACCTGGAAGGCAACCAGGCGGCCGATACCCTGTTCTACAACGCCCATAACCCGACCGAACGCTACAGCGCGGTAGACACCATCCGCGAGCAAGGCAATGTCTACCTGACCGCAGGCTCGAAATTGATGTCCTCCGAGAACAACGTGATGCTTGAGATCACCGCCGACACCTGCGGCCGTCACGACACCCTCGGCGGTGCCTGTGCGGCTGAGAGCAACACCACCCGTTATGCCCTGGAAAAGAAGTGCATGCACGCCTGCCGGGATAGCTGGCTGGTGGCGGTGACCGAGCACGAAGAACTAGGCATGACCAAGCGGGACATAACCCACAACATCAACTTTTTCATGAACGTGCCAGTCACCGCTGACGGCGGCCTGACCTTTGCCGACGGCATTTCCGACGCCGGTAAGTACGTTGAACTGAAAGCCGCCATGGACGTTCTGGTGATGATCTCCAACTGTCCACAGCTGAATAACCCTTGTAACGCCTATAACCCGACACCGATCGAGGTGCTGGTATGGAGCTGAATGGAACATTCGCCAAAGTCCTGATTGCCAATCGCGGGGCCATCGCCTGCCGGGTTATTCGCACCCTGCGGTCCATGGGCATCACCTCGGTGGCGGTGTACGCCGAAGCCGATGCCGATTCCCTGCACGTGCGTCAGGCCGACGAGGCCTACTCTCTGGGTGAAGGGCCTGCCACAGCAACCTACCTGGACCAGGACAAGCTGTTCGACATCATTGCCCAAAGTGGCGCTGGCGCCATTCACCCTGGCTACGGCTTCCTTAGCGAAAACGCTGATTTTGCCCGCCGCTGTGACGCTGAGGGCGTGGTCTTTCTCGGGCCAACGCCAGAGCAGATGGAAGAGTTCGGCCTGAAGCACACTGCCCGGGCCCTGGCAGAGAAGGCGGGTGTGCCGCTGCTGCCGGGTACCGGGCTGCTGACCAACCTGAGCGATGCCCTGAACGCCGCCGACACCATTGGCTACCCGGTGATGCTGAAGAGCACCGCCGGTGGTGGCGGCATCGGCATGTCCCGCTGTTACAGAGCCGAGGATCTGAGCAAGAGCTTCGAATCAGTCCAGCGTCTTAGCCAAAACAATTTCAGTAACAGTGGCGTGTTTCTGGAAAAATTTGTGGAGCACGCTCGCCACATCGAGGTGCAGCTATTCGGAGACGGGAAAGGACAGGTCGCTGCCCTGGGTGAGCGCGACTGCTCCGCCCAGCGCCGCAACCAAAAAGTGATCGAAGAAGCGCCGGCACCGGGCCTGACCTACGACGTGCGCACCCGCATGCACGACACCGCGCGCCAGCTCGGCGAGAGCATCGCCTACCGCAGTGCCGGTACCGTGGAGTTCATTTACGACCCGGACACCACCAAGTTCTACTTCCTGGAAGTAAATACCCGCTTACAGGTTGAGCACGGTGTCACCGAACAGGTCTATGGTGTCGACATTGTGCGCTGGATGGTCGAGCTGGGCGCCGGCACTCTGACCAACCTGGCCACCCTCGCCGATGGCTTGAAAGCCAGCAGTCACGCTATACAGGCGCGCATCTACGCCGAAGACCCGAACAAGGACTTTCAGCCCAGTGCCGGCCTGCTGACGAATGTTGTCTGGCCGGAAGACCCGTCACTGCGCATTGATCACTGGATCCAGCCCGGCACCGAAGTGTCGCCGCTGTTCGACCCGATGCTGGCCAAAGTCATTGTGCACGAACCTGATCGAGAGGCCGCTCGTCAGCGCCTGATGAGTGCGCTGGATAACAGCCAGCTCTATGGCATCGAAACCAACCTCAAGTACGTGCGCCAGGTACTGGACGATGACCGTTTTATCGAGGGCCGGCTATTCACCCGCACCCTCAACGAATTCGACTACCAGCCCGCTACCGTCGATGTGATCAGTGGCGGTACTCTGACCACCATTCAGGATTACCCCGGCCGAGTCGGCTACTGGGAAATCGGCGTGCCTCCTTCCGGCCCGTTCGACAACTACTCCTTCCGTTTGGGCAACCGCCTGCTGGGTAATAACGAGGGCGCGCCTGGACTCGAAATCACCCTGAAAGGCCCCACTCTCGTGTTCAATCGGGCTACCCAGATTGTTCTGGCTGGTGCCGAACTCAGTGCGAGTCTGGATGGCAAACCCGTATCCTTTTGGCAGGTGCTTGATATTCCTGCCGGCGCCATGCTGCAACTGGGCGCGACCACCGACGGCGGCGCCCGTGCCTATGTGTTGTTCCGAGGCGGCCTGGACTGTCCGGAGTACCTGACGTCCTGCAGCACCTTCACCCTGGGCCAATTTGGTGGCCACTGCGGCCGCGCCCTCAGAGCCGGAGATGTGCTCTCGCTGCCGGATGCCGCGCCGGCCCGAGCGGCAATCCTGCCAGCAGATCTGAAGCCAACGATTGGCAAGACCTGGAAGCTGCACGTGACTTATGGCCCCCACGGCGCTCCGGATTATTTCACCGAGCAGGACATCGAGACCTTTTTCGCCAGCGACTGGGAGATTCATTACAACTCCAGCCGCACCGGCGTTCGACTGATCGGCCCGAAACCGGAATGGGCCCGCAGCGACGGCGGCGAGGCGGGCATGCACCCGTCCAACATTCATGACAACGCCTACGCCGTGGGCACCGTGGATTTTACCGGCGACATGCCCGTAATTCTCGGCCCGGACGGCCCCAGCCTGGGCGGCTTCGTGTGTCCGGTCACCGTCATCAGCGCCGATCTGTGGAAGCTGGGCCAGCTCAAAGCGGGCGACAAGGTTCAGTTTATACCGGTGAATCAGGAGCAGGCCGTGGCCTTGCGCGAGGCCCAGGACGAATCCGTATCGTTGTTAACGGCGGCGACCACAACGATTACCCCCATCAAGCCACAAACGCCTATCCTTGCCGCGCTGACCACCGAGGAACACGAAACCGGCGTGGTCTACCGGGCAGCCGGTGACAATTACGTGCTGGTGGAATACGGCCCAATGGAGCTCGATATCCGCCTGCGCTTCCGCGCCCACGCGCTCATGCTCTGGCTGCGGGAACGGGATCACGATGCCATTCTGGAACTCACCCCCGGCATCCGCTCTCTGCAGGTGCATTACGACAGCCGGACCTTGAGTCAGCATCGCCTGCTCGACCTGCTGATCGCTGCCGAGAAAGAACTGGAAAAGCAGCCTGAATGGGACGTTCCGGCCCGGATCGTGCACCTGCCGCTGTCCTGGGATGACGAGGCCTGTCATACCGCGATCCAGAAATACATGCAGTCGGTCCGCAAGGATGCTCCCTGGTGCCCAAGCAACCTGGAATTCATTCGCCGCATCAACGGTCTCGACAGCGTCGACGACGTCAAGAAGACTCTGTTTGAAGCCAGCTATCTGGTCATGGGCCTGGGTGACGTCTACCTCGGTGCCCCGGTGGCTACCCCGCTGGACCCACGTCACCGCCTGGTAACCACCAAGTACAACCCGGCCCGCACCTGGACGGCGGAAAACTCCGTCGGCATCGGCGGCGCTTACCTGTGCATTTACGGCATGGAAGGCCCCGGTGGCTACCAGTTCGTGGGTCGCACCCTGCAGATGTGGAACCGCTATCGCACCACCGAATTCTTCGAGGACGGCAAACCCTGGCTACTGCGGTTCTTTGATCAGGTGCGCTTTTACGAAGTCAGCGCCGAGGAGCTGCAACAGATCCGGCGGGATTTCCCGAACGGCGACTACCCGATCAAGGTCGAGCATACCCGTTTCAACCTGAAGGACTACGAGCAGTTCCTGGCCAACAATGATCAGGAAATCCGGGACTTTACCGGCAAGCGTCAGCAGGCGTTCGATGAAGAGCTGCAACGCTGGATTGAATCCGGCCAGATCAACTTCAGCTCGGAGGCGCCGATCGAAGACACCGGCGAGGACGACATCACCAACCTGCCGGAGGGTCAGCACGCGGTGGAGAGCCACGTCGCCGGCAACCTTTGGGAGTGCCTGGTACAGGTGGGCGATTCCATTGAAGCGCAACGGCCAGTGGCAGTCATTGAATCCATGAAGATGGAAATTGAACTGCTCAGTCCTGTCAGCGGCCGGATTATCGAAATCCGTCGCGAGGCCGGCCAGTCGGTCGCCCCCGGCACCCCGGTGGTGATCGTGGAAGAAGTGAACCAGTAATGCCTACAACGACAGCAGTCTGTATACGACCAACCCCTATAACTGCGGGCCCGGCCCGAGGAGAGACACCATGAAAACACACAACTTCAGCAAGCGTCTTGCGGCCGGTTTGGTAGCGGCCTCCCTGTCTCTGGGCGCGCTCGCCCAGGAGCGAGATTCCTTCAGCATCGCCTGGACCATCTACGCCGGCTGGGTTCCCTGGCAGTATGCAGAGGACAGCGGGATCATGAAAAAATGGGCGGACAAGTACGACATTGACGTGGATATCGTGCAGGTCAATGACTACATCGAATCCATCAACCAGTTTACCGCCGGCCAGTTTGACGGTGTGGTTGCCACAAGCATGGACGGCCTGTCGATTCCCGCGGCCTCCGGCGTCGATACCACCGCCCTGATTGTCGGCGACTACTCGAATGCCAACGACGGTCTGGTTTCGAAAGATGCCGCGACCATTGCCGACCTGGAAGGTGAAACCGTGCACCTTGTTGAGCTGTCGGTCTCCCACTACCTGCTGGTTCGCGCCCTGAATACGGTGGGCCTGGAGGAGCGGGACATCAGTGTCGTGAACATTTCCGATGCCGATCTGGTTTCCGCGTTCCAGACCGATGATGTGCGCCACGTTGCTACCTGGAACCCATTGCTGGCGGAAGTTGAAGCCTACCCCGGCGCCACCAAGCTGTTCGATTCCAGCCAGATTCCGGGCCACATCAAAGACCTGACCCTGGTGAACACCGAGACTCTGGCTGACAACCCAAAGCTGGGCAAAGCCCTGGTAGGCGCCTGGTACGAGACCATGAGCATCCTGAAGGCGGATACCGAAGAAGGCGCTGAAGCCCGGGCTTTCCTGGGTGAACTGTCTGGCACCGATCAGGCCGGCTACGAAGCTCAGCTCGCAGGCATGAAAATGTTCTGGGAGCCGCAGAACTCTGTGGATTTCATCAACAGTGAAGAAGCGCACGAGGCCATGGACAGCGTTCGCCAGTTCTCCTTTGACAAGGGCCTGCTCGGCCAGGGCGCGATGAGCCCGGACTTTGTCGGCATCGAGTTCCCGGACGGCTCCGTCATGGGTGACGAGGGCAACGTGAAGCTGCGCTTCAACGATGACTACATGCAAATGGGAGCGGACGGCGAGCTGTAACTCAGCCTCCGCTTGCCTCAACTGATCGCCAAGGGCACGATACTCGTGCCCTTTTTTATTTCCCTTTGAGTTACCAGGTACATGCGTCGCACCAAAGAAGAAGCAGAAAAAACTCGCCAAACCGTTCTTGAAGCCGCGCTGAAATTGTTCAGCCGGGATGGCTACTCGTTGACCACATTAAGCCGCATCGCCGATGAAGCCGGTTGCAGCCGAGGCCCCATTTACTGGCACTTCCAGAACAAGGACGACCTGTACGAGGCGGTACTTGCCTACTCCCAGGACCCGCTCGAGCAACTGGTCAGCGAATGCGAGGCCAAGAGCGACACTCCGATTGAGGCCATGGATCACTTCATCGAGCGCTGGTTGGGGCTGCTCGCTACCGATCGTCGCTACCGACAATCGTTCGAGATTCTGCTGAACAAGACCGAACTCACCGACGCCATGAGCCGCACCCTGAAACGGGAACGGCTGCTCACCAATTCCATCATCACCCTGTTTCAGAACCTGGTCGAACGATCCAAAGCCGAGGGCCTGATCACCACCCAAGAAAGCGCCAAAGAACTCGGACTGCTGAGCTACACCTACCTCATGGGCATCACTCAGACCTGGCTATTCGCGCCCAAGCTGTTTTCGCTGAAGCAGGAAGCGCCCTTCTTTCAGAGACAGTTCTGGACGCTGCTAGGCCGCAGGCCCGAGGAGCAATAAAAAACCGGCCTGGGGGCCGGTTTTTGTTTTCACAAGGTTCTCACCAGAACGTCAGAACATCTTCAGATAGCGATCCACTTCCCAGGCCGAGACGTGGTTCTGGTAGCTCTCCCACTCTTCCCGCTTGGTCTGGATAAAGCTGTTGAACATCGCCTCACCGAACACTTCTTTCGCCAATGGATCGGCTTCGAACGCTTCCACAGCCTCGCCCAGGTGGCGCGGTAGATACTCAATGCCCTGCTCGGCAATTTCAGCATCGCTGTAGTTATACATGTTCTCGTGGTGCGGCGCGCCGGCGTCCAGGCCCTCGCGAATACCTTCGAGCCCGGCTGCAAGAATCAAAGCACTGCCCAGATATGGATTGCAGGCAATATCGGCTGCCCGGCACTCGATGCGCCCACCCATGCCCGGAATCCGGATCATGTTGGTGCGGTTGTTGGAGCCGTAACACATGAACACCGGTGCCCAGGTTGAACCCGACATGCTGCCCTGGCGTACCAGGCGCTTATAGCTGTTGACCGTTGGCGCGATCACCGCACTAATGGCGGCGCCGTGTTTCAGCACGCCGGCAATGAAGTGGTAAGCAATCTTGCTGATGCCACAGCCGTGCTCATCATCACCGCTGGGCTCGAACAGGTTTGTACCGGTTTTGATGTCCGCCAGGGACATATTGTAGTGGGCACCGCTGCCGGTGCGGTCGGCAAAGGGCTTGGGCATGAAGCTGGCGAACGCACCGTGCTTGCGGGCGATCTCATTGGCCATCATGCGGAAGAATACCAGGCGATCCGCCATGGTCAGCCCATCGGCGTATTTGAAATCGGTCTCGAACTGGCCGTTGGCATCCTCATGATCGAAGGAATACACATCCCAGCCCAACTCGTTCATGGCATCGACCAGCTCATCCACAATGTGCAGGTTATCCATCAGCGCGCGTGGGTCATAGCAGGGCTTGCCCAGAGTATCGCGGTCGCTCAGCGGCTCAAAGCCGCCGTCTTCGGTATCCCGGAACAGGAAGAATTCGGTTTCAATGCCGAGGTTAAAGCGATACCCCATGTCAGCTGCCGCGCTGAGCTGACGACGGAAAATGTTGCGTGAACACGCTTCGAACGGCTTGCCGTCAAGATAAAGGTTGCCCGGGAACCAGGCCAACTGCCGATTCCAGGGGCATACCGCCAGGCCACCAGCATCGGGCATGGCAGCCACTTCATTGTCCGAAATATCCTGGGGCACGCCATCCAGCGCCGCGCCTGTATAGAGCTCCGAGCCTTCCATCATTTGTCCGAGGTGAGCCACGGGCACAAACTTGCCTTTCGTTACCCCGTGGATATCCACGTAGCTGGCAATGGCGTATTTCACACCGGCATCCGTGAGCTGCTGCTTCAAAGCCTGGGTGTTGGTTAATTCAGTCATTCTCATTCTCCTCTTGGCCCGTAAGTCCGGGCGGTCAGTCTGAGTTCTGGCACGTTTCTTCCTTTGTATTAACCATTCAACTTACATGCCAGCATGTATGTAAAATTACTTTTTAGTGCAGACATACGTCAGAAACAGACACCAGACCGGAGCTCTAAATGACCACAGCGCAATGGGTTACACGGGATTTTCAGGCGGGCGACCTGCCGCTGGCCAACGGCGGTGTACTGAAAGATGCCCGCCTTCACTACCACCAGATTGGCAAGCTGAATGCACCAAAAGACAACCTGATTCTGCTGCCCACGTACTATGGTGGTGCAGCAGCGGGGAACCACCCCTGGGTAGGCACCGAGAAAATTGGCGGCAACCTATTGGATCCCAACAGGTATTGCATCGTCATCCCCTCCTTGCTGGGCGCCGGGGAATCCTCATCCCCCTCGAACACTCAAGGCGACCAAGCCGGGGCGGATTTTCCGGCCATTAGCCTCTATGACAATGTGCTACTGCAGAAACGGCTGGTGGACGAGGTATTTGGCGAGACTCATCTCGCCCTGGTCATGGGCTGGTCCATGGGAGGTATGCAGGCCCTGCAGTGGGGCAGCCTTTTTCCAGAGCGGGTCAGCGCCGTTCTGGCCACCTGCTGTACCGCACGCTGCTACCCCCACAACAGGGTGTTTCTGGAGGGTGTAAAGGCCGCCTTGAACTGCGACCCTGCTTTTCAGGATGGCCGCTATCAGACACCGCCGGTTCGCGGCCTTAAAGCCTTTGCCCGAGTCTACGCCGGCTGGGCGTACTCTCAGGCGTTCTTTCGTGACGAGCTGTGGCGCGAGCTGGGCTTTAATTCAATTGATGAGTTACTGGCATTCTGGGAACAGGACCACCTGAACCAGGACGCTAACGACCTCCTCACGGTTCTGGCCACGTGGCAAGGCGGCAATATTTCAGATAACCCGGTCTTTCATGGCGACTACGCCGCTGCCCTATCGGCAATCACCGTGCCGACACGGGTTATGCCCTGCGCCACCGACCTGTATTTCACCGCCGAGGATGCTGCTTTTGACGCCGGACGAATGCCGGGTGCTGAGCTTCAGGTGCTCGAATCGCCCTGGGGCCACATTGCCGGTGGTGCCGGAAGGGATGCCCTGAGTCATGCGCAGATACTGAACGCCGCAGCATCACTCCTTAGCCACGGAGGCCAATAACAGTGCACATGAAAAGCCTCCGCACTCATTCGGTGCACTCTTTCCCGGCACGACCTCCCACAAACGGGCAACACTGGCGGGTTTTGGAAGGTGGCACGTCCCCTGCAAAGAACTCAGCAGACGGTTACTACAACCATCATCCGTTCACAGCAACCCCGCATACCATGCGGCAGACACAACGGACTCAATGGGTGACTAGGGTTCCGGCCCGGGCTGATACCAACCATCGGCCCGGGTGGCTGGTCCGAGAGTTACCGACCTCTGGGAGGTTACACGGCGGGATAAAAGCCCGGGAGACTGAATCGCAAGCGACTGCCTTGTCTGCGATGTCCATGCCGTGTTGTGCGACCAGAGGAGATGCCTTATGCGATTGATCAACCGACATCCCGGAAGGGTATCCGCCACCCTGCTAGGCCTGCTTCCTTTCTTGCTGATTGCGCTCATTTACAGCCTCGCCTCCCAAGAGCGCCTTGCGGATAATCCCAACGACAAACTTCTGCCCGGCCTTGAGCAGATGACCGCTGCCGTCGACCGCATGGCTTTTCAGGAGGACCGGCGCAGTGGCGACTTCCTGATGTGGCAAGACACCACCGCCAGCCTGGCACGCTTGGGCATTGGCGTTGGTGTTGCCGCGCTACTGGCTTTGTTTGTGGGCATTCTGAATGGCGTGTTGCCGCTGGTACGCGCCAACCTGGCGCCTTTAGTGTCGGCCCTGTCCATGGTGCCTCCGCTGGCGATACTACCCATCCTGTTCATCGTATTTGGCTTGGGCGAACTCTCCAAGGTCATGCTGATCGTGATCGGCACCGCCCCCATCATGATGCGCGATGTTGCCCAGCGAGTCCGCGAACTGCCCGGCGAACAACTCATCAAGATCCAGACACTGGGCGCCAACTCCTGGCAGGTGATCACCCGCATGGCCCTGCCCCAAGTATTGCCTCGTTTGATCGATGCGGTCCGCCTTAGCCTCGGACCCGCCTGGTTGTTCCTGATTGCCGCCGAGGCCATAGCCTCTACCGAGGGACTTGGCTACCGCATCTTCCTGGTGCGGCGTTATCTGGCCATGGACGTAATCCTGCCCTACGTCATCTGGATCACCATCCTCGCCATTGTCATCGACCAGTGCCTGCGTCTTACCAACCGCCGGCTGTTCCCCTGGTACAACGCAGGAGGCTACTAAATGAGCTTTATCTCGGTAAAAAAACTGTGGAAGGAATACGGCAGCCAGGTTGTTCTTGAGAACCTGAATCTCGAAGTGAAGGAAGGCGAGTTTTGTACACTCGTTGGCGCCTCCGGCTGCGGCAAGTCTACCTTCCTTAAAATGCTTCTGGGTCAGGAAACAGCTTCTCGCGGCGAGCTTAGCTTGCAAGGGGAACAGTTTCCGGGCCAGCCCGATCGAAATCGCGGCATCGTGTTCCAACGCTACTCGGTGTTCCCCCACCTGACCGTGCGCGAAAACGTGTTGCTGGGATTGGAGCTTGAGCAAATGCCCCTGCTGGGCAAGCTGTTTGGCAAGGCTCGAAAAGACGCCCTCGATCAAGTCGATGCCATGCTGGAAGCCGTCGGGCTGGGCCACGCCCTCAACAAATGGCCACACGAGTTATCGGGCGGCATGCAACAGCGTCTTGCCATCGCCCAATCCTTCATCATGAAGCCGCGCATCCTGTTGCTGGACGAACCCTTTGGCGCGCTGGATCCCGGCATTCGTGGCGACATGCACGACCTGATCCTCAAGCTCTGGCGCGAATCCGGCACAACCATCTTTATGGTCACCCACGATCTCCATGAGGGCTTTTATCTCGGCACCCGGCTGCTGGTCTTCGACAAAATCCGCAACGACCCCCAGAACCCGGAAGCCTATGGCGCCACCATTTCCTACGATTTGCCCATTGGTCAGACCGATCCCCAGCTGTACCAGACCATCGAATCATCCGTGTCCGAAACATCCCGAAAACTGTCAGCGTGAGGCTACTGTGAAAACGACCACCATCAATCTCGACCTAACCTCACTGCGCAGCGCCTACCTGAGCGGTGAACAAACGCCCGCGACCGTCGTGGCGCACCTGCTGCAACGCGCCAGCGAGTTCGATCACCACAACATCTGGATTCATCGTGCCACGGAGGCCGAGTTGGCGCCCTATCTGGACCGCTTGCAGCAGTGCAGCCCACAAGACCTGCCGCTCTATGGCATTCCCTTCGCGGTAAAAGACAACATCGACGTGGCAGGCATGCCGACTACCGCCGCCTGTGAAGCCTTTCGATATGAGCCTGATACCCACGCCACTGTCGTCGATGCGTTGGTTGAGGCCGGCGCCATACCAATGGGGAAAACCAACCTGGATCAGTTTGCCACTGGCCTGGTAGGTACCCGGTCGCCGGAGCCCTGGGGCGCCTGCCGCAACAGCATCAACCCGGACTACGTTTCTGGCGGGTCGTCGGCAGGATCGGCCGTCGCCGTCGCTTTGGGCCTTGTTAGCTTTTCGCTGGGCACCGATACCGCAGGTTCCGGCCGTGTGCCCGCTGCCTTCAATAATCTGATTGGCCTCAAACCCACACTTGGCCGCATCAGCGTCCGTGGTGTGGTGCCCGCGTGTCAGAGCCTGGATTGCGTCTCTATCTTTGCCCGCTCTGCCGAGCAGGCCCGCGACGTGCTGGCAGTCGCTTCCGCCCCCGATGCCGAAGACCCCTGGCAGAAAGCACCACCCACCGGGCGTATGCCATTACCGCAAAAATTCCGATTCGGAGTACCTGCCGACCATCAGCTCGTTTTTGATAACGACGACGTTAAGCAACTGTTCGAACGCAGTCTTGCGAGCCTGGAAGCCCTCGGCGGCGAGCGCATCGAAATCGACTTTGCCCCCTTCCTGGAAGCCGCCCGACTGCTTTATGAAGGTCCCTGGGTTACCGAACGCTACCTCGCCACCCAGCCATTGATCGACGAGCAGCCGAAGGCCCTGCTGCCCGTCACTTACGACATCATCAGTCAGGGCTCCACACCCAGTGCTGCCGATGCGTTTGCAGCCCAGTACCGGCTGCAGGCCCTCAAACGGTCCGCTGACACTATGATGGACCAGGTTGATGTGATGGTAACGCCCACCACTCCCGGCATTTATACCCTTGCCGAACTGGAGGCCGAACCCATCAGCCGGAACAGTCGTCTGGGTATCTACACCAACTTCATGAATCTGCTGGATTACAGTGCTGTCGCTGTGCCGGGCGGTTACCTCGCCAACGGCCTGCCCCTGGGTTGCACCCTGTTTGCCGATGCCTTCCAGGACGAAGCCCTGCTGTCCCTGGCTGCACGCCTGCATCCCCAGGCAGTCGATCAGGTGGGCGCTCTGACCGATCTGCTCGACAGCCCAATATTTGAGGCAACCGAAGGCACTATCGACGTGCTGGTTTGTGGCGCCCACCTTTCTGGATTGCCCCTGAATCATCAACTGACTGAACGCAAAGGCACCCTGGTTCAAACAACAGAAACCTCACCCGCCTATCGCATGTACCTACTCGATGGTGGCCCGCCATTCCGGCCGGGATTGATCCGCGACACCGAGGCGGGCAGCCCGCTACCGGTAGAAATCTGGCGCCTGCCCGCCGACCAGTTCGGTAGTTTTGTCGCCGGCATCCCCGCTCCTCTGGGCATTGGCAAAGTTGAGTTGGCGGACGGCCGCTGGGTCAGCGGCTTTATCTGCGAACCGGTTGGCCTGGAGGGCGCGAAGGAGATAACATCGCTCGGAGGCTGGAGGGGCTATCTGGCCACGATTTAACTCAAAGCCCAGGAGCTGGCACCTTGATCGATTTCCGTAGTGATACCGTGACCAAACCAACCCCGGAAATGCGCGAAGCAATGGCGCGTGCGGAGGTCGGCGACGATGTCTACGGAGACGATCCATCCATCAATAGTCTCGAAGCCTACGCCGCTGACCGGCTGGGCTTTGACGCGGCTCTGTTCACCGCCAGCGGCACCCAGGCTAACCTGTTAGCGATCATGAGCCACTGTGGTCGGGGCGATGAGTACCTGTGCGGTCAGGCCGCCCACAACTATCGCTACGAGGGCGGCGGCGCCGCCGTGCTGGGGAGCGTTCAACCCCAGCCCATCGAGAATGAGCCGGACGGCAGCATCGATCTGGACAAGGCCCGGGCCGCGATCAAGGCTGACGATTTCCATTTCGCCATGACCCGCCTGCTGTCACTGGAAAACACCATCGGCGGCAAGGTGCTTTCCCTGGAATATCAACGACAGGCGCGCGCTTTCTGTGACGAACATGGGCTGCAACTGCACCTGGACGGCGCCCGGGTGTTCAACGCGGCGGTGGCCACCAACTGCGACATCACGGAGATTACCCGACACTACCACTCGGTCAGCGTCTGTTTATCGAAAGGGCTCGGCGCCCCGGTAGGCTCACTGCTACTGGGGTCCGACGAGTTCATTAAACGCGCCAGACGTCTGCGCAAAATGGTGGGTGGCGGCATGCGCCAGGCCGGCATCCTGGCCGCAGCCGGCAAGATCGCTCTTGGCCAGGGGCCGCGCCGGCTGCAGGAAGACCACGACAACGCCCAGGCCCTGACTGCCGGGCTTGCCGATATTCGCCAGCTGGACGTTGACCCGGCTGGCACCCAGACCAACATCGTCTATGCCCGCTGCCGGGTTGGTCAGGCCACCGACTTGCGCGATTACCTGGCCGAGCAAGGCATTCTGATCAACGCAGGCAATCCGCTGCGTTTTGTCACCCATAGGGATGTTACCCGCCAGGATGTGGACCACTTGCTAAGCGCCATTCGGCAGTTTTATCAGGCCAGGCAGGCTTCGTAAGCATCATCGCCTTGGCGGGATATGGCTCAGTTCTTTAACCAAGCCTGCGCCTCAGTTTCAAGTGCCACCCTTCTTGGCCAGCGCTTCTTTCAATCCGGCAAAGGGATTGTGCGTCGCCGCCTCTCGCCTTTTCTCGGAACTCCCCCCGTAGCAAACGAAGTCTTCAAACTTGCTGTGCTCTTCATCGTGACAGTACACGCACAACAACTCCCAGTTGCTGCCATCGGCTGGGTTATTGTCGTGATCATGGTCCACATGGTGCACCGTCAGTTCCCGCAAATTGGCGCGAGTGAACTCACGCGCACAACGCCCGCATACCCAGGGGTAAAGCTTCAATGCCCTTTCCCGATATCCACTCTCGCGCTTGGCAATGTACTCGCGCTGGGCGTCGAGTACCTGATCCAGTTTGGTTCGGCTGCCTGTGCCCTGGCCCATGGAGATGCCCTCATTTACCGTTTCTAGGGCCAGTATAGCGCTTGCCTTAAGCGGACACAGTTACCCACAACATCTGTGGATAACTGTGTTAGCACATGAAGGATAGGTGGCCTGGAGCCCCTGATACCGGGCACTGACAAAATCTGATGGCAAATTGATCGAAAGAGCCGAATCGAAAGAACTCACAGACAATGTTCTTGCCGGACAAACATTGAGATGCCAAGCTCCGAGGGTTTCCACAAGATACATTCAACAAACGTCTGATAAGGAACATGAAATGGGAAGCTCGAAACTCATAGGTGTGGTGTTGCTCGTGGTAGGTATTGCTCTGCTCTTCTTCGGCTACCAGTCCACCCAGTCGATTGGCGGTGAAATTACCGAAACCCTCACTGGTCAATACACAGACGAAACCATGTGGTTCCTGATCGGCGGTGCTGCGGCCGCTGCAGCCGGCGCGTTCCTGACCTTTTTCAAGAAGTAAGGTCCGCGATTGATGGAATGAGGGGAGTTCGCCTTTTTGGACTCCCCGCTTCCTATCCCCGCAACAAAAGCGTTCCACCTAAACAGTCAGCTTTTTTTACACCAACCTCCCCTTCGAATTCTAATTTACTGATTTTAAGAGCCTTTTAAATTGGGTGCGAATGTTGCTTAGGTATCCGGGAACCCACGAAAAGGAGTTCTTACTGTGAAAACCCTAACAACCTTAGCGCTCTTATCAATGCTATCTTCAACCGCCATGGCGGGGGATATTATCATTGCTCCCGTGCCCGAGCCGGGTGTTCTCGGCCTGTTCGCCACCGCCGGCGTCATGCTGTTTCTTGCAAGGAAGTTCCGCAAGTAGATCAATGCTGCGGAGTGCGAGCTTCGGCTGTATCGCATTCCGCGGGTTGTTGATTCTGTTCGACGAGGGGCCTCATGGAACTTTATGGGCTGGTAACACTGGTCGGAGTTGTTCTGCTGCTGGCGCTTGAGCCCGTCCTTGCCAGAAATTCGCTGCATCATTCCCGCCTGGACCGTTGGTGCAATAACATCGGGCTTGCCTTTACCAACGAGGTTATTCGCTTTTTTTTGCCGCTGGCTTTGGCGCTGGTCGCGGTCGACGGGCCATGGCAGGCCTTTAATGCCAGTTCCCTCGGACTGCTCTGGGGCACGCTTCTGGCTTTTATCATCATGGACTTCAGTCTGTACTGGGTTCACCGCTTCAGCCATGAACTGCGCTGGTTATGGCGCCTGCACCGTACCCATCACAGCGATCTGGATATGGACGTCACCACGTCTTTCCGGCACCACCCTGGCGAAGTTGGCCTGAAACTAATCCTGATGTCCGGCTTTATTGGCCTGCTAGGTTTCACACCCGCTCACCTGCTCACATACGTGCTTTTACACCGGTGCTTTGCGCTCTGGTCGCACTCAAACATCCGCATGCCAGAGAGCCTGGAACGGCAGCTCGCCAAAGTTCTGGTCACCCCTCGGGTACACCAGATCCACCATTCAGCCTGGCAGCCAGAGACCGACAGCAATTACGGACAGGTTCTTACCCTGTGGGACCGTCTTTTCAAAACCTATCTTTCGCCGGATCAGGTGCCATGCCCCGCACGCTTCGGCCTCGAAGACTTCCGCTCAGATGAGGACCAGCGCCTGAGCGCGCTCTTCGCCCAACCTATTCGCTAGCCACTCCAAGTGATTCCGAGTTACCGAAGATTCTGGACCGCGCCTTTTACATGACTGGCGAGGGCATCATTGAGCGGATTGGAGCCGCGGCGAACCAGAGCCAGCTGGTAGGAACCGATTTCGGGTAAGTCATCGCTGACTATCTGTTTTAACGGAGGCCGAACCAGGCTTTTGGGAAACGGTGCTACCGCCAGGTCAGCCAACATGGCCGCCTCCTGCCCGGAGCAATGCTCACAGGTATAAGCAATGCGATAGGGTTTACCGGCACGGTCAAGGGCCTCAAGTGTCATTTGCCGCCAGGCGCAGCCTTCGTGTGCCAGGGCTATCGGCAGCGGCGTCCGCAGGACTGCAGAACTTCCTTCCCGGCCGGCCCAGACCAACGGTTCATCGTGAATAATCTCGCCACGGCTTTCCCGCCCCTCCTTCGCAACAGTCACCAGCACCATGTCCAAGTTCCCCGAATCGAGGCGAGCCAGGTTCTGCTTGCTGGAGCCAACCACCACATCCACCAGAACTGCGGGATAGGAACGGGCGAACTGGGCAAGCACCTCGGGCAGAATCCGGGTTCCCACATCGTCCGACGTTCCGATCCCCACTTTGCCCTCCAGCGAAGGGGCAATAAAGTGCTGCACCGCCTCCTGATTCAGGCGAAGCAATCGACGACTGTAGTCCAGCAGAACCTCGCCCTCTGCAGTCAGAGTGACCTGTCTGGGCTCGCGGATAAACAAGCTCTTGCCGAGGTTCTGTTCAAGCTGTTTGATCTGCATGCTCAGTGCAGAAGGAGTGCGGTGAACCATCTTGGCGGCTTCGGTAAAGGTGCCGCATTCCGAGATAGCTACAAAGGTGCGGAGTACGTCGTTATCGAGCAGGGGCATGTTCACGTGTCTCGCCTCCCGAGATGAAGGGTGCAATTTTACTTAAGCATAACTGAAGGCAGACTTAAATTCTTTTCGTTTGATTGAACGCATCACGGCAGCCATCCTAATGCCATGGAGCACTGGCAAGACAGTAAGTCGCTACAAACCACGTGCGTACTACAGGCCAAATCACTAACCGACAGGTGATGAACATGCTGGCATTCAGGAACCATCATCAACTTACCCCTCAACAGCCGTTTACCGCCTGGATGGAGAGTTATTCGCGGCGCCAGAATTTCCGGCGCATGGCTCGGTCACTGCTGGCTGAGCGGGACGAGATATTGTCTGACCTGGGTTACAACCGTTACGACCTGCTTGACGCTTTGCATCTGCCTCTTCATAGCGATGCGATGCAGTACATTGAGACCCGGCGGTCAAAGCATAAACAGCAAAATCGAACGGACTGACTGTCAGTCTTACCGTGGCAGTTGAGAAAACCGAACAACGGTGAACCCGTCGGCCAGAGAGTCGGCGAGGTGTTGAATGTGTGTGGGCGTAATTTCGCAACAACCACCGACCACAGTGGCACCATCCGCCAGCCACTGATGAACTTCCCGGGTGTAGCTGACCGGGGAAACATCGGGCCTTGCCTCCAAGGCATCAACTGAGCCACCACTGGCCATGGCTTCCACCGACGTGAATGCGTTGGCGTAACCGCCAACGTGGGGGTACAGGCCAGCCAGTTCAGGCATGGCAGCGGTGACCACTTCCGGATCACAACAATTCAGCATGACTGCCGTTGGGGTATAGGGCGCAACGGCAGCAACGGCCTCGGAAAGACTTTCTCCGGACTTAAGCTTGCCATTGTCCTCCAGGCGGAAAGCCACACCGTAGGGCTTGCCTGAAGCCTGAGCTGCAGCGCAAGCGGCTTTCGCTTCCAGGGTATTGGTCATGGTTTCGATGAGAAGAACGTCGGCACGAGACTGAAGACGTGCCAAGGTGTCATATTCCGCCCTCAGATCCTCAAACGAGCGATCGGGCTGAACTTTATAGCTGCCAACCAAAGGCCCCAGACAACCGGCAATGTCCACGTCGACGCCAGCAGCCTTAATCGCGCTCTCCAGCACATGGAAGGCCTGCTGATGAATCGCTTCCAGACGATCCAGCATCCCCTGCTCGCGCAACCGGGTTGGCGTGGCCGCGTAGGTGTTGAGCGACAAGGTTCGGGCCCCGGCCCGGATGAAATCCTCATGCACACTGGCCACCACCTCCGGCTGTTCCAGCATGACGGCGACCGACCACAGCGGCGAGCTCACCTCGCGAGCACGCCGGTAAATTTCCTGGCCAAGACCACCATCAAGAAGGGCAACAGATCGCATAAGGCGTTTGGGTCCTTAAAATTCAGTGTGAGACGATTGTCATTATGACAGCGAATGTAAAAACCCGAATCCTCCTTCGGTCTAAACGACTGAATATTTATCTGGTGCGTTATCCGGAAGGCCATAAGGTAGGCCCCCACCTGGACATGATTGCCAAGGGGCGCCTGTATAAACTCAATTGTGTGCTGGTTAAACCAAAGGTGGGCGGGGAATTCGTCTGCGAACGGAATCTGTTTAACCTGGCGGGGCGAGTCGTCCTGTTTCGCCCGGACCTATACCAGCATCGCGTCGAGAAAATTCAACGCGGTAACCGCTGGCTGCTGAGCTTTGCGCTAACCGTTTGAGCCAAGCCATCCGATCGACTGAATGGCCTGAAGAGCAGATAAGGGATTCACTCCCAGGCAGCTATTTCGCCATATGGGCCGCAAACGCGACGACAAACGCGGCCTCCTGAAACACCTTCAAGCCGGTCTCCGCAAAGGTGATCGGCAGCGGATTGGCCGCCAGCGTGGATTTGATCTGCGCTGGCGACAGCAGCGTCACATCCACGTCCACCTCTGAAATGAGCTGAATGGTCGCTTCCAGCTTGAAACTGATCGCGCCACCCGCGAACTTCCCCTTCGGCATCCGCTCCTTGATCGCGACTTTTTGCACGCCATAATCCGACAGTAACTTTGCGAACGAGGCTTGGAATTCCTGCAGGTCTGCCCGGGTGTGGTTCTTCTTGAGGGAGAGTTTACGGACCTTGCATTCGGGAAGACTGAACTGCCCCTGATCCAGGTTCAGCAAACACACCACGGCATCGCTGCCGCTCAGTTCAACACCACAAATAATCATCCAATCACCTCAATTGCCGTCAGCCGCAGCACTTCTTGAATTTAAGCCCGCTTCCGCAGGTGCACGGGTCATTGCGAGACGGCAGCTTCTCTGCAGTGACCGTATTGCCCTTATTCAGAATCACAGTCAGCTCGTTGATGGATTCCGTAGCGCCTTCGCGGGTATCCAGAGCAACGTCCGCATACAGCCCGGCCTCGGCCACCTGCGCTTCAATCTCTTGTTTGCGCGCTTCACTGGTTACCACCAGCGACAGCGGGAACTTCCGGGTGCCGCTCTTCTGGCTGGCGTTGGTCTGAAAACCGCCGTAAGTGGTGTGATGCTGACGCGCATCCTGACGGCCTTTGTAGAAAAATTTGTCTGACATATCGTCATCCCGATTGGTTGAGAAAGACAAAGGGCTCACGAAGATCTGCGCAGGCCGCTGTCGAGGCCGAGAGTTTTAGCACGCTTCCCGGAATTTCTGTTAATGCTTTTCTTCACGAGCATACCTTCGATGCACCCACCATGTGCAGTTGCACCAAACGATTGCATGAATCCTGTCCAAAAAACGATTACTGACAGGGGCACTTACATGCCAGCGTGTATATTTAAAGCCTTTCTCCCCTTATGGCACAGCGGTTGCAGACTCAGCATCCAAAGAGCGTTAGAAACAAATGGGAGCCGACTGTGCACTTAAAACGATTTAAAACCCTATGGGGTCATGATGACTCGCTAGCCCAAGCCATCGATCAAGTAAAAGAAGCAGGTTTCGACGGGATTGAGGCTCCGGTGCCTGGAGAAAGCCGGGCGGCTCAGAGTTTTGGTGCCACTCTGTCCGAGAACAAGCTGTTATGGATTCAGGAGATCTGCACAGCTGGGAGCTACGTTCCGAGGCGCGATGCCAGTATTGAGGAGCACCTGAAGGATTTTGAGGCCAAGCTGCTGCGTGCCGGTGAAACCGGCCTGAGACCTGAGTTCGCGAATGTCATGGGCGGCTGCGACGCCTGGCCCATCGACGACTCGGTTCGTTTTTTCTCGGAAGCCCAGAACATTGCAGACAGGCTCGGCATTCCGGTCAGTTTCGAAACACACCGGGGCCGCAGTTTTTTCAGCCCCTGGAATACCGTCGCCATTCTCGAAAAACTTCCCGACATAGACATCACCTGCGACTTCAGTCACTGGGCTGTTGTCTGCGAACGCCTACCCCACATTGAATGGGACTGCATTGAACGAGCAGCTCAGCAGGCCCGGCACATACATTCTCGCGTCGGATACGATCAGGGGCCACAGGTTCCCCACCCTGCGGCCCCCGAGTACGCCGAGGCACTCGCTTCACACCAGGCATGCTGGGAAGCCGTTTGGCAATCCCAAGCTGAACGGGGCCTCAAGGTCAGCACCATGACCCCGGAATTCGGCACTGACGGCTACCTGCACCTGCTGCCCTTCACCAAAGCTCCGATTGCGGATCTTTGGTCACTCAATCGCTGGATCGGAGAAGAAGAGTTGGCGCACTTCGAGCGCTGGCAGTCCTCCTATACAAAGACATCCAAGATCGCCTAACGCTTCAAGGAGAGAGCAAGACCATGTTCAACATTACTCAGCATTTCCGCCATTCGGACGGGGTCTGGCCGCTGATGCTTGTGCTGGCATACATCATTACCACCTACGTTGGAGGCTGGCTGCTTATGGCCCAGGCCGGCCTAATGCTGCCAGCAATGGGGGTGCTTGCCTGCGCTCACGGCATGGTCATCGCCGCATACTTGGTCCATGACTGCGCTCACAATGCCATTTTTAAGAAGACGGAACACAACACACGGCTGGGTAAATTACTGAACTGGATAACCGGTGGCAGTTATGGCACCTACGAGGACCTGCGCTACAAACATATGCGCCACCATGTTGATAACGCTGATCCGATCTCCTTCGATTATCGCAACTGGTTAAAGGCCCATTCGAAAACGGAAAAAGTGGTCTTCGCCCTTGAGTGGTGCTATGTCCCCGCCGTGGACATTCTGATGCACGGGATGCTGGTCGCAGCCCCTTTTACCTCTATAGGCAAAAGCGCTTTCAAAAAACGCACACTCGTTGTTGGTTTGACCAGGCTGAGCCTGCTTGTTGCACTGGCATTATGGAGCGTGAAAGCGGTTTTACTTTACGCTCTTGCCTATACCGCCATGCTCATAATGCTTCGCTTCTTCGATGCCTATCAGCACAACTATGAAATCGTGGTTAATCTGAATGATCCCTCCGCTGAGCTGCCGCATAAAGGCAACCGGGAATACGAGGAGAACAATACCTACAGCAACCTGATCTCACGCCGCTGGCCGGTGCTGAATCTGCTGATCCTGAACTTCTGCTACCACAATGCCCATCACACCAAGCCCACCATGCCCTGGTACAAGCTCCCCGCCCTGCACCGGGAACTCTATGGCGATAACTACACCCGCACGGTCGGACTCAAGGGCCAGCTAAAGAGCTACCACCGCAACCGCATCGCAGGCATTTACGCCGAGACCTACGGCCAGGTGGAGGTACCCGAGGCCCTGCGGGAAGGCAGGGCCGTGCCGGTGTATGGCCTCAGCTTCCTGACAGCTTTCTGAGGTGACGCCCATGACCGCCCGACTCTCGGAACAGGCAACCGGCCAGGCCCGACTGGCACCGGCCGAACATGCGCGCACTCGACGAAGCCCCCGGCGCTGGTTCGATTTCAACCAAACCCTCAAGGGCAGCCAGCGCCTGTTGCTCGGCAGCCTTGGCTGGCTCGGCTTTTTCCTACTGTGGCAGATCACCTCGCAGATGGAATTGGCTCCGGACCGACTCTATCCCGGACCCGCCGCGGTGTTCGGCTCGCTTTGGGAACTGTTTGCTGAAAAGAATTTCCTCAGCGACGTCCTGTCCAGCGTCACCCGCATCGTGCTCAGCTTTGCCATTGCGGTCCTGATTGCGCTGCCGATCGGCCTGTTGATGGGGTCCTTTGCGCGGGTGGATGGGGTACTCAACCCGCTTCTCGGTGCCTGGCGGTACCTGCCCGCGCCCGCCTTCATTCCCCTGCTGCTGATGTGGCTGGGCACGGGCGACACCCAGAAAATCACCCTGTTGCTGATGGGCGTGGTGTTCTTCCTGGTCATCATGCTCGCCGATGTCACCCGGCAGACCCCAAAAGTGTTGATCGAGACCGCCAAGACCCTGGGCGGTGGCCGACGCACCACTCTCTGGACCGTGGTGTTCCGCCATTCCCTGCCGGGTTATGTCGATACCTGCCGCCAAATGCTGGCGGTGAGCTGGACCTACCTGGTGATCGCCGAGATTGTCGCGGCCACCGACGGCATCGGCGCCATGATGATGCGGGCAAAACGATTCGTGCACGTGGACGACATCATGGCCGGCATTGTCACCATCGGCGTGCTCGGCCTGCTTTTCGACGTGCTGTTCAGACTGCTCTATCGCACCTGCTTTCCCTACCTTGGCCGAGGTCATTCCTGATGACCACGCCCAGTCGTTCCTGTTCCCCAACCCCAGAGGTAAACACCATGAACTGGCTTATACGTTGTCTCTCAGTGCTGCTGCTAACGGCGCTGTCCACCAGCGCGCTCTCCGCGGAAAAAGTGCGCCTGTCCCTGTTTTCCTGGCCCGGTTACGGGTTCTGGTTCATCGCGCAGGAGAAGAACCTGGCACCGGATCTGGACCTTGAGATCGCCATCATTGAAGACCCGTACGAAAGCTTCGGCCTGATGTCTGCCGACGCGCTGGACGTTACCTCCAGCACGGCGGAGTACGCGCCGATAGCGGCTGACAAGGGCGTACCGGTGAAGATGGTGACCTACACCAATCCCTCCTACGGCACCGACAAAATCGTGTTGGCGCCGGGCATCGAGACTGCCGAGGACCTGAAGGGCAAGTCCGTGGCCGTGCTCGAAGGCGGCCTGACCCAGATCTTCATGGGCAAATGGCTGGAGGCTAACGGGGTTGGCATCAACGAGGTTCAGTTCACCAACCTGATCATGGACGACGCCGTCGGCGCCCTGGTCGGTGGCAATGTCGCTGCCGCCGAATTCTGGGAACCGTTCGGCTCCCAGGCCCTGGCTGCGCTGCCCGACGCCACCGTTGCTGCCACCTCCGAGGAGCCTGGCTGGATCGAAACCGCGCTGCTGGGTGACGCCATGTACATGAGCGACGCCTTTCTCAGCGAAAAACCGGAGACCGCCGCCAAAGTCATGCAGGCCTATTTCGACGCCGTGGATTTTTGGAAAGCCAACCCTACCGAGGCTAACCAGATCATCGCCAAGGGCCTGAACTTCCCGGTCGCAGACGTTGAAAAGGTTCTGGGTACCAACGGTGAGATCTACAAGGGCGGGATCTGGATCTTCGACAAAGCCGAGGCCGCGAAATACATGGGACTGATGCCCGGTGAGTTGCCGCTGGGACTGCCAAATGGCCAAATCACCAACCACTGGGAAACCATCACCGACTGGTGGCTCAAGTTCGGTCTGGTGGATGACCGCCATCCCATGGAGTCGGGCATTGATATGGCCCCGCTGAAAACCATCCTGTAAATCCTGCAAATCTGAAGGAGAAGTCCAATGCCCTACATCAGCTCCCCGGCAAGCAAAGCCGCCCTGAAAGCCGGACTTTCAGTTACGGGTGTCAGCAAGGAGTTCCAGTCCCGCGGACGCACGGTGCAGGCATTGGACGACATAACCCTGGCGCTGCCGGCTGGCAAGGTAGGTGTTTTACTCGGCCCCTCCGGCTGCGGCAAGTCCACCCTGCTGCGCATGGTGGCAGGCCTGGAGCAGCCATCGGCCGGCAACATCTGCCTGAACGACCGCATGGTGGACCAGCCCGGGCGGGACCGGGGTATGGTGTTCCAGGACTACACTTCCTTCCCCTGGTTGTCCGTTCGAGAGAACGTTGCCTACGGTTTGGAAATCAACCGGGATCGTGATGCTTTGAACGAAGGCACTGTAGATCACTTCATCCGTGCGGTCGGGTTGGAAAAATTCACCGACGCTTACCCGCATCAACTCTCCGGCGGAATGCGCCAGCGCGTTGCCATCGCCCGCACCCTCGCCAACTACCCCGAACTGCTACTGATGGACGAACCCTTTGGAGCGCTGGACCCGGAGACCCGGTGGCAGATGCAGGACCTGCTGCTTGACGTGGTTCGCAAGGAACGCACCACCGTGCTGGTGGTGTCCCACGACATCGAGGAAGCACTGTATCTCGGCGACACCGTATTTTTTCTGTCCCGTCATCCGGGGCGACTGAAAGAAATCATCGACACCGGCTTCAAAGCCGCCTTGCCGTCAGGCGATCGCGAAGCCTTCCTGCAATCCGACGACTACCGTCGACTGGAGCTGCACATTCGACGCCTGATGCGCGACGAAGGACGCAATGCGGCCTAGCCAGGAGCTGCGCCCGAATCCCGCCAATCAGTCAGAAAAAGCCTGCATAATAGAAGCCTCTTCCTACCACACTGCACAGTCAGGATATCCGGACACCCCGTCCGGATTCCCGGCCACTCCTCCCTGCTCACGACAATCCAAAACCATCCAGATCAACCAGTTACCCAACTGGCATGAAACTTCCTTGGTATTAACCGCCTAACAATAAATCCAACAAAAGGAGCATCAGATGATCACACGTTCATCCATATCACTGCGCGTTGGCACCGCGCTGTCGACATTTGTGCTGTCAGCCCTGCTGATGGCTCCAGCCGCGCCCTCCTCTGCGGGCCAAACTTACTCTTATTCCCTGCCACAACAACCCTACAGCCAGTCTCGCACCCGGGATTACAAAGTGTATGTGCCGGATAATCTCACCACACCCGCGCCCATGGTGATGGCGCTGCATGGCTGCAAACAGACCAACAACGACGTCCTGAACGACTGGGGCCTGACCGCCGCTGCGGACACCTACGGATTCATCCTGGTGGCGCCATTCATCACCAGCTACGACGGCATGCGCAACGAGAACTGCTGGGGATTCTGGTTTGATCATCATCGCCATGAAGGCGCTGGCGAGACGGAAGACCTGCACCAGATCGGTCTTGCCGTTGAGGCCAACTACAGCATCGACCCCAATCGCCGCTTTATCACCGGCTTGTCCTCTGGCGGCGCCATGACCATCGTTGCCGCCGTAACCCACAACGAATACTGGGCTGCCGCGGCACCCGCTGCCGGCTTGCCGTACGGCGAAGATGCGGGCTCGGTGTCGCTGTCCGGCCAGTGTCCGGGCAGCGCCAATTTTCACAGCGTGTCCCGCGTCGTCTCGGATATGCAGAGCGAACTGGATGACAGCTATCCCATTCCACTCATGGTGCTGCAGAACGAAAATGACTGCACCGTGCTGAAAACGGCAGCGGATAACACCCGAGATGCCCATCTCAAGGTCTTCGGCACACCCGCCTACGACACCACCACCGAGGCCCAGGCGTCATCCACTGCGTGTGCGCCCTATTACCAGAACAACTACAGCTGCCAACACATCCGATATACCGAAGACGGTACTGTCGGCACCCGCTCCGTGGTTGAGACCATTTACCTCGATGGCCCTTTATCCACCCCCAATACTCAGGACACGAATCACGGGCATTACTGGGTTGGTGGCGCCAATGGCAACAACGGCAAATGGTCTGTGAAAGTCGGCCCCAGCTACCCGGACATCATCTGGGATTTCTTTGATCGCCACAGTCGTGACGGCTCCCAGCCCGAGGGTTTCCCTGTCATCACATTGATTGGCGACAACCCGATGACCGTGGCCGTTAACACCACGTTCACAGATCCCGGCGCGACCGCCGACGACGCGGAAGACGGTTCGGTCACTGTCACCGCCGATTGCAGCGCGGTGGACACCTCAACCATTGGCTCCTACACCTGCACCTACTCGGCGACCGACAGCGACAGCAATACCACCGTGAACGACCGCGAGGTGGTGGTCTATGACCCCAATGCCCCGACCGAAACCTGTGAACAAGCCACCGCCTCGCCCAACGCGCACATCTCCGCGGGGCGCGCCTATGCCGGCGGCGCTTACAACTACCGTACCTTTGCCAATGGCGATGACGTCGACATCGGCGCGTCCTACGACACCTGGAACAGCGTCACCCTGTACGAAGGTGATCCCGGGCTCTGGTACTCCAGCGAACCGAGCGCGTGCAGCGGTGGTGGGGATGGTGGTAACGGAGGTGGCGGTGAGCCTCCAGCCTGCCAGGACTGGAACGACACCAACCTTAACCACGACAACGCAGGCCGCGCCTATTACGCCGGTGGCTATTACTCAACGGGAGGGGATGACTTCCTCGGCTCCGTATCCGGGGTTTATACCTGGGTGAAGGAGACCAGCGAGGGATTCTACGAAGCGGGCCAGTGTAACTGAGCTAAGGGAATTCTAAGGAGTGAACGAGCCCGCCGCGAATGATCGGCGGGCTCCCAAACTCATTCAGTCTCCAACTCGCTTCAAAAACGCCACGAGCGCCGGCATCAACAGAATCAAAATAGTGATTCGCGCCAAGTGATGCGATGTGACAAAAGCCGGCTCAATTCCCAGGGAAAGCGCGACCAGGCTCAACTCGGGAGCGCCACCGGGCATATACGCCAGCAGTGCGGCAGCCAGTGAGAACCCGGTCGTCACGTGTGCAATCCAGGCGGCGACGATGGCAATAATGAGCAGTACCAAAGCCTGAACCAGGGCGATCACAATGCTAGAGCCTACCGACGCCAGCGACCCCCCAACAAACCGGGCGCCAACAGACACCCCGATTACTATCTGGGCCAGAGCAATGACCGCGGGTGGAATAGTGGCTTCACTAAGACCACTCACATGCAGCGCGCCGGATAACAGCACTGGCCCGAACAGCAACGGATTTGGCAGCCGCAGGCACTGGCCGAGCCAGGCTCCGGCAACACCCGCAATCACCAGCATCAGCGCCTCGTCAAAACCTGGAAACGCCAGCCACTGAGTCAGTGTCATGCTGGGCTGCTGAAGGCTAACGTGCTCAGACCACTGCATTAACGGTGGAATCACCAGCAACACCACCAGAATGCGAACTCCGTGGGTCAGTCCGACGATCCGCAAATCGGCACTGCTGTCTGCGGCCATCAAGGTGACGGAGGAGATACCACCGGGGACACCTGAATAGATAGCGGTTTCAACAGAGTTACCGGCAACCCGCCGGCTAAGCCAGACCGAGACCACGATCATGACTGCTGTAGCCATGAACATGATGGCAAGGCTGATACCCCAGAGCGCAAGGTTTGCCGCCAGATCCGGCGTGAAAGCACCGCCCAGCATGACACCAATCACCACCAAGACGGATTTGCGCGAGTTCGTGGGCGCCTGTAGCCGGACGCCAGCGAGGCTTAGCACCGTGGTCGCAATCAACGCACCCAGCAACCAGGGCAAGGGCGTGTGAACGGCGTAGGCCAGGCCACCGCCTACGCCGCCAATCGCAAGCGCCGGCAGCAGTCTGCCACCCGCGATGCAACGCTCTTTGATCAGGGAAATCAACGTTGAGTCCCCTGCTTTATCATGCCGTCACGGGAGACTTGCGGGAAAATGCCCGAGACAGCAGCCATGGCAACACCAACAGCATAACGGCGGCAATCCACAAGCCAACAGAGATCGCTGAATTCCACAGAATGCCGACTTCCCCGCCGCTGATGGAAAGCGCCCGACGCAGATTATCTTCCATCAGCCCGCCCAGCACGTACCCCAGAATCACGGGCGCCAGTGAGAAGCCGAGCTTGCGCAGGGCGTAACCGAACACACCAATGATCAGCATCAGGTATATGGCCATCAGGTCGGAATGCAGCTGATAGACACCAACAAACGCCAGGATCGCAATTCCCGGCACCAGTACCCAGCGTGGCATGGTGAGGGTCTTGGCAAACAGGCCCGCAAGCGGAAGGTTGAGCGCCAACAGCACCAGGTTGCCGATATAGAGTGAGGCAATCAGACCACCGGCCACTTCAGGGCGCTCGGTAAACAGCATGGGGCCCGGCGTGATGTTGTAGAGCATGAGCGCGCCAAGCAGAACCGCGGTGGTTCCTGAGCCTGGAATGCCGAGCGTCAGCATCGGCACAAAAGAGCCGGCCGCGGAGGCATTATTGCCCGCCTCGGGAGCGGCCAGGCCTCGCATATCGCCGGTACCGAAGGTGTTGTGCTTATCGGACAGACGCTTCTCGGTGGTGTACGTGACGGCACCTGCTACAGAGGCCCCTGTGCCGGGCAACACACCCACGATGAAACCAATCACACCGCTGCGCAGCATCGCCCACTTGCAGTAAAGCAACTCTTTGGCGCTGACCATCACACGGCCCAGTGGCGGCATTTCCTGGTTCGCATTCTTGCCATGGGCATGCTCCAGCATCAGCAGGATCTCGCTGATGGCGAACAGGCCGATGATCATAACCACAAAGTCGATGCCGTCGTACAGCTCAGCCATGCCGAAGGTGTACCGCATCACCCCGGTACCGGAGTCGACGCCAACCATGGCAATCAGCACACCGAGCACGGCTCCAATACCGGTTTTGATCGGGTCGTTACCCATCATTACCGACATGGATGCAAAGGCAAAAACCATGAGTGCGAAGAACTCGGCCGGGCCAAACATTACGGCCACTTCCGCCAGCAGCGGTGCGAACAACGTCAGACCGATGATGGCAATGGTTGCGCCCACGAACGAGCTGACCGCAGAGAGACCCAGCGCTGGACCAGCCAGCCCCTTCTTGGCCAGCGGATGGCCATCAAGGGTAGTCATCACCGCTCCGGCGTCGCCCGGCACATTTAGCAGGATGCTGGACATACGTCCGCCATATTCTGCCCCAGTATAAACACCCGCCAGCAGGATCAGCGCGGACTCCGCAGGCAATCCGAGGGTGTAGGCCAGTGGCATCAGAATGGCAATTCCATTAATAGGGCCGATACCTGGCAGCGCGCCAAACAACGTACCAAGCAGCGCCCCAAGAAAAGCCAGCCCCAGGTTCATGGGGCTGAGGGCAACGTCAAAACCTTGAATCAGAAAATCGAACATACCAGGCACCTCAGTTAAAGTCGGGCAGCCAGTGGCCGCCTGGCAAAGCAATACCCAGCCCGAGGGTAAAAAGGTAATAGCTCCCCAGGGTCATCAACGCTCCAGCGATCGCGGCTTTTTTCCAGGAGGCCTCGAACAGGCGGGCCAGGGATAGCACGGTCAGGAAGGTCATGACGACATAGCCCAGGCGGGTAAACAGCAAGGCATAAACCAGGAGCACTCCCAGAACGGCCAACAGTTTCAGGGTTACTCGCTTGTCGGGCCAGTCACCGTTCTCGCCGGGCCGGAATACCAGCACCAGCGACAAGGTCGCCAGAATGGCCGATAGCAGGATGGGAAATGCTTTCGGTCCAACGGGCTCGTAGATGAAATTCACCTGAAACTGCGAGGCATTAAAGGCGGCGAATGCCGCCAAACCGATCAAGGCAAGCCCCAGAATGCGGTCGGCGGCAATTCTCATTGTGTCAGCCCAACTTCTTTAGCGAGTTCCTTGAATTGGACAACCATTTCTTTCACGTAAGTGTCGAAGTTGTCGCCATAGCGCTCCATGGGAAACAGGCCACGCGCGTCACGCATCTCGGCAAACTTCTCAGTGCCTGCCAGTTCTTCCAGTCTCGCCACCCAGGCGTTGTAAGCCTCATCACTCACGTTCGGCCCCATGTAGTAGCCACGCCAGATTGGCCATTGCACGTCATAGCCCTGCTCTGCCGCGGTGGGGATGTCGGCGTAGGGGCCACCCACACGTTCTTCGGCCAATGCTGCCAGCACGCGTACCTTGCCGGAATCCAGGTGTGGGCGAAGTTCAGAGAGGTCACCGGTGAACACATGGATGTGCTCGCCCAGAAGCGCCGCCAGAGATTCACCGCCACCTTCGAAGGCCACATAGCGCAAATCCCGGGGTGAAACTCCGGCCGACTTGGCGGTAAGCGCTGCCTTCATCCAGTCCTGACTGCCAACGGTACCGCCGGCACCAAAGACGATCTTGCCAGGCTGTGTCTTCAGATCCTGGGCCAGCTCTTTCAGGTTCTGCCAAGGGGCATCAGCTTTCACCACGATGGCGCCATAATCCACACCCAGGGCACCCAACCAGCGCACTTCGTCCGCGTCGTACTGGCCAAACTTGCCCAGTGCCAGGTTAACTGCAGCGCCGGTACTCGCGGCAACGATCAGGTTGGGGTCGTCTTTACGCACGCCGTTGACGTGGTTATAAGCGACAGCTCCGATACCGCCAGGCATGTAACTGACCATCATGGGCTGGTCGATCAACCCTGTTTCCTGCAGCGCATTGGCGGCAAGACGGCACGTGAGGTCATAACCACCGCCTGGTTTGGCAGGTGCGATACATTCGGTGGGCTTGGCGAAGGCCTGAACGGATCCGGTCATCAAGGCAGCGCCCATAACAGCGGCTGCAGACCGGCGAAGGAATGCGGTGTTGAATTTCATGTCGAACTCCTGTTGTATTTGTTTTTGGCAGAGCGCTGTAACGTGCCACTGCCGCGCATCGTATCGATGGCCAGACCTATCCTATGGACACAACCTGTCATTAACCTGTCAGCCATTTGTAATCGCTGTCCGCCACTTTCAAGAAGCCCGCCCATGCGCCTGCTGATCGTTGAAGATGACCCGTTAATTGCCGACTCTCTGCATCAGGGACTGGCACCACTGGGCAACACTGTGGAGGTATTCACCAGTCTGAAGGAGGCGCGCGCTGCACTGGCACATAGCCAGTTCGACCTGGTGGTGCTGGATCTGGGTCTGCCGGATGGCAGTGGGCTTTCGTTACTGGCGGAAATTCGCGAGCGGCGCGATACCACACCGATCATGATCCTGACCGCCCGCGACGGCGTGGCAGAGCGGGTTAAAGGGCTGGACCTAGGTGCCGACGATTACCTGACCAAACCCTTCTCCTTGCCGGAACTCCAGGCCCGCGTGCGAGCCTTGCTACGCCGGAGCCAGCAGCGCACAGACAACCATCTCAGCTTTGGCCCCCTATGTTTTGATCCCGCCTCCGGCCACGCCACTTTGTTCGGTGAGCATCTGGATTTACCGCCCCGGGAACTGGGATTGATTGAGGGTTTGCTCCTTTACGCAGGGCGCATTGCCCCGCGTGAGCAGTTGATTAACCGCCTGTTCGGCTTTGGCGAGGCCGGCCCAAATGCCCTTGAAGTCTATGTCAGCCGACTGCGCAAACGTTTGCAGGGCAGCGGCGTGCGCATCCGCACTCTGCGTGGCCTGGGATATCGTCTGGAGGATGATCCGGAGTGATCGTTGTTAAGGGCACGCTGAAACAGCGACTAGGTGCCTGGCTGCTCGCAGCGTTTAGCGTTCTTGGCACGTTTTTGCTGATTGAGGCATATACCAGCGCAGAGCGGGCAGCAGATCGTGCTTATGACAGCCTGCTGCAGGCGGCCAGCCTGACCATTGGCGAAGCGGTCCAGTGGCAGGGTGGCCAGCCAGTGGTGGAGATACCCGCCGCGGCCTTTCAGATGCTCGCAACCGAGCAACAAGAACGAGTGTTTTATACGGTTGTGAACAGCGACGGCCAGTCGGTGACGGGCAACCTGGATACCGCGGTTTTGGAAACACTTCATCACCGGGCGTCACGTCAGTCCGAGCCGGTTTGGAGCTCCCTTCAGTATGCCGGCGCACCCATCAGGGTTTACGGCCGCCAATTGAAATCCGCTGGTTGGGAATCCGTGGAACCCTTGCAGATCTGGGTCGGCCACACCCTTTCCGGCCGGGAATCCCTGACCCACGATCTGTTCACCAAAGCTCTGATCCGGTTTGTTGTCATGGTTATGCTGACCGGACTGCTGATGCTGGTGGCTATTCGAACGGCATTGGGTCCGGTCCGGCGCCTACGACAGCTCATCCGCCAGCGCAAAGCTGATGACGTCACCCCCCTGAACGCGGAAGTGCCAGCCGAGCTGTACGACATGGCGGAAACCCTGAACGCTCTTTTCGAACGTCAGAGGGAAGGCCGCAATGCGCTACTACGCTTCAGCGCCGATGCCAGCCACCAGCTAAAAACGCCCCTTGCGGGCTTGCAAAGCACCAGTGAACTAGCGCTGCAAAGCAATCAGCCAGAGGACTGGCGACAGGCGCTGCAGACCGTTCATGACAGCAGCGCACGCACCAGCCGCCTAGCGGGGCAGCTTCTCAGCCTGTCACGCCTGCGCCACGCCGAGGCCGGATCAAAGACGCAGATCGATCTGTCGGACCTGTTGCGCAAAACGATCACCGAGTGGGCCGATCGCGACATCGCAAAACATCACGATTTAGGCATGGCTGCCCTGCCCGACGCCCCAATTTATATTCAGGGCGAGCCCTGGTCTCTGCACGAATTGATCGGCAACCTGATCGACAACGCACTGCGTTATACCCCGGCTGGCAGCGAGATCACCCTGGGCCTGCCCAGGCAGAAAGACACGGTGGAACTGCGGATTCAGGACAACGGCCCTGGGGTAAACCCCGAGTTGCTGGACCGTCTGCACCAGCCTTTCGAGCGCGGCGGGCGCCAGGACACCGAGGGCTCCGGGCTAGGCCTGGCTATCGTCAACTCCATCGCGCAACGGCATCAGGCAACGTTTGAAATTCACAGCGAGCCGGGCCACGGGCTTTGCGTATGCATCATATTCCCAATCCTGGCCGAGGAAGCCTGACATGAAACGCTGGTTGTGGCCGTACTTTTCGGCGCCTTTGGTAACACTGCTTTTGACAGCGAGCCTGCTGCCATCCGCCGCATTGGCACAGAATAAAACCACGCTCGAAGTTGATGCCGCCTTGGATCTGCCCGTGGTGGCGCCACTGCTTGCAGCATTTGAACAGGCCCATCCGGAAATTGAGGTATCATTCCAGGACCGGTCCACCCTTGAGGTGGATGAACGGGCCCGAACCGCCTCACCAGCCCCCGATGTGATCATCAGCTCGGCCATGCCCTGGCAGATGGCCCGGGTAAATGACGGCCTCGCCCAATCACTGGACAGCAGCGCCGCCCGCGAGTGGCCAAGCTGGGCGAAATGGCGCAACGAAGTGTTTGGATTTACCTTCGAACCCATCGTGACCGTGTACCGGCTCGATCTGGCGCGCCACATGCTGCCACCCCAGACCCATGCCGACCTCCACACCATCCTGAACACCCATAAGGATATGCTCCGTGGCCGGGTCACAACCTATTCCCCCTCCGGCAGCGGCATCGGCTACACCCTGTTCCAGCAGGATGCCCGCTATTCCCCTCGATTCTGGGATCTGGTTGCCGCCCTGGGCGCGGCCGACGTGCGCCTTGAAAATTCCACCCAGAAAATGCTCGAGGGGCTCACCGATGGGCGCTATTGGGTTGGTTACAACCTGCTGGGCTCCTACGCTATCCAGTGGGCCCGCAGCCATCCTGAGCTTATTGTGCAAATCCCTCAAGACTACTCATTGGTGATGATGCGCATGGCGTTTATCCATCGCGACGCGCCCAACCTCGAGGCCGCCCGTACATTCATGAATTTCTTGCTGAGCGCCGACGGCCAACAGATTCTCGCTGGCGAGACGCCGTTGTTCAGTGTGCTGCCGGATGTGGTCGGCCCCTACACCTCGCAGCGGCTGCGGGATCAAGTTGGCGAGCGCCTATACCCAATTCCCATTGATGCCTCACTGCTGGCATTCGTGGATCCCATGCGTCGCGATGTGTTCATGAACCGGTGGCGGCGGGAAATACAGATCCTGAATCCGTAGATGTTTTTGCCATTCGGAATCAATGGGGCTGGCCGGTCTCGGCACTCAACTGAAGCCGCACCTCCATCAGTGCCAACCGACGCAACAGCCGGATTCGCCTCAGCAGGGGCCACCAGTCGTATAGGAAAATCTCCATTGGCCGCCACATCGCAACCCAGCCACCGATCAATAGGCTTTCGCTAACCAGTAGTACCAGGCCTGTCTCTGGGGCCTGGTTCTCCAGCAGTCGGCTTACGCCGAGGCAAACCGCTAGAAAGACCAGACCAATCACCAGACTCAACCGCCCTTCCCGCATCAGGCGGCGAAAACCCTGTCGCGCCCATTGCTCGCGCTCTGAGAAGTAGGCACGAATGGCCCGCACGACCCGTTCACGGGCCGCAGTCACGTCGTCACATTGGCTGACTTCAATGTCCAAACGAAAATCGCCCTCGGTCGGGTGTTCTTCCGCCCACTCCATGATGAAAGATTCGGCATTGGCGTCCAGATCCCGCCCCACGAAGGGAGATGGATCTAAGGAATTGAATAACTGGGCAATGGTATTGAGGCGAAGACGGATGACATTAACGCTGGCAGCAGCACTCACAGGCAGGCTACCTCAATGTTCATTGGCTGATGAGAGAAGGCTTTATTGCCCGACCACAGTCACTGGCCCTGTGGCGTGCCGGACCACTTTTTCACTGACACTGCCAAGCAGCAGGGTGCGTACCGCAGAAAAGCCCCGGCGCCCGAGCACCAGGTGAGCACCCGGGTGATTGTGCATGTACTCGATAATTTCGTGGGCAGGGTCGCCGTTCAACAAGATCTCTTCCCGGAGATCCACCTGGCCGCTCAGCACTTGCCTGGCCGCATCAAACACCTCCTGACCATGTTTTTCCCGCTCCGCATCGATCTTGCCAGGTTCGACGCCGGCCACCACCAGCACCGAGGATTTTGCATAGGGATAGACGGTTAGCAACTTCAGCGGTTGGCCGGTAGCTTCGGCCAGGTCAGAGGCCAGTTTGGCGGCACTCAGTGACTGCTCCGAACCATCACAGGCTACGACAATGCAGGGAGAGTCCTTGTCCATGGCGACACCTCTTAATCGTTACAATGCGTCACCTCATTATGCCCTCCGCCGGATCTGGGGGTTTGACCCAGATCAACGGGGACATGGGCTTTCAGCCCAGAGCTGTTGCGCTCCAAAGGCTTGCGGCGAACCAGACCAGAAGAGGCACTCTCACCCACTCGAGCCACTGAAAGCGGGTTCGGTTTTCCAGCAGATCTCCAGCAATGACCAGTCCACCGATCACCAACACCGTGCCCGTGGCTACCTGCCAGCCGGGTAGTTGCGGCGAGAGGAAGATAAACGCGGTGCAGACCACAAACGTCAGCATCATGGAGCAGCCCACGTAGAGCTTTTTGCCAGGGGTGGTTTGTGGATCGTACTTGGGCCGGTCGCTGCAACCGGTTTTCTGCATGCCCGGGTCAATGGCGTCCATGGCCAGGCAATCCGCCGGGCGCCAGCCGGTGGGCCGAAACCATAGCGATACCTTATCCTGCCAGCGCGCGGTGTTGATGGTGTCCCGGGCCAGCATCGACCAGTGCTGCAGGTTGGCGCGAACCGGGTTCAAGGTATCCAGCGGACGGGTTGTCCCGTAATGGCACGGCTCGTCCGCCAGCTCCGGCTGCCAGGTGCCAAACAGGCGGTCCCAGATCACCAGAGTGCCACCGTAATTGCGATCAATGTAAATCGGGTTCTTGGCGTGGTGCACGCGGTGGCTCGACGGCGTAGACATCACCCCTTCCATTAACGGAATGCGGTTAATGGATTGGGTGTGCAACCAGAACTGGTACATTTTGAGCACCACAAACTGAACCACGAAGACCACCGGCGGACAGCCCAGCACCGCCAGCGGCAGATAGAACACCCAGGAAAAAGCATACTGGAACGCGCTCTGGCGCAACGCCGTGGTGAAGTTGTATTCCTCCCCCTGGTGATGACCCACGTGCGCGCCCCACAGAATGTTGACCTGGTGGGCAATGCGGTGGAACCAGTAATAACAGAAGTCGACGCCCAGGAAGAACACCAGCCAGGTGATCGGATTCTCCACCTGAAAATCGATCAGCCGATGGTTCTGCCACAGCCAGATAAACACCGCGAAGGTATAGGCTTTCAGCAAGGCATCGGAAATGAGCAACAGCAGGCCCATGGACAGGCTGTTCACACTGTCGTTAAAGCGGTGCAAACTGCGACCCTGCAGCCGCAACACGCCGTACTCCACCAGCATCAGGATGAGGAATAGCGGAATGGCCAGGCCATTGATGTTGTAGTCGCTCATACTGTCGCCCCGACCACTGGGCACAAACTAAAATGATACATGTGCTTTTATCCTTGTTATTTCATTACGAGCCTAACAAAGAGCAACGCATGAAGCCTCGAATATGTTCCGTCCGGCACTGATCGAGGCCTAAAAAGATAGACTGCCAAGGAGCACCCATGACATCCCCACACCGCATCTACCTCGCAGGCCCAGAAGTCTTTTTTCCGGAACAGGAGCACCGGGCCATCGTGGCCGAGAAAAAGCGCCTACTGCGAGAGCATGGATTTGAGGGTGTCGACCCACTGGATACGGACCTGGAGTTCCCCGAGCACGAATCGAAGCAGGATCAAGGCCTGCGGATCTACCGGACAAACCGCCAGTTGATGGACCGCTGCGATGCCATCATCGCCAACCTGACGCCATTCCGGGGCATCAGTGCGGACCCAGGTACGGTTTTCGAAGTGGGCTACATGATTGGCCAGGGCAAACCCGCGTTCGGTTTTACCATGGACAGCCAGAGCTATCGCGAGCGCGCCGGTTCAGGCAAGCGGGACGAACTCGGCCACAGCATTGAAAACTTCGAGCTCAGCGACAACCTGATGATTGACTGCGGCATCACCGAATCCGGCGGGCGCCTCTTCATTGCAAAGGGTCCGGGGGATCACAGCCACTTTTCCAGTAAAGTCTTCAGTGACTGCGTGAGCGCGTTGGCGCGTTGCCTGAGCTCTCAGAAGAAATAGCTCAGGCAACGCTCCGTTAAATCAGCAAGTCAGACGTTATTCCAACACGCCTTCCAAAATTGGCAGCTGCACCGCGCCCTCAACATTTACAAACGGCACCAACGCATCCCGAGACCAGCTTGCGGGGAACTGTGGATGAAAGCCGTAAACCAGCAGCGCGAGCTCATCACCGGGCGCCAATGCCTCCGCCACGCCGACCAGCTCAATAACCGCCTGATCTTTGAGGCCACGCACCGGCTTGATCTGATCATCGATCAGCTGCCACCGACTCTCTCCTGCTGCGCGCATGCCCAGGCCGACAAACACGATCGGATCACACCCAGCGGTTTGTGGGTCTAGCCCCAGGCCACAGGTTGAGCGCCCCGCCAGATCAGACACCGTAAGCCTCGCGGTTGGAATGCCGCCCAAAGTCAGCCCGCCCGCACCCGCTTGCCCAAGAACCAATGCTGCCGGTGGTTGTGTAGCGGTTGCTGCAGCCTCATACCCGGAGGCGACCGGAGTTTCAGTGGCTACCTTCCGCTCAACCACGTTAGCGCCCTCGAGCACACCGCCATTGAGATCGGGGGCCGGAAACGCATCCATGGGCACGCTGATGGACTCACCATTGGCTAGAGACAGACAAACATTGGAGTCAGTGCCTTCGAAATAGTCAGCTAAAGGTTTGCCCTGCAAGTGATGCTCCAGCCAGTTCAGGGTAGCGTCGGAAATTGAGATATCGCCACAGGCAAACGGTCCCGCCGCCCCTTGGAAACCTGGCAGCTCCAACAGACCTGCGGTTGGGTCCACATACTCTCCGGGTTGAAGCTCATCCGGTGCTTCAACGGGCAGGATGTGACCGGTTTGGTGGGTAAGCAATCGGACGTCGCCGCCACTGGCTTTCAGGCACTCGAAGTTGCGCCAGGCATCGTTGAAGTTGAACAGCGTATCTTTCATGCCCTGGGTCAGCAGCACATCCACTTCGGCATAGGGCGCGGGCGGAACATCGTACGCCGGCGGATTCATCTGGTAGGTCAGCAAACCTGAATTTTCTGATACCAAAACCGGCTCTCCTGAACAGCGATATGCCGGGCTGTGGTAGTAGAAGAAATCGAGACCAGCCTCGGGGAAACGGTTCAGTGTCGCACCCTGGGCAAGAATCTCGCGGATAATCGGGTCCAGCCCGTCGTTACCATTGCCAGTTGAGCCGGCTTCACCGCCCGCCACCAGCACAAGATCCCATCCGGTTTTGATGACGTTACCGGGATTGAGGCTGTAACGCAGGTCGTACCAGGTAATATCCGGCACCAGGGCATCGAGCCGCTGACCGGGATCCTGGCCGTGCAGCAAAATCTGGTAGCCACCGCCATAACTGCCACCGATCGCGCCCGCCACAAGGTTGGGGTTTAGCGCATCCGGGAGATCCGGCTCCTCCTGGTACCGCAGATAGTCCAGATTGGCTTCCGCCCAATCGAGAATCTGAATCAGGTCTTGCCCCTCGAATTCCGGGTCCATCACCCGAACCGTTCCGGTGCTCTCGCCAAAGCCACGCTGATCGATTGAGATCACCGCAAAGCCTGCTTCGCGGTAGTTCTCAAAGCCTTCTGTCGTCCTCGATCCTCCAAAACCATGACCGTGCAGCACCAAAGGGTGGCCCTGTGTGCAATCAATCGCACCCATCGGCTCGAGTACTTGGAAGGCAATGGTTTCACCGCTGGCCGACGTCAGCGTGACTGGATAACTTCTGCCGCCTTCAACGGGGGTCTCTTCAGTGCAAGACACAGGCGGCGGGACTTCACACTGAGGAGGCGTCCCGTTCCCGGGGTTCTCACAGGCTTGTTCCGGGGGGCCGCCGGCTTGTGCAGGCGACTCATCTTCCGAGGACGACTCGCCACAGCCGACGACGGCCAAGGCAAAAAAGGCGGGGATAAGATGGCTGTAACGAATTTTAGAACGGTTGGTATCGGGCATTTTTGGTTGTCCTTGTTGTTCTCGTACGAATTAACAACGAACAACGCAGGGAGACCCGGTTATGTTCCGCTCGACTCCGACTTCGGCCCGAAATGACAGTATCTAATCAAACATCTCAAAGCGTGCCATGAGCACGCAAAGTTCAGGTGAACTAGGCTTACCGCCATCATCTGACAGCAAAAGACGAGGTCAAAACTCCATATGACCTACAAACCACCGCCAGCCAGACTCGGTTTCCTCTACCCCGGCCACGCCGCCGAGGATGACTACCCACGGATGGGCTCCATGATTGAGCCCCACGCCGAGGTTCATCTTGTTCACACAAAGTTCCTGAAAGATGCCCACACCGTGGAAGCGCTCAGTGAAATGGGCAGTGTCGGGAGACTAACCGCCGGGGCTGAGGCGCTTGCAGGCTCCGGAATTGAGTCGGTGCTATGGACCTCCACCAGTGCCAGTTTCGTGCTTGGCCTGGACGGCATTCGCCTGCAGATCGACACCCTGGAGAAACTCCTCGGTGTTCCAGCCTCCACCACGGCCATGGCGTTTGCCCGCGCGGTAAAAGCGATCGATGCCAAAACCGTGGCCATTGCAGCGACCTACCCCGAGGATGTGGCGCAGAGGTTCCGTCAGTTCCTGAATCATTTCGACATCGACGTCGTTCATCTGTCCAGCCGGGGCATTGTCACTGCCGCCGAGGTGGGCACCTTGGGCCGGGAAGATGTGATTGATTTCGCCATCGCCAACACACGCGAGAATGCAGATGCCTTACTCATTCCAGACACCGCGCTGCATTCCGCCGCCTGGCTGACGGAATTGGAGAAGGCCATTGGTAAACCGGTGCTGACCGCCAATCAGGTCAGCTTTTGGGAGGCCCTGCGCTTGTGCGGAAAACTGAAGCCCCAAACCGGGCTGGGCAAGCTATTTGAAGTGGTTGAGTAACGGGAGAAAAGCGATCAGAGGACCAGCGACAAACCGCCGGTGACGATCGCAAACAGAACCGACAGCCAGATCAGAGTCATCCAGGGGAACGGCGGCGCAGGCGGCTCCACCGCCAGCTGTTCTTCCAGATAGTTTCTCAGCAATCGGGTGTTGCGAGTATTGGCCTTGAAGATGGCATCAAAGGCGTCGCCTACCACGGGCAACAGGCCCCCGAGGAAATCGATGCCCATATTACGCAGCATCCGCAACTTCACGTCCTTGCTCGCGCCGGCCCGTTGCGCCTCGACCAGCACGTACCCAGACAATACCAAACCGGCCATGTCACCCACTACTGGCAACAAGCCGATGACGGCATCAGCGCCAATCTGGAACTTGGTAAAGGGAATGCCAATGCTGCTGTCGGTGAAGCGGCTGAACTTGTCCAATCGCTCAAGGATAGCCCGCTGCCTGGCTTCAGTTGGCTTCGTCATGGTGGTTCCTTTTAACATCAATCGGCCGATTGGTTATAGCTATAAGGTTCGCCCTCTTCGTCCTGAAGCTGGTAGTCGTATGCGGCTTGCAGGCCGGTCTCCTCTTCCGCAACCTCCCCGCACTCCTCTTCAATGTAGCCTGGATAAAGGGGCGACAGAAGTGCTACCAGAGTCCCAATGGCGCAGAAGATAGCGAACGCGTCACTATAGCCGAGATTATTTACCAACGCGCCAACAACGGGAGAGCCGGCAGCCTGGCCGAGGGAAACAGCCAAGAAAGGTAACACAGGTCCAACCGACAACCGCCCCGGCAACAGCCTGATCCCGGTCATCAGGTAAAGCCCCGTCAGGCTCATGTAAGCCACGCCAAATACCAACGCAGAGAAGGTCGCCAGCACCAGTTGGTCGGGACTGGCCGCCAGCAATGCCAGGCTTACCGCCAGCATCATCAACATCAGCGCTTGCGTAATTGGCGGGTTGTTACGGTCAGCGAGATCCGCCACCACAGCGCCGCCAAGTCCGGCGACACCCACCGCCAGCCAGAGCCACCCGGGCGCGCTCGAGGGTAACTCACCGAAGGTAACCACCAGATCCGGTGCAAAGATCCAATACGCGGAGGAGACAAAGCCCATAGCGAATGCAAACAGAGAGAGCCTGAACAGCCGCCGCCACTGCAGACGAGTGATCGGCGCCGGTGGCGCCGCATTAGCGGGTGTCACCCGAGACACTGAAGGAATCACATACCAGGCCGCAACGATCCCCAGAACGGCCAGAATGGCGAAGGCCATGTACGCGAAACGCCAGATACCGGCTAAAAAAAGGACAGCCGGTACGGCTACGGCAACACCAATACTGGTACCCGCATTCATCACCGAACTGACGCGGCCATGTACCGAGCGATCGACAAGCGCCTGCATAGCTGCGGTTAGCGCCGGCATCATCAAGCCGGTACAAATGCCACAAGCAAAAACACCAATCCCCAACGATACAGCGCCACTCGCCCGACTGATCAGAGCCAGCCCCACGGCACCGAAAGCGGCGGATAACACCACCGTATTGCGGGCACCGAGGCGAACAGCAGCCAGAGGGGCAACCAGAGTCGACAGCACGAAGCTGATCAACGGCAACGCACCGATGATACCGATCAAATCGGGTGACAGCGCCAGGTCAGCGCGGATTTGAGGTACAAACAGGCCAAAAGCAAAACGCGCCAGGCCATAACTGATCGCTATAAGTGCAGCGCCAAAGAGAGCAAATTTTGTGCTCGATATGGACATCAAAATGACCTCTCCGACAGCTCTGACATCGGGTTCGGTCAGCGTAACATGACAATGTCGGCACGCAACCACCCCCATATTGATCAGGGAATCAGGTCACTTTTGCCTGGGCTTAGGCGCCTTGGCATACACCTTGTGCAGTTGGGTATCCTGCTCTGCCATTATCGATACCATGGTAATGACGGTTCTGGCCATACCCCGGACCAGATTCAGCAACATCAGGCCAAAAACCTCCGGCTCTTTTTGCTGCAAGTCCAGGAACTGGCCGCAACTGATTTCCAGGATGACCGAATTCACTTCGGCCTGGGTGTTGGCGGGCCGATCAACCAGCGCAATCATCGGTACAAAGCCCATATCGTCGCCGGGCTCATGGCAACGGGCCAGAGTCCAGCCGCCGTCCCGCCTTGGCATCCAGGAGTTCATCCTGCCACTGAGAACGATGTAGAACGCTTCGCTGCTCTCACCCTTGGAATACAGGCGCTCGCCGGCCTCAAGGCTGATCACGCGGCCTTTCTGGAGCATGCGCAAAACAGCTTCGTCCGGTAATGCACCGAAAGTGGGAAGCTCACGGAAATAGTCGGGGCCCTGGCCGTGCCAATAGTCGAGGGCGTCATTCTCGCGCATGGGATTGCCACCTGACCGGGTTATTACCCTTTAATTATAGCGCGGAATCCCGTCATGCGGCTTGAAGGTGCTACTCTCCTCAACTAGCTCATGGTCCCAGGTCAGCGGATGTCGCGGCCATATGGACACCATTACAAGGAAACAGGAGGTAAGCAGTGTTTGAGAGCGAAATTCCGTTTATGGAGATGGCCATCCGGCTCCTGGCGGCGGCAGGTTTAGCCCTGTTGCTGGGGCTAGAGCGAGAACTGCGGGGTAAACCGGCGGGCCTGCGCTCTCACATGCTGGTATCGCTGGGCGCTGCCGCATTCATCATCATGGGCATGCATATCCTGCTTGCTACCGCTGAGGGCGACCCGTCCGCCCGTATCGACCCCACCCGCATCGTGGAAGGCATCATCGGTGGCATCGGTTTTCTTGGCGCCGGCTGTATTATCCAGAGCCGAGGCAATGTTCAGGGCATCACCACCGGCGCTTCCATCTGGATTTCAGGGGCCATCGGCGTAGCTTGCGGCATCGGCACCCTCGCCCTGGCAGGCATGGTGACGTTGCTGGCACTCATCATCGTGACCGTGCTTGGCCGGTTCGAGCGCGAAGTAATTGAAGATTAACGCACCGGGCGTCGGTTGAGCAGGCTCATTTAAAGCCGCTCAACCGCCTTCAGCAAGGAATTGAACGCTTTGATAAACGTGCGCTCGGCAAACCGATCCAACACCCGGCCCAGCACCGGAACCTGCACCCGGCCCTCGGATATCCAGGTTACCCTGGTACTCTCGCCCTCCGGCTGTAACAGGATCTCGCCCTTATCGTGCTGTACCGAAAACGGGCTCGACTTCTCAATTCGGTAGTGCATCAGCGTCGGCCGCTCGAACTGCGTAATGCGCTCGTACAGCTCCAGTGGGCCCGCGCCAATAATCCGCAGTGCGCCAGCGCCGTTTTTCTCCTCTGCCCCCTCTTCAACCAGCACTGACTTATCAACGCCGGGAAACCGCTCGTAGCGTGCATGGTCGGAAATAGCCTCAAAGACCGCATCAATGTCCTTGGCCAACGTGCGCTCAACGCGAATACGAAACATAAAGAGTCCTTACAAAAATGTTTGAAAGCTTACCAAAGGCCCTACAACCAAAGTATGGTAACGTGAATAACTCGGGTAGTATCCGGGAATAGATCGTCAGGTGGTGCATGAGACAAGGGATCGGCTCGAAGATACCGCAATCCAGAACTCAAGCAGGACAGGACCATGATGTACTTTGCCCACGAAATGAGCCGCGCAGCGTTAATTCCGATGCGCATGATGAGTGCTACCCAGAGTACCTTGCTGCAACACCGGCTTAGCCCCTTTTCCCGGCTTCCCGGCGCCCGCAGCGTTGCCTCGGCCTACGAGGTGTTCAACGACCTCACCCGCCGCTACCCCAAGCCCGCGTTCGATTTGCCCTCCACTATCTGCGATGGTCAGCACGTCGAGGTCAGTGAAGCCATCGTCAAACGCAAATCGTTTGCGCAGCTGAAGCACTTCGAGCGCAAGGTGGAGCGGCCCGATGACCCGAAACTGCTGATCGTTGCGCCGCTGTCCGGGCACTTCGCCTCGCTGCTGCGCGGCACCGTGGAAGCGATGCTGCCCGATCACGACGTATACATTACCGACTGGCGCGATGCCTGTAAGGTCCCGTTGTCGGCGGGCGATTTTGGCCTCGATGACTACATCGATTACGTGATTGATTTCATTGATCACCTGGGGCCGGACACCCACGTACTGGCGGTCTGCCAGCCAGTGGTGCCGGTACTTGCCGCCACCGCCATCATGGCCGAGGACAACCACCCGTCGGCACCACGCTCGCTAGCGTTAATGAGCGGTCCGATCGACGGCCGTGTTGATCCCACCGCACCCTGCAAACTGGCCACCGAACACAACCTGGCCTGGTTCAAGCGCAACCTGGTACACCCGGTGCCCGCGCCCTACCCCGGCGTGATGCGTCAGGTTTATCCCGGGTTCCTGCAACTGACCGGGTTTGTGAACATGAACTTCGATCGCCACGTGGATGCCTATCGCGGGCTGTACCGATCCATCCGCGATGACGAGTCCGAAAAGGTCGATCGCCACCGCGAGTTCTACGACGAGTACCTGGCGGTGATGGATCTGCCGGCAACCTACTACCTGGACACCATCGAGCGCGTCTTCCAGGAATTTCACCTGGCCCGAGGCTGCTTCAAACACCGTGGCCGCCTGGTGAACCCGGCCGCCATCCGCGACACAGCCCTGATGACCATCGAAGGTGAGAAAGACGACATTTCCAGCCCCGGACAAACCCGGGCCGCCCATGATCTGTGTGTCAACGTGCCGGATTCCCGCCGTGTGCATCACTTGCAGCCGGGTGCCGGCCATTATGGGGTATTCAATGGCAGTCGCTGGCGCGAAGAAATTGCGCCTAAGTTGAAGGGCTTCATTCGCAGCGCCTGAGTGCGCCCCTTAGCTCTTTCTTCGGCACTCTCGCTTTAGCGCGCTCCTTGCGCTGATTTCTTGTGGCCTCATGGGCCCTCTGCTAGCTTGAAACTAGGGTTTTTGAATGTTCAAAAACTACTCAAGCCAGCCAACAAGAAGATCGCAAGGAGCGCTTCATGCAAGACCTCAAAGGCAAGGTTGCCATCGTCACCGGTGCCTCTCGTGGCATCGGTCGGCACATTGCACTTCAATTAGCCCAGCGCGGCGCCGACGTCGCCATCAACTACCGTTCACGTCAGTCCGAGGCCGATGAGGTCGTCAAGGAAATCGAAGCCAATGGCGTCCGTTCCCTTGCCTTCCAGGCCGACCTTTCGCAGATGCCAGCCGCACGGAGCCTGATACGCCAGGTTCATGAAAAATGGGGGCGCATCGACATCCTGGTGAACAACGCAGGTATCACCAAAGACAAGTCCATGAAAAAGCTCACCGACGAGGACTGGAACGACGTCCTCGATACCAACCTCGGGAGTGTCTACGCCACCTGCTCTGAAGTCCTGAAAATCATGATGGACCAGGAGTACGGCCGCATCATCAACATCACCTCCTTCGTCGGCCAGGCCGGCAACTTCGGTCAGGCCAACTACGCTGCCAGTAAAGGCGGCATCATCGCGTTCACCAAAACCCTGGCGCTGGAAATGGCCAAGTACAACATCACCGTTAACGCCATTGCCCCGGGCTTCACCGAAACCGAAATGCTGGCCCAGGTGCCCGAGAACATTCGCCAACATATCATTTCGCGAGTGCCCATGGGGCGTTTCGGCAAACCCGAGGAAATCGCCCGTGCGGTGGTTTTCCTGGCAGCGGAAGGGGACTACATCACCGGCCAGCAGATCAATGTGAACGGCGGCGTGTACATGTAACAAAGTGAGGTTAAGAACGGAATCATGGCAGATAAACCAATAAAGACACCATCGCCGTCAGAGTTCGAACCCAACGTTGTCAGCCGGTCCCTCGTTCGGGCCGGCAAGCACGGTGGCCGCCTGCTAAAACGCTCGATCCTGCGGCGATTGCGTGGTGGCGAGCCCAACCCGGCCAGCGTTAAAAGCATGGCCAAACCCTTTTTGTCCCTCACCGGCCGGCTGGCCACCCAGCCCGACACGCTGCTTTTTGCCCAGCTGCGACTGATCAAGGACTCCACCGAATTCTGGTCGGGACTGCTGGCCAGCAGCATAAGCAACAAACCACTGGCGGTGGTGGAGCCGGAACCGGGCGACGGACGCTTCCGCGACCAGGCCTGGGATGAGGTTATGGCGTTCAACGTCATCAAACAGGCCTACCTGTTGTCCAATCGCTGGATCATGGACACCCTTGATGATGTCCGCGGCATGGACGACCACACCCGGCGCAAACTGAAGTTCTTCACCGGCCAAATGACCGACGCCCTGGCCCCAACCAACTTCATCCTGAGCAACCCGGAGGTGCTTCAGGCAACCATTCGCACACGAGGTAGAAACCTGTTGCGAGGCCTGGCCAACCTGCTGCGAGATCTGGATGAGGGCTCAGGCCCCATGCCCTTCCGTATGTCCGACCCGGACGCCTTTACGGTGGGAGAGAACCTGGCCAATACGCCGGGCGATGTAATTTTCCAGAACGAGCTGATGCAGCTCATTCAGTACAAGCCCACCACCGACACCGTGCACCGCCGGCCGCTGCTGGTGATCCCGCCGTGGATCAACAAGTACTACATCCTCGATCTGGGCGAGAAAAAATCCTTCATCCGCTATTGGGTAGAACAAGGCCACACGGTGTTCGTGGTGTCCTGGGTGAACCCCGGGCCGGAATTGGCCCACAAAAGCTTTGAAGACTACATGCTTGAAGGCCCCATTGCCGCCATGAACGCCATTGAAGAAACTACGGGCGAGCGTGAGCTGAATACGGTTGGCTATTGCATCGGCGGCACCCTACTCGGCTGCACCCTGGCCTGGATGGCCGCCCGCGGCGACGACCGGGTCAAAAGCGCCACCTTCCTGAACTGCCTGATGGACTTTTCAGACGTGGGCGATCTGGAGGTGTTCATTGATGAAGACGCCATCAACAAACTCGAGAAGGTCATGAACAAGCAGGGCTATCTCGATGGCGCCTCAATGGCTACTGCCTTCAATATGCTGCGGGCCAACAGCCTGATCTGGTCCTTCTTCGTTAACAACTATCTCATGGGGCGAGATAGCGCACCGTTTGACCTGCTGTACTGGAACGCCGACGCCACCCGAATGCCGGCGGCCATGCACAGTTTTTACCTGCGCAACATGTACCAGAACAACCGGCTGCGGGAACCTGGTGCTATTGAACTGGCGGGCACCCCGATTGACCTGGGCAAGGTGAAAATCCCAACCTACTTTGCCTCGGCCATTGAGGACCACATCGCCCCGTGGACCTCCTGTTACAAGGGTTCACGCAATCTGGGAGGCCCAGTGAGGTTTGTGCTCGGCGGTTCCGGACACATTGCGGGCATCATCAATCCGCCAGAACGGAAAAAGTACGGCTTCCGCCTTAATGAAGATAATGATCCGGATCCCGAAGTATGGCTGAGGGGCGCCAAGCAGAGCGAAGGCTCCTGGTGGCCGGATTGGGTTGCCTGGGCGGAACAGTTTGGTGGTGGCAAAGTGCCCGCCCGCACCGTCGAGGATGGCGAGTTGCCGGTGATTGAGCCGGCCCCCGGAGCTTATGTAAGGAACGAGCCAGCGCCGCCAACACCAGTCAGGCAGCAGCGCCGAGCCTCCGCCCGCAAAACAGCGGCACCGCGCAAACGGGCAGCGGCCGAGACCAAAGTCACCCATTGACCCCCTGATTCAGGCCACAGGCTTGGGTATACTCCTTCCATGCAGCCACACAAACCGCATGGCAAGGAGTATTCTAAATGGCCGACGAAGACACCCTCACTGCGCTGAAAACCGCCTTCACCTTCATGCCCCAACCGGTGGAGATCAACCGGTTTGAGTACGGCGACGATGCCGACCGGATCCTCGCCCAGGTTAACTTTGTGCGGGAAGTCCTGATCAGCCACGGCATCGATCCCGAGGAAGTGGCCGGCGACATCAATCCGGACTCGTCACCCAATTCCTGCTACTGACATCAGTCAGCCCTCTATTCGGGAGCCCCAATGCCGTACCAGTTTGACGACCTCAAAAAGACCTGCCAGGCCGAATGGCGCGACTACATCGAACACAGTTTTGTAAAGCAGCTGGGCGATGGCTCACTGGCCCCGGAGGCATTCCAGCATTACCTCAAGCAGGACTACCTGTTCCTGATCCAGTTCGCCCGGGCCTATGCCCTGGCCGCCTACAAAAGCCCGACGCTGACCGATCTCAGACAGGCCAACGCAGGGCTACAGGCGATTTTGGATACGGAGCTGGACTTGCACGTCAGCTACTGCAAAGAGTGGGGGATTTCAGAGGAGGAACTCGCCAATCTGCCGGAAGCCCGCGCCACCCTTGCCTACACACGTTATGTGCTCGACACCGGCAATCGGGGCGATCTGCTGGATCTGCACGTCGCGCTATCGCCTTGCATGGTCGGCTATGGCGAAATCGCCAACTGGCTAAACAGCCGGGCCAGCACCGTTCGGGGCGACAACAATCCCTACGATGCCTGGATTGCCATGTACGAAAGCGAGGAATTTCAGGACGCCATGCAGGCGGAAGTCCGCTGGCTGGACGAGCGGCTGGCCGATGTCTCCGACACCCGGTTCCAACAACTCACCCGGATTTTCAGCGACGCCACCCGGCTTGAGATCGATTTCTGGGAGATGGGGCTCAATCAGAGCGACTGAACAGGGGGCGAGCACCCCCTGCTCGAGCTTTCGTCAGGTCAGAACTTCACCATCAGCTTGCCCTTGTTGTCGCCGGTCAGGAACAGCGACAAGCCACTCATGGCCGATTCCAGACCTTCCAGAACGTGAGTCCGGTACTTGATCTGTCCGTTCTGAACATAGGGCGTGAGCTTGGCGTGCAGCTCTTTGGTCTTGTCCCGGTGATCGGGCATGGTGAAGCCCTGAATCGACAGGCGCTTCTTGATGATGCGCATCCAGTTCGGACCGGGGCGCGGAGTGGCTGAGGTGTAGTCGGCGATCATGCCACACACCACCACACGGCCGTGCGCATTCATCCGCTCGAACACATAGTCCTGAATCGGGCCACCGGTGTTCTCGAAGTAAACGTCGACTCCTTGCGGCGCCAATTCGTCCAGTTTCGCACCCAGATCGTCGGTCTTGTAGTTCACCGCGCCGTCAAAACCAAGCTCGTTGACGATCCAGTCGGCCTTCTCGTCACTGCCGACCACACCAATCACCCGCAGGCCATCGGCTTTGGCCAGCTGGCCCACGATTGAACCAACAGAACCGGCCGCACCGGACACAACCAGCGTCTCACCCTTCTTGGGATGGCCGTAACCGTAGAGCCCCTGAGTGGCGGTCAGGCCCGGCAGGGCAAACACCGACAGCGCCATTTCCGGGGGCAGGTTCTTATCCACTTTGTTCACGCCCGCGCCATCCATCAGGGCCATTTCCTGCCAGCCAAACATCCCGATAACCTGATCACCCTCGGCAAAATCCGGATGACGGGAGGCGACCACTTCACCAATGCCCGACGAGCGCATTACATCGCCCAGTTCTACGCGCGGGATATAGCTGTCGGTGTCTTCGCTCATCCAGCCCATCATGGCCGGGTCCAGGGACATGTAGGTCTGCCGGACCAGAATCTCGCCGTCGGACGGTTCCGGGACGGTCTTCTCCACAACTTCGAAAAGCTCCGGCCCGATGCTCCCCGCAGGCCTCTTCACCAGATTAATCGCTTTGTAGGTACTCATCGGCACATGTCTCCTGTAGTGAAAGGTGGTGATTGTTGGCGATTTATAGGATCGCTTACACCCCTACTATGGACGGCTCACGGCGCGACTTAAAGCGTTCGCGGCCGCAGGCACCTTTTGATTAGCATTGGCCAGGGGGTTAAAGCCAGACATGGGCATCCGGTCTTCGGCTCACGTATGATAGGGCTCCGCTTTTCCATGGTCGTAGACCGACCCTTTCCGACACCAACTGAGGAAACCTCCATGATCTGGACCGTTTATCTTTCCGGCGAAATCCACACCGACTGGCGCGAGCAAATTCAGGCCGGTGCAGAAGCTGCCGGGCTGCCGGTGGAATTCACCGCACCGGTTACCAACCACGAAGCCAGCGACGCCGCCGGCGATGTGCTGGGTAAGCCAGACGTGCCCTTCTGGCGCGACCACCAGTCGTCCAAGGTGAACAGCATTCGCACCAAGACCATGCTGGAGCAATGCGACCTGGCAGTAATCCGTTTTGGCGACAAGTACAAACAGTGGAACGCCGCCTTTGATGCCGGCTACTGCGCGGCCATGGGCACGCCCTATGTCACCCTGCACAACGACGACATCATCCACCCGCTCAAGGAAGTAGACGCTGCGGCCATGGCCTGGACGCAAACACCTGAGCAAGTGGTTGAAGTGCTGAAGTACGTTACCAGCGCCAAGTAACTGGGTCTAAACAACAAGGTCTGAAGGAGTTATCCATGAGCCTGTCACCGTTCCATCTGGCAATTCCTGTGTACGACCTGGCTGCCGCCCGGACCTTTTACGGCGAGGTGTTTGGCCTTGAAGAGGGCCGCTCCAGCGACCATTGGGTAGACTTCAACTTCTACGGCCACCAGCTGGTTATTCACGAACATCCGAAAACTGCCTCCCAAGAGAATGCCCACAGCAACTCGGTAGACGGGCACGATGTGCCGGTTCCGCATTTTGGTGTGGTGCTGGACTGGGACAAGTGGGAGGCGCTGGCCGAGCGTTTGAAGGCCAGGGGCACGGAGTTCGTGATCGAGCCCTATGTGCGGTTTCAGGGACAGGTGGGCGAACAGGCGACCATGTTCCTGTTCGATCCCTGCGGCAATGCGCTTGAGTTCAAAGCCTTCAAGGACATGGGCCAGCTGTTCGCCAAAGACTAGGGCTCATGGGCGGGTTGGCAGACAGGGATGTCACCACCAACCCAACTCCAAAGGATTGATTCCGAGCGTATCTCGAACAAGCGCCGCCTCCGGGCAAAGCAGGAGCCAGCCAAGCGCGCCAACGTTCAGGAGGACACACAGCCAGAAGCCGAGCTGAAACGTCCTCTTACGGGTTTTGTGCCGAAAAAGCTGCTGGCCGATCAAGGCTCCGGGCCAGCCACCGAGCAATTCGAACAAGTGCAGGCGATTCTCCGGCACCCGCCGTCTGCCTTTCACGGCAGCCGCTTTGTCGAGCGCATACATGATGAATGCGAGCAGACTCATTGCCGCATAAGCCGCCGGTACGATCACGGGCACATAACCGAACTCATACGCGCTGCTGAGCCCACCAATCACGCCGACAGCCACCAGCAGAGCCAGCCAGAAGCCCGGCGCGACACTCGCGCCGAGCTTCCCAATACCGGTGTACTGAAACTGCCCGGCCCGTATTCGGCCCTGAGAATCCTCCGTGAGCGAGTACCTCACCTCCCGGTTTGCCGATGGCCGGCCACGCCCGGCATAGGCGCTGATATGGGCAAAAACGCGCTCGCCACCGATAGTCGGAGTTATGAACCCGAAGCCCTTATCGTCGCTCCAAGCGGTAAGCAATCCTATATGATTCAATGCCTTAAACCTCTACTGAAAAACGAAGGCCGCAATCGAGTCGAGTTATATAACGAACTTGAGGCGAATTGCGCAAGCACCGCATAGGCGCGATCGCACTAGGCTCACGCCTTGGTGAGACGAAACAGTACCTCAGGCGACAGCCGTTTGATCCAGAGCGCGGCCATTTCCTTGCCCTTGCCCACCGGGATTTCCCGCTTTTTCGCGCTGAGGCCTTTGAAAACCACCTCGGCGCACTCGGTGACATCCATACCCCCGGCGATGTTGTCGTCCAGTTTGCCAAATGTCGAGCCATCGCCAGCCAAGGCATTTCGGGATATGTCGGTGCGAATGAAGCCCGGCACAATGGTGGACACATCAATGCCCTGGCCTTCCACTTCCGCCCGCAGGGCATCGAAAAAGCCCATCACCGCGTGCTTGGCTGCGCAATAACCGGTCCGCTCAGATACGCCGACTTTGCCAGCCACACTGGCCGTCACCGCCAGGTGCCCTGCACCGCGCTCCTGCATGTGGGGCAGCACCGCCTTGGTCAGCGCGATCTGGCCCATCACATCCACATCCATCAGCTTCTGGTATACCGCCATGTCGGTGTCTTGGCACAGGGAGCGCTGGGAGACACCGGCGTTGTTCACCAGCAGATCGATGGAGCCGAAGGTATCCAGCACGCTCTGCACCGCACCGGGCAGAGATTCCCAATTAGTCACGTCCAGGGGCAGCACCAGCACCTGATCGGCTGGAAGCCCGGCATCCCGGCACAGACCGGCGACCCGCTCCAGTTCATCCTTGCGTCGGGCCGAGAGCACCAGGCTGGCCCCGTCCACGGCATAGCGCAGGGCGAGGGCTTCACCAATGCCGGAGGAGGCTCCGGTAATCCAGACGGTTTGAGAGGGCATGGCAACTCCTTGTATGTGTCGTTGCTGAGTTTTGCATTGATGAGATACTGAGCAACTGGATTAGTATGGCAATGTAGCCCATTTCCGGGACGCCGCCGCTTAAGGACTGACTATGATATTCGGAATGGCCTGGTTCGCAATGATGTGGTTTGGCCTGTTCATGGTCGCGCTGATCGCTGCCGTGGTGTTTTTCATTCGCCGGAAGCGAAGCACACGGGATAAAACTGAGGCACCGCCTCCCCAACAACACGATGACGCTCGCCAAAAGGTTCTGGAAATAGTCCAAGGCATGCATGCGGCCGCTGACGGTCTGCATGGGCTTGCCCGAGTCAAAGCGTTGCGGACGTACATGGATAGCATGAGCGATGGCCTGGAACTGGCCTCGGACATCCGTTCACCGGCCAGTGGCTCCCCCAGAGGCGAGTGGGTTATCGCGCCCGGAGCAAAACCCGAGCGGCGTATCCTCTACATTCACGGTGGCTCCTGGATCGCCGGCAGCCCCAAAAGCCATCGCGCCATTACCGACCGGTTGTCGCGGCTAACCCAGGCCTGCGTATTCGCCATCGATTACCGGCTGATGCCGGAAAATCGCTACCTGGACGGTATCATCGATTGCCAGCGGGCCTATCGCTGGCTACTGGACAACGGCCCGGATGGTAAGGGTTCAGCCGATTTCCTGGTGATTGCCGGCGACTCCGCCGGTGGCAGCCACACTCTGGGCCTGATCGCCTGGATACGGGATCAGGCGCTGCAACCTCCGACCGCCGCGATCGCCTTGTCACCGTCCACCGAACTGATGCTGACCTCATTGGGCAGCCGCGCCAACCTGGAATCCGATGTCATGCTGGGGCCGACCGTGAAAAAAATGGCCCGGATACCCATGCCTCTGCTGTGGTGGGGAACCGTGCTGGGCATGCGGGTACTGCCCACCAGCCCGATGGCATCGCCCCTCCGCGGACGATTACACGGGCTGCCGCCGACGCTGATCCACGTCAGCGAATCGGAACTGCTGCTGGAGAACGCCAAGCGCTACGTGGAGAAAGCGCGGGCTGCCGGTTCGCCGGTGGAACTGAAAACCTGGCCAGACATGGTGCATGTATGGCACCTGTTCACGCCGTTGTTGCCAGAAGCGGAAGAGGCGTTCGAGGATATCGGGGCATTTCTGAGGCGGGTGGAAAGCATTCATGCCTGACCCCTGACGAGCCAGGCGCTAGGACTCCCCTTCCGGAGATTGGAGCCGGCTAAGGTAAGGGCCAAAGCCATCCTCGCCCAACCAGAACCGCAGCAGATTGGTGACGCTGCGGCTGGTCCAGGTGGCACCGGAGATTCCATCCACTTCGTAGCTCGAGGCTGGGCTTGAAGCCAGCACGCTCCCTCTGGCAACACCAATGCGAAGATTGCCGACCGGATCGCGGATCTTCTTGCCCTGCCATTGCTGGAGCCACTGCGAGTCTCCGACGCGGGCGCCAAGCCCCGGCGTCTCAGCTTGTTCGTAAAAATTCAAAGCAATGACGGTATTGGTATCGGCCGCCAGACCAAGGTAACCATAGAGGGTGGAGGTAAAACCCTTGCCGTAGACCGGCAGGATGATCATTTTGAGCTCGCTGCCGGTTTCTACCTGATAGACCTTGGCGAACTTTTCCCGCCTTTTAATGTTCGCAAAGTCCCGGCTTGAGGGGATTTCGATGCTTTGGTCGGGGTCTTTTGCCGCCCTCCGCTGATCAAACGTTTGAGGGTCAATCGCCGGCAAAGGTTGCCCCGTCTCCAGATCAATCACTTGAGCTTTTACCTGCTCCGCCTCGACCGTTTCAAATAGCCCTTGCATACCGGGCTGGCGCTTCACGATTTCAAGCAGATACTCCTTCCGCTCCCGCTCCTGGTTCGCGACGTACTTTGGTTTCAGCAGCACCGTTGAACTGGTAACCAGGTAGCCGCCAACTACGCTGATGATAAGGGCTAACAGAAGAGCTTTGGGCACGCTGTCTTTGGGCAGCGCACGAAACGCGCCGAACAGGCCCTGCCCCTTCGCCTGTTCGCTGTCGGCGTCCCGCTCTTCAGAAGACTCAATGGACTTTTTCTGCATGGGTTTGCGCCCACTTCCTGTCTTTATTGACATGACAGGTCAGGCACGCATGATCCAGAGTCAGGTAGGCCTTTCCTTCGTCGTCCACGCGTACAAAGTTGCCGTCATCGGTAAACATCTTCCAGTTGGGATCCGTGCTGATGCGATGGATGTGGGTCCGAAGATCTCCTTTCGGTACGCTGCCATCGGCAAAAGTCACGGTGGTCGAGGTCGCAGATTTCACGGCATGAGGCATGTGGCAAGTCTGGCAGGCCACGTCCGCTTTGGCAGCTAGTTTGATTTCAACGTTCTGATGGCAGCTCTTGCAGGTCTTGTCATCGCCCAGATAACCGCCAGCCTGATAGACCGTGCTCTTATGCGGATCATGACAGGTGCCACAGGCAAGGGCCTTGTGAGGAGAAGCCAGCAAATCCTCATACTGCTCATGATGCCGGATAAGCCCTCCCTTTGCGTCGATCTGATGGGGGTCACCTCGCGAATGACAGGATCCGCAGTTCTCCTCCGTGGTCGGCTTGAACTCTTTTGGGCTGGCAACATGAGCGGCGCTGGCCCCATGACAGGCTTCGCAGGTAACCCCGGGCCCCACCCAGGTTCCGTGAATACCTGGCAACCCATCCTGATGCGGCCCATCGGCACCCGTGGCTACCCACCCGGTGGTGTGGCAATCGCCGCAGGTGTAGGGTTTTCGGGATAGCTCGCTGCCCTCATAAGCCACCCAGTGAGCATCCGTGCCCAGGTTCGAATTCGGCAGATTGTACTGACGGTTTGCACCGGTAAGAATGTAACCCTCCTGATCCATGAAGCGGGCCTTCCAACCAAAGCCACCGATCACGTAACTGATGGTCTTCCAGTCTTCATCAAGTGGAGGGTGCGGAACGCCAGGCGAGGTGCCGGGAGGGTATGAGGGCGGTGCGCCCTTCACGGCTTGAATCTTATAGGGATGGCCGGATTTCTGGTACTGCTCGTAGATTTCCTGGTGGCAGCCTTGGCAGCTTTCGGACCCGGAATAGTTTTGGGCAATCGCAACCGTGCTGCCACACACCAGCCATGAAGCGATGATGAAGCCGAACTCCACAAAATAACCCCTCATACCAACCTCCTGTCAGTTGACGAGGTAGCAAACAGATACCTCCGAGGTTAGTACAGATCTGAGGTGCCGAAGTTGATCTGTGTCTATCGACACGTGCATTCAACGCAAAGCTATCGTCAGCCCAGCAGGCACTCCTTCGCCTCGTTGATACGAGCGGCCAGGTAGTTGCTACCACCATGATCCGGGTGCACTTTCTGCATCATCCGGCGGTGCGCCTGAATAATGTCTTCTCGGCTGGCACCGGGTTCCAGGCCCAGAATGTCCAAGGCTTCGCTCTCGGTCAGCGGGCCACTGGCACTGCTACCGCTGCTGCTCTCGCCAGAGCCTCCAGTGTTAGAGCCAGCCTCATCATCCGCGCGCCAGGAGTCGCCAAAGCGCCGATCCAGGTAGGTTTCCAGCAACCGGGCCGAGTCCTCATCCTGAGCCCGGCAGTAGCGTAACAGCTCAAGGAACTCACTCTCGCCCAAGTCCGACAGTGTCCGGCCGGCCATGGGCCCCGTCAGTATCGTGCCGTCCATGGTTCCGGAGTCATGGTCCAGGCTCATTTCGAGGACTTCGCTGGCAACATGGGACTGGTTACCTGGTTTGGCCTTGGCACCGCCGCCGGTCAGACCTCCCGTCAGGAGAGACGGCAGCACCCGGCGCAGCAGCGGATACAGGAACGCCAGCAAGGCGAATACGAAGTGCAAACGGCCAGTCACCGCCAGCACAACCACAATGACAGTACCCACGATTAACGACAATCTGATGGCCGCCGGCCCCCGCTGTTTCCGCGGCAGGCTGCGCAGCCACAACGCCGCAAACAACGACATCACGAGAAAAATTAGCGTTATCTGCACTCGGAACTCCGGGCTAATCGGCCCACCATTGTCGCGATCTACCTTATCTGAGTTGCTTGGTCAGGCGCTTCACTTCCGGAGAGCTATGGTTGGAAAAATCCTCCAAGGCCTTGGCTCCCCCGGACGCATAGACCGCAACCGCAGCCATAAGATCCTTCAACACTTGCGGACTGTTGCGATCAAAGGGCGCATAGGCGCCACCCGAAAGCTTGCTCACCTGCTGGAACACCGCCCGGGCATGGGCATCGTCGCCCTCATGGAACATGAACACCGGGGTGCGCAGCATGCCCAGTTCACCGGCGGTATGGCAGAGCTCGTCCACCGGTTCCTCGCAGCAATCGCCGATGAACACCACGGCTTTCACAGGCTGGGTGCGGGTTTCGCTCACGGCGTGGGCCAGCACCCGGCTGATCTGGGTGCGGCCACCCAGGCAAGACACACCATTCATCAGGCTCAGCAGTTGGCCCGTTTCAGTGACAAAACCGGTCGCCTTGAACTCCCGAAAGCCGCGGTAGTAACACAGCTGAATGGCCAGGCCACCGAGATCTTTGGTGGCCAGGAACAGCTCACTCTGCAAATGGCAGGCCTCGTCCCAGGTCGCCTCGCGGCTCGCTGTGGCGTCCAGAGCGAAGATCAGCCGGCCCTTAACACCGCCGCCCTTGGGCAGTTTCTGGACCTGATGGATAAACTGTTCGATAGACTGTTTATCAGATTTGGTGCGAAGTTCTTTATCGGACATAGGCGCTTGACCACCGCTCGGGCTGACTGCGTTATGGCTACAAGCGTAGGGCAAAGGAAAAGCAATTCACAGGCCCGGTACGGTATTTAACCGGGCCCGGTGAACTTCGGATAATCTTAGAATGTGGCCAGTGCCTCAGGCACCGGTGTGTCGCCCGACACCAGGTCAAAGACCCGGTTCGTTGTATTCGTTGAATCAAGCGTGGCCAGCAGCACCCGGGCCACATCCTGCCGAGGAATCTTGCCGACGTCCTTCAGACCCGCACTCACCGTCACCTTGCCCGTACCATCATCATCGGTCAGCCGCCCGGGACGGACAATGGTGTAATCCAGGCCGCTGTTTTTCAGGTGTTCATCGGAGTTGTGCTTGGCCCGCAGATAATGCTGGAGTTTTTCTGGCCCCTTTTCCGGCGCCCCGGCCCCCATGCTGCTCACGATAATGAATCGCTTGATGCCCATGGCCTTGGCGGTATCGACCAGGCGAATGGCACCATCCTGATCCACGTCGATGGTCTTATCCGGGCCTGTATGAGGGCCCGAGCCGGCGGCGAAGATGACCGCATCACAGCCTCTCATGGCCTCGCTACAGTCCTGCTCCAGGTCACCCAGGACCGTTTCCGTAGCGCCCAGTTGTTGCAACTCCGGGCCTTGATCCGGATGCCGTATCAGCGCTCGTGCCTCGTGGTTGCTGTCTGCGATTTCCCGCAGCAGGTGTTGCCCGATTTGGCCGTTAGCTCCTGCAATGAAAACGTGCATGGCGGATCTCCTGATTGGCTGCTTGCCGTCCCTATCTCTTATAGCTGAGTTCACGGCAGGCACAATTCAAGGCAACGGTTACAGGAAACCTTGTCAGCCCGCGAGCGCCCCCTTTACCTTCTTGCTCAGATGCGCCATATCAACCCGTCCCAGTACTTGAGGGCGCAACTCGTTCATGACTTTACCCATGTCCTGCATGCCCTGAGCATCGGTTGCGCTGATAGCCGTGCGGATCAGGGCATCCAGATCATCCTCGGTGAGCGCTGCGGGCATGAACTCCTCGATGATCACCATCTCTGCCCGTTCTTTATCACCCAGCTCCGGGCGGCCGGCATCGTCGTACTGACTGGCGGCATCCCGGCGCTGCTTGAGCATTTTATCCAGCACTTTCAGAACGTCTTCGTCACTCAATTCCCGGCGCTCATCGATCTCGATCTGTTTGACCGCAGCCTGCGCCATGCGCAGGGTGGTAAGCCGGAGTTTGTCCTTGTTGCGCATCGCGTCTTTAACCGCGCTGGCCAATTGTTCCTTGAGCGATACTTCCGCCATTTTCGGGCTCCTGTTCTGTGAGTAAAGGCGTAGATTTAACGGAAAATGGAGGCAGGTTCAATCGTAAACAGCCTGCCCGCCTGCCCCGCCTAACAACTGAGCCGTCTGCTAGCAGAAAACTCACGCGATAAACGGAATCAGCCGTTTAACGCGGGCCTTGTAGGTTTTATAGGTCGCACCGAAATCGCGAATCAGGTCTTTTTCTTCGAAGTAGAGGCCGACAAAAATGTAGAGCGTCATCCCCCCAGCGAACAAAAGATGACCGGTGGTTGAAACCGGTACCGCCCACATCCCGATCAGGATACCTGCCTGAATGGGGTGACGAACAATCCGGTATAAACCGGGCGTCTTGAAAGCTTTCGCGGGCGTCGGTCTGCCCCGCATGGGATTAAACGTTTGGCTGAGGCCAAACAACTCGAAATGATTCAGCATGAACGTAGCCACTAACATCGTGCCCCAACCAAAGAAAGCGACTGCGCGAATCAGCATGGCCATGGGTTCCGACTCAACCCGCCAAACCACCGGGCCAACAGGAACCCAGAGTGCGCACATAGCTCCTATCACGAGCGCGGTGCCCAGCAGGTAGGTCGATCGCTCAATGCTGGGATGGATGAAGCGGCTCAACCAACGCTTGAAGGAGCCCCGGGCCATCACGCTATGCTGCAATCCAAAGAGGCTGATCGCGAACACGTTGATCAGCAACGCCCCCAGCAACGACTTGATCTCGACTGGCCCATTCACGGTGTTGGCTAGAAAGAGATCGTTTACGAAGAGGATAAAATAGATCAATGACGCAACGCCGGCGGCGTAGCAGATCAGTGAGTACAGAAAACGTCGACGATTGGTAGCGGAATTCATGAGAACCTCCTCATGCCTGTGCAGGCAAGGCTTCAATCTCGGCATCAAATTGAGACGTAATTTGAACTGATGATTTAAGCGTCTGGTAAATGATCGGGGCGTTATCCCCGTCTCATCACAAGAGGCGCCAGCTTTCATCTAGCGGCCTGCCAGATTCCGGCTAGCTTACGATTCCGTTTCTTTGACAGAGGCGTCTCACACAGGAGGTTTGACGCTAGACACGCCAACGTTGCGGTTCGACTGGCTCATAACAGCAAAAATTACCCGTTCGGATCGACTGTCTCAGGTGTTCACCCAGCTCTGCGTGCAAGCTGTCGATACGCTTAATACTGCCTCGTATTCGAGCGGATATGGCCTTTCTTGCCTTTTCGTTGTCGCAACTGAAAGTCCGCTGGCGTCCTGATAACCCCAGGGCGCGCGTCAGTTCGTGCTGTACGGTGTCCCGTTCGGCTTCAAGCGCCTCATACAGCGATTCATCTCTACCCGCCGCAGCTTGCTGTTGGGCTGCATCAATGTCGATTAATCGTTGGCGGTAGGCGCCAAGTGCCTGACCATCCAATATCTCAGCTTCATGGGTGTTGGCTTGGCCAATTCCGGCCTCACCATTGGCAAGAAGGCGGGCATGAATATCCTGCCCCGGATGACCAATGAGTTCATGGAGGTCGCGCAGGCCCAACGCGTCCTTCACGTGTACCGTTTTTTGATCGTAGGTTAGTACCCAAACATCGCCCATTTGTCGAAATTGATTAAATTCGGCCTGGGTTCGAGAGTGGCCCCCTTGAGTAAACGTTAAAACTTCCCTCACAAACTGGTCAGCTTCCTTGCCTACCCACGGCAAATGAGATTTTCCCTCGAGACTCTTGAACTGAGCGTTCGGAATCATCGCCGCCAACCGCCGCCCTGCCGCCGCTGTAATGGTCCTATCTTTGCTGCGGTGCAAAACCAAGGCTGGCTTGATCAGATTCTGGGCGGCGTCGGTAGCGTCCATTCTGAACGTGAGCCCAAGCAAATGAGCCGCCATCTCCGCCGATGCCGACTCTTTGTGTCTTTTGGCGAGTGATTTCCTCTGCTCAGCTGACATGTCAGGATCGAAAAGATCAAGAATCGCGTTGGCGCCCATCCCCCAACTGGCTGCAACCAAGGCGCACAACGCCTGTTTTAGCGCGTCATTCCCGATATCGTTGCCATCAACGAAGGAGCTGACCAGAATTAGCTTTTCGACCCTGTGGGGATTGAGGTGGGTGAACACCGTCGCAACCGGTCCGCCGCAAGATATCCCCAACAGCGAACAATTGGGTGCACCGAGGTGGTCAAGCAGTTCCGTGAGCGTGACGACTTCATCGTCCAGATCAAAGCGGGATCGTTTCCGGTCACTCAGCCCAACCCCAGGGCGGTCGTAACGGACAACCGTGTGGTGTTGCCCGAGGGATTCGAAAAATGCCCGAAAGTCCTCATCTTGCCAGTCGAGTTCCAGGTGGCTCACCCACCAGGCGGGCACCAGCAGGTAAGGACCAGAGCCATGACTGGCGTAAGCGACACTCCCGCCGGAGGCCAACGTGAAGAATCTGACCTTGGGGGTGTTGATGCGCAGTTGGCTCATTAAGGCCTCCTTCCTGATACTCTCCAGCTTCTATGCTAAGCGCTCGTTTCATGGATTCAGGTGCCATAAAAAGCCGAGCCTGATCAGAAAGTATACGCCCTGAGAGTGAAGAGCCTGCCTATTTAGCGTTTTTTCTGCCAAGCCCCTAAAAGGAACCGGTGCAGTTTTTTCGCTTCCGCGAGCGCTGTTAGGTATTCTTTACATCACCACCTATAGTCGTTAATCGATGCTCAAGGCTTAACTTTCGGGGTTCTCCTGGCCATGCCCGCCAAGACAAACAGCGATAAACTCGTTACCACTTCCGGCGCTCTTTTGCCGTTTATTGAGTCCCTACCTGATGCAGTCGTCATTGTGAATACCGACCACAAGATCGCACTAATCAACTCTCAAGCTGAAAATATGTTTGGTTATCCGGCAGATAGCCTGAAAGGCTCGGATTTGTCGATGATCATCCCCGACCGTCATCGGGCCGCGCACCGGCAGCATGTAAATGGCTATTTCCAGAACCCGGTTACCCGTCCCATGGGAGAGGACAAACGATTCACCGGTATGCGTGCCGATGGCACGGAAATACCGGTCGATATCATGATCAACACCATCTGCATGGACGGAGTTCGGGTAGCCATGGCACTGGTCAGGGACGTCACCTATCAGAGGGAGCTGGAAGACAGGCTGACGATGGAATCCCGGACGGACGAAATGACCGGTTTCTACAACCGGAAACATTTCAAGACTCAGCTGGAGGCCCAGCACTCTGGTTTTATTCGCTCGGGGCTACCCGCGTCCGTCATCATGTTTGATTTCGATCACTTCAAGACCATCAATGATCAGTACGGCCATGCGGGCGGCGACCTCGTACTGATCGATACCGCGAAGATAATTCAGAGGGAACTACGTCCGCTGGATGTCGGATGCCGTATCGGTGGGGAGGAGTTTGCCATCATCCTGCCCAACACTCAGTTGCAGAGTGCCATGGCGTTTGCCGAGCGTATCCGCCAATTGGTTGAACGCAAGGAGTTCAAGGTGGACCACCACTCCTTCCATGTGACCGTCACCATGGGGGTTGCCTCCTTCTCAACAGAAGACAGCTCGTACGCTTCGCTGATGAAGAGAGCCGACGAGGCGCTCTATGCCGGCAAGGCAGCTGGACGCAACCGTGTTGTTTCCCAGGATTCTTTGACCTTGCAACCCTGAACAATCAACGAGGAACCATGGACTTCACCTTTCTCGGCACCTCCGCCGGTACCCCAACACGGGCACGCAACGTCACCGCCCTGGCGCTGTCACACTCCGGCCATAAGCCCTGGTATCTGGTGGACTGTGGCGAAGGCACCCAGCACCAACTGCTGCGGGCGCATTATTCCGTGATGCAGCTGCGGGCGATTTTCATCACCCACATTCACGGCGACCACACCTTCGGCCTGCCTGGGTTGCTCACCAGTGCCTCCATGCTCGGGCGCACGGAACCACTGGACATCATTGCTCCGGTTCAGACCCACCGCTTTATCACCACCACGCTCGACAACAGCGACTCCAGCCTGAGCTACCCCCTGAATTTCATCGATTCCGAGGCACCGGATTTCTACTGGCAGGATGACCATTTCGCGGTCACGGCAGTGGCCCTGTCTCATCGGGTACCCTGCCGGGCCTACGTGTTTACGGAGCGCAATCTGGAAAGGCAGCTGCGGCAGGACAAACTGCGCAACGATGGGGTTGAACCCGGGCCCAGCTGGGGCGAGTTGCAGAAAGGCCACGACGTCACACTGGAGGATGGCCGCTTACTCAGAAGTGACGAGTACACGGAGATTCCCCGCGTGGCCCGCCGCCTGATTGTCGCCGGTGACAATGACGACCCGACCCTGCTGGCCGAGGCCTGCCTGGGCAGCCACCTGTTGATTCACGAGGCGACCTATACCCAGAACGTGTCCGAGCGCGTTGGCCCCTGGCCACAGCACAGCTCCGCCGAACAGGTGGCCAAGTTTGCCCAGCAGGCCCAGCTTCCCAACCTGGTGCTGACCCATTTCAGCTCGCGCTACCAATCCGGGCCGTGCGGTACACCCAACATCAACCAACTGGCCGCTGAGGCCCTGCAGCACTACCAGGGCAAGCTCTTTCTGGCGCGGGATTTCGACACCTACCGGCTGGAGAAGGATTTTTCACTGAGCTGCCTGACCACCGAAAATCCCTGATACCATGGCGGTTCGCAAAACCTCTGTGCCGAATTTCGCCATGACCACAGCCACATCGTCCGAAGGCCCTGTCTCCGAAGCCGAGATAGAACAGGCCATCCGCTCAGGCATAGCGCGCTACTTTGCCGACTGCCGGGCGCGGGTTCCGGCGTTTATTGACCGCCATTTCCATTACCCCGGGGCTATGGCCACCAACCGGATGGCACTGGGCTGGGACATGCTTCGGGCCCCAATTAATCTGCTGTGGGCACCGGTGTACGCCCTGGCGTGCCTGGTGAAAATACTGGTTCGCAACCGAGCAGGCCTGAAGTGGCTGCATAATCTGGCGGATCGTGTGCCCGCGGGGTTTACCACCCGGGTGCAAGAGCACATCACAAGCCTTATTCAGAGAGATCTTCTGAACAACGGCCAGGCTACGAGCCTGCGTGAGGGCAATCTGCTCGAGAGCTACCTGATTGAAGCCCTGGAAGCCGTCTACGCCCGCCATAGCTCGGAGCCGGTCGATCACCAGCAGTTCATCAAACTGATCGAGCCTGTGGTCGCCGACGCGCTCAGCCAGTACCGGATAACCCGGACCGCGTCAGCCGATATCACCAACAGCATCTCCTGTACCGTGCTGGGCGCGTTTGCGTTCCAGAAGTTTACCCCGGGTGGTATCGGCCTCGGAGTGGTGCTCGCATCCATGCTGGCCAAGACCTTGGCCGCCCGGGACTTTATTCTCGGTGAAACGATCGGTGGCTGGTATTACAGCGTATTCCCACCAGAGCCTTCGCTGACGACAACAGCCAGCGTGATGGTCGCCGTTATGGCAGCCCTGGCAGCCTTTGCGGCGTTGTCTGGTGTGATTTCCGATCCGATCCAGGCCGCCATCGGCTTACATCGCCGGCGCCTGCACAAGCTGCTGGACCACCTGGAGCGGGACGTGTCGCTCAGCACCCAAAGCAGCTTTCGCCCGAAAGACCAGTATGTAGCCCGGATTCTGGACACCTTCGACATGATAAGGTCGGGTTTAATCTAAAAAACGGAGTTTTTGAATGATTACAGTGCATCACCTGAACAATTCTCGCTCACAGCGCATTCTCTGGATGCTGGAGGAGCTAGGCGTGCCCTACGAGATCAAGCGTTACCAGCGTGATCCCAAGACCATGCTGGCGCCAGCTAGCCTCAAGAAGGTACACCCGCTGGGCAAATCCCCGGTGATCACCGACGGCGATCTGGTGGTGGCGGAATCAGGCGCCATCATCGAATACCTGGCCCACACCTACGGCAAAGACACCATGCTGCCGGAGGCCGGCGGCCAGGCGTGGTTGGATTACACCTACTGGTTGCACTACGCCGAAGGCTCCCTGATGCCGCCACTGGTGATGCGACTGGTATTTGAAAAAGTGAAAACCAGCCCGATGCCCTTCTTCATCAAGCCGGTAGCCAAAGGCATTTCAGACAAAACCAATGAAATCTTCATCGGCCCGATGATCAAGACACACCTGGACTTTGTCGAAGACCACCTGGCGAAAAACACCTGGTTCCTGGGGGATAACCTCAGTGCGGCGGATATTCAAATGAGCTTTCCGCTGGAGGCCTCAGTGGCACGGGGAATCGTCGGCAAGAACCGGCCTCACATCACCGCCTGGGTGGAACGCGTGCACGCCCGGCCGGCTTATCAGGCAGCCCTTGAAAAAGGTGGCGAGTACGACTTCGCCTGAGTACCTGCGGAGGGCCTCAGCGCCCTCCCCATTGGTTCTAGAACTTCTAGTCGACCCCAAATATACCTATCTCTATTTGCGGCTCTTTTTATTTCCTTTTACGCCCCAATATGTAGGGTGCTAACCTTGAAACATTCATTAAGGGACTTTCAATGAACTCCATTCTCAAGCAATTCCTCCTGGTTTCAAGCATCTACCTATTCACCCCAGCCGTTGATGCCTTCAGCCTGAACGACAGCCTGACCAAGGGCACAGCAGCCCTGTCCTCAGCAACGCAAGTTAAAGGCGAAGCGCAGCAGCTGGTCGGCCAACTGCAGAGCCAGCTTGGTGTTTCCCAAGCGCAAGCCGTCGGCGGTACCGGAGCCATGTTGCAGCTCGCCAAGAATCAGCTCGGCGCCGACACCATGAGCACCCTGAGTGGCAAAGCCACCGGTCTGTCCAGCCTCCTGGGCGGCGGCAGCGGCCTGAGCAAGGGCCTGCTTTCCAACATTTCCTCCATGAGCGGGATGCAATCGGCCTTCTCAGCCCTGGGCATGGACCCCGCCATGATCCAGCAATTCCTGCCGATCGTGCTGGGCTTCCTGGGTGAACAGGGAGTGGGCTCGTCGCTGCTCGGACAATTGCAGACTCTTTGGACGCCTGCTTAGTGATTGGATAGTCTGATAGCTCTTCGACTCCCAAGGACAGCACTCTGTGTCACTCAGTCGCTGGGCCAGCAACCTGCGCCCCAAGAAGCTACCGTTCCGGCGGCGCCTGACCCGCGCCTCCGTGGCGTTGATCTATCGCACGACTGAGAGCGGTAGAACGGAGCTGTTGTTCATCCAGCGGGCCCGCCGAGAAGGCGACCCCTGGTCCGGCGATATGGCTTTCCCCGGAGGCCGACTGCAGACCGAGGATGCCACAACCCGGGCGGCCGCCGAACGGGAAACCCTTGAGGAAACTGGCGTCGACCTGAACCGCCATGGCGCCTTCCAGGCCAGGCTGTCGGACCTGCTTACCCGCCACCACAGCCGCTGGCGCCCCATGGTTGTCACGCCCTATGTCTATGAATGGCAGGGGCCCAAAAACGTATCGCTGAACCATGAAGTGCAGCGGGTGGTGTGGGTGCCCCTCGCTTACCTGGCAGACAAAGAAAACCAGGGCAGACTGCCCTGGCGCACGCCTCTTGGCACCTTAAACATGCCCTGCTGCCGATATCAGAATTACTGCATTTGGGGGTTGAGTTATAGCATGTTGCAGGAACTGCTGAGGTCGAGGCTGACAGACACTTAGTGCGAGCGCGCGACCTTTCCTATCACGCCAAGCAGAAAACCCGCCCTCACTGGAAACCGAAAACGTCGCCCCTAACGCCACCGCCGAAGGCGATCACACTGTGGCGAACCTCGGTTTCCAGCCAGCGGGGATGAATCCGTTCGACAGAAGCAATGGCTGCCCCAATGGGCATGGCAAGACCGGCCATCAACGTCAGCAAAAGAATCTGCAACAAGCCGTTCGTTTCGAGCACTGAAACCATTTCCAACACCTTCCTTGTGAAAAAGATTCGTAGATCAAACCACACGTCCGATGCACGTTCAGGTAATTCACAGACCTCCCGGATTGACCCGCGAGTCCTACGATAAGGGCAATCTGGCCATCGCCCAAGACACTCCTCCGCCCTAATGTGACCCTCATCATTTGCACGCGTCGCAACAAAAAACACAAAGGCGGAATCATGAACAACCTAATCAACGCTCTGTTAATAAGCGCTACCGCTGTCATGCTGGGCGCATGCGGTGGAGAAAGTGGCAGCACTGTCTCTTCCACTGAAGTCAGCTCGAACGGCACCGAGCAAGCCAGCGACAGCACCCCCGCAGACCGAGCCATTTCACGCCCACTAACAGAAAGCACCAGCGAGTTGGCCCATGCCTCCTGCGAGCAAGGCAGTGATCTGACCGGTAACCGCAGTTATCGGGTGGAAATGCCTTCCCGACTTGATGGTGCCGCAATTGTGTTTCAGGTTTTCGAACCCGCCCAGTTTGATTGCAAAACCGAGCACCCCCTGATTCTCCAGGGCCACGGATTCAGTGGCTCTCGCTCCACCGAAGCGGATGACGATCCTTTGGCCCCCATCGCACCACTGGTCGCGGCGGGGTTTGCCGTCATCAGCATCGATCAGCGAGGGCATGGTGAAAGCGGTGGAACCATCCGGGTTATGGACCCGGACTTTGAGGGAGAAGACCTGGTCCAGATTGTTGACTGGGCCGAGAGCCACCTGGATTACCTGAAATACCGTGACGACAACCTGTTACTGGGCGGGATCGGTGGCAGCTACGGAGGCGGCTTCCAATACTTGCTCTATAACGTAGACCCCGATCAGCGCATGGATGCCATGGTGCCGCACATTACCTGGCACGACCTGACCTACAGCCTTAACCCGGGCAACGTCACCAAAAACTACTGGCTGGCCTTCCTGTCGCTGGCTGGCGATGGCGCTACCGGAGGCTCCATGGACCCCTACCTGCGCTCAACACTGATCAATGGAATTGTTCAGAACCACGTTCCCGACGTGGCCCTGGACTTCCTTCATTACCACAGCCCCAGCTATTTCTGGCAGAACGAACGCGGACTCAAGCTGCTGGACAGCGGCAACAGCCAGGAGTATCTGCTGGACCCCGTCACCGGCCGCATTCCTGTCACCAGTGACGGCCGTTACGTCATCAAAACTCCGCAAACGGATCCCTACCCGGTAGACGTGCTCATGTTCCAGGGCATGCGGGACAGCCTGTTTCCCTTCAACGATGCCTGGGAGAACTACAAAGAGCTGAAGGCCGCCGGCGGTGACGTGCGCCTGCTCACCTACCCTTTCAGTCACCACTACCTTTCACCAAACGCTGGCCTGATTCAGGAAACCCTGGCGAACCTCGGCTTCTATGGCGAGGCGCTGCCTGATATTCCCAAAGCCGGACTTAACACCCTCGCCAACTGTGGCGACATCAGTGCCAATCAGGCGGCAGTGGCCTGGTTCAATGAAAAGCTTCTGAATCGCGGCAATGCGGACAATGTCATTACCACCGGCAACCAGATTTGCTACACCCTTGCCCCGGGCGATGCCGTTTCCACGCCAGACGTAACAGTTGGCGGTGAGAGCTTTCCTATCCGATACGACCTTGTCGGGAACGATGTCCAGGTGACGGCATTCACCGGCGTGTCTGGTTTGTTACCCACCATGGTGCCGCTGACCACTCTGGACAGTGACGGCGTGATTGCCGGTATACCCACAGCCACACTGAACGTAGGCAGCCCCTTATCAGACCTCGATGCTCGATGCCTGGATGAGTCCGACCCGATATTTGCAACCGGAACCTGCGACGCCATCCTGTTTGTCGGGGTGGGGGTCATCAAGGGCGGAGCAGGCCTTCCCGAGCTGATTGACGAGCAGGTACAGCCGGTTCGCGGCTTTGGCCAGCACACTTTCGAGATGACCGGAGTTGCGGAGCGTTTGAGTAACGGGGACAAGCTAGTCCTGATGCTCTACGGGCAACACCCCACGTTTCTGGGCGCCTTCTCCCGTGACCTGGCGGCAACGGCCGTCAGTGTTAGCGGCGAGGTTGCCCTGCCCCTCCTGACCTCTGATGGCCAACAGCCTCTGATGCTCTCCACGGACGACCAGGCCGGTGCGTTTTAATGCTCTATAAAAAACGGGATACCCCTTCATGCTAAAGCTGCCGCTCTTTCTGGCCCTTACACTGTTCGTCAGCGGCCCTTCGCTGGCCACCGAGAACTGGCGGCCTTACCCGGACCACCTGGCGTCCTTCGACTACTCCCAGGACACACTCGGCCAGCATTGGCAAAACCTGACCGGAGGCTTTCGCGGCCCGCTGCCCACGGCAGAAACCCTAAAGGCTGATGCCCAAAAGTGGCCGGAGCTGTACGAACTCACTCGCAAGCACCTGCGGTCTATCTCAACCACCCATCCGGAACTCGCCTTTCTCGCCGAGGGCGAGCCCAGTGACCACTTCGAGGACTACGCCGCCCTGCTGAGACGAACCTGGAGCCTGCTCTTCAATGGCAGTTTCCAGGAGGCCCGCGAGCTAGGGCTAGCTCTGGGGCCAGCGGGCTACTTCCCGGCTTTGTATGCGCAGGCGCTCCAGGCCACCCTGGTGGAGGCTGACGAAGACACTCGCCGGACCTTGCTGGAAGAGGTCATCGCGCGCACCCGCAAAATCATGCCGGTGGCGCCAGACCATCCGATGATCCGCTTCGGCAATGCGTACGGAAAGGCCCGGATTCTCGAGCAGCTGTCCGCCTCTGAGGCGATTGCCACCGGGTATACTTCGGAGGTTAAGGACACCCTTACCGAATTACTGAATGAAGATCCGGACAACATCTACGCCCTGACCCTGTACGCCGGCGTTCAGGCGGGCATTATCGAAAAAGCGGGCAGCCTGATAGCACGGCTGACCTACGGCGCGCAGGAATCCGCCATGGAAACGCTTTTCGACAAAGCCCTCAATCTGGCGCCGCAATACCCAGCTGTGTACCACGAATACGCCCGAGCACGTTTGAAGGTAGATGATGAGGATGGCAAACAGTCGGCCTTGGCCCTGCTCGAAAAGACTCAGGGCATGAGGCCCAGTAGCGCCGAGGAGGCCTTAATACTGCGCGCTGTCCAGCAGCTTCGCCAAGACTTGAAGAACTGACGTCGGAAGGAGTCAGCTATTAAAAACAAAAAAACCGGGACACATCTATTTCTAGACCTTGCCCCGGTTTTTCATTGCGACGGTTTCACTTCACAGGAACCGCACTTCCCTATTCAACGCACTGAGAGTTGTGGTCCCCTCCCGCGACTGAACAGCCTCGTCGTCCAGGCGCACTTTCTCTCCGGTCTGCTCGAAGATGGCCTGCTCAATCTTCTCGTTGGTGACCTCACCCGAGATTTGAATGGCATTTACTTTTTCTGAGTCGACAGACGCCACGCCGCCAGGCAGGTAGATGGTGCCATTACTGAAATCAACCGCGAACGCGATTACCCCAGGTACCAGGAAAAACAGCAGACCAATGCCATCCAGGATAACAACCGCGGGGTCCAGATGGCCGGAGGCCTGCCCCTTTCTCTCCGGGTAAAGGATGGTGCCACAGGCGACCAGCTGCATTGAAAACCCAGCGACTACAGAAATAACGACAGACTTCTTAAGCTTGGTATTCATTCTTCTTTTCTCCCGGACGGTTTAAAGACAAGGGAAGGAGCCAGACTCGCACAAGGCACACCCCCGGGGCAATGTTTCCAATGACTTACATCACCACAGAAAATGCGCGAATAACCAAAACCCGGCAGCCCCCAGAACAATCACGGACAAATGCATAGCCAGGTTGGCTCGGGTAGTTGGGGAAGGCTTTTCAGGAAAATCAAAGTACTCTTCTCCAAACAGTCCCACACCGCATTGCTGACAGTAATTCTTAGAGTACGAAAGCCTGAGCTCAGCAGGCTCAAACCGCTTCCTACAGCTGTAGCAGCTAGGTTTAATCATCATTTGTCCCAGGCAAACCGTGGTTGATCAAAACGACTGGCGCATGATGTGTTCAATGGTTGCCGCTGGCAACACCACGGGATTCGCCTTCATGGAGGAAGAACTGGCAGCCGCTTTCGAGGCTGCAATGATGTGCTCTTCGCTCACCCCAATCGACTCAAGCCCGGGCAGGCCGCTTTGGATAATCCATTCATGGAAGCGCGGCAATGCCTGGTCCGAGCTGGTTTCAAAGACCTCGGCAATCCAACCGATCACCTGATCGATACGGGCCTTGTGTTCCGCTTCAGTCACAGCGTCACGATTGGCCGCAATGCCCGCCGGTAACAGCGCGCCACAGATGGCGCCGTGGGGCGCACCGCACAATCCGCCCAACGGCCCCGCAAGACCATGCACGACACCCAGCCCCGAGTTGGCTAGCGCCAGACCACCGAACAGACTGACCTGCGCCAGAGCGTCCCGCGCCTCTGGGGATTCCCCGTTCATCAGTTGCTTTAACGCGGCAAGGCCCTTGGGAATCGCCTCTTTGCACAACATATCCGTAAACAGGTTGGCGCGGGACGAAAGGTAAGGCTCGATCACCTGAGTGATGGCGTCCAGCCCCGAATGCAGACTGACGTGCCGCGGGCAACTGTCGGTCAGTGCCGGGTCGATCAGGGCTAGGTCCGGAAGCAACTGGTTGTCCCGCAGGCTCACCTTGCGCTGGGCGTCCGGAATATCGATCACCGCGTTGCGAGTGACCTCGGCGCCGGTGCCCGACGTGGTTGGCACCAAAATCAGCGGCAAGCGCTTGGCGGACAGGGGCAAGCCGTCTCCCACAACTTCCAGATGACTCATCAAGGCCGTTTCACTGGGCAGCATGGCCGCCAACACCTTGGCCGAATCCATGACCGAGCCACCGCCAATGCCGATCACCAGATCAACTCCCAGCTTTTTACCCTCATCGACCGCAGCCGTCAGAGCATTCAAATCCGGCTCTTTTTCAACGGACAAAGTTTGCACGATATCTACCGAGGCCAATGACTCGAACACCCCAGCGAGCCGGCCAGGGTTGCTTCCGTGCACCATCAGTATTCGCGTACCCAGTTTGGTCGCCCGGTCGTTCAGTTGGGCTATGCTCCCCCGCCCAAACACGATCTCCGTAGGGGTTACCAAGTTAAAAACGCCTACCATAGAAAGTCGTCCTGAAAATAAAAAGAGATGCGCACTGCATGAGTACTCATGTGTCAGGCTGTGTTTAGCATACTGACATCTACGTTTCACCTTACTCCAGAGCTTATTCGAGCCGCTCAAAACTTTCGCCCTTCCGTTTGTCGGCCAATGCAACTAATTAACTCTAACGAGTAGCCGGTTCTTTTTCCGATGCACCAGTTCCGACTAAGCTTCGTAAGTTTCGATTCGAACTTCTTGAAAAAGGTGCTTTTGTGTCCACCAGTGTGCAGATCAGCGACATTAATCTGAGCTACCCCACAGACTCAGGGGCCGTATCGGTGCTTAAAAACGCCTCACTCACGGTGCCGCCGGGCGACACACTGGCGATCACCGGGCCGTCTGGCAGTGGCAAAACCTCCCTGCTACTGCTGCTGTCTGGTCTTCAGCGCCCTACCAGCGGTGAAATACTGGTGGGCGACCAACGGCTCAGTGAGATGGACTCCAACACGCTGGCGGACTGGCGCAGTGAGCATCTCGGCATCATCTTTCAGTCCTTCCACCTGCTGCCGGGGCTGACTGCACTCGGCAATGTCAGCCTGCCACTGGAAATCGCCGGCCAGCCGAAGGCCCGGGAACAAGCCTTGGCGATGTTGGAATCTGTAGGCCTGAGCCACCGGCTGCAGCATTACCCGGAGCAGCTCTCCGGCGGCGAACAACAACGGGTGGCCATTGCCCGGGCGCTGGTGCACCAGCCAAGCCTGCTGCTGGGAGATGAGCCCACCGGCAACCTGGATCAGGAAACCGGTGAAAAGGTGCTGTCTTTGCTGTTCGATCTGCACGAGCAGAGCAACTCCACCCTGGTGCTGGTAACCCACGACGAGCGCGTTGCTCAACGCTGCCAGCATCGCGTGCGAATGGATGGCGGGCGTTTGTATGAAGCGTAAAGCCTCTACCAGCGCATCCTCCACCCGTATCCTATGGATGCTGAGATTCGCAATCACCGATCTGCGTTCGCGAATTTCCGCACTGAAAGTCTTTTTGGCTTGCCTGATTCTGGGCGTCACCCTGGTGGCGGCCACCGCCAGCCTGTACCGGGTTATCGAGCAGAACCTGCTGGCCGACACCCGGGCCATACTGGGGGGCGATGTTGAACTGGATACTAACGAGCCCCTGCCGAATGAGGTACTCGAATGGATTCGCCAAACCGGCCGCATCTCGCTGGTACGCGAGTTCGACACCATCGTTAGCAGTGAATCGGGCGATGGCTTTTTCCGGGCCGAGATACTGGTTCCAGATGCTGCCTACCCTCTGTACGGCGAGCTGAAGCTGGCACCGAACCAATCCCGTGAAGACTTGACGGCAAAGCAGGGGGAGTTCTGGGGCGCGGTTATCGATCCTTTGCTGGCCGAGCGCCTGGAACAGACAGTCGGAGATGAGCTCCAGATCGGTGCCGCCACCTTCCGCATCACTGGGCTGATCGAGAAGCAGCCTGACCGAAGCCTGAATGCCAACTGGCGCGGCCTACCCGTGATGATCTCCGAGCAGGCGGTGGATGCCACTCAATTAATTCGCCCCGGCAGCCGCGTTGACTACGAGTACCGGATACAGACAGAGCGGGACCTGGACCTGTGGCTGGAAGAATTCGAACGGGCCTTCCCTGACACCCGCTGGGACATCACCACCTTCGCCGAACGCAGCGAACGCATCGCCGAACGGCTGGACCAGATCGCCACCGCGCTGATTCTGATTGCCTTCACCACCCTGTTTATTGGCGGCCTCGGGGTTGCCAACAGCATTCGCGCTTACCTGGATGAAAAACTCGGCACCATCGCCACCCTGCAGACTCTGGGACTGAGACGCCGACCACTGGTGGGCATCTATCTGCTGCAGATTGGTCTCATGGGCAGTCTGGCGGGTCTGATCGGCGGCGCCATAGGTTTGGGGCTTGCCGCGGTCGCCATCGGTGTGGCCGGCGATGCCTTTGCACTGGCGGGACCGGAGGGCGCATCCTCTTGGCTGCAACTCTGGCTGCTGCCGCTACTGCTTAGCTGGCTATTTGCAGTGCTGACCGCTTATGTCTTCGCGCTGCCTTCCCTGGCCAAGGCCTTGGCCGCACCACCGGCGGGTCTGTTCAGGGGCCAGGTTCAACCCGCCAGCCATGAGCCACGCAAATGGCGTATCGCCAGCTATCTGCTGTTGGCTGTGTATATCGGCGCCACACTCCTGGGGCTACCTTCCCCCGAGCTGGGTCTCCTGTTTTTATTAGCGGTGATCGTACTGTGGGGCCTGCTGGAAGGGCTGATAAAAGGCCTGCGCCATGGCGCAAAAACACTGGAGAACAGCGGCTTTGCCGGCGGCAACTTTGCCCGCCGGCTGGCCCTGGCGAATCTCCACCGGCCCGGTTCACCGCTGCGGGCCACCCTCTTATCCCTGGGTACGGCGCTGACACTCGTGGTTGCCTGTACTCTTCTGGTCACCACGCTGCTCAGGGCACTGGAAACCACCATACCGGCCGAATCCCCCGCGCTGATCCTCTATGACGTGTTTCCGGACCAGATGGAAGAGGTGGAGCGCGGCCTGACCTCCCTGGACGCTTCCAGCAGCACCGAGCTGCTGCCGCTGGTTCGCGCTCGACTTGCCAAGGTCAACGAGCAACCCATTGCGGAGCTACTCGCCAACGACTCACAGGCCAGGCGCGAGGCCATGGGCGACGAATACAAGCTCAGCTACCTTTCCGGCAACCCGGAAGGCCTGGAACTGGTATCCGGACAATGGTGGACGTCTCCCGCGCCAAAGGGCGCGCCAGTCTTCATGGCCATGGAAGATCGGGAAGCTAACGAGCTGGGATTGTCGGCTGGGGATCAGGTGCAATTCACCGCTCAAGGCCAGTCGATTACCGCAGAGATCAGGGCCATCTACCGACAGAAAGGTCTTCAGACCCGGTTCTGGTTCGAAGGCATTCTGCAAGACGGCGCTCTGGACAACCTGATCAGCCGGTATGTTGGCGCGGCTTATCAAAGTGACCCTGCTGCAAAGACGTCCCAACAGTGGCTGGCCCAGAACATCCCCAACGTGATCACCCTGCGCACCGCCGACTGGCTGCAAACCGCCGGCAACCTGCTCAACAAGGCCGCGGCGGGTCTCGCAGCCGTGGCTACCGTCAGCTTACTGGCAAGCCTTTTGGTGCTATCGAGCGTGGTCAGTGTGAGCCGCCGGCGGCAACTCTACGAAGCCAACCTGTTGCACTGTCTTGGAGCCAGGCACCAAGCCATTCGGCAATCCATGCTCCTCGAAACCGGGCTGCTGACTTTCCTTGCGACCGTCTTCGCCACCGCACTTGGGGCACTAATCGCCCTGCCCCTAGCGGATCTTGCGCTGAAACTGCCGGCTGGCGATCTCTGGTGGCTGGGTGCGATGGTGGCCGGCATCGTCAGCTCACTGGCGCTGCTCGGTGGTTTGTTACCCACACTGAAGGCCATGCGACTGAACCCGGCGGTGTTATTGCGGGAAGGGGGATAAAACCAAGTGGGTCCAGATCAGTTCAGACTTGGAGCATCTGATCGGCAATGCCCGGCGTTCAGGCCGGGCACAACGTCGGTGCCTAATCCGTAGCTGTCCAGAATCTTGCAAAGCTGCCCACTCTCTCGAATATGCTCAAAGCCGCGCGAGAACGCCCGGGCAATCGCGTAGGATCGGTCAGAATTTTTCGGGGAGAGTGCCAGGTAACCGGCATGGCGTTCGTTGAGACAACCGGCATTCACCAGGTCTACGCGATTGCGACTGGATTCGAACAGGAGCCGATCATCGAGAAGCGCATCAACGCGCTCCAGTCTCACCAGCTCTCGGAGGCGATTAGGTACGTCATCTCCCCCGATCAGAGTTACGCGCCCACCCTCATTGTCAGAAATGTAAGCATCCATTTCTTTGCCGTAGCTGTAGCCTGACGTGGCCACAAAATGCATGCTCTTGAGTGAAGCCATGCCCTCATAACGACGGGATTCGTTCTTGGGAACGTAGAAGCAGTATTCGGTCAACGACACTGCAAATGGGGGAAAGATAAAATTGGGGGCCTCGTCCTTGAACGCAGGTATTACGGCGTCGATCCGACCGCTCTTTGTCTCGAACAGCGCCCGGTCGAAGGGCAGGTTTTTGTACACAACCCTGACCCCCTCGGACTCCAGCGCCGCACGAGCGATATCAACGGTGAATCCCAAACGTGAGCCAGCCGAATTACAGGCGTAAAGACACCAATAGGCCGGTGCAGCAATCGAGACTGTGAGAGATCTCTCAGTCTGGCTTTCTGACCACGCAGGAGAAAACGCCAATAACCCAAACGAGCAAAGAAGAGATTTAGCGGCGATTTTCATCGCTGTTCCTATCACTCATCTCTCATCACTCTGTTGCCGTTCAAGGGAACAAACCGTTGAGTCTAAGCACTTTCAAAATCGGGGCTGGATCAACCTGCGCCTGTTACTTCTTCTGGTTTGCCTGCTTTGACGCAGAGTAGGAAAGCTGTCCACTCTCGCCTTTGCCTATCTGTTCAACGGAACCGCCAGCTTTGAGGAAAGCAGCAGTCTGCTCTTCAATGGTGGCTGACGTTAATGTCGCTTTTTCGGCTTTCTTGCTCATTATGCTCTCCTCGTTATTTGCTGGCTTATTCACCAACCTCAGGCATCCATAGTATCCTAAATAAGATAAAATTGTTTAATTAGTATCCGCCTCAGTCCCGCCGACAGCAGGTGGTTGATTTCCGCCAGAAAAGGCGTACAGGCCTACCGTTGATCAGCCTTGCACTTAATACGCCTTCCGATAGTTGCCCCGATAATCAAAAATCCGCTCCTGCACCTGCCAGTAGTGCTTCTGATGGCGTGCAATGACGAAGTCCGGTGCCGGCAATAGGGCCTGCATCTCAAGCACCTCTTCAGCCCCTTTGAACTCCTTCGGCGCCTGGCTGTTCGCGAAACGACGCCCGAACAGTCTGTTAAACACATGGCGCTGCGCCGGCTTGCTGAAATCAAACGATTCGCTGAGTTCTTCCCCATCTTCACCGTGATAGGTGATCTTCAGTTTGCTCTCGCTGTTGCTATTAGCAGCACTTAACGTGATCCCGGCACAACGAATCACCATGGCATCCTTCAGTTTCAAGGCATCTTTGAGCTGATCATCCGGGTCGATAATGGCTTGCTGACACTGGTGACACTTGCGGGCCGCGATATCATTCTCGCCACCGCAATGTGGGCACTCCTTGAATCGAAAACGGTAATCGCACTGTTCCGGGCGTCTGGTTTGCGCCTCAGACTCACCCTCTACCGCAGGCTCCATCCCCCCCTGACACCGGCGCCCGTAGTGCTCGATCACGCGGCCGTCACTGTCTGTTTTGCCCCAGAAAATATTGGCAAAACCACAGCCCGGGCAGAATACCTGCACCGGCTCACTGTCGGGATTCGGTTTCGGTTCCCCCACCTCCGGGTGATGCAGATTCACATGGTTGCCGGCGTAATCAATCACCAGACAATCCTCTTTGCCTTCGTCCAGGCGAAGGCCACGGCCCACGATTTGCTGATACAGGCTGACCGACTGAGTAGGCCGAAGAATGGCGATGAAATCGACGTGGGGTGCATCAAAGCCCGTGGTGAGCACGGACACATTCACCAGATACTTTAACTGCCGCTGTTTAAAGCGCTGGATCAGCACATCCCGTTCACTCAGGTCGGTAGCACCCGTAATCAGGGCGGTTTGATGTTCCGGCAGATAGCCGGTGATCTCGCGCGCATGATCCACAGTGGCCGCAAAGATCATCACCCCCTGGCGCTCGGCGGCCAGCTCCATCACCTGCTCAATAATGGCCCGGGTCACCCGCTGATGCTTGCTCAGAAGCTGGTTAACCTCTTTTTCCGCGTATTCGCCAAAGCGATCCTGAGACAGCGCGGAAAAATCGTATTGCGCCACCGCCGCGTTCACCAGCTCGGGTTTGGTGAGATACCCGCGACTGATCATGTAGCTGAGGGGCAGTTCATAAATGCAGTGTTGGAAGGGCTTATCCTCTCCGTTGCGGATAAAGCCCCGGTAGTGATAGCGATAGATCCAGCCCATGGCTAACCGATAAGGCGTGGCGGTCAGCCCGAGCACTTTCAGGGCGTCATTCTGTTGCCGCAGCAGCTCGATAATCCGCTGGTACTGGCTGGTCTCCTCTCCACTGACCCGATGGCACTCATCGATGATGACCAGTGAATATTCATCACGGAACTGGTCCAGGTTGGCCGATACCGACTGCACGCTCGCAAAGGTCACCTGATGCCGGTTTTCCTTGCGTTTCAGCCCGGCGGAGAAGACGCCGCCCTCTAACCCATAGCTCTGGTATTTGGCGTGGTTCTGCTCCACCAGCTCTTTGACGTGGGTCAGCACCAGGATTTTGCGTTTGGCGAGCCGGGCCAACTCGGCTATGACCAAGCTCTTCCCCGCACCGGTCGGCAGCACGATAACGGCCGAATCATCCGATTTCCGGAAATGCCTCAACGTGGCATCAACCGCTTCCTGCTGGTAAGGCCGTAAGGTAAACGAAGCAGTCATGGTGCAGTGATCAACCCCTGCCCGGCCGCTCGCGCCGCTGGGCGCGGGCCAGCCGGCGGCTTTCTTCCTCGCGCTCTTCCAGCATGCCCTGCACATAACTGATGTGCTCTCCGGCGATGCGCCGGGCATCATCGGCGCGGCCTTCCATGATGGCGTCGAACAAAGTCTGGTGCTGCGCCACCAGCGAGTCTCGGGTCTCGCTGCGCAGCTCATACATGCCACCGATATTGGTCACCGTACTTCGTTTGAGCAGGTCGAACAGGCCGCGAATGGTGTGCAGCAGCACGAAGTTGTGGCTGGCCTCAGCAATCGCCAAGTGAAACCGCGCATCGGCGGCGCCTTCTTCAGCGCGCGTTGCCTTGCCCTCACGAGCATAGCAGGCCTGCAGTTCGTCAAAGGCGTTCTGCAGCTGGGAGCGGTCAAGGTCGGTGGCGCGCCGGGCAGCGTAATAGGCGCAGTCGGCTTCCAGGGTATGACGAAACTCCAGCAAGTCATGCTGGGCTTCGGGGCGGCTTTCAATCAGGGCCAGCAGCGGATCACTGAAGCTCGAACCCAGCGAGTCGCTGACATAGTTACCGCCACCCTGACGGCTGATCAGCAGCCCCCTGGCCACCAGTTTTTGCACCGCCTCCCGTACCGACGGCCGCGACACGCCGAACCGCTCCGCCAGCGCACGCTCGGCCGGCAAACGCTGACCCGGCTGCAATGTGCCTTCCAGAATCATGGTCTCCAGCTCCTCGACGATGTTGTCGGAGAGTCGGTGTTGGCGAATCTGCCCTATTTCCATTGCCGAGCCTTTGGTCTTACCAATTTACAAAAAGGGTAACCACTGGCTTTCTTTCGATCAATAAAAATATCAGATTCTGAACTAAACTCGCCATCTTCGATGTTTGACATAGCATTGATGCTTTTCTAACCTATTCGACTAACCCCTGTAAATTGGTAATACCAATTTGCACCTGCTAACCATGGCACGCTCAAGAACTCATGAGGAATCCGCGTTGATCATTTCAGCCTCGACCGACTACCGCGCCGCCGCCCAGCGCCGCCTGCCGCCCTTCCTGTTCCACTATGTCGATGGCGGCGCTTACGCCGAGCACACGCTCAAGCGCAACGTCTCGGACCTGGCTGACATCGGCCTGCGTCAGCGGGTGCTTAAAAACATGGAAGACCTGAGCCTGGAAACCAAGCTGTTCGACGAGACCCTGAGCATGCCGGTGGCCCTTGCGCCGGTCGGCCTGACCGGCATGTGCGCTCGCCGGGGCGAGGTGCAGGCGGCGCGCGCAGCGGATGAAAAAGGCATTCCCTTTACCCTGTCCACGGTTTCAGTTTGCCCGATTGAAGAAGTTGCGCCGGCAATCAACCGCCCGATGTGGTTCCAGCTCTATGTATTGAAAGATCGCGGATTCATGAAAAACGCCCTAGAGCGCGCCAAGGCCGCCGGCGTCACCACCCTGGTGTTTACCGTCGACATGCCGACCCCCGGCGCCCGCTACCGGGACGCGCACTCCGGCATGAGCGGCCCCAATGCGGCCATGCGCCGTTACCTGCAGTCGATGATGCACCCGCGCTGGGCCTATGACGTGGGTCTGCGCGGCAAGCCGCACGATCTGGGAAACATCTCCACCTATCGCGGCAAAACCACCGGCCTGGAAGATTACATAGGCTGGCTGGGCAACAACTTCGATCCGTCCATCTCCTGGAAAGATCTGGAGTGGATTCGCGAGTTCTGGGATGGTCCGATGGTCATTAAGGGCATTCTGGATGCGGAAGATGCCCGCGATGCCGTTCGCTTCGGGGCCGACGGCATCGTGGTGTCGAACCACGGCGGTCGTCAGCTCGACGGCGTTCCGTCCAGCGCCCGCGCGTTACCGGCCATTGCCGATGCGGTCAAAGGCGACCTGAAAATCCTGGTGGATTCCGGCATCCGCAACGGCCTTGATGTGGTGCGCATGCTGGCGCTGGGTGCCGACTGCACCTTGCTAGGCCGCGCCTTTATATACGCTCTGGCGGTCGACGGCCAGGCCGGTGTCAGCAACCTGCTGGATCTGATCGAGAAGGAAATGCGCGTTGCCATGGTACTCACAGGCGCCAAGTCGATCAGCGAAATCAACGCCGACCTGCTCGTGCGCGAATAACAACAGTCGGGCGGAGCCAAGAGCTCCGCCCTAACTGCCCCAGATCCCCAGCATCGCACCCGTTCCCAGCACGAGCGCCCCGCCCACGTCCCCAACCAATACTAATCCGCCATAGAAACCTCGTTCCTCCTCACTGGAGGCCGCCACCCACCCCGCCTTTTGGCGGCTCAACTGACGGCCTGATCAGTCCACGAAAGCGACATTCAATTTGGGCCAGTATTGGACAGCAGGTTTGATCTTCACTTACGAGGCCGGGCACCCTGTCCGAGCATCTCAAAACGATGCGCGGTCATGGAGCCATACCCATGACCGCGGGGTATTTAAAATAAATGCAAAAAAGATCATGGCTGTGCAACTTTTCAGCATCGTGATCCGTAGTCGAGTTGGGCGTTACGGCTAGTCAGCGTAACGACAAACACAACAAAAAGGCGGAACCGTCAAAAACGGCCTCTGCCTGGAGCAAGCAGTATGCGACTCAACAAAACTTATAAGAGAGCAGCTTTAACATCGGCAATCACACTTGTCATCGCAGGAACAATGCCGGCCCATGCCGGACTTCTAGGCGGTTTACTGGGAGGTGACGGCAGCAGTGCCGGCGATGGACGGCCATCTGAAACCAGCGGCAACGTTGGCTTCTTCAGCGATCCTTTTGCAGAGCCCACCATTCAGGTGGATGGCACCCAGATTGCGACAAGTGACCGGTGCATTGTGGATGCCAGCGGAAGCCTTCAATGCAAACCGGCAGCAGGCACCATTGCCGTGCTTGGCGACGGCCGCTTCCTTTACCTGAATGCACTGGAAGGAACAGAGAACGCAGAGCTGGCAGTTATCGCCCAGTTCGGCGAGGTCTCTGTCAACGACCAGTCCCGCGTTATGACTCTGGATGGCAACGATCAGGCCAGCTGGGTAAAGCCCTCCCCCATTGACGGCGGCGCCAACCCCGACGGAAACGACAGCACCACACTGACCGGTGGTCTGCTGGACACCGCTGACAATACCGACATCAACGACGGCGCGCTTTTCTGCGCGGACGTGGTGTTTCTTCCGGATGGCAGAATGATGGCCGTAGGCGGTACCGACTACTACTCCGAGCCGGGCATTGATGGCCTGCCTGTGGGTGTTGTAGAACTCGAAGGCCTTAAAGCCTCTCGCATTTTCGACCCTGCGACCAACACCTGGTCCCAGAGTGGCGACATGGAATTTGGTCGCTGGTACCCGAGCCTGGTAAGCCTGGCCAACAGCGACATTTTTGTCGCCAGTGGTGTCACCAAGCTGCTCAAGCCGGTTTACCCGGAAGACCCGCTTCAGTCTGGTCGCAACGTGGCACAGACTGAAACTTACGACATCGAAAACGGCACCTGGACCAACAACGGTTCAGCGGCGCAACGCTCGCTTCCACTTTTCCCACGGATGCACTTGCTACCTAACGGCCATGTTTATTACAACGCCGGCGGCCAAGCCTTTAACCCATTCGGCCAGGCCTACGATCAGGCACTGTGGAACATCGTCGGAACCTATAACCCTGAAACCAAACGGTGGACGGATCTGGGCTATGCCGGCCTGCCACTTCGCGTAAACGAACTGGGCCTTTCAGAGCTGAGCACAACTCTGAACCCCACGAATATGGATCCGGAACAGGTGCAGAACCTTTTGGGCGACCTGGTTGGTCAGACCCTCAGCGATCCGACCGCGGCCATCGGGCAACTGCTCGAAACCCCCGTTGATGATCGCTCACTTGAGCGCGCCATCGGCGCCGGGATGCGCGGCTCGACCTTCTCGATCCAGCTTCCGCTGCGCCCGGACGCGAACGGTGGTTACCACACCTCTGAATTCCTGACTGCAGGCGGCGTACCAACCTATGTTGCAGCCGGCAGCCCGGGCGGCTATCTGCCGGTCTCATCGTCGCGCATCGATACCGTTGCCACAAACGGTGACGACATGGCGTATGAGTCGCGCTTGACGGGTTCGCTCAACCAGCCGCGCTGGTACGGCTCAGGCGTCATGATGCCGGACAACAGCGTTATGGTCTTTTCTGGTGGCACGCGTGATGGTGTGGCCGTAACCGGCCTGGAAGGCGCAATCATTCAATCCGAGCGTTTCGACATTGAAACCGAAACCTGGAAGCCAATGGCCTCAGCAAACCGTGAACGCACCTATCACAACACCGCCGTGCTGATGCCGGATGGACGTGTGCTGATCGGCGGCCACTCGCCTATCAACACCGCCTACGCGTCATTCATCAATCTCGACGAGTTGGGCTTTGCCGACTATGCCGGGCGCGATCCGTCATTCGAGATCTACACGCCCCCGTACGCAACCCGTGGCGATCGTCCGGTGATTGAGAAAGCGCCTGTCGCGCTGCTGACCAATGGCGGTGTTTTCGACATCCGCACAGACCGGTCAGACATCGACCAGGTTATGCTCATCCGCCGCAAGGCAACCACTCACCTCATTGACGGCGACCAACGCGCCGTTGAACTGCCGATCGTCGATCGCAGAAACAACAAGGTAAGAGTGAAGATGACGGGCAACCGTGCGGTGCTTCCGGCGGGACAATACATGCTGTTTGTCAGCTATGAAGCCGAAGATGGTATGCGCTTGCCCTCGACGTCTACACCGGTCAGCGTAATTGCCAATCCCAGCGATTCAGGCAGCCCGCTTGTCACTCAGCTTGAGCCGGCTCCTGAAAGAGATGGCGACGATAGCGGCTTGATTGGTGGCCTGGTCGGCGGCCTGCTGAACAGTGGCAACAATGGCGGATCGCTACTGGATCCGATCTTCGATCTGGGTTCAGGTGCCACCAGCGCCGTGCCGACTCTGGGGCAGCTTCGGGACGGCTCACCACAACTGCTGAACGAGCTTGGTGTTGCGGTTGAAGGCGGCACATCAGTCCTTGGAGACACTATCGCCAGCATTCCGGGCGTGACGGAGAACCTGCTGGTTGACTTCACCAATCAAGTCGACGGCCAGTAATGCGTTGCCTTAACCTTAGCCGGCCCCTTCGGGGCCGGCGCTACGTCGTCCTGGTAACCACTGCCCTCACCTTGCTATGGACAGTCTTTGCTCATGGTCATGGCGAAAGCTCTGGCGATGAAAAAGGCAGCGTTCATGCGGTACTCGATCAATTACCTCCGGAACTGTCGGAACTGCGCGTGCAATTACGCCGAACCCTCGCGCCGCAGCTACTCGTGGGCAACCCAACCGACAAAATGCTGATTGTAGAGGATGAAAACGGCAGACCCTTTTTGCGCATTGGCCCTGACAAGGCCGAGGGCGATCTGGGCGCTGCTGAATTCCACCGCACCAACACCATCATGGCACCCGGCGCGATTCCCGCAGAAGCGTCTGAAAACCCGCGCTGGGCCGTAGTTGAATCCAGCCCCAACTGGGGTTGGTTCGATCTTCGGCTGCGTACCGACGGAGTTAATATCCCGCACCAGGTGGTCGACGGCGGTGAACCCGCATCCATTGGAGCATGGTCGATTCCCGTAAGGCTTGGAGATACGGAAAGCGTGATCTCCGGCCATTTCGAGTATCGCCCCAATGCCGCAGGCATCATCCAGGCAAAAGTGGCCGATCTCGGCGCATTGAAAGGCCAGGCTTTGGTGCGCGCCATGCCCGGCAGCTCCCGCCCGGGCCTGTTCCTGTCCTATAACGGCGAGTCGCCGCTCACCCTGATGGGCGAGCAAGGCGAGCCCTTCCTGCGTTTCTCGCAACAGGGTGTGGACGTGAACCGCCACAGCCAAACCTGGGCCAGCGTTGCCCCAGCCGGAGCTCCTTCGTTTGTCGAAAACAACGGCGCAGCGAAAGCAAGCTGGGCACAGGTGTCAGGCGGCAAGAGTTACGGCTGGATCGAGCCGCGGGCAGGCTATTCCGACCGGGTGAAAAACCCGTCCGAGCCCGGCGTAATCAAGCGCTGGCAAATCCCCATTAAAATTGGAGACACAAAAAGTCGTATCGAGGGCGAGACCGAATGGCTCCCCATTAAACAGGTTGCTGACAAGGGGCTCTGACCCCTTGCCAGCGATCGTGTGTCTAGGCTCGCAGTGAAAAGATAATTGGAGAGATGCCTGGAACAGGTCTCTTCAAACCTTTTTTACAAACTCCGACTTCAACTTCATGGCGCCGATACCATCGATCTTGCAATCAATGTCGTGGTCGCCGTCTACCAGGCGAATGTTCTTTACCTTGGTGCCGACCTTGACCACGGAACTGGACCCTTTGACTTTCAGATCCTTGATTACGGTAACGGTGTCACCGTCCTGAAGCTCGTTGCCGTTAGCATCGCGAATCAGGCTCGCGGCTTCTGCGGCGGCCGTCTCAGTTTTATTCCACTCGTGGGCGCACTCGGGACACACCATCTGTTCGCCATCTTCGTAGGTGTATTCAGAACCGCATTGGGGGCACGGCGGAAGTTGAGACATGACGCTTTCCTGTGAGGACGTTTAAACGCGCATGATACCAGAAAGCCTGCCCAAGCCTTGCTTCGCTCTAACTGCTCCATACCCCCAGCATCGCACCTGTGCCTAATACAAGCGCACCGCCCACTTCCCCGGCGATCAGCAACGTCATGAACAATCCGGTCACCCAGGCTGGAAGCAGCCGCTTGCCCAAACGGTGGGGACGACGCAATTGGTTGTCGGTGTCCTGCAGCAGGCCATGGATAACGTAGGTGGCAATCGCAAGAGCGAAGAACACCAGTGCAGCCAGCGCTGCGATAGTATTCACCCAACCCGCGAACACGCTGTGGGCGCTGAACGCCGTCAGCAGCAACGCCGCAAAGCTATAAAGCAATGAACTGCGGTGAGCGATATCCACATACACCGGCGCGGTGGCGTTTTCGCTGCGTGCCATGTGCCGATACTTCCAGATGCCGGTGATCAGCCCTGTCATGAAAAACAAAAAAGCCGCAGAAAGGCAGATTTTCTCAGCCAGAGACATGAACTCGCTCCGTTGACGGTGGTGGGGGGCTGAATTATGCCACTTCGGCACAAGAGCGGATCGAGAAAACAGGAACTAGGGTTCTTTCGGCCTTTGATGACCAATGCTCCGCTTTTACGACCCGTGTATTGGCTAGTCGAACGTTTCAAGATACCAACCTGAAAGAAAAAACAGGAACATTAAAAACGCGTACACCGTGAATGGCACTAATACCCAAAGCTTAAGAGAAAGTGGCAGGGGTTCTTGTTCGTCACCCATTCTGGCCTCAATGCGCGATCCGATACGAGGGAGGTTGCGGAAAACAAAGAAAGCGTACACATGGATCACCCTCATCCAGCGACCGATAGGGCCATTACCCCAGACGAGCCGAATGCCGTCTAATTGTTTGCCAGGGGTGGCAATGCGGCGCTCCACCTCCACAGTTTTTCGGAAAAAAAGAGTGACCATGAGGAATAACAGGATGAGGCCAACCCCAAGGGAGGTAGCTCCTATGATCGCCGCCACCTCTGTCAATCTCGCCTCATTCATGAATGATTTCCCTGAGCTTTTCACCAACAACCTCGCCAGCTGCTCCGCCGGAATAGCCTCCTGCAGCCGCTCCAAAACCACTGAGGATAATTGCACAGGCCACACCACCGATTCCTACAGAAGTAACTGCAAATGCAACACACACACCCGAAGCAGCCGCGCCAATAGTACCGCCACCCACGGAACCAGTCAGCCTCCCACCTTCCCGATAAGACACCACCTCACACTCTTTATCACTGCCCTCGGTACACGCCTTATAAATACTGCGTCCAGAGGCGAAGGAGTCCAGAGCAATCCCGGCATAACCCATCCTTGTCACTTGCTTTGCCCCAGTCGCCAATCTTCCGTAGTGCGTCGCGTACCCGGGAATACTTCCAACGCCCGCCTTCTTCCAGTGACTAACAATACTTTTTGACGACAGCCCCAACCCGCGCTTCAGCTTGGCATCATCGTCCAATGACATACCACGCTTGGCCAAACTCCCCAACGCAAAATCCAGTTTCTTGAACAGCGCCCGGCGTTTCTCGAAGAAATCCTGATGATTGAGATGCCCATGCTTGCGGTAGCTGTCCTGATGCAGGCGCTCCACCTCCACCAACACTTGCTTGATGTGATCAAGCTGCTTGCCAACCATCACTGAACCAGCGCCAACTCCGGCAGAACTCGTTGAGGTGATGACCTCCAGAAGGTCGTAGTTCTTGATTAGAAACAGTGCTTCGTCTTCGTCGAGCGACCGCACCTGGGCATTCACCTGCTCAGCCACCGCCATCAGGTCTGCTTCCTCAACGCTGCATTCCGTTGCTTCAGGGTCACCCAAAACGATCATCTCACCGGGCAGCACCGTGTCGCCTAAGCCAGGATTCAATCGATCAAAGCTGTCGGGCTTTGCCGAGGCGTCACCATAGAGCGAGGCCAACAGGGCATTTCGGCTCATTGGGCGTTGGGCTACGTGGAAACCAGGCTCCACGCTGACGCTCTGGGTTTGTTTACTGGAATTCCCACCGAACAAGCCTGGCACAGCCGAGCTTGCTGCAACGCCACTGCCGCCATCTCCGACTAGCCCGCTGGGCATCTCGGCACGCACCTGCTCCGGGGCTTTGCTATCAGTAGCACGCGCAAAGGAGGCTTTCGCCCGTGTAGCTGGCTTTGCCGGACTCGGAGAATTACCGGTGAACGTGGCTGGCGAATGAGTGTCACCAATGACCACGCTGCCACTGCCGATGGTGACACCGCCGCATGAAATCGCGCCGCCGGTTACGGCAGCGGGGATGCCGTTGATCAGAACCGTGGACGAACCGGCAGCGATGGTACGGGAATGCGTCGGATGCTTTGGCTTAGTGTGAGGCGCGAGGGGGTCGCCAACGCGGGCGACGGGTTTGCCGTCGATCAATACATCAGGGGAACCGGCAATCACCGGTGTTGGGGGGAAACCGGCATGGTCCGTGCCTAGGTCGCCCAATAATACGATGCTCTTTGTCATTCCTTTGCTCCGTTGCTCCTTCGATCCTTGAAGGGGAGTTCGCAATCTTGCAGCAGGTTGCTTTCAATGGCTACCGAATGCGTCACGCTAGCCAATATTATCTAAGCACTCCAGTTAGCAGTTGTGCATTAGGGCATTACAAAGATCTACCCAGCTGTCAGCGCAACCACAGCCCGCCTGATTTCTTCTGTTATTTCCATGAGACTTGTCACCAAGGCCTCGTCTACCTCGATTTCGCCCTCATATTCCGCCAGATTCCGCCAGATTCCGCTTTCGGTGGGCCTGATCAAGAACCCTCCATTTAGCTGGAGACAAATCAAGCGTGTGCTGCAAGCACTGAAATACCAAATATCGGTTGTCAGATCGATAGCCAGAGTGTCGAAGTGCCGCCAAAGAAAGCGCGTGCGCAGCGTTGTAAGACAAATCGAAGCGGCTTTCCAGGCTTAGCGCTTCAAGGCCTGCATCCTTCAATCGAACGTTACCAGACTGAATGAGTCCTTGGACCTCGTTCGAGTCCGCCGCCTCATGGTGGAGTTTGTGTATCCGAACCAGGTTCTCCAGTGCTTCTTGATTCATTGATGCTTCCTTTCAGCAATATGTACTGTCCTTCCAGGACTTTCTTCAAAAAAGGGTTTTCATTGGCTCGACGTTTTTTAAACTCATTGCTGTTGTAGAGGGTTGGGTTGATGGTCCGCGAAAGATTGCTCTCTGCCGGCCCCAACACTTCAAAGACTTCTTCCAGGGTAAGAGTATCTGACACCAACATCAGGTCAATATCGCTATCGGCATGCTCGGTTCTTTTGGCGACAGAACCATAAATCAAGGCCAGATCAATTTTATGGCGAATTGGCCGGAGAGCGTCTTCAACCTGCTGTTCCGGGCCGAGAAGCTTGGTAACAAGAGAAAACAGCTCAGGATAAACCGGTGAGTCCGGATTGGCTTTATACCGCTTCTGCCGCCCCTGAAGGTTGACTTGTACCAACCCGCTATCAACCAGACGCAGAAGCTCTCGCTGCACAGCACCCGAACCTGCTTCGGCCGCCTCAATAAGCTCTTTAATCGAAAAGTCCCTACCCTGTCGTGTGAAGAACAAGCGCAAGACCTTTTGCCGAGTGGCTGAGAACAGGGCATTCGCCAAGCCAGTGCGATTTAACGTTGTAACTTCAGTCATATTGATGAGGCCTTATCAAAACCCATTTTGGGTAACAATATACCCGAAATGGGTATCATGGAACCGCAAGTTCGACTAGCGTCAGCCTGATCAAACCGGCGTGCAAGATCAGCTCCGAGCCTTTCAATACCTCAAGGGCTTCGGGACGCATTTTGCTGTGGGTGTCTGCGATAACGCCGATGTTCATGGTTTGGTCTAAGCTCAGTTATTCCACTCGAAGAGAATTGATCATAGGCATAATGTCCTCAGCCTAGCGTAATAAACAATCGAGACATCGTATCCGAAGGAGAACAATATGAAAAAGCTACATGCACTCGCGTTTTATGCCCTGATCACACCCGCTATAGCCTTGGGTTCAACCACTCTGCTCGCCTCCCATCACGGCAGTGAGAATAAAGATCTGGGCGAACAGGATATGGATAACCACGCCAAACCCGGGAAGCAGGATTCTGAGCTTTACCAAGAGGCCAAAAAGTCCAAATACAATAAAGCCGATACAACGGGCCTGGATGATTCGGAAAAGAGCGTCCAGTCAGGCATGAAGAAAAAGGATGAGATGGAATCGTCGTCTATGAGCGAAGAGGAGTGACTTGATCGGAGCTGAGCCTGGCATGCACGTGGCCGGCTTTGGCCACGTGCAGAGGGCGGTCGCTACGCTAGGTCATCCAGAATTTCCTGCACATGCTCGGCGGGTTTTACCTTGCCGTAATGGCGCACAACCACGCCTTTTTCATCAATCAAGAAGGACTCCCGGTTAACGGACATCACCTGTTTGCCGTACATATTCTTCTGCTTGAGCACTTCGTACTGGTTCACCACCACTTCTTCAGGGTCTGCCAGAATCGGGAAATTCAGCGACTCTTTCAGGGCGAACTTTTCGTGTGACTTGACCGTGTCCCGGCTTACACCCACCAATACCTGCACTCCGTGACTCTTGAGCTCCTCCAAGCGATCCCGAAACTGCTGGGCTTCCGTGGTACAACCCGGCGTGGCATCACGCGGGTAAAAGTAGAGCAACACCTTCTGTCCCTGATAATCCGACAGCGTGTGTTCTTTGCCTGCCTGGTCTTGCAGTGTGAAATCGGGTGCAGTTTTGCCTTCCCAGCTCATCGCAGTTTTACTCCTCAAAGAATTGCAGCTGAACGCCCAAATCAGCCAGTGAACATCAACACCACACCAAGCCCGTAGAGCACCATGATTGCCAGGCTCTCTGCTCCGATTCGTCCGACGCCATAGCGTTCCCGACGTATCAACCCCATGATAAGGATGGCCGCCATCAGCAGGGTCAGTGCCACCCAGCGTTCCGAGTCGGCCGTCATCGTGTGGTAAATCGAGCCATCCCGGTAGGCGATGTCCGAGGCAGCCATGAAAAGCGTATCAAAAGCATTCCCGCCGATGATACCTGCCACCGCGAGTGTGAGCGCACCCCGCCTTACCGCGGCAACTGAGGTAACCAGCTCCGGAATGGACGTACTGACCGCTGTCAGAAGAACACCGACAATTGTCTGGCTCAACCCGGCTTCCGAGCTGATTGTCGTGGCGGCGGGCTCGAGTACCAGGCCAGCCGCTCCAAGCGTTGCCATCAGCAGCGCGAATTCTGTCCAGAGACGGCTCAACGATGGCAGCTGGCTCTCGCTCTCCGGCTCATCCTGCCGTGTCTCACCGGTAATGGAGGGGCGCCACATGGGGTCTTTGCCAGCACTCTGGATGAGCCGGGTGCCGTAGAAATAGAAGCCAAGCAGTATCGGGGTAACCGGGTGGATACCCCAGACGGTCACATCCGGCAAGTTCGGAGCCAGAAGGATCAACGCCAGAAGCGCGATCAGCAGTCCGTTCTGCATCATGTTGGGGGCTGAGGCTGCCGCGTGTTCCAGGTTCGCACGGCGATAGACCATGTCGGCAATGGCCAGGAAAAAGGTCTGCACCGCGATGCCCCCAAGGGCATTACTGACAGCCAACTCCGGGTGCCCCCGGTAGGCTGCTGTTACCGAGAGCACTGAACCACTCAGGGAGGTCGCTGCCCCCAGAAGCACGGCTCCCGCTGTCGCCTCACCCAGCCCGGTCCTGTCGGCTAGCTGGTCAACCACGCGGGTGATGCGAGTGCCCGCGATCGCAATCACCAAGGCACAGATACCGAACACCACAATACTCTGTAACAGCGTCCAGCTGTCCGGATCCACAATCGACACCATCGCCCTCCCTAGGCTCGCTCTAATGCGTTAGTGATGGTGTCCACCCGGGCCGTGCACGTGGCCGTGCGCCAGCTCTTCCGGGTCGGCGGCGCGGACTTCGATGACTTCGATATCGAAGGTCAGGGTTTTGCCGGCCATCGGGTGGTTGGTGTCGACATCGGCGAACTTGTGGCCGACCTTGGCAACGAGCACATGGCGCGGGCCCTGCTCAGTTTTCACCTGGGCGATCATGCCCGCCTTCCAGCGCTTGGCGCCCATCAAATGCTTGATCGGGACTCGCTGAATGGCATCGGCTTTACGCGGCCCATAGGCTTTCTCCGGGCCGACGGTAACGCTGAAGGTATCGCCGGGCTCGCGCCCTTCCAAGGCCTCTTCCAGGCCCTGGATAATGCCGCCGTGGCCGTGCAGATAGGCGTTCGGCTCGCCACCGCGGGAGTTTTCAACTTCGTTGCCCTGTTCATCGCGGACGCTGTAGTGGAACAAGACCACCTGATTCTTTTCGATTGGCATAGGATTCTCTGCGACGGTAAATGGTGCGCCATTATAGCCAGCTGTGGTGCTGACTGCAGGGAGGAAGCATGACATAAGTATTTTCCTTATATTCGAAGCTTTGCTATGCAGGGCCGCTTAATTAGCGTACCGTCTTCGTCGTTGGAAAGATTTAGCAAAGCATTTCACGAATAAGACCTCTTGTGTTACCACACCTTTTGTCCTGTTTTTGATCCCGCACGTTTTTTATTTCCCGCGCATCGTTGACCAAAGATCACAACGATCCTTTGGCGGCACTTTATTGATTAATTTCAGGATAGCTATTTATGTCTACAATTACCGGTAACGTTAAGTTCTTCAACGAAGCAAAAGGTTTTGGTTTTATCACTCGTGAAGGCGGCGCAGACGTCTTTGTTCACTACAGCTCTATTCAGGGTAGTGGCTTCAAAACTCTGGCCGAAGGTCAGGAAGTGGAATTCAGCGTGACCGAAGGCCAAAAAGGCCCGCAGGCAGAGAACGTTATCGGCCTGTAAATAACAGCCGATACGTGATGAAAAAAGGCAGCCTTGGGCTGCCTTTTTTGTTGGTAATCAGAACCGAATTGTCGTGTTATCGATACCCTTCCATCAGGGTGCTCGATTGAGACTGGAATTCGGGGCTCTGCATGACCGCATCGATTTGATTGATCACCTCTTTAGCATTTGGAAGCTTTCGCGAGACGCCAATGTGAAAAGGGATCTGGGAGTTTGGGATAAAATCTACCTTGCGAACTTTCAGCTTCTGCGAATAGCCAAGTTGCCGAGCAATGAGTCGAGCGTCTTCCGCTGGCTGAACCAAAAAATCCCCGGCCTTACGCAGCATCAGAAGATGCATCATCGCATCCAGGTGCTGGCCCGGCACACGCTCCAGATAGCCGGGAATATTGTTATCTTCCCACTTGGACCCACTTTCGACGATCACCCTCAGACCGGACAAGTCAGCAAAGCTGGTTGCAGATTCGATCACATCGATATTCGGGTTATCAGCAGAGTACACCAAATGACCAAAGTCCTGCGTGAAGAGCGGTTCCGCTGAAAAAACTGCGTAATCCTGTCGGCTTTCCGACGGGTAGGTCATGAAGCCATCGTTGATGCCATGTCTGACGTTGTATTGCGCTCTCGCCCAGGGCGTCACCAAACTTGCCGCGGTGTAGTCGGGAATAAAACTGAAGGCCAGTTGCACCACATCCGGGAACAGCCCGACGGCCTTCCCGTCAAGCAACGAACTGTACGGCGCTGATTTTTCGCTGAACGCGAAAGTCAGTGTGGTGCTGCCTTGCGAAACACCGGGCAAAGCAAGTACTGCAATCAGGAGCGCGATCTGCAACGGCGCCGCCATTCCGTTCAAAAAATGCCTATTCACAAAGGATACCTATGGGGGGCTCTGAGATGGTTACCTGGGGCCCAGGTGAACAACCCGTTGATTCGGTGAATCAATTCTATGGTGTTATGTCCATCAGAGAAACAGGTTTTCCGCCGTTTTCCCACAGGCAATAAAATCTTAAGAAAATGCGTCCCAACTTCGCTCTACAAGTGCAGCGTCACGCCGTTCTGACTCAGTACTTCCGTGATGGTCTCAATGTTCGGCGGGCCTGGAGGAATTTCCTTATCCACAGCGGCAAACATCTGGGTCGCTTTACTCCCGGCACCCGTCACCTCCAACATTTCGCCGCCATCTGGGCCATACTCGAATGAGTGCACCGTTCCGCCAGGCACAAAAACAAAGGTGCCAGGAACACAGGTTTCCAATTTACCGTCGCAAGTGAAATCAACGCTCCCCTCAAGGACAAAAAACGCTTCGTCCCACTCATGACTGTGCGGGGGAGGCCCCATGCCCTTCTCCCCTCGCTGAAATGTAAACTCTTGCCCGCGGGTGACATTCTTTGCGGCGAGAACAGTAACCTCGGTGCCTACTACACTCAGCGCACGCTCATAATCCCCCGGCTTAACAATGGTTGAATGCCTTTTCATCAGTGCCCTCCCGCCCGGAGATTCAAGCCCCTTCTGGAGCATGATTCTGGGCCAGCCTGAGATGTTTGGTTATCAAACAATCCATGAACCCGGCCAACAGCATATGGTCGTTTTTAAAGTTTAGAACAGGCTGCGAAAACCACACACGACGCCCTAACGAACACCCTGTGACTGCAGCCACTGGCTAATCTGAGCCTGATTCATGGCGCCGCTCTGGCGGGCGATTTCTCGACCATTCTGGAACAGGATCATCGTCGGTATGCTGCGGATACCAAACTGGCCGGACGGCCCAGGCGCGGTTTCGGTGTTGAGCTTGGCAAAGCGTACATTGCCCCGCCAATCCTTTGAAGCCTGCTCGAACTGTGGCGCCATCGCCTTGCAGGGGCCGCACCAGCTGGCCCAGAAATCCACCAGCACCGGCACGTCGCTGCGCCCGGTGTGTGCCGCAAAGCTCTGCTCCGACAACTCCAGCACTTGATCCGGCCAGAGCGGTTGCTTGCAGGCACCGCAGTTACCACCGGCAGACAGCTTGTCGGCAGGTACCCGGTTCGTTTTGTGGCAATGGGGGCACACCAGGTGCTTGATGTCGGTCATGGTTGGTCGGCCTTTCGTTGTCGAATGGTTGAAATAATCAGGGCACATGGCTGGAAATCAAGCAGCAAGCCAGATCCCTGGCGTTGTGTGGAATTTGAATCTGTATCGGTTTTTGAACCCCAGTTTTCGGTTGCCCTACATCTCGCTCATCAGCCACTCCTTGAAGGCTTTCATCCCGACGGTCAGCGGACGTTGTTTGCGATAGACCAGATAGAAAGCCCGATTCGTATCGAGCTGAATGTCGAACGGCACCACCAACTGCCCCGATTTAATCTCACGGGACGTCAGGGTGCTATCAGCCAGCGCAACTCCCAAGCCTTCCTGGGCCGCCGCCGTGGCCAGTTGCCCACTGGACATCTGTAGGCTGCCCCGGGCGGATATAAAATCAACGCCTGACTGTTGCAGCCAGTTCTCCCACTCCCACTTCCGCTTGCTGACATAGATCAACGTGTGTTTAGCCAAGTCTTCAGGCTTTTCCAGCGGTAACTCACCGTCCAACAGCTGCGGGCTACACACTGGCACCAGCATCACTCTGCGCAGAAAATGCACTTCAATGTCGTCCCATTCACCACTCCCGAAATAGACCGCCATATCGGTACTGGTGCGGTCGAAATCCAGCAGCCCCATGGACGCGTTAATTTCCAGTTCAATATCGGGGTACAGGGCCTGGAATCGCGCCATGCGTGGCATCAGCCAGCGGGTGAGGAAGTTAGGGGCAACGCTGATCTTGACCACGTTGGATTCCTGGTTCGCAGTCAGTCGTTGTGTGGCCATCTCAATCTCGTCGAACGCGTGCCTGACAGATGAGAGGTATTGCTCGCCTGCCGGGGTCAACGACACCGTTCGCTTGCTTCGGTCAAAGAGTGCAAGTCCCAAATTTTCTTCAAGCGTCTTAATTTGATGACTGACCGCAGATGACGTCACGAACAGTTCCTTGCCGGCTGCGGAAAAGCTGAGGTTCCGTGCGGCTGACTCAAATACCCGAAGCGCATTGAGGGGTGGCAGGTGGCGCATAACATTTCTCGACTGATGAGATTAATTCAACAGTCTGCTGAGAAACGATCGCTTTTTCAATAGCGTCCTACTCACTATCATTGTCCGTACGATAAATATTCAATTCTCGACTGAGGACACAACACTATGAGTTACCAAGCTCCGAAACTGAACGAAGACGGCACCATCGACATGAACTACTACACCCAGCTTGCAAAGCAACAGCGCAGTGAGCACATCGCGCAGATGGCGGCGTCACTGAAAGCCAGCATCAAATCCTTCTTCCACGTGAAGCTGCCAAAGCTGTCCACGAGCCATTAAGCTGTGCTCCCCTCATCGCTGAATGACCTTAGGTGTAGATTGGCTGGTTTCGCCGACGCTGGCGTACCAGCCTGCTTGCGTCCTGGAACGGAAAACCAGTAAAGATCCGCTCTCGGGTTCACCGTGCGTAGCGGCGTTGCCGTACGCAGAAGCGAAGTTCAAGAAGGGAAAATTGAAACGCCGTCTACCTCAGTTACCGTTTTGGCACCCGCCCGCTCAATAACTTTCAGAAGGGTGGATTGAATCGTTTCATCTTCCCGGGCATCACCGCTACTGACAAACGATTGCTTCTGCGGCTCTGCGCCCTCCTCCTCGGTAAATGAGATAACGACCTCAGTGGCTGAATCCGGCGTGTTACCGAAGTACTCCAGTGAAACTAACGGATAACCGTGAAAGCCCTTCTTAACCTGCTTGGCAATACGCTTCTTTGCTTTATCTAACTGCATAATAAGAGCCTGTTGTTACGTTTGATATCTCGATAAAACAGGGCTGGCGCGAAATGCGCTCACCTCAGCTGGCTGTCTTTGCTACCACGTCGATTAATGCCACGTGACGACGTTTCCTCCTTTTCAAGAGCAGACTGGCAGGCAACGCACAGTCGAACGCCCGGAATGGCCTGGCGGCGAGCTTCGGGAATAGCTCGGTCACACTCATCACAATTCGCCGCGCTCTCGCCGTTACCCAGCTGGCTGCGTGCGCGTTGCACTTCGTCGTCGACGCTCGCGTCAATTTGATCCTGAACCGCTCCATCACGTGACCATCCACCTGCCATAGCGTTCTCCGATCCTGAAAGAAATGGTGCCGCAAAGCCTAGTAAAATCCTTCGCGTCCCGTGTCGTCAATCATTTAGAGCCCGCGCCCCTATGAAATATCCCCAACGCATTGTCTGCCTCACCGAAGAAACCACCGAGACCCTCTACGCCATCGGCGCCGAGGACCGCATAGTCGGCATCTCCGGGTTCACCGTCAGGCCGGAGCGAGCCCGAAAGGAAAAGCCCAAAGTCTCCGCCTTCACCTCCGCCAAGATCGGGAAGATCCTGGAACTGAAGCCAGACCTGGTGGTGGGCTTCTCAGACATGCAAGCAGACATCGCCGCCGAACTGGTGCGCAGCGGCGTGCCCGTGCACATCTTCAACCAGCGCACCGTGCCCGGAATCCTCTCGATGATTCGCACCCTCGGCGGCATGCTGGGCCTGGCTGAGCACACCGACGCCTATGCGCAGGAACTATCAGACCGAATTGAGCGAATCCGGGCCGAACGAGCGAGAGCAAGCCGCCCGCGTGTCTACTTCGAAGAATGGGGCGACCCGATGATCACCGGCATCGGCTGGGTGTCGGAGTTGATCGGCATTGCCGGCGGTGAGGATATCTTCCCGGAACGGGCCGCCGAGCCCGGCGCCAAGGAACGCATCATTGAGAATCCCGAGGACGTCATCCAGCGCCAACCGGACATCATCATCGGCTCCTGGTGCGGGCGGAAGTTTCGGCCAGAGCAAGTAGCCGAGCGGCCTGGGTGGGGTGAGATTCCAGCAGTGAAAAACGGTCACCTGCACGAGATCAAGTCACCCCTGATTCTTCAGCCTGGCCCGGCGGCGCTGACGGATGGGCTGGATGCGTTGTGTGGGATTATTGATCGGGTGTGATGGTCTAGAAACGATCCGCGAAAATAGATCTGTCCCGGTGTTCTATTTCGCCGGCACTTCCTTGATGTAAAGGTCTTGTTGCGGGAATGGGATGGTGATGCCCTCTTCCTTGAACCGGCGCCAGATTTCCAGATTGATGTCAGAGCTTACGCTGCCGAAACCTGCTTGCGGGTCTGCGACCCAGACCCGGGCTTCCAGATGAATGCCGTGGTCGCCGAACTGCGTTAACCGGCACACAGGCTCTGGCTCTGAAATCACCCGGGGGTGGTCCCGGGCGATCTCCAACATGATGGCCATGGCACGCTCCACGTCGTCACTGTAGCTTACCGAAACCGGGATCTTCAGGCGCACGTTAGGGTCCGAATAAGACCAGTTAATCACCTCAGTGGTAATAAGGTTTTCGTTGGGAATGAGCGTATCCACACCATCGCGGTTGCGCACCACCACATAACGGGCATGCAGTGCGACCACCCAGCCAAACTTCTCACCAATACTGATCACATCACCGGGGCGAATCGAGCGGTCGAACACAAGGATAAAACCGCTGATAAAATTGCTGGCAATACGCTGCAAACCGAAGCCAAGGCCAACACCCAGGGCACCGCCGAACACCGCGAGCGCAGTGAGATCTATACCGACGAGATTTAGCACCGACAGCCCAGCAACGGTGATCAGCACCAACTTGGCGACTTTGGAGAAACCCACGGCTGCGCCGGGGCTCAGATACGGCAACTGTGTCAGTCGCCGATCGATAATGCCCGAGAGCCAAATGGCAACCACCAACACAAGGCCCATCAGCAAGATTAGCTTTACGACCGCCAGCAGGGATATGCGTAGGTCGCCCACGGAGAAGGCCAGGCTATCCATGGCCTCAAGCAACCCGGGTAGCAAGCCCACGAGATGCAAACCCACCACCAGCCAGATGAGGGTACTGATGACATTTTCCGAAGCCTTGACCAAGGGCCCGCTTCGCATGCCCTTGCGCAACATATAAACCAGGGTGCGAATCAGGGCGAATGAGATCAGCAGCGGGACCGCGAGATCGAGCGCCCAGTGGGCTTGATCCAGCGCAGCGAGTAACGAGCGGCCCAGCAGAACCACCAGCAGCATCGAGATGGGAAAGGCAAGGCGCTGGAGGGTGCGTTGGGTAAGATGTCGCACGCCCAGAGACTCGGCAGCGGTAAGCCGGGCAATGAGATGATGCAAATAGAACGCGGCCATCCCCGCAACCACCAGAACCGCGGCCTGCGGGATGACATCCAGCACGCTTATTTCCTGAACGGCCACCAGCAAATCCTGCCAGCTTTCTCCCATCGACAACTCCCGGCTAACGAGAATTCAGTAACTGGCCGCACTTGGCAGCATTCAGTCTCTCTTCAGTATAGGATCCAAAAAATGAATCTGTTCCGGGTTTCTGTTGCCTGGGTGATCGCTTACCGGCAGTCTGGCCCGACTCAGGCCTCGTAGTAATGAAAGAATCGTGAGAGGAGAGCCGCCTTATGAAATACGAACACGCCATCGTGAAATTTAAAGGAGACGTTGGAGTCCTTCTTTGCAACGGCTGCGGCGTTGTGATCGCTGAGGGCAAAAAACACGAGGACCGTGAACACTACGGTGCAATGTGCATGAGTGGCAATTGCAAAGCGAAATTCAAAAAAGGGAAATAGATCTGTCCCGGTTTTCTCCAATTTGACGAAGTTTTACTCCTCCCCTCCTCCGCTCCATAGCAAGCTCATCAATGCTCAGTTATCATGGCGAACCGCGATGAACTTCGGTCCATCGCCAGAAATAAATCAAAATAATCAATCAGGTAAGAAGGAATCTACTGTGAAAAGTGCAAGGATCCTGGCAGTACTGGCCGCGCTACTCTACCTCACTGGCTGCGCCTCCGGCGCACAAATGGGCAACATGGTGTACCAAGGACCAGTGAAGGTTTACGACACGGCCCTGGAAGACAATGTCGATGTCACCAACGTATCCGGCGGTGAAAAAACAAACCCCGCATGGACCTCCGAGATCGATAATGACGCCTTTGCAGGTGCGCTGAAACAATCCCTACAGAAACAGGGCCTGCTCGCTGGCAGTGGTCGCTATCAGTTGGAAGCATTGCTATTGGAAGTGGATCAGCCCATGTTCGGGCTGGACTTCGAAGTAACCACCCACGTTAAGTACATCCTGACCGACCGTGAAAACAATGGCGCCGTTGTACTGAACGAGACGATTGTCGCGCCCTACACCGCCACCATTGGCGACGCCTTTGCGGCCATCAAGCGCCTGAGACTGGCTAACGAAGGATCTGGAAAAGCCAACATTCAGGGCCTCATTGAGAAACTCTCCGACCTGCAAATCCAGCCGGGCAACATCTCCCTCGCACAGTAAGTTTTCTGGAAATCAGACCAACGACAAGGAAGCACCATGAAGTCTCCGCTACTACTAACACTGGCCGCCATCGCGTTTCTATCTACCGGTTGCGCATCGGTCGTCACTGGAACCGATCAGAAAATTACCTTCAACAGCGAGCCTGAAGAAGCCACCGTTACGGTTTCCGGCCGGGTGCTCGGTAAAACCCCGCTGACCGTACCGGTGGACCGAGCCTCCAATCAGTCCCTTACCTTTGAGAAGGAAGGCTATAAAACCTATACCGCTCAACTATCCACCACAACCAATCCGTGGTTCTTCGGCAACATCGTAATTGGCGGGCTGGTGGGCTCCACCACCGATGGCGTCTCTGGGGCGATTCACGAGTATTCCCCTGACCAGTACTTCGTCACGCTGAAGCCCGACACACCCACAGGGATCTCAACCTCCAAGCCGCGCCAGATTAAGGAAATAATCATCGCGTTTAGCGGAGAATTTCGCCACCAGTTAGCGAGCGGCGGTGGTGAGAAGGTAGACACCATCGTGCACTTGCTGGGCATCAGTGCCTCACATAAAGAAACCACTATCCGGGCACTGAACCAGCTTGCACTGTCGAACAAGAGCGACCTGGAGCTAGCTGAAACAATCATTGAGATTTACGACGTTCAGTGATGACCAGCTCGTGAAACCGGAGGGGAACAATTCTGAATCCGCTCCGGTTTCCGTAAAAGCAGCTTTCGTCTGTTGCTTTCTGTTTCCGCAAGCTACTTGCCAAGTCTACCCTACACTAGGCTGCCTAGGGCCCCTAGAATTCGATTGCTAGACCTGCCCGTCCCGCTTACGTCGCATCAAGGCGAAGATTCCAACGGCGACGGCGCTAGCCCCAGCCACCAAATACTCAATATGCAAAACATCCCCAACGGCCTCATGCCCCGGATGCCCCCAGGCAGCGCCAGAGGCGAGGATCAGGCTGGCAGTCAGGGCGAGTTGGTTACGTAGTTTCATGGTTGTATCTCCGTAGTGCGTTAATCGTTTAATTAATTCGTTCAGGCAGTTTCAGCCACTTTCCCAGGCCGGCGCTCAGGCAACATGCCGCGCTCCAAAATGAAGCTGATGATCGTCTCCAGCCCTACCCCGTCGTACAGGTTGGTAAACACGAAGGGCCGCTCGCCGCGCATTTTCTTTGAGTCCCGGTCCATGATGTCGAGGGAAGCGTGTACCTGTTCTGCGATGTCGATCTTGTTGATGATCAGCAGGTCGGATTTGGTGATGCCTGGGCCGCCCTTGCGGGGGATCTTGTCGCCGGCGGAGACGTCGATCACGTACAGGGTAAGGTCGGACAGTTCCGGGCTGAAGGTGGCGGAGAGGTTGTCGCCGCCGGATTCCACCAGCACCAGTTCCAGGTTCGGGTGGCGGCTTTGCAGGTCGTCGATGGCTGCCAGGTTCATGCTGGCATCCTCACGAATAGCCGTGTGCGGGCAGCCGCCGGTTTCCACACCTAGGATGCGGTCGGCGTCCAAGGCTTCGTGGCGCAGGAGGAAGTCGGCGTCTTCCCTTGTGTAGATGTCGTTGGTGACTACCGCGATGTCGTAGTGGTCTTTCAGGGCCTTGCACAGTTGGCGCAACAGGGCGGTTTTACCGGAACCGACCGGGCCGCCGACTCCAACTCTCAGACAATGTTTCATGGCGTGTTCTCCGTTTCTGTTCTAATCAGCGTTTGTTGTTCAGCTTCTGAAAAGCCGTGAATACTGGGTTTCGTGCAGGGCGCTGCCGAGCGCCAGGCCGGGTAGTACCGGGCCAAGTTCGTGGTCTTCTTTCTTTAAGGCGTTATCCACGGCCATCACCAGTTTTGGGCGCAGCCGTTCGGTCAGTCGCTGGGCGGCGGTGTGGCCCAGGGGCATGGCTTTGCAGGCCACCGCCAGCTGGTTTTCCAGCCAGGCCCAGGCAAAGCCGAGCAGGGTTTGCCTGGCGGGCACGTTGCGCACGTGGGCGGCCCAGGCGAACAGGGTGACGTAGCCGGGTTCTTCCGGCAGCAGGCCTTCCTCCGGCAGCAGTTTCAGGCTGCCGAACAGGCGCACCAGGGCGGCGCCCAGACGGAGGTCTTCGTCCACCAGTTCGGCGGTTTCCCGGGTGGCATGCAGCCAGTCGTTCCAGTCGGCCACGGTGTTGCCGTCGTGGTTGGCCCAGGCCTGTTGCAGGCGCACCAGCAGTGGCAGTTCGCATTGGGTCAGGCCGTCTTCCAGTACGCCTTCCAGCCAATCACCCAGCTCATCTTCTGTGGTCACCCAGCCCAGCTCAAAGGCGCTTTCCAGGCCTTGAGACCAGGCAAAGGCGCCGATGGGCAGCGCGGGGCTGACCAGTTGCAGCAGGCCTAGAAGAGCGAGATCGCCCACGGCGGTTTGGCTGCTGTCAGTGAGCATGAGAGTGGTCATGGCTGTGGCCGTGCTCATGGGTATGGTCATGCGAGTGGCTGTGTGAGTGGCTATGACCTTGCCCTGCCTGAGCGTAGGCACCCGGTTCAGGATCGAACGGGGCACGATGGTGCTCCAGCGTTGCCCCCAGGCGTTCGGCCAGTTCTTCCAGCACATGATCGGGCGGAAAACGGACCCAGCCCGTTTTACCATCGGTTGCGCTGTCGTCACTGCCAATAGCCAAGGACACGTGGCGGTTGCCGAGGTGGTAGCACAGCCGCGCCAGGCCCAGGCCGGGTTCAATGCGGGCGGTGACTACCGGTTCATCGGCAGCGCGGATGCGAATGATCTCGCCGGTTTCCGCCTGCAGGAAGGCGCCTTCGCGCAGCACCGGGCCGCGATCGAGGAACAGGCCCACGTCGTAACCGGTGTCGGTTTTCGCCCGCAGGCGGCCGCGCATGCGCAGTTCAAACGGCAGCGTGAGGTGGTCGTGAATTTCGGTGGTCTCTACCGGGCCGACCCGTTGTGTGAGTTCAAGCATGTGGGCTCCTAAAACAGCCATGAGCTGTCTCTTTAAAAAAGGTGGTAACGCTGGGCCAACGGCAATTCGGTGGCCGGCTCGCAAGTAAGCAGCTCGCCATCGGCGTGCACTTCGTAGGTTTGTGGGTCCACGGTCAGGTGTGGGCAGGCGTCGTTCAGTTTCATGTCGCCCTTGCGCACGTCCCGCACGCCTTTGCAGGCGGACAGCGGGCTGTCCAGCCCCAGCTCTTCCCCAATGTTGGCGTCCAGTGCGGCCTGGCTGACGAAGGTCAGTCGGGTGGCACTGGCGGCTTTGCCAAAGGCACCGAACATCATGCGGTAGTGCACCGGCTGGGGCGTGGGGATGGAGGCATTGGGATCACCCATGGGCGCCGCCGCGATCATGCCACCTTTCAAAATAGTGGCGGGTTTTACGCCGAAGAAGGCCGGGCTCCAGAGCACCAGGTCGGCCAGTTTGCCCACTTCCACGGATCCGACTTCGTGGCCGATGCCGTGGGTGATGGCGGAGTTGATGGTGTATTTGGCGATGTAGCGTTTGGCGCGCAGGTTGTCGGCGCCCCGCTCTTCGTCTTCCGGCAGCAGGCCGCGCTGCACTTTCATTTTGTGGGCGGTTTGCCAGGTGCGGCAGATCACTTCGCCGACCCGGCCCATGGCCTGGGAGTCGGAGGAGATCATGGAGATCACGCCCATGTCGTGCAGGATGTCTTCGGCGGCGATGGTCTCGCGGCGGATGCGGGAGTCGGCGAAGGCGACGTCCTCGGGGATGTTCGGGTCCAGGTGGTGGCACACCATCAGCATGTCGAGGTGTTCGTCCACGGTGTTCACGGTGTAGGGCCGTGTGGGGTTGGTGGACGACGGCAGCACGTAATCTTTGGAACAGGCGGTGATGATGTCCGGGGCATGGCCGCCGCCGGCGCCTTCGGTGTGGAAGGTATGGATGCAGCGGCCTTTGAATGCGGCCAGGGTGTCTTCCACGAAGCCGGATTCGTTCAGGGTGTCGGTGTGGATGGCCACCTGGATGTCGTACTGGTCGGCCACGGTGAGGCAGTTGTCGATGCTCGCGGGCGTGGTGCCCCAGTCTTCGTGCAGTTTGAGGCCGATAACGCCGGCTTTTACCTGCTGCTCCAGTGCTTCGGGCAGGCTGGCGTTGCCTTTGCCCAGGAAGCCGATGTTCATGGGCAAGGAGTCCACGGCCTGGAGCATTTTGCCGATATGCCACGGTCCCGGGGTGCAGGTGGTGGCGTTGGTGCCGGTGGCCGGGCCGGTGCCGCCGCCGAGCATGGTGGTGATGCCGCTCATCAGGGCTTCTTCGACCTGCTGGGGGCAGATGAAGTGGATGTGGGGGTCGATGCCACCGGCGGTGAGGATTTTGCCTTCGCCGGCGATGATTTCGGTACCCGGGCCGATGACGATGGTGACGTCTGGCTGGGTGTCGGGGTTGCCGGCTTTACCGATGGCGGCGATGCGGCCTTTCTGGATGCCAACGTCGGCTTTGACGATGCCCCACCAATCGAGGATCAGGGCGTTGGTGATGACGGTGTCCATCACGGTGTCGTCCGCCAGCTGGCTTTGGCCCATGCCATCGCGGATGACTTTGCCGCCGCCGAATTTTACTTCGTCGCCGTAGTGGGTGTGGTCTTGTTCGACTTCGATCCACAGTTCGGTGTCGCCCAGGCGGACTCGGTCCCCTACGGTGGGGCCGTACATGTCGGCGTAGGCTTGTCTTGTTATCTTCATGCTATCCCTCGTTATTGGGCTTGGGTGCCTGAGTCGCGGGTCGCTTTAGCTTGGGTGTCTGGGCCGGTCGCTTTAGCCCTTCCGGGAAACGCTCCTTCGGCACGTCCATGTGACGCTTGAGCTTCGCCATCCATGGCTTCGCACATTCCCGGAAGGGCCAAACCGCCCGACCCTCCGACTTCACCACCGCCTTCAACTCGCCCGCTGCTCCCTTTCGCGTTAGTTCTTGTCCAGTTTGCCCATGACTTCACCGCGGAAGCCGTAGATTTCGCGTTTGCCCGCGAACGGAATCAGGGTGACGTTGCGGGTTTGGCCGGGCTCGAAGCGGATGGCCGTTCCAGCAGCAACGTCCAGGCGGTAGCCTTTTGCCTTATCCCGATCAAAAGTCAGGGCCGGGTTGGCTTCCGCGAAGTGGTAGTGGGAGCCGATCTGGACTGGGCGGTCGCCAGTGTTGGAGACGTCCAGGTCGATGCGCTCGCGGCCTTCGCAGAGTTCGATGTCGCCGTCTTTTAGCTGGTATTCACCGGGGATCATGGCGCGCTCCTCACACGATGGGGTTGTGGACGGTGACGAGTTTGGTGCCGTCCGGGAAGGTGGCTTCCACCTGCACTTCGTCGACCATGTCGGCGATGCCGTCCATGACGTCTTCTCGGCTGAGTATCTTGGTGCCGGCGGTCATGAGTTCGGCCACGGTGCGGCCTTCGCGGGCGCCTTCCATGATTTCGGCGCTGATCAGGGCGATGGCTTCGGGGTAGTTGAGTTTCAGGCCCTTGGCTTTGCGGCGCTCGGCCAGCAGTGCGGCGGTGAACAGCAGCAGCTTGTCTTTGTCTCTGGGTGTCAGTTCCATCGGTTGGCTCTCTTATTCTGTGTCTGTTCTGTGTTGGTGTTCTTAATCGAATTCAGGTCAGCCAGATTCTGGGCACGCTGGCCGGCTGGCCGGTGAGTCTTGGCCGGAGCAATTCCCAGGCTTGTTGACACAGGGCCCAGGCTTCGTTGCGTTCCTGCCCCAGGTAGCGCAGTAGCAGCACACCCCGGCGTCGGGTAACGGCCCAGCGATGGTTTTCCGGCAGGGTTTCCCGGAGTGCTTCGATGGCGCCGGCTTCGTCGTCCAGGCCGACTACCCACAGGGTGGCCTGAACGGTGGCGCCGCCCTGGCCCCAGTGGCCTTTGAACCGGGGGTGGGCTGGGTCCATGGGCTGGCGTTCCAGCCACAGGGGGCGGCCGTCCATGAGCAGGCGGAAGCGTTGTTCCAGATGGCCGGTGATGAACGGCAGTTTGCTGGCCGGGCGGCCGAGGGCGAGGATTTCCCAGCCCAGGCATTTGGCGCCGGTTGCCAGTTCGATGGTGGTGGTCTGTTCGCCCCGGGAGCCGTCGAAGGCCAGGGTTTCCTGGGGCAGGTATTCGAGGATGCCACCTTTTGCCACGGTGAGTTTGGTGTGCTGGGCCCAGGCCACGCCGTGGCTGTCGGCTTTGTAGAGTTTGGCGGCGGCCGGGGTGGTGAGCAGGGTGTGGGCGCCCTCGCCTACCCGGGCTTCGATGCTCAAGGCATCGCCGCTGACCAGTCCGCCCGGTGGGTGCAGTAGGTACACGTGGCAACAGCCGTTGCGGCCTTCCGGGTAGAACGGGCGCTGCACTCTCAATGGCCCCTGATGGCTGATGTCGGTCAGGCGGGTGGCGGTGTGGTCGCCATCCGGGCGCAGCTGGAAGCCCAGTTCGATGGACGCGGCCCAGCGCCGGCCCGCGTCGAAGCGGTGGCCGGAATCCGGGGTGTTACGCCCTGTTGGCTCGATGCGCTCGAAGACCGTCATACCGTCAGGTGCTTTTTGATGAGTTCATCGGTGAGCCCGGCGATTTCGCCTTCCGCCACCCGGCGGCCGCGATCGAGGATGGCAAAGCGGTCGGCGTATTTGCGGGCGAAGGGCAGCTTCTGTTCCACCAAGAGCACGGTCAGGCCGTCTTCTTTGATCAGCTTGCGGATGACCTCGCCAATCTGGGCGACGATGTTGGGCTGGATGCCCTCGCCCGGTTCGTCCAGGATCAGCAGGCGCGGCTCGATCACCAGGGCCCGGCCGATGGCCAGTTGCTGTTGCTGGCCGCCGGAGAGGTCGCCGCCACGGCGGTGGCGCATTTCTTTCAGTACCGGGAACAGCTCGTAGATGCGCTCGGGAATTTTCTTGCTGCCGTCTTTGCGCACGGCCAGGCCGGTGCGCAGGTTCTCTTCTACGGTCAGCAACGGGAAGATCTGCCGGCCCTGGGGCACGTAGCCGATGCCAAGGCGGGCGCGGTCTTCGATTTTTTTCTGGGTGAGTTCCACGTCCTGGGCGAACTCGAGGGAGCCGTCTTTCACGTCTTCCTCGCCCATGATGCATTTCATCAGGGTGGTCTTGCCCACGCCGTTGCGACCCATCACGCAGGTGCACTGGCCCTGGGGTACGTCCAGTTCCAGGTCCCAGAGGGTGTGGCTTTCGCCGTAGTACTGGTTGAGCTTGTCGACTTTCAACATCAGGTTGTCAGTCGTCTTTTCGCTGTGAATGGACATCAGGCTTCCTCCCCCAGATACACCTTGATCACTTCCGGGTCGTTGGAGACCTGGTCCATGGTGCCTTCGGCCAGCACGCTGCCCTGGTGCAGCACGGTGACTTTGCGGGCAATGGAACGGACGAAGCCCATGTCGTGCTCCACCACCACTACCGACTGTTTGCCGGCCAGGCTGGTGAGCAGTTCGGCGGTGCGTTCCATTTCCTGTTCGGTCATGCCCGCGACCGGCTCGTCCACCAGCAGCAGCCGGGGCCGTTGCATCAGCAGCATGCCGATTTCCAGCCACTGCTTCTGGCCGTGGGACAGGATGCCGGCGGGGGCGCCGCGCAGGTCCTTGAGGCCGATCATCTGCACCACTTCGTCGATGCGGTCCCGGTATTCCGGTTTCATGATTGCGGTTAAGGTCGGGAACACGCGCTTGTCGGCGGCCATGGCCAGTTCCAGGTTTTCGAACACGGTGAGGGCTTCAAACACCGTGGGCTTCTGGAACTTGCGGCCAATCCCCAAAGAGGCGATGTCCGGCTCGCTCTTGGTGAGCAGGTTGTGGCGGCTGCCGAACCACACCGAGCCGGTGTCCGGGCGGGTTTTGCCAGTGATGATGTCCATCATGGTGGTCTTGCCCGCGCCGTTGGGGCCGATAATGCAGCGCAGTTCGCCGTCGTCGATGGTGAGGTTGAGGTTGTTGATGGCCTTGAAGCCATCGAAGCTCACGCTCACGTCCTCGAGGTACAGGATGGGGCCGTGGCGCACATCAACCGGTGACACTTCCGGTGCCAGGAAATCGAACACCTGGTCGCGGTTGGTCAGTTGCTGAAAGATGCTCATGCAGTGGCCTCCTGCGCTGGGGTGTCGGGTTCTTCCTTGGTTTTCTTACGGTCGAACAGCAGGCCAGCAATGCCCTTGGGCAGGAACACGGTGACCAGCACGAACAGGCCGCCGAGGGCGAACAGCCAGGCGTCGGGCATGATGCCGGTAAACACCGTTTTGCCGTAGTTCACCAGGATGGCGCCGATGACGGCGCCATAGAGCGTGGCGCGGCCACCGAGGGCTACCCACACCACGATCTCGATGGAGAACAGCGGCGAGAATTCGCTGGGGTTGATGATGCCTACTTGCGGCACGTAGAGCGCACCGGCGACCCCGGCGAGCATGGCGGAGACCACGAACACAAACAGCTGCACGCGCTCTACCCGGTAGCCCAGGAAGCGGGTGCGGGCTTCGGCATCGCGGCAGGCCACGCTGACCCGGCCGAGCTTGCTGGTAACGATGCCGCGGCACACCACGTAGCCAATCGCCAGGGCGATGCCGGTGGCCAGGAACAGGCCGAGGCGGGTGGCGTCGGTGCGCAGGTCAAAGCCGAGCAGGTCTTTGAAATCGGTGAGGCCGTTGTTGCCGCCAAAGCCCATTTCGTTGCGGAAGAACGCCAGCATCAGCGCGAAGGTCAGCGCCTGGGTGATGATGGAGAGGTACACGCCGGTCACCCGGGAGCGGAAGGCCAGGAAACCGAACACCAGTGCCAGCAGGCCCGGCGCCAGCAGCACCATGATGAAAGCGAACCAGGCCATGTCGAAGCCCTGCCAGTACCAGGGCAGCGCGTCCCAGTTCAGGAACACCATGAAATCCGGCAGGAGTGGATCGCCGTAAACGCCGCGATCACCGATCTGACGCATCAGGTACATGCCCATGGCGTAGCCGCCGAGGGCAAAGAAGGCGCCGTGGCCCAGGCTGAGTATACCGAGGTAACCCCAGACCAGATCCACCGCCACCGCCAGCAGCGCGTAGCACAGGTATTTGCCCAACAGGGTGACGGTGTAGGAGCTCACGTACAGGGCGCTGTCCTGCGGCATCAGCAGGTGCAGCGCGGTGACCACAATCAGGGCGGCGAACAGCACGCCCAGGAACAGTTGCGTGGAGCGTTCACGCAGAGGTCGCGTCAACCACATAGCTTAACCCTCCGCCGCACGGCCCTTCTGGGGGAAGAGTCCCCGAGGGCGTTTTTGAATGAACAGGATGATCAGTACCAGTACCAGAATCTTGGCGAGCACGGCGCCGGCCCAGGGTTCCAGCAGCTGGTTGATGGTGCCGAGCGACAGGCCCGCCAGCAGTGTGCCCCACAGATTGCCCACGCCGCCGAACACCACCACCATGAACGAATCGATGATGTAGCTCTGGCCGAGGTTCGGGCCCACGTTGGTGATCTGCGACAGCGCAACACCGGCCAGGCCAGCGACACCGGAGCCCAGGCCGAAGGTGAGGATGTCCACCTTGGTGGCCTTGATGCCCATGGAGCGGGCCATGGCCCGGTTCTGGGTGACCGCACGCACGTCCAATCCCAACCGGGTCTTGCGCATGATCAGCATCAGCCCGGCGAACACCACCAGGGCAAAGCCGATGACGTACAGACGATTCAGGGTCAGGGACAGGGCTTCGTTGATCATCAGCGAGCCGCTCATCCAGTCCGGGGTAATCACCGTGCGGTTGAGCGGGGAGATTACGGTGCGCACCAGCTGTTGCAGGATCAGGCTGACCCCGAAGGTGGCCAGCAGGGTCTCCAGCGGGCGGCCTTTCAGGTGCTGGATCACCGAGCGTTCAATGGCAATGCCTGCCAGCGCCGCCACTAGGAAACCGGCGGGGATCGACAGCAGCAGCGCCAATCCGGGCTGGCCCGGCAACAGTTGCTGCATGCCCCAGGTGGTGTAGGCGCCGAGCATGATCAGCTCGCCGTGGGCCATGTTGATCACGCCCATCACACCGAAGGTGATGGCCAGGCCGATGGCCGCCAGCACCAGCACCGAACCGAGCGACAGGCCGAAATACAGGGTTTCGGCGGCGCGGTTCAGTTTCAGTTTCTGTTCGATGCTGTCCATGGCCTTGGCGGCGGCTGCGGCCAGCGCCACATCGTCGCTGCGCATGGCCTGCTGCAGGGCGGCGCGGGCTTCGGAGTTGAGGCTGCCGGAGAGCGTGGCCACGGCGGCAATGTCGCCCTGCTCTTCCACCTTATAAATAGCCAGGGCTTCGGTGAGCGCTTCAGATACGGAGGCGCTTTCTTCGGCCTCGATCAGCTCTGGCAGGCGCTCAGCCAGGGTGCCGCTCACGCTGCCTTTGAGGGCGCGGGCGGCAGTGAGTCGTTGGTCTTCGTCGGGGCTCTTCAGGTCGATGACCGACAAGATGCCTTCGAGTTCGTTACGCAGGGCGTTGTTGACGCGAATGGTGTCGATATCGCGGCGGGAAATCTCGCCCAGGTTTTCCCTGGTCAGTGCGTCTTCCACGGTCCAGTTACGGCCACGGTTGGACAGCACGATGATGAACTGGCCGCTGGCTTCGAGGCGCCCGAGTTTGTTAGCGCCGAACGATTCCAGCCAGTACCGGGCACGATCATCGCCACTGCTGGCGATACGGTTAACCACCGCTTTCTTTTCGGCGAAGGAAGAATCGGCCAGCGCAGTGAGTAACTGTTGTGCTTCGGTGTCTTCTACCTGGGACAGCGCATGGCCGGGCCAGAGCACACAGCAGGCGAGCAGCAGATGGCTGAGCAGTCGGGAGATGCCCATGGTTGCGTCCTGTTCTTGAAAATAGGGGGTTACGAAAACGGGGGTAAAACGCGGGCGAGGACCAAGCCCCGCCCGCAAAACGTCTTAACCGTTACTCGGCCAGGGCCTTGCCACCGCAGGTACCGGAAACCACGTTGAAGTTTCCGCAGAACAGCGGCTTGCGCCAGTCACTGATCAGGTCCTTGGAACCCGGCAGGAAGTCAGACCAGGCGTCACCCGCCACGGTAGACGGCGTTTCCCAGACCACGGAGAACTGGCCGTTGTCCTGGATTTCGCCAATCAGCACCGGCTTGGTGATGTGGTGGTTCGGCATCATGGTGGCGTAGCCGCCGGTCAGGTTTGGCACGCTCACGCCGATGATGGCGTCTTTTACTGCATCCACGTCGGCGGTGCCGGCTTTCTTGACCGCTTCGATGTACATGTTGAAGCCGATGTAGTGAGCTTCCATCGGGTCGTTGGTGACGGCGTCTTCGTTGCCGGTGTACTCAACCCAGGCGTCGATGAAGTCGTAGTTGGCGTCGTTGTCCACGCTCATGAAGTAGTTCCAGGCGGCCAGGTGGCCAACCAGCGGCCCGGTGTCGATACCGGACAGTTCCTGCTCACCCACGGAAAACGCGACCACCGGGATGTCGGCGGCGTCGATGCCCTGGTTACCCAGTTCGCGGTAGAACGGTACGTTGGCGTCGCCGTTGATGGTGGAGACCACGGCGGTCTTCTTGCCGGCGCTGCCGAATTTCTTGATGTCGGAGACGATGGCCTGCCAGTTGGAGTGACCGAACGGCGTGTAGTTGATCATGATGTCGTCAGCGGCCACGCCTTTATCCTTGAGGTAGGTCTCGAGGATCTTGTTGGTGGTGCGCGGGTACACGTAGTCGGTGCCTGCGAGCACCCAGCGCTCCACGCCGATGTCGTTCATCAGGTAGTCCACCGCCGGAATGGCCTGCTGGTTGGGCGCAGCACCGGTGTAGAACACGTTCTCAGAGGATTCTTCACCCTCGTACTGAACCGGGTAGAACAGCAGGCCGTTCAGCTCTTCCACGACCGGCAGTACCGATTTGCGAGACACGGACGTCCAGTTGCCGAAGATAACGTCTACTTCTTCTTTTGCCAGCAGCTCGCGGGCTTTCTCGGCAAACAGCGGCCAGTTGGATGCGGGATCAACTACGACTGGCTCCAGCTGACGGCCCAGCACGCCGCCGGCTTCGTTCTGCTTTTCAATCAGCATCAGCATGGTGTCTTTCAGGGTGGACTCACTGATCGCCATGGTGCCGGACAGGGAATGCAGGATGCCGACCTTGATCGGGTCTTCGGCGGCAACGGAGTTAAAAGAGATGGATAGCGCCAGTGCAGAGAGGCCCAGTTTCACGTGTTTTTTAAGGCTCATTTCGTCGTCCTTTTCGTTCTTAGGGAGGTTGTGCAATTCGTCTGAAGCACCTCCTGCTCTGCATTAGTTGTTCCAGCACCAAAATATCCCCTTTATTTTCAGAAGCCTATGAAAAACCGAGGCGCTTCCAAGCCCACTAACGCCCCATCAGAACGCACCAAAACCTATACCTGCAGTGCACCTTCGCACCCCGCTGGTGCACGCTTACTTTTCATCCACCTATTAAATTCATTTAAAACAACAAGTTAATATTTTCAGTCGACACCGAGTCGGACGCATCCGTGGTAAACAACATGCTTCTTTCCTGGCACCGCCCTGGCGCGCTCGCCCTGTTCTGGTGCGCCCCTCACCGGCACGCCTGCACCATTTCTTTCCAGCCTACCAGCGCTTACGCCACCGTAGGAGATATCGCACAAGCCCTCGCGTGATTGTCCGGTTCTGCCAGAACCCGGCCTGGATACAATGGGAAGCGTCAGGGATGACAAGCCAGCAAGGATCGTTGGCTCACGGACGATAACTCCAGGGATTTGGAGTTGCCCGAAGGAATTGGGCTTGCAAGGAAGATCGCACGGATGACGTGCTCAGGATGAGCACATGGCCTGAAGGATCAGGCAGGGGTCAGCCACGGGCGTGGGATCACAAGGAGTGTGATCCTGACCGTGCACTTGTTCCGGCTGTTTGCGTCCCGACACAACCATAACGACGACAACTCAGCATCAGGAACACTCTTCCATGAAACGCACTCCCTTTATCGCCACCCTTGTACTGCTGTTCAGCCTGGTTACCGGTTTTGCTTACGCTGAACCCGCTGCAATCAACATCAACACCGCCGATGTCGCCACCCTGGCCGAACTGACCGGCGTTGGCCAGAGCAAGGCAGAAGCCATTGTGGCCTATCGCGAGGCCAATGGTCCTTTCAGCGCACCGCAGGATCTGGCCAATGTGAAAGGTATTGGCGAACGCACGGTTGAAAAGAACGCAGCGCGCCTGACCGTGGAATAATTTGCGCCATAGGCAGCGGTATTCACCGCTGCCTATGTACGACTACCTGCCTTCCCTTCTCTTCCGATCTAAAGCAGCCCATCGAAAACTGGCACGCCAACCAATGCCCTGTTAGTCTCCGGACCATCAAAAAACAGCGAGCAAAAAGCACACCTTGCTTACAACGCTGCCACTAAAAATTGATTGTGTTGATTATTGAATGATTCGAGGCGCCCTACTGATCGCCCTGGCAGCCCTGCTCTGGGCGACCACGGGCATTGTCGCGAAATCCCTGTTCACCGGTACCGAGCTGGAGGCCATCACCCTGGGCTTCCTTCGCTTGGCTGTTGCCTTGCCGTTTTTCTGGCTGCTGATGCGACGGGAACAGCGGAAACTGGAACGGGCCAACCCTGGCGCCCGGGTGCCTGGCAGCTCCCTGCGCCACCTGGGCAAGAAAGCCCTGATCCCACTGGCTGCGCTGGGCCTGTTTCAGGCGTTCTACCAGGGCAGCTACCTGCTGGCCGTTGATCTCACCGGTGCCGGTATCGCCACCCTGATTGCCCTGTGCCTGCCGCCGGTGTTCGTTGCCTTGCTGGCCGCGCCGCTGCTCGGCGAAAAACCGGGGCTACTGACTGTGCTGTCTCTGGTCGCCGCCATCTTCGGCACCTCAATGCTGGTACTGAGCGACATGGACACCGCCGGCACCCTGCGCCTCGCTGGCATTTTGATCGCCCTGTTCGCCGCCCTGGTTTACACAGGTTTTACCCTGACCAGCCGCTACAGCTCAGCAGGCACACCGGTGTTCACAACCGCGTTCATCTGCTTTTTCACCGCGGCCCTGATCCTGTTCCCGGTGGTGTGGCTGTCCGGCGGCTTTGAAGGCCTGGATACTCTGGCCTTTCATCAGTGGCTAATGGTGGTGTACGTGGGCGTGGTGCCCACCTGCATCGGTTACGTGAGTTTCTTTGCCGGTATGCAAACCACCCCGGCGACGCTGTCGAGCATCATCGTGACGTTGGAACCGCTGTTCGTGGCGTTGTTGGCGTGGGTATTTCTGGGCGAGATTTTGGGGCCCATCGGCATTGCCGGAGCGTTCATTCTGACGGCAGCGGTGATCGTGGCATCCCGCTACGGAGGGAAAGCCGGCACCGGCACCGAGAAAGGTGCCGATACCGCGAGCTGATGGAGATCAGCTGTTCTTGCTTTGCTTTTGCAGCATGTTCGGCTGCAGGATCTCGATCCAGTAGCCATCCGGGTCTTTGATAAAGGCCAGTCCCTTCATCTTGCCGTCGTCTGGCTTCTTGACGAACTCCACATCCAGCTTTTCAAAACGCTCACACGCGGAATACACATCCGGAACCGCAACACCAATGTGGCCAAAGCCCTGGGGCTCCTCGTTGCCGCTGTGGTAGGAGAAATCGTTGTCGTCCTCGGTACCCCAGTTATGGGTCAGCTCGAGCATGGCCTCACGACCGAAGGTAAACGTGGTTCGGTGGTCGTCGTCCGCCGGTACCTGACTGGCCTGGCGCTCATCCAGATACCCGAGGAAATAGAGCGTGAATTTCATCTCCGGGAAATCCAGCTTGCGAACGAGGCGCATGCCCATCACTCGGGTGTAGAAATCCAGGGAGCGCTCCGGATCCTTGATGCGCATCATGGTCTGGTTGAAGACGTAACCTTCGGTTTCCGGTACGGGATCCTCATATAGGCCGGCGGCCTGTTCGAAATGCTTGGGCATGGTATTTCCCTTCGTTATTCGCAGGATTCAGAGGATATACCTGTGTGCGTTTCAAAGGGATTTCAAGGGTGGCCCGAGATCTGGAAATTAATCTGAGAGGAGATTGTCCGGCTTGGGTGGCTGGCAGGGGTATGGGGGTAGTTTCTTCCGGGAAACCGGAACTCGCTGCGCTCAGACACCCGGTTTTCCCTGCAGAAACTACCCCCACACCCCCGCTGGCATAACTCCATTGTTGGCCGATCAAAACCACTTATTTTTCTTTTAATGAGCAACTTTTAGTTCAGTTCGTGGGCGGGGATCGGGGGTGTTTTTCGGAAGAAAATCGCTGTCTGAGCGCAGCGAGTTTGCGATTCTTCTGGAGAAAAATACCCCCGGTCGCCGCCCCACCCCCAAATCAAAAAAACAAAAGAATCAAGAAGCCAACTGATGCTCCTCCCCCCGATAATAAGCCTCAACCCGAGGGTTCATGATGCGCTTCCACAGCGGTGGGATGGTCGCGAGCACAATCATGGCGGCATAACCGGCCGGCAGTTGCGGAGCGATGTCGTGGTGGCGCAGTACCTGGTAGCGGCGTTTGGCGTAGGCGTGGTGGTCGCTGTGGCGCTGGAGGTGGAACAGGAACACATTGGTTAGAAAGTAATTGCTGTTCCAGCTGTGCTCAGGCGTGGTGCGTTCGTAGCGGCCGTTATCCAATTTTCGGCGGTGCAGGCCGTAGTGCTCAAGGTAATTGACGATTTCCAGCAGGGTAAACGCGATGAAGCTCTGGACCAGGAAGAAGGCGGCACCAAGCCAGCCGAATGCGACAGTGAAGGCAATGAATACCAGGGCACTGATGCTGTACCACCAGATCAGTTCGTTGCGCCAGCTGAAGGCTTTTTCGCCTTTGCGCTCCAGGCGCTGGGCTTCCAGTTTCCAGGCGTTCAGGAAATTGCGCAGGTAGGCCTGGGGCAGGAAATTGTACAGAGACTGGTTGTAGCGGGACGACGAGGCATCCTCCGGCGTGGACACATGCACATGGTGGCCGCGCAAGTGCTCCACCTTGAAGCCGGCGTAGCAGACCAGAGACAGCAGGAAGCCGCCGGCCCGGGTTTCCAGTTTGCCGTCTTTGTGGATCAGTTCGTGGGCGACGTTGATGCCAAGGCCGCCGACAATACCGATGGAAATCACCCAGCCGATGCCGCCGATAGCACTGAACTGGCCTGAGGCCAACTCCAGCATGCTCCATACCAGCAGCACCGCATATCCGGCCACCCAGCCGAGCGTAATCACCCGGTAGAAGGCTTCGCTGTTCATCTTCGGCACATCCACTTCTTCATCGGGGTTCAGGGCGTCTTTGCCCAAAAGCAGATCCAGCACCGGGATGATCCCGAACACCACCACCGGCACGCCCCAGGCGAACAGGTTCTCCAGGCTGGCAGCCTGCCCGGCCGCCAGCAGCAATGGCGGCAATGCGAGGGGAAGCATGGCGATCAGGTAGCTGTACTTCTTCAGCGTCAGCAGAATTCGTCGGCGCGTGGCCTCTCGGCTGATCGACAGGTGGCTGGTATTCATTGGGCTCTCTCCTTCGACTGTTTCATGGCGACGAGTCATTCGCCTCTTGTTTTCTGCATTATTGTCCTACAATACATCAGTCGTCAATGCATTTTCGGCCATTTCTTGATCACACCCACGAAAGCCCAGCCGGATCAGGGGCTTGTGGCTCATGTGACAGGAGGCTGTGGTAGACTCACCCTCACCGATGCCCCCTTTTTTGAACGTACCTTGCTAGAGAGCCCTTATGGATTTTCAGGCGCCGAATACCCTGGCCGAGCAGATAGCCAATTACATGGCCGAGCGGATCATGACCGGGCAAATTCGGCCGGGCGAGCGCATCCAGGAGGCCAGGCTTGCCGGCGAGCTGAAGGTGAGCAGGGCTTCGGTCAAGGAAGCCCTGTACACCTTGGAGCGCTGGCATCTGGTGGACATCACGCCCCGTAAAGGCGCTTCGGCAACCCGGTTAGATGCGGAACACGCCTCCGAGCTGTACGACGTTTACATGCACTTGCTGATGATGCTGGTGACGAGGTTGTGCGAACGCTGGCAGGAGAAGCATCGCGAGCCCATGCTTGCCGCCGTGACCCAGGTGGTGGAGCTTTCCAAAAATCCGTCAGCCGACATTACCGCTGTCGTAGAGGCGAGTTTTGGTGTGATGGAAACCTGCTGTGAGGTAGTGGGCAATCCCTACCTCACCGAGGCACTGTCCAACTTCAAACCGGCGGTGAGCCGGGCCTACTATTTAAGTGCCGACCGCTACCGTCAGGGCCTGAAGCAAACCAGTGCGTTCTTTAACCAGTTGCCGGCCGCCGTAATGGCCCGGGACAGCGCCGCCGCCCAGGCCCTGATTCGTGAGTTTGCCGAAACTCAGCAGGCGCTGATCCAGCAGGCGTTGACGGGCAAGCCATGAGCGACTCTTCCGAGTACGATTACTCGAAACAGACCTCCTGGCGACGACTCGCGGTCTTCAGCCTGATTTTTATCGCCATGACCGCAGCTGGTCTGTATGCGGTTTATGACCAGTTTGCCGAACGCAGCCTCACCTTCGACCCCCGACTCATCGCCCCCACCACCCTGCTGATGGCTGGGCTCCTGTTGCTGGTGTATTTCGTTTCCGATGGCCTGCGTCTGTATTTCACCTTGCGGGCACTGGGGCACCGGCTGCCGCTCACGGTGATGTTCAAGCTGGTATTCATTAACCTGTTCTTTTCCAACGTGACCCCCATGGCTACCGGCGGCGGCTTTGCCCAGATCTGGTACCTGCACCGTCACGGCGTGCCCATGGGTCGGGCCACGGCGGCCACCACCATTCGCACCGTCCTGGCCGTGGTGTTCATCTTCACCCTGACTCCCATTTTCCTGCTGACACTGCGGGCGCTGAAAGACCACACCATTACTGGCTCCATTGGTGTTGCTCTGGCGATCTTCATCGTCATTTATCTGGCCTTTTTTGCAGTACTGCTGTTCCGCACCCACTGGCTGATCGCGCCCCTGACCCAGATCCTGGTAGCCCTGCACCGTTTCCACCTGATTAGCGACGCCCGACACCGGCGCTGGCAGTTCAAGGCGCGCCGGGAGATGCTCCGGTTCTCCGACAGCTTTGGTGACTACCTGAAAGGCCAGAAGCTGTATGTGTGTTTGTCGATCCTGTTCACCGCCCTGTTCCTGCTCAGTCTGTTCAGCTTCCCCGCTCTGCTGATGTACAGCCTGGGCTACACCGTTGATTATCTGGTCTCTATCGGGCTGCTGGTCGTAACCACATTCGTCATGTATTTTTCGCCGACACCCGGGGCTTCGGGTATTTCTGAAGGTGTATTCGGAAGCTTCTTTCGGGATATCCTGTCCGGCAATCACCTAGTGCTGGTGACCGTGAGCTGGCGCCTGCTCACCATTTACCTGGGCATGATCATCGGATTGATTGTGTTGCAGAGGGAACTCATGAAAGATCGCAGGAAACCGGAATGACGTTCCGACACCCACTGAAACTGTTGTTTTACCTGTCCCTACTGATCGTGGTTCTCCTGGTCGGCTACAAGACCTATCTCAACCTGTTCATGAAGGACTTCAAAGGCCTGCATACGGAACAGGTGGAGCGCATTCAACGCACTCTTGATGCCGACACGCCGATCAGTTTCGCGGTGGTGGGCAACATCAACAACTCCATCGGCATCTTCGAGGAGCGGATCGTTCCTGAACTGAATGCTTCAGGCCTTGATTTCATGGTGTCAGCGGGCAACGCGGTCAGTGGCGGTGGCGAAGACAAATACCGGGCGCTCTATGGCAGCCTGAGTCACCTGGACATTCCCTACCTGCTGACTTTCGGAGCGCACGAGTACGAAGACTTCGGCAGCTTCCGGTTTTACGACCATTTCGGCCCCCATTTCTTCAGCATTCTGGCGGGCAACAGCCGGCTGATCTTCCTGGACAGCACCGGCAAGACTCCGTGGCAATGGCAGATTCGCTGGCTCAATGACCTGCTGGCCCAGGACAGTTCCAAGGCCCGGATTCTGTTTATTGGTCACCCGCCCATGGAGCCGGAGGCGAACGCGCCTTTTGATCAGCGCAGTGACTACCTGCAGCCTCCTGAATTCCGCAGCGCCCTGATGCGGGAGATCAAGCGTCACGGTATTGATCTGGTGTTCTCAGCCAACCTGTCGCTCTATTCCGAATCCGCCAACGAGGACACCACGTTCATCACCACCGGCGGTGCCGGCGGTCTGGTACTGAACAATGACACCAGCTTTTATCACTTCGTGAAGGTAAACGTGGATGCCGACGGCAACGCCAGCCATTCGCTGGAACGTCTTCAGGTGGGGCAGCACCCCATCCTGAAGCAGCTGGAGAGCTTCTGGTTTTTCGTCTACTCGCTGATCTACTCCGGCTACCTGAATTTCATCCTGCTGCTGGCCGTGTTTGTCGCCATCACCATCAAGCTCTACACCGCCATCTTTATCGGCAAGGACTACTATCCCGATTACGATCTGGACCCTTCGCCCTGGCTTCAGAAGTCATTGCGGGTGACGATGTTCACCAACAACTACCTGCCGTTCATTGGTGGTGTGCCCATCTCCATTGAGCGTCTGCGCCGGGGCCTGGTTGAGCTGGGCGACAAGCTCCTGATCGTCGCCCCGAGGTACAAAGACCAGCCGGAAAACGAGGACCAGGTAGTGCGCGTACCCTCGCTGCTGGCCATGGGTGAAAAGCGGGAATTTCGCCTGGCCAATATTTTCCTGGCTCGTATCCGCAAGGCGGTAAAAGCCTTTCGGCCGGACATTATTCACCTGCATCATCCGTTCTGGCTCGGCTCACTGGGGCTGTTCATGGCGCGTACGCTGAAAGTGCCCGCCATCTACACCTATCACACCCGGCTGGAGCATTACGCCCACTTTGTGCCCCTGCCCGGCATGCTGTTCCGTAACCTGATCTCCCATGCCCTGATCAAGCGCTTCGCCAACAAGTGCGACGGCGTGATTGTGCCGACCTACTCCACGGAAGAGTATCTGCGCATGATCGGCGTGAAGACTCCAACTTATGTTCAGCCCACGGGTATTGAGTACCAGCGCTTTCAGGAGGTGAATGAGGACGACATTCAGCGCTTGCGGGAACAGCAGGGGCTGAGCAACGAGAAGGTGTTCGTCAGCGTGTCCCGGCTCTCGAACGAGAAGAACATCGATTTCATGATTGAGGCCGTCGATAGCCTACGCTCGGTGACCGATGTGCCATTCCGCTTCCTGATGATTGGCGACGGCCACCAGCGCGACCGGCTGCAACAGAAGATCGACGACCTGGGCCTGCAACAGCACTTCACCCTGGTGGGCGCGGTACCGCCGGATGAGATGGCAACCTGGTACCGCCTGGGTGATGCCTTCCTGTTTGCTTCAAAGTCAGAAACCCAGGGCATGGTGATTCTGGAGGCCATGGCGGCCGGCCTTCCGGTGGTGGCGGTTCGGTCCAGCGGCATTGAGGATGTGGTTCGGCACGGTTACAACGGTTTCAAGACGCCAGAGAAGCAAGAGAAATGGGTTCAGGCCGTCAAACGGTTGCTGGAAGAGGACGAGTTACGCGAGGAACTGGCGAAGCAGGCTCTGGAATTCGCCGCAGAGTTTTCGGTGGAACAGTTTGCCACCGACGTTCGCACCATATATGCCAGCACCCTGGCACTGGCCGACAAGAAAAAAAACCGGCACTGGGATAGCTGATCCGGTTCACCCACTCCGGCTGATCGGTCTAGACTGAAATCACGTATTACAGACGTCGTTTTATTGATCGGAGAGGTTACGTGACTCAGATTCCCGTTGGTATCAGCACCTGCCTGTTGGGCAAGGAAGTCCGCCACGATGGTGGCCACAAGCATTCCCGCTACTGCACTCAGGTGCTGTCCAAGCACTTTGAGTTCCGCGCCATCTGCCCGGAGCTGGAAGCCGGCCTGGGGGTTCCTCGCCCCGCCATCCACCTGCGGGAATACCCCGAGGGCATGCGTATCATTGAGACCAAGGGGCAGGCGGACCACACGGCCGCCATGGAAGGCTTTATCGATGACGTCATCCCCACCCTCGCAAACCTGCGCGGTTACATTCTGATGGCGAAATCACCCAGCTGCGGCATGGAGAGAATCAAGATCCATAACGAGAACGGCCAGGTAATCCGCCGGGACGGCCGGGGCATGTTTGCCCAGGCGCTGATGCAGGCCTACCCGCTGATGCCGGTGGAAGAAGAAGGCCGCCTGAACGACAACATGATCCGCGAGAACTTCATTGAGCGCGTGTTCGCCTACGATGACTGGATGCAGAATGTCGCCGGCGAGCAGCTGACCGCCAAGGCTCTGATCAACTTCCACACCCGCCACAAGTTCCAGTTACTGGCACACTCCGAAAAGATTTACCGACAGCTTGGCCCCATGCTCGGCGACCTGAAATCAGAACCGCTGGAAAGCATTGCCGAGCGCTATATCCACCTGTTCATGGAAGCCATGAGCAAGAAAGTCAGCCGTGGTTCGCACATCAATGCCATGCAGCATCTGCTGGGCTATCTAAAAGACGCCATGGGCGAGGAAGACCGGAAGGTCATGCTGGAGCAGATGGACGCCTACCACCGTGGCGAGGTTCCCCTGGTGGTACCCATGACGTTGCTACGCATGGCCCAGCGCCGGGAGCCGGTGGATTACCTGAGCGCGCAACAGTACCTGACCCCTTACCCGGATGAGCTCGGGCTGCGCAACAACGTCTGAGCCAACACGCTTAGAAGGTGTATAGCAGGGTGATCGCCGTTTCCGTGTCAGTCCGTTCCTTACCCTCGGGTGGATCGGAAACGTGCTTCACCCGAAACGCAGTTTTCATGGACAGGTTCCCAACCACGTTCGCCTGCAAGGCGGTTTCAGACTCGCTGATGGTGTTGTTTTCCTCCAGACCAACTTCGGTGCTGAGCTTCTGACGAAACAGGGCACGATCTGACAGAGCATAGTCCAGTTGCGTGGCGAAACGGGCGATAACCGAGTCTTCCTTCTCGTTACCCTCGTCATCCGGTTCATCCAGCCGGTTGTACCGGTAACCCAGACCGGTGGACACGCTCCAGAATGAGCGCTTACCGGATTCCCAGAGCCGATTACCGTAACCGCCGGTGATTGACGACTCGAAGGCGTAACCGGAAAAACGATCGTCTTCCCAGGAGCCACGCAGAAACCAGTACTGGCGCTCGTCAAACTTGTAGTTGGTTTCGCCCTCCGCTCGGTACTGCTCCGCCGTGGTTTCGTCCTCAGCCTCAGTGTGCCGGGCACTCAGCTCCGCGCTGTTCCGCCAGCGCCTGGACTCCTGAGTAATCGCGAACCGGCTGTTAAAGTTGGTTTCCTCGGTATTGCCAGACGTCATCAAAACGCCCAGCTCGAACTCCGCGCCCACTTTATCGTCGTCACTTGCCTGGGCCAGCGACGCAGCCCCGATTAAGGCAACCGCGACTGCTTTTCTGAGTTCCATAACCTCTCCCTCTCCGCCGGCTCAGGTACCCTAGGTATTCCGGGCAGATTCTCCGGCCAGACTTTTCTGGGCGTGTTGCTGACGCTCGGCTTTTTTCCGAGCCTTGCGCTCGGCAATGATGCGCGCCGCCTCACCGCCCACATGGGTTTCGCCCCGCTGTTCAGCCAGGCGCATCTGACGCTCACGCTCAGCGAAGCGCGCTTTCTGTTCTTCCGTCAACGTGTCGATACACTGGTGACAGCTAACACCCTGTTCGAACTCCGGACGCTGCTTGTCGTCTTCTGTGATCGGCCGGCGGCAGGCGTGACACTGATCGTAGTCACCACGCTCAAGCGCATGGTTCACCGTCACCCGGTCGTCGAAAACAAAACACTCGCCCTGCCACAGGCTCTGCTCTTCCGGCACCTCTTCCAGATACTTCAGGATGCCGCCTTTCAGATGGTACACCTCATCAAAGCCCTGCTCTTTCAGGTACGCGGTGGATTTTTCACAACGAATACCGCCAGTACAGAACATGGCGACCTTCTTGTGCTTCGAAGGATCGAGGTTCTGCTTCACGTACTCCGGGAACTCACGAAAGGTATCGGTGGCCGGGTTAACGGCATTCTGGAAAGTGCCTATCTCGACTTCGTACTGGTTGCGGGTATCCACCAGTACCACGTCGGGGTCAGAGATGAGGCTGTTCCACTCTTTGGGATCGACGTAGGTGCCAACGGTACGTTTCGGGTCGATGCCCTCCACACCCATAGTGACAATCTCTTTCTTCAGCTTCACCTTGGTGCGTTTGAACGGCTGGATATCGACGAAGGATTCTTTGTAATCGATGCCATCGAAACGCTCATCGTTTCCGAGCCAGGCCTTGATGGTATCAACGCCTTCGCGGCTTCCGGCGATGGTGCCATTAATGCCCTCCCGGGCCAGCAAAAGGGTGCCGTGCACGTCTTTCTCAAGCATAAGGTCCAGCAACGGCTGGCGAAGGGTCTTGTAATCATTCAGGACTGCGAACTTATACAGCGCACAGACAACAACGTCATTGCTCATCAATATCTCCTGCGGGCCGGACCGTAAATCCGGAGCATAGGTTTGGTCATTGGCTCAACGGCGCAAGCCAGAGAGGGCGCAAATTTTAACCAACTCTGACCTGCAATCAAGTGCGGGCTGACCGCAGCGCCCACATTTAGCGGCCTCTATCGACTGCTTATTGTGCCGCGCTATTCAGCTCGCGCTCAACCACAGCCGACAGCTGGCCCCAACCGGGACGAGTCAGGCGAATGTTGTCCACCAGTACCGTTGGGGTACTGCTAACCCGCAGCTGCATGGCCACGCGGCGGCTCTGTTCGACGTCTTCGCGGTGCAGTTCGGTGGTCATACACCGACGAAAGCGCCGCTCGTCCAGACCCAGATCCCCCGCATATCGGCTGAAGGTTTCCACCGGATCGCCTGAGCTGCTCCACTCAGTCTGGGCATCAAACAGCTGATCGTGCATGTCCCAGTATCCGTTCTGATCGCCGGCGCAACGGGCGGCCATGGCCGCTGGCATGGCGTTCTGGTGCTGCTGGAGGGGCAGGTCAAAAAAGACAAAACGCACCTTACCGGAGTCGACGTACTGTTCTTTCAGCTTCTGGCTGGCATCCGAGAACCGGCCACAGGCAGGACACTGATAATCGGCAAACTCGCGCACCACCACCGGTGCGTCCTCCGGCCCTACAGAGACACCGTACTGGTCCAGTTCAGCCGGGAACGGATCGGCGTTAGCGCCCGCCACCGGTAGCTCGTCAGACGTGGGCTCCGGCTGTGCAGTGAGAAAGAACAGTCCCAATACAACAGCCACCAGGACCAGCAAGGTTACCCCGATATACAGGGGCTTATTGCTTGCTTTACGGGGCGCTGGCGCGCCGGTTTCCTTGCGACGTTTGGCTTCACCCATTGCGGGCTCCTTCTTGTTCGTTAGGTATTGTGTGAAAGAAATTTCCGGAAATTCGATCGTTGGCTGCCGTTTTCAGGGCCACCGAGGCAAGCTAAGATCCTTTATAACTTAAAAAAGTTCCAACAAAAATTAAGGAAAACTCATGGCCTTACCTGCATCTCTTGCCAATCAGCTCTCCCTGCCCCTGGTGGCGGCACCCATGTTTCTGATCTCCGGCCCCGAGCTGGCCCTGGCCTGTTGCAAGGAAGGCGTGGTTGGCAGTTTTCCTGCCCTGAACCAGCGCACCAGTGAAGGCTTCGAAAGCTGGCTTGAGCAGATGAACGGTGAGCTCGAACGTTTCCGCCAGCAAAATCCATCGGCACAAGTAGCTCCTTATGCCGTCAACCTGATCGTGCATCGCACCAACCCGCGCTGGCAGGCAGACCTGGAGTTATGCGTGAAGCACCAGGTGCCCATCGTGATCACATCCCTCGGGGCGGCTAGCCAGGTGGTGGATGCGGTGCACAGCTATGGCGGGTTAGTGTTCCACGATGTTACCAACCAGCACCATGCCCGCAAGGCGGCGGAAGCCGGCGTTGATGGCATTATTGCGGTGGCAGCCGGGGCCGGTGGCCATGCCGGCACCATTAACCCGTTTGTGCTGGTGCATGAGATCCGCGAGGTGTTCGACGGCATCATCCTGCTGGCCGGCGGCCTGTCCCACGGTGAAGACCTGTTGGCGGCGCAGGCCATGGGTGCCGATCTGGCTTACCTGGGCACCCGGTTCATCAACACCGAGGAGTCCCAGGCTGAGGACGCTTACCGCAACATGATTATTGAGGCGGTGTCGGCGGACATCATCCACACCCCGGTGGTCTCGGGCATACCCGCCAGCTTCATGCGCCAGAGTCTGGAAGCCGCCGGTTACCCGATGGATAAACTGAACCAGGCCGGTGAGATCAATTATGGTGAGAAGCTGAAACCGGTAAGCGATGAGGCCAAGGCCTGGAAAACAGTTTGGTCCGCCGGCCAGGGCGTGAGCCAGATTCACGATGTGGTCAGTGTGCAGGCCCTGGTTAATCGCCTGAAGGCGGAATACGCCCAAGCCCATTCGCGCCTGAGCCAATAACAGAAACGGGCACCCGAAAGTGCCCGATCTTGTTCACCCTGCCCGAGTTAAACCCGGAACTGGTTAAACCCGGAACTGGGAAGCTTTAGCCTGAAGCGCTGCCAGCAACTCACCAATCTTCTGACTGGCATTGTCAGACCGGTGGATGGCTTCAACGGTGGTTTCGGACGAACGGGCGATGTCCTCGACACTGACGCTGACCTTGCCGGCATGACGCCCTTCCTGTTCGGCGACTGAGGAGATAGTCAGCGCCCGCTCCTGTAGGTTGCCCAGCAACTGATTGATCTCCTCGAAGTGCTCGTCGGCCTTGCGGAACTCGGTTGAGGAATCGGCAACCTGTCCCGACACCTGATCGATCACCGACACTGCCTCATGGCTGCCACGCTGCAGGCGCGCAATGATGCCTTCGATTTCCGTGGTGGACTCCTGGGTACGGCTGGCCAGCGTGCGCACCTCATCCGCCACCACGGCAAAGCCGCGACCGGACTCCCCGGCCCGCGCCGCTTCTATTGCGGCGTTTAGTGCCAGCAGGTTGGTCTGTTCGGCAATCGCGCCAATCACCGACAGCACCGACGTTATCTCGGTGCTCTGAGTGTTGAGCGCGTTCACCGCCTCAACCGCTTTCTCAACCTGTCGCACCACCGCATCCAGACGCTCACGCACATCCCGGGAGATCTCGGCCGTGGCCTCGCTCTCGGCGCCGATGGTCTGCACCGAGCCAGCTACTTCCTGAATGCTGTCCGCCACTTCCGAGATACTCTGTGACATGGCGGCCATGGTTTCGGACACCTCAGCCACTTCCCGCTGCTGATGATTCACCGCAGCAACTGCGTCCTGGCTGATCTCGCCCTGCTCCCGGGCCTGACCGGCGGCAGATTCGGCAGACGCCTTCACATCGGACACCAACTCCTGAATCCGGGCAATGAACTGGTTCATGCCGCGCGCCATTTCGGTCAGCTCGTCCTTGCCTTTGAGGGATACCCGGCGGGTCAGATCGGCCTCGCCGTCGGCGATATCCCAGATCGCAGTATTCAGTCGAAACACCCGGGGCAAGAGTCCGCCGCCCAACACCAGCGCCATCAGCAGGATCAGAACCACGACCGACCCGATAGCCAGCAGGGAAAGATTTGCCGCAAGACTGGAAGCCTCGACATTCAGGGCTTCTACCGTGCTTTGAATTCTGGACTGGGTGTCCGCGTCCATTCCGGACAATTGCTGCTGAAGACGCTGATTAACCTGCTCGGTCTCCGATTCCAGCGTGTCGCGCAACGCATCGATACTACCGGTGATGGTGGCGCTGAATTCTTGCTCCAGAGCGGTCAGGTCTCGATTGATCCCCTCCAGCGATAAGCCCAGTTTTAACTGGCCAATTGCTGACCCCTGAGGCGCAATGTCGGCCGTGACGATCACGACATTGGGGTCACGACTTGCCGCATCCAGGACACGATTTGCCGCACCACGGCCCTCACCCTGCCCCATTAAGGTGCGCACTCGGTCATCCGTCCGGTCCACATAGCGGGTCAGGCGATCGCCGTACTGGTCGTAATAAACCGCGAACAACACCGATTCGCGGGCGTCCGCCAGCTCTACCAGATCGGTCAGGCGGGGCACATCGCGATCCCAGATCAGCGGGGCAGCAACCGCCGCAAGTACGTCGGCCAACCCCTGAGCTTCCGCCATTACGGCAGAACGGACATTCCCTGCAACGCGTTCCTGCTGAGCGGTCTGCTGACGGGTGAGCTCGGCAGACAGCTCCTCCGTGGTTGTCTGCCGCATGGTCTGCAGGCGGGAGCGGACATCTTCGCGGGTGTTACCGAAGGAGGCACTGACCTGCCGGCTGCTGGCCTCAAGGGCGGCCCCTGCGGTGTCGACCAAACGCTCGACCTGACTGGAAATCAGCCATTGGCTGACGACCACCTGAACCAGGCCGGCAACCACCAGAACGATGAACACCGGCCGAAGCAGACGGCTCGAGATCAGCCGCTGCAGGGAATGAAATGACATACGGACTCCGCTAGCGTGTGTGCTTGGTGCTTCCTCTGCAACCGATACAAGCATCCCTGCTGTGCTTGTTTTCCGTATGTATAGCAAAACCCGGGCCGGATTGGGCCGTATTTATGTACGGGTTTTGTAGTCAGTCGTCATCGTTTTCCTCAAGCTCAATTTCGACGGCCGTGAAATTGTTCCCGTCCCGCGAATATTCGACCTCCAGAACCAGCACCTCACCATTGCCAAAACGGCTAATGATGTCGGCCTGAGAATTGTCGGCATAGCTTGCGGAAGTGGCGTCGATGGTCACACCGAGGATCGTAATGGCGCTGGGGGAGATAGCGGCAAGCTTGCCCTCCAGCTCATACTGGTTTCGATCAGCGGGACTGGTGAGTTCATCGTCCACCTCGACTTTCAGCGCTTCGATAAAGACCTCGGTGCCCTGCTGCTTCTCGACGCCCTCGACTTCTACGGTCGTGGTGCCGATGGGCAAGGTCTCGAACGATATGTCGGAGCCATCTTCAACAGTCAGCGCCGTGGTCGGTAACACCCGCACTTCGACACCGCCAATGACGAAAGCGTTGTCTGCGGCCGAGGTAATCACGCCCTCAACTTTGGCATTGCCGTCCCGAAGCTCGATTTCCTCAGCCTCGACCACGGTATCCGACAGGAACTGCCCCTCAACCTGGACCAAGAGCCCTTCGTTCAGATCCGAGACCTCCAGGTCGTCGTCCAGTTCGGTGGCGTCCGTCACTCTGACGGTCAGTTCCCCAATGCGGAACTCTCCGGGCCGTGCGGCGGTCCCGGACGGGCTATAGGAGGTATCGATGGTCGCGGTCAATTGAATGTCGTCGCCGGCATTGCGGCTGAACCGGCGGGCGTCGTCCCGGTCGATGCTACTGGCGGTCAACACGGTGCCAGCCAGACTGCCCTCGACTTCGAGCACGGTGGTGGTGGTCAGATCCGATTCGGTCAGCCCGGAACCGAAGTTAACACTCAACTCATCGTACTCGACGGTGATGGTGCCGATGGTGAACCGGTTCTGTGAGGTATCCACTGCGGATACCCTGCCCTCCAGTTCCACGTCGGTGGCATTCACCGCGATCGTTTCGATGTAGCCGGCTCGGTAGGAGCCATCAGGCTGGCGCCAAGCGCTTACGCGCACATGATCGCTGATGGCCGCACCGCTGAGCAGGGTGGCATAGGTGGTGCCGCGCACCACGGTCTGACGGTCAACCAGCACCGTCTGGCCCATGACCGTCAGGGTTACGAATTCACCGGCACCGCTTGGATCGGCATCCACCTGATCCACCGGGCCACGCAGGGTATCGTCGTAGATCAGCCGATCAGCAGTGCCGGTGCCATCATCGCGCCACTGGCCTTCGATCCGGAGAATCATGCCCTTGCTGAGATCGGTCTCAAACTCAATGCCATCGTCGCTTTCCACCGTCTGGTTCGGAATGCCGTCGGTGCTGAACTTAACCCCGTTGACGAACACGCTCCCGAATCCTGAAACCGGCCCAACGCTTGAGCCGGTGCCCCGGATGCCACCATCGGCAACGCTCAGGCCGCCACCACCGCCTCCGCAGGCGGAGATCACGCCGAAAGCGACTGTGCCGGCGGCCAGCCCGAAAATACGGTTGCGGAGTTGCCGTTTCATACCTGTTCTCTCCCGTCCCGGCGTTACTGGCCGGTCACTGTTAAGTGGCATCACTCAAGCCCTGTAGTGAATGCCGTTATTTCTGTTTTGAGCCTTTGCCGGCGCGTTCTTCGAACATGAATATGCCGACACCGGTGCGGACGGAATCCACGCACTCGCTGTCAGGCTTGTGCCCGGAAATATCCCGATCGTGCGGCCCCAGCCATCTATCCAGCTGTTCCAGCAATGCTTGGGACTGGGCAGCGGCGTGCTTGCGCCAGCGGTCCATTACTTCCGGCGGGATGTTGTTGTAGGTCAGGGTTCTCTGAAACCGTGGCGGCTGCCCGGATTCGTCGCGAACCAGGTTGTGATCAATGGTTGCGATGAGATCGGAGACGTCCTCGCCGAAAATCTGGAGCATTTCCTCGCTGTCTCCGGCCGGTACATACGCCCTCTGTTGCAGCGCCAGCTTGCCCGATTCCGCATCCACCGAAACCACGCCGACCCGCAGCAGCTCATCGAGCACGGCCCGGGGTGGCATATCACCGCTAAACCGTTTGACCAGTTCGCTGAAGCTCAGCTGTCCGTCGAAGGCCAGCATGGCTGGCTCTCCGTCTTTGGTCTGAAAGGCCGCATCGTGGACCCAGCCCGACACCACCCGCGATGCCCGGTTGGCATGCAGCCCATCGCCCGCTCCCGGGCTCTGCCCTACCAGAATCTCCCGCTGACGCTTTACTTCCTTGCGGGTCAGCCCGGTCATCACGGCCGCGCGGGAATCCGTGGGTTTGCGACGGCCGTCGTCAAAATCCTCGAGGGCGGCCTCCACGTAGGCGCGCTTCACCAGCTCTGAGAATTCCCCGAAGGGAATGCCGTTCCTGAGCAGCAACCTCGCCAGAGGACGCAGAATGCGGTAGAGCGCTTGATTTAGGGGGGTGGTCTTTTTCATATTTGGGATTGTATTCCCATAGCGATTGGAAAAGCCAGAAATCCTGGCCGGCGTATACCGGCCAGGATTGGCACTCGCTGCTTAACCCTCAGAGCTGTCGCCACTGCTATCGACTTCGACATTGCCGGTCAGTTCGTACTGCCCGCCAGTGGTCAGGCGATAGCCGATTTCCACTTCATCACCCACCTGGGCCCCGGACAGGCTGAAGTTACTGCGCAGCACCTCAAGGTTCATGATGGTAATGGAATCGGTGCCAATTACGGTTACCCGGGCTTCGAGTTCGAAATCGCCATCCTCATCGCTGTCTTCGCGCTCGATGCTGATGGCTTCGAGGAACCCACCCTCAGTGCCTTGCTGGCGGCCTTCAACCTCCAGATAGTCACCCACCTGCAGACTCTCGATGTCCTGGGCACGGCTACGGCGGCTATCCTCGCCGCTGTCGTCGTCATCGATCAGGGTATTGCCGGTTAACTGAACGCGCACCCCACTCACGATCATGGATTCGTTGTCCAGATCGATGGATTCAATACGGCCATCCAGCTCGGCGTCAGACTCCCGGCCCTCGATCTCTTCGGCAACCAGAACGCCGTTGACCGCTTCCCCTTCCACTTTCACGAACAGTCCATCGGCAAGGCTGTCTGCCCCGAGATCGTCGAATTCGGTATCGCCGTTGATTTGTACCCGGACCCCATTCAGGGAGAACCGGCCGCTGGCGGCGTCGAAGTCGTAGATGGTTCCGGAGATCTCGACGTCGTCATCGTTATCAAACAGATCGTCCTCATCGTCGATTTCCTCGGCTATGATGGTGGTGCCGTCCAAGAAACCTTCAACTTCCACGACAATGTCGTTGGCCAGATCGTCCAGGGAGAAGTCGTCATCGCCGACCGCGCTGGTGTAATTAATCAGGAAGCCATTGATGGTGAAGGTTTCGGCGCTGGCGTCCAGATTGGCGACGACACCCTCGATTTCGACCTCATTGACGTCATCAAAGTCGTCTCCTAACGCCCGAGCACCAACATAGCTCGCACGGAAGCTGCCATCGTCCATACGCCAGCCACTGATTCGGACCCGGTAGCCTGTTGGGTTGCCGGCAATGACCGTTGGCGTGGCGCCACGGAACACCGTTTTGCTATCCAGAGTGACAGTCTGGCCGAGCAGCGTCAGGGTGCCGGTACTGGCCAATTCGTCCCAAGTCATCGCTGAAACCGGGCCGCGGAGGGTGTCGTCGTAGGTGATCTGGTCCGCGCGGCCCTCGCCCCGATCGTCCCAGTCTCCATCGATCTTGAGGATCATGCCTTTTTCAAGCTGGTCTTCTCGGCTCAGGCCATCGTTGCTCACCACACTGCCGTCGGTTTCAAACCGGGTGCCGTTGACATAAACACTGCCAAAACCCGAGACAGCGCCAACACTGGAGCCTGAAGAGCTGCCACCACCGGAGGAACTCCCCGAGCCGCCACCGCCGCCGCACGCGGCAATGGCCCCAACCAGGGAGCCGGTCATGATCAGTTTCACTGCGATTGCTAAGGGTTTGCGCTTCATCGTTCTTCTCCAGTGTTATCGGGCGACGGTAGGCAGTCAGGGATAAACCAACCACTAAAATGGGATTATTTTCCCAAACCATCTTTTGGGAATTTAATCCCATTATTCGTCGGTGTCCAGTTTTTGATCATGAAATTTTTGTGATCTTTACGGCCGTGCGGCCGTAGATGTATGAGTAATCACACAATACAGGCGGAAAATCATGCTGGGATTTTTGAAAGGTGATCCAAAGAAAAAGCTGCAGAAAGCCTATGAAGCGAAACTGGAAAAGGCTCTGCATGCCCAACGCAATGGAGACCTCCGCACTCACGGGACGCTGATGGAAGAGGCCGAGAAGATCTACGCGGAAATTGAACAGCTGTCCAACAAGAAGTGACTCAGGGCGTTCGCCCGTTAACCGCCGCCCTGATCCGTGGACAGGTCAGCCAGTTGCTGACGCAGGCGACTGATGTCGCGCCGCATGGATTCCACCTCGTCTAGTAGCTCCAGCGACATTGCCAGGCCTGGCAGGTTCAGCTTCAGATCCCGCTGCAGGCGGATAGCCTTGTGCAATCGCATCAGGGCCACCAGATCAAACTCCCAGCTCTGCTCCGGTGTCTCGGACGTGGATTCGATGGGTTCAATAATGCCGTAGCTAACCATTTTGACGACCAGCTCCGCGTGACACTCTCCGCGCTCGCACATCTCCCGGAGAGAAAATGTTGCCCTGGATGCAGTCACATCTATGGTGAACACCGACTCATTTCTGGCCATGCTGTCACTCCTGGATTACAGGTGCAGCTTGCTGCGTGGATTGAACGGTTGTTCGGCGTCCGCCAGCTTCTGGTAAAGCTGCTCCGCCTCCTTGCTGTGTTGCTCCGGCATCACGATCTGAAGCGTGACGATCTGGTCGCCAGGGTGTTTTCCGGGCAACCCCTTACCCTTGAGTCTCAACTTGCGACCGCTGGACGAGTTTTTCGGAACTTTCACCGTGACCCTGGACCCTACGGTCGGTACGGTAATGCTCGCCCCCAAAGCCGCTTCCCAGGGCGCCACCGGAACCGTCACCAAAACATCCCGGCCCTCCACGGTGAAGGTGGGATGTGGCGCCAACTCGATTTCCAGCAACAAGTCGCCGGCTTCGCCGCCGCCAAAGCCCGGTGAGCCCTGCCCCTTCAGGCGCAAATGCTGGCCTTCGCGCATGCCAGCAGGAATCTTGACGTTCAGGGTCTTTTGCCGCGGCCTTACCCGCCCCTGTTTATCCGCCTCGTGCACGGTAAACGTCACTTTCTTTTCACAGCCCTGAAAAACCTCCTCCAGGAACAAGGCCAGCCGGGCGTGCACATCCTCACCCCGCATGCGCATGTCTCGTTGAAAGCCGCCGCCACCGAAACCGGCGCCCGAGAAACCACCACCACGGCGACCGCCGCCAAAGATCTGCTCGAAGAAGTCGCTGAACTCGCGGGTATCCGCATCGGTGTAGCCACCACCGCCAAAGCCAGAGGCACTTTGCCAGCCCGGCGGCGGCTGGAAGGAGCCATCGGCCCGGGTGCCGTATTGACGAAGCTGGTCGTATTCCGCCCGTTTTTCCGGGTCTTTAAGAACCTCGTAGGCCTCGCCCACATCCTTGAACTTGTCGGCGGCTTTGTCTTCTTTGCTGACGTCTGGATGGTATTTGCGGGCCAGTTTTCGATAGGCCTTTTTGATCTCCTCGGGGGAGGCAGACTCACTCACACCGAGCGCGGCGTAATAGTCCTTGAAGTCCATATTGTTCCCCAAACACGACCAACGATTGAATTCTCTTACCCATTAACGTTTGAGAGCGGTCTGTCCCTGATACTTATAGTTGTCGTTGATTCCAGAAATACAAGCAACAGGTTTGCGTTACTTGCGGTGGATCAATCGGCGTATCACTGTGGTTGCCCTTATGGCCGTTCCTGGCCTGAAGGGCCAAACTGTCGGGTTTCGCCAGACAGACCGTAACAGGGGAGTTTTTTTGACCAGCGCATCGATGACCCGTCTCCAGATTTTTCTGATCGAATTCGCTTTGGCACTAGGCGGTTTTGCGATTGGCACCGGGGAGTTTGCCATCATGGGCCTGATGCCCAACGTGTCCCAGGATCTCGGCGTGACAGAGCCACAAGTGGGTCACCTCATCAGTGCTTACGCGCTGGGTGTGGTGGTCGGCGCCCCGGTTCTGGCGATCATCGGCGCCCGCTTTTTCCGGCGTCAGTTGCTGATCTGGCTGATGGCGTTCTACGCGGTAGGAAATCTAGCCAGCGCCCTGGCAGACGATTACACCGGGGTGATGATTGCCCGGTTCGTCGCCGGTTTGCCCCACGGCGCCTATTTTGGCATCGCGTCCCTGGTGGCGGCATCTCTGGTTCCTGCCCATCAGCGAGCCAAAGCGGTGGCCAGGGTGATGATGGGCCTGACCCTGGCACTGCTGTTGGGTAATCCGCTGGCCGCATGGCTCGGTCAGTCCCTGGACTGGCGTTACGTGTACGGGTTTGTTGGACTGATTGCGGTGGTTACCCTCACCATGGTGATCTCGGTACTGCCGCCGGATCCAAACGAGCAGCGCCAGGGCTCCCTGAGTGAGATCCGCGCGTTCAACAAGCCCGGCATCTGGTTCGCACTGGCCATCGGCGCCATCGGCTTTTCCGGCATGTTCGCGGTGTTGAGTTATCTGGCACCCACGCTGCTGGAGGTTACCGAGGTGGCGCCATACTGGATCCCTATCGGTCTGGCAGTGTTTGGCCTCGGCGGCTTCATTGGCAACCTGCTGGGGGGCTGGCTGTTTGACCGGCTGGGGTTCCGTGCGGTGGGCGTGATTCTGCTGTTGAGCGCCTGCATCCTGCTGGCGTTCCCGTCCACCACAGGTTCCCTGCCGGCCTTGCTGGCTGCCTGTTTCCTGGTAGCCATGATGGGCGCGCTGGGGCCGGCGTTGCAGACTCACCTGATGGACGTCGCCCATGGCGCGCAAACCCTGGCGGCGGCCTCACACCACGGCGCCTTCAATCTCGCCAACGCCCTTGGGCCCTGGCTGGCCGGCATGGCGATCACCGCCGGCTATGGCTGGTCATCCACCGGCTATGTAGGAGCAACCACGGCGGCCATCGGCCTGGCTATTTTCCTGGCGGCCTGGCGCCACAACGAAAAAGGCCTCCGCAATGCGGAGGCCTATCAGACGTCGGTCTCTTAAGCTCTGCCGAGCTTATTTGACCTTCGGATCCAGCTCGCCGGAGGCGTAACGCTCGAACATCCGTTCAAGGTTGATCGGCTTGATCCGGCTGGCGTTACCGGCAGTGCCAAAGGCTTCGTACCGGTCGATGCACACGTCCGTCATGGCCTTCATGGTGGCCTTCAGGAATTTGCGCGGATCGAACTCGGCCGGGTTTTCGGCCAGGAAGCGACGGGTCGCGCCAGTGCTGGCCAGACGCAGGTCGGTGTCGATGTTGACCTTACGCACGCCGTGCTTGATACCCTCCACGATTTCCTCAACCGGAACGCCGTAGGTTTCCGGGATCTGACCACCGTATTCGTTGATGATCTTCAGCCACTCCTGGGGTACGGAGCTTGAGCCGTGCATAACCAGGTGGGTGTCCGGGATGCGGGCGTGGATGGCCTTGATCTGGTCGATGGCCAGGATGTCACCAGTCGGCGGACGGGTGAACTTGTAGGCGCCGTGGCTGGTGCCAATGGCGATGGCCAGGGCATCAACGTGGGTCTTCTTGACGAAGTCGGCGGCTTCTTCCGGATCCGTCAGCATCTGGCTGTGATCCAGGGTGCCTTCTGCACCGATACCGTCTTCTTCACCGGCCTGACCGGTTTCCAGTGAGCCCAGGCAGCCCAGCTCGCCTTCAACAGAAACGCCACAAGCGTGGGCCATTTCTACGGTGCGGCGAGTAACGTCGACGTTGTACTCGTAGTCGGTCGGGGTCTTGCCGTCTTCACCCAGGGAGCCGTCCATCATCACGGAGCTGAAGCCCAGCTGGATGGAGCGCTGGCAAACGGCTGGGCTGGTGCCGTGATCCTGGTGCATGGCAACCGGGATGTGCGGGAACTCTTCAATAGCCGCGAGGATCAGGTGGCGCAGGAATGGCGCTCCGGCATACTTGCGGGCACCGGCAGACGCCTGAACAATCACCGGGGAGTCGGTCTTGTCAGCCGCTTCCATGATGGCGCGCATCTGCTCGAGGTTATTGACGTTAAAGGCTGGCACACCGTAACCACGCTCGGCGGCGTGGTCCAGCATTTGCCGCAACGAAATCAGGGCCATGGGTTGTCTCCTTGCTTGGATTTACAGGTTTAGAAACTGGTTTTGCAGACTTGGGAGTCTGCTGCGGACGGTGGGGCTACAAGCTCGCGGAACCGCTACGAGCACGTCCATGTGCGCTTCTCTCCGGCCATCCTTGGCCTCCGAGATTCCACGAGCTTGTAGCCCCACCCTCCTTGCGATTCTTGCTTTTCGGTTTAACCGATTATTACTCGGCGCCGCGTTCTTCCAGTACAGCGACTGCCGGCAGGGTTTTGCCCTCTACGAACTCCAGGAAGGCACCGCCACCGGTGGAAATGTACGAAATCTTGTCAGCTACGCCGTATTTGTCAACGGCCGCCACCGTGTCGCCACCGCCGGCCAGTGAGAAGGCGTCGCTGTGGGCAATGGCGTTGGCCAGGGCCTTGGTGCCGTTACCGAACTGATCGAATTCAAAGACGCCAACCGGACCATTCCAGAGGATGGTCTTGGCATCTTTCAGAACCTTGGCGAAGCGACCGGCAGTGACCGGGCCAACGTCGAGGATCATGTCGTCTTCGGTCACGTCTTCGATGTTCTTGGTGGTTGCGGTCGCTGTTTCGGCGAACTCGCTGGCAACCACGACATCAACCGGCAACGGGATTTCGACCCGGGCGGCGATGTCCTTGGCGGTGTCGATCAGGTCGTGCTCGCACAGGGACTTGCCAACCGGATGACCAGCCGCGGCCAGGAAGGTGTTGGCGATGCCGCCACCGACGATGATCTGGTCGCACACTTTCTCAAGGGCATTCAGTACGTCCAGCTTGGTAGACACCTTGGAACCGCCAACAATGGCGACTACTGGCTTGGCCGGTTTGTCCAGGGCCTTTTCCAGGGCTTCGAGCTCGGCGGCCAGTAGCGGACCGGCACAAGCTTCCGGCGCGAACCGGGCAACACCGTGGGTAGACGCCTGGGCACGGTGGGCGGTGCCGAAGGCGTCCATTACATAGACATCGCACAGGGCGGCGTATTGCTTGGCCAGTGCTTCGTCGTCTTTCTTTTCGCCTTTGTTGAAGCGGACGTTCTCAAACAGCACCACTTCGCCGTCAGCGACTTCAACACCGTTCAGGTAATCTTTGATCAGGCGAACGTCCTGACCAAGAACACCGGAAAGATGATCCGCAACCGGCTTCATGGAAGAGGCTTCGTCGTACACGCCTTCTTCCGGACGACCCAGATGGGACATCAGCATGACCTTGGCACCTGCCTCCATGGCCGCCTTGATGGTGGGCAGTGACGCGCGGATACGGGCGTCGCTGGACACCTTGCCGTCTTTGACTGGCACGTTCAGGTCTTCGCGAATCAGAACCCGCTTGCCGGCAAGGTTCAGGTCGGTCATTTTCTTAATGGCCATAGTGTTCGTCCCTTCAACAAAATTTCAGATTAAGAATGATGGGTTAACCAGCTCTTGCTGACGTCGAGCATACGGTTCGCAAAGCCCCACTCATTGTCGAACCAGCACAATACTTTCACCATGGTTCCGCCCGTGACGCGGGTCTGGCCGCCATCCACCACGCCGGAATGGGCATCGTGGTTGAAATCGGAGCTGGCCAGCAGTTCGTCGGTGTATCCCAGAATACCCTTCAGTGAGCCGGCCGCTGTCTTCTTCAGCAGCTCATTGACGGCTGTCACGTCGGTGGCCTGAGCAACGCTCACTACCATATCAATGGCGGAGACATTCAGGGTAGGGACCCGCATGGCTACAGAACTGAACCGGCCGTGCATGTGCGGCAGCAATCGCTCTATGCCCCGGGCAAGCCCGGTATCGACCGGCACGATGTTATGCAGGGCGCTACGGGTTCGTCGCAAATCCTGGTGATGGTAGGCATCGATAACCGGCTGGTCGTTCATCGCCGCATGGATGGTTGTCGTGGTGCCATGCTCGACACCAAAGGCCTCATCCAACACCTGAATGACCGGCACCAGGCAGTTAGTGGTGCAGGAACCAGCAGCCACTATCCGGTCGGTCGCGGCGATCTGGTCTTGGTTGATGCCGAAGACCACGGTGCGATCGACGTCTGATTCCGCGGGCTGTGAAAACAGCAGGCGCTTGGCGCCGGCATCCAGGTGACGCTCGGCTGTGGCCCGGTCGGAGTATGCACCGGAGCATTCGAGGACCAGATCGACATCGAGCTGATCCCACGGCAGCTCGGCCGGTTCCGTGTGGCTGAGCACCCGAATGGGATCGCCATTGACGATCAGGTCCTGGCCTTGCACCTCGATCTCGCCCCGAAACCGGCCATGAGTGGAATCATAACGGGTCAGGTGGGCGATGGTGTCGATGTCCGAGAGTTCGTTGATCGCGACCACCCGCAGGTGATCGCGAAAACCGTTTTCATAAAGCGCACGCAACACGCACTGACCAATGCGGCCGTACCCGTTGATGGCAATTCGAAACGGCGCGGACTTGGTCATCAGGCTTCCAGCAGTTCTGAGGCCACTTCCAGCACGTTGTCGACGGTGAAGCCGAACTCTTTGAACAGCTCACCGGCCGGCGCAGATTCGCCGAAGGTGGTCATGCCCACAATGCGTCCGTCCAGACCCACGTACTTGTACCAGTAGTCAGCAATGGAGGCTTCGATGGCAACGCGATTGGTGACATCCAGCGGCAGAACCTTTTGCTTGTACTCGGCGCTCTGGGCATCGAATACGTCGGTGGAGGGCATGGAAACCACACGAATGCTCTTGCCCTGCTCCCGCAGCTTGGCGGCAGCATCCTGTGCCAGGCCTACTTCAGAACCGGTGGCGATCAGGATCAGCTCGGGGCTGCCTTCGCTGTCGGACAGGATGTAACCGCCCTTGGCCACATCGGCCAGCTGCTGGGCATCACGTGCCTGGGCCGGCAAACCCTGGCGTGAGAACACCATGGCGGTCGGGCCATCGTTGCGCTCCAGTGCTGCTTTCCAGGCGACCGCAGATTCAACGGTGTCGGCCGGGCGCCAGGTGCTCATGTTCGGCGTGGTACGCAGGCTGGCGAGCTGCTCAACCGGCTGGTGCGTGGGGCCATCTTCGCCCAGGCCGATGGAGTCGTGGGTGAAGACAAAGATCGAACGCTGCTTCATCAGGGCCGCCATACGCACGGCGTTGCGGCAGTATTCCATGAAGATCAGGAAGGTGGCGCCATAGGGCACAAAGCCACCGTGCAGGGCGATGCCGTTCATGATGGCGGCCATGCCAAACTCACGCACACCGTAATAGATGTAGTTGCCGCTGGCGTCTTCTTTGGTCAGACCTTCGACGCCACTCCAGATAGTCAGGTTGGAACCGGCCAGGTCGGCGGAACCGCCCAGCAGTTCCGGCAGCAGCGGCCCGTAGGCGTTCAGGGTGTTCTGGGAGGCCTTACGGCTGGCGATGGTCTCGCCCTTGTCTTGGCACTCCTGGATGTACGCCTGGGCTTTTTCTGAGAAATCGGCAGGCAGCTCGCCGGCCATCCGGCGCTTGAACTCAGCCGCCAGCTCTGGCTCAGCCTGCTCGTAAGCGGCAAACTTCTGTTCCCACTCGGACTGGACAGCCTGACCTTTCTCGCGGGCGTTCCAGGCGGCAGCAATGTCAGACGGAATTTCGAAGGCGCCGTGTTCCCAGCCCAGTTGCTCGCGGGTCAGGGCGATTTCGTCTTCGCCCAGCGGAGCGCCGTGGCAGCTTTCTTTACCCTGTTTGTTCGGAGAGCCGAAACCAATCACGGTCTTGCAGCAGATCAGTGTTGGCTGCTCGGTGTTGGCACGGCCAGCTTCGATGGCGGCGCGGATGGCGTCGGCATCGTGGCCATCAACGGCCGGAATGACTTGCCAGCCGTAGGATTCGAAACGCTGCGGGGTATTGTCGGTGAACCAGCCGTCCACTTCACCGTCGATGGAGATGCCGTTGTCATCGTAGAACATGATCAACTTGCCAAGCCCCAGGGTGCCTGCCAGCGAGGAGACTTCGTGGGAGATACCTTCCATCAGGCAGCCATCGCCCAGGAACGCATAGGTGTAGTGGTCCACGATGTCATGGCCCGGACGGTTAAATTGCGCGGCCATGGCCTTTTCAGCAATCGCAAAACCAACTGCGTTGGCAATGCCCTGGCCCAGCGGCCCGGTGGTCGTCTCAACACCCGGCGTGTAGCCGTACTCCGGGTGCCCCGGGGTCTTGGAGTGCAGTTGACGGAAGTTCTTCAGATCCTCGATGGAAACGTCATAACCGCTCAGGTGCAGCAGCGAATACTGCAGCATGGAGCCATGCCCGTTGGACAGCACGAAGCGGTCACGGTTGGCCCACTGAGGGTTGGCCGGGTTGTGGCTCAGGTAATCGTTCCACAGCACCTCGGCGATATCCGCCATACCCATGGGCGCACCCGGGTGGCCGGACTTGGCTTTCTGAACCGCATCCATGCTCAGCGCGCGAATGGCGTTGGCGAGATCTTTACGAGACGGCATTGACGTTTCTCCAGTATTTTTCAGGAAAGAATTCGAACTGCTCAAAAAAGAGGCGCGTATTTTCGCCGATTACTGTGTGCCGGGGCAAATCGGCATACCCCTATTGTTGAAAACTACGGCTGTGGATTCCCGAAACGGACTGATTTCAAAGAATGATAAATCTATATCAAAATTTTTTGATATGGCTATTGAATGACCACCCGAAGCCACCTACACTTCGCAGCCATGACATCCATGAACACGCACGCGAACGAAAAGTCCTCTGTGGACGCCCTGGCCCCGATCTTCAAAGCAAGCGGGGATCCATTGCGCCTGGAGATTCTGCGCGTGCTGCGCCGGGACACCTTTGGCGTGCTGGAGCTGAGCCAGCTATTCGATATGCGCCAGTCCGGCATGAGCCACCACTTAAAGGTGATGCACAAGGCTGGCCTGCTGGAGCCCCAGCGGGAAGGCAACGCCATTTTTTACCGTCGCCCCCTACACCTGGACAGCGACAAGCTGACGGATCACACCATCCGCCAGATCTTTGAAACCGTCGACAAGGTGCCTCTGCCGGTGCACCTGCAGGCGAAGATCGATGCCATCCGCACCCAGCGGGCGGATCAGTCGCAGGTGTTTTTTGCCCGGCATTCGGATCAATTCCGCGAGCAACAGGAACTGATTGCGGCCTTCGACCTGTACGCCGAGCCGGTAGCGGAACTGCTGCGCAAGCGCGCCACCCGGCAGCCGTGGCAAACCACCCTGGAAATAGGCCCGGGTGAAGGCGCCTTCCTGAAGGTGCTGTCGGAGCTGTCCGGTCATGTCGTTGCACTGGATAACAGCCGGGACATGCTGGCCAAGGCCACCCGTACCTGCATCGATCAGCGACTTAATAACGTCGACCTGATTGAGGGCGTCACCGATACCCTGCTGGCCCGGGGCGATGCCTTTGATCTGGTGGTCGCCAACATGGTGCTGCACCACGTGCCCAGCCCGGCGGATATTTTTCTGGACGCGGCGGCACTGATGAATAACAGCGGCTGCTTGGTGATTAGCGAACTGTGCAGCCACGACCAGGACTGGGCCAAGGAAAACTGCGGTGACCTCTGGCTCGGCTTTGAGCCGGAAGAGCTGACCGCCTGGGCGTCGGAGGCAGGATTAAAGGCAGGCGAACAACTGTTCATCGGCCTTCGGAACGGATTTCAGATACAGGTTCGGGAGTTCTGGAAGACCACGGACTGACAGAAACCCGCGTCCACATCAGTGAATATCAAAAAACTTTGATATGGTCGTACGTAGTATTACGTACACCAAGCAAGATCAACAACACGACCGCCGGTATTGGTCGCGCGACACGCACCGGCACGAATATGAATCGCTCACAGAGGAGCAACTTTATGTCTGATTACAGCATCTTTACTTCCGAGTCGGTCTCCGAAGGCCATCCGGACAAACTGGCCGACCAGATTTCCGATGCGGTACTGGACGCCATCCTGACCGAAGACCCCCATGCCCGCGTTGCCTGCGAAACCATGGTCAAAACCGGCGTGGCCATCGTCGGTGGTGAAATCACCACCAGCGCCTGGGTCGACCTGGAAGATCTGGTGCGTGGCGTAATCAAGGACATTGGCTACACCTCCTCCGACGTAGGCTACGACGGCGACACCTGTGGCGTTATCAACATCATCGGCAAGCAGTCCGTCGACATCGCCCAGGGCGTTGACCGTAAAAAGCCTGAAGATCAGGGCGCCGGCGACCAGGGCCTGATGTTCGGCTACGCCAGCAACGAAACCAGCGTGCTGATGCCGGCACCGATCACCTTTGCTCACCGTTTGGTTGAGCGCCAGGCCGAAGCCCGCAAGAGCGGTCTGCTGCCGTGGCTGCGCCCCGACGCCAAGAGCCAGGTTACCTGCCGCTATGAGAACGGCCGGGTAACGGGTATCGATGCCGTGGTTCTGTCCACCCAGCACGACGAAGACGTCAGCCAGGCGGACCTGAAAGAAGCGATCATGGAGCTGGTGGTCAAGCACACCCTGCCGGCCGAACTGCTGCACGAGGACACCCAGTTCCACATTAACCCGACCGGCAAGTTTGTGATTGGCGGCCCGGTGGGCGACTGCGGCCTGACCGGACGCAAGATCATTGTCGACACTTACGGCGGCATGGCCCGTCACGGTGGCGGCGCATTCTCGGGCAAGGACCCGTCCAAGGTTGACCGCTCCGCCGCCTACGCTGGCCGTTACGTTGCCAAGAACATCGTGGCCGCCGGGCTGGCCGACAAGTGTGAGATTCAGGTGTCCTACGCCATCGGTGTGGCACAGCCTACCTCTATCTCCCTCAACACCTTTGGTACCGGCAAGATCAGCGACGACAAGATCATTCAGTTGGTGCGCGAGCACTTTGACCTGCGCCCCTATGCGATCACCAACATGCTGGATCTGCTGCACCCGATGTACCGCGCCACTGCGGCCTATGGCCACTTTGGTCGCGAGCCATACGAGATGACCGTGGGCGGCAAGACCTTTACCGCGTTCCCGTGGGAGAAGACCGACCGCGCAGCCGCACTGAAAGATGCCGCTGGTATCTAAACCAATTTCAGGCGTATGTCAGACGGCATACGCCCAAGTTAAGACACGACTGACAGGAGAACACCATGAGCACTCCCGCAGAACAACTGAAGAATTTCGACGACTACAAAGTCCGTGATATTTCCCTGGCCGACTGGGGCCGTAAGGAAATCAAGATCGCCGAAGGCGAAATGCCCGCCCTGATCGCCCTGCGAGAGAAATATAAGGCCGAGCAGCCACTGAAAGGCGCCAACATCATGGGCTGCATCCACATGACCATCCAGACCGCCGTGCTGATTGAGACGCTGGTTGAGTTGGGCGCGGATGTTCGCTGGTCATCCTGCAACATCTTTTCCACCCAGGACCAGGCTGCCGCAGCCATCGCTGCCCGGGGCATTCCGGTCTTTGCCTGGAAAGGCGAAACCGATGAAGAATACGACTGGTGCCTCGAGCGCACTGTCGGTGCTGACGTGGATGGCTGGCAGCCGAACATGATCTTGGATGACGGCGGCGACCTGACTGCCCTGCTCCACGAGAAATACCCGGAAATCCTGGCTAACTGCCACGGCGTTACCGAAGAAACCACCACCGGTGTGCACCGCCTTCAGGAAATGCTGCGCGACGGCACCCTGAAAGTGCCGGCCATCAACGTCAACGATGCCGTCACCAAGGCCAAGAACGACAACAAATACGGTTGCCGTCACAGCCTGAACGACGCCATCAAGCGCGGCACCGACCACCTGATGGCCGGCAAGAAAGCGCTGGTGATTGGCTACGGTGACGTGGGCAAAGGCTCCGCCGCTTCCCTGCGCCAGGAAGGCATGATCGTGAAAGTCACCGAAGCGGATCCGATCTGCGCCATGCAGGCGTGCATGGACGGCTTCGAGCTGGTCTCGCCGTACATCAATGGCGTGAACACCGGGACCGAAGCCGGCGTTAACCGCGACCTGCTGCAGAACACCGACCTGTTGGTCACCACTACCGGCAACATGAACGTGTGCGACTCGCACATGCTCAAGGCCCTGAAGTCTGGTGCTGTCGTGTGCAACATCGGTCACTTCGACAACGAGATCGATACTGCCTACATGCGCAAGAACTGGGAGTGGGACGAAGTGAAGCCGCAGGTACACGTGGTGTATCGCGACAAGGCCGCCAACGATCACCTGATCCTGCTGTCTGAGGGTCGCCTGGTGAACCTGGGCAACGCCACTGGCCACCCGTCGCGGATCATGGATGGCTCTTTCGCCAACCAGGTTCTGGCGCAGATCTACCTGTTCGAGCGCAAGTTCGCCGACCTGCCGGAAGATGCCCGTGAAAAGGGCGTGTATGTACAGGTTCTGCCCAAGCATCTTGACGAAGAAGTGGCCCGTGCAATGGTCGAAGGCTTTGGTGGCGTGATCACCAAGATGACCCCGGAGCAGGCCAAATACATCGGTGTACCGGTCGAAGGCCCGTACAAGCCAGAAAGCTACAAGTACTGATCGGACGGCAGCATGGAAAGTCAGAAACAGTTCAAGCGTCGCTTCAGTTTCGAGTTCTTCCCGCCCAAGACTGACCAGGGCAAGGAAAAGCTGCAAACTGTGCGTAACAAGCTGGCCGAGGTGAACCCGGATTTCTTCTCGGTCACCTTTGGTGCCGGCGGTTCCACCCGAGACCGCACCATTGAGACCGTGGTCAACCTGCACAAGCAGGGCATCTCCACAGCGCCTCACCTTTCCTGCGTGGGCGGAACCCGCCAGGAGATCGGCGAACTGCTGGATGTGTATAAGGAAAACGGCATCAACCGCATCGTCGCCCTGCGGGGCGACATGCCCTCGGGCATGGGTGCGGCCGGCGAGATGCGCTACGCCAATGAACTGGTGGAGTTTATCCGCGAGCACAGTGGCGACACCTTCAACCTGGAGGTGGCCGCCTACCCGGAGTTTCATCCTCAGGCCCGCAGTGCCGAAGATGATCTGCAGAACTTTGCCCGCAAGGTGAAGGCTGGCGCCAACAGCGCCATCACGCAGTATTTCTTCAATGCGGACAGTTACTTCTACTTTATCGACCGTCTGGAGAAGATGGACGTCACCATTCCGGTGGTGCCGGGCATCATGCCCATCATCAACTTCTCCAACCTGGTGCGGTTCTCAGACATGTGCGGTGCCGAGATCCCACGCTGGATTCGCAAGCAGCTGGAAGCTTACGGCGATGACAGCGACAGCATCCGCAAGTTTGGCGAAGAAGTGGTAACTGACATGTGTGAAAAGCTGCTCAAGGCCGGCGCGCCAGGGCTGCATTTTTACACCCTGAATCAGGCCGAGCCCAGCCTCAGCATCTGGAAGAACCTCGGGATCAGCGAGCAGGAAAAAATCTCCTTCTGAATTCCGGTTAGCGGTCGGGGCGTCTGCCCCGATTGCTTTCCATTTCTACCCGACGCTGTCTCCAAATCCTCCAAGCATTTGATTTCCTGAAATTCCTTTGGCATTACGCTAAGGTGTACGGGACGCAGTTCCCAAAACGCTCCCCGGAATTCACGGTCACCAGCCGTGCTGTTCGGACTGCCTTACCCGGCGGACGGAGCACCAATAAAAGAAACAGGAGAAAGCATGAACACGAAATGGCTGAAAACAATTGGCGCTAGCCTGGCACTTACCCTGGCCGCTGGAACCGCAAGTGCAGAAACCCTGCGCGTCGTCACCGACCCGAGCTTCGTACCCTTCGAGATGATGGACCAGGAAACCGGCGAAATGATCGGTTTTGACATGGACATCATTGCCGAAGTCGCAAAGCGATCCGGTTTCGAATACGACCTGAACACCATGGACTTCAACGGCATTATCCCGGCCCTGCAAACGGGTAACGTCGATATCGCCATCGCCGGCATGACCATCACCGAAGCCCGCGAAGAGATCGTTGATTTCTCCAACCCTTACTACGATTCGGGCCTGCGCCTGCTGGTCCCCAAGGGCAACGACGACATCAAGGTGCTGGAAGACCTGGAAGGCAAGAAAATCGGCTCCAAGATTGGCAGCACGAGCTATGACTTCCTGATGAAGAACCTGGACGACAACTCTGGCGTCACCCCATATCCGGGCAGTGCCGACATGTACCTGGCCCTGATGTCTGGCGCCGTTGACGCCGTATTCTACGATGCCCCGAACGTTGGCTACTTCGCCCGTACCAAGGGCAGTGGCAAAGTTGAAACCGTTGGCCCGATGTACGAAGGCCAGCAATACGGCATTGCTCTGAAAGCCGGCAGCGAGTGGCTGGACGAAGTCAACGCCGCACTGGCGTCGATGATGGAAGACGGCACCTACAAATCCATCTATGAGAAGTGGTTCGGCACCCTGCCCGAAGGCAAGTAAACCTGCGACCACCACCGGCCTGATACGCAGGCCGGTGATTCCCTTCTCATTGATTGGAGAATACCACTGTGGAGTTCCAGTTTGAGTTCGACTGGCAAGCCGCCATCGACTCCATTCCGTTTTTGATTAAAGGGATCCCCTATACCCTGCTGATTTCTTTCGGCGGTCTGCTGATTGGTTTTTTACTGGGCATTCTCTTTGGCTTGCTCAGCATCAACAAGAGATGGTTCCTGCGCTGGCCGGCCACCGCCTACATCGAGATTTTTCGGGGCACCCCGATCCTGGTGCAGGTTCTGTTTATTTTCTACGGTTTGCCCGACCTGATCGGTGGCCCCATCGACCCGCTGGTTGCGGGTATTGCGGCTATCGCCCTGAACTCCGGCGCCTACATTTCGGAAGTGGTTCGTGGCGGCGTGCAATCCATCGCCAAAGGCCAGACCGAAGCCGGCCTGTCACTTGGCCTGTCCCGTAGCCAGACCTTCTGGTCTATTGTGTGGCCCCAGGCTCTGCGCCGGATGATCCCGCCACTGGGCAACCAGGCCATCGTCAGCATCAAGGACACCTCGCTGTTCTCGGTAATTGGTGTCGGCGAGCTGGTACGCCAGGGTCAGATCTACATTGCCAACACCTTCACGGCGTTTGAGGTGTATTTCGTGGTCGCGATCATGTATCTCGGCATTACCCTGTCGCTATCCCTGATCCTGCGCCTGATTGAGCGGCGTGGACTGGCCTCTGTCTGAAGGAACGCTGATCATGACTGATATCGTACAAATGAAGGGCATGAACAAGTACTTCGGCAAGCTGCATGTCCTGAAAGACATCGACCTGACCGTTGCCAAGGGCGAAGTGGTGGTCATCATCGGGGCCAGTGGCTCCGGCAAGTCGACCCTGATTCGCTGCGTGAATGGTCTGGAAGAGTTCGAATCCGGCCATCTGACCGTGGACGGACATCCGCTCGCTCCGAAGAGCGGCAACCCGAAATCCCTGGCCGAGATCCGCAAGGAAGTCGGCATGGTGTTCCAGCAATTCAATCTGTTCCCGCACCTGACGGTGAAGAAGAACATCATGCTGGCCCCCAAAAAGGTCAAGGACACTTCGGAAACCGTGGCTAATGCCACCGCCGAGCGGCTACTGAACCGGGTAGGCATTGGCAACCAGGCCGACAAATACCCGAGCCAGCTCTCCGGCGGCCAGCAACAGCGGGTGGCCATTGCCCGTGCCCTGGCCATGGAACCGCGACTGATGCTGTTCGATGAACCTACCTCGGCACTGGACCCGGAAATGATCGGTGAAGTGCTGGACGTGATGCGTGAACTGGCCAAAGAAGGCATGACCATGATGGTCGTCACCCACGAAATGGGCTTCGCCCGGGAAGTGGCCGACCGCGTGATCTACATCCACGAAGGCCAGATTGTGGAACAGGGCAAGCCGGACGATGTGTTCGACAACCCCCAGAACGAACGCACTCAGGCGTTCCTGTCGCGGGTGCTGGCGCACTGACGCCAGCGTTCAACGCTCGCTTAAAAGCCCTGCCTCATTGGTGGGGCTTTTTTATGGGCGCCGTTCAATCCTGCTGCAGCAGCCGGCGCGTGGCCTGGTACTCCTCCTCAATCTTGATAAGGGAATCCTCGGCCAGAAATTTGGCAAGCTTCTTACCTATCAATGGCAGATCACTGCGCACCTTCAGATTGACCTGATTGGTGCAGGACTGGCCATCACCCTTGAGCTTCATAATGCCCCGGATTTTGGCCGGCACTCCGTCGATGCGAACCCGGAACTCGCAATGCCACTCGTCTTCACTCTTTCGGAACCAGTGCTCATCCTGGCTGACCTCGTTCCACTCCCGATGAAAGCTGGCCAGAATCGACGGAACGTCAGTGGAACTGGTGACCTCCCGTTCGATGACTATCCGCGCCGAGGCTTCATCGAGAATCAGCTCCCGGACCTTCACGTTGCGAGACCCGTCCCGCGTGTTCTTTTCCAGAATCCGGTCCCGACTGAAAAACGTGCCCAGCACGTCGCTCAAACCCGCGTCGTATGGGTGTGTTAACTCAAGCTCCATAACAACCTCCTATTAAGATTTACCGGATTGTCCTGTGCCATCGGAACAGCCGCATTGGCCGGCAGGTCGAAGGAGCCTGGCAAGGTGGTCAGCCGGCGCCGTTAACTGTAATATTCGCCGGGGTTAACAGCCGATTAATCCAAACCTGACAGTCTGACCGGAGATACTCCATGCGCAACGCCGATCTCGTCGCCCGCGGCCTCAAATCCGTGTGGCACCCCTGCACCCAGATGAAAGACCATGAGACCCTGCCGTTGGTCCCCATCAAGCGGGGCGAAGGCGTCTGGCTGGAAGATTTCGAGAACAACCGCTACATCGACGCGGTCAGCTCCTGGTGGGTAAACCTGTTCGGCCACGCCAATCCGCGCATCAACGCCGCCATCCAGGACCAGATCAGCCAGCTGGAGCACGTGATCCTGGCGGGCTTCACCCACGAGCCGGTGGTGAACCTGTCCGAGCGACTGATTGAAGTAACCCCTGAAGGCCTGAACAAATGCTTCTACGCCGATAACGGTTCTTCTGCCATTGAGGCGGCGCTGAAGATGAGCTTTCACTACTGGAAGAATCACGGCAAACCGGGCAAGAAGAACTTCGTCAACCTGAGCAACAGCTACCACGGTGAAACCCTGGGCGCGCTGGCGCTGGGCGACGTGGCGCTGTACAAGGACACCTACCAGCCGTTGCTGATGGAAGTGCTGACCGCGCCCTCCCCGGATGCCTTCAATAAGGAAGCTGGTGAAACCGACGAAGCCTATGCCCTGCGCCAGTTCGAGGCCATGGAAAAGCTGCTGGCCGAGAAACACGACGAAATCTGCGCGGTGGTGGTGGAACCGCTGATCCAGTGCGCCGGCGGCATGCGCATGCACCACCCGATCTACCACACCAAACTGCGCGAAGCCTGTGACCGCTACGGTGTGCACCTGATCGCGGACGAAATCGCCGTTGGCTTCGGCCGTACCGGAACCCTGTTCGCCTGCGAGCAGTCCGGCATCACACCGGACTTCATGTGCCTGTCGAAAGGCCTGACGGCAGGTTACCTGCCACTGTCGGTAGTGCTGACCACGGACAACGTCTACAACGCCTTTTACGACGACTACGAAACCCTGAAAGCCTTCCTGCATTCACACAGCTACACCGGCAACCCGATCGGCTGCGCCGTGGCACTGGCCACACTGGACATCTTCCGGGACGACAACGTGATTGAGCACAATCGCCGACTTTCCGCCTGCATGGCCGAATCGGTAGCGCACCTGGCCGACCACCCTAACGTGGGCGACATCCGCCAACACGGCATGACCCTGGCTGTGGAAATGGTCAAGGATAAAGCCTCGAAAACCCCTTTCGCCTGGCAGGAACGGCGCGGCCTGCGGGTATATCAGCATTCACTGACCCGTGAAGCCTTGCTTCGCCCCCTGGGTAATGTGGTTTACTTCATGCCGCCTTACGTCATCACCGAAGACCAGATTCGCCATCTGGCCCAGGTCGCGACCGAGGGCATCGATATCGCCGTTAGGGACTGACCAGGAAAGACAGGCATGCGCATCCCCAGAATCTATACCGACTCGCCACTCAGTGAAGGCGTGACAACCGACCTGGACGACAACGCTGCCCAGCATGTCGGAAGGGTGCTGCGCATGCAGCCAGGCCAGGAATTGCGCCTGTTCAATGGCGACGGCCAGGACTACCCGGCCACCATTACAACCGCTGGCAAAAAACAGGTGGAAGTAGTGGTGGGCACCCCGGAACCCAACGCCACCGAATCGCCCCTGGAAATCGTACTGGGCCAAACCCTCTCCAAGGGCGACCGCATGGATTATGCGGTGCAGAAAGCCGTGGAAATGGGGGTTACCCGCATTGTGCCCCTGACCACCGAACGCTGTGATGTAAAACTCAAAGGCGACCGGGAGGACAAGCGCCTGCGCCACTGGCAATCCGTGGCCGTCAGCGCGGCCGAGCAATGCGGCCGGGCCCGGGTGCCTGAGATCCTGCCGGTAATGACGATTCAGCAGTGGCTGGACCACAGCCGCGACTGCGACGCCCGGCTGGTTCTGCATCACCGCACCGAACAATCTCTGAGCGCCATGACCAAGCCCGGCCGCGTTGCCCTGATGATCGGCCCGGAAGGCGGTTTGTCCGCGGATGAAATTGCCCTCGCCGAACAAGACGGCTTCCTGCCGGTAGCTCTCGGCCCCAGGGTTTTGCGCACCGAAACGGCCCCGGTTGCCGCCATGGCCCTGTGCCAGTGGTTATGGGGCGATATTGGAAACGAAGCCTGACGACTCCAATGCCCGCCGCCTTTCGGCAGCCAAGTCATTGACAGTACTCGCTGCGAACAACATTATCGCTGACTGGAGGGCCTTACCCCCTAGCCTGGGCGACCCTGTGGAAAGCCTTCTCCAAAACTGTGCGGAGCCATGGATGGCGAAGCTCAAGCGCCACATGGATGTGCTTGAGCGGGTTTTGGAGAAGGCTTTTCGCAGGGTTGCTTGCTCACAAGCAGCCACCAAGGACAACAGCGAGTAGCGGATGACAAGCTTGTTCACCACCCCTGAATTCTGGCAATACCTCAGCATTCCCGTCATCGCGGCGCTGATTGGCTGGACCACCAACTGGCTCGCCATCAAGATGACGTTCTTCCCGCTGGAATTTATCGGCAAGCCTCCGCTGTTGGGCTGGCAGGGCATCATCCCCTCAAAAGCCCGCAAAATGGCCGCCATCAGCGTCGATGCCACCATTTCCAAGATCGGCACCGTTAACGAAATTTTCCAGCAGATTGACCCGAAAGTCCTCGCCACCCACATCGTTCATACGGTAGACAGCCGCATCGAAGAATACGTGGACGAAATGATGCTGCGGGAATACCCCACCTTCTGGGAAAACCTGCCTGCCTCGGCCCGCAACATGGTGTATGACCGGGTTCGAAAATCGACACCCCAGCTGGTCGACAACCTCGTGGAGGATATCTCGGCGAACATCGAAGACCTGCTCGACATCAAAGGCATGGTCATCGAGCGACTGGCCAGCGACAAGCGGCTGCTGAATCGGATCTTCCTGGAATGCGGGGAGGTCGAATTCCGCTTTATCGTCAACTCCGGCTTCTACTTTGGCTTCCTGTTCGGCCTGATCCAGATGACCGTCTGGTACTTCTATCAGAGCTGGTGGGTGCTGCCGTTCTTCGGCCTGCTGGTGGGCTGGGCCACCAACTGGATCGCCCTGAACGTCATCTTCCGACCGCTGCAGCCAAAGAAAGTGGGCCCGTTCCGGATACAGGGACTCTTCCTCAAGCGCCAACCGGCGGTGGCCGAATCCTTCTGCCACATCGTCACACACGAAATCCTGACCGTCGGAAACATCATCAATGCCATTCTGAACGGCCCCAAGGGCGACCGCGCCCGCAACATGGTGAAAAAACACATCAAGCCACTGGTGGACGAAACCGCCGGCATGGGCAAAGCGCTGACCCAGGTCGCCTTTGGGCCTACTGGCTTCGCCACCCTGAAAAAGCAGGTTGGGGAAAAAGCCATCGAGATCTCCCAGACCTCATTCGACAACCCGGTGTTCGAACAGGACCGGGCCCGAGCGGTCGAATCGATCATGGTGGAGCGGATGATCGCCCTGTCCTCGGAAGAGTTTCAGGACTTACTCAGGCCCTGCTTCCAGGAAGACGAAATCAAGCTAATCCTCGTTGGCGCCTTTCTGGGCATGGCTGCCGGTTTCTGCCAGCTGGTGTTCGTATTTGGCCAGTCCGTGCTGTAATGGAGCGCCAACTTCAATTCATCTTGCGCTGTGCAAGCCACTGAGCCAAAGACTATACTGCGGCGTAAAGGATATTTAATTTTTACGACCTGACGGCTCGGAGGCAACGGATGCCAGGCTTTCTATCCTGGATTACGAGTTTATTCTCATCGTCACAACCGCCAACTCCAGTGTTACCGGAAGCGCGGCTGATAAACCCAGCCAAAGAGCAAACGAGCGACGACGACCTTGAGAACGGGTTAGAACTGACCCGCCAGCTGGAGGAGAACCTGTTTTGCTGGCTGCTGGATGCCAAGCCCTCTGCACTGGCCGGAGAGTTACTGCCTGCCCCGGAGATTCTTGGAGAACTGGAGAATCGCCTCAGCGAAGGCCGGCTAGACGAGCTTCCAAGGCAACCACTCAGCCTCCCGATGCTGCTCAGGGCCCTGGCCGATGAATCCACCGATCGTCAGAGTGTGACCGACATCATTCTCAGGGATCCGGCCCTGACCGATCAGTTGCTGCAAGTAGCCAACAGCCCCTTCTTCCGCAATGGCGACAAGACCATCGAATCGGTAGATCAAGCGGTCTTCCTGCTGGGTATCGATGGTATCCGGAATGTGGTGTCCGCGGCGGTGATGCGGCCCATGATGGCCGCCCGTAACAGTGGCGAAGCACTGTTTGCCAAGCGGGTTTGGCGCTGGGGACTTTCGTGCGCACGAGCCTCCGAGCAGATTGCCAAGCTCCATAACGCAGACACCAGTGCCCACTTCATGGCAGGACTTCTGCCAGCCCTGGCCTACATCACCCTGTTCAGGGAGTTGCAACGGATCTGCCGCGCGCAACAGAACAGCGCCCCGCCGCCGGCGTTGATCCGGCAGGCCATGACCCGTTACCAATGGTCCACCAGCCAGCTGCTGGCCAAGGCCTGGAATCTTCCGCCACGGTTCAGCGCGCTGCTGCTGGCCGCTGAGCGGCCAGCCCCGAGACAGGATCAGACTCCGTTAAACGACGGCATCATCATCGGCACTCGCGAGGTGCTTCACCACGCCAACCAGCGCAACCTGGCAGAGGACGACCTGCCCAACGTGGTGCAGCTGAGCCCGCAGCAAATCAAACTGGTTCGGGAATCACTGCTGGCCATGCTGCGTGATGAGGGGCGCTCACCCGCCCGACTGTGACACCGGATCCTGCCCTGCTTCTTTAACGGATTGCTGAATCGTCTTACCGTTTCTCAGAAGCTCGGAGAAGGACTTGCTCAATCGATCTTCCTCGCCATGCAGCAGGTCGAAAGGCAGGTCAAACGGCAACCTGTCCACCACCCGATCTTCGTCGCGACGAACCACCCTGAGCACGTCGGCAATCGAAATTCCATCCAGCGACCGGCCAGGAACCAGCTGGTCACCCTGGCGCCCCGCCAGCGACAACAACCCGGCTCGAATCAGCTTGTCACTCACGCCCCGAGTCACCTCGCCAGGCACACTCAAGCGATGCTCAAGCACCTCCTGTTGAGGTGCGGGTTCACCCTCTGTGAAGGGTTTCGCAACCATCCACATCAACGCTAAAGCCACCTTCTCCTGCAGCTCAGGCGCCAGCTGAACCTGCCGGCGCTTGGCAACGGAGCTTGGGTTCTGCAGGTAAAACGCCAGACTGGCGCCCAGCAGCAGGATCATCCAGCTCAGGTAAGTCCAGATCAGCAGGATGATACCAATGGCGAAGCTGGAGTAGATAGCTGCGTACTTGGCAGAACCGGCCACGAACGACGCAAACAGCATACCCGCTGCCTGCCAGGACACACCGGCAACCAGTCCACCGATAAAGGCGTAGCGGAGCTTCACGCGGGTGTTCGGCATGAAGATGTAGACAAAGGTGAAGGCACCGACCACCAGGAAGAAAGGCATAAATCGGCTGGCAATCAGGATCAGAGAGCCAAACGGCTCAATCTCCATCAAGGTCTGGACAAAGGTGGAGGAAAATATGGTGGCACTGACACCGATAGCGGACACCATCAGCACGGGCCCCACCATAATCACACTGAGGTAGTTACTGAAGCGCTGCGCCATCGAACGCATGTCGGGCACCCGCCAGATCATGTTGAACGAGCGCTCGATCTTCTGCAGCAACGAAACCACCGTGTAGACCAGCAGTGCCAACCCAACAGACCCCAGCACGCCCACTTTCATATTGTCGACGAAGCCGAGGATCTTCTCTGCCAGCTCGATACCCTGCGGCCCCAAGGGCTGAAAAAACTGATAAAGGAAGGGCTCCATGCGCTGATGCACTCCCAGCGCCTTCAGTACCGAGAAACTGAGCGCCAGCAACGGCACGATACTGAGCAGCGTGGTGTATACCAGACTCATGGCGTGCAGGGTTAGCTGGCCACTGATGACATCCCGGGCCAGCGCATAAACCGAGCGGCCTGCCTTGTAAAGCCAGGTCCAGGGCCAGGTACGCGGCGGGTTGGGGTTAGCGAGAATCCAGTCTTCTGCCGCCTGAAGCCGTTCTTTGAATTGGAAAGAAGCCACTCAATGTCCTGCGATGGAAAGTTTTATACAGGTTATCAGGCAGATACCTGCCGTAACAGAGTATGGCCGATTACCGGACATTTGCGAGGCCTTAACCCGGAATTATAACCATATAAACTTTTATCACTTTCACTTATATCCGGATTTCGGTACAAACGCGGCCACGAAATTGACGAAAATTAACGACCAGGTGTTCATCTATGCGTTTGAGCCTTGCAGTGGCCGCGATTACGGCTTTCGTTCCAGCAACAGCATTAGCGACTAACGGGTATTTCAGCCATGGATACGGCACCATCAATAAAGGTATGGCCGGCGCCGGAAGCGCCCTGTCTCAGGACAGCATTGCAGCAGCCACCAACCCTGCTGGCATGGCCTTCATCGGCAACCGCATTGACGGTGGCCTTGAGGCGTTTTCGCCCCGGCGGGAATACTCAGTAGAAGGCAACCCACAGCAGGACGACATGTTTCCGCTGGCCCCGGGTAACTACCAGAGCAGCCGCGATGGTTTTGTCATCCCGCACCTCGGCTTTAACCGCAAGCTGTCCGACACCACCGCCTTTGGCGTCTCGGTCTTCGCCAACGGCGGCATGAACACCGAATACCCCGGCGAAGAAGGTGGCCCGTTCTACGGTGGCCGCACCGGCGTAAACCTGGAACAGCTGTTCATCGCACCTACCTGGTCCTGGGAATTCTCCGAAAACCAGGCCTTCGGCATTTCGCCTGTCATTGCTTACCAGCGCTTCGAGGCGAGAGGCCTGCAGGGCTTCGGCGACTTCTCCTCCGATCCAAGTGCCGTATCGAACAACGGCGACGATGACGCCTGGGGCTACGGCTTTCAGATTGGCTGGCAGGGCAAGATCACCGACACCCTCAGAGGCGGCGTAAGCTGGCGCAATATCCTGGAAATGGAAGAATTCGACCAATACCAGGGCCTGTTTGCCGAACAGGGTGACTTCGACATCCCGCAGATGTTCAACGCCGGCATCGCCTGGTCCGGCATTCAGGATCACTGGATCGTTCTGGACGTGCAGCATATCAAATACAGCGAAGTGAACAGCGTCGGCAACCCACTGTTGCCGAACCTGATGACAGCACCGCTGGGTGCCGACCAGGGCGCTGGTTTTGGCTGGGATGACATGACCATCGTCAAGCTGGGCTGGCAGTGGCAACAGAACCAGAAAAATGCGTGGCGAGCAGGCGTAAGCTACGGCGAAAGCCCGATTTCTGATGAGGACGTGCTGTTCAACATCCTCGCTCCGGGACTGCAGGAATGGCACTTCACCGGCGGTTTCACCCACAACTTCAGCGAAAACCTGGAGCTTTCCGGAATGGCGTTCTTCTCGCCGACGAAAGAAGTCTCCGGCCCCAACCCACTGGCGGCCGACCAGACGATTACCCTGGAGATGTACCAGGTCGGTGCCTCAGCCAGCATCGGCTGGAAGTACTAAACCACGCCGCTTAGATTGCAAAAAGCCCCGGTTATGCCGGGGCTGACAAATTACGCGCCGTAATATCGACAATCCTCTGCCGCGCCTCACGACTTGCCCAGGCCGAATGAGGGGTCACGATCAAATTGGGGATATCGCCTGCCAGCAATGGGTTACCGTTCCGGGGCGGCTCTTCGGTCAACACATCAAAACCGGCACCACCGATCTCGCCCGACCTCAGGGCATCCGCCAGCGCCTGTTCGTCCACCAGTCCGCCGCGGCTGGTGTTGATCAGCAAGGCGTCGTTTTTCATCATCTTCAACTCACGGGCACCGATCAGGTTACGGGTTTCGTCGGTGAGCAGGCAGTGCAGTGACAGCACATCCACCTGTGGCAGCAGTTCGTCAAGGGGCATGCGCGGATAGCCATCCACCTCCGAGGCCGACTGGCCCGGCCGTGCGCCCAACAGGACTTTCATCCCAAAGGCTTCGGCCCTCTCAATAACCCCCTTGCCGAGATCACCATACCCCACGATACCCAGTGTACGGCCCTCCAGCTCCATGATCGGATGGTCCATCAGGCAGAACATATCGCTCTTGCCCCAGCGACCGGCACGCACATCGCGATCGTAATCCAGCAACCGTGTGGCCAGCGCCAGAATCAACGCCAGGGTGTGCTGGGCGACCGTTGAGCGGCCGTAATTAGTCACATTGAGCACCCGAATACCATGATCGCGAGCTGCGTCTTTATCGATGTTGTTAATCCCGGTGGCCACTACCGCAATGGTGGTCAGCTCAGGGCTGGCTTCAAAATGCTCTCGCGTAAGCACTACCTTGTTGACGATCACCGTATCGAAGCCCTGAATGCGGCCAACTACCTCATCGGGCGCCGTTTTACCGTGTTTAACCAGATCGCCGGTGATACGCTCAATGGGAGCGAGATCGACATCGTTGCCGAGTGTATTGGCATCGAGGAATACTGCTTTCATGCTTTTCTCCTGAATCAAGACAGGCAAAGATTAGGGTAGACTTGAGCATACGTCCAAACCAGAGGGAGTGGAAAACCATGGATCACGAGTTCTGGCACGAACGCTGGGCCAAAAAGGAAATCGGCTTTCACGAGGGCACCGTTAACCAGTACCTCCACGACCACTGGCCAGAACTGGCCGGTAAGGCCGCCAGCGCCGTTTTTGTCCCACTGTGCGGTAAAGCCCACGACATGTGGTGGCTGCACGACCGCGGGCACCCGGTGATCGGCGTCGAGCTGAGCGAAGTAGCCTGCAAGGACTTCTTCGAGGAAGGCGGCGAAAAAGCCAAAGTGCACCCTGGCGAGCCGTTCATAACCTTCAAGCATGATAACCTGGAACTCTGGTGCGGCGACTTTTTTCAGCTGGTTCCGGCCGACCTGAAACACATCCGTCTGGTTTACGACCGGGCCGCCCTGATTGCCCTGCCACCCCACATGCGCAAGAGCTACGTGGAACACCTGACCGCAATCATCCCGGATGACACCAAGATACTGCTGATCACCCTCGACTACGACACCGACATCAAAGGCCCACCGTTTAACGTCAGCGATGAGGAAGTGATGGAACTCTACTCGGCGGACTACACCGTCGAACACATCGTCACCAACACCCTGGCCAAAGACCACCCGTTCACCAAACGCAAAGGCCTGGCCGGTGCCACCGAAAGCGTGTTCAGGTTAACAAAAAAATAAAACGCCACCGGAAAGAAGTTCCTAAAGCCCGGATCGGAGTGTAAGGGGTGTCTTTCCAGAACAGCTTGTTTGTCTGAGCAAAGCGAGTTTCAACAAGCTGTTCTGGAAAGACACCCCTTGCGCTCCAGCCCCACCCTGCCGGCAGTAAGCCCCCCACCCCGTAACACAATTTAATGAACCTTAACGGCTTACTCACTGTCCTATTTTTCGAGCGTGAACTAAGCTCAAATTAAGCAGGCAGCCGCAGCTTCGTATTTGCCGGGCAGCTTGTATGTATCCATTTCTTCCACCCATAACTACACAAACCGCCCTATCAGGCGGAACCGATGCAACGGGGATATTGCGTGAACTGAGTGTCGATTATAAGAGAGCAAGCGAGGGGCCATCTATGACCATCATGCAGCACTTTAAAGACAGGTATGAGAGTACCCAGGAAGAAGAATTCACCCTGGAGGAATACCTGGAGATCTGCAAAAAGGACCCAACGGCCTATGCCACGGCCGCTGAACGAATGTTAATTGCCATTGGCGAGCCAGAACTTGTCGACACCTCCCGTGACCATCGCCTGTCACGCATCTTCTCCAACAAGGTTATCAAGCGATACCCTGAATTTTGCGAGTTCTACGGCATGGAAGAAGCCGTGGAAAACATCGTGTCCTTCTTCCGCCATGCCGCCCAAGGCCTGGAAGAAAAGAAACAGATCCTGTACCTGCTCGGCCCGGTTGGCGGCGGTAAATCGTCCCTGGCGGAAAAGCTCAAGGCCCTGATGCAAAAGGTGCCCTTTTACGCCATCAAAGGCTCACCGGTGAACGAATCGCCGCTTGGGCTGTTTGACCCCTCGGAGGACGCCCAGATCCTCGAAGAGGAATACGGCATTCCCTCCCGGTACCTGCAATCCATCATTTCGCCCTGGGCGGTCAAACGGCTGCATGAATACGGCGGCGATATCAGCCAGTTCAAGGTGGTGAAGAAATACCCCTCCGTTCTGGACCAGGTTGGGGTCTCCAAGACCGAGCCCGGTGACGACAACAACCAGGATATCTCTGCCCTGGTGGGCAAGGTCAACATCCGAATGCTGGAGGACTTCTCCCAAGACGACGCCGACGCCTACAGCTTCAGCGGTGGCCTGTGCAAAGCCAACCAGGGCCTGCTGGAATTCGTCGAGATGTTCAAGGCACCGATCAAAGTGCTGCACCCGCTGCTGACCGCGACTCAGGAAGGCAACTACAACACCACCGAAGGCATGGGCTCGGTGCCCTTTGACGGCGTGATTCTGGCCCACTCCAACGAATCGGAGTGGCAGACTTTCCGCAACAACAAGCACAACGAGGCGTTTCTGGACCGGGTCTACATCGTGAAGGTGCCCTACTGTGTCCGGGTCACCGAAGAGATTGAGATCTACAAGAAGCTATTGAAGAACAGCTCGCTGTCCGGTGCCCCCTGCGCCCCCGACACCCTCGACATGCTGGCCCAGTTCTCGGTGCTGTCCCGGATCAAGGAACCGGAAAACTCCAGCATCTTCTCCAAGATGCGCGTGTACGACGGCCAGAACATCAAGGATACCGATCCGAAGGCCAAGTCGATTCAGGAGTATCGGGATGCCGCAGGCGTAAACGAGGGCATGGACGGCCTGTCCACCCGCTTCGCGTTCAAGATCCTGTCAAAAGTGTTCAACTTTGATACCGCTGAAGTGGCGGCCAACCCCGTGCACCTGCTGTACGTGATCGAGAAACAGATTGAGCAGGAGCAGTACCCGCCCGAGGTTCAGGAGCGCTACCTGCGGTTCATCAAGGAATTCCTGGCACCGCACTACGTCCAGTTCATCGGCAAAGAGATCCAGACCGCGTACCTGGAGAGCTACAGCGAATACGGCCAGAACCTGTTCGATCGCTACGTCACCTATGCCGACTTCTGGATTCAGGACCAAGAATACCGGGATCCCGAAACCGGCGAGATTCTCGACCGCTCGTCCATCAACGATGAGCTGGAGAAAATCGAGAAACCGGCGGGCATCAGCAACCCGAAAGACTTCCGCAACGAGGTGGTCAATTTTGTCCTGCGGGCGCGGGCCAACAACCAGGGCCGCAACCCGTCCTGGCTCAGTTACGAGAAGCTCCGCAGCGTGATCGAGAAGAAGATGTTCTCGAACACCGAGGATCTGCTGCCAGTTATTTCCTTCAACCCGAAAGCCAGTCAGGAAGATCAGAAGAAACACAAGCAGTTCGTCGAGCGTATGGTCGATAGAGGCTACACGGAGAAACAGGTTCGCCTGCTTGCAGAGTGGTACCTGCGGGTTCGTAAGTCTCACTAAGTCAGCGTCCAACCGCTGAACTGGAGTAGCGCTATGGGTATGACCCACGTCGTCGACCGGCGACTGAACGGCAAGAACAAAAGCGCGGTGAACCGGGAACGGTTCCTGCGCCGGTACCGTCACCACATCAAGAAAGCCGTGGCCGATGCGGTGCAACGACGCTCGATCACCGACATTGAGCGGGGCGAGAGCGTCAGTATTCCAAGCCAGGATATCGAAGAGCCGATATTCCACCATGGCCAGGGTGGCAAACGCGAAATGGTGCACCCGGGCAACCAGGAGTTTGTCGCCGGCGACACCATCCCGAAGCCGCCCGGCGGCGGTGGCGGTGGGCAGGGCCACGGCAAAGCCAGCCCGGATGGCGAGGGCATGGATGAATTCGCCTTCCAGATCACCCAGGAGGAGTTTCTCGACTTTCTGTTCGACGACCTCGAACTGCCCAACCTGGCTCGCAAGAAACTGAAAGACACGGAATCCTTCAAGTACGTCCGCTCCGGCTTCACCACCGAAGGTGTCCCAGCCAAACTCGATGTAGTGCGCTCACTCCGGGGTGCTCATGCCCGCCGGCTGGGCCTGGGTGGCGCGCGCAAGAAGAAGATCCGTGATCTGGAAGAGCAGCTCGAGGCGCTGAAAATGGCGCCGAAGGATCTCGACCCGGCCTTCAGCCATGAAGACCAGATCCAGGTCCTGGAGGAGGAAATTGCCCGCCTGAAAGCCAACATCCGGCGCATTCCCTTCATCGACGAAATCGACCTGCGCTACCGCCAACACCAGAAACACCCGCAGCCGGCCACCAGTGCCGTGATGTTCTGCCTGATGGACGTGTCAGGCTCGATGACCCAGATGCACAAGGACATCGCCAAACGCTTCTTCATCCTGCTGTACCTGTTCCTGAAGAAGAACTACAAGAAGATCGAGGTGGTGTTCATCCGGCACCACACCAGCGCCAAAGAAGTGGATGAGGAAGAGTTCTTCTACTCCCGGGAAACCGGCGGCACCATCGTCTCCAGCGCCCTTAAGCTGATGAAAAAGATTGTTGAGTCCCGGTACCCGCCGTCGGAGTGGAACATCTACGCCGCCCAGGCCTCGGATGGCGACAACTGGAACGATGACTCACCGGTGTGCAGCAAAATACTGGCCGAGGGCATCCTGCCTCTGGTGCAATATTACGCTTACACCGAGATCACACCCCAGGATCATCAGATGCTGTGGTACGAGTACGAAAAAATCATGGAGCGCTTTCCCAATAGCTTCGCCATGCAACAGATCGCCGATCCGGGCGAGATCTATCCGGTATTCCGACAGCTGTTTGAGAGGAAAGCCGCATGACCGACACCATGGATCGTCCCAACCTTCCAGAAAATGGGCAAGACAGAGACCGTCAGCCCATTTCCACCAGTTCGGAATGGACCTTCGATCTGATCCGCAAGTACGACGAAGAGATAGCCAAATGCGCGGCGGAGTTCGGACTCGACACCTATCCCAACCAGATCGAAGTCATCAGCGCCGAGCAGATGATGGATGCCTACAGTTCAGTGGGCATGCCGGTAGGGTATCATCACTGGTCGTTCGGCAAGCAGTTCTTGAGCACCTCCAAGGGCTATCAGCGCGGCCAGATGGGGCTTGCTTACGAGATCGTGATCAATTCCAATCCCTGCATTGCCTACCTGATGGAAGAGAACACCCTGCCCATGCAGGCGCTGGTCATCGCTCACGCCAGTTATGGCCATAATTCCTTCTTCAAGGGTAACTACCTGTTCCGAACCTGGACTGACGCCAGCGCGATCATCGATTACCTGGTGTTCGCCCGCAATTACGTGGCGGAATGCGAGGAACGGCACGGGGTGGATGCGGTGGAGCAGATTCTCGACTCCTGCCACGCCCTGATGAATTACGGGGTCGACCGCTACAAGCGCCCTGCCCCGATTTCAGCCTCCGAAGAGCAGCGCCGGCAACAGGAGCGGGAAGAATATCAGCAGCGACGCATCAACGATCTGTGGCGCACCATTCCCCGGCTCAACGATGACGACGATGCGGTAAACAAGAAGATTCGCTTCCCCGAGGAGCCCCAGGAAAACATTCTCTACTTTATTGAGAAGAACGCGCCTCTGCTTGAAACCTGGCAGCGGGAGATCGTGCGCATCGTGCGCAAGCTGGGCCAGTACTTCTATCCTCAACGCCAGACCCAGGTGATGAACGAAGGCTGGGCCTCGTTCTGGCATTACACCCTGCTGCATGCCCTGTACGAGAAGGGCTTGGTGAACGACGGCTTCATGCTGGAATTCCTCCAGAGCCACACCGCTGTGGTTTACCAACCGCCTTTTAATAGCCCCTGGTATTCAGGCCTGAACCCCTACACCCTGGGCTTTTCGATCTACACCGATCTGCGGCGGATCTGCGAGCATCCCACCGAAGAAGACCGGCAGTGGTTCCCGGACATCGCCGGTACCGACTGGGTCAAAACCCTGCATTTCGCCATGGCCAATTTCAAGGATGAGAGTTTCATCCAGCAGTTCCTGTCACCCAAGGTGATGCGCGACCTTAAGCTGTTCTCTATCCAGAATGACGATCAGGAAGACGTCTACCGGGTAACCGCCATCCACGACGAACCCGGCTACCGCATCCTGCGGGAAAAACTGGCGCGCCAGTATAACCTCAGTTACCGCGAACCCAACATCCAGGTCTGGAACGTGGATGTGCGCGGCGACCGCTCACTGACCCTGAGGCATGTCCCGGTGGACCGGGTGCCGCTAGGGGATGAAACCGAGGAAGTACTCCGCCATGTACACCGGCTCTGGGGCTTTGATGTGCATCTGGAGAGTGTCGACGAAGGCACTGTGGTGGAGGAGTATCACTGCCCCAGGCATTCCCTTGATGAAGACGACGATTAAGGTAATAGGCGCGAAAGGACCATGGGTCAGAGCAGCATCTGCATCCAGTCCACCAGCCACGGCACTATAAGAGCCGTGGCGAAGGCCGACAACGCCATCGCCAGTCCTGAAAACGCCCCCATCTGACGGCTGACCTGAAACGCCCTTGCAGTCCCAATGCCGTGGGCGGCAACGCCCATGGCAATACCGCGGGCGGCATCGTCTTTCACCCGGAACCAGTCAAACAACTTGGTGCCCAGCACCGCGCCGGTAATACCGGTCGCGACCGTCAGTACGGCCGTCAGCGATGGCAGCCCGCCGATTTTTTCAGAAATACCCATGGCCACCGGTGCCGTGGCCGATTTCGGCGCCAGCGACATCTGGATTTCCAGCGAACCTCCCAACAGCCAGGCCAGACCGATGGAACTGCCAGCGGCGATCAACACGCCGCAGATCAAGGAAATGGTCACCGGCAGCCAGAGCTGACGCAGCCGGGAGAACTGCTGGTATAGCGGCACCGCCAGGGCCACGGTGGCTGGGCCCAACAGGAAATGCACAAACTGACCGCCTTCGAAATAGTCGTTGTAGGAGGTGTCGGTGAGCAGCAGCAGACCAATCAACATGGCCACCGAGGTCACCACCGGGTTGGCCAGCGGGTTGGAGCTGGTGCGAAGGTACAAGCGGTAGGCCAGGCCGTAGGCCACCAGGGTGATAGTCAGTCCCAGCAGAGGCGACGCCGACAGGTAAACCCAAATATCCTTCAGACCAGGCTCGTTCATTGCTCCGACCCTCCCTGTGCAGAGCTGTCGGGCTTGACCAGCCAGCGCGTGGTCAGCTGCATGATCAGTGCCGTTGCGATCATGGTGATCACGGTGCTCAGCAACAACGCAAGAACGATAGGCAGCCACTCATCAGCGATGCGATCGAAGTGTGCCATCATGCCAACACCGGCTGGCACAAACAGCAGTGACAGATGGGCCAGCAATGCGGACGACGCCTGCTCAACCGATTCCGGTGTCCGGCCCCGAATCCACAGGGTGATAAACAGCATCACCATTCCCAGGACCGGCCCTGGTATAGGCACGCCCGCCAGGCGCACGGTGATCTCACCAAGCAGCTGGTACACCAGCAACAGCGTTATTCCATTGAGAAACTGCATGGCAAGGGCTCCGGCCGGCGAATACGGATATCCTCAGAGCATAGTCAGTTAACCTTGTGCTGAACACTCAACGGAAGTCGAACGAGAAATAATTCAAAAAACGGAACTTTAGTAGCGCGAGGATCGTGAACTTAATTCGTTATCAGTATACTTGCAGCCAACAAGTAAAACTTTTTTAACTCGTGGAGTACAACAAGGAATGAAACGCCTGGGAACATTGGATGCCTCCTGGCTGGCCGTGGAGTCTGAGGACACCCCGATGCATGTGGGGAACCTGCAAATCTTTTCACTGCCAGAAGGCGCTCCCGAAACCTTCTTGCGCGACCTCGTCACTCGGATGAAAGAAACCGGTGAGGTTGCTCCGCCCTGGAGCTACAAGCTGGCTTGGTCTGGAATGCTGGGGCGACTGGTTGCGCCTGGCTGGAAGATCGACAAGAACATCGATCTGGATTATCACGTCCGCCATTCCGCGCTGCCCCGCCCCGGCGGTGAGCGTGAGCTGGGTATTCTGGTGTCCCGCCTGCATTCCAACCCGCTGGATTTTGCCCGGCCGCTGTGGGAATGCCACGTGATTGAGGGCCTGGAAAACAACCGCTTTGCGCTCTATACAAAGATGCATCATTCCATGATTGATGGCATCAGTGGTGTGCGCCTGTTGCAGCGGGTACTGACCACAGATCCGGACAAGCGCGACATGCTGCCGCCCTGGTCAGTGCAACCTGAACATCGGCGCGCCAGCAAAACCGACGCCGACGCGAGTATCCCCGCAGCCATTGCCCAGGCCAAAGATGCCCTCAAGCTGCAGGCCGATATGGCGCCACGGCTGTGGCAAGCGGGTAATCGCCTGCTGCACTCCGTGCGCCACCCTGAGGATGGGCTGGCGGCGCCCTTCATGGGGCCGGTCTCCAAGATCAACCACCGGGTTACTGGCCAGCGGCGATTCGCCACCCAGCACTACCAGCTGGACCGGATCAAGGCCGTGGCCCACGAAACCGGCGGCTCACTGAACGACATCGTGCTCTACCTGTGCGGCACTGCCCTGCGCCGGTTCTTGCTGGAGCAGGATGACCTGCCAGATACCGCCATGACGGCCGGTATTCCGGTTAACATTCGCCCGGCGGATGACGAAGGCACCGGCACTCAGATCAGCTTCATGATTGCCTCCCTGGCGACCAACGAAGCCGATCCGCTAAACCGTCTGCAGGAGATCAAATCCTCCACCCGTCGCGCCAAGGAACATTTGCAGAAGCTGCCGAAAAGTGCGCTGACTCAGTACACCATGCTGCTGATGTCGCCCTACATCCTGCAGCTGATGTCCGGGCTGGGCGGCCGCATGCGGCCGGTGTTCAACGTCACCATTTCCAATGTGCCAGGCCCTCAGCGCACGCTTTACTACGAAGGTGCGAAACTTGAGGCCATGTACCCGGTGTCGCTGATCGCCCACGGTGGTGCACTCAACATCACCTGCCTGAGCTACGACGGCTCACTTAACTTCGGTTATACCGGTTGTCGGGATACCTTGCCCAGCATGCAGAAGCTGGCCGTTTATACCGGTGAAGCACTGGATGAATTGGAGAGCCTGGTGATTCCGCCGAAACCGAAAACGACCCGGCGCGCGACCAAGAAGAAGGTTACTGGCTAACGCTGTTCCAGTTGGCGGCACCGACAAAGATCAGTTGAAGGAAGCGGATGGTCCGCTTCCGGATCTGGTCGATCTGGTAGTCATCGCCGGCAGACACCCCCAACAGGTCGGTCAGACTGAAGGCAACACTGCGCACCACCAGATCACTGGTCATGTCCAGATCGCTGTCGCTGAGGTGATCCACCAGACGCAACCGTCGCAAGTCGTTTGCCAGCTCGCTGGCAAAGAAGCGCATCTCACTGCGGATCCCCTCCTGAACAGCCCTGCTCTCACCCGCCAATCCTTGCGCCATAAACAGAAAGAAACTGCGGTTGGCCTGGGCGTGGCTGATAAAGATGTCCACTGATTCCTCAATCAACTTATCCGCCTGCGACACATGCTCACGGGCTTCCCGCATCATTCGACGCAGCACCAAACCTAACTCGTCCACCAGCTGCAAGCCCAGATCGTCCATATTGCGGAAGTTGCGATAGAACGAGGTAGGCACCACACCCGCCTGTCGGGTGACTTCCCGGATGCCGAGACTGGCAAAATGCCGGCCCTTGCCCACCAGGGTAAGCGCCGCACTCATCAGCTTTTCACGGGTTTCACCCGGCTTTCTGCGTTGTCTTTCCGCCATCATTTACCCGTAGCCATTGCAGTTGAAGCGTTGGTGACAAGTGTACACACCCGAAAAATTTAAGGTACCCAAAGCAAGTCATTTTGCGCCAGAAATGAACTCCTCATTGTGTGCCTTCAAGCTCAGGTGTACAGTCGTACACATTAGTGAACAACTGTACACACAGTACAGAATGAATTGCGGAGAACAGATCATGCTGGCACTACAGAAGCACAGAGCACCACTTCAATGGCTCGGCAGACAGCTATTTAACCGAGATGATGGGGTCGCGTTCTTTGATCCGTTACTCGAGCGCATCAATCCAATGTGGGTACAAGAGTACACACCGGCACGAGTCCAGAGGATTATTCGGGACACAGCTGACACCCGGACCTTCGTCTTGAAGCCGGCTCGCCGCTGGCAGGGGTTTGCCGCCGGGCAACACGTGAACATCTGTGTCGAGATAGACGGTGTTCGACACCAACGCACCTTTAGCCTATCCAGCTCAACCACACTCTGGCACGAGCAGGGACTGGTTACCCTGACCATTAAACGACTACCTGGCGGCCGGGTGACCAACTGGCTGCACGACCAGCTGAAAGCCGGTGCCGTAGTAGGCCTCAGCGAGGCATTTGGCGACTTCCTGCTGCCCGAGCCGATCCGCCCCATCCTGTTCATCGCCGGTGGTAGTGGCATTACCCCGATCCTGAGCCAACTCAAAACGATGGCGGTCCAGGGTTTCCGCGCCCCGGTGACACTGCTGTATTTCGTTCGTGACCACGACCATGCGATCGCCGGTGAACATTTGGAAAACCTGGCAGCCAGCCATGACCTGCTTTCGGTGAAGGTCATCACGACTCAGGGCTCCAGCGAACCACGCTATCTGACCGATGCCGATCTCGGCGCGATCACCGATCTCAGAAGCCGCGATGTTTACCTGTGCGGCCCACAGGGATTGATGACGTTGGCAGGTGAGCTGCTTGATGCCCGGGGCGTGGAGCGTGAAAAAATCCACAGCACCTATTTTGCTGCGCCACAAACAGACCTCTGCAGCCAGGATCTGGGCGGCAAGGTGCGGTTTGCCCGGAGCAACCTGGACGTTGACTCCACCGGAGACGCCCCGCTGCTGGAGATTGCAGAAGCGGCAGGCCTGACGCCACAACATGGCTGCCGCATGGGCATCTGCCACCAATGCAGTTGCCGGAAAACCAGCGGCACCGTCGTCAACCGCCTGACCGGCCAAGCATCCGGCCCGGGAGAGGACACCATCCAACTGTGCATTTCCATCCCTCAGGGGCCAGTGGCCCTGGATATTTAACGGCTTTATTCGAACAGAATGGCCGTGCCTCAGAGCATGGCAAGGAGCACACCATGAAACAGATGACCGAAGCCCAGCTTTCAGAGCTGGAACAGGATCTCAACGCTATCCGGAATGACGTCCTGGCTGATCTCGGCGAACGCGACGCCCGCTACATCCGCCGCATAGTCCGCCTGCACCGCACCCTTGAGGTGGGCGGCCGGGTTATGATGCCCTTCGGCTTCATTCCACCGGTGTTTGTAGCGGCTACTGCGGCTCTGGGTCTGTCCAAGATCATTGAGAACATGGAGATCGGCCACAATGTGATGCATGGCCAGTACGACTGGATGAACGATCCCAGCCTGCACTCACAAACCTACGAGTGGGACACCGCCTGCTCCAGTGAATCCTGGCGCCGCACCCACAATTACGAGCACCACACCTACACCAACATCATCGGCAAGGATCGGGACTACGGCTATGCCGTGCTGCGCCTGAGCGACGACGAAGCGTGGCGGCCCAGGCACAGTCTGCAGTTTATTAACTACATTCTGCTGAGCACCTTCTTTCAATGGGGTGTGGGCCTGCACGAACTGGAAATCGAACGACTGCACCGCCGGGAAATCACATTGAAATCGAAGCTGCCGTTCTTGAAGGAATTTTTCAGGAAGGGTGGGCGTCAGGCCTTTAAGGATTATGTGTTTTTTCCGCTGCTGACCTTACCGGTCGCGCCCATCGTGCTGGCAGGCAACATCGGCGCAAATCTGATCCGCAACCTGTGGTCGTCCACCGTAATTTTTTGCGGCCATTTCACCCAGGATGCCGAGACCTTTACCGAAGAAGAATGCTGGGGCAATGGCAAGAGTGAGAGCAAAGGCCATTGGTACCTGCGCCAGCTCTCCGGCTCATCCAACTTCACCGGTAGCCGATGGGTTCATTTGCTGAGCGGGCACCTGAGTTTCCAGGTAGAGCATCATGTATTCCCGGATTTGCCCGCGCACCGCTACCCGGAAATTTCCGAGCGGGTAAAAGCGGTGTGTGACAAGCACGGCATTCACTACAACACCGGCAACTTTGCCCGGCAGTACGGCACTGTGCTTAAACGCATCGCTGCTTTTTCACTACCAGACCGGCTGCGGGCAAGGCTGCCCGCGCTGAATGTGGGTCAGGCGACCTGAAGCAGTCGCAACAACTGAGGCCGGTGTTGATCCTGAATCACATCGGCCAGGGTGTAGTTATCCAGCACCCCCAGAAATGCCTCCAGCGCTTCACCAAACATGCCTTTCATACCGCATACCGGCGCGATCTTACAGGCGTTTTTCGAGGTAAAGCACTCGACGATGCTGAGGTCCTGTTCGGTTTCCCGCACCAGAACCCCCACTCGGATTTCGGTCGGCGCCATCAGCAGGCGCATACCGCCTTTCTTTCCGCGAATGGTCTCGATGTAGCCCTTCTTGTTGAGCTGGTGCACCACCTTCATCAAATGATTCTTGGAAATTTCATAACTGTCGGCAATTTCCTGGATGGTAGCCAGGCGATCACCCTGCACCGCAAGATAAATCAGCACTCGCAGAGAGTAGTCAGTGTAACGGGTGATGTGCATTCGGTACTCCAGGTCTGCTTTGCATTGATAAGGATCGATATATACGGAGAAAGCCAATAACCGGTTTTGTCCGCCAACACAGACAGACCGCACCTTGCATCCCCGCCCAGAGCAATATCCTGTTTAAGGGTTTGCACAATCGACGTACTCAAACCACCGGACTCACGCGGGGGGATCGGATTCCGGGAGTTAATCTGCGATACTCGAATTAACGTATCTCAATTTTCACTCAGCCGGCAGGAAGCAAAACCAATGGCCCGCAGCAAGCTGACAGATCGCTTTGGTCGCACAGTGGACTACGTACGCCTGTCCGTGACCGACCGCTGCGACTTCCGCTGTGTTTACTGCATGGCGGAAGAAATGACCTTTTTGCCCCGCCAGCAGATACTGTCCCTGGAAGAGCTGGCGCAAGTGGCGAGAACCTTTGTGGATCTGGGCACCGAGAAGATCCGACTGACCGGCGGTGAACCCCTGGTCCGGAAGGACATTCTCGAACTGGTCAAGGACATCGGCTCCCTTGGCCTGCGGGATTTCGCCATGACCACCAACGGCAGCAAGCTCACTACCATGGCCGAGCCATTGCGCAAGGCTGGCTTGAAGCGCCTGAACATCAGTCTCGACTCCCTCGATCCGGACAAGTTTCATCGCATAACCCGCACCGGCCGACTGAACCAGGTGCTCGAAGGTGTCGACGCGGCCCGGGAAGCCGGGTTTGAAGGGATTAAGCTAAACACCGTGGTGATGAAAGGCGGTAACGATGAAGAAGTGCCGGCACTGGTAGACTTCGCCCGCCGGAAAAACATCGACATCACCTTCATTGAAGAGATGCCTCTCGGGGAGATTTCCGAGCACGATCGCGGCGAAGCGCTGTGCACCAGCGATGAGGTGCGCGACATTATTCGCCAGCACCACGAACTGATGCCAACACCGGAGGATTCCGGCGGCCCGGCGCGCTACTTCCGGATGCCGGACAGCAACACCAAGGTGGGCTTCATCTCACCCCACTCCCACAACTTCTGCTCCACCTGTAACCGGGTACGGGTCACCGTGGAAGGCCGGCTGCTGCTGTGCCTGGGCAACGAGCATTCGGTAGACCTGCGCCACGTGCTGCGCAGCCATCCGGAGAGCGATGAGAAATTGCGGGAAACCATCATCAACGCGATGGACCTGAAACCCGAGCGCCACCACTTTTCCAGCGAAGGCGATGTCCAGATCCTGCGTTTCATGAATATGACCGGGGGCTGAGTCCTGCCGCCCCCGGCTCTTCGTTACTCAATTCAGATAAGATCCTCATCCGAATCGCGAGCGTTGCGCGCATCCCGCACCACCGCTCCGCAGATCACTGTCAGCACTCCGAGAGTGAGTGCCGGCCAAATCAGAATGTAAGCTCCGTAAATCAGTTCATTGCTCATTTTGCACCCTCCGCTACCAGGCTACCGCTATCTTCGAATTCGGCATCGTCGTAGTCACCGACACGCCGCTTGATCAGATCAAAATCGAAACGCTCGTTGCTCATCAGCGTCATTGCCGTGCAAACCGCCGCACTTGCACCGTACGCGGTGAGCGATGCCACCAGCACCATGTAATCGCGCAGGAAACCGGTCGCGAAGATCAGCATGGCAACCAACGTCAACGCAGCGGCCACAAGGCCGGCTGCGCGGCCGAGGAATCCGAACACCATCAGCCCGATCACAACAGCCCCACCCACTGAGGCGAGCACTTCAAAAACCAGCACGGTTGCACCGGTCATCTCCAGCAACTCGAAGCGGGCAATGCAGAACAGCGCCATAGCAACCACCACCGACCAGGTAAAGGCGGCATTGGTCACCCGATCCCAGTAGCAACTGACAATCACCGGGAACACGATGGCGCCCCAAAGCGCACCCACAAATACCAGCATGACCAGAATATCCAGCGAAAAGCTGGCGAAGATGAGCCCGGCTACCGTCGCCACAATCATGGTGATTCGACCAACCAGCATCATCACTTTCGGATTCGGGTTGTTACGGGCAATGTTCTTGCCGTACACGTCCGCCATCATGATGGTGGACAGAGCGGAGAGGTCGGAGTCGGCAGTGGACGACAGCGAACCAATCACCAGTACAAAGAACAGCGCCACGAAGACTGGCGACAGATAGGTGGACACCATCTGCGGGATCAGGTTGTTCATTTTACCGTCTATCGGCTCCATACCTACCGACAGCGCCATCAGGCCAATCATGCCCAGACCGATCACAATCGCACCATAGCCTAGAGTGGCGGTCACGAAAGTCGACTTGATATGACTCTCACGCACGGCGAACAGTCGTTGGGAAATAGTCTGGTTGCCGATCGCATAGGCCAACACCGCCACAAAGAAAGGCGCGCCCTGGTTAAGGATGGCGTCCATTGAGAACAGATCAGCTTGCTCGTCAGTCATTAGTTCAAGACCTTGAACCATGACTTCGGGCCCACCTGCGGAAAACAGCACGGCCGGAATAATGATGATGGCAATAGCCATCAGCGCCACCAGTTGGGCAAAGTCGGTAAATACTGAGGCCCGGAAGCCAGAGGTCAGGGTATACGCCAGCACCCCTACCCCGGCGATCAAGACACCGGCCTCAAACGAGAGCGGCGACAATACCGACACCAGAGCACCTGCCGCGGTGAAGTTAACCATCAGGCTGATAACGCTACCGAGGATGTTGGAAATCGCCAGAATCATCTGGCTGGAGGCGCCATGGCGCGCATGAATCAATTCACCCAGGGTGTGACCATTGGGCGCCAGCTTACGAAACCGGCGACCAAACGGATAGATAAAGAGAATCATGAGGGCTCCCCAGAGACCGTAATGGATAGGCCCTGAGACGCCATAGGTATAGCCGGAAGTGGCGGCTGCGTAGAATGATGCAGCCCAGATCCAGGTCGCGGTCATGCTGGCCGCACCCATGCCAAAACCGACATGGTGCCCGGCTACCATGAAACCGGAAGTATCCTCTTTGTCCTTTCGGATCAGCAGAGTCAGAAGGTAGGTGCCGCCATAGAAGGCGGCGAGCAATAACAGTACCGTCAGGGTAGAAAACTGAGTGAATCCGTTCTCGTTCAAATCGTTACCTCTCTTTTGTATCGACAGCACGCCGGCGGGTGGCACGGACGTAAAAACCCGTGAACCGGAAAGGGCGTGTCAGGAAAGCCTCTTTGGGCTGGGAGGCCGCAGGGCGGCGAGGGGCGTGCAAGCCCCGGAGTCGAAACTGGCTAAGGAAAAATCAGGTGCGCCAGTAGCTCCGAAAAATATTTTGATGTCATTAGTTTAATAGGTCCCATTAACCAGAGATCAGGCGAGGCCAAAGTGCATTTCGGAGCTTACGGTCAGTGCCGACGGTGTTTCCGAAAGTCTATAACTGGCTCATTTTAATGGTTAATCATCCGAACACCCGGATGCGGCGCTACAAGACTCTACGCAAGTAGAATGAGACAGTCCAGTTTTTAGACCACTTAATATTAGTGTGCGATTATCTAATCGAGCGATGCTGCCCCTGTCCGGCTGCCGTGGAATTTTCCTCTGAACCAGGCTTGTACCTGCTGCGTAACGTTGAGATCTTTTCCAAACTATCGCAGCCACCCGGAGCATCGCACCATGGCCAACCTAATCTTGATCCTGGGCGACCAGCTCACACCGGACATCAGTGCACTGGACGGCGCCGACAAACAGCACGACCGGATCGTGATGGCCGAAGTCCATGACGAAGCCAGCTACACCAATCACCACAAGAAAAAACTGGTGCTGCTGTTCAGCGCCATGCGCCACTTCGCCCAGCAGCTTGAGCAAGAGGGCTGGCAGGTGCATTACCAGCGCTATCATCCAGATAACGAGCATCAAAGCCTTGAAGCCGTGGTCGCCGCCCAGGCCAAAGACCTGAAGCCGGAACGAATCATCACCACTGAATGCGGCGAATGGCGCCTGCATGCGCAAATCAGCGAGTGGCACAAGGAACTGGACCTGCCGGTGGAAATTCGGCCGGACACCCGGTTTATCGCCACCAAACAGGAGTTCCAGGACTGGGCCGAAGGCCGCAAGCAGCTCCGAATGGAGTTTTTCTACCGGGAGATGCGCCGCAAGACCGGCTTGCTGATGGACCCGGGCGGCAAGCCCGAAGGCGGAGAGTGGAATTACGACGCCGACAACCGGCGCAAATGGACCGGCAAACCCGCGGCCCCAGCGACGTTTCGAGTGGAGCCGGATGACACCACCCAGGCAGTGATCGATCTGGTCAACGAGCATTTCGCGGATCACTTCGGCACCACCGACGACTTCCATTTTGCCGTCACCGCCGAGGACGCACAGCAGGCATTGGCGCATTTCATCGATTACGCCCTGCCCTGCTTTGGTGACTTCCAGGACGCCATGTCGGATCACGAGGACTGGCTGTTCCACGCCATCCTGTCGCCCTATATCAACAGCGGCCTGCTGGACCCGCTCACCGTGTGCGAGGCCGCCACCCAGGCCTGGTATGCCGGCCAGGCACCGATCAATGCGGTGGAAGGCTTCGTTCGACAGATTCTGGGCTGGCGGGAGTTTGTGCGCGGTATCTACTGGATGAACATGCCGGGCTACGCCGAGGAAAACCGGCTGGGCAATACCCGCTCCCTGCCCTGGTTTTACTGGACCGGTGACACCAAGATGCGCTGTATGCACAAGGCTATCGACAACACCCGCCGCAACGCCTACGCCCACCACATCCAGCGCCTGATGGTCACTGGCAACTTCGCGCTGCTGGCCGGGATCAAACCCGAGGAAATCTGTGACTGGTATCTTGGGGTCTACGCCGACGCCTACGACTGGGTGGAGCTACCGAATGTGCTGGGCATGGTGATGCACGCCGATGGCGGCTACCTGGGCTCCAAACCCTATGCCGCCAGCGGCAAATACATTCAGCGCCAGTCAGACCACTGCGCCAACTGCCACTACAACGTCAACAAGAGCACGGAAGAGGATGCCTGCCCGTTCAACGCGCTTTACTGGCACTTCATCGACCGTCATCGGGACGACTTCGCCAAGAACCCACGCATGGGCATGATGTATCGCAACTGGGACAAGCAGAAACCGGAAAGGAAGGAGGCGCTGCTCAACCGGGCCAACAAGTTGCTGGACCAGATCGAGCAGCTTTAAAGCCTTTAGCCAGTGATGCGTTTTTCGGTTTCCGGATCGAAAAACACCACTTTCTTCATATCGAACATCAGCTCGGCCGTTTCACCCCACGTTACCGGGTGCTCCGGATCGATCCGGCAGTGCACGTTGGTGTCGTTCAGGCGGATCAGGGCAATCACGTCCGGGCCAGTCGGCTCGGTCACCTCAATCGTGAACTCGCCGGTGGTGACCAGGGCCTGATCGCTTTTCTGGTCCTGGGGCTGGGTGATGTGCTCCGGACGAATGCCCAGCACCACTTTTTTGCCGACACGATCGGCCAGGTATTCTGGCAGCGGCAGCTTCAGCGAGCGGCCGTCGCCACCCTGCACTTCGGCCTGCAGGCCTTGCTCGCCCTGCTCGACATTCACGTGCACGAAGCTCATCGCCGGTGATCCCATAAAACCTGCCACGAACATGTTCTGCGGCGAATCATAGACCTGCTTGGGCGTGCCCAGCTGCTGCAGCTCACCGTCTTTCAGCACCGCGATGCGGTCGGCCAGGGTCATAGCCTCGATCTGATCGTGGGTGACGTAGACGATGGTGGTCTGCAGGCGCTGGTGCAGCTTCTTGATCTCGGTGCGCATTTCCACACGCAGCTTGGCGTCCAGGTTCGACAGCGGCTCATCGAACAGATAGATGCGCGGGCGGCGTGCCAGGGCGCGGCCCATGGCGACCCGCTGCTGCTGGCCACCGGACAGCCGTGACGGCTTCTTGTCCAGCAAGTGCGAGATCTGCAACAGGTCGGCAACCCGCTCCACTTCCTGCTCGATCTGTTCTTTCGGCATGCCGCGGATCTTCAGGCCAAAGGCGATGTTCTCGCGCACCGACATGGTCGGATACAAGGCGTAGGACTGAAACACCATGGCGATATCCCGGTCTTTGGGCTCCACGCCGGAGACGTCCTTGCCGTCGAGCACAATTTCGCCATCGGAAATGGATTCCAGCCCGGCGATGGTGTTCATCAGGGTGGATTTACCGCAGCCGGACGGACCGACCAGAATCAGGAATTCGCCCGAGGCAATATCGATATCGATACCTTTGAGGGTCTCCTCGGCCGCTCCGGGATAGGTTTTGCGAATTTTACGCAGTTCCAGTTGAGACATTGTTGTTTTCCTCTCAGGTCAGCCTTTGACAGAGCCGGCGGTCAGGCCCCGGATGAAGTATTTACCCGCCACGATGTACACCACCAGCGTTGGTAGTGCCGCAATCATGGCCGCTGCCATATCCACGTTGTATTCCTTCACGCCGGTGCTGGTGTTAACCAGGTTGTTAAGCGCAACGGTGATGGGCTGGCTGTCGCCACTGGCGAACACCACCCCGAACAGGAAGTCATTCCAGATCTGGGTGAACTGCCAGATCAGCGACACCATGAAAATGGGTGTCGACATGGGCAACAGAATGCGGAAAAAGATGGTGAAGAAGCCGGCGCCATCCAGGCGGGCCGCCTTGATCAGTGCATCAGGGATGGCCACGTAGTAGTTCCGGAAGAACAGCGTGGTGAATGCCACCCCGTAGATCACGTGCACCAGCACCAGACCGGGTGTGGTGTTGGCCAGCCCGAGCTGGCCCAGGGTTGCCGCCATCGGCAGCAGCACCACCTGAAACGGCACGAAGCAGCCAAACAGCAACAGGCCGAACAGCAGGTCTGAACCGCGGAATTTCCACTTCGCCAATACGTAACCGTTGAAGGCGCCCAGCAGCGTGGAAATCATCACCGCCGGGACGGTCATCTTGAAGGAGTTCCAGAAGTAGCCGCTGATGCCCTCGCACTGCACGCCGGTGCAGGCTTCAGACCAGGCTTTGGTCCAGCCGATGGTGGTCCATTCGGTGGGTAGTGCCACCAGGTTGCCGGTACGGATGTCCATGGGTGTCTTGAAGCTGGTCACCAGCATGATGAACAGCGGCACCAGGTACACCAGGCACGCCAGAATCAGCAGGCCGTAGATAGCAATACGGCTGGGGCGAAGCCCGGGACGAGTCATATCAGTCATGGCGCTTCCCCCTCAGTTCCGAGTACAGGTAAGGCACGATCAAAGCCAGGATGGCACCCAGCATCAGCATGGCACTGGCCGAGCCCAGGCCCATCTGGCCGCGGGTAAAGGTGTGGGCGTACATGAACACCGCTGGCAGGTCGGTGGAGTAACCGGGACCACCGGCCGTCATGGCCATGACCAGATCAAAGCTCTTGATGGCGATGTGAGCCAGCACCATCACCGCGCTAAAGAACACCGGCCGCAGTGACGGCAGGATGATCTTCCAGTAGATCAGTGGCAGGCTGGCACCGTCGACCCGGGCCGCCCGAATGATGGAGGAGTCGACACCGCGCAGGCCCGCCAGGAACAGCGCCATGACGAAGCCAGAGGCCTGCCAGACCGCCGCCATCACGATGGTGTAGATGGCCAGGTCGGAATTCACCAGCCAGTCAAAACTGAACGAGGTCCAGCCCCAGTCGTGCATCAGTTTTTCAATGCCCAGACTCGGGTTGAGAATCCACTTCCAGACGGTACCGGTGACGATCATCGACAGCGCCATCGGGTACAGATAAATGGTTCGGATCGCGCCTTCCTGGCGGATTCGCTGGTCCAGAAAAATGGCCAGCACCACACCGATGAACAAGCAGGCGAAGATGAACAGCCCACCAAATATCGCGAGGTTTTTGGAGGCGGTCAGCCATCGGTCGTTAGCCATCAATTTGGCGTACTGATCGAAGCCGACAAAGTCGTAGGTGGGCAAGAAGCTGGAGCTGGTGAACGACAGGATCCCGGTCCACAGCATGTAGCCGTAGATACCGATGCCGATCAACACAAAGGTTGGGGCAATCACCAGCTTCGGCAACCAGCGCTGCAGGCCGTCCAGCAGTCGTGACGGTGCGCTGACCACCCCGGCGGGGCGCCGCTGAGTTTGTTCCATGAGAATTCTCCCGAATGAATCGGAGAGCCACCCGGGCGGGTGGCTCTTGGCTTCTTTACTTCGCGGCCTGGATGGCGGTGGCCAACTGATCCGTGGCTTTCACCGGATCCTTGTCGTTGGAGTTCACGAAGTTGGTGACCACATCAAAGACCTGCCCCTGGACGTAACTGGTCGTTGCCAAACCGTGGGCCAGGCTTGGCACCAGCTCGCCGGTATCGGCGCTGCTCTTGAAGGTCTCCATTGATGCCTGGGCACAGGCATCAAACTCGGACATGTCCATGTCGGTACGAACCGGAATAGAGCCCTTGTTCTGGTTGAACACGGTCTGGAATTTCGGCTCGAGAATGGTACGGGCAAGGTCCTTCTGGGCTGCTACGTCTTCCTCTTCACTCAGGTCGAACATGGCAAAGGAATCGACGTTGAAGGTGAATTCACCGGCGGTGCCCGGTGCGGCGGCACACAGATAGTCTTCACCCGGCGTCAGGCCGGCGGCCGTGAATTCGCCCTTGGCCCAGTCACCCATAATCTGCATGGCAGCTTCGCCACGGATAACCATGCCAGTTGCGGTGTTCCAGTCGCGGCCGGCGGCGTTGTCGTCAACGTAGCTCATGACCTTGGCAAACTTGGTAAACACCTCTTCCATCACCGCGCTGTTGATCACATCCATATCGTGCTCAACAAAGGCTTTGCGGTAGGTGTCGCTGTCCATCACCGCCAGGGCGACAGCTTCGAACACAGTGGCGTCCTGCCAGGGCTGACCACCGTGAGCCAGCGGAATGTAACCGGCGGCCTTGAGTTTGTCGGCTACGGTAAAGAATTCATCCAGGGTGTTGGGAACGTCAACGCCCACTTTTTCCATCACATCCGGGTTAACCCAGAGCCAGTTGACCCGGTGTACGTTCACCGGCACTGCCACGTACTCACCTTCGTACTGCATCACGTCCGAGATCATCGGCGGCACCAGCTGGCCCCAGCCTTCAGAAGCGGCCACGTCGTCCAGACTGGTCAGGAAACCCAGCTTGGCCCACTCACGGATATCCAGGCCCTTGATCTGGGCGGCAGCGGGAGGATTGCCAGATACGGCACGGGTTTTCAGAACGGTCATGGCTGCTTCACCGCCGCCACCGGCGACCGCGAAGTCTTTCCAGGTATGACCCTGCTCTTCCATCATCTCTTTCAAGGCAGCGGCAGCGCGGGCTTCGCCACCGGCGGTCCACCAATGCAGAACCTCAACCTCGCCGGCTTGGGTAGCAGCGGCAGGCACCAGGCAGGCAGATACGGCAAGGGCGGAAAGGGTACGCTTGAAGGCGGTCATAATGACTCCTTGTTGTTGTTGTCGAGGACATCAAATCATTTACCAGCGGCTGGATGGCCGAAGGTCTGGGGGCAAGTCTAGGGCAAGGCGATCAGAGGGAACGTATCAAACTGAAAAACCCATGTAACAAGGTTGTTACATGGGTTCGTGAGGCGTGGGCAGATGGGCGGCCGTTTAATGGCGCGGCAGTGACAGCACCACTTGCAGGCCACCCGTGGGCCGATTGCTGATGTTCAGGTCACCGCCATGGTTCTGCGCAATGTTGCGGGCGATGCCCAGCCCCAGACCGTGGCCCTGGCGATGGGCCTGATCCAAACGGTAATAGGGTTCGAAAATGCGCTGGAGTTCAGCCTCCGGAATACCGGGTCCGTGATCATCCACCCGAATCACCAGTTGCTCCGCTAAGTCATCGAGCTGCACCTGCGCCCGTTCACCGTATTTAATGGCGTTGTCCACCAGGTTGCCCAGGCAGCGGCTCAGGGCCAGGGGCTTGCCCCGGTAAGGCTGGCATTCGCCACTGACTTTCAGTAATTCGGTGCCATTGGTGCGGTAGGCCTCCGCCATCCGGTCCAGCATCCGCCGGATATCCACCGGCTCCACGTTCTCATGAATGTCGGTGTCCTTGAGGGACTGCAAGGCGCCTTTCACCAACAGTTCCAGCTCCAACAGGTCGGCTTCCAGTCGCTCCCGCATGGGCTCGTCATCAATCAGGTCGATGCGCAGGCGCAGGCGGGTAATCGGTGTTTTCAGATCGTGGGAGATGGCGCGAAACAACTGCTCCCGGTCACTGAGGTAATTTTGCAGGCGCCGGCGCATGGTATTGAAACTGCGGGTGACGGCGACAATCTCGGCACTGCCCTGCTCCTTCAGCGCCCCCTGTTCGTCATCCAGAGGCAGATCCCGTGTGGCCTTCGCCAGCTTGCGCAGCGGTCGTGTTTGCTGACGAATCAGCCACGCCAGTACCGGGAACAACACCCCGATCATGACGGCCAGGAAAAACACCTGCTGCCCCGGCACGCCCTCATCCTCCAGTGACACATAGGGCGCTGGTAGCGGCGACGCCAGGTACAGCCAGTCATCCTCGGCCACCTCAATCTGCATCACCAGTACCGGTGGATTCAGGGGTTCAAGAGTCAGCGAATAATGGGCCCAGGATGGAGGCAAGGCGTCGAGCGGAAGTTCGGTATTGAGAATGCGCAGGTCATCCGGGCTCACGAACTCGACGTGCAGGTTGCTGTCCCTGCCCAAACGACGCCGCAGAACGGAACGGACTTCGTCGGTGGCCAGCTGTTTCAGCTCGGTCTCCGGCAACGACTTCATATCGATGCGTTTGTTATTCAGCGACACGAAGAAACGGCTTCCACCCATGTTACGCAGCTGGTCCAGCACGATGTGCCGGTATTCCAACGGCAGCGAATTAAAGAACTGAGCCGTGGCCGCGGCCGATTGCGCCAGATTACGGGTGGTCACCACCAGGCCTTCTTCCCGCTGGGTTTTAAACGCACCAACCCAAGCCATGCTGGAAATGACCTGGGCCGTGGCCATGGCCAGCAGGGTTAACAACAACACCCGGCCAAGTAACGACGACGGAATCCAGCGCCGGGGTTTACGCCTGAGTGAGAATTCACTCGAAGGCATGATTCACCGTGGCCGCCAACAGGTACCCTGCACCGCGCACCGTCTTGATCAATTTCGGATCTTTGCCCTGGTCACCCAGCTTTTGCCGCAACCGGCTGACGGCAACGTCAACCACCCGGTCCAGCGGCGTGGATTCGCGACCACGGGTAACGCCAGAGATGGTGTCACGGTCCAGCACCTCGTTCGGATGCCTCAGAAACAGCTGCAACAGCGCGAAATCGGCACCGGAAATGGACACCTTGCTGCCCTGCTCGTCGATCAGGTCGTGGGTCAGGGTATCCAGGCGCCAGCGGTCGAACACCACGTATCTCGGGTTCTCGACCCGGGCAAACTGGGCCCGGCGCAGTAACGCCTTGATCCGGGCCTGCAGTTCCCGGGCGCTGAACGGTTTGGCCAGGTAGTCGTCGGCGCCGATCTCGAGCCCGACCACTCGGTCGGTCTCATCGGAACTGGCGGTGAGCATGATGATGGGCACCTGGGAATGTTCACGAACCTCCCGGCACAAGGTGAAGCCATCGTCACCGGGCATCATCACGTCCAGCACAATCAGGTCGATCGAAAAGGTTTTGAGGTGCGCCCGCATCTGGTCGCCGTCTTCCGCGGTATGGATGTCGTAGCCAACCCGGGACAGATGCTCGTGCAGGAGTTCCCGAATGGAGGCGTCATCATCGACCACGAGAATAGATGCTTTGGTGTCGGTCATGGTCTGGTCGTTTGTTGTTGTCGTTGGGGTGTGCGCTACCTTAGCAGATCTCTACTTCGGTTGGTCTGATTTTCAGCCCGAAACTGCCACCGGATAGGGGCTCTGCTGACTTAGTTTTTTGGGTTTGGAGAGCCCGGTTTAGGGAGGTCCGATTTCGCAGGCCAGCACCAGGGCCCAAAATTCCGAAAAGTCATTCACCACCACGTCGGGTTTGTCGGGGTGCTTGTGGGTGCCGGGAAATATGCGATTGAGCCAGGGCTGATCCCACTGGGCCCCGTTGAAAAACACCGAGGTCATGCCGGCCCGTTTCGCCGCGATCACATCGGTGGTGCTGTCACCCACATACCAGACACTGGGATCCGGCGGATAATCCAGCTTTTGCACCGCCAGCAGCAGCTGGTCCGGGTGGGGTTTGCGTAGTGGGGTGTCGTCACCGCAGACATCGACATCGAACAAATGGGTCCAGCCAGTTTCCTCAACCGCCGCCAGCTCGTGCTCAAAGAACTCCCGGTCCCGGTTGGTAATCACACCAACCTGCCGGTGCAGCCGACGCAGCCCTTCGAGCACCTCCCGCACCTTAGGCTCGAACGCCTTCACCGTGCCGTAGTGGGTGCGGTAGTGGAAATTGAAGGCCTGATGGGCAATCTGCTTAGCTTCCTGATCGTCACCAAACAGCACTTCGAAAATATCCGTTCGGGAGATTTTTCGGTCCGCTTTTACCTTCGGGTGCAGGCGAGCAAACTCACGAACGTATGCCACCAGCCGCGCATCCTCCGGAGTCTTGCTGTCTTCGGGGGAAACCATGCGCGCCATCAGGTCCAGCTTGTGAAAATCCGGCAGCATGTCATCGACGGCGTGGTACATGGCATCCAGGGTATCCACCAGGGTAGCGTGCCAGTCGAACAGCACCACCTGCGGCCGGATGAGTTTGACCACCGCCGGATGCCAGTCGGCCTCCACCCGAGGCTCCGGCCGCTCCGGTGGCGGAAAGGGTTTCGGGCGCACTTCGGCCGGGGCCTGGCGAAAGGCCTTGGGCTGACTCCGTTCCAGCAGCGCTAGCAGGTCCAGCAAATCCTCGAAACTGTCGAGAATGGCCAAGGGTGCATCACGGTGGGAAAACCAGCTATCGATGCGCTGCGGCTCCCAGCCAGAGCCGTTATAAAACACGCCGGCGACTCCGGCGCGGTTTGCAGTCAGCATGTCGACGTAGCTGTCGCCCACGTACCAGGCGCGGCTATCGGCCGGCAGCCCCAGTTTTTCCAGGGTTTTCAAAATGACTTCAGGGTCCGGCTTGTACTCGGTAACGTCATCGGCGCACACGGTGGCATCAAACAGATGCAGCCACCGGCCCTCGTCCACGGTCACCAGTTCTTTATCCAGAAACTCCCGGTTCCGGTTGGTGGAAACCGCCAGCTTGATCCCCATGGCCTTGAGTGCAGTCAGGTACTCGTATGCTCCCGGCTGAAACGGTTTCACCTTACCGAAGTGGCGGCGATAGGCCTCGTTGTAGGCCTTGTGAGCGATCAGCTTGGCGTCACGATCCTCGCCGAAGATGGCATTGAAAATATCGGTGCGGGAGACCCGGCGCTCGGCCAGAATTCGTGGGTGCAGCCGGCGAAAAATACGGATGTAGCGAACCAATTTGGCATCATCGGGGGTCCGGCATTTCGCCTCGGGCAACAGCCGCTCCACCAGATTTAGATCTTCCAGCTGCGGCAGCATTTCCTCCATCGCGCTGAACATGGCGTCGTGGGTATCCACTAAAGTGCCGTGCCAGTCAAAGATCAACACCGAGGGTGCCGCGAGGGAATCGCTGTATCGGGCCATACACTCTCTCCGTCGGAAACTGCCTGAACCGGCCTTGAAATCCGTCCACATGACGGTAAGACTCGGGGGGCTCTGACAAAAAAGATAACCCGTGCCAGGGAAACTTGCACACTACTTGCCCACTGAGAGTGCGCTCTATGTCTGCCGCCGGCTATTTACTGCCCTACGATTTTTCACCACTGACCGTGTTCAGCTTCGCGGCCATGCTTGGGCTTTACAGTATTGGCCTGCTCCGGATGCCGGCAGCCGATCGACCCGGCCCGGTTCGCATCGTCACCTTCGTGCTCGGGGTGATGCTCTGCTACGCGGTGATGCAGACCCGGTTCGACTACTATTCCCAGTACATGTTCTTCGTGCACCGCGGCCAGCACCTCATTCTTCACCACCTGGGACCATTGCTGATCGCCCTGTCCAACCCCCTACCCATTGTCCGGTACTGGTATGGCCTCGCCGGACCCGGCAGCCGCCGCCTGCTTGCCCCACTGGGCTGGCTGTACCGTCTGCTGCAGCAACCGGCCATTGCTGCGTTTCTGTTTGTCGGCCTGATCTTTTTCTGGCTTTGGCCACCCATCCATTTCGACGCCATGCTCAGCCGGCAACTTTACTGGCTGATGAACTGGAGCATGTTGCTTGATGGCCTGCTGTTCTGGTGGCTGATCTTGGACTCGCGCTCGCCGGCGGTCAGTAATGCGCTTGGTTATGGCAAGCGTATTCTGTTGTTGGCGCTGGTGGCGATTCCCCAGATGATTCTCGGAGCCTGGATCGTGTTCTCCCGGGGCATGGTGTATGACGTTTACGAGGTCTGCGGCCGAGCCTGGCCCATGCCCCCGGAAACCGACCAACTGCTGGGCGGACTGCTGACCTGGATCCCACCGGCCATGATGAGCATCGTCGGCATCCTGATTATTCTGCGGCGCGCCATGCATGCGGACGGCGCGCGCGCCCAAAGCCAACCACTAGCGGAAGGATCAGCCCCATGACGCCAATGAATTTGCCCCTGGCCCGAGTTGCGATCGTGCTGCTGTCGCTGGCATTGACTGGTTGCCTGGGCGATGCGGAAAACTGGCACGGCAAAGACATCAGCGGGCTAATGCCGGAGCTGGCGTTCACCTTGACCGGCACTTCCGGAAAGCCGGTGACCGAAGCCGATTCCTCGGGCCAGATTCGCCTGGTGTACTTTGGCTTTACCTCCTGCCCGGATGTTTGCCCTGCCACCCTGAGCAGTCTGCGAACCGCCATCAAAAAAATGCCCGACAACCTGCAAGATGAAGTCACCACCTTGTTTGTCAGCGTTGATCCGAATCGCGACACTCCGGAGCGAATCGGCAGCTACGTTCAATTCTTCGGCGAGGGGATAGTCGGACTGACCGGCGAGGAAGCCGCACTCCGGACATTCGCCAAGCGTTACCGCACTACCTTCGGCTACGACCAACCGGATGCCGAGGGTAATTATCAGGTTTCCCACAGTGCCGCCGTTTATGTGTTCGATGGCGACGGCGAAGCACGCCTGCTGCTCCGGCCCGGGCTGAGTGCCCAGCAGATCAGTGAAGACCTGACCACGCTGGCGGCCGAGTCATCGCCGTCCTGAGCAAGCGCCGGACCAATCTCCAGCGGCAGTAGTCACGTATCTGTTGTCTACTGTCAGGAGATCTGGACCACCCTCGTGCACAAGAAACCGAACCTACCAACCAAAACCTGCCCGGTGTGCCAACGCCCCTTTGCCTGGCGCAAGAAGTGGGCCCGGGACTGGGCCAATGTACGTTATTGCAGTGAGCGCTGCCGGCGCAGCCGGAGTCAGGGCCAATGACCACGGTGGTGTGGTTCAAGCGCGACCTTCGCACCCGCGATCATGCCCCATTAGCAGCCGCTGCGGCGCTCGGTGAACCGGTCGTCCCACTGTACGTGATTGAGCCCGATTACTGGCAACTGCCCGACACCTCCGCGCGCCAGTGGGCGTTTATCGAGGAGTCGCTGGCCGATCTGCGCCGCCAGCTCCGGCACCTCGGCGCCGACCTTCTGGTGATGACCGGACCGGTCACGCAGGCCCTGGAGCGCCTGAATTCCGTCATTGGCATCCGGCGAGTGTTCTGTCACCAGGAAACCGGCGGTCAGTGGACATTCGACCGCGACCAGCACCTCATCGGCTGGTGCCAGGAGCACAGCATTGAGTTCCGGGAGTGGCAGCAATTCGGCGTGGTTCGCCGCCTGCGGGATCGGGATCTATGGGACAAGGCCTGGTCGCAGTTGATGCGGCAGCAACCAACACCCGCACCGGCTGGCCTGCAGGTGCCGGATGATCTGACCGGTCTCGCCAGCACGCCCAGTGACATGTCCCTGGCGGACTCCAGTCCTTGCCCGGACCGGCAGGCCGGTGGCAGCCAGCGCGGCGAGAAACTGCTGGCCTCCTTTCTGGAACGTCGCTGCGTCGGCTACCAATACAACATCTCCAGCCCGGTCAGTGCCGTGCGCGCCTGTTCCCGTTTAAGCCCGCACATCGCCTACGGCACGGTCAGCCTGCGGGAGATTTACCAAGGAGCGAAACAAACCGGCCAACACCCCGGCAGCCTGCCCCGAAAGCAGCGCAGCCTGACCAGCTTCCGCTCACGACTTCACTGGCACTGCCATTTCATCCAGAAACTGGAAGACGAACCGGAACTGGAATTTCGTGCCATGCACCGCGAGCTGGAAGGCCTGAAAACTGGCCCCGGCGAATCGGAGCGTCTTCAGCGTTGGCAGGAAGGTCAGACCGGCTGGCCCCTGGTGGACGCCTGCATGCGCGCGCTGCACCACACCGGCTGGATCAACTTTCGCATGCGCGCCATGTTGATGGCCGTTGCCAGCTACCAACTCTGGCTGCACTGGCGCGATCCGGCCCTGCACCTGGCCCGCCAGTTCACCGATTTCGAACCGGGGATTCATTACCCGCAGGTTCAGATGCAGTCCGGACTCACCGGCATCAACGCCCTTCGCATCTACAACCCGGTCCTGCAGAGCCAGAAGCTCGACCCGGACGGTGAATTCATCCGGCGTTGGCTGCCGGAACTGCAGGGCGTTCCGGTGGATCTGGTCCACACCCCCTGGCTGATGACGCCAGCCCAGAAAGCGCGCTACGGCGGCAACAACTATACCCTGCCGGTGTGCGACCACGAGCAGGCGGCGCGAGCAGCACGAAAAGCCATTGGCGAATTTCGCCAGCAGCACGTATCCCGGACGGAAACGGCCCGGGTACTGCAACGCCATGGCAGTCGCAAAGGCCCCATTCAGAAGCGCCCGAGCACCCGCAAAGAGCCGCCTCCCCCAAACCCGCAATTTTCACTGTTCGACGAGTGAGCCCGCGCGGTATACCCCAATACCCGAAGCACCGGGCCCACCGCCAGGCGACAAAAAAACGGTAAAACGCGTTCTTGTGTACGCCAGCGAACAGACGGCCTTCAATGCGTTTGTCAGCATTGGGAGTAACCTTGGTTCGGAGCCGCATCCAAGCAATTCTCTACCCTAGCATCAGGCAGCTACCGAGGGCATTACCAGGGACACTTCAGGAGGTAATGTGCCATGAAGCGTTCAACATTCATTTTCGTTGGCTTTCTATCCGTCCTGCCCCTGGTGGCAACCGCTCAATCAGGAGCCTCATCCGGGTTTGGCCCCGACACCGGAGACCGGGAGTTCTCGCTAGCGGGAACCGGCGGCAGTGACCGGGATTTTGACAACAGCAGCATCGGCCTCACCGGTGATCTCGGCTGGTATCTCCAGCCCAACGTGGTGGTCGGTATTCGTCAGAGCGTTAACTACGCCGACATCGAAGGCCAATCCGCCAGCGATGATTTCTGGAACGGATCAACCCGTGGTTACGCCGATTACCAGTTCGGACACCATAAATTCAGGCCGCTCGTGGGCGCCAGCCTGGGCGCGGTTTACGGCGATGCCGTTAAAGACAGTGCGTTCGCCGGACTGGAGGCGGGCGCCAAGTATTACGTCCTACCCAAGACCTATTTGCTCGGACGTATGGAATATCAGTGGTTCTTCGATAACTCCAGCGATGCCGACGACACATTCGACGATGGCGCCTGGGCTTACACCGTCGGTGTCGGATTTAACTTCTGATCATTGCCTGGAAGTGACCGGAGCCCGCCCTCCGGTCACTTAACACCCGAGGCATCCCGCCTGTGCTAATCTTCTCGGAGTAGCGAAATCAACTCGCGTCTCTCGACAGAATCTTGAATGACTAAACAGCCCGGTCGGCAACAGAACCACCTGCATGCGGCGCTCCCAGAATGCCTGAAGGCCGAGGTGTTTACCTCGTTGAAACGGGCATCATCACATTGACCAGCAGTTGTGCCGCTGGCTGCTTCTGGCGCTTGACCGGCTCGAAACCATAAGCCGCGAATGCTATGCCGAAGTAAAACGCGAAACCGACCGACTGGAACGCCAGAACAAATGCCTTTAGCGACGGTAGGAGTGCGTTGATGATGAGAATTGGTGAAATATCGAAACGTGCCGACATCGTGGTGGAAACGGTTCGCTATTACGAGAAAATTGGCCTGCTGCCCGAACCTGACCGCGATGCCAGTGGGTACCGCGCGTACCGGCAGGCCCATTTGGACCGCCTGCTGTTTATCAAACGTTGCCGGACCCTCGACATGGCCCAGGACGAAATCCGGGAGCTCATCCGCCTGACCGAGCAACCCGACGCCGACTGTCATGATGTCGATGCTTTGCTGGCACGGCACCTGCGCCATGTGCGGGAGCGGCTGCAGGAACTGACCAGCCTGGAGCAGACACTGGAGCAGTTGCAGCAGGCCTGTTCTGACGGCGGTAGAGTGCGGGACTGCGGAATTCTTGGCAGCTTAAGCCACGATCTGGAAACCCCGGCCGCTCCAGCCGGGCACAATCACGTCCCTGGTACCCACGGCAAAGGCCAGGGTGTTTAAACACTCCCGTTGTCACGGCTTGACTCTGTAGCAACTACAGGGTTTTTACTGAGAGCATCACACAACAGGAGGATTATTTATGGCCTGTGGCTGCTCTGCCCCCACCCCACAAGCTCCCGCACCCGGCTTCCGCCGAGCCTTGTGGATCGCGCTCTGGATCAATCTGGCGATGTTCCTTGTCGAGGGATGGGCCAGTTTCCAATCGGGCTCCGTATCGCTGATGGCCGATGCCATCGACTTCTTTGGCGACAGCGCCAACTACCTGCTGTCGCTGAGCGTGCTGTCCATGGGCCTGGCCTGGCGCGGGCGGGCGGCCATGATCAAGGGCCTGACCATGGCCGCATTCGGCCTGGTTGTTTGGCTGCGGGCGCTCTGGGTCGCCCAGAGCGGGCTGACACCTGAACCCCTGACCATGGGCGCCGTGGGTTTCCTGGCCCTCATTGCCAACGTCGTTGTTGCCCTGATGCTGTTCCGTTTTCGAAGCGGCGATTCGGACATGCGCTCGGTCTGGCTCTGCAGCCGCAACGACGCCATAGGCAACGTCGCCGTGATGGCCGCAGCCCTGGGTGTATTTGGCACTGGCACCGCCTGGCCCGATCTGGCGGTCGCCGGCATCATGGGCACCCTGGCCATGACTGCGGGCATCAGCGTGGTGCGCCACGCCCGCAGTGACATCGCAACCGCTCGTGCCACCAGCCCCCAGCCAGCCTCCGCGGGCACTGGCAGCAATTAGAACGCGAACGAAATCATCACCGGGATGAAGGCGAGTGCGAACAGGGTGGTGAGCAGAACCGTGCCCGCCGCCTGCCTCGGCGAGGTCTCAAGCAGAGTGGCAATGACCACTGTGTTGGCCGCAATCGGAGTAATGGAAATCAGGAAAATGGCCTTGTGGACGGCAGGCTCGTAGATGCCCAGCACGTTGGCATCCAGCCACCAGAACAGGATGGCCACGGCAGGCCAAACCACGAATTTTCCGAAGAAGGCCAACCCGGTGAAGCGGAGATTGCCCGCCAGTCCCCGGAAACTGGTGATGCTCATCCCGATGATCATCATGCCCAGAATGCTGTAGGCCCCCCGCAGGTTATCGAACAACGGCTGGAACAGATCCGGGATGCGGATGCCGGACAGGTTCAGCAGCACTGCCGCCAGGAAGGCATACACGGAGGGCAACTTTACCACCCGCCACAGGGCCGATTTAAGGTCGTAGCGGCCACGGGCCGCCAGATAGAAACCCACCGAGTTTTCAAACAGGGTGGTGCCGAGCATGCACACGATGTAGAGCCCGAGACCTTCCTCGCCGAACAGCAACAACGCCACCGGCACGCCGAAGTAGCCGGTATTACCGGAGCCCACGCACAAAGGTATGAGGCTTGCACTGCCGTCGGTGATCACCCGCCGGGCAAGTTTCAACTGAACGATGCCAAGCACACAGGATATACCGAACATCAGAAACGGCAGAAAAATGACTTCCGCGGACAGCGGTGCCGCCATGACCCCGGAAAACACCACCGATGGCGTGACGATGTACAACATGATGCCAGCGATGTGTTTGCCGCTGGCTTCCAGGTAACGTCCCGCCAGCCAGCCGAGTACGACCGTTAGGTACAGGGGAGTAAGCTTGAATAACAACGCCAGCGCGGCAGCCATGAATGCTCCAGACAGGAACTATTTTTTTGGACCAAGCCGGCAAGTGTACCCAGAAATGAGTCAGCAATAAAAAAGGGCAGCAAGGAGGCCCCTGCTGCCCAATGATGCATATCACTCAACGCATTCAGTGATTTCGAGGCGGGCGGAGAAAATGCCGGCGCCGTCGAACTCAGTTAGCTTACGAAAGCTTAGGGACTAACGGATCAGCCTGGCGTCAAATATTTTTTATTTGTGTCATTCGATTTCCCTTAAAATGATCACAAAACGTTCACCTGAAAAGTTTGCGTACAGTTGTACGCTCAAGTATTTTAGCGCCATGTCGACCAACGGATATTCTGCAATGACCAACGAGGAAAACTCGAAACAAAGCGCTACCGACTTTACCACCGAACCCCCGGAAGCCACCGTGCATCAGCGTGTGGAAGAATGGCTGAACAGTGCCACGCACGGTCTGGGCGCGATCCTGAGCGTGATCGGCACGGTGGCCCTGATCGTCGGCGCAAGCCAGCTCGGCGACATCTGGAAGCTGGTCAGTTTCGGTATATTTGGCGCCTCTCTCATACTCCTTTACAGTGCCTCGGCGCTGTACCACGGCGCCCGGCACCCGAAGCTGAAAAGCGCCTTCAAAACCCTGGATCATTGCGCCATCTTCCTGCTGATTGCCGGCACCTACACGCCCTTTTTGCTGGTGAACATGCGGGGCACCGTCGGTTGGACGTTGTTTGCCATCATTTGGTCGCTGGCGCTGACTGGCGTGGTGCTCAAGGTAATTTTCAAGAATCGGTTCAAACTGGCTCGCGTGGGAATCTATATCGCCATGGGCTGGCTGATCACGTTCGCCTCGTCAGACCTGGTCGCCAATCTGAGTGAAACCGCGCTGAACCTCACCGTTGCCGGTGGCCTGGCCTACACCGTCGGCGTGGTGTTCTATCTGGCTGACCGCATCCCCTACATGCATGCCATCTGGCACCTGTTCGTGATCGGTGGCAGCGCGTGCCACTTCAGCGCGATATACTTTGGCGTTCTACCTCACGTGACCTGATGGGTGATGGAAGCAAGATGGCGAAATGGTTGGTAAAGTCAGAACCCTCTGAATGCGGCATCGAAGATTTCATACAGTCTGCCGGCAAGTCGATCCCGTGGGACGGGGTGCGTAATTATCAGGCCAGGAACTTCCTGACCCAGATGAATGAAGGCGACGACGTTTTCCTGTACCACTCCAGCTGCGCCCAGATTGGCATTGCCGGCATCGTCACCGTGGTGAACGGTGCCTACCCCGACCCCACTCAGTTCCAGCCCGATTCGCCCTATTTCGATCCCAAGAGCACACTCGAGAAACCGCGCTGGCAAGCGGTGGATCTGACCTTGGTGCGCAAACTGCCGCGCCTGATTCCCCTGAAGGCACTCAAGACCCTGCCCGGACTGGAGGAGCTGGCCCTGCTGCGCAAGGGCAGCCGCCTCTCAGTGATGCCAGTCAGCGAGGAAGAGTGGCAGATTATCCAGAGCCATGCCGGCTAGTTTTGGCTAACGGTCGCCGGCTCCTCCTCTCGCTCATCGTGAGGGATCGGATCCGGGTTTCTATCCCAGCCCACCAGCGCGATGGTTGCCACCACGCCGATTAACAAACCCATCCAGGGCTCGAAGAACGCCAGCGCCGCACCAATCAGAACCACCGTCCCCCGTGAGGCATTGTCTCGCGGTATCGCCATCGCGATGTAGGCACAGGCAAAGCCGGTCAGCACCAGGGTTAGCGACAGGGCGACACCCAGCAAGGGCTTAAGCCCGGTGAGCAGTGGCAACAGGAAGAAAATAAACGGCAACCCCATCAGGTAGTAGGAGGCCAGCCCACTGTGCAGGCTGCCCATCGCCTTCGGCCCCTGTTTCCAGCGTTGCACCACAATCACGTGCACGCCGGTCCAGACCGCGCCCTGAGTCGGAAAAAACGGCGCCACAATGGCCATGATGGCGTTGCGGATCGCGAGTGAGAAGTGGGAGCGGTTCAGGTTGATATCAACGTGCTCATCCCTGCGTGCATGCAGGCCATCGCGCAGCACTTCGTTGCCGGTGACCAGGTCACCGAACAGGATGATGTAAGCGATCAATGCCAGGGGAACACTCTGGATGAGCATTTCCTGCGACGGCCAGCCAATCATCAGCGGTGATACCTTGGCCAGGGCGTCACCCACAGGCGGCACCAGAATTCCCCACTGGATATCGAAGCTGACCTCACCCGCCAGCGGCCCAACCACCGCTGCCACCAGAAAGCCCGGCAATAAACCCAATGCCCCCAGCATAAAAAAGAAACGGTTTCGCTCTTTCAGCTTCTGCATTGGCACCGAGAAGGTGAAGATCAAGCAAATGGCGCAGGCAAGTCCGGTGGCAATTGGCTGCTCCAGCAGAAAACGCTCGGCATCGTCGACAAACACCCGCTTGAGCGCCGCGATGGCGGCGCCGAGGATAATTCCGGCCTTGAGTGTGTCCGGCAGCCAGACCACAAAGCGCCGGCCCAAGCCGGTGACTCCCAGAACCAGAACCAACCCCGCAAAGACCAGGCTCAAAGCCGTCATCGCCTGGAACCGGCTTACCGGGTCTTCATAGCCACCGATAACAAACGCCAGAATCAGCGGTAATGCGGGCGTGATCCAGCCGCCGGCGTAGGGTTCGCCAAAGACAATCACCGCCGAGGCAATCAACGAGGCATGAATCATCGACAGCGCAACCGCTTCCTCAAAACTCAGGCCGAAGAACGCGGTCATGACCGGAATCAGCGCCATACCGGTGGCGGCAGAGACAAACAGCCCCTGCAGGAATTCCGGCCAGCATAGGCGTGTGTGGTAAAAGGGCAGACGAAAGGTGAACGGCCCCCAGCGCCAGCCGGGTAGCTCAGGTCTTTCTGACATGGGAATGCACTCGCTCTTGGTTTTGTTGTTTGGCGATTTGAGTATGGAAAGGGTTTCCAGATTCCGCGAATCAATATTCCTGATCTCACTGAATAAGCAAGACTTATTGCCCTTGATACCTTAGCGGTTGCCGGGCCGGTCCCGCCTTCAGGCTATCCAATCCCGCCGCCGCCCTTTAGAATTCCGCCCTTTCGTAAATCATCTGGAGTCGATGTCAGCCATGTCATCCGAATTAAGCCCCTCCTCGGCGTCCGAGCACCTGCGCCGGATTGAGTCCAGCAAGCTGTTTCAGGGCATTGTCATTGCCATCATCATCTTGTCGGCGCTGACCATCGGAGCCAAGACCTACGACTTGCCACCATTTGTGGAGCAAGCCCTGACCGGGATGGACAACGCCATCACTGCATTCTTCCTGATCGAGATTCTCTTTCGCTTCGCCGCCTGCCCGGCCAAACGTCGGTTTTTGATGGACGGCTGGAACCTGTTCGACACCATCGTGGTGATCGGCAGCCTGATCCCGCTCGACAATTCTGACGCGGTGTTGCTGGGCCGTTTGCTGCGGGTATTCCGGGTCCTGCGCCTGGTGTCAGTGGTGCCGGAGTTGCGCTTCCTGATCAATTCGTTGCTGAAGGCGATTCCGCGCATGGGCTACATCGCCCTGCTGATGTTCATCATCTTCTACATCTACGCCGCCATGGGTTCGATCTTTTTCGCCAAGGTTGACCCGGACCTGTGGGGCGACGTGGCCATTGCCATGCTGACGTTGTTCCGGGTGGCCACTTTCGAAGACTGGACCGACGTCATGTACGCCACCATGGAGTCCTACCCGCTCAGTTGGCTGTACTACCTGACCTTCATTTTCCTGACGGCGTTCGTGTTCCTGAACATGATGATCGGTGCGATTCTGGAAGTGATGAGCGAAGAGCAGAATGCCCAGGAGGCCCAGAAGGCACACGATGAGCGGGACGAAATCGTTAAGCAGCTGCATAACGTCCAGCGGAAGCTCGACGAACTGACAGCGAAAATAGAGCGGTAGACGAGCCTTGAGAGACAGCGGAATTAGGTTTTAACGCTGTTCAATGCGTGTGGCCATCCGAGTAATGGTCGTCGACTTTCGGCTCACTCGCCGTTTTCGGATCTTCGTCACTGTGGTGGCCTGGCTCGCCGTGTGGGGATTCGCCATGCGATGATGCCCCTCCAGCCATCATGCCGTCCATATTGCCATGGTCATGATCATGGCCGTCGTCCGCCTTGGCCTGCATACCCGGTTCAGGCTGAATCAGGCGAGTGTATTCCGCCACTGAGAGGCTTGGCAGGCGCTGGATAAATGCCGTGATTTCCCACAGGTCCTCATCGTCATGAGTGACGCCCCACGCGGGCATCCCCGTCATTTTTATGCCGTTCTTAATAACCCAAAACTGCTCGGCCGGCCCGAAGTGCCCCGCTTCCGCCAATGACGGTGGCGTTGGGTTCAAGCCTTGCCGAAGCAGCGTATCCTCCAAGCCTGGTTTCAAGTGGCAGGCAACGCAAAGCTGGTCATAGGCGCGGGCGCCCTGGCGAATCATCTCTTCGCTGGCCAGATTACTCGGCACCTCGACCTCTGAGACCCTCGCTTCCACCGAGTTTTTCATCGTGGTGTGAAGCGCCCACTTGCCCAAAGGGCTGTGCTCTTCCATCGCCGTGACGTTGTAGATGCCACTGTGAATGAAAGCGAAACCGCTCACTGCCAGCACGACACCCGCGATAACAATGCTGTACAAGATGCGCATTTTTCACCTCCCCCTGGTTCTATTTAAATTATTTAACAGCGCAGTGCGAGCCATCAAAATGAAAGCCGGGCACCAACCACCGCAAACCAGCTTTCAGCATCGCCGCCCGCTGCTCTTACAAAGTCCTCTGAGTCCCCGTATGTGCGCTCATGAACCACGCCGATATAAGGAGAGAAGGATCGGTCGATCAGGTCATAACTTAACCTTAGCCCGGTTTCAGTGGACACCAAGCCCTTGCCGACCCCGATTTCTCGATCTTCACTAAAGGCCACCGTCGCATCAAGCGCAGCTGCAAGAATCAACCGATTGGTCAGCAAGAGCTCGTACTCAGCGTCCAGCTCGGCTGAGGCATCGCCTTTCTCGCTGACGTAAAGACTGGCGTCAATTTCAACCCATTGAGGGGCAAGCCCCGAGATCCCAACAACGGCGTAAGTGCGGTCGGGCCCTTCTGGCGTATCAAACCGTACTCCGGCCTTGGCATCAAAGAAGTCAGATATTGGCACTTGGCCAACCAGCTGATTTTCCAGCTTTTCATAAGCCTGCTCGTCGATGGCGTACTCACCTGTTGTGAGCCAGCGAAGCTTCAGATCGTCGGTGCCATAGAAGACATCCCCGCTCCAGGTGCCCAGCTCTTCGTCATCGTCGCTGTAGCGGTATTCAAACTCTTCAAACTGAGCCCCCCAGACCTTGAGTGGCATTTTTCGTGCGGTGGTGTCCTCCATCCGTTCCTGGGCGGAAGCCACTGTTGGAATGCCCCCCCAGCCCAACAAAACGATCGCAGTCAGTGAGATCCAACGACTCATGCTTCACCTCCCGCTTGCCCGACATCTCCTTCAGCAGCCTGGGTGCTCTCCGGGCCGCCCTCAACAATAACCTTGCGAAACATACCGGCCGCCGCATGGTAGGAAAGATGGCAATGGAAAGCCCACTGACCAGGCTCATCCACCTCGGTTTCCATATAAACCGTCGTACCCGGCTGAACACTGATGGTGTGCTTGACTGGGTTCAACTGACCCGCGCCAACATCCAGCATCGACCACATGCCGTGCAGGTGCATGGGATGCGTCATCATCGTCTCATTAACGAATTTGAACCGAACCCGTTCACCGTACTGCAGCCGAATCGGGTCCGCATCCTCATATTTAACGCCGTTGATACTCCAGGTGTAGCGCTCCATATTGCCCGTCAGACGCAGCTCAATCTCCCGAGTGGCTTCGCGTTCTTCGTACAGAGGCTTTTGCGCTTTCAGATCAGCATAAGACAGGAACTTGCCGCCATTGGCTGCCGTTGGAATCAGGCCACTGCCCTCGGCATAGAAAGGATCGCTGGCGCCACCCGCCGTCATCTCCGAGCCGTGGCCCATCGCTGAGTGATCCATGCCTTTCATGCCTGAATGATCCATTCCCTTCATGCCTGAATGGTCCATGTCCTTCATGTCGGAATGATCCATTTCGCCCATAGTGGAATGGTCCATGCCTGCCATGTCGCCGTGATCCATCCCGTGCATTCCGCCCATATCGGCCATGGTCAAGCGTGCCGGATCGCGCAGTTTCGGCACTGCCGCCTCCATGCCTTCCTTCGGCGCCAACGTTGCCCTCGCGTAGCCGGAGCGCCCCATGGACTCAGCAAAAATCGTATAGGCCTTCTCGTCCCTGGGCCTCACAATGACATCGTAGGTTTCCGCCACACCGATTCGAAACTCATCCACACTGACGGGTTGAACATTGTTTCCGTCTGCTTGAACGACGGTCATATCCAGGCCAGGTATCCGAACATCGAAATAGGTCATGGCTGACGAGTTGATAAAACGCAGGCGAATCCGCTCGCCCGGCTGAAACAGTCCCGTCCAATTCTGCTCTGGCCCCTTGCCATTAATCAGGCCGGTAAAGCCCTGCAGATCTTCGACATCGGCTTTCATCATGCGCATGCCACCCCAGGCCAGGCGATCCTTAACGGTCGTCATGAAGCCTTGGTCGGAAACGTCTGAAAAGAATTCGCCCACCGTTTGCTGCTCACGGTTGTAATAGTCCGGCATCATTTTCAGATTGCGCATGATGCGATCACCCGAGTGCGGGTGTTTGTCGGTTAGCTGGACCACGTATTCACGGTCATACCGGAAGGGTTCACGCCCTTCAGGCTCGATGACAATGGCACCGTAAGCGCCATCGGGTTCCTGGAAACCCGAATGACTGTGGAACCAGTAGGTGCCCGATTGGGTAATAGGGAAGTTGTAGGTGAAGGTTTCCCCTGGCTTGATGCCCGGAAAGCTGATACCCGGCACACCGTCCTGCTCGAACGGAAGGATCAACCCGTGCCAATGGATGGACGTCATCTCATCCAGATTGTTGGTCACATTGATTGAAACGTTCTCACCTTCCTTGAAGCGGAGAACCGGCCCGGGGGATGCGCCGTTATAACCAATACCCGTTTTCACAAAGTCCCCGGTGTCAATTTCGACTCGGTCAACCGTCAGATTGTATTCTCCCGCCACCCCCATCGTGGGCAGCAGCAGGCTTAAGGCACCTGCCAGAAAGGCCGTCTTCATGGACATTTACTCCCAACCACTCAAAGTTCGTGCTACCGCCCGAGAAGCCAGCGCGCAACTGGCTCCCCGCACCCGGTAACGGCAAATCAGTTAACGTTCACATCGCCGTACATGCCAGCCTGATAATGGCCCGGAACGTTGCAGGCAAACTCAAGATCGCCCGCACCCGTGAACGTCCACACGACCTCCCTGCTGTCGCCTGGTTCCAGCAACACACTGTTCGGGTCGTCCTGCTTCATGGAGTGGCCGCCCCCCATATCCATCTCCATCATGGCGTGATTCAGCGCACCGCCCTGGATGACGCCGTGCTCCACCAGCATCTTCATTTCCACCTGCCGGGCCTCATGCATGTCCGGCGTACCAACATTGAACTCATGCACCAGGCTGCCTTTGTTCGATACCACAAAGCGCACGGTTTCACCTGCTTTGACGTCAATGGACTCAGGCTCGAAATAATTATCATGCATGTCGATGTTTATGGTGCGGCTGACTGCAGAAGCCTTACCCGGCTCGCCTCCGGACCAACCATGCCCGTGGCCGCTGTGGTGGGAATCCGCGCCCATGGCGGACAGCGAAAGCGACATAGCCAGTGTCGCTAAGGCGAATCTTGATGCACTCATCAGCACGTCTCCAGTGAAATGACCCAAAAGAAAAAATGGCTGCTTGCTCGGTACACGAGCGCCCAGCGGGTACGATAGGTACCATCGCTCATCAACCTGAATCCTTTCTGAAAATGACGAATAATTAACTGTTCAGGCTGAATTCAGATTAATCGGTGACACTCACGGCGATACGGACTTTATTGGGAAGGAAGTAATCGATGAGATTATTGTTGGTCGAGGATGATCGTTTGCTGGCTGACGGCCTCTCTGGCCAACTGGAGAAGGCGGGCTTCAGCGTAGACACCACGCGAACGGCCAGAGAAGCGATGGCTCTGGGCCAGCAAGAAGACTATCGCGTTGGCATTCTGGACTTGGGGCTGCCAGACGGAAACGGCTTGGACGTGCTACGGCAGTGGCGAATGAACGGCGCAAATTTCCCGGTTCTGATACTCACTGCACGGGGCGACTGGCAAGATAAGGTGAACGGCTTGAAAGCAGGTGCCGACGACTACCTCGCCAAACCATTTCAGACCGAAGAACTGATCGCCAGACTGAACGCCATCGTGCGGCGAAGTGAAGGACGAGTGCAGTCCTCGGTAAAAGCAGGTCGCTTTGAACTGGACGAAAATCGCCAAACCCTGAAAATGGACGACGGTGCAGAGCACAGCCTGACCGGCACCGAGTTCCGTCTACTCCGTTGTTTAATGAGCCGCCCCGGCCAGGTTTTTTCCAAAGAACAGCTTATGGAACAGCTCTATAACCTGAACGAGAGCCCGAGTGACAATGTCATCGAGGCCTATATCCGCCGCCTGCGGAAACTGGTGGGCGCTAGCACCATCGCAACGCGACGCGGCCAGGGATATCTGTTTGATGACACTCTTTAGAAAACCCACATCAATCAAAGGAACACTTCTCGCCCTCTTGCTTCCGTCAGGCATCCTCCTGATGGCCATCGCCTGGCTGGTGCACGGTTTGCTGCTTGAGCGAATGTCCCGGGACTTCGTCGAAAGCCGCTTGAAAGACGAAGTTGCCTTTCTGGAACACCAGATTCGCGAATCGGACGGCAAGATACGCAATCTCCAGACGGGTGACTATTTCCAGGAAGTTTTTCACCACGCCTTCGCCATTCAATCTCCGACTCAAACCCTGGTCTCACCGCAATCCTGGGCGGCGCTGCTCGGCCCGCTGCTTGAGCCAGGCCAGCCGGGAACAGTTAGAGTCCGAAACAGCAAAATCCTAAACGCGCCCTCCGACATACTGGCGTTCCGGAAATCTTTCCAGGTAGCTGGTGAACGTCTCGTGGTCATTGTTGCGGAAGACATGGCCGCGTTGCACGACAGTCAGGCGGAGCTGCATGCCTGGACCGCAATCGTGTCTCTCTTGCTGATTATGTTACTTGTGGGAGTGATTTGGGTCGCAATCACACTCTCAATGCGGCCTATCGGTTCACTCCAGGCTGCACTGAAACAGCTACAAACCGGAGAGGTAACGCGAATTAACGTGCGAGCCCCTGAGGAATTTCGCCCCCTCGTGCAACAACTCAACCAGGTCCTCGATTCACTGGATCAAAGACTCGAACGTTCCCGTGATGCACTCGCTAATCTTTCCCATAGCGTTAAAACGCCCATTGCTGCGGTCAGGCAGGTCCTCGAAGACACCTCCCGAACACTTGATGATGATCTGAGACAAGAGATGGGATCCCGACTTGGCAATCTCGACAAACAACTTGAAGCCGAAATGCGCCGCAGCCGGTTTGCCGGTCCTCAGGCCGGAAAAAGCTCAAGACCCGTTGATCAAGCCAGAGACCTGCTGTGGATGCTTGGGCGTTTGTACCCTGAGAAATCGTTTGAGCTATCCACTGAATTGACGGAAGAAACCCACTGGCCCATCGAACAGCACGACCTCAACGAAATTCTCGGCAATCTTTTGGATAACGCTGGCAAATGGTCCGCCCACTGTGTCGAACTATCGTTAAGGGATGACCAGGGGAGGATGGTGATCGCCGTCAGCGACGACGGACCAGGAGTCGCCGAAGAGTCGTTAAGCAAACTCGGAAAACGTGGATTAAGGCTGGACGAACAGATATCGGGCCATGGCCTCGGACTGGCTATCGTTAACGATATCGTCGGTCGGTACGGCGGAAACCTGATCATTGAGCGAAACAAGGGCCATGGCCTCTCTGCGATCGTCGAGCTCAGTGCTCAGCTTCTTTAAGCTCACCAAACTTCCAGCACCACTCCGTTCTAGCTTGACCGCAAAACCGGGCTTACAAATTTCCGACGAATTATCCTGAAACCTTATGTGAAATATCGGCTGCACCGGCAAACATCCACTAAAGGTCAATAGCTCATTGCCAGATACGCGCTACAGTATTAGTAAATCATTCTGTAACAGAGACACTGGCACTATGAACCCGGATCATTTTGATAAAGAAGACCTGATCAAATGCGGGCATGGCAAGCTCTTCCCGGGCTCCATGCGCCTGCCCATCGACGAAATGCTGATGGTCGACCGCATTACCCACATCGCTCTCGACGACGGTGCGTATGGCAAAGGCAGCCTGGTCGCTGAGCTCGACATTAACCCGGACCTGTGGTTCTTCAAAGTTCACTTTGTCGATGACCCGGTCATGCCCGGTTGCCTGGGCCTGGATGCCATGTGGCAGCTGGTTGGCTTCTTGCTGGCGTGGAATGGCGGCGAAGGCAAAGGCCGGGCCCTGGGTGCGGGTGAAGTGAAGTTCACTGGCCAGGTACTCCCGACGGCCAAGAAAGTCACCTACCGTCTCGATATCAAAAGACTGATCAATCGCAAGCTCACCATGGCCATCGCGGATGGCAGCATGGAAGTGGACGGAAGAGAGATCTACACCGCCAAAGACCTTCGGGTTGGCATGTTCTCTTCCACCGATGATTTTTAGGAGTTAACAAGATGCGTCGTGTTGTTATCACCGGCATGGGAATTGTTTCCAGCCTTGGCACCAATCAGAAAGAAGTCACCGAGTCTCTGCGGGATTCCCGCCCAGGCATCGGATTCAGTGAGGAAGCCAGGGACAATGGCCTGCGTAGCCACGTGTGCGGCCAGATCAACCTCAACCTGGCTGAGCTGATCGATCGAAAACTCTTTCGATTCATGTGCCCGGCCTCCGGTTATACCTACCTGGCCACCCGCGAAGCCATCGAACAGGCCGGCTTGAGTGAAGAGCAGATCAAGGCCAACACCACCGGTGCTATTTTCGGCACTGGCGGCGCCTCGACTGTGGAACTGCTGGATGCCATCGATACCCATCGCGAAAAAGGCATTCGCCGGGTCGGTCCGTACCGGGTTCCGCGCACCATGGGCAGCTCCATCAACGCTTCGATCTCTACTGCCTTTGGCATCACCGGCGTTAACTACGGCATCACCTCAGCCTGTGCCACCAGTGCGCACGCTATCGGCCATGCCGCAGACCTGATCGCCCTGGGCCGCCAGGACATCATGCTGGCCGGCGGCGGTGAAGACATTCACTGGAGCCTGAGCCTGCTGTTTGACGCCATGGGCGCGTTGTCCACCAAGTACAACGACACCCCGGAACTGGCGTCCCGCACCTATGACGCGGATCGCGATGGCTTTGTCATTTCCGGCGGCGGCGGAACCCTGGTTCTGGAAGCTCTCGAGCACGCGGAAGCCCGTGGCGCCACCATACTGGGTGAACTGGTTGGCTTTGGCGCAACTTCAGACGGCGCCGACATGGTCGCCCCCAGCGGCGAAGGCGCTATCCGCTGCATGCAGCAGGCCATGAAGAATGTTGACGGCGAGATCAGCTACATCAACACGCACGGCACCAGCACCCCGGCCGGTGATGTCACCGAACTCAAGGCTCTGAAAGAAACCTTCGGTGACAAGATTCCACCGCTGAGTTCAACCAAGCCTCTGTGCGGTCACGCGCTGGGTGCTGCCGGCGTGCATGAGGCGATCTACAGCCTGATCATGCAGCGCGAAGGCTTCATTGCACCGTCTGCCAACATTCAGAATCTGGATGAAGGCGCCGAGGGCTACCCGATCGTGCGGGAGCGTATGGACAACCAGAACCTGGATCTGGTGATGAGTAACAGCTTCGGCTTTGGCGGCACCAACGCCACACTGATTTTCAAGAAGGTATAACCTTCAGGAAAATCTGACCGAGCGGTATTCAGCCGGCGACGTGCCCATCCAGCGCTTGAAGGCCCGGCTGAATGCACTCAACTCAGAGAAGCCAAGCTGCTCGGCGATTTCGACCAGCGGCTTGGTTTTATCCTGCATGTAGTTCAACGCCTGGGTACGCCGGACATCTTCCAGCAGGCGCGCGAAGGTCAGCCCTTCCCGCTTCAGTTTCTTGTGCAGGGTATAGCGGCTCATGTGCAGCTGGGACGCCACCGCCTCGACACCTACCTTGCCACGGGCAAGCTGGGTGCTGATCAGCAGACTGACACGGGCACTCAAATTTACCCGCACTCCTTCCCGGCTCAGAGATTCTGACGCCATGGACATTCCCTCCTAGTATCCAACGGGGTCGATAGACCACCCCAGTCAGCGTACACGCGTTCGCTGAAAGGAATCAATTAGACCTTTTAGCCATGCCCCGAGGTTAGACGCTACCTGTTTCAGACACATTTCATGACCGCCCAACGATCTCCTTGCCCGGCCAGAACTGGACTACACTCACAAAAGCAGCTTTGCAGCCTGCATTGGTCGACGGAATGACTGCCCGGCGCACCAGGCCCCTGATCACAGTTAGCCATGGGAGACCTGTCACGTGCACGCCAAACTACCTCTTTTTGCCCTGCCCTGGCTGGCAGCCGCCAGCTTCATAATCAGCGCGGAGAGCCTCACCAGCCGAGAGGACATTCGGCAGCAGACCGGCGCGTTCATGGACATGATCGCCAGCGGGCGCACCATAGCCGCCTACAACAGCGTTCGCCCGGTGCTGACAGGCCCCAGCGACAGCCATGACAACGCCGCCAAAGAGGCGGCGACCTACTTGCAGCAACTCCGGCAGAGCATCGGAGAACCGGTTGGCAGTTCCCGAGTGCAAACCGAGATCATTGCCGATGATTTCACCCGGGAGACTTGGCTGCAAAAATTCGAGAGCGCCGCTCTGGCCTGGCAATTTACCTACTACCAGGCCGGCGGCAATGGCTGGCAACTGATGGACATTCGCTACTCCACCAATCTCGATGATCTGTACCGAACCAGCGAATAGCCATTGGTCTAACGATGCCCCTCCTGAATACGCTTTAAGGCCGTCTCTATTACCGCGATTAGCACTGCCTTGGTGCCCGGCGCCCCGATTACGGTATAATTCCGACTCGATCATTTTAATACCTGACTATTTTACTCTGGTATTGTATAATCGCTCGCCAGAAGCAACGGGTTTTGCCGGTTTTTCTACTGATTTTTCAACACCCGGCCTTCACGACCCGTCATCCAAAAATCGATTGCAGGGCGTATTCAAGGAACGAACGACCACTGCAACACCCAAACTGATGACATACGACCGGCGCCGAGACACCTCGGATCGTCGGCACACCAAGGGCGCAGACGCCCGAGATGAGAGAATACGGAGCGACCACCATGGCGACCACCGACAAAGAGGTGAACGAGCTAATCAAACGGGAATACGAACACGGGTTCGTAACCGATATTGAAGCCGACACCTTTGAGCCTGGACTGAATGAAGACGTTATCGCCCGCCTTTCCGGGATCAAGAAAGAGCCGGAGTGGATGCTGGAGTGGCGTCTGAAGGCGTATCGTCGCTGGCTCGAGATGGAAGAGCCGGATTGGGCCCACGTTGGTTACCCAAAAATCGACTACAACTCAATTTCCTACTACTCCGCTCCCAAGCGCAAAGAAGACATGCCCCAGAGCCTGGATGAAGTGGATCCGGAGCTGCTGAAGACCTATGAAAAGCTGGGCATTCCCCTGCACGAGCGTGAAAAGCTGGCAGGCGTGGCGGTAGACGCGGTGTTTGACTCAGTGTCCGTGGCCACCACGTTCAAAGAGCCTCTGGCGAAAGCGGGCGTTATCTTCTGCTCCATTTCAGAAGCGATTCAGGACTACCCGGAGCTGGTCAAAAAGTACCTTGGCTCAGTGGTTCCGGCGGGCGACAACTTCTTCGCTGGCCTGAACTCCGCGGTCTTTTCCGACGGCACCTTCGTGTACGTGCCCAAAGGCGTTCGCTGCCCGATGGAACTGTCGACCTACTTCCGCATCAACGCGGCCAATACCGGCCAGTTTGAGCGCACTTTGATCATTGCCGAAGACAGCAGCTACGTCAGCTACCTTGAAGGTTGCACCGCGCCCATGCGGGACGAGAACCAGCTGCACGCCGCAGTGGTTGAGCTGGTAGCGTTGGACGACGCCCAGATCAAGTACTCCACGGTGCAGAACTGGTATCCGGGCGACGAAGAAGGCAAAGGCGGCATCTTCAACTTTGTCACCAAGCGCGGCGCCTGCATCGGCAAAAACTCCAAGATTTCCTGGACCCAGGTCGAGACCGGTTCTGCCGTGACCTGGAAGTACCCGAGCTGCGTGTTGCGTGGCGAAAACAGCGTGGGTGAGTTCTACTCCGTCGCGCTGACCAACAACTACCAGCAGGCTGACACCGGCACCAAGATGATCCACATGGGCAAGAACACGTCCAGCACCATCATCTCCAAGGGTATTTCTGCCGGCAAAAGCTCTAACGCCTACCGTGGCCTGGTTAAATTCGGCCCGGGTGCTGAAGGTGCGCGCAACTTTACCCAGTGCGATTCGCTGCTGATCGGCGACCGCTGTGGCGCCCACACCTTCCCGTACATCGAAAGCAAGAACAAGTCCGCCATCGTGGAACACGAGGCCACCACCTCTAAGGTGAGCGACGAGCAGATGTTCCTCTGCCGTCAGCGCGGCATCGAACCCGAGCAGGCCGTCTCCATGATCGTCAACGGCTTCTGCAAAGAGGTTTTCAAGGAACTCCCGATGGAGTTCGCGGTGGAAGCCGGCAAGCTGCTGGAAGTCAGCCTTGAAGGCTCGGTCGGTTAACGGCAGCGCGAGACCCGGACACGTTTAAACGAATTCATACAGATTAACGAAGAGAGAACGCCACAAATGCTGAGCATCAAAAACCTGCACGCATCCGTTGAGGACAAGGAAATCCTCAAAGGCATCAACCTGGAGATCAAAGCCGGGGAAGTTCACGCCATCATGGGGCCGAACGGCTCCGGCAAGAGCACTCTGTCTCAGGTGCTGGCAGGCAACGAAGCATTTGAAGTCACCAGCGGCGAGATCACCCTGAATGGTGAGAACCTGTTGGACCTGGAAACCGAAGAGCGCGCCCGCGAAGGCATCTTCCTGGCCTTCCAGTACCCGGTGGAAATCCCCGGCGTCAGCAACCTGCAGTTCCTGCGCACCGCGGTGAACGCCATGCGCACCCACCGCGGCGAGCCGGAAATGAACGCAGCGGAATTCATGAAGCTGGCCAAGGAAGTTTCCAAGCAGGTCGACCTTGACCCCGCTTTCCTGAAGCGCGGCGTGAACGAAGGCTTCTCCGGCGGCGAAAAGAAGCGCAACGAGATCATGCAGGCGCTGCTGCTGCAGCCGAAGCTGGCGATTCTGGACGAAACCGATTCCGGCCTCGACATTGACGCCCTGCAAGTCGTTTCCAATGGCGTTAACGCTCTGCGTGCCGAAGACCGTGCCATTCTGATGGTGACTCACTACCAGCGCCTGCTGAACCACATTGTGCCGGATTACGTGCACGTGCTGGCCGGTGGCAAGATCGTTAAATCCGGTGGCCGTGAGTTGGCCCTGGAGCTGGAAGAACGCGGCTACGGCTGGCTCGGCATCAAGGATGAAGAAACTGCCGACAGTTCAGCTAACGGTTCTGGCAACTAAGGAGCTCGCGGAATGAAACCAGCACCCACTCTTTCCAGCGCGTTTTTGCATCCGGTCGGGCATTCCCTGCCGGAGCCGCTGGTGGCACTGCGCAAGCAACGGGGCACGGCCCTGGTCGACATGCCACTGCCCACGCGCAAAACGGAAAACTGGAAGTACTCCAGTAAGTTCCTGAAGCTAACCGACGAGATGGCTAACGCCCTGCCCGCCGATGGCAAGACTGGCAGCAGCCTGGCGGTGCCCGGTTACAAGGTGGCGTTCCTGAACGGGGTCATGATCCCGGAAGCCAGCGAGTACCCGGACCTGGATGGCATCACCATCCAGAGCTTTGACGACCTCAGTGACGACGAAGCCGCTGAGCTGGCCGATCGCCTGGACAGCACCCTGGACAACAACGCCGTGCAGATGGCGCGCCTGAACTCGGCACGTTTCGAAGATGGCCTGCTGATCCGATTGTCACCGGACGCCGTGCTCGACCAGCCGCTATTTATCGTGCACGAAGTAACTGCAGACGCCAGCGGGTCGGCGTTCCCGCGTATTTATGTGGATGCGGGCCGGCACAGTCAGATCACCCTGGTGGAAGAGTACATTTCCAGCGGTTCTGAGCCGGTGATGGTCAACACCGTGTCCGAATTCACCCTGGCCGATGGCGCCAACGTCACCAGCATTCGCCTGAACATGGAAGGCGAGAACGTCCAGCACATCGGTGCTACCGGTGTCCGCCAGCAGCGCAGCTCCCGCTTTGAGAGCCACTGCGTCGGCTTTGGCGGCCCGCTGCGTCGGCACGACCTGCAGGTTCGCCTGGAAGGCGAAGGTGCCGAGTGCAAACTGAACGGCGTGGTGGTCACCCAGGGCAAGCAGCATTACGACAATCACACCACGATTGAGCATATCGCGGCCCACTGCAACAGCGAGGAAACCTACCGCAATATTGCGGCGGATCAGTCCCACGCGATCTTTAATGGCCGGATTCATATTCACCAGGACGCCCAGAAGTCCAATGCGGATATGAACAACAAGAACCTGCTGCTGTCCAACGGTGCAGAGATAGATACCAAGCCGGAACTGGAAATCTATGCCGATGACGTTAAATGCGCCCACGGCGCCACCATCGGCCAGTTAGACGAAGCGTCCCTGTTCTACCTGGTATCCCGCGGTATCGCCCGGCGTGAAGCCAATGTCCTGCTGACCATGGCCTTTATTAACGAGCTGGTCGAACAGATTCCGGTTGCAGCGGTGCGCGAAACCGCGCAAACGCGGCTGAACCAGTTCTTCGACCAGACCTTCGAGGAGGCGTAACCGGTTATGACCGACTTGTCCGTGGCGAATGCAGCAAAACAATCGGCTTTCGATGTGGAAGCCGTACGCCGGGACTTTCCGATCCTGTCACAGCAGGTCAACGGCAAGCCCCTGGTGTATCTGGATAACGGCGCTTCGGCCCAGAAGCCGATTGCCGTTCTTGACGCCATGGATCGGTATTACCGGGAACTTCACTCCAACGTGCATCGGGGCGCCCATACCCTGGCTGACCGTGCCACCACGGCGTTCGAGAATGCCCGCGAAACCGTTCGCGGCTTCCTGAATGCCGAGAGCACCCGGGAAATCATCTGGACCCGTGGCACCACCGAGGCCATCAATCTGGTCGCCAACGGCCTGGCCGGTCGACTGCAGCCGGGTGACGAAATCCTGGTCAGCCACATGGAACACCACGCCAACATCGTGCCGTGGCAGATGATTGCCGAGCGCACCGGCGCCAAGGTGGTTCCGATTCAGGTGACTCCGGAGGGCGAGCTCGACCTCGACTCCTTCAACAGCTTGTTGAACGAGCGCACCCGCATCTTCGCGATCACCCACGTTTCCAACGTGCTGGGCACGGTAAACCCGATTACTGCGCTGATTGAGCAGGCCAAGGCCAAGGGTGTACTCACTCTGGTGGATGGCGCCCAGGCGGTGCCGCACTACCAGCCGGATGTGCAGGCCCTGGACTGCGATTTTTACGTGTTCTCGTCCCACAAGCTGTTCGGCCCGACCGGGATCGGCGTGCTGTATGGCAAGGCCCAGCTGCTGGAGGAAATGCCTCCGTACCAGGGCGGTGGCGAGATGATCGAGCGGGTGTCGTTCGAGCGTACCACCTGGAACACCCTGCCCTACAAGTTTGAGGCTGGAACCCCAGCCATTGCCGAGGCCATTGGCCTGGGCGCGGCCATCGACTACCTGGGCCGCCTGGACCGACAGGGCATGGAAAAAGCCGAAAATGCGCTGCTCGAACGGGCCAACCAGCTGATCGAGACCGTTCCGGGCATGGAAATCATTGGTACCGCCAAGCAAAAAGTACCGGTGATGTCCTTTAAAATTGCCGGTTTGCACCCCAGTGATGTGGGTACGCTATTGGATCAGCAGGGCATCGCGATCCGCACCGGACACCATTGCGCCATGCCGCTGATGGATTTTTATGGAGTACCCGGCACTGCCCGGGCCTCCTTTGCGTTCTACAATACGTTGGATGAGGTCGAACAATTGTTCGCCGCCCTGCAGAAGATCCAACGCCTGTTTGCCTGATGGAGGTGGAATTATGACAGCCGAAGTCTTCACCCCGACCGTCGCCGTCACCATGACGCCGACTGCGGTTAAACACGTGCGCAAACAATTGGATAAAAAGCCGGAGGCCAAAGGCATTCGGCTCGCCATCAAGAAAAGCGGTTGCTCCGGCTTCAAGTATGAAACCCAGTGGGTCGACGAAGTGGCAACCGATGACAAGATTTTTCACATTGATGGCGTCGATGTGTTTGTGAAAGAGGAGCACCTGCCCCTGGTCAACGGAATCGAGATTGATTTTGTTACCGAGGGTGTCAACTCCCTGTTCCAGTTCCGCAACCCGAACGCCACTGCCGAGTGCGGTTGCGGAGAAAGTTTCACCGTTGCCTGAGCCGGGTTAGCCGGGCGTTTTCAGGCACAACACAGTTAACAGCGAGGCCAGTCTGGGCATGCAAGAACGGGAAGTGGTCCTGACCAAACGCGAGGTGGAAGCCCGCCTTGTTCCCGCCGGAACCGAGATCATGATTCCGTCGGACACCTTTGTGACCATCACGCAGTCGCTGGGTGGCAGCTTCACCGTCGCCGTCAACGGCAACCTCGCCCGCATCGAAGGTCACAACGCCGACGCTCTGGGGAAGAAACCGCTGGAAAGCAGCTTCGACACCCCAGAAGACGGCACCATCAATGAAAACCAGGTATGGGAAGCCCTGCAAAACTGCTACGACCCGGAGATACCGGTCGATGTGGTCAACCTGGGGCTGATCTACGAGTGCAAGATTGAAAACGGCACCGAGGCAGGCAACCACGTCTTCATCAAGATGACCCTCACCGCCGCAGGCTGCGGCATGGGTCCGGTTATCTGTGATGACGTCCAGACCAAGGTCGAGCATGTACCCAACGTCGACAAAGTCACGGTGGAGCTGACCTTCGATCCGCCCTGGAGCAATGACATGCTGACAGACGAAGCCAAGCTCGAACTGGGAATGCTGTAATGACTGCTACCGAACAAGACTTCAAGAACAACCCACTGGGCACCGAAACCACCGTCGACGACGTAACCGATGCCTTTGAGTTTCTGGACGATTGGGAAGAGCGCTACGCCTACATCATCGATCTGGGCAAGCAGCTGCCGGCCTTCCCGGACGAGGGCCGGGTGGAAGAAAACTATGTTCACGGCTGCCAGAGCCAGGTCTGGCTGATTCATTATTACGATGAAGCCAGCGGAAAGCTGTTCCTGCTGATCGATTCCGACGCGATGATTGTGCGCGGCCTGGCGGCGATCATCCTGGTGGCCCTGAACGGCAAGTCACCCCGGGAACTGCTAACCACCGACATCGACGAACTGTTCGAAAGCCTGGACCTGTTCCGCCACATCTCGCCTACGCGTGGCAATGGTCTGCGCGCCATGGTCGGAAAAATACGCGATATAGCCGCTGCCGAAGCGGCGGCCTGAGTCCCGGATTAACTACTTAGCACGATCTTCCCTCGCCCGGCACCCGCCGGGCGTTTGCTTTCCAGCACTACCTCACCAGATGATCGCAATGTCGTCCCGCTGGATATTCACCTGCCCGCCAAACTGGGGCATGCGACCATTACTGAAATCCGGATGAACATTATTCAGGGTGACCGAGAGCCGGGTATCCATGAGCTCCGGGGTACCACCGAGGGAATCCAGGTACTGGGCGCTGCGGTACAGATTCAGTTGGTCACCCGGGCGCAGACCGGCGGTTGCACCGGAGGCTAGGGTCACCCTATTGCCGTCAACACGGGTAATTCGAGTCATGAACGGCTGACACGCCAGAGCGCTGGTTACCGCGTCTGCCATCTCATCCAGAGTTGAGGTAACCGACTGCCCGTAGGCCGTCTGTTTAAACCCTTCCGAACCAAAACCATCCGAGGCACCGGGCCCGGCGTTCCACTCTGCTGACGTGGCAAAGCGCTGCTGGTACACCGGCGAGCCACTGAAACCATCGTAAATCATCAAGTCGACCGCAAAGCGTCGATTCTGATCGACAGCACCAATACCTCGCTGCATCCGATCCAGAACGGAGGTGCCCCAGGCCGAAGGATCGGCCACACCCAGGTCGCGGATGACACCGGTGACCACGAACTGGGCTCCCAGCTCGCGGGCGACCTGAACCACGTTGGTCAGGCTATTATCGTTTTGTTGCTGGGTCGGGGCGTTGAGCAGGTCATCAAACAGGCGAGTGGTGGTGGCGCCCAGCACCTGCAGGCGTCCACTTGCGCGCAATCTGGCCTGAAGCTGCTGCGGCAAGATCTCGCCGGCATCGTCCAGACGCCCGATGCGGGCCTGATCCGGGTAGAGCAGCGGGAAGCCGGTTACGGCCACGCGCTTTCTCAATCGTGCTGCCTCACCGACACTGCAGCTGCCCTGCCCCGCCGACATCTCGGCGCGGACCGTGACCCGCAGCAGGTTGCCACTGCGGTACTCATCCACCACGCGGGCATTGTGGGCCCGGGCATTGGCCGCAACCTGCATGTGGGATTCGGTAACGACACCATTCTCCATGGTGTCCCGGGTGCTGACCCGCGCTTCGTATTGCAGGGCAAGGTCACGCAATGCCGCCTGCCGGGCCTCGGCCCGGGCCGCCTCCAGATCACCATTGTGGATGGTGCCATGGCCGACACCCTCCAGCACAACGGCCTGGGCGAGGCTCGCAAAGCCCAGCAAGACCACCAAGAGAACGCGCCTAACTGTCATGAACCCATCCTTCAAACTCATCACCGGCGATTAATCCAGGTAGTACAGGGAGTCCACTCCCCGGCTCTGAACATCGCCTACGCTGTCGTTGTATCGCGGCATCGGGATCGGGCACAGATCCTGAACCTGATCATCAGCGACTTTCGATACGCAGGCGCGGAACCGTGGTTCCAGCTTCAACTCCATCACTGTCTCAACAACCCCGTCACTGTGCTCGTTGACCGCCACCATCTTGGCACCCCGAATGTAACTGTCGACGTAGGTGCGGAAGTTGTCGTTGTTGAGCACGAAATCGTTGACCGTGGAGCTGCCGTAAATCACCGTGCCATACACCCGTTCGGCCAGATTGCGGTAGGCATCCAGCTGGGAGGCGCGCCGTGCCAGCAGCCGCTTGCGGGTGTTGAGACGATCCTTGGCGGAGTCTTCATAGGTGCCAAAGCCGCTGACCCGAACAGTGATCGGCTCCAGCTGGGTGTCACGCTGGCCGGTGTCCTGATGGCCGCCAATCGGGGCGCACGCGGCAAGGGCCAGGACAAGAATAGAAACGGCTATCCAGCGAAGGTTCATGATTTACTCTCCGAAAACATCATTTCGGCATTCCCATGAAAAATTCACGCCAGTTTTTATAACCCGCTGATAACCCTCACTCCCAATCGAACTACCACCCTACACCCGCTTCAAAAGCGGCAATAAACTGCCTCCGTTTACAGATTAAAAACAAACCGTTACTGCATCTGTCATGTTCCGGCCAGAGAACTGCTCTAACCTGCTGTATATCGCACTTTTCCTGTTTTTTACGCTTTAAAGGACACCGTCTTAATGAACACCATTCGTCTGACCAAACTGTCTGTGGCCATTGGCCTGTCCATTGCCACCGCGTCCGCACTGGCCAGCCCGCAACAATTTCAGTCGGCCCGATCCTTTGCTATGGGTGGCACCGGCGTGGCCATCGCCCACCCCGCAGACGCCGCCGCCAAAAACCCGGCCATGATGGCCGCGGATCAGCATGAGTGGTCAGATGATTTCGGCCTGATACTGCCCTCGGTCAATGCGCGCTTCGCGGACGAAGAGGAGACCGGTGACCAGATTGACGATATTCAGGACACCATCGACCGATTCGAAGAGCTGGACAAGACTTCAAATCCTGGCGAAGCACGCCAAACGGCCGCCGATCTTCGGCGCCAGCTCAATGAATTCGACAAAGACACCGTGCGGGTAGATGTAGGGCTGGGCCTCGCACTGGCCCTACCCACCGACTCAGTTTCAGTCGGCTTCTTCACCAATGGCCGCCTGCGTGCTGCCGCCCGAGGTGAATTCGACGAAGACGACGATCAGTTCCTGGAAGACCTTGAGACCGCGAACGTAGCTGAACTGACGGCCGCCGACCTGGATCGGGACCTGGAATCCCGCGCTCGCATCCTGGCCTCGTCCGTTGCCGAAGTAGGCCTCTCGCTGGCCACCTCTATCGAGCTGGCCGACGAGTCGAAGCTGCAACTGGGCGTATCCCCTAAGTATGTTCAGCTACGCACCTTTCAATACACCGAAACCGTTGCCGGTTTTGAAGACGACGACTACGACAGCGACGAATACGAGACCAACAAGAGCGGCTTCAACCTGGACCTTGGCGCGGCCTACGTCTTCGGCTCAAGAGACCAGTGGAACGCCGGCCTTGCAGTGAAGAACCTCATTCCCATGGAGCTGGACTCAGCCGTCAGCTCTGACCCGAGAAAGAACGAACAAGAATACACGCTAGAAATCGATCCAATGGTAACAGCGGGTATTGCTCACCGAAGCAACCACCACGTCGTTACCGCTGAACTGGACCTTACCAAGCGAAAGGCCTTCGGCTATGGCGATGACACCCAGTGGCTGGCTCTGGGTGCCGAATTCGATGCCTGGCGTTACGCCCAGCTGCGAGTCGGTGTTCGCCACAACCTGGCCAGCAATGACGACAATGACGGCATTGAAGAGAAGACCCAATATACCGCAGGCCTCGGTGTGAACCTGGCAGGCATACGGATGGACCTGGGTGTTCTGGTCAGCGACACCGACAAAGGTGCAGCCCTGGAATTCGGCACCGCGTTCTAAGCTCGCAGCCGATCCCTCAAAAGCCCGCCCGGCACCGACCGGCCGGGCTTTTTTTGCCTCTGGAGAGCCGGTCGCGGATAATTCGCGAAATCCCTTATACAGAGGAACGAATCCCTTCATGCAAATCTATCTGGTTGGCGGCGCCGTGCGCGACGAACTGCTTGGTCTTGAGATCAAGGATCGGGACTGGGTCGTGGTCGGCGCAACCCCCGACGACATGCTCAAACAGGGATACAAACAAGTCGGAGCCGATTTTCCGGTCTTCCTCCATCCGGGATCCCGTGAGGAATACGCCCTGGCCCGTACCGAACGCAAACAAGGCCGCGGCTATCACGGCTTCGAAGTGTACAGCGCCCCCGATGTCACGTTGGAAGACGACCTGAAACGCCGTGACCTCACCATCAATGCAATGGCCCGGGATGAACAGGGGCTCATCGTCGATCCGTTCAACGGTCAGCAGGATCTGGAAGCCCGTGTGTTGCGACACGTGTCCGAAGCCTTTGCCGAAGACCCATTGCGTATTCTCCGAACCGCCCGCTTTGCCGCTCGCTTTCAGCCCCAGGGGTTCCGGGTCTGCAATCAGACCATGGCCCTGATGCGAACCATGGTGGCCGAGGGCGAAGTGGATCACCTGGTGGCCGAGCGGGTCTGGCAGGAAATTCAGCGGGCGCTGGAGGAGCACGAACCCCGCGCTTTTTTCGAGGTGCTGCGCGATACCGGTGCTCTCGCGATCCTGATTCCGGAACTGGTCCCCGACCAGGCATTTACTGCTGCCATGACGGCACTGCATTGCGTCCACCAACAGGATGGCAGCATTGAGGAGCGTTTTGCGGCACTGATATCGCCGCTGCCAGATCACCAATCCGGTCCTCGTATCCAGGCCCTGAAAGCGCCCAACGACTGCAAGAATCTGGCACTACTGGTGGCCGCCGTGTTACCTGCGCTGACCCGCAGTGGCGAGCAAAAGGCACCTGCGCTGAGCGCCGACGAGCTTTACGCGGTGCTGGACACTGCCGATCTGTGGCGACGCCCTGAGCGTTTCTCGTTGCTGCTGAACGTCCTGGCCTGCATCCTCGAGCCGGCCGATCAGGAGATTGTCCACACCCTGCAACGAGCCGCCAACTCAGCCTCCGGAGTGGAACCCAAGGCTCTGATGGCCCAAGGTTTTACGGGCCGCGTCCTGGGGGAAGCCATTCGCCAGGAACGCTTGAGGCGTATTCAGCAGGCCATCACCTCGTAAACAACCCAAGGAGCTTTCATGGCCGACACTGCCCCCGTCGCCCTGGTTACCGGTGCAGCCCATCGTCTGGGAGCGAAAACCGCGCAGACCCTGCACGCTCGCGGCTGGAACCTGATCATTCATTACCGCAGCCAGCAACAAAAGGCTGAAGCTTTGGCCGGTGACCTGAATCAGACAAGGCATGGTTCTGCCGTCACCCTGCAGGCTGACCTGAGCAATCTGGCAGAAGTTAAGCAGCTGGCCGAGCAATCGGTTGCCCTGTGGGGCAGGCTGGACGGCTTGGTAAACAATGCCTCCGTGTTCTACCCCAACCCAACGGAGCAGGCCACGGCTCAGGATTGGGACAACATCCTGAACACCAACCTGCGCGCGCCCTTCTTCCTGCTCCAGGCCTGCCTGCCGGCACTGCGAGACTCCGCCGGCGGAGTCGTCAACCTGATCGACATCTACAGCGAACGCCCATTACCCCATCACCCGCTGTACTGCGCCAGCAAAGCGGGCCTGGCGGCCCTGACCAGATCCTGGGCCAAGGATCTGGCACCCTCGGTGCGAGTCAACGGGGTGTCGCCCGGCGCTATCCTGTGGCCGGAAGGCGAGGCCGAGCTGGACCGCAGTCACCAGCAGGCCATTCTGGAGAAGACCCCGCTGGCGCGGACCGGCACCCCCGAGGATATCGCCGGTGCCATTGCCTTTCTGCTGTGCGATGCGCCGTTCATTACCGGTCAGATCCTGCCCGTCGACGGTGGGCGCAGCCTGAACATGTAACAGCCCTCGGGTCAGGCCGCGCCGCTTTGGCCGCCTGACGCTTTCCGGATACAATGCCATCAGTTGTCCATTCCATCGGCGCCGATCCAAAGTCGGTCCGCGCCCATCAATCGGAGAATCCCCATGCGTGATGTCGTCATCGTTGCCGCCAAACGAACAGCCATTGGCACCTTTGGAGGCGGCCTGTCCAGCCTTCGCGCCGACCAGCTCGGTACGGCCGTGATCAAGGCCATCCTGGAAGAAACCGGGGTTGCCGGTGACCAGATCAATGAGGTGGTGCTGGGCCAGGTTCTGGCCGCCGGTTGTGGCCAGAACCCGGCTCGGCAGTCGTCCATCAACGCCGGCATTCCCGCGTCGGTACCTGCCATGACCATCAACAAGGTCTGTGGCTCCGGCCTGAAAGCCGTACACATGGCGGTCCAGGCCATTCGCTGCGGCGATGCCGAACTGATGATTGCCGGTGGCCAGGAGAGCATGAGCCAGGCGCCCCATGTGCTGCCCAACAGCCGCAATGGCCAGCGCATGGGCAACTGGTCAATGATCGACACCATGATCACCGACGGCCTGTGGGACGCCTTCAATGACTACCACATGGGCGTAACTGCAGAGAACATCGTTGAAAAGTACGGCATCAGCCGGGAAGAGCAGGACGAATTTGCCGCCGCATCCCAGCAGAAGGCGGTAGCAGCACGTGAAGCGGGTTATTTCGATGGCCAGATCGTGCCGGTATCGATTCCCCAGCGTAAGGGCGACCCGATTGTGGTCAACAAGGACGAAGGTCCCCGGGATGGCGTCACCGGCGAGGGCCTGGGCAAGCTCCGGCCGGCGTTCAAGAAAGACGGTACCGTCACCGCAGGCAACGCTTCCTCCCTGAACGATGGTGCCGCTGCGGTCATGGTGTGCAGCGCCGAGAAAGCCAAGGAGCTGGGCCTTACCCCGCTCGCCACCATCAAGGCCCACGCCAACGCTGGCGTGGATCCGACCATCATGGGCACCGGCCCGATCCCCGCCAGCCAGCGCTGCCTGAAGCTGGCCGGCTGGAGTGTCGAGGATCTGGACCTAGTCGAAGCCAACGAGGCTTTTGCCGCCCAGGCCATCTCCGTTAACCGCGACCTGGGCTGGGACACCAGCAAGGTCAACGTCAACGGCGGTGCCATTGCCCTGGGCCACCCGATTGGCGCCTCCGGCTGTCGCATTCTGGTGTCCCTGCTGCATGAAATGGTGCGCCGCGATGCCCACAAGGGCCTGGCGACCCTGTGCATCGGCGGTGGCATGGGTGTTGCGCTGGCCGTGGAGCGCTGAGTTGCATGCTGAACGTGGTGCTGTACGAGCCGGAAATACCGCCGAACACCGGCAATATTATCCGGCTTTGCGCCAACACCGGCTGCCAGCTGCATCTGATTGAACCCCTGGGGTTCAGCCTTGAGGATAAGCAGATGCGCCGGGCCGGGCTCGATTACAGCGAGTACGCCCGGGTGAAAGTGCATTCAAGCTATGACGCCTTTCTGGAGGCCGAACGCCCTGAACGGCTGTTCGGCCTGACCACCAAAGGCAGCCAGCACTATCACGAAATCCGCTACCAGGCGGGCGATTACCTGATGTTCGGCCCCGAAACCCGGGGCCTGCCTGCTGAAGTGCGGGACGCGCTCGCAGCCGACTGCCGCCTGCGGGTGCCCATGCGCCCGGAAAGCCGCAGCCTGAATCTGTCCAACACCGCCGCTCTGGTGGTGTACGAAGCCTGGCGCCAGCTCGGTTTCGACGGCGCAACCTGACGCCTACCTTCAGGCACAAAAAAACCGGCCATTGGCCGGTTTTTTATTCACCAAGCGACGCCGTTAGTGGGTCTGCGGCTCTTCCTTGGCTTCCGATGCACCTTCTTCCTGCTTGCGCTTGAGCGCCTGGGCGTAGATCGCATCGAAGTTGACCGGCGCCAGCATCAGGGCTGGGAAGCTGCCCTTGTTAACCACGCCGTCAATCGCTTCGCGGGCGTACGGGAAAAGGATAGTTGGGCAGTAAGCACCCAACATCTGGCCCAGCTGACCACCCTCAATGCCCTGGACCATAAATACGCCGGCCTGCTGGATTTCAACAATGTAAGCGACCTTCTCACCCATCTTGGCGGTAACAGTCAGGGACAGCACAACTTCGTACTGGTTGTCGCTGACCTTGCTGTGGGAGGTGTTCAGATCCAGATTTACCTCCGGCTTCCACTGCTCCTGAAACACCAGCGGAGAATTCGGCGATTCAAAAGACAGGTCCTTCACATAGATGCGCTGAAGGGCAAATTGGGGTTGGTTCTGGTTTTCGCTGCCTGCTGCGGCTTGCTCATTCTCAGCCATGTTCAGTCCTTTCGCTCTTAATCATGGGCTCAAGGCCCGTTGTTATAAAAAGTTATGAAGTGTGCTGCCGGAACAGTTTACTGCGTGCCCTTGCCGGCTTATGTGAAACAGTGCGGCAGATTGCGGTTCAGATCAATAGCCGGTCGCTGCTCTTACTTTTTCACCAGCGGCAGGTTGCTGGCTTTCCAGTCAGCGACGCCGCCATTGAGGCGAACCACATTGGCAAAACCTTCAGCGTTCAGCTGCTTTACCGCCATGGCCGAGTGCTGGCCCATCTTGTCGGCGACAATAATCTGCTTTTCCTTGAACTTGTTCAATTCCGCCGCACGGCTCTTGAGGCTGTTCAGGGGAATGTTCACCGAACCGGTAATGCGGCCTTCGCCGAATTCCTTGCGATCCCGGATGTCCACCACCACGGCCTCATCCTTGTTGATCAGGCTGACTGCGCCCTGGGCTGAGATTTTTGCACCACCCCGACGGGACTCAAGCACCAGGATGGCCAGTAAAAAGGCCACAAAAAGCGACACCAGAATGTAGTGGTTTATAACGAATTCAAACAAGCGGTCCATGGATTCACCCTGCAAATAATTTGGCCGGATTATACACACACAGGGGCAGTCACAGAAGGCGGCTGACATGGCTTGTGCGAATGAAAACGGTTAGAATCTGCACTCCCTTTTACTTACATTTCCAACTAATCGGATGAAGTGATGACCGCGACGCGCAAGCCGACTGCCTTGATTATCCTGGATGGCTGGGGCCACCGTGACCCAGCGGAAGACAACGCCATCAGCAACGCCAACACCCCGTTCTGGGACCAGCTTTGGCAAAACCAGCCAAAAACCCTGATCAATACCTCCGGCATGTTTGTTGGCCTGCCACAGGGCCAGATGGGCAACTCGGAAGTCGGCCACATGAACCTGGGTGCCGGCCGGGTGGTTTATCAGAGCCTGACGCGCATCGATAAAGATCTGGAAACCGGCGATTTCCAGAAGAACGAGGTTCTGTGCACAGCCATTGATAAGGCCGTTAGCGGCGGTCGCGCGGTTCATCTGATGGGTTTGCTGTCGCCCGGTGGCGTCCACAGTCACGAAGATCACATCATTGCAGCGGCGGAACTGGCTGCCGCCCGAGGCGCTAAAGAAGTCTACATTCACGCCTTCCTGGACGGCCGCGACATGCCGCCGCGCAGCGCCAAGGCATCGCTGGAAAAAACCGCCGCCAAGCTCGACAGCCTGGGCGTTGGCCGGATTGCCTCCCTGGTCGGCCGTTACTACGCCATGGACCGGGATAATCGTTGGGACCGAGTGGAAGCCGCCTACAACCTGATGACCCAGGGCACCGCCGAATTCAACGCCGCAGACCCGATCATTGGCCTGGAGCAGGCGTACGAGCGTGGCGAGAACGACGAATTCGTGAAGCCAACCCGCATCCATGCCGCTGGCCAGCCTGAAGGCACCATTAACGATGGCGACAGTGTGATTTTCATGAACTTCCGTGCGGACCGCGCCCGGGAAATGACCCGCACCTTTGTCGAAACCGACTTTGATGGCTTCGATCGTCGCAAGCACCCGGAACTGGCTGACTTCGTGATGCTGACCGAATACGCCGCCGACATTGATACCAGCTGCGCCTACCCACCTGAGCAACTGGTCAATGGCCTGGGTGAATACGCCGCAAACCAGGGCAAAACCCAGCTGCGCATCTCCGAAACCGAAAAGTACGCCCACGTCACCTTCTTCTTCAATGGTGGCCTGGAAACACCGTTCGAAGGCGAAGATCGCATTCTGGTGCCCTCACCCAAGGTCGCCACTTACGACCTGCAGCCGGAAATGAGCGCCCCGGAAGTGACCGACAAGCTGGTCGAGGCTATCAAGAGCGGCAAATACGACCTGGTTGTCTGCAACTACGCCAACGGTGACATGGTTGGACATACGGGCAAACTCGATGCTGCCATCAAGGCCGCCGAATGCCTGGACGAGTGCGTAAAGCGTGTGGTTGAAGCCCTCGACGAAGTCGGTGGCGAAGCCCTGATTACCGCTGACCATGGCAACTGCGAACAGATGACCGACCCGGAATCCGGCCAGGTCCACACCGCCCACACCATCGGTCCGGTACCGCTGATTTACACCGGTTCACGCCAGGTATCGCTGCTGGATGATGGCAGCCTGAGCGATGTCGCCCCCACCCTGCTGGCCCTGATGGGGCTGGAGCAACCGAAGGAAATGACCGGACACAGCCTGGTCAAAATCGGTTGAGAGTACTGCAGGTTGGCGTGAATCTGGTGCGATCGGCCCTGCTGCTGGCGCTGTTCATTCTGGCAGTGCCAGCTCTGGCCCAAAGCGAAGTCACTCCGGAACAGATCGAAGACCTCAAGGAACGCATTGAGGACATCGACGATTGGCTCGCCGACGCCGAAGAAGATCGCTCGGAGCTGGAGCAGCAACTGGCCGCCAGCGAGCGCAAAATCGGGCGCCTGACCCGTGAGCGCCGGTCGCTGCGTGAGCGTGTTGCCGAGCAACAGCAACGCCTGAAGGAGCTGGAGCAACAGCAACGGGAGCTGACGCGAACCCTCGACAGCCAGCGCGAAAGCCTGAAACGGCAGATCCGCGCTGCCTGGATGGAAGGGGATACTCCCGCTCTCAAGGTTCTGCTCAACGAGGTCAGTCCGGACCGTGTTGCCCGAACCATGACTTACTATGAATACCTCAGCCGCGACACGGTACAGCGGCTTGAGGCCTTCCAAAACAGCCTGCTGGCGCTCAAGGAAACCCGAGCCAGCGTTCAGGCTACTCGCACAGAGCTGGCCCAGACTGAGGCGGACGTAGCCCAGCGCCAGCAGCAGCTGACCCAGTCCCGGCAGCAACGCCAGCAGACCCTTGCCGCCCTGAACGCCGACATCAAAAACCGTCGCGGCGAGCGCGAAGAACTGGAGTCTGATCGCAAGCGGCTGGAAAAGCTCCTGAAGGAAGTACAGGAAGCCATTGCCGACATCCCCACTCCCAGCGAATCCGAGCCGTTTCAGACCCTGCGCAACCAACTGCCCTGGCCGGTTCGCGGCAAGGTAGTTAGCGGCTATGGCGAGCGCTATGCCGACGGCAAATTGCAGCGCAGCGGGTTGCTGATCAATACCGGCGAGGAAGTTGAGGTCAAGGCCATTCATTATGGCCGCGTGGTGTTCGCCAACTGGCTACGGGGTTTCGGCCTGATCACCATCATTGATCACGGCGACGGCTACATGACACTCTACGGCCACAGCAGCAGCCTGTTCACCAGTCCCGGCGACTGGGTGGCAGCGGGCGAGTCCATTGCCCTGGCTGGTCGCACTGGCGGCACCGATCATCCGGCGCTGTACTTCGAGGTGCGCCACAATGGCAAGACGACCAACCCCCGGCGCTGGCTGGCCGACTGATCGGCGGCATGAGGGCTGACAAACGAGCTGGCTGACGCCATACTGTCGGGAATCGGGGAAACCAGTCCAACTATCGGAATAAACACGGGATAAGTGAATGAAACGGGTCAGAAATCCACGCTACACCTTTCCGCTTCGCAGCCTTGCTCTCGCAACCTGTTTCTCCACCGCCTCCGGACTGGCCCTGGCTCAGGACCAGACTGACGAACAAAAGCTGCTTGAAGGCATTCAGAACGGCGAACGTGTCGAGATCTCGCTGCCCGACCCTGAGACCCAACTGCCACTGGACGACCTGCGCAAGTTCACCGAAGTGTTCAGCCGCATCAAAGATGCCTACGTTGAGGAAGTGAGCGACCGCCAGCTGCTGGAAAGTGCCATCAAGGGCATGCTGTCAGACCTCGACCCGCACTCCACCTACCTTGCACCCAAGGATTACGAGCAGCTGGAGGAAAGCACCTCCGGTGAGTTTGGCGGCCTCGGCATTGAGGTCGGCATGGAGAACGGCTTCGTCAAGGTCATCGCCCCCATCGACGACACTCCGGCGCAGAAAGCAGGCGTGCAGGCCGGTGACTTGATCATCAAGCTGGATGAAAAGCCGGTCAAAGGCATGAGCCTGGAAGAAGCGGTGAAACTCATGCGCGGCAAGCCGGGCACCACCCTTACGCTCACGATCATGCGTGAAGGGCAAAATGCCCCGATCGAAATCCCGGTGGAACGCGACGTCATCAAGGTCACCAGCGTTAAATCCCGGATGCTGGAAAACGGCTATGGCTATGTGCGCATCACCCAGTTCCAGGCCGAAACCGGCAGCCAGTTCCTTGGCGCCCTGAGCTCTCTGGAAGACGAATATGGTAGTGACCTCGACGGCCTGGTGATCGACCTGCGCAACAACCCGGGTGGCGTACTGCAAGCCGCCGTGGAAACCGCTGACGCCCTGCTGGATAACGGACTTATTGTCTATACCGAAGGTCGCATCCAAAGCTCCCGACTGCGGTTCAGCGCCAAGTCTGGCGACGTTATGGCGGATACCCCCATTGTGGTGCTGATCAACGGCGGCTCGGCGTCGGCGTCGGAAATCCTCGCAGGTGCCCTGCAGGATCACGAACGCGCCGTCATCATGGGCACCAAATCGTTCGGCAAGGGCAGCGTGCAGACCGTGATTCCGCTGGATGAGACTCACGCCATCAAGATGACCACCGCCCGTTACTACACCCCGGACGGCCGCTCCATTCAGGCCACCGGCATCAAGCCGGATATTGTGGTGCGCCCGGCGGAGCTTACCGAACTCGATAGCCAGCCGTTCTTTACCGAGGCCGACCTGACCGGTCATCTGGAAGGACAAAACGAAGGCCAGCAACCAGCAACAAAAGATGCTGAGGGCGATAGCGACGCGGCGTCGCTGGCCGATCGGGACTACCAGCTGCGCTCTGCGCTCAACCTGTTAAAAGGCCTGCACATCCTGAACCGCAAGGGTAAAAGCAGCGCCGGTACCGAGGGACAGGATTCCGCCCAGTGATGTTGTTCCGGCTTTCTGTACTGGTGGCGGCCCTGGTCGCCACGCCCCTTGCAACGGCGGAGTCAGGCAGCACGGGAGCCGCTGGCGCGCTGCCGCCCACCATCGCCATCATCATCGATGACATGGGACACAACCTGGAGGAAGGTGAACGGCTGGCACGGATCGAGCAGCCGCTGACCCTGGCTTTCCTGCCCTACCGCCGCCACACCGTTAGCCTGGCCAAACTGGCGCACCGGCAGCAAAAGGAAATCATGCTGCACGCACCCATGGCCAACACCCGCGACTTTGCCCTTGGGCCCGGCGGCCTGACCTCCGACATGGACGAGAACAGCATTACCCTGACCCTGCGTCGGGCGCTGCAGTCCATCCCCTACGTTCAGGGCGTCAACAACCACATGGGCAGCCTGCTGACCCAGAAACTGCAACCCATGGACTGGGTAATGAGAGAGCTGCGCCAATACCCTCTGTACTTCGTAGACAGCCGCACCATTGCCTCATCGGTGGCCGGAGAGGTGGCCGAGGCCTACCAGATTCCAAGCCTGACCCGGGACGTGTTCCTGGATCACGAGCAGACCGAAGAATTTGTCGACCGCCAGTTCAGGCTGCTGATAAAGCGCGCAAAAGAAAATGGCAGCGCCATTGGCATTGGCCACCCGCACAAGGTCACCGTGGACTATCTGGAAAAGCACCTGCCGGAGCTGGACGCTCAGGGCGTGGCCATTGCGACCGTCAGCGGCCTGTGGGCCATTCGCAACAGCAATCGTGAGATGTTCGTGGAAGGGGAAAAGCAGGCCATTCGACCTGCCTTTGCCAGAAAGCCCTGAGGCTTCTGCCGGGACCTTAGTCCCGGACTTCGATGCCCTGACCTTTCATGAAGGCCTTCGCTTCGGGAATGGTGTGCTGACCGAAGTGGAAGATCGAAGCCGCCAGTACCGCGTCGGCGCCGCCCTGAGTAACGCCATCCGCCAGATGCTGCAACTCGCCAACCCCGCCTGAAGCAATCACCGGAACACTGACCGCATCACTGATGGCCCGGGTCAGCCCCAGATCAAAACCAATTTTGGTACCGTCGCGGTCCATGCTGGTCAACAGCAATTCGCCCGCGCCCATTTCGACCATCTTCCGGGCCCAGTCCACCGCATCCAGGCCGGTCGGCTTGCGACCACCGTGGGTGAAGATTTCCCAGCGTGGTGTCTCGCCCTCGGCGCTGACCCGCTTGGCATCAATAGCAACCACAATGCACTGGCTGCCAAAGCGTTCGGCCGCTTCGTGGACAAACTCGGGGTTAAACACCGCTGCGGTGTTGATCGATACCTTGTCGGCACCGGCATTCAGCAACTTGCGAATATCGTCCACGGTACGCACACCGCCACCAACGGTCAGCGGGATGAATACCTCCGCCGCCATACGCTCAACGGTTTCATAAGTGGTGTCGCGGCTCTCGTGGCTGGCCGTGATGTCCAGGAAGGTAATCTCATCGGCGCCCTGTTCATTGTAGCGGCGCGCTACCTCGACCGGATCGCCGGCGTCGCGGATATCAACAAAGTTGACGCCTTTGACTACCCGGCCCTTGTCGACATCGAGACAGGGAATAATGCGTTTTGCCAGACCCATGGTTTCCCCTTACGCCTTCAGGCTGTCGCAGAATGCCTGCGCTTCGGCCACATCCAGCGTGCCCTCGTAAATAGCACGGCCGGTGATGGCGCCGAGGATACCCCGGTCGGCCATCGGCGCCAGGCGCTTCAAGTCATCCATGTTGGTAACACCGCCGGAGGCAATCACTGGAATGCCGCCCTCTTCCGCCAGCGCCACGGTCGCCTCAACGTTTACGCCCTGCATCATGCCGTCACGGCTGATGTCGGTGTACACGATGGAATCAACGCCGTCGTTGGCAAAGCGCTTGGCCAGATCGGTGGCCATGACTTCAGACACCTCGGCCCAGCCATCGGTGGCCACGCGGCCATCTTTGGCATCCAGACCCACAATGATGTGGCCCGGGAACCGCTTGCACATATCGGTGACAAAATCCGGCTCTTTCACCGCTTTGGTGCCAATGATCACCCACTGCACACCGGCCTTCAGATAGGCTTCGATGGTCTCGGCGGAGCGGATACCGCCGCCAATCTGAATCGGCAGATCCGGATACTTGCGGGCAATCGCCTGAACGATCTCGCCATTCACCGGCTCACCGGCAAAGGCGCCGTTAAGATCCACCAGATGCAGACGACGCGCGCCGGCCTCTACCCAACGGGTGGCCATATCAACCGGGTCGTCACCAAAGACAGTGGAATCGTCCATCCGGCCCTGGCGCAGGCGTACACACTTGCCGTCTTTCAGATCAATGGCAGGAATAATCAGCATAAAGCAAAGTCCGTGTTAATCGTTCAGATGCCCCGGCGTTATTTGCCGGACCAGTCAACAAAGTTTTTCAGGAGCTGCAGGCCAGCACGGGCACTCTTCTCCGGGTGAAACTGCACCGCAAAGATGTTATCGCGGGCAACAGCGGCGGCCAGGTCGACACCGTAGTGGCTGCGGCCGGCAATATCGGCATTGCCTTCCGCCTCGGCGTAATAGCTGTGCACGAAGTAGAAACGGTCACCATCAGGAATGTTGTGCCACATGGGGTGATCAACGCTCTGGTAGACCTCGTTCCAACCCATGTGAGGCACCTTCAATCGCGACCCTGACCGCTCGCCGTTTTCCACCAGATTGTCACCGAAGAAGCGGACCTGGGCCGGGAACAGATTGATGCCATCGACACCTCCGTTCTCTTCACTGCGGGACATCAGTGCCTGCATACCCACACAGATGCCCAGGAAAGGGCGGTCCCGGGAGACTTCACGCACCAGGGTATCTACCTGAAGCCGGCGGATCTCGTGCATACAATCACGAATGGCACCAACCCCGGGAAGGATCACATGGTCGGCCTCGCGGATCTGGTCGGCGTTGTCGGTCACCAGCACGCGAACATCCGGCGCTACGTGCTCAACTGCCTTGCGCGCCGAATGCAGGTTTCCCATGCCGTAGTCGATAATGGCAACGGTCTTCATAATGGAATTCGATATCCTGTGCTGTAGCGAGTTACAGAGAGCCTTTGGTGGACGGCATGATGCCCGTCATCCGCTCATCCATTTCGATCGCCATGCGCAGGGCGCGGCCGAAGGCCTTGAAGACGGTCTCGATCTGGTGATGGGTGTTCTTGCCCTTCAGGTTATCGATGTGCAGGGTCACCATGGAGTGATTCACGAAACCGTGGAAAAACTCTTCAAACAGGTCGACGTCGAAGCCACCCACGGAACCACGGGTGTAAGGCACATCCATCATCAGCCCGGGACGGCCGGAAAGATCGATGACAACGCGGGACAGAGCTTCATCCAGAGGCACGTAAGCGTGGCCATAGCGACGGATGCCTTTCTTGTCGCCTACTGCCTGCTTGAATGCCTGCCCCAGGGTGATGCCGATGTCTTCAACGGTGTGATGGTCATCAATGTGCAGATCGCCTTTGGAGACGATGTTCAGGTCCACCAGGCCATGGCGGGCGATCTGGTCCATCATGTGTTCGAGGAAGGGAACGCCGGTGTCGAAAGTGGACTTGCCGGTGCCATCGAGATCAATCTCGACAGTAATCTGAGTTTCCAGGGTATTTCGTTCTACCCGAGCCTTACGTTCGGCCATGGGGACTCCGTAGCAGTTAGGCGGCACAGCGCCGCAAATTTTCAATTCGCGGATTATACCTTTTCTGCCCGCCGGAGTCCCACAACCGCGTTTATCAGCGTGATAGCCGAAACCGGATCAGACTGCCGCCTTGAGATTCTTCATGTAGGTGTCTACGAGGCTGTTGAACTCGTGCTTGATAACCGGGCTGATCGCCAGCTTCAGCAGCCCGGGCAGCGGCACGGTCAGCTCGGCGTGAGTCTGGAACTTGGCGGAGGTGAGCGAATCGCCCTTGGACTTCAGCGTCCAGGAGCCGCGCACGACACCGTTGCCCTCGCCCTTAACCGGCTCCCAGGTGATCCGGCCAGCGTCTTTATCCGAATGATACTTGCAGGCGTAAACGGACTGGATCGCATGCTTATCCACGCCCACCTTCTCCATTTCCCAACGGTAAGTGTTGTCGCCCAGGTCCGTCAGCTTGTTCACTTTTGGAAAGTGACTTGAGGAACGTGGCACATCCGCCAACAACTCAAAGACTTCATCATAGCTACCCGGAAGTTCCAGTTCCCGGTTAAGCTCAATTGAAACAGTTATTGCCACGGTTATCTCCTTGTTATGTTTGTTAGCTTGTATGCAGTCAGAAGCTCAAGAGGGTATTCTGGCTTAACACTACGGCGTTGTCATACTGGCACGCTTTTAATTTACTTGCCCTGCGTTATTCTTTGACGTGTAAGCATCCGAAATCGTTCCGAAACTTTCCAGGCTCGACGAAATAAGGAAATTTGAACCATGAAAGCTGTTCGTTATCTGTTGATTGCGATTGTTGCCGTGATCTTGCTGGCCGTGGTCGCGGTTGCCATCGCCATGGCTGTGATCAACCCCAATGACTACAAGCCGCAGATTGAGCAGGCGGTGGAAAAACAGACCAACCTGGATCTTGTGCTGGAGGGCGACATTGGCTGGTCGTTCATCCCACTCGGCCTGGAACTGAACAACGTACAGGCCAACCTGGAAGGCGACCGGTTTGTGGCGCTGGAACAGCTGGTGGCGCAGATCGACTTTTGGTCGCTGATCGCCATGGCACCTCAGGTAGACACCTTTGTGCTGAGCGGCCTGGATGCCAACCTTGAAGTGAACGAACAAGGCCAGGGCAACTGGACCCGAATCATGCCGGAGCCAGCCGAGGGCGAGCAACCCCAGACTGCCGAAGCTGAAGAGGAAAAGCCCGAGGACACGGCAGCCAAGGAAGGAAGTAGCCAACCGCTGAATTTTAACGTCAACAACGTTGAGATCAGCAATGCCCAGGTGCACTACACCGACAAAAGCACCGGCCAGGCCGTCACCCTGGACAACTTCACCGTGACCGCCAGCGACATCACCCTGGGTTCGGAATTCCCGCTCGACATCAGTTTCCGCATCGAGACCGCCAAACCCCAGTTTGAGGTGGACGGCAGCATCAGCGCCCGCCTTGCGGCGAACGAAGCACTCAATGAATTTGCCGTTTCTGGCCTGTCGGCGGTATTCGACATGAACGGCGAGCCCTTCGGCGGCCAATCGGTAACCGCTGAACTGGGCGGCTCCGCCCGCGCCAACCTCGAAAACGAGACCGCGACGCTCAGCGGCTTCACCGCCAGCCTTGCCAACCTGTCCATGACCACCGACCTGCAGGTCAAAGGCTTTGGCGAAAAACCCGCCCTGAACGGCAAACTCAGCATCAGCGAGTTTTCCCTGAAGAAACTGCTCAGCAACCTGGGCCAACCGGCCGTGGAAACCAGCGACCCTGAGGTACTCAAGGCTCTGGCCTTCTCAACCAACATTGGCGGGCCTGCCGGCAAGGTTGAGCTCTCCGACCTGACCCTGAAACTGGATGACACCACCTTCAATGGTTCGGGCAGCTACAACCTCGCCAACACCGGCGTTGTGTTCCGGTTGCAGGGCGACAAGCTGAATGCCGACCGCTACCTGCCACCAAAAGCTGAAGACGAAGCAAAAGCAGAAGCCGCGCAAGGGAACGGCGACAGCGCCTCCGGCCAGCAGACGGCCGCCACCCAGGATGCGCCGGAGACCGATCTGCTGCCGCTGGAGACCCTGCGCACCCTGCTGCTGGACGTTGATTTCGGCATGGCCGAGCTGATTGTGAGCAACCTGACCATCAAGGAAATTAAAGCCAGCACCACCGCTAAAAACGGCCTCATCAAAGTCGACGAATTCAGCGGTAAACTTTACGAGGGCGGCTTCGGTGCCCAGGTGACGCTGGATGCCCGCAGCGACAACCCCAAGTGGACAATCGGCTCCGACGTCTCCAACGTTCAGACCCTGCCACTGCTCACCGACCTGGCGGAAGTAGACATGCTGTCCGGTGGCGCCAACCTGAAAGTGAACGTCACCACTGCCGGTAACCGCATCTCGGTACTGCGCGAAAACGCCAACGGCCAGATCTCGTTCAACCTGGCCGAGGGCCAGTTCCGCAAGATGAACCTGACCCGCATGGCGTGCCAGGGCATCGCCCTGGTAAACCAGGACAGCCTGAGCACCACAGACTGGGGCACAGCCACGCCGTTTAACGACATGCGCGGCACCCTCAACATCAACGGCAACACCCTGAAAAACACCGATCTGGTGGCAGCGCTGGCTGGCATGAAACTGGAAGGCGACGGCACCATCGATCTGAAACAGAGCACGATGGACTATGAAGCCGGCCTGCGCATCGTCGGTGAGATTCACCGCGATGAAGCCTGCCGGGTCACCGAGTACGTGGAGAACGTGGTTATTCCGGTCGAGTGCCGCGGCAACTTCGCCGAGGACCCGGCTGGCCTTTGCTCCTTCGATGGCTCCCGGTTCCGCGATACCCTGAAGACCATCGCAGCCAACGCAGCCAAAACGAAGGCCAAGGAAGAAGTGGACAAGGCCAAAGCCAAGGCGAAAGAAAAAGTTGAAGAAAAGCTGCAGGAAAAGCTCGGCGACAAACTGAAGGGCCTGTTTAACTGATGCCTGACCGTTTCGCCGAACGACTGCTCGACTGGTTCGATAAGCACGGCAGGCATGACCTGCCGTGGCACGAGAACCAGAACGCCTACCGGGTCTGGGTCTCTGAGATCATGCTGCAGCAGACCCAGGTCGCCACGGTGATCCCCTACTTCAACGCGTTCATGGACCGGTTCCCGAATGTGCAGACGCTGGCCGAGGCTCCGGTGGACGAGGTTCTCAGCCACTGGTCCGGCCTGGGCTATTACGCCCGGGCCCGCAACCTGCAAAAGGCGGCTAAGACCGTAGTTGAAGACTTTGGCGGCGAATTTCCCGATGATCCCGAACAGCTGGAGACCCTGACTGGCATCGGCCGCTCAACGGCAGCGGCCATCGTCGCACAGGCCTTTGGCAAACGGGCCGCCATTCTTGATGGCAACGTAAAGCGGGTTTTGGCCCGCTACCACGCGGTGCCCGGCTGGCCTGGCCAGACTGCTGTCTTGAAACAGCTCTGGCACCATGCCGAAGAACATACCCCCGATGCCCGGGCCCGGGACTACACCCAGGCGATCATGGATCTGGGCGCCATGGTGTGCACCCGCAGCCGGCCCAAGTGCGACGCCTGTCCGCTACAATCAGGCTGCACTGCCCATGCCGAAGGCGAAGAAACACGTTACCCCGGCTCCAAGCCCAAGAAGGCCAAGCCAGAGAAAACCACCTGGATGGTGATACTTGAGGACAGCGACGGCCGCATCCTGCTGGAACGACGGCCACCCAGTGGCATCTGGGGCGGACTCTGGAGCTTGCCGGAGCTGGACCCGGCTCTGGGCGCTGATGAATTGCAGGAAAGCTGTGAGCGGCAACTGGGACTGAACTGTGGCGATCCGGAACTGATCAGCGGCTTCCGCCACACCTTCAGTCACTACCACCTGCACATCCAGCCCGCCCGCCTCTTGGTCCACGACGCCCGACAAGTCGCAGACGGCGACCACCGGAGCTGGTTCCATCGGGACGAAGCCCTGACCCTCGGATTGCCGGCTCCGATTCGTAGCTTGCTGACCCAACCGGAGCAGACCGCCCTGCTCTAACACCGGCGTGCACTCCGCTTCAGCCCAGCCCACTCCGATCTGTTATCATGCCGCCAGATTCACTCTGCCAACAGGAGCCAACATGAGCCGCACCGTATTCTGCCGCAAATACCAGAAGGAACTCGATGGCCTGGCCTTCCCGCCCATGCCCGGCAAAAAAGGCCAGGAACTCTACGAGACCGTATCCAAGCAAGCCTGGGAAGAGTGGCAGGCCGAGCAGACCATGCTGATCAATGAAAAGCACCTGAGCCTGATGGACCCGAACACCCGTAAATACCTTCAGGCCCAGATGGAACACTTCTTCGACAATGAGCCATTCGACCAAGCCGAGGGCTATGTTCCGCCCGAACAGTAACGACGATTGATCAAAGCCTGATCAACACTGAAAAGATTCGGGATTTTTTCCGAACCGGCCTTGACTCAATACATCGAAACCGGTTTAATAGCGCCCCGTTGCACAGCAGTAGCGCAACTTGCCCGGATAGCTCAGTTGGTAGAGCAGGGGATTGAAAATCCCCGTGTCGGTGGTTCGATTCCGCCTCCGGGCACCACGAATTCCACGAAAAAGCCCGCCTTGTGCGGGCTTTTTTGTTTTTGCGCTACTTCAAAACGGCAAGACTTTCCCATCCCAGGCTTTGAAGCATCCCGTTTCAGTCAGATTCAGGTTGTCGATCTGCCGACGCAGGCCATCAACTGACTCTTCAACCGAAACCTCGGCCTCAGGACCTCCCATATCGGTGGCGACCCAACCTGGATGATAGATACCCACCGCAATGCCTTCTGGTCGAAGATCGACCGCAAGATTGCGCCCCAGATTGATCGCGGCGGCTTTGGAGGCCCGGTATATGTACCTCCCGCCACCGGCCGCAGCCTGGGAACCCAGCAAGCTGGAGACGATCGCAATTTTTGGGGTATCGCCATGCTCCTGGGCCAACCTGAGATTGGGCATCAGTGCCTGTACCGTCAGGAATACGCCGGTAACATTGACCTGAAAGTGCCTGGCCCAGAGCTCCGGAGAATAACCAGCCTCCAGTTGTTCATGGCGGTCCATCAGGATGCCGGCATTACACACTAGCGTTGATATGGGCCGGCCTTGCAGGCGCTTGCCGAGGGCGGAGACGCTGTCCGGCTCCGCCACGTCCAGCTGCTCCAAGCCTGGCTCATTCCGGGCCGTTCCAATGACCTCTTTGCCTTCGCGCCGCCATTCGCCGGCAAGTCCCTGGCCGATGCCACGGTTGGCGCCTGTAATCAGAATTGTCATGGCTTTGTCCTTGTTGGTGAGTACGCAGCCAGGGTTACCCCCGCCCCATTGATGCCAACATGCGATTCACCGCCTCCAGATGCTCTGGCTCGTTGTGGCTCATACCCTGAAACACAGCGCACAGATCAAGGAAATCCTTCAATTCCATGCGCTGGGCCATCTTCATCAGGCGTTTGGTCAACCGGGTTGCCTTCGGCGGCTGGTTGGCCATCCGGGTCGCGAGTTTCAACGCCTCGGGCATCAACTGGTCGTCCGGCACCACGGTCATGACGATGCCAAGCTCTTTGGCTTCATCGGCCTCAATCACACGGCCGGTCATGGTCAGCTCAAACGCCCGCTGGTAACCGATCAGGCGCTGCATCAGCCAGGCACCGCCGTCGCCGGGAATAATCCCGAGATTCAGAAAGGTCTCGCCGAACTTGGCCCGCTCGGAAGCAATCCGGATATCGGCCATGTTGGCGAGATCAAAACCGGCACCAATGGCCGCCCCATTCACCGCCGCGATCACCGGCACTTCGACCGCCTGCAGCGCCAGCGGAATACGCTGGATACCTTTGCGGTAACGATCGGCACACTCGGCCACATCGCCGGCAAAATCGCCGCCACGCTCGGCCATGTCGCGGATATTGCCACCGGCACTGAACGCCGAGCCGGCACCGGTGATCACCAGAACGGACACCTCATCGCACTGATTCACCCATTCGGCCGTAGCCACGATGTCATCGATCAGGGCGGAGCCGGTCAGGGCATTTCGGAGGTCGTTACGGTTCAGGGTCAGAACGGCGACCCGCTCATCGAGGGTCAGCAGAGCGTCGGTCAGTTCGGGCAAGTTGGTCATGGTGGGCTCCTGATTGCTGTTGGTTTCGGGCAATATAGCACCTCAGGCTACTGCAACAGGCATTCACGGCTGAGCTTCTGGCTGGTTTCACGCCGCTGACGCCGGAGGGTATTGCCTTTGTCGTTGCCATAACCGGCCCGCAGCTTGGATTGAATCCTGTCCAGTTTTTTCCGATAAGTGTCACAGGCTTTTTTGCGCTGAACGAGGGCCTTTTCCTTCGCACCGCCCTCTCTCACTCCCCGACCGGGTGTCGACAGCAAGCCGCGAACGTCGTCACGAATTCCAGACACGCGCCTGCCCTGCCGCAGGTTTTCCGACATAGGCACCGTTAATGGTGGTGAGATGACAAGTTCCTGATGGGGCAATTTGCCCGGTGGGTAATCCGAGAAGTGCGCCACGCCGTTGGGGTCAATCCAGGTATAAACCCCGGCGTAAAGCGGTGAACTGAAGCATCCGATGACAACGAAAATCGCCAATATCCATGGCATAAAGATCCACTCCCTGTGGGTTCGCTAACTGCGGAGCAGTATAACGACCCCATCAGGGAATGAACGGAACCTGGCCCCGGATTACCAAATCCAATACCGCATCAGCTTACTGATCCAGCAACTCGATCCAGTGCTGGACCGGCACTTGCGCCTTGGTTTCCAGGTGCATCTGGCAGCCAATGTTGGCGGTGACGATGCGGTCGGGGTTGTCCACGGTCAGTGCCTTGAGCTTGTTACCCAGCAGCTTCTGGCTCATCTCCGGCTGCGTTACCGAGTAGGTACCGGCAGACCCGCAGCACAGGTGCTTGTCCTTGGTGACGGCCAGGTTCACACCGGCCTTGGTCAGAACCTGCTCGACCACGCCGCTCTGCTGCATGGCGTGCTGCAGAGTACACGGACAGTGGAACGCCACCTTACCCGGACTCTGGCTCAGCTTGAGCTTGTCCAGATCCTGCTTTAGCAGGAAAGCGCCGATGTCGGTGCACAGCTCACTCACCTTCTGCGCTTTGGCGGCGTAGACCGGATCATCCTTGAGCAGGTGGCCGTAGTCCTGAACCATGGCGCCACAACCAGAGGCGGTCATGATGATGGCCTCGGCACCGGCCTCGATGGCTGGCCACCAGGCATCGATGTTCTGGCGCATCCGCTCGAGACCTTTCTCGTGCTCGGACAGGTGGTAGTTCACGGCGCCACAGCAGCCTGCCTCGGGCGCCTCGACCATGGTGATACCCAGCTTATCCATTACCCGGGCTGCGGCCGCATTGGTGTTCGGTGTTGCGGACGGCTGCACGCAGCCGGCCAGAGCCAGCACGATGCGGTTATGACTGGCCGCGGGCCAGGGGCTGGCCTGTTTTCGCGGCGGTACCTTGGTGCGCAGCGGCGCCGGCAGTATCGGACGGAATATTTGCCCCATCCGCAACAGCAGGCCAAAGAGCTGGCGATTGGGGATGACCCGGGCCAGTCCCCAGCGCAGCCACTTGTCCTTGGGAGCCCGTGGCAGCTCTTTCTCCATCAGCCCCCGACTGATATCCACCAGGCGGCCATACTGAACTCCGGACGGACAGGTGGTTTCGCAGCTGCGGCAAGTCAGGCAGCGATCCAGATGCTCCCGGGTCTTTTCGGTCGCTTCCTGGCCTTCCAGGAACATCTTCATCAGGTAGATCCGACCACGGGGGCCGTCGCGCTCGTCGTTCAGCTCCTGATAGGTCGGGCAGGTTGCGGTGCAGAATCCACAATGGACGCAGGCCCGAAGAATGGATTCGGCCTCCTGCCCTTCCGCTGTATTGGCAAATTGTTGAACCAGATTTGTTTGCATCGTATTCCTGCTCTTACAACCAGCTGTATAAACGTCCGGGATTAAAAATATTATCCGGATCGAACGAATTCTTTACCCGGCGCTGAATCGCCTTTAGCGCCTCAGGTTGGTGGTGCATCACCTCGCCGTTGCGGTCGCCGCCACGGAACAGGCTGACCTGTCCGCCCGCGGCCCGGGCCAGCGGCTCCATGTCACTGAGTTCGCCGGCACCACGGTACCAGCGCTGAGCACCGGCCCAGTCGATGAACCAGTTGCCATCAAGCGCCGGGTTTGCGGCGGTAGACCCAACGGAAAAGCGCCACAGCGGGACATCGTTCCCGGCAAAGAATTCGTGCTTCAAATCCTGAACCTGCTGCCAGAACTCATCGCCCTGCTCCAGCACCTCGCCGGACCATTTTTGGGCCGTGGCTTCCACGGCTGACTTGGCACCGGACAGGCGAAGATAGACTTTACCGCCCACCCAACAAGCGCCAGTGATCGGCTTGGGTTCGGCCGAACGGCTGTTCATGTAATGGATGACTTCATCCATAGCCATGTCCTGCACCAGGGTCATGGACGCCGCCGGTTTCGGCATTACCTTGAGGCTGATCTCAGTCATCACGCCCAGGGTTCCCATGGCGCCGGCCTGCAGGCGCGAGACATCGTAGCCCGCGACGTTCTTCATCACCTGGCCACCAAAGCGCAGGTGCTCACCTTTGCCGTTCAGCAGACGAACACCCAGCACCTGATCACGCACCGAGCCTGTCCACGGCCGAGCCGGGCCGGACAGATTGGTCGCCAGGGTGCCGCCAATAGTGGCCTCAGGGCCCAGTCTGGGCGGCTCAAAGTGCAGCGCCTGGCCATGTTCGGCCAGTGCTGCCTCAATGTCGCTCAGCGGTGTGCCGGCGCGCACGGTCAGTACCAGCTCAACCGGGTGGTATTCAACGATACCGCTGTGCTCGCCCACGCTCAGGGTGCCAGCGTCCGGGTCGGCAGTCCGGCCCATAAAGGCCTTGGTGCCGCCACCCACTATGTTGAGTTTGTGCCCACCATCGCGGGCAGCGATAACCTGTTCTGTCAGTTGTTTGGAAATATCAGCCATGGGCGGCTTCCGTAGGTTCGTGCTTGTGTTGTTTATGCTCGAGGGACCGGTATTCCTGGCAGAATTTCAGGGCCGGTACGCCCTTGCCCGGGTTCAAAATCCCGGCAGGATCGAAGGCGGCTTTAACATCGTGGAACTGCTGCAACTCGTTGTCGCTGAACTGCACCGCCATCTGCCGGATTTTCTCCACCCCCACTCCGTGCTCACCGGTGATGCAGCCGCCGACTTCAACACAAAGCCGAAGAATGCTGCTACCAAAGTCCTCGGTGCGCTCAAACTCACCCGGGACATTGGAATCAAACAGGATCAGAGGGTGCAGGTTACCGTCGCCGGCGTGGAACACGTTGGCCACTCGCAGGCCAAACTCTTCGGACATTTCCTCCATCCGCAGCAGCACATTGGCCAACTCGCGCCGGGGAATCGTGCCGTCCATGCAGTAGTAATCCGGCGAGATCCGGCCCACCGCCGGGAACGCCGACTTCCGGCCTTTCCATAGCAGCGCTCGCTCTTCCTCGCTCTCGGAGGTCCGTACCGAGGTCGCTCCAAACTTGCGGAACACTTCCTCGGCCTGGGCGATGTGCTCGTCCACTTCCTCAACCGTACCGTCCACTTCACACAACAGCAGGGCCTTGGCTTCGCGCGGGTAACCCGCCTTGGCGAAATCGTCCGCCGCAACAATGGCGTGGCTATCCATCATTTCCAGCCCGCCCGGGATAATGCCGTGGGAGATCACGCCACCGACGGCATCACCGCCATTCTGGACACTGTCAAAACCCGCCATCACGACCCTCGCCACTTCCGGCTTGGGCAGCAGTTTCACCTTCACTTCGGTGACTACGCCAAGCAGTCCTTCCGAGCCGGTCATCAACGCCAGCAGATCCATACCGCAGACATCCAGGGCATCACTGCCAACGGTGACCACATCACCCTCGGCCGTCACCATCTCCACGCTGTGCAAGTTATGCACGGTCAACCCGTACTTCAGGCAATGCACGCCGCCGGAGTTCTCTGCCACGTTGCCGCCGATGGTGCAGGCAATCTGGGAGGATGGATCGGGGCCGTAATACAGACCGTACTGAGCCGCTTCCTCACTGATTGCCAGGTTGCGAACGCCGGGCTGCAACCGGGCCGTTCGCGCTAACGGATCGATCTCAAGGATGCGGTTGAATTTGGCCAGCGACAGCACCACCCCCTCTTTGTGGGGCATGGCTCCGGCGCTGAGCCCGGTACCAGCACCGCGGGCAACCACCGGCACCTTGTGTTCGTTGCAGATGCGCATCACCCGCTGCACCTGCTCTACGGTTTCCGGCAGCACCACAAGCAATGGCATCTCGCAGTACATGGAAAGGCCGTCGCACTCGTAGGGCTTCATGGTTTCGCTGTCGGTAATGACATAGTCCGGATCGATGAACGACCGGAACTGTTCCGCCAGCTCGGCTTTGCTGACTGTTGGCTTGGTAGTCATAGCATTCTCTGAATTCGTGTCACATCGGGCTCCGCCCGCAGGCGGAGATCACTGACAGGCCCTGAAGCCCGCCAGTTATGCTGTGACAGCGGTTAACCGCGTTTGGTTTCAAAGTGGTCGAGACCAGCCTGGGCACAATCCATGTCCTGCTGGGGCGTGCCGGAACTCAGGCCAATACCACCAACCACTTCACCGTTCACAATCACCGGCAGACCACCACCGACAGAGCTCAGGCGTCCACCCACCTCGGTGTGAATACCAAAGGCCAGACTGCCAGGCACGTTGGCCTTGTTGTAGTCGTGGGTCGCCTTCTTGGCGGCGGCTGCGGTGAACGCCTTGTCCTGGGCAATGGTGACGCTGGTGATCTTGCCACCGTCCATGCGTTCAAAGGCAATCAGGTTGCCGGATTCGTCCACAATCGCGATGCACATAGGAATTCCGATTTCCCGGGCCTTTTCTGCGGCCCCTTCGATCAGGATGCGCGCATCCGCAAGATCCAACCTGTTAATCGTCAACATAATGAATTACTCCTTAAAAAAATTAGCCGTAAACCAGTCCCGGCAGCCAAGTGACGATGCCAGGGATAAGAATACACATGAACAGCCCGAACGCCTGGATTGCCAGGAAAACCAGGGATGACTTGAAGATGGTACCCATAGAAATTTCCGGCGGGCAAACACCACGGATGTAGAACAGGGCGTAGCCGAACGGCGGGCTCAGGAACGACATCTGCATATTCACCAGATAAAGCACACCAAACCAGAGCACCACATCGTCGCCAGCGACCGGCGGGAACCCGAACAGACCGGGGAACTCCAGCGCTTTTACGATCGGGATGAAGATGGGCACTGCCAGCAACAGGATACCAACCCAGTCAAGGAACATACCCAGAACGACCAGTAACACCATCAGCAGCAACAGGATACCGTAAGCCGACATCCCCGTACCCAGAATGGCATCGGTCACGAACTGCTGACCGCCCTGCAGGATATAAAAACCAACGAATACCGAGGCACCGAACATGATCCAAAGGACCATCGCGGACGCTTTGGCTGTGGTCACAGACGCTTCGCGAAGACCGGCAATTGAGAACTTTTTGTGCATCATCGCAACGATGATGGCACCGAAAGAGCCGATGCCCGCTGCTTCTACCGGCGTAGCAATACCACCAAACAGCAGGCCCAGAACCAGGCCGACCAGGGCAAGGGGGGCGATCAGGTTACCCAGGAGCTTTAGTTTCTCTGTCAGACTGATCCGGTCTTCCATCGGGATCGGTGGGCCCAGCTTCGGATTCAGCCAGCTGCGCACCAGCACATAAGTCAGATACAGACCGGAGAGCATCAGCCCCGGCAACAGCGAGCCCAGGTAAAGCTCGCCCACCGACTGCTGCGCCACCACCGCGTACAGAATGGCCAGGATGGACGGTGGTATGAGAATACCCAGTGTTCCCCCCGCCATAATAGAACCAAGCGCAATCTTGTGATCATAGTGCCGTTTCAACATGGCCGGCAGCGCGATGATGCCCATGGTTACGACCGCGGCACCGATAACACCCACCATCGCTGCCAGAATGGTCGAAGCAACAATCGTTGCGGCCGCAAGACCACCGCTGATGCCACCCATCCACTTGTACACCACACTGAACATTTCCTCGATCAGGCCGGCACGCTCAAGCATCGACGCCATGAAGATGAACAGGGGAATCGCCGCGATGTCCGGGTTGGCCATCAACGGGAAGATACGACCAGGCACGATGTTCAGCATCATGGCATCACCAACCAGGTAGATGAACATGACACCCAGGCCGCCGGTAACAAAGGCCAGTGGCAGGCCCATCATCAGAGCCACTGCCAGGGAGCCGAACATCAGATAGGTCAGCGGGCCAATGTCCACGCCAGACAGGCTGCCCGAAAGTTTGAAAAGGAACCGCTCGTCACTCCACGGGTCGTAAAACAGAATGTTGATCAGTTCAACACAGATGACAAACGCCAGACCCACGGTGGCGATGATCATTAACCATGTGCCCAGCTTCCCGGCCATGCCGCTGCTCGGCGCTGCAGTCGTTGTACTCATGCGGTGCGCTCCTGACCGAGACGGATAAACAATACGATGTCTTTAAGCAGCTTCGAGAAGCCGGCTAGCAAGAGCAGGATCGCGCCCAAAAACATTACGCCTTTCACGGGGTAATATTGGATTCCCCATGTCTCGACCGTGGTCTCTGTCATCATCAGTGAGTCCTGAAAAAAGGTCCACGATGTGGTGGCCAGAACAGCCGCAAAAATAAAGAAGAACATGGAGGTGAAGATATCCATGCCCACGCGCCCGCGCACCGGAAGGAAGTTGTAGACGACGTCCACCCTGACATGAGCACCGTGCAACAGCGCGAAGGCGCCAGCGAGAATGTACTGCATGCCGAAAATCAGGAAGCTGGCTTCATGCACCCAGATCGTTGGCATATTGAAGATGTACCGCATCACCACTTCGAAGAAATAGAAAAGTACTGCGTTGATGGTCCAGAACGCCACGAAAAGCCCTGATTTCTCACACATCCAGTCAACGGCTTTTGTAAACCAGTTACCCTCATACTCGAAGTGTGCCAGGGGGTCATCTTCTTCGGTTTGTAACTCGGAAATCGTTTTTTCGGGCTCGGCATCATCGCCGCCACGCTTACTGCTCCACTTATCCCAAGCCATCATGAGCAGTGGCATTACGGCAAGCCAACCCCAGTAGAACCAGTGCGGCAAGACAAAGCCAAATGCACTCAGATCAGACATGTTGCTACCACCTAGATCAAAGAGCGGGGAAGGGAGGGTTAATCCTGTGTCGGCTAACCCTGCCTTCCCCGATTATCGTTTTTGTTTGAGCTTTTGAACTTAGAAGCCCTTGATGTCTTCTTCGGTAATGTAACCAACCGTGTCGTTCATCATGTACTTCAGCTGGATATCCAGAATGGCGCGTGCGTCCTCATTCTTGTTTGCCCAGTTGAACCAGATGGGAATGGCCGCTTTACGCCAGGCTTCCAGGTCTTCCTGGCTCAGACGGGTAACCGTGTCGCCTTCTGCCTTGAACTTCTCCATGGCGGCTATGTTGCGCTCCTGGATGGCCAGGTAGTGTTTCTGGGAGTAAATGCGCACCTCATCCTCGACCAACTGCTGAAGCTCAGGCGATATCGAGTTCCAGGCACGCAGGCTGACGGTCAGGTCCATCAGATCGACCGGCTGGTAAATGGACATGACCCCAGGAGGTCCGAAGATGATGTAATCAGTCACTTGGGAGAAGCCCAGCTCGTAGTTAACCGCAGGGCCTACGTAGTCCGCCGCATCGATAGTGCCTTTCTCGAGGGCCGGAAAGATGTCTGAGCCCGGCAGACTGACGGTGGACACGCCAAACTGCTGGAATACCTCGGCAACCATGCCCCCCGGGACACGGATCTTCATGCCTTTCAGGTCAGCCAGGCTGTTGACCGGTTTTTTGGAATGAATGATGTTGGCGTCATGCTGGATCGGGCCGACGTAGAACAGACCGAACTTCTTGTAGATTTCCCGGGTCTTTTCCAACATGCCCATGGAATAGAACATGGTGTCCCAATGATGAGGTTGATCAGGACCGGCTGGATATGAAGACAGGAAGACAGAGGCAGGAATCTTCCCTGACCAGTACAGGGTGAACGGATTCATACCCTGCAGAACACCGTTACGAACAGAGTCGAACAGTGAGTTATTGTCGGCAGCGACAGCCTTGGCCGGGAAGCATTGAAACTTCAGTTCTCCGCCTGACTTCGCCTCAATACTCTTGCACCACTCGTCGAACAACGAGTAACCCACGGTGCCTGCGTCCCAAACGGACTGAATCTTCCACGTGGTTGCGGCATGAGCCTGTCCAGCCCCCAGCAGCATCGTACCAGCAAGAGCGACGCCCATGGCGGCAGTTTTAAGGAAACTTCTGCGAGGTGGGGTCTCGCCAGTGTCACAGCTATTTCGGATGTTATTCTTCGAAATCATCGAAACGTCTCCGTTGGTTTTGTTGTTATCAGCGTCTGACTCAACGCCGGCTGGGCAAAATTTAACCGTCCGACATTAAGAAGATATTCGTAGCCAATGCGGGTTTAGTCCAGCGGTTAACCCACTGGTCGGACCAGTTTTTCCAGCGTCATAAATGGACGAATTGGCTGTAATCATCCATATTTACAGGGCTTGGCGGCGTATCCACCAAGGTCCGAATCACCAACTCTGATAACAGTCACTGGTCAGACCAGCGAAAAAACAGGCACCTGAATGGCAATCTCCCAGGAAATTTCGTACCGACTCGAGCGGCTCATTCTTGACGGTGGGCTGGCGCCGGAGCAGAAAATTCCTTCGGAACGCCAGCTGGCTGCTCGACTGGGCGTGTCCCGGGCTGTCATTCGGGAGGCACTGCACGAGCTGCAAGGCCGCGGGGTTATTGAGACACGACACGGCAAGGGGTCGTTCGTTGCCAGCATGGTTCCGCAATCAGAATCCGTGGACGACCACAGCCCGCTCATGCACCTGTTCGAAGGCCACCCCCGCACGCTGTACGATTTGTTGGAAGTACGCGAGCAGCTTGAGGGCCAGGCGGCATTCCTGGCGGCCCAGCGCGCTAATGGCGCAGACCGACACCGAATCACCAAGGCATTCAGAGCCCTGGAAGAGACAGACCCGCTCAGCAACGCGCGGTCAGACCATAGTTTTCATCTGGCAATCGTGGAGGCATCCCACAATCCGATACTGGTCCATGTGCTCAGCAGCCTCAAAAATATGATGCTGATGACGGTCCAGGCCTCGGTGGCTAACCTGAATCCAAGACAGGAAATGCGGAAAAAGATCGTGCGCCAGCATCGACAACTCTATGAAGCCATAATCTCCAGCAAGCCCGGGGTGGCCCAGAAGGCTGCCATGGCTCACGTTCGATTTGTCAGCGACTCGCTGCGCGAATTGGAAAAGGATGGCAGCCAGGTCATCCGGATGCCGGTTCCCCCGGAGAGCGCTGCACAACGCTCACAGCAGAATCTATAATGCGGGCACACCGTGTCGGTACGGCAAACACATTCATCATACAAAGCAGCGTGTTGGATTTCGGCTAACAAAGCAGAAAAGCCTTTTTAAGAGGTATTGATTTCCGCCGCCACAGTCCGTAAAACATGCGCCTTTGACTGACAGCCTCGGGAGCTTCCAATGGCGGACAAATCGCCTTTGATCTGCAGGGATATTCACAAGACTTTCGACAAGCATGAAGTGCTCAAGGGCATTTCACTGGAAACCCGCAAAGGCGACGTGGTTTCCCTGATCGGCAGTTCCGGCTCCGGCAAGAGCACCTTTTTGCGTTGTATCAACCTGCTGGAAACGCCTACCTCCGGCGACATTATCGTGCACGGCGACCCAATCCGGTTCACCAACAACCGCAAGGGCGAGCGTATTCCGGCTGATAACAAGCAGGTTGAACAGATCCGCTCGAAACTTTCCATGGTGTTCCAGGGCTTCAATCTGTGGTCTCACATGACCGTGTTGGAAAACATCATCGAAGCCCCGGTAAACGTGTTGAAGGTGCCAAAGAAAGAGGCCATCGAACGTGCCGAGTCCTACCTCCAGAAAGTGGGCATCTATGAGCGCAAGGATTACTACCCGGCGCAGATGTCCGGTGGTCAGCAGCAGCGTGCTGCCATTGCCCGCGCCTTGGCCATGGAGCCTGAGGTGATGCTGTTCGATGAGCCCACCTCAGCCCTGGATCCGGAACTGGTGGGTGAAGTTCTGAAGGTTATGCAGAGTCTGGCCGAGGAAGGCAGAACCATGATCGTGGTCACCCACGAAATGGCGTTCGCAAGGGATGTTTCCAGTCAGGTCCTGTTTTTGCATCAGGGCGTAATTGAAGAACAGGGTACGCCCGAAAAAGTGTTTGATAACCCGGACTCGGAACGCATGAAGCAGTTCCTCGCTCCCAACTTCTGACACTCGGTGCTATCTTGAGTTCGTACTGGATGCAGTGCTTCCATTAAAAATAAGCCGAAAAGGCAAATCACTGGAGAAGTAACACATGAAAAAACTGATTGTTGCAGCGAGTTGCGCCCTGGCCCTGGCGGCCGGAACCGTCCAGGCCAAAGACTGGAAAGAAATCCGCATCGCCTTTGACGTGCCTTATGAGCCGTTTGAGTACAAAGACGAAAATGGCGAGCTGACCGGCTTCGAAGTTGAGCTGGCCGAAGCCATGTGTGCCGAGATGAAAGCGGACTGCGAATTCGTCATTCAATCCTGGGACGGCATGATTCCTGGCCTGCTGGCGCGTAAATTCGACGCCATCATGTCTTCCATGTCCATCACCCCGGAGCGTGCCGAGCGCGTACTGTTCTCCGAGCCGTACTACAACACCCCGGGTGGCTGGTTCGCGCCTGAAGCCTTCAACACCGACGTCACCGACATGGACGCCATGAAGGGCAAGGTAGTTGGCGTTCAGCGTGGCACCACCATGGACTCCTTCGTTACCGAGAACATGGGCGGCATCGTAACCATCAAGCGTTACACCACTGCCGACGACATGGTTCTGGATCTGGAAGGCCAGCGCCTGGACGTGGTTTTTGTTGATTACCCGGTAGGCGAGCAGACCGTACTGAGCAAAGACGGCTTCAAGGAAGTCGGCGAGCCGGTCAAGCTGGGTGAAGGCGTAGGTGTTGCCATGCGTCAGCGTGACAAGGACCTGGCCGCAAAGGTAAACGCTACCCTGAAGAAACTGAAGAAAGATGGTACCTACGACACCATCATGCAGAAGTACTTCAACTACGACATCAAGATGTAAACCGCAGGGGTGGCCTCACCGGCCACCCCTGACTACCGGACGTTTCCATGCTCGATCTGAAAGGCTATGGCCCGGCACTACTGGACGGGGCAATCATTACCATTGAACTGGCCTTCCTCTCTCTGGCCCTGGCAGTCACACTCGGACTGATTGGCGCCTCCTCCAAGCTGTCCAGCAACCGTGTCGCCAAAGGCGCCGCTACGGCCTACACCACGCTGATTCGCGGTGTACCGGATCTGGTCATGATGCTGCTGTTTTACTACGGCGGACAGGTGGCCGTGAACAATATCTCGGACCTGCTCTGGGAAGCCTACGAAATCGACTTTTTCTTTCAGTTCGATCCGTTTATTTCTGGTGTTGTCACCATCGGGCTGATTTTCGGTGCCTACATGACCGAAACCTTTCGCGGTGCCTTTCTGGCGGTTGAAACCGGCCAGATTGAAGCCGCGCGCGCCTACGGGTTCACCCGCTGGCACACGTTCCGACGCATCATCTTTCCACAGATGCTTCGCCATGCCCTGCCCGGCCTCGGTAATAACTGGCAGGTGCTTCTGAAAACCACGGCGTTGGTGTCCATCATCGGCCTGACCGATATGGTTCGGGTGGCCGAGGAAGCGGCCAAGGCCGAACGCATGCCGTTCCACTTTTTCATTCCGGTGGCGTTCGTGTATCTGGCGCTGACCGCCGGATCCGAGCTGTTCATCAAATGGCTCAACAAGCGCGCCAATGTCGGCGTGGTTCAGGGGGGATAAGACATGCCTGACTTTATCGCCCAATGGCTGAACCAGAACGACATCTTTACCGCCATGACCATGCTGGAATACTGGAATGGTCTGGTTAGCACGGTTCAACTGGTATTCCTGTCGCTGGTGATCGGCCTGGTTTGCGCTGTCCCACTGGCGATCACGCGCACCAGCCGGAATCCACTGGTTTCCTTGCCGGTGTGGCTCTACACCTACCTGTTCCGTGGCACGCCGCTGCTGATCCAGCTGTACATCATCTATTACGGCATCGCGCAGATTCCGGGGATTCAGGAAACTTTCTGGTGGGGGATTTTCCGAGAGCCGTTCTATCCCGCGCTGCTGGCGTTCACCCTGAACACGGCGGCCTACACCACCGAAATCATTCGCGGTGCGATCATGTCCACGCCCCATGGCGAGATTGAGGCGGCCAAGGCCTATGGCATGAACTGGTTCATGCGCATGCGTCGGATTATCCTGCCGAGTGCCGCCCGGCGTGCGGTTCAGGCCTACTCCAACGAGGTCATCTTCATGCTGCACTCGAGCGCGATTGCCAGTGTGGTGACTATTGTCGATCTGACCGGTGCCGCCCGGAATATCTATTCCCGGTTCTACGCGCCATTCGATGCGTTTATCTTTGTGGCGCTGATCTACATGGTGCTGACCTTTATTCTGGTATTTGCTTTCCGCAAGCTTGAAAACCATCTGTTGCGACATCAGCGCCCCATAAGCAACTGACACTTGCGCAGACTTTGGTGCCCGGGCAGGCAGGGTGTTGCCTCCCGGGAGCCGCTCGAGCCCATCCATGGGGCGCTTGAGTGAAGCCGTCCATGGCTTAATACACTCCCGGGAGGCAACACCCTGCCCGCCCCCAGATTTGTTTCGGGGATTCCAATGACTGTTTATTCGGATCTGTTTTCTAACTCACCTGACTGGCTTGATCACACCTTGAGCCATGCTTCCGATAATTTGAGCGAAACTCGCAGCCAGCTCCCAGACGGCACGATTATTGTTCGAAAGGCCTTGGGGATTCTGGAGCTGATTCCAGGTGCTAACCAATCCAACCCGAATGACGAAGCGCTGATTATCTCCGCCGGTGTGCACGGCAACGAGACGGCACCTATTGAGGTTTTGAATGGCCTGGTCAGCGAGTTGCTGAATGGTGACTGGCCGCTGGCTTGTCCGTTGTTGCTGATCCTGGGCAACCCGCCGGCCATGGTTAGGGGCGACCGGTTTCTGGATGCCAACATGAACCGACTGTTCCACGGTGCCCATCAAAAGGCCGAGTATCAGGAGTTGCCGGAAGCGGCGAGAGCGCGACAGATTGAGTCGCTATGTCGGGACTTTCAGGCCAACCATTCGGGCCAGCTCTCACACTACGACCTGCACACGGCCATCCGGCCATCCCAGCGGGAAAAGTTTGCGCTCTATCCGTTTGTTGAAGGTCGCGAGGTGCCGGCGCAGCAGTGCGAGTTCCTGCTGGAGGCCGACGTTGAAACGCTGCTGCTTCAGCACAAGGCAGGTACCACGTTTTCGTCGTTCTCGTCGTCTCAGCTCGGCGCCGAGAGCTTCACCGTGGAGCTGGGCAAGGTGCGGCCGTTCGGGCAGAACGATCTGAGCCGGTTTACCGGCATTCGTGATGCGCTGCGACGTCGATTCCGGGGCCAGCCTGCGCCGCAATCGGAGAAGGCGACGTTTGAACGGCTAACAGTGTTTGAGGTGGTGCAGGAGATTCTGAATACCGGCCCGAACTTTGTGTTTCATGTGCCGGATGACGTGGCGAACTTTACCGAGTACGCGCCGGGCACGGTGCTCTGGGAGGACGAGTCGACCACGTACCGGGTTGGCGATCAGGCCGAGTCGATTGTGTTTCCCAACAGGGACGTGCCTGTGGGCCAGCGAGCGGGCCTGCTGATCCGGCCCCGGTAAACACACCGGAGCCGGATCAAAATCCCGGTTCAGCGCTGGCTCAGGCCGGCGCGTTCTCAGGCTCAGGCACCGGGGCCTTGATCAGTTGCGTGCACACCGCCGGGATTACCAGCAGGGTCAATACCGTAGAGGCCAGCAGCCCGGAGATGATCGCCCAGGCCATGGGTGGCCACAGGGTTGAGCTGGAGAACGCCAGCGGCAGCAACCCGGCTACGGTGGTGGCGGTGGTCAGCAGGATTGGCCGGGTGCGCTGCTCGACCGCCTTGCGCACCGCATCCCGAATGCCCTCACCAGCCGCCAGTTGCCGGTCCATGACATCCAGCAGCACGATGGCGTTATTCACCACTATCCCCACCAGGGCGATCACGCCCAGCAGCGACTGGAAGCCAAACGGCGAATTCGATAGCACCAGCCCCGGGAATATGCCCACCGTGGCCAATGGCACCGTCAGCAGGATGATCCCGACCCGGCGGAAGGAATTGAACTGCAACAGCAGGAAGAACAGCAGTAACAGCACGCCAATGGGTGCGGCCGTAAGCAACGCGCTGTTGGCATCGCCAGAGCCTTCGGCATCGCCACCTAGAGCAATCCGGGTGCCAGCAGGCAGCGGGTTTTCCTCAATGGCCTGGTACATGCTCTCCAGGGCACTACTGAAGCCATAACCTGCCTGCAGGTTGGCGGTCACGGTATTCATACGCACGCCGTCGCGCAGGTACCACACTGCCGGCTCCCAGCTGGTCTCCACGGTGGCCACCGCGGACAGAGGTACCGCATCGCCGCGATCGTTGTAGATGTTGATGGACAGCAAACGAGACAGCGAAAGAGACGTCCCCTCCCGGGAGCGCAACACTAACGGAATCGGATTGTCTTCCTTCCGGTACCGCTCCGCCACCACACCAAAGCTCTGACCATACAGGCCTTGGGCAACGTCGGCTCTGGTCAGACCGTAACGTGCGGCGGTAGCGTCGTCTACATTGATGGCGATGCTTGGCCCCCCGATATCCAGATCGTGGCGAACATCCACCGTGCCTTCGGTTTCACGCAGGATGGAAAACACACTCGTCACCGCCTCAGAGCGGGTTTCGTCATTGGCGTGGTAGACCCGGACCTCCACCGGTGCCGCCCTGGGCGGGCCCTGGCCGAGTATGCCAACGGTCACGTCCAATTCCGGCATTTCATCGCGCACATGAGCGCGGACCCAGCGAATCATTTCGGTGGTATCGGCCAGGGTTGGCGTGCGAATCACCAGGCGGGCGCGATTGGGTGCCTGCGGCGCCCGTTGCAGGTTGTAATAGAAACTCGGGCCGGTAAACCCGACGAACCGATGAACTTCCAAGGCGTCGGGTTGAGTGCGGATCATCCTCTCCAGGGCCTCTGCAGCTTCGGCCGTGCGAACCTGGTCGGTACCCTCGGGCATGTAAAGTTCAACGATAACTCGTGGCCGGTCGGCATTGGGAAAGAACTGCTTGGCCATGAACGGCGTCATGCCGACGCTGATGGCCACCAGCAGCGCACCGGCGGTAATCAGGCGGCCCGGATAGCGGGACACCAGCCCACCGAGAGCCCGCGCCAATCCGATCAGGCGATCTTTACCGGCCTGTTGGCGAGGCTTCAGGAAGCGGGCTGCCAACAGGGGTACCGCCGAAATCGCCAGCAGGTAACTGACCGACAGGGTCAGCATGATCATCACCGGAACACCCCGGGTGAAATCAGCCGTGCCGCCCTTGGACAACAGCAGCGGCGCAAACGCCGCCAAAGTGGTGCCGGTGGACGCGCCCAATGGCCCGGCGAGTTCTCCAACCGCAGTGCGCAGGGCATCAAGCCGGCGACTGCCATGATCCAGATGATGCTGGATGTTCTCCACAATCACGATGGCGTTGTCGATGAGGATCCCCAGGGAAATCACCATGCCGATCACGGCTATCTGATGCAGCACCCCACCGCCCAGGTCGTACAGGCCAATACTGATCAATGCCACCATGGGCAAGATCGAAGCCACCAGTACACCCATGCGGATGCCCATGCCGGTGAACACCACCGCGACAATGATCAGTACCGACAGCACCAGGCTCCAGGCCAGGTTATCCAAGCGTTGCTCAACCTTGTCCGGCTGAAAAAACATCTCTCGAATCTCGTAGGGCTCGAACTCGCCGCGGATCGCCTCTACCCGTTCACGCACCCGCTGGCCAAACCGGATGGCGTCGGTAGTGCCCTCCTCCATGATGATTGAGAGCAGCACCACTCGCTCGCCGTCGAACCAGGTTTCCGGCTGGCGAGGCTCGACCGGCCCACGCCAAACGTCGGCTGCTGCTGCCAGAGGCACCTGGGAGCCGTCGGGCAATTCAATTGGCGTGGCGCGAATGGCCTCAATGTCAGCAAATTCGCTGTTTGGCAGCACAGACAGGCGTCGGCCGTCCACCACAACGAATCCACCGGGGATGGTCTGATTTCTGCGCGCCAGGGTATCCAACACCCGGGCCGGGGAGATGCCCAAACGGTGCAGCGCGGCATCATCCAACGCCAAGGTGATCTGCTCGTCGGCGTCGCCTTCAAGCACTATGCGCGAGACCCCGGAGATGTCGGACAGATTCTGTTTCAGGCGCTCGGCTACCGAGCTCAGTTCAGTCACCGAGGCGGCGCCCGACACCGCGAGCACTACCGCCGGTATATCGATAAGCCGGTCATCCAACGACATCTGGCCCACATCGTCGGGAAAGTCCTGGCGGGCCCGATCCATGGCCAGGCGTACCCGATCCCAGGCGGAGTCCGTGTCGTAGATGGTGTCATTCAACTTCAACCGGGCCAGGGCCACACCAGTGCGGGCCGTGCCTTGGCTGAAATCCACCTCTTCGACCTGGCGCAATTCAGCGACCAGAGGCCTCAGTACCAGCCGCTCGACGGCGTCGGCACTGGCACCCGGGTAGTTTACGGTAACCATGCCGGCCCGGTAGGGAAACGAGGGATCTTCCTGGCGCGGCATGGTGCTGTAGGCGGCGATGCCCAGCAAGCACAGCATGGTGACCACCATGCCCAGGAGCCGGCGACAATTCAGCAGTCGGCGAGTCATCACCGCACCTCCACGGCGTCACCATCGGTGAGCCGGGTCATACCCGCGTAGACCACCTGGTCACCGGGAGAAAGCTCTTCGGTACGAACCACCACACGCTCACCCACGATACGCTCGACAGTCACCGGAACGCGTCTGGCCTGGCCGTCCCGCACCCGGAACACGCCCGTGCCCTCACCTGTACGCACCACCGACAGTAGAGGCACGGTGGTCGCTGACATACGCACTGGCGTGATGCCCACTTCCACCGGCGCGCCAGACTCCAGCGAATCCACCGGCAGGCTCACCAGAATCGGGTGCAGTTCACCTCGGACTGCGCCAGCCTGGGCAATTTCCACCACCGAGCCAATCTGGGGCGGACGGGTCCGGTCCTGCACAGACCAGATCGGCAGTTCCTGCTGCAGAGTCACATGCTCCAGCAAGTAAGCCGGTACCCGAACCTCCACTTCCCGGCCCTGGGGGGATGACATCCGCATTACCGGTTGCCCTGCGGCAACAAATTCGTCCTGCTCCACCAGCAGGGCTTCAACCCGGCCCGAGAATGGCGCTCTTAGCGTGCTTTCATCCAATAGCTGGGTAGCCTCGGCCAAAGCCGCCTGAGCCGTGGCCACGCTGGCCCGGAGCGAATCCCGCCGAGCAGCAAGCTGTTCCAGGCTCTGCTCCGACACCACGCCCCGCTCGTGCAATCGGCTGGACCGATCCCATTCCCGCTTGGCCTGCTCGAACTGGGTTTTCAGCTCATCCAGCTTGGCCCGGGCCGAATCCCGCGCCGGGGCCAGGGCCGGATTATAGACACGCGCCAGCACGTCACCGGCGCTGACTGTTTGGCCCAGCTCCACGGCACGTTCTTTCAGGGTACCGCTGACCTGAAACGTCAATGTTGCCCGCTGGGTCGCTCGCACGATGCCGGAGAAACGCAACGCCAGACCCTCGGTCTGACCACCGGTCACGTCGGCAACTCTTACCGATACGGTGGGCTCTGAAGTTTCGGCCGAGACATCACCGGCTTTACAGCCAGACAGCGACATCGCGGCGGCGATAGCAATAACAGCGGCGAATGATGAGAGAAGTGGCTTCATGATTTGTCCTTTCATCCATGCTCTGGTCGGTGACGGGCTTCCGCTCCATCGGAATCCCGAGACTATAATTACGACATAATGTCACTCTTTGACATTTTGTCAATAATCAGGCCTTATTCACTTTGAGGTATGATGCCAACGCCGTAGTGGTAAGTAGTGGTAAGTAGTGGCAAGTTATAGCTATATGGGACGTCAGATGAGTGAACCGCTGAAAACACGCCGAGAACGAGAGCGCCAGGCTCGCTACGATGCGATCCTGGACGCGGCTGAACTGGTTTTTTCAGAAAAAGGCTACGAGCGCACGTCCATGGATGACATCGCCCGCACCGCCAGCCTGAGCCGGGCGCTGCTGTACGTCTATTTCAAGGATAAGGCGGCCATCCAGCGGGGCATCATGCTGCGGGCCGGACAAAGCCTGGCGACCCGTTTCCAGGAGGCCCGCGATCGGGCCGACACCGGGCTGGCGCAGATCGCGGCCATGGGCGAGGCGTACTATCGGTTTTACCTGGATGAGCCGGATTACTTCTCGGCATTAACCACGGCGTCTACGGCGATGGCCGAGGCCGATGAGAGTCAGACAGAAGAGATGCTGTGTTCGAAGTCTGATCTTATGGCGCTGATGATTGGCGCCATCCGCCTGGGGCTGGAGGACGGCACCATGAGCCGGGACCGGATTGCAGACCCGGTCCAGACCGCACTTTATCTTCGGGGCGCCCTCCATGGCGTCCTGTTGCTGTGTCAGTCAGAACTCAGCACCGGTAACGGCAAACCGGGCGAGAATGTTTCCGCCGATGCGCTTATCCGGCACACGATGGAAATGCTGACGTCGTCGATCGCGTCCTAGAGCTGGAAGTCGTAAATCGATCCGAGCCCCAGAATACCCGTCAGCTCGTCCAGGGCCTTGCGCACCTCCTCCAGCAACATCGGATCAGCCAGGTCCGCCTGTGACAGCCGGTCCCGGTAGTGCGCCTTGACCCAGGCGGTCAGGCGCTCATACAAATCGTCGGTCAACAGCACACCCCGGTGCATGGCCTTGAGCTCCTCATCGCTCAGCACGACCCGCAAGCGCAAACAGGCGGGGCCGCCGCCGTTGCGCATCGACTGTTTGACGTCAAACACCTCGACCGAGGTGATGGGTCCGCCGGACTGCACCAGGGTATCCAGGTAGCGACTGACCGAAGCCACTTCCCGACACTCGCCGGGCACCGCCAGCATCATGCCATCCGGGGTCTTCAGCAACTGGCTGTTGAACAGGTAGGAAGCCACGGCATCCTCAATCGGCACTTCCTCACTGCTAACCCGCACTGCTTCAAGTTCGGCACCGGTCAGGCGCGACCGGATATCGGCCAGCACCCGCTCCTCTTCGAGAAACGCCATGTCGTGATAGAACAGGGTGTTGCCATTGCCGACTGCGATGACATCGTTGTGGAACACGCCCGCGTCGATGGCATTCGGGTTTTGCTGGGCAAACACCGTGTGCTGGTCATCAAGCCCGTGCAGCCGGGCAATGGCCTGGGAGGCCTCCAGCGTTTGTCGGGCCGGGTATTTTTTCGGAGCCGGGGCCTGATCATTGAACGCCACCTGCCCGTACACGAACAGTTCTACACCCGGTTCGCCGTAGCCGCCACACAGGCGAGTATGGTTGGCAGCACCTTCGTCACCGAACTGGCTCACCGACGGCAGCGCCGGATGATGAGCGAAATAGCCCTCATCGGCGAAGATCGCCTTCAGTGCCCGCCCGGTCACTCGATGCTCAATGGAGCGATGGAACTTGGCGCTCAGGTTGGCCGGGGTGAAATGCACCCGGTGATCGGCGGTATCGGCGCTGGGCGATACCGTCGCCGCATTGGCGGTCCACATGGTGGACGCAGACGACACCGCCGCCAGAATCGACGGACTGGATTTCGCGGCCTGCTCCAGGATCTGGCTGTCCGCCCCCTCAAAGCCCAGCGCCCGTAGCGTTGGGATATGGGGCCGTTCATGGGGCGGCAGTATGCCTTGGACGTAGCCACGGTCCGCCAGCCGCTTCATCTTCGCCAGCCCCTGCAGCGCGGCTTCCTTGGGATTGGATTCCGCGCGCACATTCGACTTCGAGGCCACGTTCCCCCAGGACAGCCCGGCGTAGTTGTGAGTAGGCCCAACCAGACCGTCGAAATTCGCTTCTACCGCGTGCTTCACCATCGCTGTTCGTTCCGTTTTTATTGGTCGCAATTAGGGGTTACTTGTCGAAATTCAGGCCAGGAGCGAGGCTTTCCGGCACCTCACTGTGGCGCGATTCCAACGAGGCCATCGGCCAGGCGCAGTAATCCGCCGCGTAGTAGGCACTGGCACGGTGGTTACCGCTGGCACCCACACCGCCAAACGGCGCGGCGCTGCTGGCACCGGTCAACGGCCGGTTCCAGTTCACGATGCCGGCCCGCACTTCCTCAACCAATCGGTCGTAGAGTTTGCGATCATCGGTTAGGATGCCGGCGGACAAGCCGTAGCGGGTATCGTTAGCCAGCTCCAAGGCATCATCGAAGCTCTTGTAGCGATATACGGTCAACAGTGGTCCGAAGAATTCCTCGTCGGCTACATCCAGCCCGGTGACATCAACGATGCCCGGTGACAAAAGGCCGGTGCCCGGCTTGACCTGCTTCATTTCAAGCAACGACTTGGCGCCTTTTTCGAGCATGCTAGCCTGGGCATCCAGCAGTTTTTCTGCAGCTTCCGCGGAAATCACCGAGCCCATGAACGGTTGTGGATCGGCATCAAACTCGCCAACCTGAATACGGCCCGACAGCTCCGCCAGGCGATCCAGGAACTCATCGCCTTTCTTGCCCTTGGGTACCAGCAGGCGACGGGCGCAGGTGCAACGCTGGCCGGCGGATAGAAACGCCGATTGCAGGGCGTGGTGTACGGCGCCATCGACGTCGGCTACATCCTGCACGATGAGCGGGTTGTTGCCGCCCATTTCGAGCGCCAGGATTTTCTCCGGCTGGCCGCCAAACTGCTCATGCAGCAGATGGCCCACGGTGGAGCTTCCGGTAAAGAACAGGCCATCGATCATTGGATGTCCGGCCAGGGATTTGCCAGTCGCGGACGCGCCCTGGACCAGGTTGATCACGCCTTCGGGAATGCCTGCCTTCTCCCAGAACTTGACGGTCATCTCGGCAACACCCGGCGTCAGTTCGCTGGGTTTGAACACCACGGTATTACCCGCCAGCAGTGCCGGAACAATGTGGCCGTTGGGCAAGTGCCCCGGGAAGTTGTAGGGACCAAACACCGCGACAACGCCGTGGGGGCGATGGCGAAGCACCGCATGACCGCCCGCCACCTCGGACTCGGAATGCCCGGTGCGATCGTTATAGGCCTGAACGGAAATGGCGACTTTGCCGATCATGGCGGCCACTTCGGTGCGGGATTCCCAAAGCGGCTTACCGGTTTCCAGACCGATCTGGTGTGCCAGCGCTTCCTTGTGCTCCTCGAGCTGGTCGCGGAAGGCCTCAACCACCGCCAGACGTTCCGCGAAGCTCTTGCGGCGCCATTTCACAAACGCGTTGCGGGCCTCACGGACCGCGGCATCGACGTCTTCCAGATTGGCGGCATTGCCGTCCCAGACGGTGTCTCCAGTAACCGGCTGGGTTGATTCAAAGTATTCGCCGTGACCCTGGAGCCACAGGCCATCAATGAATAGTTCACCTGTCAGGTTTGCCATATCAGAGCACCTCCCGGTACTGGACTTATATAAGTTTGATGGCGGCAAAGCGCCACTGTTCAATGGGTTCGGAATCTCAATTTTTCAGAAACGGCTTCGCGACTCGCGAACGCGTTCGTCCGCCTTGTCATGACTCCGGTGCGCATGCAGGAACTGGGGGCCGTTATCCTTTAACGGGGCCAGTCGAACCGGATCACCCGACTCCAGGTTCAAAGCCTCGGCCACCTCGAGCGGCATCTTGACCGTATCCGACCCGATGCAGCTGGCCGGAATGGTGGTCACCCGGAAATCCCGGAACGACCGATTGGAAATCATGACCCGCTCGCCGGCTGGAACATCCAGATCAATCGGGGTTTGCGTGACCATCGCATAGCGGTTGATCGACTCCCGAACCGTTCGGATGTTGTGCACGAACGCTTCAACCACCGGGCCACCGTCAAAAATATCCACCAGACCGTTGAAGTTGAAACCCTCAGCCTGAAGCATCTTGAGCGCTGGCGCGGTGTTTTCGTGCACCCGGCCGATAACGGCCCGGGCGGGATCCGGCAGCATCGGCAGGTAGATGGGGTACTTGGGCATCAGCTCGGCAATAAAGGCCTTGTTACCGAGCCCGGACAGCATGTCCGCCTCGGTGAACTCCATGTCGAAGAACTTGCTGCCAAGGGCATCCCAGAGTGGGCTACGGCCGTCCCGGTCAGACACGCCCCGCATCTCGGCAAAGACTTTCTCCGAGAAATGCTTGCGGAACTCGTCCAGGTACATGAACCGGCAACGTGACAGCAGCAAACCACTGCCACCGCCCTTGTAGTCATCCGACAACAACAGCGAGCAGATCTCACTGGTGTCGGTCATGTCATTGGACAAATGAAGCGTGGGCGTACGCACGTGCACGCCCAGCTCCTTGGAGGCATTGACCGTAATGCTGAGGCGATAGTTATAAAACACCTCGTCCAGCCCGACCCGGGCCTGGATACCACTGATACCCACGGTTTTCTTCAGCTCGGTGTCTTCGAGCGCAAACAGGTACAGCCCGGCTTCCGGGGCGCAGCGCTGGTTGAAGGTTTCACGGGTGTGCGCAATTTTCTTCTGCAACAGTTTGCGGTCTGCTGGTAGGGTGGTCAGTCCCTTGCCGGCGTTTTGCGCCATGGCATAGAGATCGTCAAGATCGCTTTCCTGAAGCGGGCGAATCACCAGCATGTCACGCCCTCCCTCGGGGTTAATACAACAGGCATCATTCTGTTCATAACGGTGCCATCCTTACCGCGTCGCCCGCGCTTTTTTCCAGCACTTTCCAGGCCTTCACCGACACCTTAAGTTCATCATCCAGTGCCTCTTCCGCCCGAGCTATCGTGCATCGGAACGCCAAGCCTTCCCCGGCAGCGATCAGGCACTGGTCACCAGCCTCATCCTGACTTCCATGGAGACTCTTGCGATGACTGGTCACCAGGGTGTGGACCGAATCGGTGCGAGCTTCCAGTACCGGGCCAGCATCGAAAATGTCCAGGTAGCAGCCGGAGTGGAAACCCTCGCGCAGCAACAACTCCAGATTGAGTTTGGTCATTGGGTGGCACTGCCCCAATGCTGCCTGGGCCTGTTCAGTCAGCAGAGTGACGTAAACCGGGTTTGGCGGCATCAGCTCGGCAATGAAGGTTTTGCTGAGTAGGGAGGAATACTGGTCGGCGGTTTCAAAATCCATGTTGAAGAAGTGCCGCGCCAGGCTGTCCCAAAACGGCACGCTGCCGTTTTCGTCCTGCACACCCTGAATTTCAACCACCAGCCGCGACGAGAACCACTCCCGGTGCTCGGCAATGAACAGCATTCTGGCCCGGGACAGCAACTCAAATGCCTCGGTGTTGCGCAGTTCAGGGCGAATGGAAAACGAGCACAGCAGGGTCTGGTCGGTCAGGGAATGGGACGGGTACAGCACTTCTACCCGGCGCGACACACCCAGTTCATGGGAGGCATGAACCAGTGCATCGCGGCGATAGTTATAAAACGGCTGACCGTTACCGGCACGGGCATCAATGCCGGCTGTTCCTGCCACCTGGCCGGTGTTGGTATCTTCCAGAACAAACAGAAACCGTGGCGCGTCACTGGCCGGCACGTTGCCGGCGAAGGAGGCCAGGGAATGTTCAATTTTGCTCGCAAGGGCTTCGGACTGTTTGGGCAGGGTTGAGGAAAGACGGGCACTCTGGGTGCCCGCTATCTCAAGGATCTGCTCCAAGTCAGCCGGTTGGGCCGGACGTACAAGCCACATATCGACTCCTTACGCCGTCAGCTTCTTCACCGCTTTTTCAAACCGCTCGAGCGCATCATCGATGTCGGATTCCGGGATAATCAGCGACGGTGCAAGCCGCACGACGTTGGCACCGGCAACCAGCACCATCACGCCTTCGTCCAGACCGGCGTTCAGGAAGTCCTTGGCCTTGCCCTGCCACTTCTCAGTCAGGACGCAACCGAGCAAAAGCCCGGCGCCGCGCACTTCGCTGAACACACCGTAGCGTTCGCCGATGTCCATCATGCCTTTGCGCAACCGGTCGGAGCGCGCCTTCACGCCCTTCAGAATATCCGGCTGACTGATCGTATCGACAACCTTCTGCGCCACCGCACAGGCCAGAGCGTTGCCGCCGTATGTGCTGCCGTGGGTGCCAACACCCAGACTCTTGGCCACGTGAGCCGTGGTCAACATGGCGGCAACCGGGAAACCGCCGCCCAGGCCTTTGGCACTGGTCAGGATATCCGGAGTGACGCTGTACATCTGGTAGGCGTACAAGTGACCGGTTCGGCCAGCACCGGACTGAACTTCATCAAATACCAGCAAGGCGTCGTGCTCGTCGCACAGCTCGCGCAGTCCTTTCAGAAACTCCGGGTCAGCCGGCATTACACCGCCCTCGCCCTGAATCGGCTCGACCACGATGGCGCAGGTCTTTTCTTTCGAAATCAGTTTCTTCACCGACTCCAGATCGTTGAACTCGGCGTGGTGGATACCACCCGGCGCGGGCTCGAAGCCTTCCAGGTACTTGGGCTGACCACCCACGCTAACGGTGAACAGAGTCCGGCCGTGGAAAGCGTTCTTAAAGGAAATGATCTCGTTCTTCTCTGGACCGTGGTGCTCCCAGGCATAACGACGCACCAGTTTGAACGCTGCCTCGTTGGCTTCGCCGCCGGAGTTGGCGAAGAACACCCGCTCCGCAAATGTCAGATCGCACAGACTCTTGGCCAGCCGAAGTGCCGGCTCGTTGGTCATCACGTTGGACAGGTGCCAGATTTTTTCCGCCTGATCATGCAGCGCGCTCAACAGGCCAGGGTGAGAATGGCCCAGACAGGTCACTGCGATGCCGCCCTGCAGATCAACAAACTCCCGCCCCTCCTGATCCCAAATTCGGGAACCTTCACCTCGGACCGGGATGATCGAACCGGGTGCGTAGTTGGGTACCATGACTTGATCAAAAAGTTCGCGAGTGACGGGTTCTTTGTGCATAAATCTCTCTCGGGAAACGCGGATGAACGCATAACAATAGTAAAGTCACCGCACCGGGCAAGTAAGTACGTGTGCGGACCTAACCCCATGATACGCCACTCAGGGCATTAGCACATCCGGTGCACCAATCGCCGGCAACTCAAGGATTTTGCGGTTTTTTCCGTCCCGGCCGTGCAGCGCCTTGATCAGCAGCTTGTAGGAATCCAGATCGAACGTGACCGCCTGGCCACTCAGGGAAAGCTCGTGCAGGTCGGCTTCCTCATGCACGGTGGCTACGTGCATCCAGTTGTACACCACGAGGATGTCGGTACGGTCAGAAGATCGGTCATGCTCCACAACTCCCACCGGACCTTCCCAGGGCCAGGTCTGCAGACGCAAGGCGTGAAAGGCGATCTGGGTGCGCAAGTTGTAACGAGTGACATCTTCCAGCCCTTCACAGGCACCCCTGCAACGCCCGAGGGCACGCTGGAAACAAGCGCCCTCATGATCAGGCTCCAAGCCCAGCAAGCGGTTGCACAACTCATTCTTCGCGGCAATGCCGCTTAAAGCGCGCTCAGCATCGCGCTTGCTTCGAAACAGCCCGAAGTAATTGCCCAGTCTGTGAGGCTCGATTTCCCTGACCAGACGTGCCTGTAGATAGCCTGCCCCCGTCTCACTCAGCTCTATGCTCACCAGGTTCTTGGCGGCCCGGGAGCGACGGTTAAAGAGTGGTTTCAGGGTTTTGATCTGCTTCAGTTCCAGCAACAACGCGCCGAGCTCGCCCGCGGTCTGGGTCCAGTCCACCCGACGCAGACTTTCTGACATCCGCACACCGCGGCTGGAGTTATGGTCGCCGGAGAAATGCGAAGCCACCCGCTGGGCAATGTTGGTGCTCTTGCCCACGTAAAGCAGTGCGTCGTTCTCGCCGTAAAATCGGTAAACACCGGGGCTCGACGGCAAATCCTGGAGCGTGTCCGGCGGCAAATGGGAGGGAATACTGGGGCGCTGAAGCAAGGTGGCGATGGCATCCTCCATAACCTCATCACCTCGTTCGGCGCGTGCGTGCAGGAAAAACGACAGCATTGCCTCGACATCACCCATGGCTCGGTGACGCTGAACCCGGCCCAAGCCGTGGCGCTCAATCAGGGCATCCATGTTGTGGCGGCGGAACTCCGGATACAGTCGGCGCGACAGCTTCACCGTGCATAGAACTTTGGCGGAAAAAAGATGCCCAAGCCGGCGGAATTCTGACTTGATAAAGCCATAATCAAACCGGGCGTTGTGCGCCACAAATACGGTGCCCTTCAGCTTCTCTTCCAACTCGTCGGCGATGTCCGCGAATAGCGGTGCATCGGCCACCATATCATTGGAAATACCCGTAAAGTTCTCGATGAAGGCAGAGATCCGGGTCTCTGGATTGAGGAGGGTTTGCCACTCTCCCACCATCTCACCGGCGCGCCAGAATCGTATGCCGATTTCTGTGATTCTATCCCGGGCAGAATTACCTCCCGTGGTTTCAATATCCAGAAAAGCGAAAGTGGTGTCCTGAAGGTGGGTGCTTTGGTTTGTCATAGTTCCATTGTACGCGGGTGGCACATCCGCAGATGTTTGTATAGCAACGAAATCCACCCCTAGACATTCGTCTAAATATCGCGCGAATTAATTTGAACTGTCACAGATTCGTAACTACCTTGAGTCTTGGGTCCAACAACAATAAATGTGTGGAGACAACAACAATGCAAAGTAACAAATTAAGAATGGCTATTCGTGCGACGGCAGCAGCGGCAGTGCTAGGGGTAGCAGGCCAGGCTGGCGCGGTTAGCTTTACCGCTGGCGATTACGACATGGCTGTTTATGGCTATGGCCGCCTGAACGCCAGTTACGATATCGATAGCAACCAGGCGCTGAGCACCCGCTCGGGCTCCTATGCCGGCCTCGCTGGCAACGATGATGCAGCAGATGGCCACTTCGGCGCAGACGCTTTCCAGAGCCGTATTGGTGTAAAGGCCACCAGCCCCGAAGGCGTTATGGTCAACATTGAGGGTGACTTCCGCGGCGGCGGTGGTGGCAGCCTCCGCCTTCGTCACGCTTACGGCTCCTACATGAATGTTCTGGCCGGTCAGACCTGGTCAAACTTCACCAGCTTCGTGGGCAACACCTCAACTCTGGACTTTGACTCCCTGCCGGGTAACGCAGGCCTGCAGTCACGGGCGCCTCAAATCCGATACACCACCGGTCCGCTGTCTTTCTCTCTGGAGCAACCGAACAGCTCTTTTGTGAACGACGATGCAATCTTGCCGGCTGACGTCGCAGAGAAGGACTCAATGCCAGCTCTGACCGCTCGCCTGGAAGATTCCGCTGGCGGCCTGGCATATTCAGCCGCGGTTTTGGCCCATCAGGTAGGCTATGACGACGGCGATAACGACGAATCAGCGTTCGGCTTTGGCACCTTCCTGTCGGCCAAGATGTCGCTGACCGACATGATCACCATCCAAGGTAACATTTCATACTCCGACGGCGCCAACAGCTACCTGTATCGTTCTGGCGAGAACTTCGGTGCGGAAAGCGCCTTCATTGACGCCTCTGGCGATGTTGAAACCATCTCCGGCTATGGCGCCACCATCGGCACCGGCATCAACCTGGGCGGCGGTCGCAGCATCAACATTGGCTACGGCATGGTCGAAGTTGATTGGGATGACGCCGAGGACGAAGGTTATGACGTAGCTGACAAGAGCGAAACCAACTCAGCTGTCATGGCCAACTACAAGTGGAGCCCGGTCAAAAACGTCATGATGGGCGTTGAATACCAGTTCCTGAGCCGTGAAAATGTTGATGGCACAGACGGCGACGCCAGCCGTATCCTGTTTGCCTCGCAGTACAACTTCTAATCTTCCTTAGAAGTTAACTCGGAAAAGCCCCGGCCCTGCCGGGGCTTTTTCGTTCCATCCCGGTGCATCCGGCACCAACTTGCTGCACTCCCTTTTTAAGCACCCAGAACGCCAACCCTTAACACCCCAGCAATTCATACACTTAGCCAGCACTTAGTTTTTGGCACACTCGATGCTTTGTTAACCCTGAACAGAATGCGACGGAATCACTCCGCCCGGTCCAGCGTAGCAACCCACGAGGTGACACCATGAAAAAAGCCAAAGACCAGAACCTGCTGTTTGAACTGACCCACCCGGACGAAGCGGCCACCATGCAGGACCTGCACGATTACTTCGACTGGATGTTCTTCGCCAACTAACAGACTCCTAAGGAAAGGCGCTCAACGGAAGAGAGCCCCAACGAAAAAAGCCGGAAAGGCATGATGCCCTTCCGGCTTTTTTGTCGACCGAAGAAACTTCGGAACCCGAGCCTGTTACAGCAGCAGGGACCGAATATCTCCCAACAGCTGACTCAGCAGCGTGGTGAAGCGCGCCGCATCTGCCCCGTTCACCGCTCGGTGATCGTAGGACAGCGACAGCGGCAACATCAACCGGGGCTGGAACTCCTTGCCATCCCAAACCGGCTTCATCGCCGCCTTGGAAATACCCAGAATCGCCACCTCCGGCGTGTTCACGATCGGCGTGAACGCGGTGCCACCAATACCACCGAGGCTGGTGATGGTGAAGCAGGCGCCCTGCATCTCTGATGGCTTCAGCTGCTTGTCCCGGGCCTTCTGGGCCAGTTCAGCGCTTTCCGCCGCCAGTTCCCACAAGCCCTTCTGATCCACGTTGCGAATCACCGGAACCATCAGCCCGTGCGGCGTATCCACGGCAATGCCGATGTGGATGTACTTCTTGCGGATTACTTCCTTCTTGTCCATGTCCAGAGAGACATTGAACTGAGGCAGTTCCGCCAGCGCCGTGGCACAGGCTTTCAACATGAAGGGTAGCGGTGTCATCTTCACACCTTTCTTCTCGCCAGCGGCCTTCTGGGCCTTGCGGAAGTCTTCCATGTCTGTGATGTCCGCGTCTTCGAACTGGGTCACGTGAGGCACGTTCAGCCAGCTGCGCTGCATGTTGGTGGCCGTGGCCGACATCATGCGAGACATCGCTTCTTTTTCGATCTCACCAAACTGGCTGAAGTCCGGCAGCTTGACCCCGGGAATACCGGAACCGGTACCCACGGATGCGCCTTGCTGGGCCTGCTGCAGCTGGCTCTTCACGTAAGCCTGAACATCGTCTTTCACGATCCGGTTCTTGGGGCCTGAGCCTTTAACGCGGGTCAGATCGGCGCCCAATTCACGGGCCAGCTTACGCACGGCCGGGCCAGCATGAACCTTGGTGCCCGGCGCGGGCGGCTCGTAGGTCGCACCCTGAGGCTCGGGAGCGGCTTTTTCCTGCTTGGACTGCTCAGGCTTAGCCTCATCCTTCTTGGCTTCCTTGGCGGGCTCCGCCTCGGCCTGATCGTCTGACTCGCCACCTTCTTCCTCGACGGTCATCTCGAGCAGATCGTCGCCTTCGGACAGCTTGTCGCCCTCAGACACCAGGATCTTGCCAACCTTGCCCGCGTAGGGCGCCGGAATCTCCATGGTGGCCTTGTCCGACTCGACCGTCACCAGGGCGTCGTCCGCCTCGATGGAATCGCCTTCGGCGACGTTGATCTCGATCACCGGGACATTGTCGAAGCCATCCAGAGCCGGAACCTTAACGGTTTCCTTGCGCGAGCCACCGCCTTTTTTCGCGGCCGGCTTGCTTGGCTCTGCCTTATCGGCAGAGCTGTCACCGGATTTGGCCTCAGACGCGGCTTCGGATGCCTGCTCGGACTTGTCGTCAGCTTCCTCTTTGGCGTCGTCTCCGCCACCGGCACCACCCACTTCCATGGTGCCGACAACGTCGCCTTCCTTGACCTTGTCACCGACCTTCACACTGATATTGGTAATCTTGCCAGTGCCTGGCGAAGGCAGCTCAACCGATGCCTTGTCGGATTCCACCGTCAGAATCGGATCCTCTTCTTCAACCGAATCCCCCTTGCTGACGATGATTTCAATAACCTCGACCTCGTCCGCACCGCCGAGATCGGGAACCTTGATTTCCTGTTCACTCATGGCGGTCTCCTTAGCTCAGCACCGGGTTCGTTTTGTTGCGATCGATTCCGTACTTCCGCATGGCTTCGAGAACCACATCCTTCTTAACTTCACCGTCCTGCGCCAGTGCCGACAGAGCGGTCACGGCCACGTGATAACGGTCAACCTCGAAGTGACTGCGCAGCTTCTCGCGGGTATCACTGCGACCGTAACCATCGGTACCCAGGGTAACGAAAGTCTGCGGAATGAAGGCGCGAACCTGCTCGGAGAACAACTTCATGTAGTCCGTGGAAGACACCACCGGCCCCTGCTGCTTCTCCAGGCACTCAGTAATGTATGCCTTCTTCGGCGAGTCGTCCGGGTGCAGACGGTTCCAGCGGTCGACATGCTGACCGTCACGGGCCAGCTCGTTGAAGCTGGTGACACTCCAGACATCACTGGCAATCTCGAAGTCTTCTTTCAGCAGTTCGGCAGCAGCACGCACCTCGTTGAGGATTGCACCAGCGCCCAGCAGCTGAACCCGGGGCGCTTTCTTCTTGCCCTTGGTTTCAACCGAATCCAGCAGGTACATGCCCTTAATGATGCCGTCTTCAACCTTCTTGCCTTTCGGCATGGCCGGCTGCTCGTAGTTTTCGTTCTCGATGGTCAGGTAGTAGTAGACGTTCTGGTTGTCCTCGAACATCTCCTTGATACCGTGCTGCATGATGACGGCCATTTCGTAGCCGTAGGCCGGGTCGTACGACTTACAGCTCGGGATGGTCTGCGCCAGAATATGGCTGTGGCCATCCTGGTGCTGCAGGCCTTCACCGTTCAGCGTGGTACGACCGGCGGTACCACCGACCAGGAAGCCCCGCGCCTGGATATCGCCCGCGGCCCAGGCCAGATCGCCTACACGCTGGAAACCAAACATAGAGTAGAAGATGTAGAACGGCACCAGCGGGAAGTTGTTGGTGCTGTACGACGTTGCCGCCGCGATCCAGGCTGCCATGGAGCCATCTTCGTTGATGCCTTCCTCAAGGATCTGACCTTTCTTGTCTTCCTTGTAGTACATGATCTGTTCACGGTCTTCCGGCACGTACTTCTGGCCTTCGGACGTGTAGATGCCCAACTGGCGGAACATGCCTTCCATACCGAAGGTCCGCGCCTCGTCTGGCACGATCGGTACTACCCGCTTGCCGATGCGCTTGTCTTTGGTGAGCGCCGTCAGCAGGCGAACGAACGCCATGGTGGTGGAGATCTCGCGACCATTGGAGCCTTCCAGCAGTGCCTTGAAGGTATCCAGTGGCGGCGTTTCCAGACGCTGGCAGTCTTTCCGACGCTTCGGATAGAAACCACCAAGCTCCTGACGACGCTTTTTCATGTACATCATTTCCGGGCTGTCCGGCGCCGGGCGGTAGTAGGGAACCTCTTTCAGTTCCTCGTCTTTCAGCGGCACGCCAAACCGGTCCCGGAACGCCTTGAGCTGTTCCAGATCCAGCTTTTTCAGCGAGTGGGCGGTGTTCTGGGCTTCGCCGGCAGTACCGAACCCGTAACCCTTGATGGTGTGCGCCAGGATGACCGTCGGACGGTTACCGTGATCGTGGACAGCCTTGTGATAGGCCGCGTAGATCTTGTAGGGATCGTGACCACCCCGGTTCAGCTTGCCGATGTCTTCATCAGACAAATTTTCCACCAGCTTGGACAGCTCCGGGTACTTGCCGAAGAAGTTCTTGCGGGTGTAAGCCGGGCCGTTGCTCTTGAAGTTCTGCAGGTCGCCGTCGACCGCTTCGTCCATCACGCGCTGCATCAGGCCATCTTTGTCCTTCTCGAACAGCGGATCCCACATGCGACCCCAGACGACTTTGAGCACGTTCCAGCCAGCACCACGGAAGATACCTTCCAGCTCCTGGATGATCTTGCCATTACCCCGTACCGGACCATCAAGGCGCTGCAGGTTGCAGTTAACCACGAAGATCAGGTTGCTCAGGTTTTCCCGGCCGGCCATGGAAATGGAGCCCAGAGTTTCCGGCTCGTCACACTCACCGTCACCGACAAAGCACCAGACTTTCCGGTCGCCCATGTCGATCAGCTCGCGACTGTGCAGGTACTTCATGACGTGGGCCTGGTAAATGGCCTGAATCGGCCCCAGACCCATCGACACCGTGGGGAACTGCCAGTAATCCGGCATCAACCAGGGGTGGGGGTAGGAGGACAGGCCATCGCCATCAACCTCTTCCCGGTACTTGTCGAGCTGCGCTTCCTCGAACCGACCTTCAAGGTAGGAACGGGCGTAGATGCCGGGCGATGAATGGCCCTGGAAGTAAACAAGGTCGGATTCGCGCTTCTCGTCACCGCCGTGGAAGAAGTAGTTAAAGCCAACATCATAGAGAGTGGCGGCCGACGAGAAGGAAGAGACGTGCCCACCCAGCTCACCAGGACGCTGATTCGCCCGGAGCACCATTGCCATGGCGTTCCAGCGGATGAGCGAGCGAATACGGCGTTCCATAAACAGATCACCCGGCATCCGCGCTTCCTTTGTAGCCGGAATGCTGTTGCGGAATGGCGTGGTGATTGAATATGGCAGCTCGGTGCCTTCCCGGCTTGCCCGCTCGGACAGCCTCTCAAGAATATACTTGGCCCGGTCAACGCCTTCCTGCTCGATCAGAGATTCAAGCGCGTCCAGCCATTCACTGGTTTCAATGGGATCATCGTCCTGGTACATCAAACCCTCCCCTTGGCATCAAAGAGTGCCGCGCTGGCCACGATCAGCAGTCACGCGCGTGCGGTGTAGATAAGCTGCGATGGATTGCAGAGTATTGTTATGGGTGTATAAGCGAAGCAGCGGCGCCGGCGAACCGTGCCTGAACCTTCCTCAAGCATAGAACAGCCTCACCACTTTGCCTGTCTGATCACCCTGAAAGATAACGGCTTTTGGCCCGAGGCCGCCGATCGAGCTGGACACAGAGGGAACACAACGCCCGAAAAGTAGTATTTTTACTACATTATCATTGGCAAGCTCAATCAAACGACGTGTTTTCTCCCGTTTAAAGGAATAACTTGCGGTTAGTTACGGAAGAATGACCGTTTTTGGACCATCAAACAACCTCATTCAGACCAAGGTCGTAGGGGCGGCAATCCATCACAATTCATTCTTACGCTAAATTTTTCACACCAAGCTATTTACGACATTTCCATGACTTTAGCCGAAGATTACCGCCAGTTCAGGGTTGCCATATCTTTAACCTGCGTTCAGGACTGGCTTTTTTAATTAGACCTGAAAATAAACAGCAAGTTATGTATACTCGCCTGCCCGTTTTTTAACCAGCGGAGTGGCGGCAATTCCGCCCTCCTGTCTTATGGCTTACAACACAGAGGGCGACCTATGAACTCCATCGTCAGCTTTCCCAACCGGATTCCGACTACTGAATTCGAGGAGCGGCGCTTCAAGGTCTACACCGACAAGCAGCTCGATAAGATCGACATCATTCAAGACACCCTGCCAGAGGCCACCCTGTTCGAAATGAAGGTGGTCGCCAGCGTGCTGCCCTTCCGGGTAAACGAGTACGTGATCAACGAACTGATCAACTGGGACAAGGTACCCAACGACCCGATTTACCAGCTGGTATTCCCACAAAAAGCCATGCTGAAGGACGAGCATTACGAGCGCATGGCAAAACTGCACCGGGACGGAGCCGACAAGAAGGAAATCCAGGCGGTCGCCAAAGAAATTCGCGACGACCTGAACCCGCACCCGGCCGGGCAGATGGAAATGAACATGCCGGAACTGGATGGCGAAGTGCTGGACGGCGTTCAACACAAGTACCGGGAAACCGTGCTGTTCTTCCCGGCTCAGGGCCAGACCTGCCACTCCTACTGCACTTTCTGTTTCCGCTGGGCGCAGTTCGTCGGCGACAAAGACCTGAAGATGGCCAGCACCGAAGCGGAAAAGCTGCACGGCTACCTGCAGGAGCACACCGAGGTGACCGACCTGCTGGTGACCGGCGGCGATCCGATGGTGATGAAAACCAAGCACCTGGTGCAGTATCTGGAACCGCTCCTGGAACCAGAGTTTGACCACATCCAGACCATTCGGATTGGCACCAAGGCGCTAACCTTCTGGCCGTACCGTTTCGTTACTGATAAAGACGCCGAAGAGCTGATCGACCTGTTCGCCAAGCTGGTGGAGGGGGGCAAGCACGTGGCGATCATGGCGCACTACAATCACTGGCAGGAAATCACCACCGACATCGCTGAAGAGGCTATCCGCCGCATTCGCTCCACCGGTGCCGAGATTCGAGCCCAGGGCCCGCTGATCAAACACGTGAACGACGACGCCGAAGCCTGGGCCAAGCTCTGGAAGAAGGAAGTGCAGCTCGGCATCATCCCCTACTACATGTTTGTAGAGCGGGACACCGGCGCCAAGAACTACTTTGAAGTGCCGCTTGTGGAGGCCTTCCATATCTACCGCGAGGCCATAAAGAAGGTCAGCGGCCTGGCCCGCACCGCCCGTGGCCCGTCAATGAGCGCAGGTCCCGGCAAGGTGGAAATCCAGGGCATCACCGAGATCAAAGGTGAGAAGGTGTTCGTTCTGCGCTTCCTTCAAGGCCGCAACCCAGACTGGGTTCAGCGCCCGTTCTTCGCCAAGTACAGCGATACCGCAACCTGGTTGCATGAACTGGAGCCGGCATTCGGGGAAGAGAAGTTCTTCTTTGAGGATGAGTTCGAGCAGATGAAGAAAGGCAACGCCTGATAGGCCAGCTGCCCGCCAGCGGCCCCGACCGGGGTCGCTGGCTAGCGCCCCCGCGACTCACGACGGGCTTTCCAGGATGGAATTACCCACACCATCAGTGCGCCGAAGACCACACCGATCACCCCAATCAGCACCACCCGCAAATCTGCGTTGTCCAGCAGCCCACCCTGAAACGCCTGAACCGCCTTTAGGCCGGCAATCAGCAGCCAGGGCGTGAATAGAATCAGCGCGCTCCACCCCATGAAACGCTGAATTTTCCGGCGATCATCTTTAACACTGCTCATAACCATATCCTCCACAAATCTGTCCCGAGACTTACTCGAAGCGGCGCCGATTGGATCAGATCAATCAGCCCTACCAGACCTGCGTCAGCACGGACTTCAACATAAATTCGGTGATTTCTCCCCGCAGCCAATCAAGCGAATTACCCCCATATGAGGGCATTTTCCAGATGGGCCACATGCTAGTTTCATGCGACACCACACTGGCTGTTCATCAAGGAGTTTTCAGTGAAAAAAGTACAACTCGTGGCAATCCTGGGCGCCCTGTCCTCGTCGTTACTGCTCGCTGGGTGCGGCGGATCATCGGGTGGCGGCAGCGCATCCGGCACCGGCACCTCCAACGGCTCCATCTCTGGCACAGCTTCAGCACCGGCTGGCACTGTCGCCCTCTACGAAACACCCAACACGTTCGAACTCGCGCTTAACTTCTTCATCCCGCCGCTGGCTGCCGCCATTACCGGCCTGGATCCGATTGAAGGTGCAACCGTTGAACTGATTCGAGTGGACAACGACGGCAACCAGGTTGGCAACGTATTGGCGACCACCACCACATCCGTTACCGGCGACTACCGGCTGACGCTACCCGAAGGCGTTAACCTCGCCGGTAACCTGGTGGTTCGAATCACCGGCCAGAACAGCACCCATCTGCGAGCCCAGGTGGTCGAGCAGGATGTCGACATTTCGCCCGTCTCCGAATTCGTCCTCCAAAAGTTCATTACTCAGGGCGCCAAGCTGGACCAGCTGTTGGTCGCCGACGTGGTGAAGCTTGAGGGGCGGGTCGAGGAGTTTGATCTCAGCTTGTCGGATTCAGTCGACCTGGAGCAGGCATTCGCAACCCTGGAGAATGAAATCGGCGATTTCGTTGAAAACGAAGTCGCCGTTGCAGCCTCCGAGAAAGGCAATGCGCCCAGTGTTGCGGGCACCTACCGCAGCGCCGCCTTATCGTTCGGCCTGCATGACAGTGATGACACCGATATTGGCACCTACGCGAACGACCTTTGGGCCAGCACCTTCACCTTCGCCGATACCGGCAGCGGTAATGTTGAGGTCACCCACGTCGGCGAAGAGAGCGCTTATGGCAGCCTGTCCGGCTCCGCTATGAACCAGAGCGGGGTTTACTACGATGTGGGCACAGAAACAGTCAGCGAAAGCTTCCCGGCAATCCTGACCGACAGCGGCATCCTGTCGATATCCGGAGAGTTCGAAGAGGAAATCGATGGCGACTACGGTTGGCGCTTCCCGGCAAACACCTACAACCTGCAGCGAGTGTCTGACGCCGGACTGTTTTTCCTGATCTCCAATGAAGCCGCCGTGCGCTACGCCACCGTGGACACCAACGACGATGGTGAGAAGGATGCAGTCGATCCGCAACAGAAGGCGGGTGACGAAGTGTTCCGCTCGCTGGAAGTCTTCAGTCGCCAACCGACAGCGTTCGAGAACGCTGACCTGACTGGACAGTTTGGCCGCGTTTACCTTGGCTCCTGGATGCAGAACGGTGTCATCGAGGTGTCAACGGAAACCAACGTGATGACGTTTGATGGCAATGGTGGTTTCGATTACGGAGCCGTCAGCGGTCATCAGATCGGCTTGAGCTCCGGAGGTGCTAACTACGCCTTACTCTCGGAAGCCGGAGCGCCGGACCAGACCATCGCAATCACCCCTGACGGCGACATCACCTCGGCCGGCGGCTCAGACTCCGATGGCTTCATCAACGACACCTTCAATTTCATGGCCTTTGCCGAAGCCGAGGGTACGGACCAGGACAACGCTGAAACCAGCAAAACGCTGCTGGTAAAATTGCCCGACACCGCCCCCACCGTGACCGGCAACCGCTACCGCATGATGCTCACTGCCATGAAACTGGGTGCCGGTGAGCAATTTCTGATGACCTCCAGCAAATTCAACACCTTCCTGACCATGACCTCGGAAACGGAGGCCACCATTGACGGCGCCATCTTCGAGGTCGCCAAAACCGGTCTGGCCGGTAACATCGCGGTGACCACCGAGACTGTCGAAACCACCGCCGCCGTGGCCCTGGGCGGCGCAGAGCCCACCACCCTGACCATCACAGACGAAGAGGGAACAACAACTCTGAAAGGCTTCTTCAACCAGGATGCCAGCCTTGGCGTTTTCACCCTGAGCTGGAAGGAGGGCGACCAGAATCCGGACGAGCTCGGCCTCGTAGTTCTGGTTAAAACCACCGATTAATTCACCTGGCTTGCGAGGCTGGCGCCAGCCAGCCTCGTGACTACCGCAGCAGCGACGACAGGATGACGCTGATCAACTGGCCCTGCCGGCTCTGACCGGTTTTCATGAACACCTGCTTCAGATAGCTGCGCATCGTGGCCTCGGTCTTATGTCGGCGAAGCGCAATCTCCTTAAGGCTCAGCCCGGTGATCAGGTCTTCACACAGCTGCGCCTCCGCCCAGGAGAGCGAGAAATAATCGCGAATCATTGCCGCATCGGGAAAGGTTCTCAACGCAGAATCCAACACCGTCACCAAAACGCCGCCAGTCAAAAGATCGTTGTGTTCGAGCGGGCGAAGGGTCATCAGCAGCGGAGCGCGCCCGGGCCGCTTAACAACCAAAGTTTCCGGATCACAACCATCGCCTCTGAAATCGGCACGCCCGACTCGCGTGATGGTCTGAAAGAACGCGTTTTGAGTGGCCTCATCAAAAAACGTAAACCGGTCCTGTCGCAGGGCGACGCAACGCTCCCGCGCCAAAAACTGCTCGCCACGCTGGTTAGCCAGCACCAGCATGCCCCGGTTGTTGAACACGAAAGCCGCCTCGGCAAGCAGCTCAATAATCGCCGATAGCGCTTTGCTCGAGTCCGGGTGTTGATGAAAGGTCTCAGCCAGGCTCACCGTTTGTCGAATAAACGGGATCAACCGGTCCATCGCCTGAAGCTCTGCCGGAAGATAGGGCCCCTGAGCAACCGTGCGCTGCACCGTCAGGAGAATAAGGTGATGATCGGTGGCATCCACCACCAACCAGGCGGAATCGAGCATGTCCAGATCCGATTCCCAGCGCTCATAATCATCACCGGGCGGTCCGTCTTCCAGCAGGGGTAGCGCCGACCGAAAATTGCCCGGCTGTTGAGTGACGGCGTAATTGGTCACCGCATCGTGGGCAATCATGTTGTTTTCGACGTACCAGTCAATGAATTCATCAGACAATCCGGCATACCAGATGTGCTCAATCGCGCGCGGGCTGCGCCGGATGAAACTGAGCTGTGCCGCACACCCGTTGACCGAGGCCTGCAACATGGCCAGGAAATCGTGGAATCCAGCCTGATTCTGGAGCGACTGATACAGACACTGAATCAACTCGCCTTCGTTCGCTGGGAAAAGTTGAGGCGGCACCGCTTCCTGCTCATCTTGAGATGACATCACGCATTCCTTATCGCGTCAGTTGAGCGACCTATTGGCCAAGGCGGACGGTTGTCACTATAGAGGAACGAAGAGAGATGTGTAGAGGAAAACGGGCCTTTCCCCGGGCTGTGCCACTCTGAGATAGCGGCCGCCCTGCCCCAAAGCCGCGCCTCTATTCCGTCAGAGATTGAAAGAAATCAAGCACAAAGGGGTCATCGAAGTGCCGCCGCCCCACGAAAGACACCGCGTGATGCCCCCACTGGCGCATTGCGCCAGCAGACACGACGCCAGAGGGCCACAACAGGAATCGTTCGGGTCGCTCGGTACCCGCGATCAGTCCATCGGCACCATAGAGCCGGCCGCCAGCGTGAGTCGCTCCGCGCAAGCGGTCGAGCGCTTCAAGCCGATACGTCTGGGTTTTTACCCGACGCTGCAGCTGACCAGAAAAATCCGCAGCCACCAGCTGATGGTCGCCCGCAGACAGAGACAACACCGGTGCGACTGAGCCACCCGGCACACTTCCCAGCACCCAGAGCTGTTCCGCCTCAGGATCTACATCTGGCCTTAGTCTCAGGCCACCGTCCACCAGCAGCCATTGGTGGTAACAACCACACGGGTGGATGGTGTCGTACACCAGCGCTTGCCCGGCCTGATCCATTGTGACCCGCCACATGACCCCGTCCAGGGCACCGGCATAAATATCCACCACACCCTCAGGTGGCCGGGCCGGGAACCAGAGCACATAGGTCAGTTGCGGCAGAATAGCGCCATCTAGAAACGTGAACCCAAGCTGGGTGAACACCACTGGCTCAGGGCGAAACTGCAAGCGACCATCCCCACTACGTCCTGGCACACCGGGCACATCATTGCTATCCCGGGTGTCGATCCTCCAGCTCGGGGCGTGCCGCTGCACCAGGGCGCGAAACTCGTCCTCGCTGAGAACCGGGATCCCAAGGCTGTCCCGGCGATAGGGCTCTGGAGCTGCCCTCGCACCAGAGCGGCCCGGCACCGGGCCATACCGACGCCAACCGGACTGGACGTCATAACGTCCAAACCGATGGGCCAGCTCACCCATGGTGACGGAGGCACGCCAACGCACAATCGGGGTCACCAACGGGTAGAGGCCGAACACCTGGGCAGCGGTACTGTAGCTGTCAGGAACGGTCGCCGCCTGCTGCAGCGCTGGCCAGAACTCGGCACTTGAAGAGAGCGCGGTGATGGCCTGCTGGGCACAAGCACGGAGATCCGCCAGCAATCGGTCAGCCTCCGGCGGGCCGCCCTGCAACTCGTACCTCCAGGCAGTCACCGCTTTAGTGTGCGACCGGGTAAGCCAGTCGCGGCGCTGGGGCGGGGATAGGGCCGCCAGGTCAAAGCTGGCCAGAAAACGATCAACACGCAGGTAGGGAAACCCCGGCGGCGACCAGTCCTGAACGTCAATACGCCCGCTGGTCTCAACGGATAGGTGCCAGCGCTCGAACAACCGCTCGCAGCGGTCCGACACGGAAATCACGGGAGCATAGGGATATTGGCGGCCAGCACAACCGGCGACCGCCAAACACAACAGTACTAGCAAAAAGCCGAGCCGACCAAAACGCGCCATGATTGCCTACCGGGAGTCACCGCACCTTCCGGTTTGAAGGCACGGCACCGGGTTTGGTTCCCGGGAGCCGGTGACGCGCGGTGGCAGTCAGTGCATCAGGGTATAGAGCTTGCGCCGGTAGGTGCGCACGTCCGGGTTGTTGTTGCCCAGCTTGTCGAAGAGTTCGATCAGGGTGGTCTTGGCCGCCTCATCTTTGTATTTGCTGTCGACCTGCATCAGCCGAATCAGCAAATCCATGGCCTCGGCATTATTTTCCAACAGCACATGGTGCAGCGCTAGCTGATGCAGGGCATTAGGATCTTTCGGATCCTGCTCCAGCGCCATCTCCAGATCCTTGATCGGTGGCAACTCCGCCGACTGCTTCAGGAACTTCACCCGAGCCGCCAGCTGTTTGGCCTGATGCTGCATCTTCTCTTCCGGGGGCAGGCTTTCCAGCACCTGCTCGGCGGTTTCCAGATCGCCCGCTTCCGCCTTCAGCTGCGCCAGATCGATCAGCACCTTCAGGTTGTCGGGATCTTTCTGGTTCATCTCAGTAAGAATGGCGGTGGCACCGTCGACATCGCCGCCTTCCCACAGGCGATGAGCTTTTTCGTAAGGATCTTCCTCCGGAGCCTCCACGTGCTTGTCGAGCACCTTGCGAATTTCGCCCTCGGGCAACGCACCGTTGAAGCCATCAACGGCCTGACCGTTCTTGACCAGGATTATGGTCGGCAGGCTACGCACCCCCAGACTGGACGTCAGTTCCTGCTGCTCATCCGCGTTCACTTTTGCCAGCAAAAAGCCGCCCTCGTAATCGTCGGCAAGCTTTTCCAGCACCGGCGTCAACTGCTTACAGGGCGCGCACCACTCAGCCCAGACATCCACCAGAATCGGTGTATTGGCGGAAGCGTCCATCACCTGCTGCTGGAAGTTTTCCATCGTAGCTTCAAAAACGTACGGAGAGTTGCTCATGCATTGCACCTGAAGAAATCAGAGAAATAATTTAAGGATGCAGAAAACCATGGGGGCAGCCCCCGGTAAATCAAGGCTCTAGCATGCAAGCGGCAAGCTTCCGGCGAACAAGGCTGAATCCTTGAAATAGCCGTATCTGCCGTTACATAGGAAAGAACACGTCATTCCGGTCGCACCCGCACGGACAATGACCGGACAATACCACACTCTTTTCCCGGGGATGTTTCACGGCATGAATGACGAGAACCGCACAGGCTCATTAGAAGAGTTCGAAGAGGATCTGACCGAGTACATTGGCAAGGATGAGCACAGCAAGAGCCTCGCCCTACCCCAGCAGATGATGCCGACCCGCATGTATGTGCTGCCGGTGTCCAATCGTCCGTTTTTTCCAGCCCAGGTTCAGCCCATCATGGTTAATCAGAACCCCTGGCAGGAGACTTTGAAGCGTGTTGGTGAAACCGACCACAAGGTACTCGGCATCTGCTTTGTGGACGAGCAGGAAACCGAGCAGGACATTCCCGGCAGCGAGGAGCTGGAGACCATGGGCTGTGCGGTTCGAGTGCATCAGGCCCAGCACGAAAGTGGCAAGGTCCAGTTTATTGCCCAGGGGCTTCAGCGCTTCCGGATTGTGCAATGGCTTCGGCGCAAGCCGCCCTATCTGGTGGAGGTTGAATACCCCAAGGAGCCGCAGGAAGACCCGGATGAACTCAAGGCCTATACCTTGGCCATCATCAGCACCATCAAAGAGCTGCTGCGCACCAACCCGCTTTATGGCGAGGACGTGAAGCAGTACCTGTCCCGATTTGGACCTGACGACAGCTCGCCGCTGGCCGATTTTGGTGCTTCAATGACCAGCGCTCCGGGCAAGGAACTGCAGGACGTACTCGATACCGTGCCCCTGCTCCGGCGCATGGAGAAGGTGCTGTTGCTGATGCGCAAAGAGCAGGAAGTGGCGCGACTGCAGTCGGAGATCAGCGAAGAGGTAAACGCCAAGGTCCAGAAGCACCAGCGCGAGTTCTTCCTGAAAGAGCAGCTGAAGGTCATCCAGCGTGAACTGGGGATGGCCAAGGACGACAAGACCGCCGACGTCGAACGCTTCGAACAGCGCATGGCAAAACTGAACCCGCCGGAATCAGTGCAGGAGCGCTTCCAGGACGAGGTGCAAAAACTGCAGGTGCTTGAGCAGGGCTCACCGGAATACGGGGTTACCCGAAACTACCTGGACTGGCTGACCCAGGTACCCTGGGGCATGCACTCAGAGGACCACTTCGATCTCGCCGAGGCCAAACGCATTCTGGACCGCGACCATGACGGCCTGGACGATGTGAAGAGTCGCATTGTCGAGTTCCTCGCCGAAGGCAGCTTCAAGGGTGAAGTGAGCGGCTCCATCCTGCTACTGGTCGGCCCGCCGGGCGTGGGCAAGACCTCCATCGGCCATTCCGTGGCCGATGCCCTGGGGCGAAAGTTCTACCGCTTCAGCGTCGGTGGCATGCGCGACGAGGCCGAGATCAAAGGCCATCGACGCACCTACATTGGCGCCATGCCGGGCAAGTTCGTGCAGGCGCTGAAGGACGCCAAGGTGGCCAACCCGGTCATTATGCTCGACGAAATCGACAAGATTGGCGCGTCTTTCCAGGGCGACCCGGCCTCGGCGTTGCTGGAAACCCTGGACCCAGAGCAGAACCGGGAATTCCTCGATCATTACCTGGATGTGCGCATGGATCTGTCCAAGGTCCTGTTCATCTGCACCGCTAACCAGCTGGACACCATTCCCCGGCCCCTGCTGGACCGCATGGATGTAATCCGGCTGTCCGGCTACATCGCCGAGGAAAAGCTGGCCATAGCCAAGCATTACTTGCTGCCACGCCTGCTGAAGCGGGCCGGGCTGCTGAAAAAGCAGCTCAATCTGACCGACGCGGCCATCAAACAGGTGATCGAGGGTTATGCCCGGGAAGCCGGAGTCCGCAGCCTGGAGAAACTGCTGCACAAGATCATCCGCCAGGGCATTGTGAAATTACTGGAAGAGCCCGACACCCCGATCAAGGTTGGCGTCTCGGATCTGACCGAGTATCTCGGCCAGCCACCGTTCCGCAAGGAGAAGGCACTGAAAGGCATCGGCGTGGTCACCGGTCTGGCCTGGACCGCGATGGGCGGCGCGACGCTGAGCATTGAAGCGTCTCGCATCCACACCAATCAACGGGGTTTCCGCTTGACCGGCCAGCTCGGCGAGGTGATGAAAGAGTCGGCGGAAATCGCCTACAGCTACGTGTCGTCCAACCTGAAACGGTTCAAGGGTGACCCGACCTTCTTCGACAAGTCGTTCGTGCATCTGCACGTTCCAGAGGGAGCAACACCCAAGGATGGCCCCAGCGCCGGGGTGACCATGGCAACGGCCCTGTTGTCGATTGCCCGCCGTGAATCCCCCCAGCAGAACATCGCCATGACCGGGGAACTGACCCTGACCGGCCAAGTGCTGCCCGTGGGTGGAATCCGGGAAAAGGTCATCGCCGCGCGCCGCCAGAAGATCAGCAACCTGATTCTGCCGGAGGCGAACCGGGGCGATTACGAGGAGTTGCCGGAGTACCTGCGTGAAGGCCTGACGGTGAACTTTGCCCGGCACTATAACGATGTGTTCCAGGTTTGCTTTGGCACCAAATCGGCCAGAGGGGCGAGCGTTCACTAACCCGGCGGTTCAGTGGGCGTGGCTGGCGCCCACTGAGGCCAGGCTCAGGACTTGGTTTCGGACTTCCAGCCGTCTTCGCGCAGTACCGGGCCCACGTGCAGCACCGGCGAGGCGTCGATGTCGTCAGCGTCCATCATGTTGGCCACGCGCTGAAGCGAGGCCAGGATCATGGTCTGCTCCCACTCGTCGAGACTCTGGAACTTCTTGATGAAGTCTTCCTGCAGCGGATTCGGGGCGCGGGCCAGAATTTCGTCGCCCTGCTCTGTCAGGTGCGCGTGTACCTTGCGCTTGTCTTGGGTACTGCGCACCCGGTACACCAGATTCCTCTGTTCCAGCCGGTCCAGGATGGTTGTAACCGTGGCCTGGCTCAGACTGACCTTGTCGGCAATCGTGCCGATGGTCACCTCCCCCAGGGCTCGGATGGTCCGCATAATCAACAACTGAGGGCCGGTCAAACCGGCGTGCTTGCTAAGCCGCTTGGAGTGGAGATCGGTTGCACGGATAACCCGCCGCAAAGCGACCAGTACCTGCTCGTAGTTGTGCACGGTGCTGCTCCGGTCCGGGGCGGCTGCTCCGGTCTGTTTAGAATCGGGGGTGTCGAGGGAGTTGGGGTTTGCACCCTTGCTGCTCGCCATTGACGCTTGCCTCATTCACACGAAAGCCCAGCCAAGACTGAGCGACTAAAAACATCAAATTTATTTATAACACTAACTATTAGAGGTCTCTGCACCACAAATTGCAAGTGGCCATATTTACCTAGCGGCCGACGTACTCGCCCTCACCCCGCTCAATTCAAGCCCCGGGGCATTTTTTCCGGCAGCCACTGTGCTATGGTCAGCAACTTTCCGAAAACCCGAATAACGGACGTCGCCCCATGATCAGCCGAAACCTCTACCGGTTCCTTTCCAGCCGCCCGACCTCCGGCACCCTTCTGAGCCCATTCCAACTGGCTCCACTCCGCCCGGGTCAAATCCGCGCCACGCTTATGACTCTTATGGCCCTCGTGCTGGCCATGACGCTGGTCGCACCCGCCCACGCCCAGGATCCGGAAACCACCGGACCCAATGGCAAGAAAGACGTGACCGCCGCCGATGTCGCCGCGGCCCTGGCGGACCTTGAAGAGCCCATGTACACGCCGTTCATCGAGCTCTACCTGCTGGAGGAAAGCAAGGCCCTGCGCAAAGAGATGCAGAACACCCGTGCCGAGCTGATTGAAAAGGTGGTTGATAAGGAGCTGTCGGTAGCCGACAAAACCATGTCCTACGCCACCGATACGGTCACCTACTTCTTTTATCTGATCGCCGGCGCCACTTCTATTCTCGTTGTTATCGGCTGGAACTCCATCCGTGACATGCGCAACCAGCTAACCAGCCTGGCCGAGAAGCGCGTTAACGAACTGGTGGTGGAATACGAAAGGCGGCTGGAGGGCATTGAGGACCAGCTGAAGCAGAAATCCGACATCATTCACCAGAACCAGGCAGAGATTGAGCGCACCAACGAAGTGCACTCGCTCTGGTTGAAGGCAAGCCAGGAGACGTCGCAGCAGAACAAGATCGCAGCCTACGACCAGATTCTCGACCTCCGGCCTGACGATGTCGAAGCACTCAGTTACAAGGCCGATGCGGTACTGGAAATTCAGGAACCGCTGTGGGCTATCAGCCTGTGCCAACGGGCGCTCAAGTTGGCTCCGGACAACGGCCATGCCCATTACCAGCTGGCCTGCGCCTACGCCGAAATCGGCCGCTGGGAAGATGCCGTCGCGACTCTGCAAAAAGCGATAGACATTTCAGAAGCTTACCGCGACGATGCCTCGGTAGACCTCAGTTTTGAACACCTGCGCGAGCATGAAAGCTTCCGCACACTGGTTTTCCCAGACCAGGACGACAGCACGGACGCGTGACGACTCTCGGAGCGGCACAGGGCTTGCTTACAAGCTGTGCGACTGGAAGCGACCGGCTGTTCACCCCAGCCTGTTCTTGCGGCCCTGTGTTCCCGAACAAACTCTGGCCCGATCTGCTTGACAAGCATGAGGCTGTGGTGTTTGTTTAACTCTCTGAGAACACAAGAATAACCCTGAACCAAACAGGACAGACCTAATGAAAATGTCAGTAAAAAAACTTGCAACCGCTGTTAGCACTTCTATCGCGCTGATGGGCGCCGGCCACGCCGCCGCCGAAATCCAGGTTGGCATCGCCGGCCCGATGACTGGCCCTGTTGCCCAGTACGGCGACATGCAGTTTTCCGGCGCTCGCATGGCCATCGAGCAGATCAATGCCAATGGCGGTGTGATGGGCGAAAAGCTCGTCGCCGTGGAATACGACGACGTGTGTGACCCCAAACAGGCGGTAACTGTTGCCAACAACCTGGTGAACGACGGCGTTCGCTTTGTGGTTGGCCACCTGTGCTCCAGCTCCACCCAGCCTGCGTCTGACATCTACGAAGACGAAGGTATCCTGATGGTTACCCCGGCTTCTACCAGCCCGGAAATCACCGAGCGTGGCTATGAGCTGGTATTCCGCACCATCGGTCTGGACAGCATGCAGGGCCCGGTTGCCGGCAACTACATCGCCAGCCTGAACCCTGAACGCGTTGCGATTGTTCACGACAAGCAGCAGTACGGTGAAGGCATCGCCACCGCCGTGCGTGACACCCTGAAGGACAAGGGCGTTGAAATCGCCATGTTCGAAGGCATCACCGCAGGCGACAAGGACTTCTCCTCCCTGGTCACCAAGCTGAAGCAAGCTGACGTGGACTACGTTTACTATGGTGGTTATCACCCGGAACTGGGTCTGATCCTGCGCCAGGCGCGCCAGGGTGACCTGGATGCCGTATTCATGGGTCCTGAAGGCGTTGGTAACAAAGACATCAACACCATTGCTGGCGAAGCGGCCGAAGGCCTGCTGGTAACCTTGCCACCGAGCTTCGACCAGAAAGCTGAGAACCAGGAACTGGTCAAGGCATTCGAAGGCAAGGGTGAAGATCCGTCTGGCCCGTTCGTACTGACCTCTTACGCGGCTGTTCAGCTGATTGCCGATGGCATCGCAAAAGCCGAATCCACTGATCCGTTCGACGTAGCAGCAGCCCTGCGCAGCGGCGCCTATGAGACTCCCATCGGCACCGTTGAGTACGACAAAGCCGGCGATATGAAATCGTTCGAGTTTGTTGTGTACGAATGGCATTCAGATGGAAGCAAAACTCCGGTAAACTAAGCCAAATCGTTAACAAACGGTAATTTTGAGAGCACCTTCTCACCGCGATCCGGGAGAAGGTGTTTTTCTAGGCTCCTGTTGAACCTCCCCCACTCCTGGCTCGGTTATCCCGGGTTCGGCGTGCGGAAGCGGAGGGGGCAGGCTTTCGGAGTTTTCCAATCATGCAAGACCTCCTTTATTTTTCTCAACAGCTCATCAATGGGCTGACGATCGGGAGCACCTATGCCCTGATCGCCATCGGTTACACGATGGTTTACGGCATCATCGGCATGATCAACTTCGCCCATGGTGAAATCTATATGATCGGTGCCTACACCGCGCTGATCGCCATTACCGGCCTCGCCTCCCTTGGCGTTGTCTGGCTCCCCCTGATTCTAATCGTGGCCCTGGTCTGCGCCATGATCGTGTCCAGCTCCATGGGCTGGGCGGTGGAACGGGTAGCCTACCGACCGGTACGCGGACGCCATCGACTGATTCCGCTGATCTCCGCCATCGGCATGTCGATCTTCCTGCAGAACTACGTGCACCTGGCCCAGGGCTCGCGCAACATCGGCTTCCCGGCCCTGATTGACGGTGGCTTCACCTTTGGCTCAGACGGCGCCTTCCAGATGTCCCTGTCCTACATGCAAATCACCATCTTCATCACGACGCTGATCTGCATGACCGCCCTGTCGCTATTCATTGCCCGCTCCCGCACCGGCCGCGCCTGCCGCGCCGTGTCCCAGGACCTGGGTATGGCCAACCTGCTGGGCATCGACACCAACCGGATCATCTCCGCCACGTTCGTAATCGGCGCTGCGCTGGCCGCCGTTGCCGGCTTGTTGCTGGGCATGTATTACGGTTCGGTTGATCCTCTGTTCGGCTTCATTGCCGGCCTCAAGGCATTCACCGCAGCAGTACTCGGCGGTATCGGCAGTATTCCTGGCGCGATGCTGGGTGGGCTGATCCTCGGCGTGTCCGAAAGCATGACCTCCGGCTACCTTAGTGGCGAATACAAGGACGTGGTCTCCTTTGGCCTGCTGATCCTCATTCTGCTGTTCAAACCCACCGGCCTGCTCGGCAAACCGGAGGTTGAGAAGATCTAATGGCTGCTCTTAACTTCAAACACGCACTGTTCTGCGCGTTCATTACCCTGCTCATCTCCTACCCGATCCTCGGATTCAATCTTGAGGCTAAGGGTATTAACGTCACCATCGTTGGCGCCGACACCACGACCATCCTCGGCGTCCTCCTGGCCGCCGTGGTGGTCTTCCTGTTCCAGCTGTTCCGCGACCAGATCATGGGCCGGGTCGGCGACCTCAGAAGCCTGACTGCCGGCAAACCCAAGGAACCGATGGCCGAAAACCGGCGCGCCAAAATTGAATCCTGGGTGCTGACCGGCATTGTTGTACTGGCGCTGTTCTGGCCATTCTTCATGTCCCGTGGCGCGGTAGACCTGGCCACCCTGGTACTGATCTACATCATGCTGGCGCTTGGCCTGAACGTGGTGGTTGGCCTTGCCGGCCTGCTCGACCTGGGTTACGTCGCGTTCTATGCCGTGGGTGCGTACACCTTCGCCCTGCTGTCCCAGTACCTGGGTGTCTCCTTCTGGGTTGCCCTGCCCATCGGCGCCTTGCTGGCCGCCGCCTTTGGCCTGGTGCTGGGCTTTCCGGTGCTGCGATTGCGAGGAGACTACCTGGCGATTGTGACGCTCGGTTTCGGTGAGATCATCCGGATCTTGCTCAACAACTGGACCACGCTTACGGGCGGCCCCAACGGCATCGGCGGCATTCCCGATCCGACCCTGTTCGGCATGGAGTTCGGCCGGCGTGTGAAGGAAGAAGGCAACACCTCGTTCCACGAAACCTTTGGCATCGCCTACAGCGGCGAGCACAAGGTCATCTTCCTGTACCTGATTGCCCTGGTACTGGCGGTGTTCACCGCGCTGGTCATCCGTCGCTTCATGCGCATGCCTGTCGGGCGCGCCTGGGAAGCACTGCGTGAAGACGAAATCGCGGCCCGCTCCCTCGGCCTGAGCCGCACCGCGGTCAAGCTGTCGGCGTTTACCATCGGCGCCTTCTTCGCCGGTTTCGCCGGTACCGTGTTTGCCTCCAAGCAGGGCTTTATCAGCCCGGAATCGTTCGTCTTCCTGGAATCCGCCATCATCCTTGCCATCGTGGTGCTGGGCGGCATGGGCTCTCAGATTGGTGTGGTCCTGGCCGCCATCGCGGTCACCATCCTGCCGGAGCTGGCCCGTGAATTCTCTGAATACCGCATGCTGATCTTTGGTGCCGCCATGGTGCTGATGATGGTTTGGCGCCCTCAGGGCCTCATGCCGATGCGCCGTATTCATATTGAACTGAAAAAACAGGAGTGATGGACGATGCTTGAAGTAAAGAATCTGTCCATGCGCTTTGGCGGCCTGTTGGCCGTGGATCAGGTGTCGCTGGACGTCAAAGAACGGGAAATCGTTTCTATTATCGGCCCTAACGGTGCCGGCAAGACCACCGTATTCAACTGTATGAGTGGTTTCTATAAGCCCACCGGCGGCAAGATCCTCTTTGAAGGTCAGGAAGTTCAGGGCAAGCCGGATTACAAAATCTCCCGCTTGGGCATGGTGCGCACGTTCCAGCATGTTCGCCTGTTCGGCCAGATGACGGTGGTCGAGAACCTGCTGGTCGCGCAACATCGCCACCTGAACACCAACCTGCTCGCTGGCCTGATCGGCACCCCGAACTATCGGGAGCGCGAGCGCAAGTCGCTGGATCGCGCGGCTTACTGGCTGGACCGCGTTGGCTTGCTCGAGTTGGCCAACCGAGAAGCCGGCAATCTGGCCTACGGCCAGCAGCGCCGGCTGGAAATTGCTCGCTGCATGGTTACCGAGCCGAAGATGCTGATGCTCGACGAACCGGCAGCCGGTCTCAACCCGGCGGAAACCAAAGACCTCAACCAGCTGATTGTCAGCCTGAAAGAGGACTACGACGTTTCCGTGGTGCTGATTGAGCACGACATGAGCCTGGTTATGGATATCTCCGACCGTATCAACGTGATCAACCAGGGTCGCCCCCTGGCCAGTGGCACGCCCGAGGAAATCCGCCAGAACGACGACGTGATCAAAGCCTACCTGGGCGAGGCCTGAGGAAGAACCATGCTTGTACTAGAGAATGTCCATACTCACTACGGCAAAATCGAAGCGCTGCACGGGGTGTCCGTCGAAGTTAAAAAAGGTGAGATCGTCTCGCTGATCGGCGCCAACGGTGCCGGCAAGACGACCTTGCTGATGACGGTCTGCGGTAACCCGCGGGCCAGCTCCGGACGGGTTATCCTGAACGGGCGCGATATCACCCGCGACCCCACCGCAAACATCATGCGCTCTGGTATTGCCATCGTTCCCGAAGGCCGACGGATTTTCTCCGGGCTGACGGTGGAAGAAAACCTGCACATGGGTGGTTTTTTCAACACCAAGGCTGAAATCCGCAAAAGCCAGGACCACGCCTACGAGCTGTTTCCACGGCTCAAGGAACGCGAGCACCAGCGCGCCGGCACCATGTCCGGCGGTGAGCAGCAGATGCTGGCCATCGGCCGTGCCCTGATGAGCAAGCCGAACATGATCATCCTGGATGAGCCGTCTCTGGGGCTGGCGCCACTGGTGATCAAACAGATCTTCGAGATCATCGGCCACTTGCGCGACGAGGGCATTACCGTGTTCCTGGTTGAGCAGAACGCCCATCAGGCACTGAACCTGGCGGACCGCGGCTATGTGCTGGAAACCGGCAAGATCCGGCTGCAGGATACCGGCAAGAACCTGCTGGCAAACCCGGAAGTGCAGAACGCCTACCTGGGCGGCTGACCGCGGCCAGAGGTTTTTACCTCGGCAATCAAAAACCGGCGCATGCCTTTTGCGCCGGTTTTTCTGTTTCTGGGCCCCGGATAAGTGCTGTCAGGACGGGAAATGTCACTGAAAATCAGAGACTCATCCAAGGTACAGTTGGCGTCTTGAGGATATGCACTATACTCAGTCAAACGGTCATCCTGTCTCCACACAAACCAGTCAGGGCCGTTTCTGCAATATCACTCATCACTGGGTGACGCGGTATGCGACGAGAGCAAAAAACCACATAAAGGAGTGGATAATGAAAAAACTGATCGCAGGTGCAATTCTTCTGGGTGCTTCTTCCATGGCTTTAGCACAGCCTGGCTGTGGTGTTGGCGCCATGATCTGGAAAGGACAATCCGGTATTGCCCCCCACGTTTTGGCCGCCACTACCAATGGCACTTTCGGTAACCAGACCTTCGGTATGACCACCGGCACCCTGGGCTGCCAGACTAACGAGTCTGTGCAATCCATGGCCCTGTACATGGACAGCAACATCGACAAGGTTGCCCGTGACATGTCCCGCGGCAGCGGAGAGAACCTGGATACCCTGGCTGTTCTCCTTGGCGTTGACGCAGCTGACCGCGATACCTTCCGTAAGGTACTGCAGGACAACTTCGCCACTATCTTCCCAAGCTCCGACACCACCTCGGGTGAAGCAGTCGATGCCATTGTCGCCCTGCTGGAGCAAAACCAGTCTCTGAGCAAGTACGTGGCCGCATAACACCGCGCCGTACAGGGATGCTCTTGTGCCAAGGACGGCGCGCCATCCAGCTTCACTCGCACTCAAACCCGGACGACTACATCATCCATGGGCCAATCGCTTCGCCTCGGGCCAGCACTATGCTGGCTTGCCCTCTCGGCACCTGCCCTGGCAGACACTCCGCCGACCACTCAAGACCTTCATCTGGATCCGGCCTGGCTGACGCTGATGCACTACCAGCAGGACACCCTCGGCGGCGGCTTTACCAGCCAGGCTGACGATTCTGCTTTTTTCATCAGCGACCAGGGCAAGCACGCTCCCAAAGCCGAGCTGGAAGCCACCTTATCCGCCATCCAGCAACCCGGCAGCGGCGATAGCCACGCCCAATGCCGATTCCCGGCCCGCACAGCCTGGCTTAAGGGACAGCTAAATCTCTCATTGCCGGCGGTAGACTGCCCTGCGTACGAGTCATGGACCGAGACCCTGAACACCGAAACGGTAACTCTGGTGTTCGCGGCATCCTACCTGAACAGCCCTTCCTCCATGTTCGGGCACACTTTCCTGCGGCTGGACCCGCCCCAGGACGATGACGAAACCAACCTCCTCCTGGCCAACACCATCTCCTACGCGGCCGACGCAGCCGCCCACGACAGCGAGATCCTGTTTGCCTACAAAGGGATCTTTGGCGGTTATCCGGGCATCACCAGCGTGCAGCCCTACTACGAAAAAATACGCCTGTATTCGGATATCGAACACCGGGATCTATGGGAATACCGGCTCAACCTGACGCAAGCGGAAGTGGATCTGCTGATCGCGCACGCTTGGGAAATCCGCGACCACAACTTCGATTACTACTTCTTTGACGAGAACTGCGCCTACCGGCTGCTGGCACTGATTGATGTGGCTCGCCCGGGCACCAACCTCCTGGGCGAAGTAAGCACTCACGCTATTCCCTCTGACACCGTACGCTGGGTGGTCGACAAAGACCTGGTCAGCGACGTCTACTACCGGCCTTCAGCAGCGACTTCCGTGACCTACAGCCTGGAATCGTTGCCGGAGGAGCAGCAAACTCTGGCAGCCGCCATCGCCAACGGCTATGTCGATCCCAACGCCCAAGAAATCCAACAGCTTGCGCCCCGGCAAAGAGCCCATGTCCTTGATGCCACCTACGACTACGTGCGCTACCAGAGCGAAGCCGACGGCTGGCCCCGGGAATTTGCCGCGCCCCTGTCCCACAACCTGCTTATGGCGCGCAGCGATATCGACGACGCACCGGCTCCCCAGTCGCCACCGCAACCGGAGATCAGGGACGATCAGGGCCATAACACCTTCCGCGCGAGCATTAGTGCCGGCCAACAGGCCCACCGGGAGTTCACCGAACTGACCCTCCGCCCGGCCTACCACGACGTACTGGACCCACCCGCCGGTTATCGCCGCGGTGCCCAGCTTCAGTTCCTGCGCCTGGATGCCCGTTACTACACCGACAACGACGAGCTGCAACTGGAACAGCTGATCGGCGTCGAGATCCGCTCTCTGAGCCCCAGAGACCAGTTCTTCTCGCCTTTGTCCTGGCAAGTAGGCTTTGGTGGCCGTCGCAGCGATAATGGCAGTAAGCGGGTTCTGACGCCCTACCTGGAAGGTGGCGCCGGTGGCAGCTGGTTACTTGGCAATCACCTTCAAGCCTTTGCCATTGCCACCGCCGATCTGGAAATCGACGACGACCTGCGCCGCGGCTACGACGCCGCCCCCGGTGCCGACATCGGCCTGCTGCATCAGGGCAACCGATTGAGCCTGATCGCCGGCGCCAAGACCAAAGCCTGGATCGTCAGCAGCCAGCACCGGCAGGATGAGGTATATATAAAAGGTAACTGGCATTTGGGCCGCGCCTTCAGCCTGTTCGCCGAATTCACCCGGGAAGACCACTACGACAGGTATCAGAGCACATGGCAAACCGGACTCCACGCCTACTTCTGACGTCACTCTGGACAAAGTTACGGCTCCTGATGCTGCTGCCTCTGGCGGCGTTGCAAGCGGGCTGCAGTGGCGTGTTTTTCTTCCCAGACAGGGTCACCTACGTTACCCCCGACAGCCTCAACCTTGAGTACGAAGATGTTTACCTTGAAACGGCGGACGGCGAAACTCTGCACGGCTGGTGGCTGCCTGCCAAAGACCCTGGGACGGCCAAAGGCACTGTGTATTTCCTACATGGCAACGCCCAGAACATAAGCAGCCACATCTTCAACGTGGCCTGGCTGCCGGCTGAAGGCTACAACATCTTTACCCTGGATTACCGCGGCTACGGCCGATCTACCGGCGCGCCGGACATCGAGGGTGCCCTGCACGATGTAGAAACCGGCATGCGCTGGCTTGGGTCTCAACCGGAGGTTAGGGACGGGCCGGTGTTCCTGTTGGGACAAAGCCTGGGTGGGGCGCTAGGCATACCCCTGGCCGGCGAATGGGTTGAGCGCGGCGAAGAGCCAGGGCTCGACGGCGTGATACTGGACGGCACGTTCTCGGGTTTTCGCGGCATTGCCCGGGAAAAACTGGGCAGCGTCTGGCTGACCTGGCTGCTTCAGATCCCCCTAAGCTGGACCATCCCGGCCGAATACGAAGGCATCGACCGCATCGACGATATCAGCCCTGTGCCGGTCATGGTCATCCATAGTGTCCGCGATGGAATCATCCCCTTCCATCACGGCAGAGATCTCTACAGGGCTGCAGAAGAGCCCAAAGAGTTTCTACAGACAGACACGCCACACGCATCTACGTTCGTGATCCCGGCTTACAAAAAATCCCTACTGAATTTCCTCGCCGAAGCCACTAAATAAGTACGAGCAACTGGTGAGAGGCATTTTTCAAAACTGTTGAGGGCCAAGGACGGCCCGAAACAAGCGCACATGGATGTGTTCGTAGCGTGTTTTGAAAAATGCCTCTCAGCAGTTGCCTCCACCAAAAACAAACAGCCAGAAAAAGAAAAACCCGCCAATCCAAAGGAAAGGCGGGTTTTTCGGAACCTTCTAGCGGCTAGCTATCAGGCAGAGAAGTCAGTCGGCTGCTCGCCTTCCTGAACTTCCTTCATGGACAGCTTAACGCGACCACGGTTGTCTACATCAAGAACCTTAACCAGAACTTCCTGACCTTCGCTCAGCTCGTCAGTCACGTTCTCGATACGGCGCTCGGAGATCTGGGAAATGTGCACCAGACCATCCTTGCCAGGCAGGAGGTTAACGAAGGCACCGAAATCAACGATGCGCTCAACACGCCCCTTGTAGATCGCGCCAACTTCGATTTCCGCGGTGATCTCCTTGACCCGGTTAACCGCCGCCTGGGCAGCTTCCTGGTTATCGGCGTAGATCTTCACGTTGCCGTCGTCGTCCAGATCGATAGACGCACCGGTTTCGTCACAGATAGAACGGATGGTTGCACCGCCCTTACCGATAACGTCACGGATCTTGTCCGGGTTGATCTTAACGGTAGTAATGCTCGGTGCACGTGCGGACAGCTCCGAACGGGACTCGGCGATTACCTTGTTCATCTCGCCCAGGATGTGCAGACGCGCTTCTTGTGCCTGCTCCAGAGCCAGCTCCATGATCTCGTCGGTGATACCGTTGATCTTGATGTCCATCTGCAGGGCAGTAACACCGTCTTTGGTACCAGCAACCTTGAAGTCCATGTCGCCCAGGTGGTCTTCGTCACCCAGAATATCGGTCAGGACTGCAAACTTGTCGCCTTCCTTGACCAGACCCATGGCGATACCAGCAACCGGCGCCTTCAGCGGAACACCCGCATCCATCAGGGCCAGACTGGAACCACATACTGACGCCATAGAGCTGGAGCCGTTGGATTCAGTGATCTCGGAAACCGCACGGATGGTGTACGGGAACTCTTCGATGGTCGGCATAACCGCGGAGATACCGCGCTTCGCCAGACGACCGTGACCGATTTCACGACGGCCCGGGCTGCCCATACGACCAGCTTCGCCTACCGAGTACGGAGGGAAGTTGTAGTGGAACAGGAACGGGTCCTTACGCTCACCGTGCAGGGCATCGATGATCTGCATGTCACGAGCGGTGCCCAGAGTAGTCGTTACGATGGCCTGAGTTTCACCACGGGTGAACAGAGCCGAACCGTGGGTGCTAGGCAGCACGCCTACTTCAATTTCGATCGGACGAACGGTCTTGTTGTCACGGCCATCGATACGCGGCTTGCCATCAATTACCTGCTGGCGCACAACCGACTTCTCGATCTTGCCGAAGTACTTCTTGACCTCATCACCGGAAGGCTGGCCTTCCTCTTCGCCGGCAAACTTCTCAACAGCAGCGGTCTTGATCTCGCTCAGACGAGCATAACGCTCCATCTTGTCACGGATGCTGTACGCTTCTTCGATGGCGCCAGCGAATTCACCCTTGATGGCGTTCAGCAGCTCGGTGTTCTCAACTTCCGGAGTCCACTCCCAACGCGGCTTGCCAATCTCGGCTGCGAATTCCTTGATCGCACTAACAGCAACCTGCATTTCCTGGTGAGCGAACAGAACACCACCCAGCATCTGGTCTTCGGTCAGGCCTTTGGCCTCGGATTCAACCATCAGGACTGCGTCTTCAGTACCGGCAACGACCATATCGAGCAGCGAGGTTTCGAGCTCTTCGAACGTCGGGTTCAGGAAGTAACCACGCTCATTGGTGAAGGCAACGCGGGATGCACCGATCGGACCGTCGAACGGAATACCGGAAATCGACAGTGCCGCAGAAGCAGCCAGCATCGCGGCAATGTCCGGATCCTGAGTCTTGTTGGCGGACATAACGGTCAGCACAACCTGGACTTCGTTCATGTAGCCATTCGGGAACAGCGGACGAATCGGACGGTCGATCAGGCGAGAGGTCAGGGTTTCCTTCTCGGAAGGACGACCTTCACGCTTGAAGAAACCACCTGGGATCTTGCCAACGGCGTAGGTTTTTTCAGTGTAGTTAACGGTCAGCGGGAAAAAGCCCTGGCCCGGCTTCGGTTCCTTGGCGCCTACCACGGTACCCAGTACGGATACGTCATCGATAGTTACCAGAACTGAACCGGTAGCCTGACGGGCAATACGACCGGTTTCGAGAGTGACGGTCTTGCCGCCCAGCTCAAACGTTTTCTTTACAGGTTTCAGATCCACAAAAAACTCCTGATCACTCTATTTCAGCTAGATTCAACCAACACGCCCATGCGTGCGGTCGTTGGTCTGCAGGTGTCAGTCACATGGTCCGAAAGCCAACCCGTCTGAAAGCTAACAGGCTGTTGCAAAACCCCGGAGAGCGAGGGGTGTTCAAGTAGACCCACCCGGGCTTTTCAACAACCTGCTATCGATTTCGGCTTTCCATTACGACAGGGTATCCGTCGAACTCACTGACACAGCCACTGCAGTCTTACTTGGTGAGAAAAGCACAACCGGCAGAACCTCGTAAGGTTCTACCGGCTGCCGGCGTGCTCTGGCCGAAGCCGGAGCAGCCTTCAGGTCGAAAAGACCGGATTAGCGACGCAGACCAAGGCGCTGGATCAGCTCCAGGTAACGGTCAGCGTTCTTGCGCTTCAGGTAGTCCAGCAGCTTACGACGCTGGTTTACCATCCGGATCAGACCACGGCGGGAATGGTGATCCTGCTTGTTGGTCTTGAAGTGATCCTGCAGCTTGTTGATGTTGGCGCTCAGCAGTGCAACCTGAACTTCAGGAGAACCGGTATCGCCTTCACCTTGCTGAAAATCCTTAACGATCTGTGACTTCTCACTGGCAGAAAGTGCCATTTTACACCTCTTTGTTTGCGATGCTCTCGAATACGGCCGAACCGCGCATCTCTACAGCCCGGCTAATCAGCGCCACGCTTAGCGTTGGTCGCTGGTCTTCACCAAACGGCGCGGGACCAACGTGATCCCCTCACCTTCCGGTGTTGCTTCTGCCAATCCTACGAAGCCTTCGTTGCCATAAACGCGCACGAATCCTTCGACAGATTGACCGGTTATTCTAACCGGTTGTCCATTCAATATCGACACCAGCGACGGCCCCGACAACTTCACTTCGGGGAACATCGACAGCGCGGCATCCGGCGCTACCAGCAGGCCGTCCAGACTTTCGTCACGCTCGCGCATGGCCTCCATTTCCGGGACTTCCTGAGCATCCGCCAGGGTAAATCCGGAAGCCATGGTGCGACGCAATGCCGACACATGGGCACCACAGCCAAGAGCCTCACCGATGTCTTCAACGAGTGAGCGAATGTACGTACCCTTGGTGCAACTAACGGCGATATCGAGCTCGTCCTCACGCACGTCCAGCAAAGTCAGCTCATAGATAGTGACCGGCCTGGAGGGACGCTCAATCTCAATGCCTTCGCGGGCGTATTCGTAAAGAGGACGCCCCTTGTGCTTGAGCGCGGAATACATGGAGGGAACTTGCTGAATGTCACCCCGGAAGTCGTCAAACACCGACTCCAGGTATGTCGCCGACAGTTCTGACGGTACTGGCTTCTCTTCGACCACGGCACCTTCGCTGTCTCCGGTTTCCGTCCGGATGCCCAGCTTGGCAGTGGCGATGTAGGCCTTGTCACTGTCCAGCATCATCTGGGAGAACTTGGTGGCTTCACCAAAGCATAAGGGCAACACGCCCGTGGCCAAGGGATCCAGTGCGCCGGTATGGCCGGCCTTAGCCGCACCATACAGGCGTTTCACCTGCTGAAGGATGCCATTGGAGGTGACACCCTGAGGCTTATCAATCACCAGAATTCCGTTTACGTCACGACCTTTGCGTCTGCGGCTCAAACGTTTTGCTCCGGCTCTTCCTGACTGTCGTCGTCATCACGGCTGACAGCTGGCTTTTCGCCCACGGCCTCTTTGATGAGACTGTCCATTTTGCGGCTGTAGCCCTGGAGGGTATCGAAGTGGAAGCGAAGCTGGGGTATCACCCGCAGCTTCATGGCGCGCCCGACCTGACTGCGCAAGAACCCGGAGGCCTTGGTCAGCACTGCAAGCGACTCTTTCACTTCGGGGGACTCCTGATCGAGCTCCTCCGTGGACAGCAAAGATACGTAAACGTCGGCGTAACCCAGATCACGGCTCACCTTGACGGCGTTAACCGTGACCAGGCCGATCCGCGGGTCTTTGACCTCCCGCTGGATCAGCTGCGCCAGTTCACGCTGCATCTGATCGCCGATGCGATCAATACGACTGAACTCTCTAGGCATTAGGCCCCCGTGGATTCGAGCTTACGCTCAACCCGTACACGGTCGAACACTTCGATCTGGTCACCGACCTTCACGTCGTAGCCCTTAACACCGATACCACATTCCATGCCGTTACGAACCTCAGGCACGTCGTCCTTGAAGCGACGCAGGGATTCCAGCTCGCCTTCAAAGATAACAACGTTGTCCCGCAGAACGCGGATCGGCTTGTTCCGGTACACGTTGCCTTCGGTAACCATGCAACCAGCCACCTGGCCAAACTTGGGTGAACGGAACACGTCGCGCACATCGGCAATACCAACGATGTCTTCGCGGAATTCCGGTGCCAACATGCCGGTCAGGGCTGCTTTCACGTCATCGATCAGGTTATAGATGATGCTGTAGTAGCGCAGATCCAGGCCTTCCTGTTCAACCAGACGCTTGGACGCGGTATCCGCACGAACGTTGAAGCCGAAGATAACCGCGTTGGTCGCCATGGCCAGACTGATGTCGGTTTCAGCAATGCCGCCGACGCCAGAGGACACAATCTTCACCTGCACTTCATCGTTACCCAGGTCCTGAAGCGCCTTGGTGATGGCTTCCAGGGAACCACGAACATCGGTCTTGAGCACAACGTTGAGGGTTTTGACCTCGTCCTTGCCCATGTTCTCAAACAGGTTCTCAAGTTTGGCAGCCTGCTGACGCTGAAGACGCTGCTCACGCTCACGTGACTGACGGAATTCGGCCAATTCTTTGGCCTTCTTCTCATCGGCTACGGCAAAGAACTCATCGCCGGCATCCGGCGTACCGTTCAGACCCAGGATCTCGACCGGAATCGACGGACCGGCTTCTTTAGCCTGCTTGCCCGCTTCGTCAGTCATGGCGCGGACCTTACCGAAGTAAGAACCAGCAACAACCATGTCGCCTTGACGCAGGGTACCGTTCTGAACCAGAACCGTTGCCACGGAACCACGTCCGCGCTCGAGGCTGGATTCAACCACTACGCCCTTGGCAGGCGCATCGGTTGAAGCTTCCAGTTCGAGGATCTCGGACTGCAGCAGGACAGCTTCCAGCAGCGCTTCAATGCCTTCACCCGTGTGGGCGGAAACAGGCACAAACTGGACGTCACCGCCCCAATCTTCAGGAACGACTTCCAGAGCTGCCAGCTCGCTCTTGATCCGATCTGGATCGGCGCCTTCCTTGTCCATCTTGTTGATGGCAACGACAAGAGGAACACCGGCGGAACGGGCATGCTGAACCGCTTCCTTGGTCTGCGGCATAACGCCGTCGTCAGACGCAACTACCAGGATAACGATGTCGGTGCACTGGGCACCACGAGCGCGCATCGCGGTAAACGCGGCGTGGCCCGGGGTATCCAGGAAGGAGACCATGCCGTGATCGGTCTCAACGTGGTAAGCACCAATGTGCTGGGTAATACCACCGGACTCGCCGGAGGCAACCTTGGTGCGACGGATGTAGTCCAACAGTGACGTCTTACCATGGTCAACGTGACCCATCACGCTCACCACAGGTGCACGTTTGGTCTTCTCGCCGCCCTCAAAGGAGAATTCGCTCAGAACTTCTTCCTCAAAGGCGTCGTCGCTGACGGTTTTGGCCTTGTGGCCCAGTTCTTCAGTTACCAGCACTGCAGTTTCCTGGTCCAGTGCCTGGTTGATGGTGGCCATTACGCCCATGCCCATCAGTGTCTTGATCACATCGGCCGACTTAACGGCCATGCGCTGGGCAAGGTCACCCACGGAAATCGTTTCGGGAATCTCTACTTCTCTGACCATTGGTTTGGTCGGCCTCTCGAAAGCATGACGCTTCTCTTTGGGTTTCTTTTTCGCACGCAGCGGCTTGCGCAGGGTGGTATCTTCTTCGTCCTCGGAAATCACCAGAGGCTCATCCACCGGGCGGCTGCGTGGACCACGATGGCCCGCCGATTTCTTCTTCGGCTTGCCTTCTTCAACTTCATCACCGCGCTCGCGAGCTTTCTTTTTCTTCGGCTTGCGGTCTTTTCCTTCGCCTTCCGGCGGAGGAATCGGAATGTCTTCCGGCGCAGGAACCGGTGCCGGCTCCTCGACCTTCTTGGCCTTGTCTTCGGCAACCGGCTGTTCCGGAGCTGGCTCCGCCTTAGGTTCCGCAGGCGCTTCCGCCTCGACCTTCGGTGCCGCCTCAGCCGCTACCTTCGGAGCTTCCTCGGCCGCCGGCGCTGCCTGTTTAACTTCTTCCTCAACGCCCTCAGCCTTTGGTACTTCCGCGTCCGGCTGAGTTTCCGCACGCTTGATGTAGGTGCGGCGCTTGCGAACTTCCACGTTCACCGTCTTGGCTTTACCTGCCTTCAGCGTGGTCGTGGTTTTGCGCTTCAGGGTGATCTTGCGGGGTTCAGAATCCGCTTCACCGTGAGTCTTTCTCAAATAGGCCAGCAACTGCTGCTTCTCATCGCTGGACACAGAATCGTTCTCAGAACGGGCTTTCAGGCCCGCTTCAACGATCTGCTTCAGCAAACGATCCACGGGAGCGCCTACGTCTTCGGCCAGTTGTTTTACCGTTACTTCAGCCATACTGGTCCTCCTCCCGAATTAGGCCTGGTCTTCAAACCAGGGGGCACGTGCAGTCATGATAAGTTGACCGGCACGCTCTTCATCCATTCCTTCAATATCAAGCAGATCCACGACGGACTGCTCAGCGAGATCTTCCATGGTGCGCACACCCATGCCGGCCAACTTAAAGGCCAGGCCACGGTCCATGCCGTCCATTCCCAGAAGATCTTCTGCCGGCTCCGAACCCTCGAGTGCTTCTTCGCTGGCCAGCGCCTGGTTCAACAGGACGTCCTTGGCCCGGCGGCGAAGTTCGGTCACCGTGTCTTCATCAAGGCCTTCGATGGCCAGCATTTCTTCCATCGGCACATAGGCCACTTCTTCAAGCGATGTGAAGCCTTCCTCAATCAGGAAGCCTGCAAACTCATCGTCGACATCAAGATTGGCGGTGAAATGATCCACCAGTCGATTGTACTCCTGTTCCTGACGCTCACCGGCTTCTTCTTCGGTCATTACGTTCAGGGTCCAACCGGTCAGCTCGGTCGCCAGGCGGACATTCTGCCCGTTACGGCCGATGGCCTGGGCCAAGTTATCTTCAGCAACCGCAACGTCCATGGTGTGACGGTCTTCGTCCATCACAATGGAGGCGACTTCGGCCGGTGCCATGGCATTGATCACCAACTGGGCCGGGTTGTCGTCCCACAGCACGATATCAACGCGCTCACCGCCCAACTCGTTGGATACCGCCTGCACACGCGAGCCGCGCATACCGACACAGGCACCCACCGGATCGATCCGGCGATCATTGGTCTTAACCGCAATCTTGGCGCGTGAACCGGGATCACGGGCAGCGCCACGAATCTCGATCAGCTCCTCGGCGATTTCAGGCACCTCAATGCGGAACAGTTCGATCAGCATCTGCGGAGCGGTCCGGCTCAGGATAAGCTGAGGGCCGCGGTGATCGGTGCGGATTTCCAGCAGCAGCGAACGAACACGATCACCCATCCGGAAAGTTTCCCGGGGGATCAGGTTTTCGCGCGGCAGCAGGGCTTCGGCGTTTGCACCCAGATCAACGATAACGTTGTCACGGGTTACTTTCTTGACCGTACCGGACACCAGCTCACCGACGCGATCGCGGTAGCTATCAACAATCTTGGTGCGCTCTGCTTCACGTACTTTCTGGAAAATGATCTGCTTGGCCGCCTGGGCGCCAATGCGGCCAAAGGCCACCGATTCGATTTTCTCTTCGTGAATGTCTCCGGGCTGCAGCTCGCTGGAAATCTCTTCCGCTTCCTGGAACGTGAGCTCGGTGCCCAGCGCCGGAACGGCGTCGTTATCAACAACCAGCCAACGGCGGAAGGTTTCGTATTCTCCGGTGCGACGATCAATGGACACCCGGATATCGGCTTCCTCGTCTTCATACCGCTTTTTGGCGGCAGTGGCGAGTGCCAGCTCGATCGCCTCAAAAATCACATCCTTCTCGACTCCCTTCTCGTTCGAGACGGACTCAACCACCAGCAAGATCTCTTTACTCATTCGATTGCCCTGCCCTCAAATTAAACTGTGCGTCCACTGACGTGCGTTCAGATGTATTCATTCAAATACCGGGACGATGTGCGCCCGCTCGATGCTATCGAACGGCAGCAGATACTCGTGATCATCAACGATCACAACCACATCGTCGCCCTCTACGCCCTTGATCAGACCGTTGAACTTGCGCCGCCCCTCAAAGGCCATGCGCAAACGGATCTGGACCTGCTGGCCAGCAAAGGCTTCGTAATGTTCCAGGCGAAACAGCGGCCGATCCATACCCGGGGAAGACACCTCCAGGGTATATTCGGATTGGATGGGGTCTTCCACATCCATCACGCCGCTGATCTGCCGACTGACCTTCTCGCAGTCTTCAATCGAGATGCCGTTTTCAACATCTTCGATAAACACCCGCAGCTTCGAATGGTGACCCTGGGACCGATATTCAATACCCCAGTATTCAAACCCCAGGCCTTCGACCACCGGCCGAAGAATGTCTTCCAGTTGCTTAAGCTTGGCTGACAAGTTATGCCGTCTCCGTTTTCAAATTTACCGGCCCCAAAAACAAAAAAAGGGCTGTTAATCAGCCCTTTTTACGCACCAGGGCCTGATGCGCCAGGCCCCTTAATCAAAAAGCCCCTAAAAATGGGGCTCTTTGTTGCAAGAACTCGCAGGAAGCAAACCGGTGAACCGCTTCCTGCTGACAGACACCTGGCCTGCCAGAAACCGATACGCTCACACGCACCGGCTCCAATAACCGCCGGAGTATAGAGACGCCAGACGGACTGGTCAAGGACTGACCAAAAAAAACGGCCTGGAAAATCCAAGCCGTTTTTCTTCAATATGGTGCCCGGGGCCGGACTCGAACCGGCACGGCTTTCGCCACTACCCCCTCAAGATAGCGTGTCTACCAGTTCCACCACCCGGGCAACACTCTTACTCGAGCTCGGGGAGATCAGACTCCCCGCTCTCGGTTTCGCTGGACTGCGCTGCATCTGCCTCAGACGCCTGCTCCATCGGGGCTGAATGGCTGGATTCCTGAACCATAGGAATACCTGCCTCACCGGCCACTTCCGCACGCTGCTTGGCGAATACCGCCAGCGAAAAACTCGTTACAAAAAACACGATTGCAAGAATCGTAGTGAGGCGTGTCAGAAAGCTTCCGCTACCCTGACTACCAAACACCGTCTGCGAGGCACCGCCACCAAACGCTGCACCAGCGTCTGCACCCTTGCCCTGCTGGATCAGCACAAGACCCACCAGTGCCACGGCGATAACCACGTGCACTACGACTACCAGTGTTTCCATCCAATCCATATCGACTCTCGCGAACCTTTAACTGTTGGTACTCGCCGGCATTGCCTGGCAAATACTCACAAAATCGTCTGCTTTCAGTGACGCCCCGCCGATCAAACCGCCGTCTATATCCGGCTCGGCAAAAAGAGCGGCTGCATTATCCGCTTTTACGCTGCCGCCGTAAAGCAGTGAAATGCTTTCGGCCGGCGCATTCATCTCAGTCAGCACTTGTCGGATCGACGCGTGCATGGCTTGAGCATCTTCCGCGGTAGCGGTTTTCCCGGTACCAATGGCCCAGACCGGCTCGTAGGCCACTACAATTCGGCCCCACTGATCTGCGGCCACATTAGCCAGAGCTGCCTTAACCTGCGACGCCACAACCGCTTCTGCACGGCCAGCTTCGCGCTGCTCCAGGGTCTCGCCAACACATACAACGGCGACCAAACCACTGGCGACCAGGCTCTCAACCTTGGCGGCAACCTCATCATCGGTCTCGCCAAACAGCTGCCGACGCTCAGAGTGCCCAACCAGTGCATAAGAACAGCCCTGATCTTTGGCCATGCCCGCGGCGATCTCGCCGGTGTAAGCACCTGAAGACCACTGCCCTACGTTCTGCACGCCAACCATCAGGCGACCGCCTGACTGCGCCACAACGTCGCTGACATAAATTGCAGGAGGGATAATAACAACCTCCACACCATTATCAAGCGACTCAGCCTCGGACCGGACAGAGCCAACGAGCTGCTGCACCAGGTCTTTCGACCCGTTCATTTTCCAGTTTCCGGCTACAATCTTGCGGCGCATAACAGTTCCCAAACGTGAGGGAGGGCGAACTATACAGCAGTCCCTCCCGACAGACAACCGCCTGAAAATACGAAATTAAGCGGAGGAATTCTCGACCACTACGGCGAGCTCATTGGCGATACGATCAATCGTCTCGGCATCTTGGCCCTCGGTCATTACCCGAATCAGCGGCTCGGTTCCGGACGCCCGCAATAGCACGCGACCAGCCTCACCCAACTCGGCCTCAGCCTTACGCACGGCGCTGGCAATATCTTCGCGGCTATGAGGATCAAAGCGCTCGGCCACACGGACATTCACCATGGTCTGCGGCAACTTGCTCATGGTGCGGCGCAGCTCAGCCAGAGGCTTGCCCGACTTGTAGACCGCCAGCAAGACCTGCAATGCAGAGACAATACCATCACCGGTGCTGGTGCAATCGCGAATCACCATGTGACCGGAGCCTTCGCCCCCGAGCACCCAATTATTCGCGATCAGGCGCTCCATGACATAGCGATCGCCCACGTTGGCGCGCTCGAACTCAATACCCTGCTCCCGCAGTGCAAGTTCGACACCCAGGTTAGTCATCAGGGTCCCAACCACGCCACCCTTAAGCCGGCCCTCGGCAAAGCGCTGACAAGCAATCACGTACAACAACTCATCACCGTCGACCTCGGAACCGTCGCGATCCACCATCAACACCCGGTCGCCGTCACCATCGAAGGCAATACCCAGATCGGCGCCGCGACTGACCACGGCCTGCTTCAACGCGCCCAGCTCGGTAGAACCAACATTCAGGTTGATGTTCAGCCCATCCGGCTCACCACCGATGACCGAAACATTCGCACCGAGCTCACGGAAGACCTTGGGGGCAACGTGATAGGTGGCGCCATGGGCGCAATCGAGGACGATTTTCATGCCATCGAGACTGAATTCGTTCGGCACCGTACTCTTGCAGAATTCAACATAACGACCGGGCGCATCGTCTACCCGGGATGCTTTACCCAATTCCCCGGAAGCACACACCTCCAGCGGCTGATCGAGCCAACGCTCAATCTCGGCTTCCAGGGCATCGTCAAGCTTGGTACCGGCCGCCGAAAAGAACTTGATACCGTTGTCGTGATGCGGGTTATGGGAGGCGCTGATCACAATACCGGCAGACGCACGAAAGGTACGGGTCAGATAGGCAATGGCGGGCGTTGGCATGGGGCCCAGTAGTTTCACGTCCACACCGGCGGCGGCGAGGCCTGCCTCCAGAGCGGATTCAAACATGTAACCGGAAAGGCGGGTATCCTTACCAATCAGCACACTGTTGCGCTGGCCGTCGCGCTTGAACGCCTGACCTGCAGCCCAACCCAGGCGCAACATGAACTCGGGCGTGATCGGGGACTCGCCGACCCGGCCTCGGATGCCATCGGTACCAAAGTATTTTCTGTCGGACATTAGCGCGTCTCCTTCATTGCCGTTACTACCTTAACGGCATCCACTGTTTCACGGACATCATGCACCCGAACGATGCTGGCTCCTTTCATGGCGGCTATTGTCGCGGCCGCAAGGCTGGCGGGCAACCGTTCATTTACCTCACGCCCGGTGATCGCCCCCAACATGGACTTGCGCGACATACCCACCAACAGCGGGTGGCCCAGCACATGCAGCTGCTCCATGGCGGCCAGCAGCTGAAGATTGTGCTCCAGGGTTTTACCAAAACCGAAGCCGGGATCCAGGATAATATTCTCCGGCCGCATCCCGGCCGACTCCGCCACCCGCATGCGCTCGGTCAGAAAGGAACTGACCTCGCGGCAGACATTCCGGTATTCCGGGCGCGCCTGCATGGTTTCCGGCTCACCCTGAATATGCATGATACAGGCGGGAATATCCGCCTTGGCTACCGCTTCAGGCGCTCCTTCGCGCTGCAAGCCGCGAACATCGTTAATGAGCCCGGCACCAAGGGCGGCAGTTTCTGCCATCACCTCAGGGGCACTGGTATCCACTGAAACCACCACATCAAGCTCTTTGGCAATGGCTTCAACCACCGGACACACCCGGTCCAGCTCTTCCTGAACTGACACCGGCGTTGCGCCCGGGCGCGTTGATTCACCGCCTACGTCAATAAACATGGCCCCGTCTGCGGCCATTTGCCGAGCCCGGGCAATGGCAACCTCGGGGCGATTGAACTGTCCGCCGTCAGAAAAGGAATCAGGCGTGACATTAAGAACACCCATCACGTGGCACCGAGCCATATCCAGCCTGCGGCCAGCGAAGTTCATGTCCATAACAAATCCTGTCGAGGGTCTGCAAAAACAAACGCCGCCCGGAATCCGGGCGGCGCGTGGGTCTTACTTAAGGTCGTGCGAGCGGCGTCAGTGCTCGCCGGCGGGCCGGCCAACATCAGGCTGCCGACCATCGTCAGAGCCCTTGGACTCAGGCGCCGGCTCCTCAGACGTCACACCACCAGTAGGGCCACTGTCCCCCCAGCCCTTGGGCGGGCGAGGCTCACGACCTTCCATGATGTCGTCGATCTGGAAGCGGTCGATGGTTTCGTACTTCATCAACGCGTCGGCCATCAGGTCCAGCTTGTCACGATTGTCAATCAGCAACTGACGGGCCTTTTCATAGCACTCGTCGATAATGTTGCGAACTTCTTCGTCAATCCGCTGAGCGGTTTCCGGCGAGTACACGGTCTGTGCCTGCCCGGCGGAACGGCCAAGGAACGGCTCTTCACTGTCAGTATCGTACTGCAGCGGGCCCAGCTTCTCGGACAGCCCCCAACGGGTGACCATGTTACGAGCCAGACTGGTCGCCCGTTCGATGTCATTGGACGCACCGGTAGTAACGCCGTCGAAGCCAAGGGTCAGCTCCTCTGCAATCCGGCCACCGAACAGGCTACAAATGGAGCTGATCAGGAAGCGCTTGCTGTGGCTGTACTTGTCTTCCTCGGGCAGGAACATGGTGACACCCAAGGCCCGACCACGAGGAATGATGCTGACCTTGTAGACAGGATCATGCTCTGGCACCAGACGACCAACAATGGCGTGGCCTGATTCGTGGTAGGCGGTGTTCCGCTTTTCTTTCTCGCTCATGACCATGGACTTGCGCTCGGCGCCCATCATGATCTTGTCTTTGGCGAGCTCGAACTCTTCCATCGATACCAGGCGCTGGTTACGACGAGCCGCAAACAGCGCCGCCTCGTTGACCAGGTTGGCCAGATCGGCACCGGAGAATCCGGGTGTACCGCGAGCAATCAGGGCCGGCTCAACGCCATCCCCCAAAGGCACTTTCTTCATGTGCACTTTCAGAATCTGCTCACGACCAATAATGTCTGGCAAACCAACCACGACCTGGCGGTCAAAGCGTCCGGGACGCAGCAGCGCCGGGTCCAGAACATCCGGACGGTTAGTCGCGGCGATTACGATAACGCCTTCGTTACCCTCGAAGCCGTCCATCTCAACCAGCAACTGGTTCAGGGTCTGCTCACGCTCATCGTGACCACCACCCATGCCAGCGCCACGATGGCGACCGACGGCATCAATCTCGTCGATAAAGATGATGCACGGGCTCTGTTTCTTGGCCTGCTCGAACATGTCACGAACCCGGGAGGCACCAACACCCACGAACATTTCCACGAAATCAGAACCGGAAATGGAGAAGAACGGCACCTTCGCCTCACCCGCGATAGCTTTCGCCAGCAGGGTTTTACCGGTACCTGGCTGACCGACCATCAGCACGCCTTTCGGAATGCTGCCGCCCAGACGCTGGAACTTGCTGGGATCCCGCAGGAAATCCACCAGCTCTTTCACGTCTTCTTTGGCTTCATCGACACCGGCTACGTCGGCAAACGTGGTCTTGATCTGATCTTCACTCATCAGACGCGCCTTGCTCTTGCCGAACGACATGGGGCCTTTACCGCCACCGCCGCCCTGCATCTGGCGCATGAAGAACACAAACAACGCAATGATGATCAGAATCGGGAAAGCCGCCACCAGCAACTGCGTCCACAGGCTCTGGCGCTCTGGCTCCTTGCCGATAACCTCGACGTTGTTGGCCAGCAGATCATCCATCAACTTGTTGTCGGAGACCTGGGGCCGGATTGTCTGGAACTGGGAGCCGTCACCACGGGTACCCTGAATTTCCAGGCCATCGATCGTCACTTTGTTGACTTGGCCCTGCTGGACCATCTCAACAAACTGCGAATAATTGACTTGTTGTCCGCTGGTGGTGGGAGAGAAGTTCTGAAACACCATCAGCAGTACTGCGGCTATGATTAGCCAGAGAACCAGATTTTTTGCCATATCGTTCAAGGATCATCACCTGTGAATTGAAGGGCTGCCCCGCAGGCACCGCTCTTTTCTGACACCTTACACCAATTGTACGCCCGTCCACCAGAAACGGCCCATCCGTATCGGCCACAGACCGGCGCGCCGGAATCCAGTGTTTGTGCCGCCTGGACCCTATAACTTTTGGCCATAATCAAATAGTGGGCGCAGATTCTGAAATTACAACGGGCCGACCTGCAATCAACCTGCCAGCCCGCCAAACTCCTGCCATTTCCGTGCTTCGCCGGCGATTCGAGACTCAACCCGCGCACCGTAAGTGTTTACAGCCATTTTTACCAAACAGTGATCTGTTACAATCGGACCATTGTACGAATTTGCCAGCGTCAACTCGCTGACCTTTTGTTAATTGCACCGATAAAGAGATTACATCATGAGCCTTTCACCGGAACAGCGCCGGGAATACCGGGCCATTGCCCACAATTTGAAGCCGGTCATCATTGTTGGTGACAAAGGCCTGTCCGAAGGTCTACAGGAAGAACTTGAGCGCGCACTCAACGACCACGAGCTGATCAAGATCAAGATCGCCAATCCCGATCGCGAAGCCCGCCAAGAAGCGGTAAACGCCCTGTGCGAGTCGGCCGGCGCGCAGCTGGTACAGTCCATTGGCAAGATTGCGGTTATCCTCCGTCGAGCCAAGAAACCGAACCCGAAACTGTCCAATCTGCAACGCTACAAGAACTGATCGCAGGCGCGATACAGGCGTAAAAAAAGCCGGCTGGGTCACCCCAAGCCGGCTTTTTTGTGGGCTTGCGCCTGATCAGACGTATTCCACTTCTTCGATTTCGTATTCCACGGTGCCCGACGGGACACGAATCGCCACGACATCGCCTTCGCTTTTGCCCACCAGAGCGCGGGCAATGGGGGATGAAATGGAAATCTTGCCGGCTTTGATGTCGGCCTCGTCCTCGCCCACGATCTTGTAGACCACCTGCTCTTCACTATCCATGTTCAGCAGATGCACAGTCGTGCCGAAGATCACCTTACCGGTGTTATCCATGGTAGTGACGTCAATCACCTGGGCCGCAGACAGCTTGCCTTCAATTTCCTGAATTCGGCCTTCGATGAAGCTCTGCTGCTCGCGAGCGGCATGGTATTCCGCGTTTTCTTTCAGATCGCCGTGCTCACGGGCATCAGAGATTGCTGCGATCACCCGCGGGCGATCCTCCGACTTCAGCTTCTGAAGCTCCTCACGGAGGCGGGACTCGCCCGCCGTAGTCATTGGTACTCTGTCAGCCATAGTCTTACTTTCCTGCGTGAAGATCTTGGAGGCGACGTACAGTGCGCTCAGGGCCGAATTTAATGGCCCGACAGAACGCTTCGCCGCCTGCCAATGTGGTTGTGTAAGTCACCTTGGTCTGCAACGCCGACTGGCGAATCTGCGCCGAGTCCGAAATAGCCTTGCGACCTTCAGTGGTGTTGATAATCAGCTGAACCTGACCATTCTTGATGGCATCAACAATGTGCGGGCGGCCTTCGCGAACCTTGTTAACCCGCTCAACATCGATACCGGCCTCTTTCAGGGCCTTGGCAGTGCCGGTGGTGGCAATCAGCTTGAAACCGGCGTCAGACAAATCGCGCGCGACTTTCACCGCCTCCGCCTTGTCGACATCCCGAACCGACATAAAGGCAGTTCCCTGCACCGGCAGACGCTCACCTACCGCCAACGCGGCCTTGGCAAAAGCTTCGTCGAAGCTATCACCCAAGCCCATGACTTCTCCGGTGGACTTCATTTCCGGCCCCAGGATGGGGTCAACAGCCGGGAACTTGTTGAACGGGAACACAGACTCTTTCACCGCATAATAGGTCGGAATAATCTCCTTAGTGAAGCCCTGTTCAGCCAGCGACACACCGGCCATAGCGCGCGCAGCCACCTTGGCCAAGGACACACCGATAGCCTTGGAGACAAACGGAACCGTCCGGGAGGCGCGTGGATTGACCTCGATCACGTAGACTTCGCCGTCCTGCCAGGCCAGCTGTACGTTCATCAGTCCGACCACGTCCAGCTCGATGGCCATCTTCTTCACCGCGTCGCGCATTTCATCCTGCACGGCTTGAGACAGGGTATACGGCGGCAGCGAACAGGCGGAGTCACCGGAGTGCACGCCGGCCTGCTCAATGTGCTGCATGATGCCGCCGATGACCACATCCTTGCCGTCGCAGATGGCGTCGATGTCGACCTCAATGGCGGCATTCAGGAAGTGGTCCAGCAACACCGGGCTGTCGTTGGACACCAGCACGGCGTTGCGCATGTAGCGCACCAGCTCTTCTTCGTCGTAGACGATTTCCATGGCACGACCACCCAGCACGTAGGACGGACGCACCACCAGCGGGTAACCGATTTCACGGGCCGCCAGAATGCCTTCTTCGTGACTGCGCACGGTGGCGTTTTCCGGCTGCTTCAGACCCAAACGCGTGATCATCTGCTGGAACCGCTCACGGTCTTCGGCGCGGTCGATGGCGTCCGGACTGGTACCGATGATCGGCACACCGGCCGCTTCCAGACCGCGAGCCAACTTCAGCGGGGTCTGGCCGCCGTACTGCACGATCACGCCCTTGGGCTTTTCGACGTGGATGATCTCCAGCACGTCTTCCAGGGTGATCGGCTCAAAGTACAACCGGTCGGAGGTGTCGTAATCGGTGGACACGGTCTCCGGGTTGCAGTTGATCATGATGGTTTCGTAGCCGTCTTCACGCATGGCCAGGGCCGCGTGTACACAGCAGTAGTCAAACTCGATGCCCTGGCCAATCCGGTTAGGGCCACCACCAATCACCACGATCTTGTCGCGATCACTGGCGTCCGACTCGCACTCTTCCTCATAGGTGGAGTACATGTAGGCGGTGTCGGAGGCAAACTCGGCGGCGCAGGTGTCCACCCGCTTGTACACCGGGCGAATGTTCAGGTCGTGGCGCAGCTTGCGCACGCTGACTTCAGAGATGCCCAGCAGCTTGGCCAGACGGGCATCGGAGAAGCCCTTGCGCTTGAGGCGGAACAGGGTGGCCTGGTCGATGTCGGCCTTACCGGCACTCTTCAGGGCCTGCTCTTCCTTGATCAGATCCTCGATCTGCACCAGGTACCAGGGGTCCACGTGGGTATGCTGGTGCAGGTCATCCACTGTCATTCCCGCCCGGAAGGCATCGCCAATGTACCAGATGCGATCGGCACCGGGCACGTTGAGTTCGCGGGTCAGGGTTTCCTCAGAGTTCTTGGTGCTCAGGTCCTCCAGCTTCTCATCGAAGCCCTCGGAGCCCACTTCCAGACCACGCAGGGCTTTCTGCAGGGATTCCTGGAAGGTCCGCCCAATGGCCATGACTTCACCCACGGATTTCATCTGGGTGGTCAGGCGGGCGTCGGCCTGAGGGAATTTCTCGAAGGTAAACCGGGGGATCTTGGTGACCACGTAATCGATACTGGGCTCGAACGAGGCCGGCGTCACGCCACCGGTAATTTCATTGCGCAGCTCATCGAGGGTGTACCCCACGGCCAGCTTGGCGGCAACCTTGGCGATTGGGAAGCCGGTGGCCTTGGACGCCAGCGCCGAGGAACGTGAAACCCTCGGGTTCATCTCGATCACCACCATGCGACCAGTGTCCGGGTTGATACCGAACTGAACGTTGGAGCCGCCGGTTTCAACACCGATCTCACGCAGAACCGCCAGCGAGGCGTTCCGCATGATCTGATATTCCTTGTCGGTCAGGGTCTGGGCCGGAGCCACGGTAATGGAGTCACCGGTGTGCACGCCCATGGCGTCGAAGTTCTCGATGGCGCAGACGATGATGCAGTTGTCCGCCTTGTCGCGGACCACTTCCATCTCGTATTCCTTCCAGCCTATCAGCGATTCATCGATCAACAGCTCGTTGGTCGGAGACAGGTCCAGGCCACGGGTACAGATTTCTTCAAACTCGTCCCGGTTGTAGGCGATACCGCCACCGGAACCACCCATGGTGAACGACGGGCGGATGATGCAGGGGAAGCCGATATCATCTGCGACCTTCCAGGCTTCGTCCATGGAGTGGGCGATGGTGGCACGGGGGCATTCAAGGCCAATCTTCTTCATGGCCTTGTCGAACCGGTCCCGGTCCTCGGCCTTGTCGATGGTGTCGGCGTTGGCGCCGATCATCTCAACACCGTGCTCTTCCAGCACGCCGTGCTTTTCCAGATCCAGCGCGCAGTTCAGGGCGGTCTGGCCACCCATGGTCGGCAACAGCGCGTCCGGCTTTTCTTTCTCAATGATCTTGGCGACGGTTTTCCAGGTGATCGGCTCGATGTAGGTGGCGTCGGCCATGACCGGATCGGTCATGATGGTCGCCGGGTTGGAATTCACTAGAATAACCCGGTAGCCCTCTTCCCGCAGGGCCTTACAGGCCTGTGCACCAGAATAGTCGAACTCGCACGCCTGCCCGATCACAATGGGACCCGCGCCCAGGATCAGGATGCTTTGGATGTCAGTACGTTTTGGCATGTCTCGGTAAACCTGTCAGCAACTTTTAGAATTCTTGCAGCACTAATGGCGGCGCGTGTTGTCCCGGACCCGGGGCCCGGGAACCTACCCTCAGGCAGTCCGGGCTTCCATCAGCCGGATAAACTCGTCAAACAGCGGCGCCACGTCGTGAGGACCGGGACTGGCTTCCGGATGACCCTGGAAACTGAACGCCGCCTTGTCGGTACGCCGGATTCCCTGCAAGGTGCCGTCGAACAGGGATTTGTGGGTTGCCGTCAGAGTAGCCGGCAAGGAACTCTCGTCCACCGCAAAGCCGTGGTTCTGGCTGGTGATCATTACGGTGCCGTCCTCGGTGTTCTGCACCGGATGGTTGGCTCCGTGGTGGCCGTGCCCCATCTTCATGGACTTGGCGCCACTCGCCAGGGCCAGCAACTGGTGCCCGAGGCAGATACCGAACACCGGAATCTCAGTTTCCAGCACTTCCTGAATGGCCTTGATGGCGTAATCGCAAGGCTCGGGGTCGCCGGGGCCATTGGACAGGAAAACGCCGTCAGGGTTCATCGCCAGCACGTCTGCTGCCGGCGTCTGGGCCGGAACCACCGTGATATCGCAACCGCGGGAAGCGAGCATGCGCAGGATGTTGAACTTAACACCGTAATCGTAGGCCACGACTTTGAACCGGGCTTCGCCGCGCTCACCGTAGCCGTTATCCAGCGTCCATTCGCTCTGCGTCCAGTTCCAGATTTTCTCTGAGGTAACTTCCTTGGCCAGGTCCATACCCTTCAGCCCCGGGAATGCCTTGGCGAGTTCCAGCGCGCGTTCGGCGCTGGCACCGGCACCGGCAACCACAGCGCCATTCTGGGAACCCTTGTCCCGGAGAATGCGGGTCAGGCGTCGGGTATCGATGTCGGCAATGCCGACAATGTTGTTGGCTCGGAGGTATTCATCCAGGCTGCCGGTGCTGCGCCAGTTACTGGCCATCAGCGGAAGATCGCGAATGATCAGGCCAGCAGCCTGAACCCGGTCGGATTCCACATCCTCTTCATTCACACCAGTGTTGCCGATGTGCGGATAGGTCAGGGTTACGATCTGGCGGGAGTAGGATGGATCGGTCAGGATTTCCTGGTAGCCGGTCATGGCGGTGTTGAACACTACCTCACCGCTGGTTTCTCCATCAGCGCCAATGGCAGTGCCATAGAAAAGGCTTCCGTCTGCGAGTGCTAGGATTGCGGGTGTGCTCAAGGCTTGTATCCTCATCGAGTGGCGTATCGGTTCGTCACGAACAGGAACGCAAGCGCAAATTCAGGTCGCAAAAAAGCGAGAGGGAGTCAAAACTCCGTCCCGCTTTTTGTTGTCCGGGAACGACTTAGGCGCTCCGGGCATTTTTAAAACCACGCTTGGTGCAGTTAAACCGCCTTATTGTAAAAAAAGTGCGGCTTTCTGTCCATGTAAAATCACCGGCCAGCTCAAATGCCAGGCCCAGCCTTCACGCTTACTTCAGTGACAGCACGTCCTGCATGTCGTACAGGCCGGCCGGCTTGTCCGCCAACCACAGTGCTGCACGCATGGCGCCCTTGGCAAAGGTCATCCGGCTACTGGCCTTGTGAGTCACCTCAATGCGCTCGCCCTCTGTGGCGAACAACACAGTGTGATCACCCACCACATCGCCGGCGCGGATGGTCTCGAAGCCGATTTCCTTTCGGGTACGCTCACCGGTAAAGCCTTCTCGACCGTACACGGCGCACTCCTTCAGATCGCGCCCGAGCGCATCGGCAACCACTTCGCCCATGCGCAGCGCGGTACCCGAGGGAGCATCTTTCTTATGGCGGTGATGGGCCTCGATGATTTCGACATCGTAGTCGTCGCCCAGGGTTGCCGCCGCAGTCTGGAGCAGGTTAAGCACCACGTTGACGCCAACACTCATGTTGGGGGCAAACACCACCGGCGCCGACTCAGCGGCCAGTGCCAGCTGCTGCTTTTCAGCCTCTGACAACCCAGTGGTACCGACCACCAGCATCTTGCCATTGGCCTTGCAGAACTCGGCGTTGGCCAAAGTCAGATCCGGGAAGGTGAAATCGATGAGCACATCGAAATCCGCCTTCACGTCTTCCAGGGACCCGGCCAACCGGACTCCGGTCTTGCCAACACCCGAAAGCTCACCGGCATCGGCGCCTACCAGACTGCTGCCTGGCTCGACCACCGCCGCACCCAGTTCCAGTCCCTCGGTACCGTCTACGGCTTCGATCAACACCTTACCCATGCGCCCGGCGGCGCCGATGATTGCTACCCTCATGATCACACTTCCCTTTTAATCCGCCGTCAGAATTTCATCTCGTCGAAGAAGCTCTTCACACCTTCGAACCAGGAGGTCTTCTTCGGAGCATGCTGATTGCCGTCGCCGCCGTCCAGTGTTTGCTGGAACTCCTCGAGCAGATCCTTCTGACGCTTGGTCAGATTGACCGGCGTTTCGACCATCACCCGGCACAGAAGATCACCGGACGGACCACCGCGCACCGGGCTCACACCCTTGTTGCGCAAACGGAACAGCTTGCCGGTCTGGGTTTCTGCCGGAATCTTCAGCTTGACCCGACCATCCAGCGTCGGCACTTCCAACTCACCACCAAGGGCAGCATCCACGATGCTGATGGGAACCTCGCAATAGAGGTTGCGACCATCACGGGTAAAGATCGAATGCTCACGCACGGCGATCTGCACGTACAGGTCGCCCGGAGGACCACCGTCCATGCCCATTTCGCCTTCGCCTGACAACCGGATACGGTCACCGGTATCAACACCCGGCGGCACTTTCACCGACAGCGTCTTTTCTTCCTGAACCCGACCCTGCCCGTGACAGGATTTGCACGGATTCTTGATGATCTGGCCAGAGCCGCGGCACGTCGGACAGGCCTGCTGCACAGTGAAGAAACCCTGCTGCATACGCACCTGCCCCATACCCTTACAGGTACCACAGGCTTCCGGCGTCGAGCCTTTTTCCGCACCACTGCCGTCGCAGGTATCGCACTCGCGATGACCCGGGATCTTGATCTCTACGGTCTTGCCGCGAACAGCCTCTTCCAGGTCCAGCTCCAGCGTGTAACGCAGATCTGCACCACGAGAGGTCCGGCCACGACCACCGCCGCCACCAAAGATGTCACCGAACACATCCCCGAAGATGTCGGAGAAGCTGGAGCCTCCACCGCCGCCGAAGCCGCCACCGGCCTGGCCATCAACGCCGGCGTGACCGAACTGGTCGTAGGCGGCACGTTTCGAGTCGTCGGCCAGAATCTCATACGCTTCGCTGGCCTCTTTGAACTTGTTCTCGGCGTCGGTGTCGTCCGGGTTACGGTCGGGGTGATATTTCATCGCGAGCTTGCGGTAAGCTCGCTTGACTTCCTTCTCGTCCGCATCCCGGGAAATACCGAGAATCTCGTAATAATCGCGCTTGGCCATGCTTTAAAACCCTGTTTTTTAAACGCGGAAAACGCGGGGGACTCCCCCGCGTTTTCCAACTGCCTGATGTACGTCAGATTTACCGCTTGTCGTCGTCTTTGACTTCTTCAAACTCGGCATCAACGGCGTCGTCAGACTGCTGACCTTGGGCTTGTTCCTGCCCTTCGGCCTGCTCTGCCTGATCCGCGTACATCTTCTGAGCCAGCTCAGAAGAGACTTCGGTCAGCTTCTGGGTCTTGGCTTCGATGTCATCCTTGTCGGACCCGGTCAGGGCTTCTTCCAGCTCTTTGATGGACGCTTCGATAGACTCTTTCTCGCTGTCGCTGACCTTGTCACCAGCTTCAGTCAGAGTCTTACGAACCGCGTGCACCATGGCATCGCCCTGGTTACGGGTTTGCACCAGCTCTTCGAACTTGCGATCTTCCTCGGCGTTGGCCTCGGCGTCCTGCACCATCTTCTCGATCTCATCGTCGTTCAGACCAGAAGAGGCCTTGATCACGATGGACTGCTCTTTGCCAGTCGCCTTGTCTTTCGCCGACACGTTCAGGATGCCGTTGGCATCGATGTCGAAGGTGACTTCGATCTGCGGCACACCGCGCGCTGCCGGCGGAATGTCGGCCAGATCGAAACGGCCCAGCGACTTGTTCTGGGCGGCTTGCTTACGCTCACCCTGAACCACGTGGATGGTTACCGCTGTCTGGTTGTCATCCGCAGTGGAGAACGTCTGCGACTTCTTGGTCGGGATCGTGGTGTTCTTGTCGATCAGCGGAGTAGCTACGCCACCCATGGTCTCGATACCCAGGGTCAGCGGAGTTACGTCCAGCAGCAGCACGTCTTTCACGTCGCCAGACAGAACGGCGGCCTGGATAGCAGCACCCATGGCAACGGCTTCGTCCGGGTTAACGTCTTTGCGAGCTTCTTTGCCAAAGAACTCTTTAACCTTTTCCTGAACCAACGGCATACGGGTCTGACCACCGACCAGGATAACCTCGTCGATTTCACCGGCCTTCATGCCCGCATCCTGCAGAGCGACTTTACACGGCTCCAGGCTGCGCTGAACCAGGTCCTCTACCAGCGACTCAAGCTTGGCGCGAGTCAGCTTGACGTTCATGTGCTTCGGGCCGCTGGCATCAGCAGTCACGTACGGCAGATTCACGTCGGTCTGCTGGCTGCTGGACAGCTCGATCTTGGCCTTTTCACCAGCTTCCTTCAGACGCTGCATCGCCAGGGAATCGCCACGCAGGTCGATACCGCTGTCCTTCTTGAACTGGTCGGCGAGGTATTCGATGATTTTCATATCGAAGTCTTCACCACCCAGGAAGGTGTCGCCGTTGGTGGCCAGTACTTCGAACTGGTGCTCGCCATCCACATCCGCAATTTCAATGATGGACAGGTCGAAGGTACCGCCGCCCAGGTCGTAGACTGCCACGGTGCGATCGCCGCTCTTCTTGTCCAGGCCATAGGCCAGGGCTGCTGCGGTCGGCTCGTTGATGATCCGCTTCACTTCCAGACCAGCAATCTTACCGGCGTCTTTAGTGGCCTGACGCTGGCTGTCGTTGAAGTAAGCCGGCACGGTGATAACCGCTTCGGTTACTTTCTCGCCCAGGTAATCTTCTGCAGTCTTCTTCATCTTCTTCAGAACTTCTGCAGAAACCTGCGGCGGGGCCATCTTCTCGCCCTTCACCTCAACCCAAGCATCGCCGTTGTCGGCCTTGGCAATCTTGTACGGCACCATCTTGATGTCTTTCTGAACCACGTCGTCTTCAAAACGACGACCGATCAGACGCTTGATGGCGTACAGGGTGTTGTGCGGGTTGGTCACGGCCTGACGCTTGGCAGACTGACCTACCAGGGTTTCACCATCGTCGGTGTAGGCGATGATCGAAGGTGTAGTGCGATCACCCTCCGCGTTTTCAATGACCTTTACCTTGTCACCATCCATGATGGCCACGCAGGAGTTTGTGGTTCCCAGATCGATACCAATAATCTTGCTCATTGAATCACTCCAATTCTTCTGAATGCTTTCCCGGAGAAATCACTCCGGCTTCGACCATTTACTGGCTATATTGGCGCTTTAATCAGCTTTTCAAGCCTGCTCATCAATTTTTGGTGCGTCTTCTGCCTTGGCAACGACCACCATGGCCGGACGGACAACACGACCATTCAACAGATAGCCCTTCTGTACCACGGCTACGATGCTGTTCGGCTCAGCGTCCGGCGACGGCACCATGGACATGGCTTCGTGCTGCTGTGGATCGAACGGCTCACCGACCGGGTTAAGCTGCTCAACGTTGAACTTGCCAAGGCTGTTCATAAACAGGTTGAGGGTCATCTCAACGCCTTCTCGAATGGACGCAACCAGCTCACCGGCATCCTCGCTACCCTCGGTACTCTCAACCGCCTTCTCAAGGCTATCGGCAACAGGCAGCAGCTCTTTCACGAACTTCTCAAGGGCGAACTTGTGAGCCTTTTCGACGTCGATTTCGGCCCGACGACGCACATTCTGCATCTCGGCCTGGGAGCGCAGCATCTGCTCTTGCGCTTCCTTGACCTGGGCTCTCAATGCGTCCACTTCAGACTCTTCACCATCTACAACCTCGCTTTCGGCCTGTGCTTCTTCGGCCGCAGCTTCAGTTGCTTCCTTCAGTTCGTCTTCGACCTGTTCGTTGCGGTTCTCGTCGTTGCTCATGAGTTCTCCTGCTAGCTATCCGGTGGCCGATCACGGGACGGCCAATTGAACATGGCTTCCGACCGCAGCGAGCCGGAAAAATATAGATGCGATCGGATATGGGGCCCCACTCTCAGGTTTCAACCACCCCGCCATTCAATCCGAAAGATTTTCGGAGCTACACAGTTTGCAAACAGCAAAAAGCCTGTATATATTCACAGGCACTGTATATACCAACAGTGGTCGGCAGGCGCCCAAGATCGGGCCGGGCCATGCCAGCATTTCGAAGGACGCGGAGGTTACCTGCATGCTCACACAGCTGACAGTTTCCAATTACGCCATTGCCGAACGGGTCGAACTCCAGTTCAGCAAGGGTATGACAGCACTGACCGGTGAAACCGGCGCTGGCAAATCCATCGTTCTGGATGCCCTTGGGTTGGCAATGGGCGGCCGAGCAGACGCCGGCGCCGTACGCCATGGCGCCAAGCGTGCAGACATCACCGCCACCTTTGACGTAGCTAATATCCCGGAAGCCGCGGAGTGGCTGAGCTCTCACGAACTCGATGACGACAACGACTGCATCCTGCGCCGCGTGATTAGCAAAGACGGCCGCTCGCGGGCTTACATCAATGGCCAGCCCTGCCCGCTTGCACACCTGAAAGACCTGGGCGGCGTGTTGATGGATATCCACAGCCAGCACCAGCACCAGTCACTACTGCGCAAGGAAACCCACCGCAAACTGCTGGACGAATTTGCTGGCGTGGAACCGCTGGCCGCCGACACCCACGCCGCCTTCAAGGCCTGGAACCAGACCCGACAGCGCCTCACCGAACGCCAGCAAAATGCGGACGAAACCGAAGCCAAGCTGCAGCTATTGCGCTACCAGGTTGAAGAACTGGACCGACTGGCCCTGGAAGACGGCGAACAGGAACGGCTGGAAGAAGAGCAGGCGCAACTGAGCCAGGCCGACGCCGTGCTGCACAGCAGCCACCAGGCCGCCCTGTTGTGTACCGAAGAGGAAACCAGCGCAGCCGGATTGGTACGCCAGGCCCTGCAGCAGCTCGAGCAACTGCCAGTGGAAGTGCCGGCACTGGCCGACACCCTGCAAATGCTGAGCGAGGCCCAGATCCAGATCAGCGAAGCCGGCGATAACCTGCGCCGCTTCGTTGACGATTACGAAGCGGATCCGGCCCGGCTTGCCGAGGTTGAAGAACGACTCAGTGCCATCTACCAGATGGCCCGCAAGCACCGAATCGGCCCTGAGGAGCTGCCTGAACTGCACCAACGTCTGAGCGCGGAACTGGCCGAACTGGACGGCGGCGCCGGCAGCCTGGAACAACTGGAAGCGGAGCTGGACAGCCAGCGCGCCACCTTTGACGAACTGGCCAGCAAACTGACCGACGCTCGCGAACGCGCCGCCGTGGAACTGGATCAGCGCATTGCCGGGGAACTGGCACAGTTGAGCATGCCCAACATGCAGTTTGTCACCCACCTGAGCCGCAACAAAGGGGACGAACCCGCGCCTCACGGCCAGCAGGACATTGAGTTTCTAGTCAGCGCCAACCCCGGCCAACCAGCACGCTCGCTGGCCAAGGTGGCATCCGGTGGCGAACTGTCACGCATCAGCCTGGCCATTCAGGTGGTCGTTGCGCAGACCTCCACCACACCAACTCTGGTGTTTGACGAAGTGGACGTGGGTATTGGCGGCGGTACCGCCGAAGTGGTTGGCCGGCTGCTGCGCGCACTGGGCGAAAATGGCCAGGTCCTGTGCGTGACTCACTTGCCGCAAGTGGCGGCGCAATGTCACCAACACCTGTTTGTCAGCAAGTTCACTGAGCGGGACGCAACCTTCTCGAAAATCGAGACGCTGGATGATCAGGGCAGAATTGATGAAGTGGCGAGAATGCTGGGCGGGGTCGATATGACTGAGCACACCATTGCGCATGCCCGGGAGATGTTTTCCAAGGGACAGGCAACCCACCACTAGGTCACCAGACACACTACCCCCTCTCGATCCTGAGAGCTGTTTGGGGCGGGCTAAAACCCGCCCCTTTTTTTGCTTACGACTTAATCGGCTTTACGTACAGGATCAGGCTGTGGTCGACGATCTCGAAGCCATGCTCCTTCGCGATTTTCTGCTGACGCTCTTCGATGATATCGTCAACGAACTCGATGACTTGGCCAGTCTGGGTGCAGACCATGTGATCGTGATGGTCGTCGCCAGCCATCTCGAACACCGCGTGACCACCTTCAAAGTTGTGGCGCAAAACCAGGCCCGCCGCTTCGAACTGCGTCAGCACCCGGTAGACCGTCGCCAGGCCCACGTCATCGCCCTGCTCCAGCAGTTTTTTGTACACGTCCTCGGCACTGAGGTGATGCTCTTCGGAAGTTTCCAGAATATTGAAGATTTTCACTCTCGGCAGAGTAACTTTCAGACCGACTTTGCGTAATTCGGTGTTTTCAGATGACATGTTACGATTCACTCTTTGGTGTGTCTCTCGGCTTCCGGTATGATGAAGCCGCCTTGAAACGGTTACCCCGTGCCACACCCGCCTCAGGCGGGCGATTTTAAGATAGAGGATTTCCCCCCGCGATGCAAAAGCTCACAGCTCTGATTCTCACTCTCATTATGGCCGGTTGCGCCTTTCCTGGCGTGTATAAAATCAACGTCCAGCAAGGCAACATTGTGACCGATGAGGAGCTGACGGCATTGACCGCGGGCATGCCTCGCAGCCAGGTGCATGCAGTGATGGGAACTCCCTTGATGCTGAATCCGATTGATTCATCCCGGGAATATTACGTGTATACCTTCCAGCGTCGCGGCGGTGACATCAAGGAACAGCGCATCATCGTGTACTACAACGACGACCAGTTTTCCCACTACGAAGCCCAGCTGCTGGAAGAAACACCCGCCTACTGAGCCACGACGCTCAGCCTTTCTTCTTGGCCCGGTTCAGACGTGCCTGCTTGGGGTCGATCTGGAGCGGGCGATAGAGCTCAACCCGATCACCTTCCCGCAAAGGATGTGCGGACGGATCCTTGATCACCTTGCCGAAGATACCCATGTCGATGCCATCGGGGTCGATTTCCGGGAAGATCGCAACAATGCCGGACAGCTTCACCGCCTCGAGTGCAGTAGTGCCCTGCGGCACCGTCACTGGCACAATTTCCTGCCGATCCGGACGAGCATAAGCCACTTCCACACGGGGCATTACGTCGCCCCTTGATACAGCTGGTCGGCCCGCTTGCAGAAAGCATCCACCATAGTCGTGGCCGCCTGACTGAACACCGTGCCAAACGCCATGCGCGACAGCGAACCCGTGAACTCGAATTCCAGCGTCAAGATCACTTTGCAGGCGTTGTCATTCAGCGGTTTGAAATGCCAGCGACCGGCCAGATTCCGGAACGGACCGTCCACCAGGTTCATCTCAATAACTTCAGGTTGCTGCAACTGATTGCGAGTGGTCAGAGTGTGGCGCACACCGCCCTTGGCAATCTCCATCGACGCGGTAATTTCGTCGGCGTTCTGTTCATGAATCTCGGTGTTGGCACACCACGGCAGAAACTCCGGGTAACGGGCGACATCGTTTACCAGATGGAACATGCGCTCGGCGGAGTGCATGACAAGGGCTGTTTTATCGATCTGATGGGGCATGGAAACCGACGGTCCTGCTGGCAGACATTCAAAAGATTATACGCATGGCTGATCAGCTACGATTGATCAGACACTATGATAAAGGATCTCGCCGTCTTTGGGGGCATTTTCGCCGGATTCGGCTTCGTCCGCTGGCTCCTCTGAGCCTGAGTCACCGGCAGGCAAGGCCTTTTCCGTCTGCTCACCCGCTTCATCGGGCCTACGCTCTGGCGCAGGCGCGGATTCCTCCAGCAGAGAGTCTTCACCAGGCTCAAACAGCACAGTGGCGGGCTGGCTACACCAGATGCCATCGCTGCCGGATTCACACAGATTAGTCAGTGAAAAAGCGGTGTACTGAATGCCGATATAGGCCACCACCACCGGCAGCACCAGGCGCATCACCCAGAACCAGATCCCGGCAAACAGCTTGGGCGCGTGCCCCAGAATCTGGTTCGACAGACTGCGGGTGATGCGCCACCCGGTAAACACCGACACCAGGATGGCGACAGCTGGAATCAGGAGACCACCGGTAATCAGCTCCAACCAGCGAAACACCGTGGCACCGGCCATCCGGTCACTGGCCCAAACGTTGAACGACAACAACGACGCCAACCCCGCGAACCAGACCGCAAGACCAATAATCAGCGCAGACCAGCCCCGGGGGGCGCCCGTCCATTCCCGGAACCAGCCCACTACCGGCTCCATCAACGCCAGCGAGGTGGTCCAGACAATCATGACCGTCAGCAGAAAGACCACGGCAATCACGAACTGACTGATCGGGAACTCCGCCAGGGTCACCGGCAGCGTCACGAACAGCAGGCCAAAGCCGCGCTCACCGTCAAAGCTGGTGCCGCCCGTCGCCACCGAGAAAATCATCAGACCGGCAACAATAGCCACCAGGGTATCCATGAGCACCACCGCCAGGATCGAACGTTTCAAGCGGGTGCCCGGTGCGGTGTAGGCACCGAAGATCGCCCACACACCCATACCAAGGCCCAGAGTAAAGAAGGCGTGAAACAGCGCCGCCTTCACACTCGCGAAACTGACATCTTCGGGATGGGTGGCCAGAATGTGCTCAATGGCACCATCGATCCGACCGTGCCAGACCGCCAGCGCAAACAACGACATCATTAACAACAGGGAGCCCGGCACTACAACCCGCAGTGCGCGCTCGAGCCCGCTCACCACGCCCTGGATTGAAACCCAGATCACCAACACCAGGAACAGCGCGTGCCAGCCCATGAACACCCGGTATTCCCGGGGATCGGACACCAGGCCTGCCAGAATCTGGGTGGCCCCGGCCTGATCAATATTGGAGAACTTCCCCATGGCCCCATAGAACACGTAGGCCAGCGCAATGGAGCCGAATACCGCAGTGAACGACAACACCAGAAACGCCGCCAGAATGCCCAACCGGCCCACGATGAGCCAGGCGTTGGACGCTTTGGCACTGCGGACAAAACCGTCGAGCGCCAGCACCAGGCCATGTCGGGAGTGTCGGCCCAACGCCGCCTCCGTGACCATCAATGGCAAGGTCACCAGCAGCAGGCAAGCCAGGTAGATAAGGATAAAGAGCCCGCCACCGTGCAGGCTGGCAAGATAGGGAAATTGCCACAGGTTGGCGAGCCCGACAGTGGCACCCAACGCGGCCCAGAAAAACGTCGATTTACGGGTAAAGGACCCGATGTGTGTCTGATACGGCGTAGGCATTCAAGTCCCTGCTAGATTCTGGGCTGACATTGTAGCTGATCCACTCGCCGACGCACGATCGTAGGAAGCCGATCACGGCCATTTCGTGACCGGTCTGGCAGTCCTGAGCTACAATGGCCGTTTTGCCGGTGATCGTGCCGGCCAATTCGTTCATTCGTCCGACCCCGGATTAACTGATTCATGAGCAAGAAAAAGCCCGGAACGCCGAGCAGTACCATCGCCCTGAATAAAAAGGCGAAACACGAGTACCACATTGAAGAACGCTTCGAAGCCGGCCTGTCCCTGCTGGGTTGGGAGGTGAAATCCCTGCGTGCTGGCAAAGCACAGCTGGTGGACGCTTATGTGTTGCTGAAAAATGGCGAGGCCTGGTTGCTTGGGTCTCACATCATGCCGCTGAACACGGCCTCCACGCACGTGGTCGCCGATCCGACCCGCACCCGTAAGCTGCTGCTGCACGCCAAGGAAATTGCCAAGATCATCGGCAAAGTTAACCAGACCGGCCGCACCTGCATCCCGCTCGCCCTGTACTGGAAAAAGAACAAGGTGAAGTGCGAGATTGCCCTGGTGACCGGTAAGAAACAGTTCGACAAGCGGGCGACCGAGAAAGAACGCGACTGGAACCGCCAGAAGCAACGCATTCTGCGCGACGCCAACGCCTGAAGCCCCAGCCAAGCGAGCCCCCTCCATACCTGATGCCTGCCTCAAATGGCAGCTCAGGTATGTCGCATTCGCACTCTCTTTGCACAGTTTTTAATCAGGCCTATACTCGGGGGTTCCCGAGGCCTTGCAAAGGGAGTGCAAATGTCCCTCACCTCCTCGAATACCCGAACCCCGATGGCGGCCGTCGATCGCGCATGGCTGCGCATGGACAGCCCTGAAAATCCAATGATGGTCTGCAGCCTGTTGGTGCTGGACCGGCCAATTTCAGTGAATCATCTCAGGCGCACGCTGGAAGAGCGGCTTCTCCGGTTCCGTCAGTTTCGACAGAGGATAGTCGACACCGGCGACCGCGCGTACTGGCAGGATGACCCGTCCTTTGATCTGGACAACCACCTGCACACGGTTGCCCTGCCCGGCAAGGCCGACCAGGCCCAGCTGCAGAAACTGGTGGGCGACCTGAACAGCACCGCGCTGGATTTCCGGCGGCCACTCTGGCAGTTGCACTACATCGACAATTACCAGGGCGGCAGCGTGTTGCTGATCCGCATCCATCACTGCATTGCCGATGGCATTTCGCTGGTGCGAGTGATGCTGTCGCTCACCGACAATACCCCGGAACCGGTCCTGCTGAAAATGGCCGTCAGCTCGAACCGGCCTGCGCCCAAACGGTCATGGCTGCAAAGCACCCTGCACCGGGCCGTGGACAACATTCAGGCCGCCACCTATCAGACCCAGCTGTTTATCCAGTCGGTTCGTGAAGATCCGAGTTACCCTGCCAAACTGGCGTCCACTGCCAGCAGTGTCGCTTTCGATCTGCTCAAATTGGGGCTCGCGCCGTTCGAGCCGGAGACCGGATTGAAACGCCCTCTGTCCGGGCGCAAACACGTCGCCTGGGCCAAACCGCTGGATCTGGACGCAGTTAAAGCCTGCGCCAAGGCCCTTGGCGGCACCGTGAACGACACCCTGATGTGTACCGCAACCGGTGCCCTGCAGCGCCACTTCGCCGCCCATCGCGAAGCGGTACCCGAGTGCGGCCTGCGGGTCGCCGTACCGTTCAACCTGCGACCACTGAATCAGCCGATTGAAATCCTCGGCAACAAGTTCGGCCTGGTGCTGGTGAACCTGCCGGTGGAGGTTCAGGATCCGTTCATGTGTTTCCGGCAGGTGCAGGAAAACATGAACCGCCTGAAGCGCTCTTACCAGGCGCAAGTGACCTACAGCCTTCTCGACCTTTTTGGCCGCGGCCCCGACGCCTTGGAGCGCCGAGCCCTGGGCTTACTAAGCAACAAGGCCTCCGCCGTACTGACCAACGTACCCGGCCCGAAAGAGCCCCTGTACCTGGCCGGGGCCAAAGTCACCCAGCCCATGTTTTGGGTGCCCCAGAGCGGCTCCATTGGCATTGGCATGAGCATTTTCAGCTACGCCGGAACCGTCCAATTCGGCATCACCGTGGACAAAAACGTGCACGCCGATCCGGACGAAATCATGACGTACTTCCAGGAAAGCTTTGAAGCCCTTAGCCACATCGCCCTGGCAGGCCGACGAGGCGCCATTGAACGCAAAGCAAGCTGACTGGGTGAGTACAAATACCTACCTCAAATCAACAATGCCAGGAAACAAACCTTGAAGTACGGCAAACCGGACACATATACTGTTGGTAAGGGGACGACATGGCTTCGACGCTGGTGGCGAACCCTTGAGTGCATGTCGAGATGGCAGCCAATCTCGTTAATCCAAAGCTGCAACGCAATAGTCGCAAACGACGAAAACTACGCACTAGCAGCGTAAGCTGCTAGTCGTCCTGACTGGGTCGCCCGTAGCCCAGAGCTACATCTCAGGACGTCATCGCTTACGGGATGCTCCGTTACCCAGAGCTCACTGGTTAACGGCTAAGATATAAAGAGATCGCTTCTTGCACCCTGACCTTCGGGTCGCTTGAAGTTAAATTAATAGAGGGACGCTATGCATGTAGACTCTCAAGGTTGAGTACTGGCGGACGCGGGTTCAATTCCCGCCGTCTCCACCAACTACCCAGAAAAAAGCCCCTGATTTCAGGGGCTTTTTTATATCCAAACATATCCTCCACACCACCGAATCATCTATTAGGCAGGTCCGGAGGACTCCTTAACAGGAAGTATCCACCTGGCCTCAAAGTCGTCCACAGTCAGCGGTTTGCTCAGCAAGTAACCCTGGACGTAGTCACACCCCACCTCTCTGAGAGTCTCCAACTGGGCTTGGGTTTCCACGCCTTCAGCCACCACTTTCATTCCTAGCTTGTGCGCCATGATAACCATCGCCTCGCACATGACCTGATCATTCCCATCCTCCTCCAGGTTCATCACGAACGAGCGGTCGATTTTTATGAAATCGATGTCAAATCGTTTCAGGTAAGCCAAAGATGAATAGCCGGTGCCAAAATCATCAATAGAGACCGAAGCCCCCTGGTCTCTCAGGCCGTGGATAAAGTTCTGCACCGTGGCACCGGATTCCATCAACAGACTCTCGGTGATTTCGAGTGCCAGGAGCCCAACACTCTCCCACTGCTGGCGAATGCTATCAAGCCAACCGAGGATTTCCTTTTTGCTTCTGAACTGCACCGGCGAGGTGTTGACACTCACCTGAAAACCGGGCTTGAACTGGCGCCACTTCATGGCCCGCTCGATGGCATACTTGGCTATCCAGTCGCCAATCGGAATAATCAGCCCGGTTTCTTCGGCGACCGGAATGAACTCCATGGGGCTTATCGTACCCAGCTCGGGGTGCAGCCAGCGCACCAATGCTTCCGCTTTGACGATCTCCATGGTTTTGAGGTCAACAATCGGCTGAAAATAAACGGCAAGCTGCTGTTCCTGAAGAGCGCGCCGCAGATCGATGGTAAGGTTCATATGCCTTTGGGACGCTTGCTGCATAGCGAGGGTGTAATACTGGAAACAGTTCCGCCCTTCCTCCTTGGCATGGTACATGGCCTGATCTGCGTTCATCATCAGTTCCTGGACACTACCGCCATCGTCGGGGTATAAGGTTACGCCAGCACTGGCAGACATGTAGGCCCGGCGCTGCCCCAGCTGATACTCACCAACTAACATGGAAAGTATGGATCTGGTGACCCGATCAATGTATTCGTAATGGCCCGCGTCGGTCAGCAGAATCACAAATTCGTCACCGCCTAGCCGTGCAACCACATCACTTGAGCGTACCGCTGTTGTCAGTCGTGATGCAGCCTCCACCAGCAGGGCATCGCCCTTGGCATGACCCAGAACGTCGTTGATCTGCTTGAAGTTGTCCAAATCAATGAGCAACAAAGCCAACCGTGAACCAGCCCGTTCCGCCACCACGATGGCCTGTTGCAGGCGTTCGGTGAACATGTTCCGGTTGGGCAAGCCGGTCAGCTCGTCAAAATTCGCCTGTTGCCAGATTAATCGCTCTGCAGCTTTAAGCTTGGTCAGGTCCTCGAACAACACCACGATCTTATCGATAGCGCCACTTTGGTCGTTCACCGCCCGCAGCTTCATCTGGGCCGGGAAACTGCTCCCATCAGCCCTTTGAAGAAAGGCCTCGCCCACCCATTCCCCGTGTGCTCTCACCGACGCAAGCTGTCGATTGGCCAGGTCCGCGCCATTTTTCGGCGACAGCAGGGCGTCGAAGAACCGCCCCTTCAAATCCGCAAGGGTGTAACCGGTGACCTGTTGCAGGAGCGCGTTGGCATCGACCACGCCATCCCGCAGCGAGACGATCAACATACAATCCTTGGTGCCCTCCAGAATCGATGTGGCCAAATCAATGGCACTTTGGCTCTCCACCCGCTGGGATACGTCATTGAAGGCCACCACCACACCTTTGAGTTGCCCCCGTTGTCGAATAGGTTTGGCCACCAAGTCAACATAGAGCGGCGTCCGGTCCGAGGTGATAAACAACTCTCCCCTTACTTCACTAATCTGGCCAGTCTGCAGCGTTTTGAAAACAGACGAGTTTTCCCATTTCTGGTTTGCTCCGTTGCTATCTTGGTGGCAAATGATCGTGTGAGCAGGCTGTCCCAGAAGTTGCTCCCGTTCGAACCCCAACAAGTCCAGGGCGACGTCATTAAGGAAGACAAAGTGCCCCTCAGTATCCAGGCCTATGATGCCCTCCTCCGAGGCTGCCAATACCATCATGCTGTGAGCGATGGCCTTATCCAGCGCTTCTTCTGATTTCGCCCTCAGTCTGACTTCGGCCTGCAGCTGCTGGCGATGACGGCGCTGCAGCCACCCCCAGCCCACCAGTAACATCAGCGCAACGAGCGCCACCGGCAATGCGATTTTGAGAGCTGAATACAGGCGAGCAGGGTATTGAGGGATGTACAAGAGCCCATCCAAATTAAAATCATCGATTAGGCCGAGAGACTGGTACTGACTGGCAACATAGGCCCACCGGTCCCGATTGATGTACCCGACCGGTACAAGTTCCGGCAGTATCAGAGCGCTGGTCTGCTCGGCCTCGTAACGCAGGAAAGCCTCTGAGTTTCGCGTTCCCCGGGGTGGGTATTTTTCGAGGATAATCTGGATCACGCGGTCCGGATTGTCGAAAGCGTATCGCCACCCGCGAATGGAAGCGTCGCGGAAACGCTCAACCAAGCCCGGATTACGCCGCGCCAGCGCTTCGGAGGTGAACAGCAAATCGCCAAAAAAATCGATGCCGTAATCCTGCGGGTGAAACAACCGTGGTTTCGCGCCAAGCTGCTCAAGGTCGAAGGGGCCTGCCGTGATGTAGTCGTACCGAAGTTGAGTCTCACCGTTAACCAGAGGCGCAAGGTCAGGCACTGGTGCATGGTTGTTGAGGCTCGACAGATCGATGCCAAGAGCTGTTAACAGCGCCAGTGTCTCAGCATTTGCCCGGTCACCGCCGGCGACGTCGGGCAGAAAAAAACTGACGGGGCGGTCGCCAATGTCCGAGAGGGAGGTCAATCCCGAGGTTTCGGTCGTCATCAGTACGCCGGGTGATCGCTGAAAAATATTAGCGATCACTTTCACCGGAACCCCGTTAGCGTGATGCAACAGCACGTCAGAACGATAGGAGCCAAACTCTGCCCGCTCGAAAACCACTTCTTCGACCGGATCTAAAAACCGGTTTGACGGCTCGCTGATGCCGGACACAATCTCAACATCCAGCCCGGCCTCATCGTAAAAACCCAGCTCCTCGGCCGCATAGTAACCCGCGAATTGGAATTGGTGGTGCCAATGGAGCTGGAGCCGTACTTGGTCATTTGCCGAAACAGCCGGTGCAACACCGAGGACACATAGGCCGATGAGAGAGATGGCGCGCGCGGTCACGCAGCGACAGCCTGCAACAAGCTTATGTCCGACTCGGATATTCCGCATACGCTCTCCAGATGCCGCCTGACCTGCGATCATTATCGTTTTTTTTAAACAGACACACTGGATCTAGATCAAATTTTGAACTGCTCGCCCAAGCTCCGTGTTACTTGTTTCGCGCGGACGGAGCGGCCCGACAATTTCACCAGAACCGAGCCGTCGCTCAGATCAAAGATAATATCCCGGTAGCCGAACTCTCCGACATCAGCGACCTCGATCTCCAAACCATGGGCTAATAACAAGCGAAAGGCTTGCTCCGCGTTCTGCTCTCCCATCCGTGCGCTGTTGCGCTTTTGATGTACTCGGGTTTTATCGTGAAACATATTACCGCCGCCAAAGACCTTGACCACGTAGTCTCGGGGCCGGGTATGCACCGCTGTGGCCATGCGCAGAAACAGCTGTAGCGAATCGTCACCGAACCTTGGATCCAGCTTGTCCATGGTGTTCGGTCGGGAGCCGATGCGCGTGGACGAAGGCTCGGAAAAATGGCACATGAAGCCAAAATGCTTGGCCGGGTGCCAGAAGGTAACGGCCACACAGGAGCCCAGCAGGGTTCGAATTCTGACCTGCCCTCGGTCAAAGTACACACTGTTCGGGTTTAGCCTAACGTCCATGTGTCACCGCCGCCGAGTCGGGCGCATCCGCCAGTTCGGACTCAACCCAGGCGGTCAACTGCTGCCAGGCTACGCGGTCCTTACTGGAAAAGCGTTCGGGCAACTCCAACACCGACAGCCCTTCCCGCGCTGACAGCGCGTAATTCACCGTGTCGCGCAGCTCTGCTACTTGCGATATCGCGAGCTTTGAGAGCCACGCCATTGCCTCCCGGTGCAACCTCAAACGCACGCGGGCTCGATTAATCACCATCCCGAGGGACACCCCACCCAAATCCTGAATACCACCACGCAACAACCGGAATAAGTGATGGGTCAGGGCATCCATGTCCACGGGTGAAACTGACGTCGGTATAAGAACCAAGGTTCGATGGGCCCGGCAGAACTGAAGAAAAGCCTCTTCGGCAAACCCGGAGGGTAAATCGAAAATGTCCAGCACCTTAGGATCATCGGGAAGCGCGAGCATCTGGGACTGCGTGACCCGCTTACAAGGCAGGAGCGCCAATGATTTTGGGCGGCGTTGAACCCAGTCCCACAGCGACTGCTGGGGATCAACGTCCCAAAGCCGAACCGGCCGGTCACCGCGCTTCAGGGCAACTGCCAGGTTGAGCGCAACGGTGGTTTTGCCAACACCCCCTTTCGGGTTCGCCACCAGAACACTGGGCATGATCGTCACTCCCGCATGATCAGTTGGCAGCTTTCAGCAAGTTGGCAGCGATAGTTTCCAACGGGTATTCCCGGGTGGTTCCTCCACGAGCCACAGCTTCTTTGGGCATACCATAAACCACACTGGTGGCTTCATCCTGAGCACAGGTCCAGGCGCCCGCCTGCCGCAGTTCAACCATGCCATCGGCACCGTCGGCTCCCATTCCAGTCAGTATGGCGGCAGCAATATTTTTGCCGGCGTATTTGGCTGCTGAACGAAACAGCACATCCACCGACGGCCGATGGCGGCTTACCAGGGGCCCCTCTTTCAGCTCAACGTAGTAACGATGGCCACTGCGCTTGAGCAGCATGTGGGCATTGCCCGGAGCAATCAGCGCCTGGCCCCTCAAAACATAGTCGCCATTGCGCGCCTCTTTAACTGTGATCGCGCAGAGGCTGTCGAGCCGCTCGGCAAAGGAACGGGTAAAACCCGGCGGCATATGCTGCACAATGACAATCCCCGGCGAGTCCAGCGGCATCACCTCTAGCACCGCACGAATGGCTTCGGTCCCGCCCGTGGAGGCACCAATCACAATGACCTTCTCGGTGGTTTCCGCCATGGCGGACCTGGTCACCTTAGGCTTGGACAAAATGGCGTCGGCGGTGAGTTTTTGCCTTGCCTGCGACGATGGCCGCGGTGTTACGGCTCTGGGTTTGGCCACCGCAGCCGCCCGGATGCTGTCAGTGAGCAACACCGACGACTCCTCCAGAAACTGCTTGGTGCCCAGCTGAGGTTTGGTGACGATGTCCACTGCGCCTGCTTCCAGAGCGTTCATCAGGGTCTGGGAGCCTTCCTGAACCAGGGAGGAGCAAACAATGACGGGAATGGGATGCTGTTTCATCAGTTTTTTCAGGAAGGTAATACCATCCATTCGAGGCATCTCGACATCCAGGATGATCACGTCCGGCACCACCCGACGAAGCTTCTCTGCCGCCACGTAAGGGTCCTGGGCGACCGCCGCTACCTCCATGTCCGGTGCCGCGCTTACGATGTCTTGCAGGGTATTCCGGACCACCGCAGAGTCATCCACAATCATAACCTGGATCTTGTCCATGGCGACCTCATCTGAGTTTTCTATAGACCGTTGGCATCATGTGCTGAAATTGACTGGTGCGCTCTGGCAACGTCTCCGAGTGTCCCAAAAACAACAGGCCGTCTGACGTCAGACAGCGATGAAACTTATCGATGATGCGTTTCCGGTCCTCCAGGGAAAAATAGATCATCACGTTTCGACACAGCAGGAAGTCGATGTCTCTAAAGGTCCGAAAGTCGTCCGAGATCAGGTTGAGTGAGGAAAAACGGATGGGGCGACGCAGCTCCGGCCCCATCTTCACCAGTCGCTTGCGCGGATCGCGGCTGCGGTACAGATATTTGCGCCTTAACATCGTCGAAATGGGACCGATGCGGTTTTCGGGATAAACGCCCCGAGCCGCCGTGCGCAGGACCGTTACAGAAATATCGGTCGCGAAAATATCGAACTGGAAGTTCGGGTGTTTCTCCTGGATTTCGTTGCATACCAGAGAGAGGGTGTAGGGCTCCTCACCGCTCGAACAACCGGCACTCCAGATCCTTACCCGAACGTTGCCGCCGTTCGCCTTTCGAATACGCTCCACGATTTCCTGCTCCAGCACTTGAAAGTGCATGGGCTCCCGAAAAAACTCGGTTTTGTTGGTGGTCAGGGCATCAACCAGCATGATCAGCTCGTTATCGTCCCGGTTGTCAAACACGGCAGCCACATACTGGCTCAGGGTGTCGAAACCCAGATGCTTCTGCCGTTTTCGCAAGCGTGTCTCGATCAAGCTACGCTTGTGCGCAGGCAGCTGAATTCCCGCCAGCGACTCAACGTACTCGGCGATTCTGGCGTGTTCCCTATCGGTTAACCCACCGGCAACCGGGGAATTGATAGCCACCGAAGATCCCATCGCGCGCCCCGATCAATACTTCACGAAGTCGTCCTCGTGGTCCTCATCCAGATCCAGATCAATACCGCCTCCGACTGAGGCCGGCTTTGTGGGGGCTGGTTTCGGCGCTTTGGGCTTGGTCCTGGCAACAGGCGATTGTTGGTGCGCCGTCGCGCCGCCAACTCTGGCCGGCCCATTTTGGGTCGCTTTGGCGCCACTGAAGAAGGCGATACTTTCGCGCATCTGGTCGGATTGATGTGCCAGATCGCTGGAAGTCGCAGCCATTTCCTCCGCGGCGGCCGCCGATTGCTGGACGACCTGGTCAAGCTCCTGCAGCGCTCGGTTGATCTCGCTGGCACCTTTATCCTGCTCGGTCGCCGCCGCGCTTATCTCCTGCACCAGTTCGGAGGTCTTCTGGATATTCGGCACTAGCTCCCGAAGCATCTCACCGGCGCGCTGGGACACCTGAAGGCTGCTCGTTGACCTTTCCACGATCTCGGTGGCCGCTCGCTGCGAACGCTCCGCCAGCTTTCTGACCTCGGCCGCCACCACGGTGAATCCCTTACCATGCTCCCCGGCGCGCGCCGCCTCAATGGCGGCGTTCAAGGCCAACAAATTGGTTTGACGGGAAATTTCCTCAATTATCCCGATCTTGTCGGCGATTTCTTTCATCGCCTCAACGGATTCACTGACCGCCTCACCGCTGTTTTTCGCGTCGGTTGCCGCCTGGCGGGCAATTTTCTCAGTCTGTTGAGCGTTATCGGCGCTGTGAGAAATGTTGGCAGTCATTTCTTCCATGGACGAAGAAATTTCCTCCAGGGCCGCTGCCTGCTGGGTCGCACCCTGGGCAATCTGCTGGCCAGTGCTACTGAGCTGCAAACTTCCAGAAGCGACATTTTCGGTGGCTTCCGAAGCCCGCCGGGCTGCTCCCGAGATCTGGCGCATGATCAGTACAAACATCGCCAGGGCAGCAACAATGGCAACCAGCACGACCACAATCATGGTCAGCTGGGTCCCTTCATAAGTGGATTGAGCCTGCAGCCGACGATCGGTCATAATGCCGTTCAAATCCTCTACCAAGCTGTCCAGATAGCCAATTGCCTGGTTGCGGGCTGCAGAAGAATCGCCGGTGGATAAATCGAACGCCCGCTTGTTGCCATTCTCCCGACTCAGGCCAATCACTTGTTCTGCGGCGCGCAAATAGTTGTCGAGAGTGGTTCGAATGTCGCTGACCTCATTCGCATACTGCCGGAAATTACGCTGCAGCTGGTCCGTGTCCTTATGGATCTCGTCGGCCGTGGACTGGAAGTTGGCGACCAGAGTTTCCATGGTCCTCGCGTCCCGCTCCAGAATGATATTCTTTTCGGTCCGCTGCAGCTTGATGGCATCCGCCTTCACCCGATTGACCAGCCTGAGCGCCTCGCCTAGATCCTGTGCCCTGGACAGATCGATCGCCCGTTCCAGCTCCGCGGCCAGGGACTCAACAAGCCTTTCAATCTGCATTTCCAGCGCATCCATCAACGGGCGCGCCTCGTCGACGGATACTGAGAAGGCACGGTTATTGGAGTTCAACCGCGACAGCTGTCGGACCTCCCGGGATAACCGCGTATAGGTCTCGAACTGCTGGGCAAAATTATCCAGTTTGCTGATCTGCTCGGGAGTCGACAAATCCCGTAACTGCGTTCGGAGCGTATCTATTTCCGATTCCGCCGTCTCCAGTTGCGCGGCGAACTCATCCATGGACTCGGGGGTATTCGCCAAAACGATGTTCTTCTCTTCCAGCCCAACCTTGTTCACCAGACGCTGGATCATGATGCCCAGTCGCAGTTTCTCGGCCGTGACGTTGGCCATTTCAGACAGGTTATCGTTCATGCCCGCCAGCCTCATCAGGGCCAAACCGCTGATGACCAGGATCACCACTATCAAAGCTGCAAAGATGGTGTTAAAAAGCGCCCTAAGATTCATGTTTTTCATTGTCTTACACCTCTGACTAGGTGAGTGCCTCAGATCCGGAGTGCTGGTTCAGACTGCTAGCCAAACGATCGGTATCCAGAATCAATGCAACCCCGCCATCCCCCAGAATGGTTGCCCCTGTAATGCCTTCTGTTCGCTCGTATAACTTGCCAAGTTTCTTGATCACGGTTTGGTACTGGCCGATGACCTCATCGACAGCAACCCCAAAGGCACCGGACTTTGTGTTGACCACCACCACCTGTTCGATGTTTGGCCGGTTGCCGTCCACAACAAACTGATCGCGCAACCGAACAAACGGCAGCAGAGCGCCTCGATTCTTGATCAGATGCTCAGACTGCTGTTCTTCTCCACCTTGGCTGACCTCGATACACTCCTCCACGACCGCCAGCGGAATCACGTATTTCTCTTTTTCAACCGCCACCATCAAGCCCTCGATAATGGCAAGCGTCATGGGCAGGGAGATCTCGAATTCGGTGCCCTCGCCCTCCTCTGAGCGCATCCTGACGGAACCTCTCAAGGCTTCGATGGAACGTTTGACCACGTCCATACCGACCCCTCGACCGGAAATGTCAGACACCTGCTCGGCGGTGGAAAAGCCGGGCTGAAAAATCATCTGGAGCAGTTCGTCCCGCGGGATTTTTTCTCCGGCCGACAGCAGTCCCCGCTCTTCGGCCTTTCGTCGCACACGGGCAGCATCAATGCCGCGACCATCGTCCCGAATCCGAATCAAAACCGCCCCTTTGTCGTGCTCAGCCGAAAGATGCACCGTCCCATGCGGGGACTTGCCCGCGGCTTCCCGTTCTTCGGGGGCTTCGATGCCGTGGTCGATGCTGTTGCGGATCAAATGAAGCATCGGATCAGCCAGACGGTCGATCACCATCTTGTCCAGTTCTGTGTCGGCACCGGTGGTGTTTAACTTGATTTGTTTGCCGAGTTCGACGGAAAGATCCCGCACCAGTCGGCGGTAGCGCCCAAAGGTCACACCGATGGGCACCATGCGGATCTCCAGAGTTTGATCCCGCAGGTAAGTGGTCAGGCGTTCCATTTCCTCCGACACTACTTCGATGTCGGGGTCATCCCTGTCTTTCGCTAGTTGCGCCATCCGAGCCTGCACAATCACAAGCTCGCCAACCAGGTCCATCAAGGCGTCCAATTTGCTGGAGGCCACCTTGATACTCTCTTCAGCCTCCTTAGACTTGGTGGGCTCGCGCATCAGCTCCTGTTCAGCCAACGCCCTTTCAACTTCTGCCGATTCTGCCACGCCCTTGGTCTGGAGTATCTGTCCTAATTTTGGCCTATCCTCCAGGGTTTCCCGCAACTGCTCAGGCTTGATAACACCGCGATCAACCAGGATGTCTCCCAGCATGGCGTCTTCATCGACCGAGCTCTCGGACAGCTCTACTTGCCAGTCGTCCTGCACAAAAATGAACACGTCGTCGATGTCGTCCGCCGAAGCCTTGGTCGTCAACAATGCCTGAAAGGTGAGATAACACTGATCAGGCTCGAAGTGTTCCCAGTCCGGCAACCCACCAGTGTTTGCGCTCAGCTTGAATTCGCCAAGCCCAGACAGTTCACGCAAAACCGGCAGCAGATCAAAGCCATCTTTGAAGGTGCCGGCGTGGGGACGAATGGCGAGGCGGTAGGTTTTCACCGATGCAGGTGAGGACTTGGGCGTGACTTGCTGCTCACTGGGCTCGCCACTGGCCCCAACCGGTACCTGATCGTGGAGTTCCTGAAGAATCTGATTACCTTGTTCCAGCAGTTCGGGGGCCGGATCCGGATCGGCCAGCAAGCTGTGGATATAATCCTTAGCCTTGAGAATGGTGCTGATTAAGCCCGGCGACACCAACAGTTCGCCTTTCCGGCACTTGTCGAACACAGTTTCGAGGTGGTGGGTGAAGTCCGATAAAGCCTGGTAACCAAACATCCCTGCCGCGCCCTTGATGGTATGCATCGACCGGAACGCCGTATTGATCACCTCCTCATCGGTTGGATTTTCATCCAACTCGAGAAGCGCGTCCTCGAGGGCAACGAGATGTTCCCGGGCTTCTTCTTTAAAGGTCGCCAGTGGATCTACCATGGCACCGTCTCCACTCTCAGATCAGTTTGGCGACCGCCGACAACAGCAGCGCGGGTTTGAAAGGCTTAACCAGCCAGGCTTTAGCACCGGCCTGCTTACCCTCCATTTTCTTCGATTCCTCCGACTCGGTCGTTAGCATGAGCACGGGGGTGAATTTGGCGGAGTCCAGCTTTTTGATCTCTCGCAACAACGAGATGCCGTCCATGTTGGGCATGTTGACGTCGCTCACGATCAGATTGAATTTCTGGCCCCTCAACTTGCCCAGCGCATCCACCCCGTCCTTGGCCTCAGTGACCCGGTAGCCAGCATCCTGCAGGGTCATACTGACTACCTGACGAATCGACGCACTGTCATCAACCACTAAAATTTCTTTACTCATGCTGGTCTGGCTCCCCATTAAAAAAACGTGAGATCATCCTCGGCCGAAGGGTCCGATTTGGGCGCTTTGCCTTCCTGCTCATGGAGCATCCGTTTGTGTGAGGTGCGCTCCTCGTCGGTGGTGTAGGTTCGGTACATGTTGTCCAGAAACGCCTCTGCATCGATGGCTGGATAGCCCGGCCCGCCTGCTCCTGCGGAAATGGCCTGTTCCACCTCAGTCAGATTTTCAATCACGTGTTCCAGAACCTGCCCCACCCGATCCTGAAACTGCAAGGCAACAATGACTGCACTGATTTCGTTTTGCGCATCCTCACCAACCCCAATCAGCTGGGCCGTATCCTCTGCCAGAGACATCAACGTCGATTTCATGGCGTTGAGGGTCTGACTGATCGTCCCGATATGCTCACTCAGGTTATTCTGGGAGGACTCGGTGTTCTCACTGACCCGCTGCAATGTAACGTCCATCGCCTCAGATACGGCCCTGATTTTGTCCCGAATTGCCTCGCCCCGGTCTGACGAGGAGGCCGCTAGACTTCGAACTTCATCGGCTACCACCGAGAACCCCCTGCCATGCTCGCCGGCCCTGGCGGCCTCAATGCTGGCATTGAGTGCCAACAGGTTAATCTGGTCCGCGATTTTTCGGATGTCGTCGGTCATCGTTTCCAAGTCATTGACTTGATCACTCAAGTTGCGAAGCTGCGCCAGGGTATTCTCCTGGGACGTCACCGAATCCGAGACGATGGTTTCGGTCAGATTAATGATCCGATCAACCTCCCCGCCAATGCGCCGCAAGTCCCGATCGTCTTTTCCCTCGGTATCAGAGACCGCAGTGATGACCCTTTGCAGGTGCCCTTTCAACGCCTGGAACTGTTCAACGATTCGGAGGACTTCCCGCTCCATGTCCTCGCGGCCACCCTGAACCTGCTTGTTCACCAGAGGTACCGAGGTCGACACGAGGGCTTCAATACTCGCCAACCGGCTCGTTATGTCACTATCGTGGGGCACCGATGATGCTTGCGGTAATGGCTCCAGGGGAGAGGACGTCTCTGGTGCTCGTTGCAGCTGCGCGGCTACAACCCAGCCGATGCCAGCCAGCACCAGCCCCACCAGACCGCCCAACCAGCCACCCGACCAACCCGCCAGCACGACGAGACCGGCAAACACGGCGCCCAGCAAACGCCGCGCGTTTGGCACGGATAAGGTCGGAATCCGTTGCATCCCTCACTCCTGGTTGTCAGGTAGGTCGATTTCCGGTTCGCCGGCCTTCAAGCTCTCGTCAGACGCCAGGCTCTGCTTGAGCCCGCTGAGCTGATTGGCGATATCGAAATGGTGAGCCGAGGAGAAGATCTCGGCGATGTCGAGCACGATCACGAAATCGTCATTCACCTGGGAAATGCCCTTGATGAATCCGATGTCCATGGTCGAGCCAAAACTGGGGGGTGGCCGCAAGTGGTTTTTATCGATTTCCACGACTTCGCGAACGTCGTCAGCGAGGATACCAACCGAGATGTCCTCTCCATCCAGCGACACGTCAATGATGATGTTGCAGGTGTCTACCGTGACCTCGCTGATCGTCATCTCAAACTGACGACGCAGGTCTACTACCGGCACAACGCGGCCGCGCAGGTTAATCACACCCAACATGAAATCAGGGGTACGCGGCACTTTGGTTACCTTGCTGTACTCCAAGACCTCATGGATACAACTGATTTCCAGGGCGTAAATTTCCTGATCAAGGCGAAATAACAGCACCTGCAGTTTTTCGCCTTCTTCCGGAAACACGGCCTGTTCGGGGACACCTTCGGATTCCCGGTTCATCACCATCAGTCCTCATTCAAGATGAGATTGAGCAGACCGAGCAGGCGGCACGCGTCCACAAGCGGGTCCGAAAGCTGCTTGACCTGCACTGTTTTCCCCTGCGCTCGGGCGCTGCGAATCCAGGCCAGCAGTAACTGAACGCCCGCAGCGTCAACGTCATTGACGCCCGATAAATCCAACTGGACGGTTTGCTGGTCTGCCAACAGGGGATCCAGAATCTCGTGCAGCCGGGTCAATTCATACGCGGTCAGCGAGTCACCAAGATTGACGCTGGCGACCTCATCAACAGAAGACTCCGTCATGCGCCACCGTCCGAGGAATTCGGGTGGGCGTTGGCCTGTTCTAACTCCTGCAACAGGCCGAATGCACAACCGCCGGACATGGTCAGCGGTTCGAACTGGTCCGTGCCGGAATAACGGAAAAAGATGCGTGAGTTGGCCTCGGTACTGCCCGCATAGGGCATCATCCAACTGTTGAAAGCACGACGCTCCACCATACGAAAATCCAGCAACACCACGGAATGGTGCCGTTCGTCGCGGATTACGACGTTGTACAGGTCATTGATGGCCTGGTGCTCACCTTCAAGGCACTGGAGAAAATATTTTCGATCGAAGGCGAGCGCGCCGGTGACGAAGCGCTTCTTGTTGTTGCGCGCCGAGGCGGCCATGATTTCGTCTATCTCCGCGGCATTTAACCCCGGGGCCACATAGCTGGCATAGATTAACCGGTGAAGCGCCATGGTCTTTCCCCAAATCGAACCAATCGACTGCTTTCTATGCGATTTCCCAATAACTCGGATACTGACTTGAGTATAGACAGGCTGGAGGTAACTGCTGATTTTTTCCACGCACTTGGCTTTTCATTGATCAGAGTCAAATTACCGGTGATACGCGAAGGGTGATATTCGTTGGGCTAATGGGTTTACCGAAGCTGCCGATAACCCTCGTGAGCGTTGAACGCGCCGGGACGATGAGCTGGGGAGAGAACATCACGGACCGGTCACTATTTGCTACAAAGCAGTTGGCCCGGATTCCCCAATCTGCTGATATCATACGACGTCATCTAAAGCTCGCAGGCGTGCCGCTCTCGGCCAAGCTACACGCAGCACATACACCAGAGAACGCCTGTACTTGCAGGCTTTCGTCGCTTCGAGGATTCAGTTGCATGCTCAGTAAAACGAAACAGGCCCAGAAACTACTGCTGTTTCAATTGTCCGGTGCCCGGTTGTTCGGGATTGGTACCCTGAAGATTCGGGAAATCCTGCCGTTCATGCGCTTGAGCAAGCTTCCTCACAGTCACCACGCCGTTATTGGCACCGCGATGTTTCGTGGTTCTGCGGTGCCAGTCATCGACATGGCCGCTGCTGTGGGACACTCCCCACTGACCCCAGACGAACAGGCCAAGGCATCCATCATTATTACCGACATCCAGCGCCAGGAAATCGGGTTTCTGGTGCGCGGTGTGAATCAGATCATCGAGGCCGACTGGAAGCAGGTGATGCCGCCACCCAAGGCGCTCGGCGACCGGGCCTTTATCACCGGCCTGTTGGACCGGGAAGGGGACATCATCCAGTTGCTGGATGTAGAGCTGTTGCTGGCGAAGGTGTATCCGGAATCCCTGCTTACTGCGGATGTGGCCCTCACCGATGTTCAGAGTGAAACCCTGAAGGCGCTCAACATCCTGCTCGTGGACGACTCCCAGGTGGCTCGCAAGCAGCTGTCAGATGCCCTGGACAGCAAGGACATTTCCTATCAGGTGACGTCCAACGGCGATGAAGCCTTGCAAATTCTGCTGACCAACAATGAACTGCAAAAGCCCATCGACATTCTGGTCAGCGATATTGAAATGCCCGGGCTTGATGGCTACGAACTGACGTTCAATGTTCGCGACAACTCGGCACTGAAACAGCCCTATGTGATTCTCCACACCTCACTGAACAGTGAGATGAGCCTGAGCTACGCCAACCAGGTGGGCGCCAATGAGGCGCTCACCAAGTTCGACGCCAAAGAACTGCTGCAGGCGATGTTGCGGGGTGCCGAGCAGGCCCGGTAATCAGCCTTCGGCGGTCAGGCTCTCGCGCAGGTCGGCAAAGAACGCGTTGGTTTCAGCGCGAATCTCTTCCAGCTGAGCTTCCCAGTCATCCCTATAACGATTGTAAGTTTGCGCACTCAGTTCAGTGAATCGCTCGCCAGTCTCGGCCAAGGTGCGGCTGGCCTGCGCCAGGGTTTCCATGGTGGGTTCTTCCAGTGACTTAACCTCTTTACTCAGGCTTCGGGATGCCTGCTCCAGAATCACTCGGTCTTCAGGCGTTGCCTGCTCACCCTGCTCCAACGCTTCGTTGATCGACTCCTGCAGTTTCTCGATGGCCTGCTGCATCAGTGCACCAAAGTCCTCAACGGCATCCCGGGTCTTGCGCTCTACTTCCGCCGAGTAAGCCTCAAAGTTGCGGGCAAACTCGTTCATGCTGGCTTCAATGTCGTCTGATGACGAGGCGAAGCTGCTCGACAGCTTTTCGCCCAGCTTTTTCAGCTCGCCCATGAGATTGCCGAACATTGATGGCCGCAGGAGCGCATCCCCAGTGCGGTCATAATCCACCTGCCAGGTCTCGGCCTCTTTGATCAGAAAGGTGATCAGCTCCTGGTGCTCACCTTCCTTACCGTATTCCGGCGGCAGCCGAGTGACCACGGTAGCTTCCCGTTCATCAATCACCACCCGGCCGTAAGACGGCTCAATGCCGGTCCAGTCTTTGCGGAAACCATCGAAGTCGTCGGGAGAGCTGAGGGTAGAGAATTCGGCGACGGCATCGGCGTCGTTTTCAGCGACGGCCTGCCAGAAGGCTTCCGCCACTTGCTGGGGTGTTTCCGGTTTGCTACAACCGGCCAACACCAGCAGGGCTGCGGCGGCGAACAGACATCGGAACAGGGACTGGCTCATTCAGTGGCCTCCTAATGACTCAATAGCTGGCTGTGTCAGGAGGCCATCATACAACGGCTAGAGCCGGCAGGTCAGGTCGGCAAGTTCCTCATCAAACACCCGTCGGTTCTCGCTGTAATCCACCGGCACGTCCACCAGGTGCACACCGCCCGCCGCCAGAGCGTTTTCCAGCACCGGCCGTAAATCCTCAGTGCGGGTTATCCGATGACCGGTGGCGCCGTAGGCATCGGCGTATTTGACGAAATCCGGGTTGTGGTAGTCCAGACCGAAGTCCTGGAAGCCTTCCTGGGCCTGCTTCCACTTAATCATGCCGTAGGCACTGTCGTTGATGATCAGCACCACCAGGTTGAGGTTCAGGCGAACCGCTGTCTCCACCTCCTGGCTGTTCATCATGAAGCCCCCGTCGCCACAAATAGCCATCACCTTCTGGTGGGGGTACAGCATGGCAGCCATCATGGCGCTGGGCAGGCCGGCGCCCATCGAGGCCAGGGCGTTATCGAGCAGCACCGTGTTGTTGTCGTAAGCCGGATAATTGCGCGCAAACCACAGCTTGTACATGCCGTTATCGAGGGCAATGATGCCGTCGTCCGGCATGACAGCTCGCACGTCGCTGACGATGCGCTGGGGAATGATCGGGAACCGAGGATCGTCGGCGCGATCCTTCAGATGTTTGTCCACTGCAGCTTTCACTTCCATGAACCAGGTGAAGTCGTGGCTGCCGCAGTGGCCGCAGTGCTCGGCCATGTACTCCACGCTGTTGGCTATGTCGCCCACCACCTCGTGCTGGGGGAAGTACACCGGGTCTACATCGGCACCGCTGAAGTTCACGTGGATGACCTGCTTGCCGCCGGGCTTCATGAAGAACGGCGGCTTCTCGACCACATCGTGGCCCACGTTGATCACCAGGTCAGCATGGTCGATGGCGCAGTGCACGAAATCGCCCGAGGAGAGCGCGGCATTTCCCAGATACCGGGGATGCCGCTCATCCACCACGCCCTTGCCCATCTGGGTAGTGAAGAACGGAATGTTGGTCACGTTGACCAGGTGAATCAGCGCCTGCGACACCCGTTTCCGGTTCGCCCCGGCACCGATCATGATCAGCGGGTGCTTGGCCTGGCGCAGCATGTCGCACGCCATCTCCAGACTTTTGATACTGGCCGAGGGGCGCCTCGCATCGCTGGGCTCGAAGATGTGGGTGTCTGAGTCCGGATGCTCGGCGGCGATGTCTTCGGGTAATTCCAGATGCACCGCGCCGGGCCGCTCTTCCAACGCCAGCCGGAAGGCCTCACGCACCTTGGCAGGAATGGTGTTGGCGTTGCTGATCTGGCGGGTGTACTTGGTCAGCGGGCGCATCAGATCCACCACATCGAGGATCTGGAACAGGCCCTGCTTTGACGATTTGATCGGTTTCTGGCCCGAGATCATCATCATGGGCATACCCCCGAGCTGTGCGTAAGCGGCGGCAGTTACCAAATTAGTGGCACCCGGGCCGAGGGTGGAGAGGCACACGCCAACCCGACCGGTCAGCCGCCCATAGGTGGCGGCCATGAAGCCGGCGGCCTGTTCGTGGCGGTTCAGCACCAACTGAATATTGGATTCCCGCAATGCTTCCAGCAGGGCAAGGTTCTCTTCCCCGGGAACCCCGAAAAGGTAGCGGACGCCTTCGTTCTCCAGTGCGCGGATGAACAGCTCAGCCCCGTTACGCGCCTCCCTGGTTAGCTCGGTTGTCATTATTGTCCCCTTTGTTTGTTGCCGGTGTCACCGTCCTGATCTATGACCTACGTGGGGGATGCCTGAGAAGTGCACAGGAGGCGCACAAATTACCGGGCCAGCGGCGGCTCCGCCTGCAAGGTCTCGGCCGGTAACCGATCTTCGCCCCAGCTGCGATGAACCCCCGCAACCACCCGTTGCAGTTCCTCGTCGCCAACATCCGCAGGTTCGCCCCGCTCCAGCGGATCGTAATGGAAGATATACAGCCGGGAGGTGAACTGCTCAAACGGCAGCGATGACTCACCAAACCGTTCACCGTGACCGGCGGTACAAACGCGCACTTCGTCACCCCAGTTCTGACCACTGTCGTTATTGGGATTAAAGAAATAGACCCGCATCAGGCCTTCCGGATCCAGCGCCACCCGCAGAATGGTGATGGCGTGCCAGCCAATAAAACGTGCAGCACTATCGGTTACGGCCACACCGGCAGGCTGGGGATGAATCAGCGGCTGATTCCCGTTGTAGTAAGGGTGGTAGCTGGCGTAGAAATGCCGGATGAAGCCCTCAAGGTCATCGAGCTTGCCGGTCGCCACGTCCACATTGATGGCGAAGCCCCGGCCGGCAGACCAGCCGTGGAATTCCGGGTTCACCCAGCGGTGCGGATCGCCTTCCCGGTCGCCCACCATGCGCCCCATTTCGGCATAGATCCGGTCCAGGTGCGGCACCACCACCAGCGACACCGGATCAAGATCCAGCGTTACCTCGGATGCAACACCACCACGGCTGTGCGCCGAGGACACCGGTTTGCCCTCGAAGTGCATGATGATTTCATTATCCCGCGCGGCCCAGGCCACCATCTGCAGCAGGTAGTCAGGATCGTTGTAGGCCCACATGGACAGCGCCCGTGCCGACTGGCAGGTCGGGTTGTTGCCCTGCCCCACACCCAAAGGCTGGCCCAGCATGTTCAATACGCCCTGCACCAGCCAGGCGCCCGGCTGCGGGTGATAGCCGTAGGCCAGTTGCAGCCGTTCGCGGGCGTCCGGGCACAGCGATAGCCTGGCCTGACGCCACAATGCCGGCGCGACCGGGGGCTGGTAGAGAATGCCCCGTTCCAGCATCAAGGCCAGGCCGTACAGGCCTTGGGCCGTTTCCGGGTACACGCCTTCCCGGATCAGCGTGCAAACCAGCTCCCGGTAACACAGCAGGCAGTCACGCCCGGTGCTCGACAAGCCCAGGGCTTCGGTCAGGAGGGCGTCCTGATCGTCCAGGATGAAGCGAACAAAGCTGGCGTGGTAGGGCGACACCAGACCGGTGTCGTGCATGGCGCGGGCAAAACCCGTGGCCTCATTCTGCAAGGCCTGGGCATCCATGGATTCCAGGCGCTGCTCATAAACGACGGTCCCAGGATCCTCGCTGCAGGCGCGCGTTGGTCCATAGAGACTGGAAATCAGTCGATCGGCACCCCGGCCGGCCCCGCCCAAATCAGCGTGGGGATCGGCGCGACAGATGGCGATCTGGGTAATCATTTTTCGGACATCGGAAACCTGGATCGGACGCTGCTGAAGAATGCGCCAGATTTCCTCAATCAGACTATCGATGACGTGTTCGTAGCCAATGTGATGGGCAACGTACTGCACCACTGACTGACTGATTTGCGACAGCTTACCCTGCTCTCGCTCCGCCTCGCCCACCATGCCAAATAGCAGGCCCAGATTAATGGCCAACACCTGAGTGAGGTAATGATGAGCCTGTTCGGCGGACACCGACGGATGCAGGTAAAAGCCCCTGGCAACCGCCAGCAAACGCAGTTCGCTGAAAGCCTCGATAACCACCGTGTCGGCGTTCTGGCTCTGCAGCGAGTGCGTGGTGAGAGTTGGGAGAAGGATGCCGGGTTCAGCCCAGTCAGTGCCCAGATACACGCCTGCCAATTCCAGACGTTCCGCCCGTTCTTCGATGACCCGGCAACCCTCCGGCTGCATCAGGACGCGACGGGCAATATCAAACACGCGCGGAAGCTTGCCGGCCTTGGCAAAAGACCGGCTTTCCTCCAGTACCTGGATGGCGTCATCCAGTTTTTGCACCAGCTTGTCAAAGTTGACCGCCGGTACTGCGCTGCCCGGTTGGTGATCGTTCAAACGACGTTCCTCAGGGCCTGCACCAAACCCATTTGTTGTTAATGCTTCTCCGGATTATACATAGAAATCGAGCTCTTCCTGATGTTTCAGCAGATCCCGCATGGTATATGGGTCGTCACCGAAGAAGTACACCAGCCCCCAGTGAGTACCGAACGCCGTCCGCTTGGTGACGGTTTCTTCCAGCGGCGCTGTCAGCTCGTGAGACTCGAAATACTCGTGGTTTTCGGTCTCCTCGGGAATTTCCAGCTTGCTGACCACACGGCGACGCGGATACACACCAAAGCAACCGGCGTAGCCCTTGGCATCGACCACTTCTTTCGGGAAAAACGCCTTAATTTCTTCGGCCGTGGTCTTCGGATCGAAGGATAGGATCAGGCCCTGGTAGGCGTTGAAGCCATACGCCCGCTCCAGCAATTCGAATACTTTGAAACCCGGCGGCCGGTAAGCGACTTCGCCAAAGTACATGGTGCTGTCACTGGTGACGAAGTATTCCGGGTGAATAAAGCCGAAATCGATGTCGAAGGTTTTGATCAGTTTCTCGATTTCGCCCCGAATCTGGTCACGATACTTCTCAAGATCCGGTGTCGCCGGCACAAACACGGAGTAACCCAGGGTGACGTACTCGGAGATGTTCAGGAACGCGATCTTGCCGTTGTGAATCCAGGCTTCAACCGCAAATTCCCAGCCGTCGAGGTGCGATTCCATCAACACCGGAAATTCTTCATCCGGAATGGTGTCGACTTCATCCGGCGTGCGAATGACTCGGTGGCCGAGGCAACCCGCCTTATCAAAGGCTTTGAGGTGAATCGGGTCGTTGGGGTCACCGTCCAGCTTGAGCAGGGTCTGGTTGACCCGCTTCAGGAAGCGGATGACGTCGCCCTTGTCGTGGGCCTCCTCAAAGATACCGACACGGATGCCACCGAGCTGGGCCCGACGCTTCATCAGGGCCTTGTCACGCAGGAGCATGGCCTGGCCAAACAGACGCGGCTTGTCCATGAGCACGGAGTTGATGGCACCTGCCCATTCAACCGTTTCTTCAAACAGCGGGATGGCCACGTCAACGCCCATCTCTTGCAGGGTCTGGGCGATTTCGACCGAGCGATCATTCAGACGTTCGAAGTTCCAGGGCACGTAGGGAATATCGTGCTCTTTACAATAAGCCTCCGCCCAGTCGGGGGCGACGACCACATAGCGCCGGTCAAACTTGTCCGCGGCCTCAACGGCACTCAGACTCCAACCGAGGAGTGCTACATACCCCTTGTCCGGATTGTACTTTTGCTCGCTCATAGGCTCTCTCCTTTGCTTGGGGTGTCCTCTTACAGTACGCGTTACTTGGGAAATCGCAAATCAGACCATCGATAAAGCACTTAAAAACAAAAAGGCCGCTGGTTTGTGTTCCAGCGGCCTCAATGTCTGAGCAGTTTTTATACTGATTGGCAATATCAGCTAAGTTTTAAGGTCGAAAGCGTTCTCGCCCGCACCTTGTTCAACAACTGCTCGTCGTTGACCAGCGACTGACCATAGGACGGAACCAGCTGGCGCAGCCGCTCTTGCCACTCGGCCGTTTTCAGACTCTCCGGGAAGCAACGCTCCAGAACCGTCAGCATGGCATTGGCCGCAGTCGACGCACCGGGTGAGGCACCCAGCAAGGCCGCCAGCGTACCGTCATTGGCCGCCACGATTTCGGTACCGAACTCCAGCTTGCCACCGCCACCGTCGACCTGCTTGATGATCTGCACGCGCTGGCCCGCCATTTTCAGCTCCCAATCTTCCTCACGGGCGTCCGGGAAGAAGTTGCGCAGTGATGCCACCCGGTCGCTGTGGGACTGGAACACTTCGCCAATCAGGTAGCGGGTTAGATCCATGTTGCTTTTGCTCACCGACAGCATCGGACGCAGGTTGGTGGGCTTGACCGAGCCGAACAAATCGAACAGTGAGCCCTGCTTCAGGAAGCGGGTGGTGAAACCGGCGAAGGGCCCGAACAGCAGGGCCGGTTCGCCATTGATGATCCGGGTATCCAGATGCGGAACCGACATCGGCGGCGCACCGATAGGTGCCTTGCCGTAGACCTTGGAATGATGCTGCTCCACGATGTCCGGCTTGCGGCACACCAGCCACTGACCACTGACCGGGAAGCCGCCGTAACCGCGGGCTTCTTCAATGCCGGATTTCTGCAGCATGGGCAGAGCACCACCGCCGGCACCGAGGAAGACAAAGCCGGCTTCCAGCTTGGTCAGCTCGCCCGTTTTCTGGTTCCGTACCCGCACTTTCCAGCGGCCGTTATCACGCTGGTCGATGTAGTGTACCGGGCTGCTCAGCATCAGCTCGAAGTTGGGCTGGCTTTGCAGGTATTCGACCATACTCCGGGTCAGGGAACCGAAGTCGACATCGGCACCGTGCTTGATCCGGGTAGCGGCAACCCGCTCCATCGGATCCCGGTGCTTAACCACCAGCGGCATCCATTCTTCCAGGTCATCCGGGGACTCGGTGTACTCCATCTCGCGGAACAGGTGATGGGCACTCAGGCGCTCGAACCGGCGCTTGAGGAAGGCCACATCTTTTTCGCCCCAGACAAAGCTCTGGTGCGGGGTGCGGTTGATGAAGGTTTTGGGGTCGGGCAGCATGCCCTGCTCCACCAGATACGACCAGAACTGCAGCGACACTTCGAACTGGGCGTTGATCTTGAGAGCCCGATCGATGGCCACATCGCCGTCGTCGGTTTCCGGGGTGTAGTTCAGCTCGCAGTACCCGGCGTGGCCGGTACCTGCGTTGTTCCATCCGTCCGTGCTCTCATGGGCAACGTGATCGAGACGTTCAACCATGACGATGTCCAGGGACGGATCGAGCTGCCTGAGCATCATGCCGAGGGTGGCGCTCATGACGCCACCGCCGACCAGCACTACGTCTGCCTGTCTAACGGCCATTGCTTTATACCCTAACTAGTATTGAGCCTGTGTACTCTCCCACGATCAGCAGGAAAGCCTGTCGAAAGCCGACCGGGCACTTGGTAAAAGGCGCCGCTGTGTGCTTCCGGATATCAACGTGGTGCAATTATCCCGATTTTTGACGGAAGAATAAATTGCGATTGTCATTCGATGCGCTTCGCACAGGCCTTTGTCCGTGCTGACGCCACCGATCTTTACTACCTAAGGGCAGTAGCCCGCTTCCAGCCGAGGGTCTAAACTCCGGCCTCAAACACGACGGTTCAGGCCAGGTCGGCCTGTTTACCTCAGTATCGAGACGGGACGCGCCCATGCCTGCCCTAGAAGCTGTTTTGATCGTTCTTGCTGTACTCGCGCTGCTCGGCGTTATTTTCGAAGAAGTTACTCACGTCAACAAAGCCAAGGTGACGCTGTTTTTCGGCACCCTGAGCTGGATTCTTCTGTTTCTTACGAGCAAAAGCGAGGGTGAGACTTCCGCGATTTCGGCCGGTTTATCCGAGAGTATCGCCGAAATTGCGGGTCTTTGGCTGTTCCTGGTCGCGGCCATGACATTCGTCGCTTACCTGAACAAGAAAGGGATGATCCAAAATCTGATCTATCTGATCATGCCGAAGCAGGTCAGCGAGCGGAAGCTGTTATTTTTGACCGGACTGTTCTGCTTCATCTTCTCCTCTTTGGCAGACAATATCACCGCTACGTTAGTCTCATGCTCGCTCATCTTGTCGCTCGACCTGGAGCTGAAAAAACGCCTGCAGTTCGTCACGCTGGTGGTGTTTGCGGTCAACTCCGGCGGCGTCTCCCTGATCACCGGCGACGTCACTACCCTGATGATTTTTCTCGCTGACAAGGTGGAAATACTCACCTTGCTGACGCTCGCCATCCCCGCATCGATCACCGTGTTCATACTGGCGGTGTTCCTGTCCCGGGGACTGACCGGAACGGTGACCCTGCGCGCGACCAAGAACGAAATCCGCCCCGTAGATGCGGTGATCAGCGGGCTGTTTTTGTTAACAATCCTGTGCACCATCGCCGGTAATGCCCTGTACGGGGTTCCGCCGGTGCTGACCTTTCTGTTCGGTCTGTCGGTTATGTTTCTGATCTCACGCTTCATGAGTGACGACTCCGATCTGGACCCGATTCTCGAGTACATCCGTATCATCGAGTTCGAAACACTGCTGTTCTTCCTCGGCATCCTGCTGCTGGTGGGCATGCTCAAGGAGATTCACGCGCTCGACTCCCTGGTTGCCATCTATGATGTGCTGCCGCCGCTGTACGCCAATTATCTGATGGGCATCTTCTCGGCGGTGATCGACAACGTGCCGCTGACGGCCGCGCTGCTGAAGTCCGGTATCGGGATGACCCCGGGCGAATGGATGGGCCTGACCTACGCCGTGGGCGTGGGCGGTTCGCTGCTGATCATCGGCTCGGCGGCCGGTATTGTGGCCATGACCAAGATTCCGGGGCTGACCTTTGGGGCCTACATGCGGTATCTTGCGCACCTCCTGGCCGCCTACACCCTGGGGTATGCCGGTGTGTTCATGCTCGGACGTTTTATTAACTGAGGTTTTTCTATGCTAATGGCAATGGGCGCAATCGTCGCCGGTTTGATCCTGCTGGTCTGGAGCGCTGACAAGTTTGTCGAAGGCGCCGCGGCCACCGCCAAACACCTGGGCATGCCCACGCTGCTGATTGGGATGGTGATCATTGGGTTCGGCACCTCCGCTCCAGAACTGGCGGTCTCCGCCATGGCGGCGGCAGACGGCAATCCGGGCCTGGCCCTGGGTAACGGTTACGGCTCCAACATCACCAACATCGCCCTGATCGTCGGCCTGACCGCCGTCATCGCGCCCATTGCCGTGCATTCCCAGGTCATCCGCAAGGAGCTGCCGCTGCTGCTGGTGCTGACCCTGATTGCCGGGGCCCAACTGATCGACGGCCAGCTGACGCGACTGGATGGCTGGGTGCTGCTGGCCGTATTTGCCGGGGTGATGGGCTGGTCAATCTACCAGGGCGTTCAAGGCAAAACCGATCCCCTGGCGGGCGACACCGACGCCGAGATGATTGCCCACCCGATGCCCCTGAAAACCGCTGTGATCTGGGTGGTGGTTGGTCTGATTCTGCTGGTAGTCAGCTCACGACTGCTGGTTTGGGGCGCTGTAACCATTGCCCAAGCCCTGGGCGTCAGTGATCTGGTGATTGGGCTGACCATCGTGGCGATCGGCACCTCGCTGCCGGAACTGGCCTCTGCCCTGGCGGCGGTCAAGAAGAACGAGCACGACCTCATCTTGGGCAACATCGTCGGTTCGGGCATTTTTAACACCCTGGCGGTGGTTGGCCTGGCGGCGGCCATTGAACCACTGAAAGTTGATCCGGAAGTGCTGTACCGGGACTGGACCCTGATGCTGGCGTTAACAGTGGGATTGCTGATGATGGGCTTCGGCGTGATGGGCAAGCGCAAACTCATTTCGCGGGGCAACGGCGCGGTGCTGTTGCTGGCGTACTTTGCCTACACCGGCTACCTGCTCTCAACCGTAGTGGCGGCCTCCGGCGCCTGACCGGTCATCCCTCACCCGAAAACCCCGGCGGGGCCGACTCATTCGGCCTCGCCGTCTCCCAGCAATTCTTCCAGCCTGAGCCGAACCTCGGCCATTACCTCGTCCAGTTCCGCCTTGGTCTTGCCCGCAGTTTCCAGCGGCTGGCCTACACGCACGTCCACCGGTTGCCCCAGATTGATCTGCCAACTCCGGGCCGGCAGCACCTGATGGATGCCGCGAATGGCCACTGGCACGATCACCGCTTCGGTATCCAGCGCCAGATGGAAACAGCCCTTCTTAAACGGCAGCAACTTACCATCCGGCGAGCGGGTGCCCTCGGGTGCGGCCCACAACACAATTCCGCTCTCCATCATGGCGCGGGCACGCTCCAGATCCTTCACCGCCTTCTCGCGATTGGACCGGTCCACCGATGGAAATTCCGCCGCCCGCATGGCCTGGCCCAACAGCGGGATCTTGAACAGTTCTTTTTTTGCGAGCATTCGGATGGAGCCCGGCAGCGAGACGAAGCTGGCGGGAATGTCGTAGTGGCTGGCGTGGGTACACATGATGATGTAGCGCCGGCCATCACCGAAATCCGGGACGTGTCCGCGCACGGTCAGGCTGGCACGTACCAGCCTGAGCAGGGCTGCTGACCACTCCCGGCAGTACTGATCGACAATCTGCCGGTGCAGGCGCCCGAACAAGGCGCGCAGCAGAATCAGCAGGGAGTAAAGTGCAGTCAGCCCGACACTACCGAGAACCACACCCACCCGTCTCAGCAGGGTTGCCGACTCGGTCAGTGGGTTCAGTTTCAATCGAATCATCGATGCTGCGCCGTTACTGGTTTTCCTGGAATACCATGGCAACGGAGTTCAGGCAGTAGCGCTTGCCGGTCGGCGGCGGGCCATCCGGGAATACGTGCCCGAGGTGGCTGTCGCAACGCGGGCAACGAATTTCAGTACGGGCCATGCCCATGCTGGTGTCTTCCAGGTAGCGGATATGCTCGGGATCGAACGGCTGGAAAAAGCTCGGCCATCCCGTACCGGAATCGAATTTCGAGTCCGAGCTAAACAGCGGCAGATCACACAGGCGGCAGTAATAAGCGCCCGCTTTTTTGTTGTCCAGCAGAGTCCCGCAGAACGGATGCTCAGTGCCGTGATCCAGCAGCACCTTGCGCTCTTCAGGTGTCAGATCGGCGGCTTTTTCTTCAACTTCCGCTGGTGTCAGCGGTGTCAGGTCATATCCTGAAGCAGAAACGCCCATGTATGCCTCCTCAGGCCGTGTTGTCGTCAGAAGGGCCGGAGCCGTCGTCGGAATATTCCGGTTTCAGGCGATCGCCGTAGTTGTTCACCAGCTTTTCCATCTTCGGTGCGGCTACCGCCATGATGTATGGCTGGTAGGGATTCCGGGCCGCAAAGTTCTGATGGTAGGCCTCGGCTGGGTAAAACGCCTCGAGCGGCTCCAGTGTCGTTACGATCGGATCGGGGTACACGCCAGCGGCGCCGAGCTGACGAATGTAAGCCTCGGCCACCTGTCGCTGCTCCGGCGTCTCATAAAAGATAGCGGAACGGTACTGAGTCCCCCGATCATTGCCCTGGCGGTTAAGCTGGGTCGGATCGTGTGCGACCGAAAAGAATACCTTAAGCAGCTCGCCAAAACTGACTTTTGACGGCGTGTAGTGGATATCCACAACCTCGGCGTGACCGGTGGTACCACTGCAAGTAGCCTCATAAGTAGCGGTTTCGGCGCTGCCGCCGGAATACCCGGACTCCACTTTGGTGACACCGTCCATGGCCTTGAAAACCGCCTCCACGCACCAGAAGCAACCGCCGGCCAGCACCAGCCGTGCTTCGTCGGCGGTTTGGGGGAGATCCTGCTCCGGATCAGGAAAACGGCTTCGGGGCACATTCAGCCCGGGGATATCACAGGAATTGACCATGGTGTCCTCAACTCTCGAATTTGTGTATGGGTAAGACACGTGTAATGCCCTGAATTGTGGCTGTTACGCTGGCGATTTGCCAACGGCCCAGCGCTTTTTTACGAACATGAACATTGCCGGGTTTTGGTTGCATCCATGCCGCAGGCAACCATACTGACAAATAGGGTTTGCTACATTGCGATCTGACAATCGCCCGTTCGGCATATCAAGGACAGAGACATGACGGCAAGGGCTCGGACACCGAAAAACCAGGACGAACTTCTGGAGTACCGCCTGAGTCTCCGGCTTGGGCCTGTGCATTCGCGCCAGCGGCTGGGAATCGAGCGGGAATACGAGGCCCAGGTGTTCGGCCAGGGTTCCAGCTTTCATCTGGAAAATGTTACCGCGGCGCCCGGTCTGATCAGTTTCTGCCTGAAACTGGCCGGCTTGTTCCGTCGCGGGCAAGCCAACAGCCGCCGACTGGACACCGCGCATAATCGTTTCATCCTGCCAACATTGCCGGCCGCCTTCGAAGGCTTTCGCATCCTGCACCTGACCGATCTGCACGTCGATATGGACGAGGCCAACCTGCAGGCTGTGCTCAAGAAGATTGAGCCCCTGGAATACGATCTATGCGTGCTTACCGGTGACTATCGCAAGCTTACCTGGGGCCCGGTGGAGGGGGCCCTCGACGGCATGTCCCGGTTGCGGGATGCCATTCGCGGCGAAGCCTACGCAGTGCTGGGCAATCACGACAGCATCCGCATGGTGCCTGGCCTCGAAGACATGGGCTACGTGCTGCTGATGAACGAAATGCTGCCGGTGGAGCGCCAGGGCGAGAAAATCTATCTGGCCGGTGTCGATGACGCCCACTATTACAAGGCGCATAACCTTCACCGGGCCGGCGACGACATTCCCATCGACGGCGTCAGCGTTCTGCTCAGTCATACCCCGGAAATCTGGCACGAGGCCGCTCATGCCGGCTACGACGTGTTTTTGTGCGGCCATACCCACGGCGGACAGATCTGCCTGCCCGGCGGCATCCCAGTCACCCTGGATTCAGACTGCCCGCGCCACCTCGGCCGGGGCTATTGGCAGGCCAACGGCATGCAGGGCTATACCTCACCGGGTTCGGGCACCTCGGTGGTCAATGTCAGACTGAACTGCCCGCCCGAGGTGACCATCCACACCCTCACCCGTGGTCCCCAGTAACAAGGAAAAACCAAACAGTCAGTGGGGATGGCGTCGAATACCCAGACGATACAGCAGCGGCGAAAACAGGATGTTAGACAGTGTAAACAGCACTACCACTGAAGCCGCGCTCCACCAACTGATCGGCAACCAGAACACTGCCAGCACCATCGGCAACGCCGACTCCGGCACCTGATCCAGGCCAAGGGCCCGGGCGCTTGATGCCTTACCCATTCGGCGCTTGTAAAAGCTACTGAGCAAATCGCCCCACAACGCCAGTATCCCGAACAACAGCCCGAACATCAGCCCCAGACCGATCACTGACGAAAACAGGGCGCAGCACGCCGCTCCGGAGATCAATCCCCGCCAGGTTTTGCTCGGACCCAGGATCGGGCGACCGTCCGACCACAGCCGCCCACCATCCACCGGCGCGGCCCACTGCCGTTTCAGAATACGCGCCACCACCACCGGCACGCCGTTGGCCAGTACCAGCATCACGAACAGCACCAGTGATAGCAGCAAGTACTTCTACTCCCTTTTTGTCAGGCTCCACGGGCCAGGCCGTGGAGCGCATATCCCTCAGGCCAGGCCGCCGCGGGTCAGTTTCAGCGGGTCCAGCAACTGCTCCAGCCGTTGACGACTCAAACCGCTGCGTTCCTCAGCCACATCAATCACCGGACGCCCATCGCGATAGGCTTCCTTGGCGATGTCGGCCGCCAGACTGTAGCCGATCTCCGGGTTCAGCGCGGTGACCAGTACCGGATTGCGACCAACCCCCTCATTCAGGGTCTCAGTGTTTACGGTGAAATCTTTAATCGCCTTGTCTGCCAGCAACTTCGCAGCATTGCTCAACAGCTCCACCATGTCGAGGAGGTTACCCGCCACCAGCGGCAACATCACATTGAGCTGGAAATTCCCCGACTGCCCGGCCATCGCCACGGCGCTGTCGAGCCCCATCACCTGAGTACCCACCATGGCAACGGACTCGGGGATTACCGGGTTGACCTTGCCGGGCATGATGCTGCTACCCGGCTGCAGCGCAGGCAGGCTGATTTCGGCCAGGCCATGAATCGGACCGCTGTTCATCCAGCGCAAATCGTTGGCGATCTTGATCAGCACAATGGCTGCGCCTCGCAACTGGGACGACAACGCCACCGGGCCGTCGATCGCGCTCTGACCAACAAACTTATGCTCCATGGCACTGAAGCCATAACCGGTGTTGTGCTGCAGGAACTTGACGAACTGCCCGGCAAACTCCGGTGCCGCATTAACGCCAGTACCCACGGCAGTGCCGCCCTGGGGCACTGCCAGCAATTCATTGGCTGCGTGCTCAACCCGAGTCTGGCATGCCACCAATTGCTCCCGCCAGGTGCGCAGCTCCTGGCCCAGAGTAACCGGCATGGCATCCATCAGGTGGGTACGCCCGGTCTTTACCTGGTTTGAGAACAGCGACTCACGCTCATAGATGACACCAGCCAGGTGGCTCAGGGCCGGGATCAGTCGTTCCTTCACCGCCATCACGGCACTGACATGAATCGCCGTGGGTATCACGTCGTTGGAACTCTGGCTCATATTGACGTGATCGTTGGGGTGCACATCCACCACACCTTTTTTGCAAAGCGCAGCGATCACCTCGTTCACATTCATGTTGGTGCTGGTGCCGGAACCGGTCTGGTAGCGGTCGATCGGAAACTGATCGTCGACCTCTCCGTCTAGGATGCGTTCACAAGCCTCGGCAATGGCGTCGCGGCGAGTGGCGTCCAGTAGGCCCAGGCTGGTATTGGCTTCGGCGGCTGCCCGCTTGATCTGGGCCACCGCGGCGATGAACGTGTGCGGCAATGGCTGGCCACTGACCGGGAAATTCTCGATTGCGCGCTGGGTCTGGGCGCCCCAAAGCGCCTGTGCCGGCACCTTGATATCACCCAGGCTGTCTGTTTCCGTTCGATATTCGCTCATTATGCCTCCCGTTCGTCCATTTCCTCGTGCAATCACAAGCGTTTACGGCCGCCGGCTTACTCCGTATCAGTGGGCATTCGATCGCAGCCGCACGTGATCACAGACGCCAGTGACCTGTTCAAAATTCAAGATCAGGGTGTGTACGGTATTGGTGTAGGTGTCGTGCAGATGGAACTTGAACCGGTGCTGCTTGTCGCCCTGCAGGTAGGCATCGTACTCGCGTACCAGCTCCCGCACATCGCCGCCTTCGTTTTTGCTCCAGGTTGCATTAAACGGCCCCAGTACGGCGCCACCCGCCAGGCAGATGGTGACTTCATGATTATTCAATCCGGATTCCTGGGTAGTCATTGCCGCTCTCCCTTTTCAGTTTGCGCCGGTTGAACGCTGCCCAACCGATACCCTCCTGATAAGTGTAGTCGCTTCGTTCAAGGGCAGTTAAAGCGCCAGGCAGACGATCACGCCACGCCGCTCAAGGTGCTGGGTATGATGATCGGATTCTTGGGTGTGGTGGTAATGATCGAGTTGCCGGCTTCGTCCGAGCCCACGCCCTGGCTGCCACAACTGGCGATTCTCAGTACGGCGAGGTCCTATGCTTTGGCGGGGTGTATGGCCGGCTCTGGTCCCGCGTCGTTGCCGCAAGTCTCTAGCCCAATCGACAAGACCGCTTACTGGTGGGTCGGCACCAGGCGGCGGCCCATGGCAATCAGGATGCAGCCGAAGCCATACATCAGCACGCTGTAGACCACTGCCGGTATCGACATCTCGCTGGATTCCAGCAGAGTTAAAGTCACCATCAGCGCGATAGTGCCGTTCTTTATGCCCAGCTCGACGGCAATGGCCAGGGACTCTCTCTGGGAGAGTCCCGCCAGCCGGCTCAGCCCCAACCCAATCACGATTCCGGCCAAATTCAGCAGGAACGCCGCCGGTCCGGCCTGAGCCAGCAACTCCGGCAACCGCTCCCGGGAACCCCACAGCAAGGCGATGATTAGCAGCAACAGGACAAACCCGCCAAAGATGCTAACCATACCCTCGGCTTTCTGCGCCTTCGCCGGTGCCTTGGTCCGGATGAACATCCCCAGAGCTACGGGCAGCAGCACGATCACCACCAGCATGGCAATGGTCTTGCCCACCGGCAGCGAGATGTTCGCGGCCTCACCGAAGTACATCTGCAGGGCGTAATTGGTGAAAAACGGCAGCGTGATGATGGTGATCAGGCTGGCCGATACCGTCAGCAGAATCGACAGTGCGATGTGGCCGCGGGCCAGCAGTACGAAGAGATTCGAAGTGGTTCCACCCGGGCAGGCAGCGATGATAACCAGCCCAACCGCCAGGGCCGGCGCCAGGCCAAGAAAAGGCGCGATTGCAAAAGCCACTAGGGGCATCAGCAGAATCTGGGCAACGGTACCGACCACGATGCTTCGGGGGTTGCGCGTGACCTGGCCAAAATCCCGCAGGGTCAGCGTGAGGCCAATGCCCACCATGATGATAAACAGTGAAATCGGCAGGCCGATCGAAATCAGCGGACTGGTCTCCACGTTGAGACTCCTCGTTATTGTTGTTGGTCGGGCCCGTCGGCATGACATCCGGAGTCTAATCGAAAGACCTGCCCCAGAATGTAAACTTTTTGACAATTTGCTTCGGAGTTAGTGTCCGTGCGGGAAGCGCTGGAGCTCTTGCAGGCAGTCGGCCAAGAACTCACCGGGATCGGCCATGATCGCCTCGTCGGCAACCACCCCGAACTGGATCTGGCCGGCGTAGCTGACAATGCTGACGCCGAGGCCGATATCGCCGGCCTGGGGTACCCAGAACATTTGTTCGGTAATGCGGCAGCCGGCCATGTAACGGGGTTCTGGTGTGCCCGGAACGTTAGATACCACTGCGCTGGCCTTGCGGTAGAACACATCGGCCACCGGCTGCCGCCAGGGCTCTGGAATCGCCGAAGCGCTGGCCGCCAGCCCCCAGGCGATACCCGGCTGCCAGCTTTTTTTCAGCCGCCGGGTTTCGTGTTTGATCCGGTACAGGCGCTCCAGCGGACTCTCACCGTCCACCGGCAGGGGCACGAACACAGTGCCAAAATAGTTACCAAGGGAACCGGGCTCCGGTTGCAGATCGGCCGGCAGCCTGGACCGGATATCCACCGGCACTGCCGCGTGTAACACGGCATCGTCCAGTTCGTCGGCCTCGATTCCGAGCCGACTGCGAACCGCCGAGGCAACACAACTGAGCAGGACATCGTTAATGGTGACGTTGGTGGCATCCGCCACCGACCGGAAGTGTGCCAGGGCCACCGGTTCCGACCAGCGACACTGGCGCCGGCCCAGCAAAGGCCGCTTCAGATCGGAGGGCGTATCCGCCGACTCAACCAGGAATTCGCTGACCTCATTCAGCAATCTCAGGCCACTGGCAGCCACACGCTCCAGCGATCGCCCTGCCTGCTGCATCCGATCCGTTTCCGGGGTTTCCGACTCGGCATCACTCACCTCACCCCGGGTCGCGGTGTCGCTCGCAATCAGCCGCTCCAACCATGCCTTGGCAGCGACACTCCAACGAGCCAACTGTGGGGTTTCAGCAGCGCCGTACAGCGCGGGATGCTGCTGTGGCGATGGCGGACACAACCGATCGAAAATGCCCAGCAAGGACAGGCCATCGGCATAACAGTGATGCACGCGGAGGAGGAGCGCGGCACCGCCCTCGGCATTGGGGGCCAGCCAGAATTTCCAGCGCGGGCGGTACAGGGGAAGGGGCTGATTCAGGCGCGCCGAAATCCAATTCTGGAGGTCGTCGGGGCTGAACCGGTCAAGCACCACATCCAGATGGTGCTTGAGATCGAACACCGGGTCCGGCTCCCACCACCAGCCAGGCGCGCGCTGAACGGGCATGAACCGGAAGCGCTCCCAGGCCAGCCAGTACACCTGCAGAAATTCCCGCAATCGCGGTGCGGTGAGGCCGTCCACACGCATCATGACCGTGATGGTCATCGGGTTTTCCGGCCGTTCCAGAGCCAGCCAGGCCGAATCCGCAGGCAAAAGAAGATGCGATTGCTCGTGACTCAAACCTGGCCGTCCCTAGGGAAATGGATGAAGCTACATAGATGAAGCTAAGTAAAAACCGAACTCGGCATTGTGCCAGACAAGTTGCAGCGTCTCCATCGACGCTGTCATGCACAAGATTACAAATGGTTACCAGTTGACGACTTTTCGGCCTAAACTTTGGCTAAGTCCGGGTCAATCGTTACCAAATACCACCAAAGAGTTATCGATTGGCCCAAGACAAGCGTAGATACTGTTGACTGTGCCAATACAAACAACACGGGTTCGGGGTACAACAGACTGTAATACTGAGTTTCCAACAGCGTCCAACACTAATAACAGACCAATAATACGCTGGTCGGGAGAGTAACAATGAAAGCGAGCCATGTTCGCAAACTGATCAAGCCCATCGAAAACGCTTATTCAGAGATGTTTTCCGGCCGCGTGTACCGCGTTGGCAAGGGTGCTGTTTCAGTACGCAATCACAGTGGCAAAGCCCAGGCGACCGTTGTCGGTGTTCACGGATTCCTGGAAAACCATTGTTACTTCACGCAGGCCTACGAGGCGCCCACCACCGAACTGATCCTGCTGACCTGTAGCAACTACCACATTCCTGTAAACGGCGTGACCCCAGAAACACCTCACTGGGAAGTGCCGATCAAGCACCTGGAAGGCACCATTGAGTACGATGCCTGCATCCTGAACCAGGCGCTTGCCAATCTTCCGACCACCCAGAACATTCGTATTCACGGGCATTCCCGGGGCGGAGCGGTGATACTGGAGGCAATGAGTCAATGGCCGGAATTGTATGAAGATGTAGAAGTGGTGCTGGAAGCCCCGGTGCTGCCTCAAGCCAAAATTCACGCCCTGGTAACTACCTTGCTGGAGCCGGTCAGCCACGGCATGTGGCCCTGGCTGATTCGCCTGATCAACTCAGCGCCCTCATCTGCTTACGGCCAGACCTTCTTCGGCAAAATGAACCCGCGCAAAAAACAGTTGCTGAGCAAACTGTTCTCAGCGACCAAAGACCACCTGACCATTGTTCGCAATATCGAGAACATCATGGACTGGATGGAACGCACAGACACCAGTGTGTACAAAAACATCCGCCATGGCACCTTTCTGATCCCTGCCGTGGATCGCATTCTCGACCGCACAGCCATGCTGGCCAGTGCCCGTCACAGCCCAACCACCATGCGCATCGTCGAAACCGAGGCACCAAGTCACTTCATCACTCTCGACAGCAAGGAATGGGTACCCGGTCTCGAATCCTTGCCGGAAGCTGCCCAGGGCTAGTGTCCTGCGGGCGAACCTTCGTTAAACTAGCGGGCCTCTGCCCCACAGCTAGTTAAACGGAGCCAGTTCCCCATGTACCGCGAGCGCCTGGTCGCCACCGAAGTCAGCACCGACAATGGGCGTCTGCTTCGTCATCTGTTGCTGGAATATCACGATTTCCGCAGGCACAAGGCCGCTCATCCGCTGTTGCCCGATACCATCGAGGTCGCCGACTGGCAGGCGCAACGGCTGAAAACCACCCATCTGGATCTGTACCAGCACTCGGGCTATCACACCGGCCTTGAGTTTCTGCTGTCCGATTTGTACGCCCCTTCCGCGATGACTGGCCGGGACGACAATATCGATCGGGTATTTCCGAAAATGGTGAAATGGCTACCGGACCACCTTCTGGGCACCCTGGCAGGCCTGGTGGAGTTGAACCTGATCACCCAGCAACTGGATCTGGAGCTGGCCGAACAGCTGCACGAGGCAGAAATCCCGGCCAGCAACCTGACCGCGGCCCAATATTGCGAAGCCTTTCGCCAGAGCCAGCAACTGCTGCTGCGGGAACGCCAGCTGGCGCTGATCGAGGATGTTGGTCTGCAGCTGGACCGCTACGTGCGCAACAGGACGCTCGGTTGGCTGCTCTCCATGAGCAGGGCACCGGCCGAGATGGCCGGGCTCGCCGACCTGCACGGCTTCATGCACCGGGGCTATACGGCCTTTCGCGCCATGGATAATGTCGAATCGCTGATTGAGCGACTGGTGAGCCGGGAACAGCGGGTGATGAACAACATTCTTGCCGGTCATCCGGAGCCGTTCCGGCTACCGGCCGATTTCTGACCCCGACTGCCCAGGATTCAGGCCTTCAGCATCTGGTCAAGCTGGGAGTTGATTTCCTGTTCGATCCGGGATTTGAACGGGCGGAGCATCATGCCAAGCTCAAGATGGATGTGCAGGTCGGCATGACTGATTTCGAGCTGACCCTTAACGCCACTGCGCTTGAATCGGAGCAGATCCCCATCCCACTGGTAGTTCACGTCGAACTGTTCGGACAGATCTTTCGCCAAATTTTCAGCAGCTTCCCGAGCGTGTTCCTTGTCCAGTGTGTGCGGACGGCGTACATCAATAACGGACATAAATCAGTTTTCTCTTGGAAAATGGAAGGTTTTATAGTTTAGGGCGCTATTAAACTCGCCGCCACCCTTGTAGCAACCCCACCAGCGGTTAGAATACGAGGTTCAGATTCAGACAGGATTTCTCTCATGAGCGAGCAGCAAACGCCGGCCAATCAGGCCCAGAACAGCCAGGGCCAGGATGACGTCACCCATTTCGGTTTTCGGGATGTACCCAAGAGCCAGAAAGCGAGCCAGGTGGCTGACGTATTCCACAGCGTAGCTGGCAAATACGACCTCATGAACGACCTGATGTCCATGGGTATTCACCGCCTGTGGAAACGCTTCACCATCGAGCTATCGGGCGTTCGTCCCGGCCACCAGGTGCTCGACATTGCCGGCGGCACCGGCGATCTCACCATGAAGTTCTCCGATCTGGTCGGCCCCTCTGGCAAGGTGGTGCTAGCTGACATCAACGCGTCCATGCTGAAAGTCGGCCGCGGCCGGCTGGTGGATCGCGGCTACGCGGGCAACATCGAGTATGTCCAGGCCGACGCCGAACACTTGCCGTTTCCGGACAACAGCTTCAACGCTGTGTCGATTGCCTTTGGCCTGCGCAACGTCACCGATAAGGATCAGGCCCTGCGCGACATGACCCGGGCCCTCAAACCCGGCGGCAAGCTGATGATCCTTGAATTCTCCAAGCCCACTAACCCACTGCTGAGCAAGGCCTACGACACCTACTCGTTTACCGCCCTGCCGCTGATGGGCCAGCTGATTGCCGGCGACAGCGAAAGTTACAAGTACCTGGCGGAATCCATCCGCATGCATCCTGACCAGGACACCTTGAAGGGCATGATGGAAAACGCCGGCCTGGTAGGCTGCAAGTACTACAACATGACCGGCGGCATTGTTGCCCTGCACGTGGGAATCAAGCCCTGATGTTTCCCGGGCCGACCCTGCTCGCTGCGGTCACCGCCATTATCGAAGGCGCGCTGAACCAGGCCCTGGAACTTGATCCGGCAGGCCGCCAGGCACTGTTGACCGCATTGAACGCACCGGTCCGGGTAACCATTACCGCGCCACTGCCGCTGGCCTATACACTGCACACCACCGGTAGCCGGGTTCAGGTCAGCAGTCAGCCACCGGAAACACCGGGACTGGAAATTCAGGGCAAGCCCATAGCCCTGGCGGCGCTGGCACTCGGTGATGATCGTGTTTTCGGCGATGGCCGGTTGCAGGTGGAAGGTGATACTGCGCTGGCGCACCAGCTGCAACGCGCCCTGGACCAGCTCAACCCGGACTGGGAGGCGGCCATAGCCCGCCATATCGGCGATGTGCCCGCGCATTTCCTGGGCCAACGGGTGCGCGGGGCGGTGAAATGGAGTCGCAACGCCTTTCAGGCGCTGAACGCTAACATCGAGGAATACGTGCACGAGGAAAGCCGTGCCCTCCCCGGCCGGCGCGAACTGGAAGCCACGTTTGCGGACATCGACGAACTCAGCCTTCGCACTGAGCGCCTTGCCGCGCGCATCGACCAAATGAGCAAATGCGCGCCCACTGACAAACCGGAGACCCCGTGACCCGCCTGCAACGTCTGATCCGAATCGCCTGGGTGTTCTGCCGGTACCGGCTGGATACGTTTTTGCCCCTGGCGGAGTTGCCGGCACCACTGAAGGTGTTTTTCCTGCTGGCACCCTGGCACCTGTTCCCCAAGCCCAAGCTGGACCGGGGCGACCGGCTGCGGCTCGCGTTGGAGGAACTGGGACCGGTGTTCGTGAAATTCGGCCAGATCCTGTCGACCCGGCGCGACTTGCTGCCAGACGACATGGCCGAGTCCCTGAAGAACCTGCAAGACCGGGTGCCTCCCTTCCCCAGCGACGTCGCCCGCACCATCATCGAAACCTCGCTTGGGGCCCCGGTGGCAGAACTGTTTCAGGACTTCACGCCGGATCCGATTGCCTCGGCATCGGTAGCCCAGGTGCATGGCGCCACCCTGCCCAATGGCCAAAAAGTTGTGGTCAAGGTTTTGCGCCCGGGTATCGAACGGGTTATTCGCCAGGATCTGGCCCTGATGTACCTGATGGCTGGGCTACTGGAGAAATACTGGTCTGAAGGCCGGCGCCTGCACCCGGTAGAGGTGGTCGAAGACTACGACTCCACCATCCACGACGAGCTGGATCTGCAGCGCGAGGCCGCCAATGCCAGCCAGCTGCGCCGCAATTTCGAGAACTCCTCACTGATTTACATTCCCTTTATCGACTGGGACTACACCCGCAAGTCGGTACTGGTGATGGAGCGCATCCACGGCATCCCCATCGCCGACGTTCCGGCCCTGAACGCCGCCGGCGTGAACATGAAGGTGCTGGCCGAAAAAGGCGTGGAGATTTTCTTTACCCAGGTTTTCCGGGACAGTTTCTTCCACGCCGACATGCATCCGGGCAACATCTTTGTGGACGTGAGCAACCCCTCCGATCCGAAGTACATTGCCATCGATTTCGGCATTGTTGGCACCCTGGCCCCGGACGACCAGAGTTATCTGGCGCGCAACCTGCTGGCGTTTTTCCGCCGGGACTACCGCCAGGTCGCCGAATTGCACGTCCAGTCCGGCTGGGTGCCACCGGATACTCGGGTCAACGAATTTGAAGCTGCCATCCGCACCGTGTGCGAACCCATTTTCGAGAAGCCACTGAAGGACATTTCCTTTGGTCACTTCCTGCTGCGCCTCTTCCAAACTGCACGCCGCTTCAATATGGAAGTGCAGCCCCAGCTGGTTCTTCTGCAGAAAACCCTGCTGAACGTGGAGGGCTTGGGACGTCAGCTTTACCCCGAACTGGACCTGTGGAGCACCGCGCAACCGTACCTTGAAAGCTGGATGCGCCGCCGGATAGGCCCGTCGGGACTGATCAAGTCACTGCAAACGCACCTGCCATCCTGGCTGGAGCAGTCCCCCGAGATGCCACAACTGGTGCACGATGCCCTGCTGCAGCTGCGTCAGTCCGGCCCCACCGAACAACAGAATCAGGCTACACTGGAGCTGCTTCAGGAGCAGCAAAGGCGCTCGGAACGCCGCTGGCGACGCGGCCTGACTGCCGTTATGCTGATCGCCGTGGCGGTGCTGGGCACCCAACCAGAGGCCCAGGCCTGGGTCGCCGATGTGCCGATCTGGAGCTGGGTACTGCTGGCCGGCGCAGGCGGCCTGGTGCTGCGCGGCAGCCGCTAACCGATCATGTATTCAGCATCGAGAATTCAGGATTCACAAAAATGAAAGATTCCCCCGATAATGTCGACAACCCTGACTGGCTGGATGCCATCCGCTGGACCGCCGACGGTCTGGTGCCTGCCATCGCCCAGGATGCCGCCACTGGCGATATTCTGATGATGGCCTGGATGAACCGGGAATCACTGCGACTGACCGCCCTGGAAGGCCAGGCCGTGTATTGGTCCCGCTCCCGCGGCAAACTCTGGCGTAAGGGCGAGAGCTCTGGCCACCAACAGGTCATCAAGGATATCCGCCTGGATTGCGATGAAGACGTTATCGTGCTGAAGGTGGAACAGAAAGGCGGCATCGCCTGCCACACCGGCCGGCGCAGCTGTTTCTACCGTACCCTGGAAGACGGTCAGTGGGTCAGCGTTGATCCGGTGATCAAGGACCCCGACGCCATCTACGGCAGCAAATAAGGAGTACCGACCGTGAGTGATGTATTGCAACAACTGGCGCAGGTACTGGAAGCGCGCAAACAGGCCGATCCGGACACATCCTACGTGGCCAGCCTACATGCCAAGGGCCTGAACAAGATTCTGGAAAAAGTCGGTGAGGAATGCACCGAGACCCTGCTGGCCGCGAAGGACGCGGAGCACTCGGGCGACACCTCAAATGTGGTGTACGAAACCGCCGACCTGTGGTTTCACAGCATGGTTATGTTGTCTCGGCTGGGCCTTGGTCCGGGGGAAATCCTCGATGAACTGGCCCGACGCTTTGATTTGTCCGGGCTGGAAGAAAAGGCTTCCCGAGACCAATAGCGGATTACAAACTGCTCGGAAGGTTACCGTCAATCCGGTTTGTTAACGTACACTACGGTGTAGCAACAATTTAAAACGAGGATCCCACCATGGGTATCAGTATCTGGCAGCTTCTTATTGTACTCGGCATCGTGATTCTGTTGTTTGGAACCAAGAAACTGCGCAACATCGGCACCGACTTGGGTGGTGCCATCCGTGGCTTCAAGAAGTCCATGAACGACGAAGACAACAAGGCTGCCGACCAGGACTCCCTGGAAAAGGATACCGACGCGAAGGGCCAGCCGGTTAATACCGAAGAAAAGCCACGGGACAAGTCCCACAGCTGAGACCAGGCTGAATGTTCGATATTGGCTTTCTTGAGCTGCTGATCTGCGGCGTTATTGCTCTGTTGGTGCTCGGCCCCGAGCGCCTGCCCACTGCTGCCCGGGCTGCCGGGCGGTGGATTGGTGGTGCCCGGCGGATGGTGAGTCAGTTTACCTCGGAGCTGGACCGCCAGCTGAAAGCCGAAGAATTGCGGGAAGAGCTGCGTAAAGCCGGTGATGTCGGGCTCGAAGACGTCCAGAAATCCGTGCGTGGTGCGCTCGACGATGCCAGGCGTTACGAACACATGATCATGCCGCACAGTGACCAACAGAGCCCACGCCCGGCTCCGGCAACCCGTCGCGTGGCCGCGCAATCGCCGGAAAATGGCGATGAGCAGACCCCATCGGCCGAGTCCCCCCCGGCACCTGAACACGAACCCACCACTGGCGCCGAGCCTGAGGGCAATGATCAGCCCCGCTCGGGGCATGCTGCTCCATCGGATGACCGTTCATGACTTCACAGCCAGACGGCAAACCAGCTTCCCCAGAACACCCAGAAATGCCTCTGATCGAGCATTTGCTGGAGCTGCGTAACCGGCTGCTGAAGATGGTGTTGGCGGTGGTCGTTTGCTTCGCCGCTATTTACCCGTTTGCCAACGAACTGTATCTGTGGCTGTCTGAACCGATCCGGTCACTGTTACCAGTCGGGCAGACCATGATTGCCACCGACGTGACTTCCCCGTTTTTTGCACCCCTGAAGCTGGCACTGGTATTGGCGGTCTTTGCCGCCATTCCCATCATCCTGTACCAGCTCTGGAGTTTCGTCGCGCCGGGCCTTTACGCCCACGAGAAACGGCTGGCCTTTCCCCTGCTGTTCACCTCGGTGCTGCTGTTCTACGCCGGTGCTGCCTTCGCCTACTACGTGGTGTTTCCGCTGGTGTTTGGCTTTTTTACCGCCATCGGGCCGGAGGGCATCGTCGAGCTGCCGGACATCAGCAGCTACCTGAACTTTGTCCTGAAAATGTTCTTTGCCTTTGGCGTCGCCTTTGAAATCCCCATCGCCACCGTGCTGCTGATTCTCACTGGTGCGACCACACCGGCCGACCTGGCCGCCAAACGCCCCTACGTGGTGGTGGCCTGCTTCATCATTGGTATGATGCTGACCCCGCCGGACATCATTTCCCAGACCTTGCTGGCCGTTCCCATGTGGATCCTGTTTGAGGTAGGCATCATCTTTGGTCGCCTGGCGAAGCGGGAAACCGTCGAGACCGACGAGCCCGCTGGCGAATGAATCTGGCACTACTGTTTGATGAGGATTTCACCGCGGGAGACCGGGTTACACTGACCGGACGCCGGCTGCAGCACCTGCATTCGGTGATCCGGGTTGAAACCGGTGACTGGATTCCGGTCGGTCGAGTCAACGGCGACATTGGCACCGGAAAGGTGCTCCGTCTGACCGAAACCGAAGCCGAATTGCGGGTATCGTTTGATCAGGCACCACCACCCGCCCTGCCATTGACCCTGGTGCTCGCCATGCCCCGCCCCAAGATGTTTCGCCGGGTGCTGCAAACGTGCGCAACGCTGGGGGTGAAGGACATCTGGCTGATCAACAGCTACAAGGTGGAGAAAAGCTTCTGGCAAACGCCGTGGCTGTCCGATGACAACCTGCGCGAGAACCTGACGCTGGGGCTAGAACAGGCCCGGGATACGGTGATGCCCCAGGTCCACATTCGCAAGCTGTTCAAACCGTTCGTGGAAGATGAGCTGCCCGCCCTGTTGGCTGGCAAGCGCGCCCTGGTAGCCCATCCGGGGACGGATCAGCCATGCCCTACCCATATGGACCAGCCTGCCGCCCTGTGCGTTGGGCCTGAAGGCGGCTTTACCCCTTACGAGGTGGGCAAACTCGAGGAAGCCGGCTGTGACCCAGTGCACCTGGGGCCACGCATTCTGCGGGTAGAGACGGCCGTGCCGGTCCTGGTCAGCCGCCTGTTCGATGCCTGTGGTTAATTCAGGCCGAGCGCGCCGCCCAGAGCTTCTGTAGCGGGGTAATCGCCGCCACCAGTATGGCACCGGCAATCAGCCCAAACACACCGTTAGCCAAAGTGGGCACAATGACCTCGGGCACACCGCCAAGGCCTTGAGCAAAGTGCTGAATGGCCTCGTACACCGGCGGCAAGCCGTGAGTCAGAATGCCGCCGCCAACCAGGAACATGGCAATGGTGCCGACGATCGAGAGGGTCTTCATCATGTACGGCGCTAGCCAGAGAATCCCCCGCCCCACTTTCTGCACGGCCTCGTTGTCCTGCTGACTGAGGTAGAGCCCGCCGTCGTCAAGCTTCACGATGCCAGCGACCAGGCCGTAAACCACGACCGTGATCATAATCGCCACCACCGTCAGCACCAGAAACTGCATGCCCATACTTTCGCCGGCCACTGTACCCAGGGTAATCGCAATGATTTCGGCCGACAGGATGAAATCGGTTCGAATGGCGCCTTTGATCTTGTTCCGCTCCAACTTCTTCATGTCCACGGCCGGATTTTTCAGCGCCTCGCGCAATTCTTTCTTATGGGCTTCGGCCTCCTGCCGATGCAAGAACTTGTGCGCCAGCTTCTCAAAGCCTTCAAAACACAGGAATGCGCCGCCGAGCATTAACAACGGGACGACCAACCAAGGCACGAAATAGCTGATGGCCAGCGCGGCCGGCACCAGGATTGCCTTGTTCAGCATCGAGCCTTTGGCCACCGCCCACACCACCGGCAGCTCACGGGCCGGTTTCACACCCGTCACCTGCTGGGCGTTGAGCGCGAGATCGTCCCCCAACACACCCGCGGTTTTCTTGGTGGCGGTTTTGGTCATCAGAGAGACATCGTCCAGGATGGTGGCGATGTCATCGAGAAGGGCGAGAAGGCTGCTTCCTGCCATGGTTGGATATCCTTAACGGGTGATTGGAAAAACAAGTGTCAGCGAGTCAGGCCCATCGCTTCGGCGGCCAGCCGGTGCTTGATAGGGCCAAGACCGTCGAGCCAGCGCATGCCGGTATTTCTCAACCATCTCAGCGGTAGCTCATCACGGGAAAACAACTGCTTGAAGCCTTCCATGGCCGCCATCATGGCCAGGTTTTCAGCCTTTCGGCGACGCTGATACCGCGCCAGCACCAGCTCCTCCGCCGGACTGAGGCCCGCTCCTTGGGCCCGGGACAACTCGTCCAGCAGGGCCCGCACATCGGCGAAACCGAGGTTGGCACCCTGGCCCGCCAGCGGGTGAATGGTGTGGGCCGCATCGCCCACCAGGGCGAATCCGGTCGCGATGTAATCTTTGGCATGACGCTGGCGCAGCGGGAAGGCGTAACGGCGCGAAACGGCCTGCACCGCCCCCAGCTCCCGCTCAATGGCGAGTTCCAGCTCTGCTGCAAAGCCAGCATCATCCAGCGCCATCAGTCGTCTGGCCTCGCCAGTATCCTGGGACCAGACGATGGAACAGAAATGCTCGTCGCCCGATTCCGGCCGCAAGGGCAGAAACGCCAGCGGACCGGTGGGCGAGAATCGCTGCCAGGCGGTAAAGCGGTGACTCTGGGCGGTGCGCACGGTGCAGACGATGGCCTGCTGATCGTGATCCCATTCCCGTACCGGTAACCCGACCCACTGACGCAACCGGGAGTTGGCGCCGTCGGCCGCCACCACCAACCGGGCGCCCAATCGCTGGCCATCCGCCAGTTCGATGCCACGCTGGTTGCCGTCCTGCCACCAACCGGTCACCTTCACGCCATCAATCAACTCTACGCTGCTGTCTTCCAGGGCCTGGAACAGCGCCCGCACCAGGCCACGGTTCTCGACAATCGTGCCCAGATCCCGGGCCTGCAGATCGGCGGCATCGAAATGGATACGGCCGGTACCATCGCCATCCCACACGGTCATTTTCTGGTAGGGGCAATGGCGCCCCGCTACCACGGCCGGCCAGACTCCCAGGCTCTCCAGCAACTGCTGACTGGCCCGGGAAATGGCACTGACCCGAGGCTCAAACTCGGCCACGCCGCCGGCGGGCTCCGGTTGTTGCAGCAGCATCGCCCGTTCACTACCCTCGACCAATCCCACCTTCCAGCCCTGTCGGGCCAGGCCAAGGGCGAGGGCCGATCCGGTCATGCCGGCACCGACCACCAGGATGTCAAAGGCACGGAATTCAGTCATGGCTTGCGGGCTCCCCGGTGCCGGTCTTCGGTTTGTGTATAACTGCCCGGCGACCGCCCAGGCCCATGGCCTTGCGCGCAAACCAGCGTTTCGCCCCGGGCACCAGGTCGAGCCCCACCAGTCCGGCATCGCGAGCCACAGCCAGCGGTGTCAGGGAGGGACCAAACAGACGAATCAAAGAGTCGGAGAACTGGGCAGTCTGCTGCCAGTCCTGCCGGTGTAGTTGTTGGTAGCGGCTCAGAACCTGCAGATCCCCAAGAGACTGACCCTGCTCCACTGCCAGTCGGAATTGCTCCACCAGCGTCATCAAGCCTCGCAGTGCCAGGTTGAAGCCTTGCCCGGCCACCGGGTGCAGGGCGTGGGCGGCATTACCGACCAGAGCCACTCCGGGCCGCACCGGCTCATCCACGGTGGACAGTTTTAGCGGGTAATGGCTGCATTCACCAATGCGGGCGAACCGACCCAGACGCCAGCCAAAGCGCTCCTGCAGCCGTCGACATTTGTCGGCGTCGGGCAGTGCAAGCACCTCTTCCAGCATCTCATCGGTCAAAGTCCAGACCAGCGCCGACTGCTGACCAGCCCTGTTTGCCGCGCCATGGGGCAGCAGCGCCATCGGCCCGGCATCGGTAAAGCGTTCAAAGGCGCTGAACTGATGGCTTTCGCTGGTGGATACGTTGGCAATGAGAGCGTTCTGGCCGTAACTGCGGTGGCGCACCTGAAACCCGAGTCGCTCCCGCAAACCGGACCGGCCACCATCCGCGACCACCAGGCACTGGGCAGTCATACGGTGGCTGTCGTCAGCGGTTTTCAGGGCAACGTCTACGCCACCGGCAATCGGCGTCATGTCGACCACTTCCGTGTGCGCTTGCCACTGCACCTCGGTATCGAGCAGCTCGCGCATCAGGCAGAGCCCCATCCAGCGGTTGTCCGCCACGTAGCCCAGGGCATCCTGCTGATGTTCGTCGGCATTCAGGCGAGTGGCACCAAAACGACCCCGGTCCGACACGTGGATGTGCCGAATCGGCGTGGCGTGTTCAGACAACCGGCGCCACAGCCCGAGCTCCTCGAAGATCAGCCGTGAGCCCCACGCAAGGGCGGTGGAGCGGGCATCATAGCTCGGCTGGTAGTCTTCCGGCAGCGCCTCGGCCGACAGCGGAAAGGCTTCGACCACCGTCACCCTCAGGCTGGGCACCGCGCGGGCCAACGCCAGGGCCAGGGTTGCCCCGGCCAGGCCGCCGCCGGCAATGATCAGATCCGTGTCGAATTGGCTCACAGGCTCAGTCCGCCATCAGGGCTTCAATGTCAGGGATGGTCTTGGGCACGCCGTCGGTCAGTACCCGACAGCCTTCTTTGGTGACCACCACATCGTCCTCAATCCGAATGCCGATACCGCGCCATTTTTCATCAACGCTGGTGTTGTCCGGTGCAATGTACAGCCCCGGCTCCACCGTCAATGCCATGCCCGGCTCCAGCAAACGCCAGGCATCACCGACCTTGTAGTCACCCACATCGTGCACATCAAGCCCGAGCCAGTGTCCGGTGCGATGCATGAAAAAGGGTTTGTAGGCCTCCGCCGCAATGGCGTCGTCTAGGGTTCCTGACAACAGGCCGAGATCAATCAGCCCCTGGGTCAGCACCCGCAGGGCGGCCTCGTGGGGGTGATTCCAGTGGTTACCCGGACGCACCGCATCAATCGCCGCGTACTGGGCAGACAACACCACCTCGTACAGCGCGCGCTGTTCCGGGCTGAAGGTGCCGCTGACCGGGAAGGTGCGGGTAATGTCAGAAGCGTAGCAGTCGTACTCGCAGCCGGCATCGATCAACACCAGATCGCCGTCGTTCAGCGGTGCACTGTTTTCGATGTAGTGCAGGATGCAGCCATTGGCGCCGCCACCGACGATGGACGGGTAGGCCGTGGAGCGGGCGCCGTGATCCATGAAGGTGTGGATCAGCTCGGCTTCCAGGTTGTACTCATTGCCGCCCCGGCGTGCACGCTTCATGGCGCGACAGTGCGCTTCCGCACTGATTTCGGCAGCCTTGGCCATTACCTTGATTTCGTTGACACTCTTGAACAGTCGCAGATCGTGCAGGAAATGCTCCAGAGACACGAATTCGCCCGGCGGATGAGCCCCGGTACGGACCTTGCTGCGAATGGTCTTGACCCACTCCATCACCTTGCCGTCAAAATGCTGGTCTTTGCCCAGCGGGTAGTAGACCCGGCTGCGACCTTCAATCATGCCCGGCAATATGTCGTCGATGTCGGAAATCGGGAACGCATCGTCCAGACCATAGCGCTCGATAGCCCCTTCTGGGCCTACCAGGAAGCCATCCCACAGCTCTTTCTCGGGATTACGCTCCTTGCAGAACAGCACCGACTCGCCATGCTCCCGGCCCGGAATCAAGGCCAGTACGGCCTCGGGCTCGCCAAAGCCAGTAAGGTACTGAAAATCACTGTCCTGGCGGAACGGGTGCAGCACGTCGCGATTGCGCACTCGCTCCGGGGCTGCCGGGATGATCGCAATGCTCTCAGGGGCCATGCGCTCCATCAGCTTGCGACGGCGTTCGGCAAATTCCTTAACGGGTATCATGGACGGCATAAACTCTCCCGCAATGGTTGACCTGCTCAGTGCAGGGTCGGCGATGGCGAAGCCGGCCGCTCGGGCGCATTGAATTCGGTAAAGACCGCCAGCGCCCCCAGCCGGATGTATTCGGTGATTTCCAGCAACTGTTGTTCACTTTCGTCGCTGCCTTCTTCGTCATCCGCGAGCTGACTGATCGCGACCATGTCTTCGATCAGTTCGCGAATTTCATCTGGTGCCTGCCCGAGGGCTTCACCGGCAGACAGAGCCATGCCCTCAAGAAAACCACGGACCCAGGCCACCAGAGCCTCCAGACGCTGCTCGATAGCGTAATCATCGTCCGGCAGCAAAGGATGGAAACTCATGTCGGTCGATTTCAAGTGCGACAGCGTCTGGTCATACGCCTTATTCATGAATGGCGCCAGATCTTCAGAGTCATCGGCCGCGTTTTCGGGCAACCCCATGTGCTCACACACCATGTTCAGCCATTCCGGCTCTTCAATACGAGAGCCGGCCGCCAGCCGACCACAGAGCACACCGTGCAGCTCAGACGGATGACTGAACGCCTTGTGAGCGGTAAATACGTTGGCCCAGCGCTCGAATTCAGCGGCGCGGGCAGCACCGGAGGTGTCGGTTTCGGACATGAACCGTGCCATTCCTGTGTTGTTGAATGAAGTCTCTATCCTAGCATTCAGGCGCATCCAAGACACTTTTCCATTGCCAATCCCGGCGCAACTGAGCAAAATGTTATAACATATCAATTCAGACACAGGACGACGCCATGCCCTCCACCTCAACCCGGATACTGCCATTGCCGGTGCTACTGCTCAGCGCCCTGACCGCATCCGCCGAAAATCTGACTGCCCATCAGCACGGTCAAGCAGAACTGCAACTGGCTATGGCCGGCCAATCTGTTGAACTGATGGCAATGTCACCCGCCCATAATTTGCTGGGATTCGAGCACGAACCGCGCACGAAAGCGGAACACGAAGCGGTTGAAGCAGCCCTTGCGTGGCTGACTGAAACCCCGCTTATCAACACCCTGAGCGGATCCTGCGGCATTCAGACCAGCGAGGTTCACTACGCCTACGCCGGCGACGATGGCCATGACGCTCACCATGGGGAGCATGAACACCAGGAACACGAACACCATAACAGTGGCGAAATTAGCCACAACGACATTGAAGTTTTCCAGACCCTGAATTGCCCGGACCTGGCATCTGGCAGCCAGCTGGTCACATCCCTGGGCGAACAGTTCCCGGCCATCGAACACCTCGACATCGAATGGGCCGGCCCAAAGGGTCAAGGCGCCCTGCGCCTGGAGCCAGGCATCACGGAGTTTAGCCTCAAGCCCTGAGCTTACTGCTCATAAGGCTCCACGGACTCAGCGACGATCGAGTAGGATGAGGTACCCAGATCATTCTCGGTGCGCTCGATGACCAGCGTTCCTTCAATCCAGACCGGGTCGTACAGGGCTTCCAGCTTGAAGCCCTCGTGATACTTTACGTGGATGATCTGATTCGGCGGTGGTGGCGGCACGTGAATGCAGGCGCCATAGTAAGGCACCAGAAAAAACTCGAGAATTTCCATATCCTGGGTGGTCTTCAGAGGCACGACGAAGCCCGGAATGCGAGCATCGACATTGGACATCTCCGGCACAACGCGACCGGTCATGATCTCGTCCGGTAACAGTGCAGGACCTTCGCCCTCATGCTCTACTTCTGGCATATTTTCCAGCAGGGCCAGATCCTCAGCCGGCATCAGCTCCAACCAGTCCAGCTCCCGGGGCTCGGCGTGAACGGAGAGAGACTGCCCCAGGACGACAAGCAAAGCAGCGCACAAGAAACCGCGGCTGAGCATTTGAGAGAGTGTCCTGCAAACGGATGGGCAGAAAGTGAATCGGGAAAGACAAAACATCAGAACGTGATCTCCAGGAAACGGGGCACGGAATTTTGGCAATCATACACCGGACACCTGACGAGCTACATGGCCAATACGACGACATCAAGCGATCTGAGCGAACAACACCCCATCCGGGCGATGGCAACCGCCGATCTCAGCTATCGATGGAGCCCTGAACAACCGCCCCTGACCTTTCCAGACTTGAGTCTGCCCCTGGGCCAACACCTGTTTCTTCGGGGCGCCAGTGGCAGCGGCAAGAGCACACTGCTCAGCCTGTTGTCTGGCATGCTCACGCCCCACACCGGCACCGTGCGCATTCTGGGCAGCCAGCTGGACCGACTTGGTGCCGGCCAGAGGGATCGATTCAGAGCCAATCACATTGGCGTGATTTTCCAGCAGTTCAACCTTGTCCCCTACCTCACCGCTGAAGCCAATGTCACCCTGCCATGCCGCCTGTCGGCGCAACGCCGGGAGGCCACGGACCCTGAGCCGATCCATGAAGCCCACAGACTGTTAACTGCTCTGGCCATTCCCCAGGACTGCTGGCACCGAAAAGTGACCCAACTAAGCATCGGCCAGCAACAGCGTATCGCCGCCGCCCGGGCACTGATCGGAGGCCCGAGCCTGATTCTTGCGGACGAGCCAACCTCAGCCCTGGACAGCGACAACCGGGACCGGTTTCTGGATCTTCTGCTGACGCTGGCCGAAGCCCGCAATACCTCGGTGGTGTTTGTCAGTCACGACCGCGCCCTGGCCCAACACTTTGACCACCAGGTGGAACTGGAGGGAGCTGCATCATGAGCACTCGCCTGGCACTTTCTCTGGCGGGCGCCAGCTTGTGGCACCGCCGCCGGGTACTGGCACTGGTCTGCCTGACCCTCACCCTCAGCGTAACGCTGTTATTGGGCATCCAGTACCTCCGTACTGAAGTGAAAGAATCGTTCACCAGCACTGTTAGCGACACCGACCTCATCATCGGCGCCCGCAGCGGGCAGCTGAATCTGCTGCTGTACACGGTTTTCCACTTGGGAGATCCCACCAACAACATTCGCTGGTCCACTTTTCAGGAACTGGAAGCGGACGAGCGAATTGATTGGTTGATCCCCATTTCACTTGGGGACAGCTACCGGGGCTCCCGGGTCATCGGTACCAACGACAACTTCCTTGAACGGTTCCAGTACGGGCGCGGCCGGTCGTTGCAGCTTGCGCAGGGTCGCTGGTTTGACGGTGTGTTCGATGTAGTCCTGGGCGCCAATGTAGCCGACAAATTCAACCATGGCGTGGGCGACAGCATCGTACTATCCCACGGTGGTGGCCGAACCAGCTTTTCCAATCATGACGACACCCCCTTCCACGTCACTGGCATTCTGGAGAGCACCGGAACCCCTGTAGACCAGGCGGTTTACATCAGTCTTTCCGGCATGGAAGCCATGCACGTAGGCTGGGAATCCGGGGTGGCCATTCCCGGCCGAACCCTGACCCCGGAAGCGGCGGAGCAGCGCGACTTTACCCCTAGCGCAATAACGGCCGCCTTTGCCGGACTCGAGCGCAAGATCCTGACCTTTCAGGTTCAACGCGAGCTCAATCAGAATACCAGTGAACCTCTATCGGCTATTCTGCCCGGAGTAGCTCTGAGCGAGTTGTGGAGACTCATGCGTCAATTTGAGCGGGCCTTAATCGGCATTACTGGCTTTGTGGTGGTTATCAGCCTGCTGGGACTGGCGGCCGTGCTGCTGACACTGCAGGCTCAACGCTCCCATGAAATTGCGGTGCTGCGGGCGATTGGCGCATCACCCGGCCTGGTCGGCCTGCTCTACGTGATCGAGGCCGTCGCCCTGGCCCTTGTCGCTTGTATCCTGGCGCTGCTGATCGGAGCGGTGGCGGTCATGGCTCTGGCACCCTGGCTTCAGGCCAGCTATGGCCTGCAGATCCAGATTCGCCCACTGAGTGGAGTGGAATGGGGCCTGTTGGCTTCAGTGCCCGTGGCCGCACTGCTGGTGGCCCTGATCCCGGCTATCCGGACGTGGTGGCAGAGCCGCTCGCTGGGGTTGGGTGAGGTGGCGGAACCGTGACCGGCGTCAACACCGGGGAGTAATGACATCCCTGTAAATTGACCGACTTAGCGTCCGCACTTATAGTTAGCTGTAATGAAAACAACCAATGCTGAGCACGCGATGGAACAGTCCGAAGTACAGGCATTAGCGGACAAGCTCGATAAACTGATCGAGCGCTGTCAGAAACTGGAGCGGGACAACACCACGCTGCGGGAGCTACAGGATGACTGGAACCGGGAACGGGCCCAGTTGACGCACAAAAATGATCTTGCGAAAAACAAGATCGAAGCCATGATTGGTCGCCTGCGGGCACTGGAGCACCACTAATGTCGAAGCAGTCCACCACCGCTGAGGTAAAGATTCTCGATAAGGAGTATCTGGTTGCCTGCCCTGACGAAGAGCGTGACGCCCTGACCCGCGCAGCCCGTCATCTCGACAGCAAAATGCGGGAAATCCGCGCTAGCGGGAAGGTGTTCGGCACCGAGCGCATTGCGGTCATGGCTGCCCTGAACATCACCCACGAACTGCTTGAGCGAGACACCATGTCTGACGCCACCAGCTCTGTTCTGAAGGCGATGGACAGCAAACTGAACAATGCGCTGGGCGATTCGTCCGGACAGTAACCACTCCGTAAATTTTGGTAAGGGTTTCCGAAACAGGTATTGCAATCGGCCCCGGCAGTACCCGTATAATGAGTTCAACTTCCTGGGCTGTGCGGGATATTCGGATACGTCCTCGAGCCGATGCGCATTACCCAGGTGGCTACTTCAGGGCATTGTGAGCACGTCCCCGTCAGGGGAAAGCCTAATATGTCACAGCGGCCACCGACCTTGAACTTTGGGTTCAAGGGCCACATCCGATAACGGCAGCCCGGGAAGCTTTATTTTGAGCCAGTTTATCGACCCCCAACCGTTCGATACCCAGCCAGATACCCGATCCCGCACTGACCTGCGTAAGCATCTACGCCAGCAACGGCGAGCGCTTCCGTACGAAGAACAACAGCAGGCCGCAGAACAACTCGCGCTGAATCTACTGACTCACTCTGACCTACACCGGGCACGCCATATTGCCATCTACCTGCCCAACGACGGTGAGATCGACCCCCGACTGTACATGGATCTTGCTGAACGCAAAGGTGTTCGCTTTTATCTGCCGGTTTTGCACCCCATCCACACTGGCACACTGGTTTTCAGCCCCTTCACCGACAGGTCTGAACTGAAAGCCAATCGATTCGGCATACCGGAGCCTGCCTTCAGCAAAGGCCTGAAACGACCTGCCTGGGCCCTGGATGCGGTGCTGTTTCCACTGGTGGGTTTTGACGAGAACGGTGGCCGGCTCGGCATGGGCGGCGGCTTTTACGATCGTACGTTTGCTTTCACGCGAGTGCGGCCGAGGCTGGCGCCCAAGCTCATCGGGCTAGCCCACGATTTTCAGAAAGTGCAGGAGTTACCGGTTGAGCCCTGGGACATACCACTGCATGGCGTGGTGACCGACCAGCGCTGCTACCGATTCCAGCGACTATCGACAGCCTGATTGGCATCCATGGTGGTGCCGGAATATACGCGGGTTGGGGTTTCCGATGCCTGAATGGTCGTAATCCCGGTGATCACAAGGCCGGCAGCGAAAATCAGCACGACGGCTTTGATGATGTCAGGTTTGCCACCCATGGTCTTTTTCCTTTAAATATTATTGCTAAAAGACTGGAAAATCAGCCAACTATTCTTGTTATTAAGAATTAGCCGAAAGACTATCACGCATCTTCATTTTTACAATTTTTGACAGGTTACCATTAGGTAATATTTTGCCCGCCCTGTCCGGGGACGGCCTGTGACCCTGCTCCCGAAACTGTGCGGAGCCAAGGATGGCGGAGCTCAAGCGCCACATGGACGTGCTTGAGCGGGTTTCGGGAGCAGGGTCACAGGGCGGCCGAGCACCGAATCATCGGTGCTTACTGTTCCCTGCCCCGAGAAACAACTGATAAGCCTCGTTATCGGTCATGTCTTCGTACCGGAATCCGACCTTATCGAGCATTTTCTCGAAGTCTTTCACCTCGTCGTCATTCACCTGCGCACCCAGCAACACCCGGCTATAGGCGGCACCGTGATTGCGGTAATGGAACATCGAAATATTCCAACGAGTGCCCAGTGACATCAGGAACTTCAACAAAGCACCTGGGCGCTCCGGAAACTCGAACTGGTACACCCGCTCGTTGGTGATCGCCGGAGCGTGGCCACCCACCATGTGGCGAATGTGCTGCTTGGCCAGATCGCTCTCAGTGAGGTCGATCACGCCATAGCCGGCTTCCCTCAGGTCCTGCACCAGATCCTCTCGGCCATGCCCACCGGCCTGCACCTGGATTCCCACAAAGATGGTAGCTTGAGCGCTGTCGGCGTAGCGGTAATTGAATTCGGTGATGCTGCGCTTGTGCAGGGCATTAATGAACGTCTTGAAGGCGCCGGGTTTCTCGGGAATGGTGACCGCCAGGATAGCTTCGCGCTGCTCACCGATTTCCGTGCGTTCGGAGATATAACGCAAACGATCGAAATTCATGTTGGCGCCACTCAGGGTCGCCACCAGATTCTCGTCCTCGATCTGCTCCCTCTGGATGTACTTCTTCACCCCAGCAACACCCAGAGCTCCGGCCGGCTCGGCAATCGACCGGGTGTCCTCGAACACATCCTTGATGGCTGCGCAGATTTCATCGGTGGAAACAGTGATTACCTCATCCACGTAATCCTTGCAGATCTCCCAGGGGTATTCACCGATCTGTTTGACCGCAACACCATCGGCAAAGATGCCTACCTCGTCCAGAATCACCCGCTCGCCGGCCTTGAGTGCAGCCTGCAGGCAGTTGGAATCCTCGGGCTCCACGCCAATCACCTTGATCTCAGGGCGCAGATATTTGATGTAGGCGGCCATGCCTGCGATCAGACCACCACCGCCGACACAGATGAAGATGGCGTGGATGGGTTTGCTCAACTGCCACATAATTTCCATCGCCACCGTGCCCTGACCGGCGATCACATCGGGATCGTCGTAAGGCGGGATGTAGGTATAGCCGTGCTTTTGGATCAGCTCCTGAGCGTGAGTGGCAGCCTCGTCAAAGGCATCGCCCTTGAGCACCACCCGGGCACCATGGTCGCGCACCGAGCGCACCTTGATCTCCGGCGTGGTCTGGGGCATCACAATCACCGCCTTGATGCCCAGCTTCTTAGCGGCCAACGCCACGCCCTGGGCATGATTGCCCGCCGAGGCACAGATCACGCCCTTGGCCTTCTGCTCCTCTGACAACTGGGCAATCCGGTTGTACGCGCCGCGAATCTTGAAAGAAAACACCGGCTGCAGGTCTTCACGCTTGAGCAGAATGTTGTTACCAAAGCGCTTGGACAAACTGCGGGCTTCAGTCAGCGGTGTTTCGATAGCCACGTCATAGACGCGCGCATCGAGGATCTTCTTGATATAGCGTTGCGGCATGGTGCTTCCGTTCTGGTTGTGTTCTGGGAAAACCCACAGTGTAGAAAGATTGCACGGTAGCCGTCTATAAGCTTGCCACCCTCAGAGGCTATAATGGCGCCAAACTCAATCAGATTTGCACCCGGAGCTCCAGATGACACAGGACGAACTCAAAAAAGCCGTAGCCAAGGCCGCCATCGACTACATTGCGCCGCGACTGAACAGTGACAGTGTCGTGGGCGTCGGCACCGGAAGCACCGCCAACTTTTTTATCGACATGTTGGCGGAACTTAAAACCGACTTTGACGGTGCCGTGGCGAGCTCTGAGGCCACCGCAGAACGCCTGAAACACCATGGCATTCCGGTTTACGACCTCAACAGTACGGGAACACTGGAGTTTTATGTGGATGGTGCCGATGAAACCAACGAGTACCTGGAGCTGATCAAGGGCGGCGGCGCGGCTCTGACCCGGGAAAAGATCGTTGCTGCTGTTGCCGAGACCTTTATCTGCATTGCCGACGAATCCAAGATGGTGGGAGTACTTGGCAGTTTCCCACTGCCGGTGGAAGTCATTCCGATGGCACGCAGCCACGTAGGGCGTGAAATCGTCAAGTTGGGCGGCGACCCGGTCTATCGGGAAGGGGTGGTTACCGACAATGGCAACATCATTATCGACGTGCACAATCTCGACATCTCCCGTCCGATCGACATCGAACAGAAGCTGAACAACATTGTGGGCGTAGTCACCAACGGCCTGTTCGCCCGCCGGCCGGCGGATCTTCTGCTGCTGGGTACAGCTAACGGCGTAACCAGCATTCCACGCAAGTAAATCGGCTGGTTAGGGACACTCCAGCCAGGATTGGCCAGTCGTTATCACTCGAAACGGCTGGCCCGTATATCGATAAGAGAGCCATCATCTAGTTGCCAAACGGCAAACGCCTGACCTTCCGCATTGAGGGCGACCTGGGGGGCGGGCGCGGAAACGCCACTGTTATCCGCGATCGGCTCCGCTTCTCCCCAATCGCTACCGTCGAAGCGATTGGCCCATATTTGGTAGCGAGCGTCCTTAAATTGCGCCCATACCGCAAGAGCCCGGCCGTCTGCATCGACGGCAATTTGCGGACTGCCGACGCTTCCGGCGTCGTCGGGCACGATCGACTCAACCTCTCCCCACTCCCCGCTCTCAAAGCGGCTGGCCACTATATCGTAATCAGAGCCATTGACTTGCTCCCACACGGCAAGGGCCTGCCCATCCGGATTAATGGCAATTTGTGGGGCCGACGCGTCGCCGGCGCTCTCGGTGTCGACTGGCTTAGCCTCTCCCCAGCCGCTACCGTCAAAGCGACTCCACCATAGATGGTCCCCGGTACCATCGGATTGCACCCAAATGGCAAGCCCATGGCCACCGGCATCGAGGGCGATTTGCGGAGCAGAAGCAGAACCGGCACTGTTATTCTCTAAGGGGTTAGCCTCTCCCCAGTCGCTGCCGTCGAAGAGGTTGCTCCAAATTCTGTACCGAGATGCCTCAAATTGAGCCCACACAGCATGAGATTGGCCGTCGGCATCAAGGACAACTTGGGGGCCAAAAGCGTTGCCGGCGTCGTCATCATCTATGGCCGGCCCGATCGATTCAGCCACTGCCCCCCACTCGCCGCCATCAAAGCGGTTGGCCACTATATCGTATCCAGAGCCATTAAATTGTTCCCACACAGCAACGGCCTGCCCATCGGAATTGATGGCGACCTGAGGCGCCCGGGCATCGCGGGTGAGGTCAGTTTGGATCTCCTCGGCCGCCTCCCATTCACTACCGTCAAAGCGGCTCGCCCATATGATGTTTCTAGAGCCATTAGACTGTTGCCAAACCGAAATCCCCTGACCGTGAGCGTTGAGGGCGATTTGGGGCGCGGAGGCGGGACCACCACTGCCGCTCTCGATCACCTTGGCCGTTCCCCATTCGCTACCGTCAAAGCGGTTGGCCCATATTTTGTCCCGGGCTATCTCGAATTGCGCCCATACGGCAAGGGCTCGGCCAGCGGCATCGAGAGCGATTTGGGGCGTACGGGCACTGCCAGCTCTACCGTTATTGTCGTTTTCGATCGGCTCAGGCGTCTGCCATTCGCCATCGCCGGACGTAAAGGACCAGGAATGCTCCTCGGCCAGAGCATTACCGCTAAGATCGGTGATTGCCGTGCTTAAGGTTGCGGTATAGGTTTCAAACATGGCCAGCGGCGAGCTCGACGAGAAGGTCGCAGTGTTGGTGTTGGCGTCAAAACTGACGACACCAGAATGGCGGCTACCGTCCACAGACCGTTTGATCGTGAAACTGTCGTCGTTGACGGTCGTGGCAAAGATATCTTCGTTGAATTCTGCTGTGATGGCACGTGCTCGAGCCACTCCCTCGCTGCCATTCGCAGGATCGGTCGCCCGCACAACCGGTGGTGTCCTATCTGATCCTATGGCAGCACGGCTGCCGGACTGACCAGAGCTCGCATCCCAGTCGCACCCAGCCAGCACACCGGCAAGTAAAAGAACCGTTCCCAAACGGCAGCTGGCAGAACCAAACAACGATCTCCACATAGGAAAGCCTCCAAGTAGAGAATTGATGAGTTCCGCGGTTCAGTCAGGTTTTGGTCCGGGAACCAAACAATGTGTTAAGCCAAACTGCAGTTTTCTGACAGGCCTGTCCCTTTTCTTGTCCACTCGCAGCGTCCGAAAAATGCCTGTGGATCCGCCCCGGAAGCGCGAGTGTATTTTGCATCCTTCATTCGAAGTTTAGGTGAGCTCGGTGGAGATGCCAGTGTTGTTCCGTTTTCTTAACAGTCCTGGCCCGCTCACGTGCTCTCTAACTTGTACTACCGCTTTTCTTGCTTCTTCCAACCGACAAACCAAGCGCTTGCTTGGCTAAAAGAAATGCGCAACACTGCTTGCTGCGAACTGACAGCAAGGGAGCCCTCGCGTGGCCGATTACTTCAACGACATTCACGAGCAGGCGCGGCTAAGCGCCCGGAAATTCATCAGCACCCACGTGCTGCCGCACATCGACGACTGGGAAGAAGCCGGTGAATTTCCCCGCGAGCTCTACCAGAAAGCGGGCGAAGCGGGCCTGCTGGGCATCGGTTTTCCGGAAGAGCTGGGCGGAACCGGCGAGGGCGACATCTTCCTGAGGGTGGCAGTGTCCGAGGAACTCATGCGCTCTACCTCAGGCGGCCTGGTGGCCGGTCTCGGCTCGCTCGACATTGGCTTGCCACCGGTGGCGAAATGGGCCACGCCCGAGTTGCGTGAGCAGATCGTACCGCCGGTGCTGCGGGGTGAGAAGATTGCCGCCCTGGCGATTACGGAACCCGGCGGCGGTTCGGACGTCGCCAACCTGAAAACCCGAGCCGTCAGAGACGGCGACCAATTCATCGTTAACGGCAGCAAAACCTTCATTACCAGCGGACTGCGCGCCGACCATTACACAGTCGCAGTGCGAACCGGCGGCGAAGGCTACGGCGGTGTCAGTCTGCTGCTGATCGACCGGGACATGCCCGGTTTCTCCACCGGCAAAAAACTGCGAAAAATGGGCTGGTGGGCCAGTGACACCGCGGAACTGTTCTTTGAGGATTGCCGGGTGCCGACAGACCGTTTGATCGGCGCAGAAAACGCTGGCTTTGCAGTAATCATGAGTAACTTCCTGTCCGAGCGCCTGATGCTGGCGATCATGGCCTACATGACAGCGCAGCTCGCCTACGAAGCCGCCCTTGATTACACCCGACAGCGCGAAGCCTTCGGCCGCCACCTGGCCGGCTATCAGGTTACCCGTCACAAGCTAGTGGACATGGCTACCCAGATCGACGTGGCCCGGGAATACACTTACCGCTGCGCTGCGCTGATGCAGGCGGGCAAGAACCCGGTCAAGGAAGTCGCCATGGCCAAGAATTTCTCGGTTGAGGTGTGCGAAAAGGTGACCCGTGAAGCGGTGCAGCTGTTCGGCGGCATGGGGTACATGCGTGAATCCGTCGTTGAGCGTCTGTACCGGGACGCCAAGATACTCTCCATCGGGGGCGGCACCACAGAGATCATGAAAGAGCTGATAGCCAAGCAACTCAAGCTGTAGTCCGGCGTAAAGGGACCGGCGAGCAGCTTTTCCAGAACCCGCTACGAGCACATCCATGTGCGCTTGTTTCGGACCATCCATGGCCCTCCACAGTTCTGGAAAAGCAGCTCGCCGCCCCCTATCGTAGTTTCTCGCCGGCACAGACATACCAACGATTAGTTTCGAACTGCAGGAGACTTCCGTATAATTGCGCCCACTTTTTAACCGCAGTTAAACGTACCTCACGTACCAGGAAGGATCGCATATGCAATTCGATAACATCCCTGCCGGCAAGAACCCGCCGGAAGACATCTACGTTGCCATCGAAATTCCGGCTAACAGCTCGCCGGTCAAGTACGAACTGGACAAGGACATGGGTGCCCTGCTGGTCGACCGTTTCATGGCCACCCCGATGTTCTACCCGGCCAACTACGGTTTTATCCCACACACCCTGGCCGACGATGGTGACCCTCTAGACGTGCTGGTTGTTACCCCTTACCCGGTCCAGGCTGGCTCAGTCATTCGCTGCCGTCCGGTTGGCGTTCTGAACATGGAAGACGAAGCCGGTGGCGACGCCAAGCTGGTTGCGGTTCCCCACGACAAACTGACTGGCGCCTATCACAACGTGAAGGACATCGAAGACCTGCCGGAGCTGCTGCGCGACCAGATCAAGCACTTCTTCGAAAACTACAAAACCTTGGAGCCCGGCAAGTGGGTCAAGGTTCAAGGTTGGGCCGACGCGGCCGCAGCCAAGCAGGCCATTGTTGATTCCGTCAAGGCCTACAAGGGCTGATCTGACGGATCTCCAGGCGTAAAAAAACCGGGCATCTGCCCGGTTTTTTTTGTTCGTGGCTAAGGCCTTTCGTCAGCCCCGGGACAACAGGTCCCGCATATCGCTGATGGCCGCATTAGCCCGCGACAGATAAGCCGCCATGGTCAGCGAATGGTTCGCCAGCACGCCAAAGCCACTACCGTTCAGCACGACGGGGCTCCACATGGATCCCTGGGCGCCTTCCAGCTCGATGATGACCTGCTTCACACTCGCCATGGCATTCTTGTCCTGAAGCACCTTGCGGAAGTCCACTTCGATGGCCCGGAAGATGTGCAGCAGAGCCCACGAACTGCCACGGGCCTCATAGAACACATCGTCAATTTCGGTCCAGGGCGTTTTCACGTCGATAGCCCCGATTTCTTCTTCCAGCGGGTTATCCTGGTTAACGTTGGCGACCGCGTCCGAAACCGAAGCCTTACCAACACTCTCACCCAGCGTCCGAGAGAGACTACCCAGCCGGGTTTCCAGATCCGCCAGCCAGTTGCTCAGATTGTCGGCGCGAGCAAAGAATTGAGCATCGGCCTGTTCCGGGTCTGAGAGACGATTGAGGTAGCGTTTGAGTGCGCCAATGCCGCGACGATACTCAGCTTCGGTGGAGGGAATGGCCCAGCTTTCGCTGTCGAAATGCAGCTGAGGTTCCGCGACGGTCAGATCGCGGTCTTCAGCAGACTGACTCTGTGAACGGCTGATGTCCTTACGCAAGGCGCGGGACAAATCCCGCAACTGCACCAGCACGCCGTATTCCCAGTTAGGCATGTTGTCGAGCCACAGTCCCGGCGGAAAGATGTCATTGGAGATATAACCGCCCGGCTTGTCCAGTAGGGTCTCAGCAATGCGGATGGTAGTGGCCGTCGTGGCAAAGCCGGTGATCGGCTCGCGCTGCATGCTGTTGGCCATGGAGCGAGTGTGTTCGCGAACGGAGAAGGCTTCCGGTTCGCTGCTCCAATACATACCCAGAACCACGGTCACCAGCAGATACACCACCAGCAGGACCAGGATGAATTTACCGACCACACCGCTACCGCCGGCATAATCCTGAACATCATCTTTCTTGTCCCTGAAATACTGTCTGAGTTTGCCTGGCATAGACTGCTATTCCCCTGTCGATTGTTGGTCTGCCGCAAATGGTCGTCCGAGATGGTAACCCATGGCCCCGTCGATACCCAGCTTACAGAGTACCGAGTACTCCGCTGCTGTCTCCACGCCGGTGGCAAACACCTTAACGCCCCGGCTGTGGGCGATGGACACCACGGATTCGAGGTAGAAACGATTCTCCTCGTGGGTATCTATATCGTGAATGAACGAGTTGTCGATACGCAATGCCTGAACACTCAGATTCCTCAAGTAACTGAAGGGCAGCCCCCCGACACCAAACCGGTCCACCAGTACCGGTACGCCCAGGCGCACCAGCGCACGAACCAGCAGACCAACTGCGGTTCGATGATGATGGATAATGTGCTCGGAAATACCGACCCAGAGATTCCCCGCGCCTGGCCCTGCCGACTCCAACTGAGCAAGAAACTCTTTGCGAAATTCTTCGCTGGCCACAGAAGCGCTACCCAAGGATATCGCGAGAGACCGGCCGGGGTGTTCTGCCAGGCAGGTTAAAACGCGCTGGATCAGCATGCGGTCAATATCCGAGATTAAGCCAAAGCGCTCAGCCATATGAATGAAAGCACCGGCTTTCAGCGTACCCTCCGGCCCCTCAATGCGGGAGAATACCTGGTGATAGACCGGCTGATCTTGTTGCTCGCTAACCATGGGCTGCAACCACAGTGATAGCTTCTGATCCCGAATGGCCTGGCCAATGATGACCCGCCAGGTTTCCAGATTGTGATGGCCCTCTTTGTCGGGTTCGGCCATGTAACAATCCGATTCATCACTCTCCTGCGCCAGCCGCAAGGCTTCATCGGCGGCCGCCAACACCTCCCTGATGCCACGGCCCTCCGCCGTGCGCGCCAGACCGGCATGGACGGCGGTGTCCAGTGGCGCCGCCAGATCTGCATAGAGCCCATCCAGCTCCGACACCAGCTCCTTACACCAGACACTGGCATCCGCCGGCAGCGCGCCGGGTACAAAAATAGAAAACTCCGCCCCGGCACGGCGACCGGCAAATGAACCTATATGCGACTCAACGAATCCGTTGACCACCTCGGCAGCCCGCAACAATACCCGGTCGGCCTCACTGCGCCCGTAGGCCTGGTTGTAGCTGGAAAAATCCGACAACCGCACCAGGATGAGAACCCCGGGCGCGGCCCTTTCCTCTGACTCAACCTCCGCCTTCAGGCGCTGATCGAACGCGTTGCGACTAGGAAGCCCTGTCACCGGATCTTCACTGTTCATCCGCCGCAGGTGCTGAATCAGTTTCGCCTGCCCTTCGAACAGCTGGCCCAGGTCGTCCGCCATCTGATTCATCGCCGCGGTGACCTGATTCAGCTCCCTGGTCGACTGTACCGCCACCCGCTGCCGAAAATTGCGCTGGCCCAGCGCCTGGGCCTGCAGTTCCAGAGCCCTCAGCGGCCGCAACGTTCGTTTCAGCAGGAGGAAAAGCAGGAACAACCCGACCCCGCCAATGAGCGCTGTACTGGCAATCAACCCGATAGTAATCCGCCACAAGTCCTTATAGGCCCGGCCGGGGTTGCTCACAACCTCTACTTTGCCCAGACGACTCCAGCCGCGCACCACCTCGGCCTCCGCCACCGGCAACTTGAGATTGGCAATCGACCGGAACCAGTCGGGCACTGAGCTACTGGACCGGGTCATGGCACGACCGGCGACTTCGGCGCCCTCATGATTAAGGTATCGGACCGACAGGTAACGGCCACTGTCGAATACGGCATCGATCAGGGACGACGCCGCCACTGGATCGCGGGCGTCGATGGCATTGGAAAGCGACAGGCCAACGGCAGTGGCGCCGTCATGGGCGTGGCCGGCAAGCTGCTCGGAGACGTAGGTTCGAAAATAGCCGTAGCTGGTGATGAAGCCAGCAACAAGCACCAGCACCAGTAGAGAACCGGTAAACAACAACAGAATGGCCCGCAGAGTGACTGCGCCAAACTGCATGGAATCAATCACGCTGTGCGTGTCCGCCATGACAGATCTCTCCGATAGGCTGCGCGCCCGCCGGCCGATGGATTGTGACTTGCACCTCAGAGTTGACAAACATTTACAACGAGCAACCTACGCCGACAACTCTAAACACTATAGACTCTGCATAGGGACTAAGCTGGAAAATTCGTCCTGACTGCATTGAACAATTAATAACGAAAACAGACAGGCCAGAGCACCATGAATGACGAAAGCCAGAAAGAGAAACTCAGGCAACATTTCGCACGACGTGTAACAACTCAGGCGCGGGTTGTACTGGACACCTGGCAGGAGATTCAAAAAGACCACAACCTGGCTGGCGCTTTGCGCGATGAATTTGCGGGGGCAACCGATAAGCTGGTGCGCTACGCCCAGCGCTTTGAAATGACCAGCCATGCTGAGGCCGGCACCCAGATCCTTGGATTATTAAAGGATTGGCAGGCCAATACGCCACTGGAAGATGACCTTGAGCGCCCAATCCAGGACGCTATCGAGGCTCTGTCTCGGAGTACCCTGCGTCGCACCGACCAGGAAAGCACCGGAACGCCGCATCAGTTTCGTCGCACACCGGTGTACATTGCCTTAGCCAACGAGGAAATGGCTGTCCGGCTGATCCGCCAACTTGAATTCTTCGGCTTCCGGGCAGAAGCGTTTACCTCGGCGCAAAAGCTCATCGACGCCTGCGCCCTGCACAAACCCGAAACCATCCTGATGGATGTGAATTTCGGCGGTGTTGTGAACGCTGGCATTGCCACCATCGAACAGCTGCAGGAACGCCACGACACACCGATCCCCATCATCTTCATGAGTGACGAAGACGGCAGCATCGAGACCCGTCTGCGAGCCTCTCGCTGTGGCGGCGAAGAATTCTTCTACCCGGCGGTTGATCCTGGCCAGCTCATTGAAAAAATCGAGACCTACACCCACGGCAATAGTGTCGAGCCTTATAAGGTACTGGTGCTGGATGACTCCCGAGCCCAGGCCAAGTACATGGAAACCGTGCTGCGCAAGGCCGGCATGACGGCCCACATCATTACCGACCCGCTGCAGATCATTCATGCCCTGGAGGAGTTCTCCCCGGAGATCATCATTCTCGACATGTACATGCCTGGCTGCACCGGCATGGAGATCGCCCGGGTAATTCGCCAGCAGGATCGCTTCCACAGTGTGCCGATCATTTACCTGTCGGCCGAAGAAGACGTGACCAAACAGCTGCACGCCATGAGTCTGGGTGGCGACGACTTCCTGACCAAACCCATTGATCCCAAGCATCTGGTTTCCACCATCCATAACCGGGGTCGGCGAGCCCGTTCGCTGCTCGCGCTGATGATTCGTGACAGCCTGACTGGCTTGTACAACCACACCCACACTCTGTACCTGCTGGAACAGGAAATCGTACGAGCCCGGCAGAAGGAGCAGTCGTTGTGCTTTGTCATGCTCGACATCGATTACTTCAAGAAAGTGAACGACACCTTTGGCCACCCTATCGGTGACCGGGTGCTGCGCAGTCTTTCGATGTTCCTCAAGCAGCGTCTGCGCAAGACCGACCATATCGGACGCTACGGCGGCGAGGAATTCGCCATCATCCTGCCCGATACCCGTCCCAGCGATGCCCGCAACGTGCTAAACGAAATTCGCGAGCGCTTTTCCGAGTTACTGCAGCCCGCGGGCGATCGCGAGTTCAATGTCACCTTTAGCTGTGGCGTTGCCAGCTGGGACAATGAAAGCTCACAGGCCCTGTGCGAACGGGCCGACCGTGCGCTATACACCTCCAAGGAACAGGGACGCAATTGCGTCACGCTCGCCGAGAGTTAAGACCAGGAAGAGCCGGGCTGGTCCTCTGAACCCGCCCGGCTCCGTATTCCCCCTATGAAACCAACGTCGTATAGCGCTACGCGCCACCCTTCACGACAATGATTGTCATCAACGGAAAGATCCCGTTTCGGTTTTCAGCCTTTTTTTTACGACCAATGGACAACATGGATGATTGTCAAAAAGTATTGATCTGAAGGAAACAAGCACGCACCATTATGGGAACGTGCTGTTATTTTCGGCGATCCTGTAAAAAAGACATCAAGGCAGACTGAACCATGTCGACAATTCTCGTGCTCCATGGCCCGAACCTGAACATGCTCGGAACCCGCGAGCCCGAGGTCTATGGCCACGAGACTCTGAACGACATCGACGATCGACTGCGACAGCAAGCGGCAGACCAAGGACATCATCTGCTCCACCTGCAGTCCAACGCCGAGTATGAGCTGATCGAACGGATTCATGAAGCAAGGGCCGAAGGCGTGGATTACATTATTATCAATCCGGCCGCGTTCACCCACACCAGTATCGCCCTCCGGGACGCGATGCTAGCGTCGGGTATCCCCTTCATTGAAGTGCATCTTTCCAATGTCCATGCGCGGGAATCGTTCCGCCATCACTCGTATTTTTCCGATATCGCCGATGGCGTTATCTGTGGGCTGGGTAGCCAGGGGTACGACCTTGCCCTCCAGGCAGCCCTGCAGCGCATTCACCGATAGACCAGACATAACGGGACTGGATTAACTATGGATATTCGCAAAGTCAAAAAACTGATCGAACTGCTCGAAGAATCCGACGTCGAAGAGTTGGAGATTCACGAAGGAGACGATTCGGTTCGCATCTCCAGACGCCGCGAGCAGGTTGCCGGCACCCAGTACGTGAGCCATTACCCGGCTCCGGCGCCGCAATCAGCACCAGCCCAGGATCCTGCGCCCGCACCGGCTCAGGAAAGCGCAGCACCGGCCGCACCCAGCGGACACTCGCTGAAGTCGCCGATGGTTGGCACTTTCTACCGCGCACCTTCACCCTCTGCGAAGGCATTTGTTGAAGTGGGCCAGTCTGTGAAAGCCGGTGAGGTTGTCTGCATCGTTGAAGCGATGAAGATGATGAACCAGATCGAGGCTGACAAGAGCGGTACCGTCACTGAAATTCTGGTCGAGAACGGCCAGCCGGTGGAGTTTGATCAGCCCCTGATCGTCATTTCCTGAACTCGGTGATAGCTACTCATGGCCATGTTAGAAAAAGTTCTGATCGCAAACCGGGGTGAGATTGCCCTCCGGATCCTGCGTGCCTGCAAAGAGCTGGGCATCAAGACTGTAGCGGTTCATTCCAAGGTCGATCGCGACCTGATGCACGTTAGGCTGGCAGACGAATCCGTTTGCATCGGACCTAACAGCCCGCTGGAAAGCTACCTGAACATTCCCACCATCATCAGCGCTGCCGAAGTGACCGACTCCGTGGGCATCCACCCCGGCTACGGTTTTCTTGCGGAAAACGCCGATTTTGCTGAACAGGTGGAAAAGAGCGGGTTCCACTTCATTGGTCCCAGGGCCGAGACCATCCGATTGATGGGCAACAAGGTCTCTGCGATCAACGCCATGATCAAGGCAGGCGTCCCGACGGTACCCGGCTCCGATGGCCCGATCACCGACGACGACGAACGTACCCTGCGCATCGCCCGGGAAATCGGTTACCCGGTTATGATCAAGGCAGCGTCAGGCGGCGGTGGCCGGGGCATGCAGGTGGTGCATTCGGAAGCCGCGCTGCTCAAGGGTGTGCAGATCACCCAGAGTGAAGCCCGCAACGCCTTTGGCGACCCGACTGTTTACCTTGAGAAGTTCCTGGAACGGCCGCGTCACGTGGAAGTTCAGGTGCTGGCAGACATGCACGGCAACTGCATTCACCTGGGCGACCGTGACTGCTCGATGCAGCGTCGCAACCAGAAGGTGATTGAGGAAGCACCGGCACCGAATGTAAATCCCGAATCCCGGGAGCGCACACTCAAAGCCTGTGTCGATGCCTGTAAGGAAATCGGCTATGTTGGCGCCGGTACGTTCGAGTTCCTGTACCAGGACGGCGAGTTCTACTTCATTGAAATGAACACCCGGGTCCAGGTAGAACACCCGGTATCCGAGATGGTCACCGGTGTCGACATCGTGCGCGAGCAGCTGCGTATTGCCAGTGGCCTGCCGCTGCAGTACACCCAGGATGACATCCGGATCTCCGGACATGCCATCGAGTGCCGGATCAATGCCGAAGACCCGAAAACCTTCGTGCCCAGCCCAGGCAAAGTGAAGCACTTTCACGCGCCCGGCGGTAACGGGGTTCGTGTGGACTCGCACCTGTACAGCGGCTACACCGTTCCGCCTTTCTACGATTCCCTGATTGCCAAGCTGATCACGTGGGGAGATGACCGGGAAATCGCTCGCCGACGCATGAAGAACGCGTTGGATGAGCTGGTAGTCGAAGGCATCAAGACCAATCAGTCTCTGCATGGAAAACTGGTGCGCGACGGCGGCTTTAAACAGGTAGACTTCACCATCCATTACCTTGAAAAGCTGATGCGGGACTAACGTCCTGCATCGTCACCGCAGGAACCTCTATGCCCTGGATACAACTACAGATCCCAGCTGACCCGGATAACGCCGATCAGCTGGAAGATCTGCTGATGGAGATGGGCGCTGATGCCGTCTCCATGGAAGACGCCGCTGACCAACCACTGTACGAGCCCGATCCGGGCACCACACCGCTGTGGAGCCAGACGACGGTTACCGGGCTGTTCCAGTCCGACCGGGACATTGACCAACTGTGCGCCGATGTTCGAGATGCCTGGCACCAGGCCACTCAGCAAACCCTCCCAGACATTGACGTCACCCTGGTCGAAGACAAGGACTGGGAACGGGCGTGGATGGACGATTTCGAGCCCCTGAAATTCGGCGAACGCCTTTGGATCGTGCCCAGCTGGCACGATGCCCCGGACCCCGATGCCGCCAATTTGATGCTGGATCCCGGCCTGGCCTTCGGCACCGGGACCCATCCGACCACGGCCCTGTGCCTGGAGTGGCTCGACGGCCAGGACATGCAGAACCGGCAAGTGACCGACTACGGCTGTGGCTCCGGCATCCTCGGACTGGCTGCCCTGCTACTCGGTGCTGATCATGTGGTGGGTGTCGATACCGACCCCCAGGCACTGGATGCCAGCCGCGAGAACGCCCGGCGCAACGGGGTTGCCGATGACCGCCTCAGCCTGTACCTGCCGGAAAACGAACCCGACGCTGCGGTCGATGTCATGCTCGCTAACATTCTGGCCCAGCCCTTGATCGGCCTGGCACCGCACCTGGCCAAGCTGACCAAGCCCGGTGGCGATCTGGTCCTGTCTGGAATCCTGTCCCATCAGGCCCGCGAAGTGATGGCGGCCTATGAACCCTGGTTCATCATGGACGAGCCCGAGCAACGCGAGGAATGGATACGCCTCACAGGACGGCGCCACAACGGGTGACGAACAGTGCCTTAGCGACTAAACTGCGCACTCGTAGCCCCGTCGCTTTCAGGAACGAAGCATGACCTCAAGCAGCCTGCAGACCCAATGCCCAAAATGCGAGACCCGGTTCCGGGTAACGGATGAACAACTTGGTATTGCCAAGGGCAAGGTCCGCTGCGGGAACTGCTTGTCGGTATTCAACGCCATTGAGCATCAGGTGATGCCCCGGAGCAGCTCCAAACCGGCACCGGTTCAGACCGAGCCAGAAACCTCCGGGGATTACCGCACCCCCGAAGAAGACTTTGTCTTCGCCGACAACCCTGAGGAAGACGCCAGCGAAGGGCCCTACGCCGGTACCAAGTTGACGTTCTCCGACGACGAACTCAGCGATAGCTTCCGCACCATGGATGGTCAAAGCGGCACCGATTTCCAGGATGCTGTAGACGACGGCACCACCAAAGACGTGGATGAAAGCTGGGCCGAGGCCATCCTGCAGGAAACCGCCAAACCCGCCAGCAAACCGGCCCCTGAACCCGAGCCTCCAGAAGAAGCTCAGGCCTCGGAGCCGGAACCCGACGATTCCTACAACACCGTCGAGCCATTCCCCGACCCGAGCTTTGATCCGGAAATAACTCCGGATTTCGAGCTGGAGGCCGAGGCTGAGTCGGCACCGCAAGCCAGGCAAGCTGACGACTTCTACGAGCCCTTCGGCAACGACAAAGAATTTGATTTCGATGTCGATGACGACCAGCTCAGCGAGCCCATGGCGGCCACTTTGCCCTACGACAACCTGCGCCGGGAACCGGTATCGGTCCGGGGCGACAACTCAGGCAAGCTGCGGACGGTCATATGGTCGGTGGTGGTTTTGTCGCTGATTGGCATCCTGGTCGCGCAGGTAACCTGGTTCCAATTTGACCGCCTCTCCGCCATCCCTGAGCTGCGCCCGTTCTATGAAAAAGGGTGTGCCCTCGCCAGCTGTGAGCTGAAACCGCTGATCAATGTCGATGCCATTCAGAGCCGCAAACTGGTCGTTCGAACCGATCCGGACAACCGTAGCCAGCTGGTGGTCAACGCGGTAATCATCAACCGGGCCGACTTCGAGCAGCCATTCCCGGCCATTGCCCTGACCTTCTCCAACCTGAACGGTGATGTGGTAGCGCAAAGCATATTTACTCCTGACGAGTACCTTGCTGGCGAGGGTCAGAACCTCAGCGCCATGCCCAAGGACACCCCGGTCCGGATCGCCATCGACATCCGCGATCCCGGTAAGGATGCGGTAAATTACAACCTGAACTTCCGCCCCTACACGCCCTGAAGTGGTAAGCAAGTGTTTACTCGACAGTGAACATCGATCGTCACCACGGAGAACAAAAGTCAACCAGAAAGCACGAAAAATAATCAGTTTTTTCGTGTTCCTGCCCCTTCAATCATGTCCCACCCGGCGGTATCATTAGCGCCCTTCGGAACCTCGATCGATTATTTATTGAACAGTCGTTCGAATCCGACGTTTGCTCAACCCGCTGTGACACGGACTCAGATCATGCTGCCGACGGCAAAAATCGGGCCGTACACCTTGCCCAACCCGTTAATAGTTGCGCCCATGGCCGGCGTGACAGACCGACCGTTCCGACTGCTGTGCAGAAGGATGGGGGCAGGTCTTGCGGTATCGGAAATGGTGATAGCGGACAGCAGGCTCTGGCATACCCGAAAGTCGCAGACCCGACTCAACCACGACGGCGAGCCGGAGCCCCGGTCGGTGCAGATTGCCGGCGGAGACCCGGAAATGCTGGCCGACGCCGCCCGACAGAATGCTGAGTTCGGCGCCCAGATCATCGACATCAACATGGGCTGTCCCGCCAAGAAGGTCTGCAACAAGGCCGCGGGCTCTGCCCTGATGAAAGACGAGGCGCTGGTCAACGACATCCTGAAGGCGGTCGTGAACGCCGTGGACATCCCGGTCACGCTGAAAATGCGCACCGGCTGGGACCGGGACAATCGGAACGCCCCGATCATTGCCAGAATGGCCGAGGATGCCGGCATTCAGGCGCTGGCGATCCACGGTCGCACCCGGGCCGATAAGTACAACGGCGAAGCAGAGTACGACACCATCGCCGAGGTCAAATCACGGGTTGGAATTCCGGTGTTTGCCAATGGCGACATCACCACACCGGAGCAGGCCCAATACGTGCTCAAGTACACAGGTGCGGACGGCCTGCTGATTGGCCGTGGCGCCCAGGGACGGCCCTGGATCTTCCGGGAGATTCTTCACTTCCTGGAGACCGGGACGCATCTGGCAGAGCCCCCCCTTGGCGAAGTGGAACAGATTCTGATCGAACACCTGGCCGAGCTGCACAGCTTCTACGGTGAAACCATGGGTGTTCGCATCGCCAGAAAGCACGTGGGCTGGTACTTGCAGTCCCACGACCAGAGCAAAGAGTTTCGCAAACGCTTCAACGCCATCGACGATGCATTGGAGCAGAAAGACAGCATTCAACAGTATTTTGCAGGCTTACGAAATGGAGAGGTATTCGCAGCATGAGCGCTGAGACTTTGGCACACGACAATCTAAGCACCCCAGCCAATGAAGATATTCACCAGCTTCAGACCGTCAATGGCAGCGGCAACAGCGTCACCCTGCGTGACAGCGTGGAAGTTGCCCTGAAGAACTACTTTGCCCAGCTGGACGGAGCGCCAGTAACCGAGGTTTATCAACTGGTACTGTCCGAGGTTGAGGCGCCGCTTCTGGAACAGGTGATGAAGTACACCCGCAACAACCAGACCAAGGCGTCGACCATGCTTGGGCTGAATCGCGGCACCCTCCGCAAGAAGCTGAAGCAGTACGGTCTGCTATAATCCAGACACCCTGACTTGCTAAGGGCCTCCCGGAATGATTCGCGAGGCCCTTATTCGTTCATCTCCAGCAAAGAAAGTGACTCATGGTAAACCAGGCTAACTCCCCCGTCCGTCGCGCGTTGATCAGCGTCAGTGATAAAAGTGGCATCGTAGATTTCGGCCGTGCCCTGACCGAACGCGGTATCGAACTGCTGTCCACCGGAGGCACTTTCCGCCTCCTGAAGGAAAACAACATTCCGGTGACCGAAGTATCCGACTACACCGGGTTTCCGGAAATGATGGACGGCCGGGTTAAAACCCTGCATCCGAAAATTCATGGCGGGATTCTTGGCCGCCGGGGTACCGACGACACAGTCATGGGCGAGCACGGTATCAACCCGATCGACATGGTGGTGGTGAACCTGTACCCATTCGAGGAAACCGTCGCCAATCCGGACTGCGACCTGGCCACGGCCATCGAGAACATCGATATTGGCGGCCCCACTATGGTCCGCGCAGCGGCCAAAAACCACAACGATGTTGCCATTGTGGTCAACGCCTCGGATTACAGCCGGGTCCTGAAAGAACTGGAAGATAACGACGGTGAGCTGACCTACAGCACCCGCTTTGACCTCGCGGTCAAAGCCTTTGAACACACCGCAGGCTACGACGGCGCGATTGCCAACTACCTGGGCGGGCGCACACCGGACAACGACAACGCCGACTTCCCACGCACCTTCAACGCCCAGTTCGTGAAGGTTCAGGACATGCGCTACGGCGAGAACCCGCACCAGCGCGCCGCGTTCTACACCGAGCGCAACCCGAAGGAAGCCTGCATCGCCACGGCAAAACAGCTGCAGGGCAAAGAGTTGTCGTACAACAACGTGGCCGATACTGATGCCGCGCTGGAATGCGTTAAGCCCTTCGCCGACCCGGCCTGCGTCATCGTCAAGCACGCCAACCCCTGCGGCGTAGCCATTGGCACCGACATCCGTCAGGCCTACGATCTGGCCTTCGCCACCGATCCGACGTCCGCTTTTGGCGGCATCATTGCCTTCAACCGTGAGCTGGATGCAGACACCGCCAAGGCCATCATTGATCGCCAGTTTGTTGAAGTGATTATTGCCCCGTCTATCGCACCTGAGGCGGTTGAGCTGGTAGCGGCCAAGAAGAACGTCCGTCTACTCGCATGTGGTGAGTTCAACGGAGAACGGGCCCAGAGCCTGGACTACAAGCGGGTCACCGGTGGCCTGCTGGTGCAGGATCGTGATCTGGGTATGGTGGCCATGGCCGACGTCAAAGTCGTCACCGAGCGCCAGCCCTCCGAAGCCGAACTCAACGACCTGCTGTTTGCCTGGGAGGTGGCCAAGTACGTTAAATCCAACGCCATTGTCTATGCCAAGGCGGGCCGCACCATTGGTGTGGGTGCCGGCCAGATGAGCCGGGTCTACAGTGCCAAGATCGCCGGTATCAAGGCCGCGGATGAGAACCTGGAAGTGAAAGGATCGGTAATGGCCTCAGACGCCTTCTTCCCGTTCCGGGACGGCATTGATGCCGCCGCCAAAGCCGGCATCACAGCGGTGATTCAACCGGGTGGTTCCATGCGCGACCAGGAAGTGATCGACGCTGCCAACGAGTATGGCATTGCCATGGTATTCACTGGCATGCGCCATTTCCGTCACTGATTCCGGAACAGCTAAAGGATTCCAAACATGAACATTCTTGTGATCGGCAACGGTGGCCGCGAACACGCACTGGCCTGGAAAGCGGCCCAGTCACCCGAAGCCGACCGTGTCTTTGTCGCCCCGGGCAACGCCGGCACCGCGCGTGAGCCGGGCCTGGAAAACGTTAACATCGATGTGATGGACCTGGACGGACTCGCCAACTTCGCCGCCACCAACCACGTTGGCCTGACCATCGTTGGGCCCGAGGCGCCGCTGGTAGCTGGCATTGTTGACCTATTCGAAGAGCGCGGCCTGCGGGTCTTCGGCCCCAGTGCCGGCGCCGCCCAACTGGAAGGTTCAAAAGCCTTTACCAAGGACTTCCTGGCACGCCAGAACATCCCGACCGGGGCCTACGCCAACTTTACCGACGTCGACCAGGCCCTGGCCTACGTTCGTGAGCAGGGCGCGCCCATTGTGGTCAAGGCCGATGGCCTGGCAGCTGGCAAAGGCGTGATCGTCGCCATGACCCTTGCCGAAGCCGAGGATGCCATCCGCGACATGCTGGCGGGCAATGCCTTTGGCGATGCCGGCAGCCGCGTCGTCATCGAGGAATTCCTGGACGGTGAGGAAGCCAGCTTTATTGTCATGGTCGACGGCGAGCACGTGCTGGCCATGGCCACCTCCCAGGATCATAAGCGGGTGGGTGACGGTGATACTGGCCCTAACACTGGCGGCATGGGCGCCTATTCACCCGCCCCGGTAGTCACCGCCGATGTGCACCAGCGCATCATGGACGAAGTCATTTACCCGACCGTGCGTGGCATGGCCGCCGAGGGTCATCCCTACAAGGGTTTCCTTTACGCAGGCCTGATGATCGACGGCAACGGTGCCCCCAAGGTCATTGAGTTCAACTGCCGCTTTGGCGATCCGGAAACCCAGCCGATCATGCTGCGCATGCAGTCCGACCTGGTTGAGCTGTGCGGTGCCGCCATCGACGGCAAACTGGACCAGTGTCGCTCCGACTGGGACGATCGTGCCTCGGTCGGCATCGTGCTGGCAGCCGGTGGTTATCCCGCCGGTTACAACAAGGGCGACGCCATTTCCGGCCTGCCGGAAACCGAGATCGACGGTGAGAAAGTGTTCCACGCCGGCACCAAGCTCCAGGGTGACCAGGTGGTCACCAACGGCGGGCGCGTGCTTTGCGCCACTGCCCTGGGCAATACCGTCACAGAGGCCCAGCAGCGGGCATACGAGCTGGCCGCCAAGATCCAGTGGAACGGTGTCTTTTACCGCAAAGACATTGCCTTCCGGGCCATCACCCGAGAGCAATCCTGATCCCACTGACGGATATGAAGCCCGGTTTTTGACCGGGCTTTTTTTTGAAAATCCTATATTCCGAGTAAATTCAGAGAGATTCTGCAACCGGCGGCTACACCAGACCAGCAAAACAGGATAGCCTTGCAGCAAGAGCCCTGAGTTAAAAAAGACGGACCTATGCCTGAAGCTCTCTGGATTTCATTCGCCTTTGCCCTTGGTTTACTGGTCAAAGGTGTTGGCCTACCACCCCTGGTGGGCTACCTCGCCGCAGGCTTTCTGCTCAGCGGCCTGTCCGCCGTAACCGGACTAGCCATCGAAGCGACCGATGCCCTTGGCCACATCGCTCACTTGGGCGTGCTTCTGCTGCTGTTCACCGTCGGCCTTAAGCTCAAGCTCAAGTCCATCGTCAGCCCGGAAGTCATTGGCGGCAGCCTGCTGCACTTCGCCATCACCTGTGTGGTTTTCGCCCCTGGGTTATATCTGCTGATGGACCTGTCCTGGCAAACGGCATTGCTGCTGGCCATTGCCCTGTCTTTTTCTTCAACCGTACTGGCAGCCAAAGTGCTGGAATCGAAACGGGAGCTGCGTGCCTTCCATGGCCGAGTCGCCATCGGCATCCTGATCATGCAGGACCTGATCGCCCTGGTCGTAATGAGCCTGGCAGCCGGCCAGACGCCCTCGCAATGGGCGCTGATTGTCTTTGGCCTGCCTTTGCTTCGGCCGCTGCTGTTCCGCCTGCTGGACGCCAGCGGACACGATGAGCTGCTGGTTCTGTTAGGCCTGTTACTGGCCCTGGTACTGGGCGGTTACGGTTTTGAATCGGTGGGGCTCAGTTCGGAACTGGGGGCTTTGATTTTTGGCGCTATTCTCGCCAACCACCCGCGCTCCCAGGAGCTGTCCAAGTCGCTGTGGAGCGTCAAGGAAATGTTCCTGGTCGGCTTTTTCTTACAGATCGGCATCGGCGGCCTGCCCGACCAGCAATCGCTGATCTTTGCCATTGTCGCCGCCCTGGTCCTGCCACTAAAAGGCCTGCTGTTCTTCTTTTTGCTACTGGCGTTCCGATTGCGTGCGCGAAGTGGCTTTCTCAGCTCCCTGGCGCTGACCAACTACAGCGAGTTTGGCCTCATTGTTGCCAGCGTGGCACTGCCGGACTGGCTGGTACCGCTGGCAATCTCAGTGGCAATCTCGTTTGTGATCTCCGCGCCCCTGAACCGGTTCGCCCACGTCATCTTCGAGCGTTATGCCGCTGGCCTGAGCCGGTTTGAAGGGCAAAAACACCATCCGGATGAGCAGCCACTGTCCGTGGGTAATACCCGGGTGCTGATCATGGGCATGGGCCGCACAGGGACTGCCGCCTACGACTGGGTGGCCAAACACGAGCCTGACCTTATGGGCCTGGATTCTGATCCGGCCAAAGCCATCAAGCATCAGAAACAAGGCCGTAATGTCGTGTTTGCCGACGCCGAAGATGCCTCCTTCTGGCATGGCCTGCACATGCCGGCGGTGCATTCTGTCATCCTCGCCCTGGGCGATATTGAAGGTAAGCTGATTGCCGCGCGCATGCTCCGCAAACTCGGTTTCCGCGGTTACATCGTTGCCCACACCATGTACCCGGACGAGGCGCATCAAATCCGCGAAGCCGGCGCCAACGAAGCCTATCTGACCATGGACGAAACCGGCGTTGCTCTGGCCAGCCACGTGGTACACCGGGCTGAGCATACCCCCGAGTAACAGGCCAGACGCGTTAGAGTGCGCAAGTTCGAAAGCCGGTGAAGACGTCGTTGCGCAGTGGCAGGTATGCCTGCCGGTAGGTACCCCGAATCAGACAGGATGAGGTGGCACAGCTACCGCCCCGGGCAACCTTGTGATCGCCAAACTGCAGGGTCGACATGAACGGGTACATATCGATCTTGAAGCCGTCGTAAGGGAAAAATTGACTGCTGGTCCACTCCCAGACGCCACCGATCATCTGCCGACAGCCGAACGGGCTGTCACCTTCCGGATAGTCGTAAACCGGGTTCTGGCCCAGCGCCTGGCCGTCCAGATCGGCGAGGGTAGCATCGGCCGGAGTATTGCCCCAAGGATACCGCCGGAAGGGATCACCTGGACGATTGCCCAATGCGGCGACCTCCCATTCATACTCCGTGGGTAACCGCCGTCCGGCCCAATGACAGTATGCTTCTGCCTCCCAATAACTGAGGTGGCATACAGCAGCGTCTTCGTTCAGCGGCTGCCAGCGATCGAACACTCGCTCCTGCCATTGCCGTTCATGCCAACGCCAGTAAAGCGGGTGACGCGGCACTTTCGGCAACGGCTCAGAACTCCCATGCACCAAGGCAACATCCACCTCGGTTGCCAGCCACTTCCGCCCGCCGAACGACCAGTGCTCAGGCTTTCGATAGCCGTCGTCCTCCACAAAGGCCAGGAATTCAGCGTTGGACACCGGTAAGCGTGAGATGGCAAAGGAATCGAGTTCGACTTCAAACCTTGGTTTCTCACTATCGAAAGCAAAATCCGTTGTCGCGTAGGCCGAAGATTCCCCAGGCATACCAATGACCCAGCGTCCGGCTGGAATGAGTGCATCGCCCGCTACAGAATCACCGATGGACCGGCGGCCGGGCTTGGCATCTGGCGGGGCCGGATAACCAACCGTTTGCCGACACCAGATCAGGGATTCTATATGCATGTTCTGGTGAAAAATGGCGTACCGATTCAGGTACAGGGTCTGGTCATCCAATGGCTGACTGAGGATGCGCTCCGCGACGCGGTCATACACGATATCGAAGTAAGCTAACGTCTGCTCACGCCCCGGGAACAGGTCGCGGTTCCAGCGATCCCAGTGTTCAATGTGGAACGAGTCCCAGAGATCATCCATCGCTGGATTGAAACTGGCAGAACCGTCCAGGAGATTGAACACGAAAACCTCGTAGAAGAAGGCGGAATGTCCCATCTCCCAAAGCGGTGGGTTTACACCTGGGTGGTAAGGAACGTCGAGCATCGCCTCAGGCAGCGACGAAATCAGTGCCCGTGTGCGTTGTCGGGTCCATTCCAATTCCTGCAACAGTTCGTCTTTCATTGCCTGCGCCGAATTCAGAGGTTTTTTATCGCCCATAAGCCAAGTTTTCTTTCCTTTTTTGTTTCAGCATAACAGATGCATTCACCGGCAGAAGCCAGATCGACTGTCGACAACTTTTACAGTAGTACGACGCGGCTCACCGTCGGATCTTGCAAGCGCCTGAAAGCCTTATTGATAAATTTTGTGGCATACATTCTGAATAGCGGTTAGACCGCCAGACCATAAATCTGGCTGTTGTAGCGGGTCACAGGGTCGTGACCGGACTCCTTGTCGTACCGGCTTACCGCATTGCCCTGCACAACTGGCAGTCCCGTTTCCAAGGCACCACATATGTGGAGGTTTGCCATGACGGAAAAGAGACCGCTTGTCTGGCTGTCAGCGGCACACAGTAAGAGTAAGGTACGGAGCGCCCTGGTTTACCGATGGGAATTAACCGATTTCAACGCGGAGAACCCGGTGCCACTGCTTCTATCCCCTCCGGTCGGCGCCAAAGTCGGCATTCTTGATCTCAGCGAGGGCGCAACAGACGACCTGCCCTGGTTCGAACACTGGCTGGAAGCGCTCAATCTGTCCTACTGGGTCGGGATTGTTGCCCATCGCCCTATCAGCGGCACCCGAACGGCCCAGCTTATTACCCGCTACTGCTCGGATTTCCACACCCTGCCGGTAGACAGTGATCGGCTTGATACGGTGCTGGGCCATCTTTGGGGCATGGCCGTCATTCGAGAGCCCTGCGGCACCTTACCGAGGGACGGATACCAAAGCCTGGTGCTGGAGGGCAACTCGCTGGCCATTCGCCAATCCCGAGAACTGCTCCGGCGCTTTGCGGTGACGGCCGAGCCGGTTCTGATTGTCGGTGAAAGCGGAACTGGAAAAGACGCGGCGGCGCAATTCATTCACCAGCACTCAACCCGAGCCTCTGGACCGTTGGTCACGGTTAACTGTGCCGCCCTGCCTGAATCGCTCACCCAGAGCGAATTGTTCGGCTACGAAAAAGGCGCCTTCACCCATGCCTTGAGTGCCCATCCTGGCCGCCTTGAGCAGGCCATCGGCGGATCGCTTATCCTGTCCTCGATCGACGAGCTGAATCTAGAACAACAATCGGCAATTCTCCGGTTTCTGCAGGAAGGCCAGATTGAACGGATTGGCGGAAGCAACCCGATTCGAATAGACAGCCGCATTATCACCACCGCCAGCCAACCATTAACCGAGCTAATTGAAGCCGAACGCTTCCGCAGTGATGTCTATTACCGTCTTGGTGGCCTGGAAGTGAGAATGCCGCCGCTAAGAGAGCGGCGGGAAGATATTCCGTCACTGGCCGAAGCGTTACTGGACTCCTCGGCTCTCGGCGCGGAGCACAAACCTCTCGGCGAAGCCGCTATCCGAAGCCTGGTCAACCACTCTTGGCCCGGCAACTTTCGGGAATTGCAGAACCGACTCCGCCAGGGCTTGCTGTTGTGCGACCGCGATGAAATCACCCCCGAAGATCTGGGTCTGGCGCACGCCGGTACCGACACCGGCGACGCCGCCATCTCCAACCTCAGCCTGGAGGAATTTCGTGCCCGGGCGGAGCGTCAGGCGCTGTCCTGCAGCCTCGCTTTAGCCCACCACAACATTTCCGCCGCTGCGCGGATTCTTAAGATTTCCCGGGTTTCGTTTTACCGGCTCATGGAGAAGTACAACAGAGGCCACTCTGGCGGCCATTATCGTCAGGGTTCGCCCCCGAAGGGAGATTTACCATGATCAATGCACCTCGTATTCCATGGCTCACTTGTGCCTGCCTGATCCCCGCCCTGGGGTTTGCGCAATCAGAGTCGAACAGCTCCGCTCAGGCCACATCCGAAGCCGCTGACAGCAGAGCGGAGCAGGTCACGGACATTGCCTCGATTACGACCGACCGAGGTATCGTCACGCGCCCCGGCCGACTAACCATCGAACCGGCTTTCTCCCATGCCCACAGCAATTCCACCCGCGTTGCCATCGAAGGCTACACCGTCATTCCGGCATTGCTTGTGGGTCTAATCAACATTTCGGAGATCCAGCGGGATATTTTTGTCACTTCGCTGACCCTCAAATACGGCATCACCAGCCGATTAGAAACCGACATACGGATTCCGTGGTTGAGGATCAGCGAAGACCTCAGGGAACGGCAAGCGTTTGAGGGCACTCCGGTCGATACCTTGCGCGAGTCCTCCGGCGAGGGTCTCGGCGATATCGAGCTGTCAGCACGCTACCAGTTGAATGATGGCCTGGACGGCTGGCCCTACGTCATCGGCGTGTTCCGAGTGAAGGCCCCGACCGGGGACAGCCCCTATGATGTGGACCGGCGTGTGGTGGAAGACAGTGAAGGCAACCCCATCGGAACCGAACTGGAACAACGGCCAACAGGCTCCGGCTTCTGGTCGTTCGAACCCGGGCTCTCATTTATCTACCCCTCAGACCCGGCCGTGTTGTTCGGGAGCCTCAGCTATGTATGGACAAAGGAGAAAGATCAGGGGGCAGAGAACGGTGGCCGGATTGATCCTGGCGATGTCATCCGCTTTGGCTTCGGTATGGGGTTTGCGTTCAATGAGCGGACGTCATTCAGCTTGGGCTACGATCACTCAATCATTCAGAGAACCGGTTTCGAGAATAGCAGCGATGCGTTTGCGGCCACGTTCGACCACATCCAGGTGGGCTCTTTGTCGTTCGGGTTATCACAACGTTTAACACCCAAAACCTCTTTGAGCCTGACCGTGAGCGTCGGGGTCACTGAAAATGCCCCGAGCAGCGAACTAACCCTCAAGTTGCCATTCACACTATGACGTTCAGGCATTGGGCGGCCAGCCCTTAACGGCCTAGCAGCTGTAACACCGGTTCGCGCATGCTATCGGGGATACGGTTCAACGCGGCCCCAAGATTGTTCATCTGAATATTGAGCTGACGGCTGTTCTGGATAGTGGTCCTATTCAGGTTGTTTTGAATCACCGTTATCCAGCCCCCAGTGTCTGACATCGTAGAGACCAAAGACTGCCCATCGGCGGAGGCATCCAGATTAGCCACAAGGGTCTCAACCGTGTGCGACACCACTTGACCGTTGGAAATCTGATTCAAATTCGGGATAGTCAGTCGGTTGACCGCAAGAGTCTCACCGTTGAACGAAACGATCTGCTCAAGGCCGATCGAAATTTCAAGATTACCTAAAAAGAAGCCACCTCGCAGGGACGCCAGTTCAGCATCGCCGAGTGGCTGCCCCGGAAACACCGCATCGGCCCTGACAGTCGATAGGGCTCCCACCGTAAACACCACCAGTACCGCAGACCACGCTTTCCGATTATTCGCTCTTTGTTTATTCATACTGTCACCACTCCCTTGGCGTCGGCCAGTAAGGCAGGGTGTGCCCCAACGATGGGCCGTCCGGCCTTGTGGACAGTGGCGCACGCACGTATTGCGGCCAGCCTCCATCCCGATCAAACGTCTTCCGCCCCAGCGCGACATGACTGCGTATCACGAAGGCAGAACCGTCCCAGAACTCTTCAAATTGTGCTCTCGGGTATACTCGCAGGCCGCGAGTTGGGTCGCCGACATAGACCTCACTCTCACTGATGCCCTTGATGACCACGAAGTGCCGAAAGCCGTCCAATGTGACCAGCGCAATCGCTGGCAGAGCTACCTTTTCCCGCATGCCTGTCAAAGGCAGCCGAAAACCGTCGGCGAGGTAGCCTTCGGATTCAAGGTAGCGTTTCATATCAAGCATGGAAAAACCTTCCCGGCGCACCTTGTCAGGGTTGGCGAGAGAAAACATGCCCCGGAACACTTCTGCTTCCGTGACCTTGTCCCCATAATGGTACGACAACAAGGACGCGACAGCGGCCGAGCCACAGCTGAAATCGTACTGTTGACGCATGATCGAGCTGAAACGCTTTTCCTGATAGCTTTCAACTTCTATCTGAAGGCCACCACCCAGGCCCGGCACCATCACATTGCCAGCGAAGGCCGTGGACCACAGTGAGGCAGCGCCTACAGCAAGCATCACAAGCCTCCGCGTTACCATGGTCCACCTCCCACTAATGGTTGATGAGAATATTGACCTGGGTGCTGTCCTGAATCACCACCTGGTTACCGGTGTTCTGGATGACCGTGGCAATACCACTCATATTGCTGAATGCCTGATCCGTGATCATGTTGTCACCGGTCACCGAGTGTCCTGACAACACATTACCCGTGACCATGGCATTCTGTTCCGTTTCGTTAAGCTGCCACTGTAAGGGTACGCCCTGGCGCCCGCTGGATCCCTCCAGTTGATCGGCACTCATGGGAGTCAGTCCCAGCAAGTCCTCCGCGAGGACTACGGGTACTGTTCCAAGAATCACCGCCGCGCCAACCGCTCTCAGCATCCCTTTGACGATGTCAGTCATGACATGCCTCCCGGTAGTAACTGGGCCGCGCCCCGTTAGAGGGGCGCAACCATGGAACCTCAGTTACCGCCTGCTGACAGATTGGACTGCACACTCACGTTAGCCTGGTTGACTGAACCGTGGCCGTTGTTCTGAGCAAATGCTCCTATGCCGGTGAAGTTCGCTGCATTATCCGCGATCTTGTTGTAGTGCTTGGCGTAGGTCTCAGACTGGCGTCTGGCATCACCATAATTCACGTTGGTACCTGAAACGCTGCCATCGAGATCCGCGTTGTTCAGGAACACGTTGAGGGACAGGTCAAGATCGTTGTTAGTGCTGTTGTCCGAGTTGTCATCGGTGTTACCACTGTTGGCGATCTTGAAGGCGTCTGTAACGTTGGTGCTGTTATCCGAGTTGTCTGAGTTGTCGGAGTTATCCGAGTTGTCAGAGTTATCCGAGTTGTCAGAGTTATCCGAATTATCCGAGTTGTCGGAGTTGTCGGAGTTGTCGGTGTTCGCCGAATCCGCCCACGCCATGCTGTTGTCGGTGTTGTCCGAATTGTCTGAGTTATCGGAGTTATCCGAGTTGTCCGACATGTCGTTACCACTGTCAGCAATCTTGAACGAATCGGTCGCAGTAGCGCTGTTGTCGGAATTATCCGAATTATCAGAGTTATCGGAATTGTCCGAATTGTCATTACCACTGTCGGCAATCTTGAACGAATCGGTCGCAGTGGCGCTGTTGTCGGAATTATCCGAATTATCCGAATTATCATCCGTGTTGCCACTGTTGCTAACGTCAGTGTTGGCTACATCGTTCAGCGCAGCCGAACCGTCGTTGGCATTGGTGTTGGGATCTCCGTCTCCGCCCAGGGTGGGATCAGCCATAACCGCTCCCGACAGCCCCAGACCCATTGCAACGGCGATTGCTAGCAAGCTTTTGTTAGTGTTCATAGCGTCAATTCCTTTGATGTTATTGGCTTATGAGGATTCCAGGCCCATCCGCTAGCCGTCGGATTTGGCAGGGTCCGGTCCACAGATAGACCTTAGCGATTGCCATGCCAGTTTTTGGGAATTAGACGCAAGAAATTGTTTTTCAACAATTTCCCTTAAAAGGCTCGTGTTTTTAGACACATCAAGAAAGGCCAATCTGTTGCATCAATGAAACAGGTCGTTACGCGCTAAATCGGGATATCACGAGATAAAAGCGTTAATACAGAGACATAGGCGGAATCAAAAGTGTTAAAAATTAAACGGTATGGCTAACCCACCTCACTCACAAACCAACACATAAAATGCAAGAATGCTCACATACCTAGAATGAATTTCTGGTAATGTCGCTTAGGTTACTGTTCTTGAAAGCACGAAAGCACCGCCAGGACCGCGGTCCTGTCACTTAGGACGGAATCATAAGGAATTGATATGTCGAATGAGCTTTATCAAGTTGTGTACAACGGCCAGATTCTCCCTGGCTTTGACGACGCCCAGGTAAAGGCCAACCTTCAAGATTTGTTTAAGGCGACACACGAACGAATCGAACGCCTGTTATCATCGGCATCCGCCATTAAATCCAATCTCAGCTATGACGACGCGCAGATATATCTAAAGAAGCTGACGGAGGCCGGTGCTGATGTCCGCATCCGAGTTCAAGAAGCACCCATTGAGCAAGCACAGGACCTGCGACTTGCCTCTATTGAGTTCACCGGTCGTGGTGGTGAATATTTCGGTATCTGGATTGTTAACATTCTTCTGACCATCGTCACCCTGGGCATCTACTCGGCCTGGGCAACGGTCCGTAACAACCAGTACTTCTATGGCAACACCCGCCTGGACGACTCCAGCTTCCAGTACCTGGCCAATCCCATCACCATCCTGAAAGGCCGTTTGATCGCGCTTGCCGTCCTGGTTGCCTATGTTGCGCTGGCAAACCTCTACATCGAGGCTGCCGTGGTTTTTGGTGTAGCGTTTATATTCGTTACGCCCTGGATCATGACCCGCTCACTGCGCTTCACCGCAATTAACAGTGCTTACCGCAACATTCGCTTCGATTTCCAGGGCAAGTATGGTGAGGCCTTCATGGTGGCCTTCGTGTGGCCGATCCTGAATCTGCTGTGCCTGACACTGCTGACCCCGCTGGTGCTGAAAAAAACCCATGCCTTCATTGCCAACGGCAGCCGCTACGGAACCACGCCGTTCGAGCTGACGGCCTCCACCAAAGTGTATTACCTGCTCTTTGGCAAGGCGCTGCTGATGATTGCTGGGTTCGCCGTCGCCGCCTTCCTCGCCTCCCGGGCCGAAATGCCGGCACTGGCGGCCGTGATTGCAGGCGTCGGCTACCTGACCCTGTTCGGTTTCTTCATGGCAGGTATCGCCAACCTGTTCCTCAATTCCACCCAGCTGGCCGATCACAGCTTTGAATCCGAGCTTAAGCCGGCGCAAATGGTGTGGATCTACTTGAGCAACAGCCTGCTTGTTGTTCTCACCCTGGGCCTGTTCACCCCCTGGGCCAAGGTACGCATGGCTCGCTACCGGGCAAGCTGCACCTCCATGGTGATTTCCGGTGACCTGAACCATTTCGTTGCGGCCGAGCAGACTCGAACCAGCGCACTGGGGCAGGAACTGGGAGACGCCTTCGATGTCGAATTCGCCGCAGTCTGAACTGGTCATTGAGGGACAGTTCTACTCTGGCGACAGCTCCTTCCGGGAGGAAGCACTATTGCGTTCTGCCGGAGGCGCGCTGGTTCTGGCCACCCCATCTGGCCAACAAACAGTGAGCTGGCAAGACCTGAACATTTCCCCCCGGGTGGGCAACACGCCCCGCTACCTCCACCTGCCCAACGATGCCGTGTTCGAAACCCGCGACAACGACCTTGTCGATCAACTTGCGCGGCGCTCTTCCAGCGGGCGCGTAACCCGCCTGGTGCACCGCCTGGAAAACAACCTCGGCCTGATTTTGCTGGCTGCGGTTGCAACGGTAGCGGTCACTGTCTTCGCGTTTGTTTACGGTGTGCCCTGGACTGCCAAGGTAATCGCCTACGCGGTACCGGATGGCGTTGCCGAACAAGTGGGTGAAACCACCCTCGCCTCTCTGGACGATACCTGGCTTGAACCCTCGCAATTACCGCAACAACGACAGCAAGCGCTGCAAGAGCATTTTGCTCCGCTGCTGGCGCCAGTAGGCGGACAGAGTCTGAACGTTGTGTTTCGGGCCTCCCCCGCCATTGGCGCCAATGCTTTGGCATTACCAGACGGCACGCTGATTTTCACCGATGACCTGGTTGAGCTGGCGGAACACGATGACGAACTGACCGCGATCCTGGCGCACGAGATTGGCCATGTCGCCCACCGCCATGGCATACAGGGTATGGCTCAGTCGTCACTGACCTTCTGGTTGATTGTGATGATGACCGGCGATTTGTCGGCGTTCTCAGATTCTACCGTGGTAGTCCCAGCGGTGTTGATGAGCCTGTCCTATTCGCGAGAGATGGAACGACAGGCCGATGAATATGCCTTGGCAATGATGCAAAAAAACGGTCTCGACCCAGCCCATTTCGCCACGATCATGACCCGGCTGAGCCACACCGACAAACCAGTCAGCACCGGTTCCAGCCGTACGGAAGAAGACGCACCAAGCCGCTGGGATAGCCTTGGGGATCTACTCTCCAGCCACCCTGCCACTGAGGAGCGCATTGAGCGCTTTCGGGATGCAAGCCCCAGCCAGCCTTAACGGCAGACACAAAAAAGCCCCGCACTTGGCGGGGCTTTTCTGGATAACTCCCGGATAACTCCGGGAGCGACAACCGAACCGATCGATTAACCGAACTGGTTCATGGTGTTGTCTTTACCACCGGCCTTCAGGGCCGCATCACCAGCGAAGAATTCCTTGTGGTCGTCACCGATGTTAGAACCAGCCATGTCCTGGTGCTTAACGGTAGCGATACCCTGACGGATTTCCTTGCGCTGTACGCCGGCAACGTAAGCCAGCATGCCTTCATCACCGAAGTAGCCCTTGGCCAGGTTGTCCGTAGACAGGGCCGCAGTGTGGTAAGTCGGCAGCGTGATCAGGTGGTGGAAGATACCCGCTTCACGTGAACCATCACGCTGGAAGTTACGGCACCATTCGTCAGCCAGCTGACCCAGCTCGGTGTTGTCGTACTCTTCGCTCATCAGCTTGGCACGGTCGTAAGCAGAAACGTCCTTGCCTTCTTCCTGCCACGCGTCGAATACCTGCTGACGGAAGTTCAGAGTCCAGTTGAAGGACGGGCTGTTGTTGTAAACCAGCTTGGCGTCGGGCACCACTTCCTTGATGCGGTTAACCATGGCTGCGATCTGGCCAACGTGCGGCTTCTCGGTTTCGATCCACAGCAGGTCAGCGCCGTTCTGCAGGCTGGTGATGCAGTCGAGGACAACACGGTCTTCGCCAGTACCCGGCTTGAACTGGAACAGGCCAGATGCCAGACGCTTAGGACGAACCAGCTGGCCGTTCTGCTTGATTACAACGTCGCCGTTGTTGATGTCTTCAGCCTTTTCGATCACTTCGCCATCGATGAAGCTGTTGTACTGGTCGCCCAGATCGCCCGGCTCTTCAGTTACGGCGATTTTCTGAGTCAGGCCAGCGCCCAGGGAGTCAGTACGGGCAACGATAACACCGTCGTCCACACCCAGTTCCAGGAACGCCAGACGTACAGCGTTGATCTTGGACAGGAAGTCAGCGTGCGGCACGGTTACCTTGCCATCCTGGTGACCACACTGCTTCTCGTCAGAAACCTGGTTTTCGATCTGGATGCAGCAAGCACCGGCTTCGATCATCTGCTTGGCCAGCAGGTAAGTTGCTTCGGCGTTACCGAAACCGGCGTCGATGTCGGCAATGATCGGTACAACGTGAGTTTCGTGGTTGTCGATCTGCTTGATCAGTTCTTCGGCCTTGGCGTTGTCACCGGCATTTTCGGCTTCTTCCAGGGCACGGAACAGGTGGTTCAGTTCCCAGGCATCAGCCTGACGCAGGAAGGTGTACAGCTCTTCGATCAGGCCAGAAACAGCAGTTTTCTCGTGCATGGACTGGTCAGGCAGCGGACCAAACTCTGAACGCAGAGCGGCAACCATCCAGCCAGACAGGTACAGGTAACGACGCTTGGTGGAACCGAAGTGCTTCTTGATGGACAGCATCTTCTGCTGGCCAATGAAGCCGTGCCAGCAGCCCAGGGACTGGGTGTACTGAGCCGTATCGTTGTCGTAGTTGGCCATGTCTTCGCGCATGATCTTGGCGGTATACTTGGCGATGTCCAGGCCAGTCTTGAATTTGTTCTGAGCACGCATACGGGCGGCGTGCTTCGGGTTGATGGCATTCCAGGTCGGATGCTGCTTCAACAGGGAGGTAATCTGGTCAACGTCTTGTGCGTAGGGCATGATCTCAATCCTTTCTACGTTGGTTTTCTTAGTCGGTGCGGAACCACTTAAAGCGAATTCCGAAGTCAGCATTCACGGCTCTTTCCGGAGCGTTGTGCTGACGTTGAAGACCACTTTAGTGCCTCTGATTTTATAATTGAAATTTATATAATCTATATTCAGCATTTTTTTGGTGAATGACCAGAATCCCTGAAAAATATGAGCGTCATTTACACATACTCAACTGACATAAGGTGTTTTTTCGCCCAGACTGCAGACTTCGGGACCGCCACCCTCCGTGTCGCGTCCAGCCAGCTATCAGATTAAGGAAGTAAGTGAGCGTCGATGGGGGTCGTTAACCGTGATCCGGGCATTTTCAGGGCGATGCGAGCCGTTTTCGTTCTGATCACGGTCGTTTGCAGCCTATTGATCTTGCCCACCCGTTCCTCAGAGCAACCTGTCGGAGCGACCATCGATTTCTCCCAAAGCCGCAGTCAGTGGCTTCGGTACGGTTACGATTCCGAGAGCCAAGTCCTCGATCAATGGCAGTCGTTGCTGGAACGAATCGAGCTTCTGCCAACCGACGAAAAGCTTCGCCAGGTGAACAAGTTTGTTCACGAAGCCCTGAATTACCGACTGGACAGTGATCTGTGGAATCGTGAAGATTACTGGGCCTCGCCCCTGGAAACGCTCGCTCACGGCATGGGCGACTGCGAAGATTTTGTTATTATTCAATATATTAGCCTTCTAAGTGCCGGGATAACAGACGATCAACTTCGGTTGATCTATGTGCGTGCTCGTATTGGTGGGCCCGCAAGCCCCATCACCAGACCCCACATGGTGCTGGGCTATTACCCCACACCTGGCGCAGAACCCGTTCTACTGGATAGCCTGATGGAAGATATTCTGCCGGCGAGAGAGCGAACCGACCTGACGCCGGTATTCAGTTTTAACAGCAGTGAGCTCTGGGCGGGAGGTGCAGGCGCATCCGCAGGCAGCTCCACCGCTCGCCTGTCACCCTGGCGGGACGTCCTTAATCGAATGCGTAGCGAAGGAGTAAGCTTTAATGTCTCTCGTTAAACAGTTGTGGCTGGCTACCACCATCCTGATTGTAACGGCCTTTGCAGCCAGTCTTGCCGCCAGTCTGGTCTCGGCTCAGGCTTACTATCAGGAACAGCTGGCGCTGAAGAACATTGATAGTGCGAACTCCCTTGCCATTACCCTTTCACATACCGAAAAAGAGCAGGCGCTGATTCGCTCCTTTCTCGATGCCCAGTTTGCCACCGGCCACTACCAGCGCATTCGCCTGGAGTTCGGCAATGGCAAGTCGGTTGATTTGCGGAGTGAGGCCACGGATCTGAGCGCTCCGGCCTGGTTCCGGTCGCTCTTCCCGCTCAGAGTACCCGCGGGCGTAGCGACCGTGTCTGATGGCTGGGTCAATTACGGGACGGTCTCCGTGGAAAGCGCCACCAGCTATGCCGCCAACTCACTGTGGGTGACCGCCCAGCGCTTGTTCATGTGGCTGACGCTGGTCGCCCTGTGCGCAGGCTTGGCTGGCAGCTGGCTTGTGCGCCGAATCAGTCACCCCCTGAAAGATGTGGTGCAGCAAGCCGAGGCTATTGGCGAGAAACGCTTTATCGTCTCCGCGGAACCCAGAACCACCGAATTCCGACGGGTAGTTCGGGCCATGAACAAGTTGTCCCGCCGCGTCGAGAACATGCTGGAGAGCGAGGCCAAAGCATTGGCGGAGATGCGCGAAAAAGCCCTGCACGATCCGGTCACCGGCGTTGCCAACCGGGAGTTCTTTGCCAGTCGACTTGATGCGTTGCTAGACGATCACGACAGCGATGCCCGGCACACCCTTATTCTGGCGCGAGTGCCCGAGCTTGCGAACCTGAACGCCATGCTTGGCCATGAGCAGGTCAATGCCGAGCTCCGCCGATTCTGTTCGCAGGTGTCAGATATTTTTGCAGCCAGCGAATACCATTTCACTGACTTCTTTATTGGGCGACTGAACGGCTCAGACTTTGGCCTTCTGCTGACCGAATTTCACGACACCCAGGCACTCAGCGACGTGCTTGTTACTGAAATTCAGGGCCCCGGCAGTCAGGAACCAGGCAAGGATCTACGGTTCTCAGCCAGCGTTTTCCAGCCAGGCACCAGCCGAGCTGAGGTAATGATGCGGGCCGATCACCTACTAGCCCAGGCCGAACAGGCACAAGAACCTCTCGTCATTGGTGAAGATAGCCAGGAGGACATTCCCTTCCGCAATGCATCGGAATGGCGCGCCGCCATTCAGTCCGCGCTCGACAAGGACGATTTGGACGAGGTGCTGCACCCGCTGGTCGGCCGAGACGGCACTCCGCTGCATCAGGAAGCCAAGATTCGCCTGAAACTCAACGGCGATTGGCGGGCGGCCGGTTACTTCCTCCCCTGGAGCCGGCGCCTGGGCCTGCTTCCCACCGTCGATATCGCGATGATGAAGCACCTGAGTTCGATCGCCCCGCCCATTATCGGCAACCCAGTTCTGGTGCACGTCTCAACTGAAAGCCTACTTGATGAAGACGCGTGCGATCGCATGCTGAAGCTGATCGAAGATCGTCCGGCAGAATCGCACCCGCTCCGGCTCGAACTTCCGGAATCAGCACTGAGCATTGGCGACTTGCACCTGGGCTCTTTCATTCACGAATCGCAACAGCGTGGATGCCAGGTCGGTATTGGTGGTGTCGGCCATAACCTGGAGCGCATTTCCAAAGTTCATGAACTTGGGCTGGACTACATCAAGACGGATCCGGTGTATGCCCAGCGTCTGGAATCCGACCATACCGCGCAGCAATACATGCAGCGACTCACAGCGTTGGCGCATTCCATTGGACTAGAGGTCTACCTGGCTGGGGCAACATCCGAGGCCTGCATTGAAGCAGCTTGGGAGGCGGGATTTGATGGAGTAACTGGCCCCGGGGTGTCCCGGGCGCGTTAATCGAAGTCAAACAGGTCGTCGCCCGCATCATCAATGAGGTTCAGGTGATCATCCTGGCCTCGCATGGACTTGCGAGCCATCAGTTTTTGCTGGGCCTCGGGGGGCAGGTCCGTAAATCGGATGACCCCCTTCATAGCCAGCAAGTCGACCAGATCTTCGATAACCCGAATCAACGAAGAATCAGACTCCCGAAACCGCTGATCTGCCGGGAAGCCGGCACCCGCAGCCAGAAATGCCTGCAGCTCTGCATCGTCGGCCGGCACACTCGCGAACCCATCCAAGGGTTCTTCACTAACGGCAACGACGTCGCCCTGATCATTTCGCCTGACGTACATCATCGCTCCCATCTTTTGTCCGTTGCCCATTGACCAGCAGCATCAACTGCATGCGATCACGCACACCCAGTTTCCTGAACACTGAGCCCATATGCTCCTTGATGGTTCTTTCGGTAATGCCGAGCTCGTCGGCTATTTGTCTGTTGGAGATGCCTTTTGACGCTCTAAGAGCCACTTCCCGCTCCCTGGCCGTAAGCATGCTCAAGTCTGCCTCTTCGGGTGGCGCAGGCGCCTTGCTCAAGGCGCTGGACATTAACTGCAGCAATGATCCGAGCAAATCCTCGGGAAACCATAGTCCACCGGAGCGCAGGCTTTCTGCAACTTGCTGAAAGACCTGACGGTTTGCCAAAGCAGGCACATACGCCCGAGCGCCGCAGGCCAGGGCCCGATTCATCTCGCCACTCTCCGGCTCACGGGTGAGCACCGCTACGCGGCTGCCGGCACCGGACCAACTCTGCGCCAGGCTTTGCCAATCAGGCACATCAGTGCAAAGCCAAAGCAGACTACCTTCAAAGGGCGAAGGCAACTGCTCGCCACTCTCGAGCAAGTGCGTGTCCGGCAGCACCCGCTGCCAATGCTCCAGCGGCCTGAAACTTTGTGCATAAACAAGAAAGGAATGGCCCACGGTCATCGCTCACTCAACGCTTGGGAGGTTGCCCGGACAACCGGTTTAAGAAGGTATTCAAGCACCGTTTTCTCCCCAGTTAGGATATCCACCTGAGCCGTCATCCCCGGGATGATCGCGAGCTTTTCTGAAAACCCCTGGGCTTCCGTACGGAGCCTGGTCAGGTAATAGGTATTGTCGTTCTCATCCGTGATGGTATCGGCACTGATGTGCTCTACCTTCGCCTTCAGGCCGCCAAATACCGCGAAGTCGTAAGCGGTGAATTTAACGATGGCATCCTGGCCCTTGCGAATAAACGCGATGTCCTTAGGCGATACTCGCGCCTCCACCAACAGTTCATCGTTAAGAGGTACGATTTCCACCACGTCCTGACCCGGCGACACAACACCGCCCACGGTCTGCACGAACAGCCGCTGAACCGTGCCATCCACCGGCGCCACGATCTGGGTTTTACTGACCCGGTCACGCAGGCCAGCCATCATCTCGCGAGTCGCGGCCAGTTCACTCACCGCCTCTGACAACTGCTCTCGCCAGCGGTTGGTCATCACCAAACGGGTCTCGCGAATTTTTGATTCCGCCTCGGCAATCGCGGAACGGGCCCGGGAAATGGCCGCCTCGGCCTGGCTAACCTCACCCCGGGCGTTGGAGATCTCGCGTTCCAACTTGATCAGATCCACCTCGGAAACCGCCCCGGAAGCCAATAATGGCTTCTTCAACTCTAGTTCACGGGAGGCCAGGCTGAGCACTTCCCTATACTGGCGACGGGCCGACTGGGCTTCTCTCAGGTCAGCCTGCCGCTGCTCGAGCTGCTGCTGATAGATAATTTTTTGTTCGGCCAGCTCATTTCGGCTGTTCTCGAACAGCGACTTTTGAACCTCAACCAGGCGAGGTGCCCGCTCCTTGAAATCGGAAGGAAAGGTAATGTCGGTCCCCTCGACCAACGCACTCAGCCGGAAAGTATCGGCCTGTAGCGACAGCTCTCTCGACCGCTGCTCGGCAACATCCGAATCGAAGCGAGTCGATTCAATGCTCACCAGCAGCTGCCCCTTCTTGACCAGTTCACCCTCTTCCACCGACAGCGTTTCCACAACGCCCCCGTCCAGCGACTGGACGACCTGTAATTGGCTGGAAGGGATCACCTTGCCATCGCCACGGGCGACTTCATCTATCGGCGCCAGGCCAGCCCACACCAGAAGCGCGACAAATGCCAGGAAGGCCATCCACAGTAACGCGCGGGCACGGACCGGATCTTGCTGCACCCTGGCCCATTCGCCATCAAGCTCCCACCCACGTTTGTCCGGCACCTCGAGCCAGCGACCCAGCAGTCTGTCAAGCCACCGCTCCGTGCGCCGGCCTGCTCGATCGGAGCCACGACCAATGCCGTGGAAGCCTTTTTCGGCCAGGGACGACTTATCGCGCTCGTCGCTCATGACGCCCCCCGAATTTTGCCCTGACGCAGCGCTTCAATGACCGTTTCCTTCGCGCCATCGGCAACGACCCGTCCGCCATCCAGAACCACAATTCGGTTAGCCAACTCCAGCAATGAGGTGCGGTGAGTGACCATGACCACCGTTTTGCCCTCTGCGGCTCGAGTAAGCTGGCGCTTGAAATTCTCTTCACTGGAGTGGTCCAGCGATCCGCTGGGTTCGTCGAGGAGCAGGATCGGTGGATCGCCCACCATCGCCCGGGCGATAGCCACGGCCTGGCGCTGCCCCCCGGACAAACGTTGGCCGCGCTCGCCTATCTGGAGATCGAAACCCTCGGGATGTGCATTTACGTAGGCGTTGAGACCACTGAGTTCGGCCACCCGAAGCAACTCTTCGTCTGATACTGGCCGGGACAGCAGAATATTTTCCCGAAGGCTGCCATAGAACAACTCAACGTCCTGCGGAACGTAGCCAATGTTCCGGCGCAGCTCGGCGGGATCCAGCTGGCGCAAATCCACGTTATCCACACTGACTGTGCCCGACGACGGGTAGTACAGGCCCAGCAACAAGCGCTGGAGCGTGCTCTTGCCCGAGCCATTTTTACCGAGAATGGCAACCCGCTCGCCGGCGTTAAATTTGAGGGACACCCCCTTTAACGCCTGTTGGCCGGATTCGGGGTATTCGAACTGAACATCGCGGAATTCAACCTTGCCATTCAACACCGGACGGGAGACCCAGCTCTTGCCGGGTGTCCGCTCCTGTGGCAACGCCATGATTTCATCCAGTGTGCGCAGTGCTGTCGCGGCCTGATGATATTGCCCCAGGAGGCCAGCCGCCTGACTGACCGGAGCCATGGCCCGAGAGGAAAGCAGGTAAGCGGCGATCAAACCGCCTTGAGACAGCTCCCCTTCTATAATGAGGTAGACCCCAAGAACAATGATGGCAACAGACACAATGTGCTGCGTCCATTGGGCTCCGTTTTGAATACTCGCCGCAATGAACTTCAGCCGCGCACTGATGTTACTGATGTATAGCGACGTACGTTCGTAAGTTGCCTGAATCCGGCTTTCAACACCGAAACTTTTGACAGACTCCAGATTCGAAAGACCCTCGACGAGCGTTGCGTTTCGCTGGGAACCCGCGGACATCGTTTCGTCCGACAACTCCCTGAGTTTGCGCTGGGCGATGGAGGCATAAATGATGAGACCGATCGCGCCCACGATCACCGGTATGCCAAGTGGCCAACTGATCAGCATAATGACCAACAGGAACAGCAGCACAAACGGCAGGTCCACAAGCCCCACCACCGTCATTGAACTTACGAAAGAACGAATAGATTCAAAGGACTGGACGTTGGCAGCAAAGGCGCCGGCCGACTGAGGACGGTGGGCAAGACTGAGTCCCAGAACCCGCTCCATAATGGAGGCGGACAGCTTGGCATCTGACCGACTGGCCGCGAGATCGATAAACCAGCCTCGCATCAATCGGAGCATGAGATCCGCAGACAGGGCAATCAGCACACCAATCGCCAATACCCAGAGGGTGTGGGTAGCGTGATTTGGCACCACCCGATCGTAGACGTTCATCACGAACAGCGGCATAGCAACCGCAAAGATGTTGATCATCAGAGCGGCAATGCAAATATCACGGTAGAGTTTTCGATTTTCGGCGATGACGCCCCAGAACCAGTGGCCTTTACGGTCGGTGTGAGTGCGCGTGGCTCTCTTGTCGAACTGAAATTTGGGACGGCAATACAGCACGGTGCCGGCGTACTGCTCCGATAACGCAGCGAGCGACGTTTGGGTTTCTGATTCCGGTAATTGTGGGTAGATCAGAGAGGCTGTGCCCTGCTCGGCATCCAGGGCATGCAGGACGCAGGCCCGATCGCCATCCAACAAAATAATCGCTGGCAGGAGCGCCGGGTTGATAGCGTCAAGCCGTTGTTTTTCAATCTGGCTGGCGAAACCTAGGCGCTGCGCGGCCCGACCAAAAGTAGAGGGCGTAAGTTTGCCCTCCTCCAAGGGCAGCCCAAACGAAATGCTCTCGGCAGAAGCCTGCTGGCCATGAAATCTGCACACAACTTGCAGGCAGGTCAGCAGGCTATCGGCTTCATACACTTGTTCGGATTTGCCCACGTATCACTCTTTTAATCCTGATTAGTTCTGCACCCCGTTGTTAACGGAACCCGGAGCAATGATCTGGATGACGGCCCGGCGATTAGCGTTTACGGCCGCCTCAGCATTAGCTGTGAAGCGAGGCTGATAGAAGCCCTGCCCTTGCACAGTGATCCTGTCTCGGCCAATACCATAGGTGCTTTCCAGGCGTTCCGCTACCGCCTCGGCGCGCCGAACGGACAGTTCCTGGTTATACGCAGGCGCTCCCGATTTAGAGGCATGCCCTACAATGACTACCGAAGAGCCCGGCGTCTGATTCAACACCTGAGCCACACTCGCCAGAGACGCTGTGCTGTCGGCTTCAATGCGAGATGAATCATTGGCGAACTCAATCACCGAAGTCTTTATTACCTTGGGCGGACTTTCAAGCGCACACCCTCGCGCATTCACCCGGACACCCTGAGGGGTATTGGAACATTCATCCCGGTAATTCCGAACACCGTCGCCATCGACATCCTGCAACAGGTCAAGCGAGCCATTGAGCTCTATCGCAGGGCATACGCCATCCGTAATCGTCAGCGGCTCAGCCCCCAGCTCTTCGAGTGTCGGCAGCCCGTCACGAACCAGGCCCAGCGATGACACCAGATGTCCCATACCAGCCTGGACCCGGGCCACTGCGAGTTTCCGGTCGTAGATGGCATTTACATAGGCACGGCTGGCATCAAAGTATTCGTTCTCCGCATCCAGAACATCCAGCAGAGTGCGCTCACCGATATCGAATTGGTCCTTGTAGGCTGTGCGGACACGAGCAGACGACAAACGATGGTTATTCAGGATGGGGATCTGACCTTCCAGGTTACCGACATTATTATAGGCAATCTGCAGCTCCTGACGGATATCAACACAAGCTTTGTCCCGCAGGTCTTTAGCGACATTCACCCGCTCAAACGCACTGCGTACCTGGGCCCTATCTGAGCCACCGCGGTACAGGTTCATGCTGAGCTCCAGACCAACTCTGCCGTCGGTTTCCGAATTGTCGAAGCCGAACGTGTCGTAGGAGCGGTGACCGTAACTGGCAACCAGATCCAGCCTCGGGTGATACCCGGACCGATTCTCCTCCACGTTAGCCTCAGCGGCTTCGATATCACGGTGTGCAGCGCGGAACTCCGGGTTGCCCTCATAGGCGATTTTCAGCGCCTCGGTCACTGACATGGGAACCAGCTCAGAACCCAGCTCCACTTCTTCCAGGCCGGAAGGCGGTGTCACGCCGATAACCCTCAAATAACGAGCCTTTACGTCATGAAGATTACTGGCCACCACTACCAAGTTGGATTCGGCCAGTGACAGTCGGCCACTGATTTGCTCAAGGTCTGCCGCCCGGGCGACACCTGCCGCAGCACTCTGGCTGACCTGGTCATACACCTCCTGGTGGGCATCCAGATTGTTCTGGGCCAACTCCAGCAATTCACGCTGCCGCTGAACATCCAGGTATGCTCGCAGGGCCTCCAGCGAAGTATCTTCAATCGCACCTAGCAGCTGGTAGTAGCTGACCAGCTGCTCTTCTTCCAAGCGATCAACAGAGCTGCTGGTCTGGAAGCCGTCGTAAAGCATCTGGGTTACAGAAATCTGCCCGTCGTAACCGTCGAACTCATCAACCGGCCCATAGTTTCGATGCTCCAGACCGTATCGGGCATTGGCGTCCACGGATGGAAGGTAGCCGCCAAACGCGCTGTCGGTATCATGACCGGACTCCAAGAACTGGTGCCAACTGGCCCGCACTTCCGGGTTGGTCTCAATGGCCCGGCTAACGGCATTAACCAGGTCTGTATTGGTGTTGGCTTGGGCCGCCAACGGCGCCGCCAGCGACAGGGCAGTAAAAGCAACGGCAGACCCTGCGTGGATTACATTTTTAATAATTGACAAATCGACTCTCCCATTCGTTCGAGCTCACTACTGTCTAAATAACGCTTCCCTTACGCAGACATGCCCTCAAAAGATGCACTCTATCTAAACACTAAAGGAACGTGCCACCGACAAGTCGAATCATCGGCGAACTGGCACCGAACTCGCCGGATTTTACAAGCATTTACATTTCATGACGATAAACCGGCCCAACCTGTACTTCGGTACGGTATGCAACTATCTGCCCGGACTATAACGTAGGCTAAGTCTAAAAAGTTCAAAAAACTTTCTGTTAGTTAATTTTTGTCATAAGAGGCATGCCATGAGCACAACCGTCGCAGTAGTTGCCAATATCTCCGGAGAAGCTTGGGCGGAAGCACCGGATGGAACCCGTCGCCCACTCGAAGCCGGCGATGCGCTCATGGCAGGCGAACGCCTTATAACAGCAGAGAATGCCCAGATTGTTCTGGACTTCGGCTACGGCGAGACCGTCGCGTTCGGCGGAGGTGTGACCATTCTGGCCAGCGCCGAGATGGCCAGTGACTTTGTCGCCAGCCAACAAGACACCGTCGTCGAAGATGACAGTGTAGCCGCGGCACTGGCCTCTATTGAAGAAGCCCTTGGCGGCGCCATAGAAGATGCCGAAGCGCCGGCAGCCGGTCTCGAAGGTGGCAGCGCTGGCGGCAGTAGCTCCGTGCGTCTCGCCCGGATTGTCGAAAACATCGATCCCGCCGGGCTGGATCTTGAATTTACGCCCTACTCCTTCAATGCCCAGGTTGCAGACAATGGACTCGAATCCGGCTTTTTCGCTGACGACAGCAACCAGCAGCCGGCGGTAACGGATGCCGGCTCAGAAAGCCCACGCAGCGCTATCTTTATCAACAGCGTTGAAGGTGGCTCGCTGCAATCCTCCTCCGTTCAAGTACAGGGTGGCAGTTCAGGCATGCCCGAGGGCACCCCGGTACTGGTGACCATCACCGACCAGGCCGGCAACACACTGACCCAGGAAGTGCTAACCGGACCAGACGGTTCTTTCACGGCAACCTTTGCTGACGTCTCAGGCCTGATTGATGGCCCGTTCTCGGCCCAAGCAACAGCAACGGATCCGAACGGTATTGAGTTATCTGATCTCGCCAACGGGACGCTTGATGCGATTGCTGGCGATCTGACCGTGGCTGTGGATGCCATCAACAATGCCCTGCAAACCATCAACCTTTTCGGCACCAGCAGCGACGTGGCGCCCGGCGACACCGTTAATCTTGCCATTACAGACGCCGCCGGCAATGTAGTTACCGCAAGCGCCGATGTTATCGAAGATGGCTCCTACAGCATTGACGGCATCAATATTTCCAGCCTTGTGGACGGCCCACTGAACGTAACGGCCAGCGCTACCGACCGCAATGGCAATAGCCTGTCCGACGAGGCGCCGGCTGGCACGGTACTGGATGCCACAGACGGAGCCCTGTCCGTAATCGTCGATTCCGTGGACAACACCAACCTCACGATTGATTTGTCTGGCACCACCACCGATGTGGCGCCGGGTGAAATCGTAAACGTGACTATCACTGATGCTGTCGGTAACACAGTGACCACCACCGGCACCGTAGCCGATGACGGCACCTTTGATATCGACGACATTTCACTGGTGAATGACGACGGCACGGTGCTGGTCGATGGCCCGCTGACGGTGAACGCTGGCACCGAAGACCGTAATGGCAACAGCCTCGACGAGAATGCACCAGCCGGAACCGTGCTGGACGCTGCAGGCAGTACCCTTACTGTCGTTGTTGATGAGGTCGACAACGACAGCCGCACCATCGATCTGTCAGGCAGCACCACCGACGTGGCGCCAGGCGAGACTGTGAACCTGACCATCACCGATGCGGCCGGTAACGTGGTCGAGACCACTGGCACCGTAGCCGACGACGGCAGCTTCGATGTTGATGACATTTCACTGATCACCGACGATGGCACGGCCCTGGTCGATGGCCCGCTGACCGTGAACGCTGGCACCGAAGACCGCAATGGTAATAGCCTCGCCGACGACGCGCCGGCTGGCACGGTACTGGATGCCACCAACAGCGTCCTGACCGTGGTGGTGGATGATGTCGATAACGCCAACCGCACCATCGATCTGTCTGGCTCCACCACCGATGTGGCATCAGGCGAGACTGTGAATCTGACAATCACCGATGCGGCCGGTAACGTGGTCGCGACCACCGGCATCGTGGCTGACGACGGTTCTTACGATGTTGATGGCATTGCCCTGACCACCGCTGATGGCGTTGACCTGGTCGATGGTCCACTGACCGTGAACGCGAGTTCAGAAGACCGCAATGGCAATGGCTTGGAAGGAAATGCTCCGGCTGGCACCGTTCTGGATGCGGTTGACGACGTGCCACTGATCTCCGGCGATACCACTGGCCTCATCACGGAAGACGCAGCCGATACCCTGGTCGCCAGTGGTGAACTCAATGCCATCGGTGGTGACGCCGGTGAAAACCTGTTCGCCGCTGAAACGCTTAACGGTGTTTATGGCAATCTGGTGGTTGGCGAAAACGGCGCCTGGACTTACAGCGCCGATAACAGCCAACCCGTGATTCAGGGCCTGGCCGCAGGCCAGACCCTGACCGAGACCTTCACCGTCACCAACGCCGATGGCGTAACCACGGTTCCGGTTACCATCACCATCGACGGCGCGAACGACGTTGCGGCCATCACCGTGACGCCGGCTGACATTGCCCCGGCGGTAACCGAAGACGATGCGGCCAATAACACCGCCACCGGTACCGTGAACGTGACCGATACCGATGCCGGCCAGAGCACCCTGGCGAACAGCACCGCCGAGTTCGGCACCGTGACCGTGGACGACCGCGGCAACTGGACCTACACGCTGGACAATGGTCTGGAGGCGGTTCAGGCGCTGGCTGAAGGCCAGACCCTCACCGACACCATCACCTTCACCAGTGAGGACGGCACCACCGTCACTCAGGACATCGTCATCAACGGTGCCAACGACGTTGCGGCCATCACCGTGACGCCCGCCGACATCGCACCGGCGGTGACCGAAGACGATGCGGCCAATAACACCGCCACCGGTACCGTGAACGTGAGCGACGCCGATGCCGGCCAGAGCACCCTGGCGAGCAGCACCGCTGAGTTCGGCACCGTGACCGTCAATGAAAACGGCACCTGGACCTACACGCTGGACAACAGCCTCGAGGCGGTACAAGCGCTGGCTGCCGGCCAGACCCTGACCGACACCATCACCTTCACCAGTGAGGACGGCACCACCGTCACTCAGGACGTCGTTATCAACGGCGCCAATGACGTTGCGGCCATCACCGTAACGCCGGCTGACATCGCCCCGGCGGTAACTGAAGACGATGCCGCTAACAACGTCGTGACCGGTACCGTCAACGTGACCGATGCTGATGCCGGCCAGAGCACCCTGGCCAGCAGCACCGCCGAGTTCGGCACCGTGACCGTCGATGACAACGGCAACTGGACCTACACCCTGGACAATGGTCTTGACGCGGTGCAGGCACTGGCTTCAGGCCAGACCATGACCGACACCATCACCTTCACCAGTGACGACGGCACCACCGTCACCCAGGACGTCGTTATCAACGGTGCCAACGACGCTGCGGCCATTACCGTGACGCCGGCTGACATTGCCCCGGCGGTAACCGAAGACGATGCGGCCAATAACACCGCCACCGGTACCGTGAACGTGACCGATACCGATGCCGGCCAGAGCACCCTGGCCAGCAGCACTGCCGAGTTCGGCACCGTGACCGTGGACGACCGCGGCAACTGGACCTACACGCTGGACAACAGCCTCGATGCGGTGCAGGCGCTGGCTGAAGGCCAGACGCTGACCGACACCATCACCTTCACCAGTAGCGACGGCACCACCGTCACTCAGGACATCGTCATCAACGGTGCCAACGACGCTGCGGCCATCACCGTGACGCCCGCAGACATTGCCCCGGCAGTGACCGAAGACGATGCCGCCAACAACACCGTCACCGGCACCGTGAACGTAACCGATGCCGATGCCGGCCAGAGCACCCTGGCCAGCAGCACCGCCGATTACGGCACTGTGACCGTTGATGACAACGGCACCTGGACCTACACGCTGGACAACAGCCTCGATGCGGTGCAGGCGCTGGCTGAAGGCCAGACGCTGACCGACACCATCACCTTCACCAGTAGCGACGGCACCACCGTCACTCAGGACATCGTCATCAACGGTGCCAACGACGCTGCGGCCATCACCGTGACGCCCGCAGACATTGCCCCGGCAGTGACCGAAGACGATGCCGCCAACAACACCGCCACCGGCACCGTCAACGTAACCGACGCAGATACTGGCCAAGCCACCCTGGCCAGCAGCACCGCCGATTACGGCACGGTGACCGTGGACGACAACGGCAATTGGACCTACACCCTGGACAATGGTCTCGAGGCGGTGCAGGCGCTGGCTGCCGGTCAGACCCTGACTGACACCATCACCTTCACCAGTAACGACGGCACCACCGTCACTCAGGACGTGGTCATCAACGGCGCCAATGACGCCGCGGCCATTACCGTGACACCCTCAGAGCTTGAGCCTGCGGTAACCGAAGACGATGCCGCCAACAACACCGCCACCGGCACCGTCAACGTGACCGACGCCGATGCCGGCCAGAGCACCCTGGCCAGCAGCACCGCCGAGTTCGGCACCGTGACCGTCGATGACAACGGCAACTGGACCTACACCCTGGACAATGGTCTTGACGCGGTGCAGGCACTGGCTTCAGGCCAGACCATGACCGACACCATCACCTTCACCAGTGCGGACGGCACCACCGTCACCCAGGACGTCGTTATCAACGGCGCCAATGACGCTGCGGCCATTACCGTAACGCCGGCTGACATTGCCCCGGCGGTGACCGAAGACGACGCGGCCAACAACACCGCCACCGGTACCGTCAACGTGACCGATGCTGATGCCGGCCAAAGCACCCTGGCCAGCAGCTCCGCCGAGTTCGGCACCGTGACCGTGGACGACCGCGGCACCTGGACCTACACGCTGGACAATGGTCTGGACGCGGTCCAAGCCCTGGCCGCCGGTGACACTCTGACCGACACCATCACCTTCACCAGTGACGACGGGACCACCGTCACCCAGGACGTCGTTATCAACGGCGCCAATGACGCTGCGGCCATTACCGTAACGCCAGCGGACATTGCCCCGGCGGTGACCGAAGACGACGCGGCCAACAACACCGCCACCGGTACCGTCAACGTGACCGATGCTGATGCCGGCCAAAGCACCCTGGCCAGCAGCTCCGCCGAGTTCGGCACCGTGACCGTGGACGACCGCGGCACCTGGACCTACACGCTGGACAATGGTCTGGACGCGGTCCAAGCCCTGGCCGCCGGTGACACTCTGACCGACACCATCACCTTCACCAGTGACGACGGGACCACCGTCACTCAGGACATCGTCATCAACGGTGCCAACGACGTTGCGGCCATTACCGTAACGCCAGCGGATATCGCACCTGCGGTGACCGAAGACGACGCGGCCAACAACACCGCCACCGGTACCGTCAACGTGACCGACGCCGATGCCGGCCAAAACACCCTGGCGAGCAGCACCGCTGAGTTCGGTACTGTGACCGTGGACAACGACGGCAACTGGACCTACACGCTGGATAACGGTCTTGACGCGGTCCAAGCCCTGGCCGCCGGTGACACTCTGACTGACACCATCACCTTCACCAGTAACGACGGCACCACCGTCACTCAGGACATCCTCATCAACGGCGCCGACGACTCAGCAGCGATCGTCGTGACGGCCACTGACACCACAGTGACCGAAGATGACGCGGCTAACAACACCGCGAACGGCACCGTGACCGTACTCGAAGCAGGTGCCGACCAAGGAACTCTAACGAGCAGCACTGCCAAGTTCGGCACCGTGACCGTAAACAACATCGGCAACTGGATCTACGAGCTGGATAACAGCGACGCAGCGGTGCAAGCACTGAAAGCTGGTGAGACGATGACCGACACCATCACCTTCACCAGTGATGACGGCACGACTAAAACCCAGACCATCACCATTACCGGCTCGAACGACGCACCGATCGCAAACAACGATCGTGTACTGACCACCGACGAAGACACGGTGCTGAGCAACATCAATGTGCTCGGTAACGACACCGACGTCGATGGCGACACCCTGTCCGTAACCGCCGCCAGTGCGGCCAACGGCACGGTCACCATCAACGACGATGGCACCCTGAATTACACGCCGAACACCAACTTCAACGGTGACGACAGCATCACCTACACCGTCAGTGACGGTAACGGTGGCACCGATACCGCAACTGTGGCGGTCACCGTCAATGCGGTGAACGATGCGCCGGTGGCGAACGAAGATGGTGTGTTCAGCACCGACGAAGACACCGCGTTGGCCAACATCAATGTGCTCGGTAACGACACCGACGTCGATGGCGATGATCTAACCGTCACCGCCGCCAGTGCGGCCAACGGCACGGTCACCATCAACGACGATGGCACCCTGAATTACACGCCGAACACCAACTTCAACGGTGACGACAGCATCACCTACACCGTCAGTGACGGTAACGGTGGCACCGATACCGCAACGGTGGCGGTCACCGTCAATGCGGTGAACGATGCGCCGGTGGCGAACGACGATGGTGTGTTCAGCACCGACGAAGACACCGCGTTGACCAACCTCAACGTCCTGGGCAATGACACCGACGTGGACGGCGATGATCTGACCGTCACTGCGGCGACCGCTGCCAACGGCACGGTCACCATCAACGATGACGGCACTCTGAATTACACGCCGAACGAGAACTTTGCCGGCAAGGACAGCATCACCTACACCGTCAATGACGGTAACGGCGGCGAAGACACCGCCACCGTGGCGGTCACCGTTAATTCGGTGAACGACGCACCGGTGGCGAACGACGACGGCGTGTTCAGCACCGACGAAGACACCGCGTTGACCAACATCAACGTGCTGGGTAACGACACCGACGTCGATGGCGATGATCTGACCGTCACTGCGGCGACTGCGGCCAACGGCACGGTCACCATCAACGACGATGGCACTCTGAATTACACGCCGAACGAGAACTTTGCCGGCAAGGACAGCATCACCTACACCGTCAATGACGGTAACGGCGGCACCGATACCGCAACTGTGGCGGTCACCGTTAATGCCGTGAACGACGCGCCGGTGGCGAACGACGACGGCGTGTTCACCACCGATGAAGACACCGCGTTGGCCAACCTCAATGTGCTCGGTAACGACACCGACGTCGATGGCGATGATCTAACCGTCACCGCCGCCAGTGCGGCCAACGGCACGGTCACCATCAACGACGATGGCACGCTCAACTACACTCCGAACGAGAACTATTCGGGTGACGACAGCATCACTTACACCGTCAGTGACGGTAACGGCGGCGAAGACACCGCGACGGTGGCGATCACCGTCAATGCCGTGAACGACGCGCCGGTGGCTAACGACGACGGTGTATTCACCACCGACGAAGACACCGCGTTGGCCAACATCAATGTGCTCGGTAACGACACCGACGTCGATGGCGACACCCTGTCCGTAACCGCCGCCAGTGCGGCCAACGGCACGGTCACCATCAACGACGATGGCACCCTGAATTACACGCCGAACACCAACTTCAACGGTGACGACAGCATCACCTACACCGTCAGTGACGGTAACGGTGGCACCGATACCGCAACTGTGGCGGTCACCGTCAATGCGGTGAACGATGCGCCGGTGGCGAACGACGATGGTGTGTTCAGCACCGACGAAGACACCGCGTTGACCAACCTCAACGTCCTGGGCAATGACACCGACGTGGACGGCGATGACCTGACTGTCACCGCGGCGACCGCTGCCAACGGCACGGTCACCATCAACGATGACGGCACTCTGAATTACACGCCGAACGAGAACTTTGCCGGCAAGGACAGCATCACCTACACCGTCAATGACGGTAACGGCGGCACCGATACCGCCACTGTGGCGGTCACCGTTAATGCCGTGAACGACGCGCCGGTGGCGAACGACGACGGCGTGTTCACCACCGATGAAGACACCGCGTTGACCAACATCAATGTGCTCGGTAACGACACCGACGTCGACGGCAACACCCTGACCGTTACCTCTGCCAGTGCGGCTAACGGCACGGTCACCATCAACGACGACGGCACGCTCAACTATGAGCCGAGCGCCAACTTCAACGGTGACGACAGCATCACTTACACTGTCAGTGACGGTAACGGCGGCGAAGACACCGCCACCGTGGTGGTCACCGTTAGTGCGGTGAACGACGCGCCGGTGGCGACCGACGATGGTGTGTTCACCACCGACGAAGACACCGCGTTGACCAACATCAACGTGCTGGGCAATGACACCGACGTGGACGGCGATACCCTGACCGTCACCGCCGCCAGCGCCACCAATGGCACCGTCACCATCAACGCCGATGGCACCCTCAACTACACGCCGAACGCCAACTTCAACGGTGATGACAGCATCACCTACACCGTCAATGACGGTAACGGCGGCGAAGACACCGCCACCGTGGCGATCACCGTTAATGCGGTGAACGACGCACCGGTGGCGAACGACGATGGTGTGTTCACGACCGACGAAGACACCGCGTTGACCAACATCAACGTGCTGGGCAATGACACCGACGTGGACGGCGATACCCTGACCGTCACCGCCGCCAGTGCCACCAATGGCACCGTCACCATCAACGACGACGGCACGCTCAACTACACCCCGAACGAAAACTATTCGGGTGACGACAGCATCAGCTACACCGTCAGTGACGGTAACGGCGGCGAAGACACCGCGACGGTGGCAATCACCGTTAATGCGGTGAACGACGCACCAGAAGCAACAGATGACACATACACCGTTAACACTATTTCCGGCCTGTTTGGCGAATACTTTGCCTACAACCAAGGTTCGGACCAAGACGGCCAGAACTTAGAAAACCTCTCCATAGTTGAAGCCTTTATTGCTTCAAATACTGCAGACGCAACCTTCATTGGCTCCCAAATTGATTATGGGACCATCACGAACGATTTAGGTGGCAACGAAAAACTCCAAGAATTCCTTGGCAATGACTCGGACTCACTGTCCAACGACCCCGAGAACAGTTCTGACGCCATCATTCGAATGACCGGGGAACTGGATCTTGCTCCTGGAACCTACCAGTTCAAAGTGACCGCGGACGATGGCTATAGCATCCGCGTGAACGGTGAAGTGGTTGCTGAGTTCAAAAACAAGCAGAGCACGAACACTCAAGAAGGCAAGGAATTTGAGCTTACTGGTGACGGGCCACACTCTGTAGAGATCATCTATTGGGACCAAGGTGGGGCCGCCCGCCTCGAAGTATCTCTTCGCCCGAAAAATGGTGAATGGGAGATCTTTGGTTCGCAACAGGCCTCCTATTTGGTTACGAACGACACGCTTACAGTTGACGAAAACCAGGCACTCGTTATTAACAGCGAAACATTGCTGAAAAACGATTCAGATCCCGATGGCGATGACCTGGTGATTCAAGGCGTCCAGAATGCCTCCAACGGCACCGTTACATTGGATAACTCTGGAAACGTTGTGTTCACGCCCGCCCCGTACTTCAGTGGCGAGGCTTCATTTAGCTACACCGTCAGTGACGGACAAGGCGGCACCGACACTGCGACCGTTACCGTGAACGTACGTCCGGTCGCCAATGCACCAGAGCTTTCTGTGTCCGACATAACTGCAGTTCAGTCAGGTGCTACTGTGATCTCCACGGGTAGTAAAGACCTCCCGGTTGATCCTACCGCCTTTGACCTCGGCAGTGGCACATCTCGAGCAGATCTTGAACAGGAGCTGGGTGTTGAGTCGGGTTACCTGAATCAATTTGATCCAGATGTAATGGTTGATGACGGAAACGGCGGACAAGAGCCCTTCGACGAAGGTAACGTCCGTGTGATTGACGGCAAGATTTCGTCCTCTACCCAGACTCTCACTGAAGGAATGGATATCTCTTGGGATTACACCTTCATCAATGGGGAGGAACTGAAGAGCGAGGTCGAAAGAGGGTTCAATGACTTGGTCGTCTTGGTTGTGACCAAACCGGACGGTCAAAAAGAGTCAATCCTCGTAGACTCATCGGAGCAGAAGTTCCCAGCTCAGATTTCAGACGGAACGTTTAGCTATAGCGCAGCTGAAACTGGCACTTACCAGTTCCAGTGGCTCGTTCTCAATGGCGGAGATCCGTACAAGGATTCGTCGCTTACGCTAAGCGCACCGACTGTTGAAGCGACAGACCTAGACGGAAGCTATGGCACGCCGATAGCTCTGGATATCAACGCAGCACTGACGGATCAGGATGGATCCGAAAGGCTTGAAATCGTGATTTCGAATGTGCCCGAAGGCGCAGCGTTGAACGCGGGCAATAAAAACTCCAGCGGCGACTGGGTACTTTCAGCGGCAGAGTTGAATAACCTTCAACTGCTTCCACAGGCAGGGTTTAGTGGTGATATCGACCTGACCGTGACTGCAACCTCAACTGAAATGGCTACGGGTGAACGTCAGTCGGTTTCCGAAACCTTCACAGTTAATGTGGAGCAGTCCGGTGATCAACCCTTTGCTGACCAATACGATAATAGCCAACAAGTCACTGAAGAAGGACAGGACCTCGACGGTACGTCGGGTAATGACTTCCTTGTAGGAGGCTCCGGTGATAACCAGCTCAAAGGAGAGAGTGGTAATGACTTCCTCGTCGGCGCTGGTGGCAAAGATAAGCTTGAAGGCGGATCCGGTAATGACCTCCTAAATGGCGGAACCGGCAACGACGAGATTTATGGCGAAGACGGTAACGACTACCTGATCGGGTCCTGGGGTCACGATAAGCTCGAAGGCGGATCCGGCAATGATGTTCTCGTTGGAGGGATAGGCAACGATGAACTCAAAGGCGGCCATGGAGCTGATGTCTTCGCATGGGAACTCGGCGACCAGTACACCAACGATAACGGCCTAGCCGAAGACGTTGTTAAAGACTTCGAGGTTAGCGAAGGCGACCAACTGGACCTGAGTGATCTACTGCAAGATGCTTCCACCAGCGATCTCAGCAGCTACCTGGTGGCCGAAAAGGAGGGCAACGACACGGTTCTTTATCTGAACAAGGACGGGGAGCTATCTGGCACGAAAGGTGAAGATAGCTACAACGCCCAACAGTCGATAACCCTGGATAAGGTTTCCATGGGCGACCAGACGTCGGACGAGTTCATCAAAAATCTGATGGACAGCGGACACATCAAGATCGAGTAAGAATCAGACGAACCGATACCCGGGGCAGCAATGCCCCGGGTATCGCTCTTCTACCCTACCCTTTAGCCCGTCAAACTCAACACCACCAAACGGTCACCTGGCTGTAAGTCCAGGTACTCCCTCCGTGGCGGATTCAAATGCAGGTGCCGCCCCTGAGCATTGGCCTTTTGCCGGAACACACCCAGTGCAATTTCGCCCTCGTCGGCCAGAATGCGCTCCAGCAGATGGAAATCAACGCTGCCGGGAAGCGGGTAATCGCTCGGATCACGGAACTGGATTTCCGCACCACCTACTGTAAACAATTCATCCAATACCACTCTTAGTTCTCGGCGCAAGGCGACCTGGGCCAGGATATGGCTGAGAATCATCGGGCTGATCAGCATCTCGCTGCGGTGCTCATACAGCAGCGGCCGGTTATCCGGATCACTGAGCTCAAGAATCAGGTGAGGACGGCGCTCTTTCTCCATCAGGATATCTTCAAGCTGCAGGTACCCGACCATCGCCCGGGCATCAGCCTCCTCCCCCGAGGCCAGACGGTCACTGCTCAAAAGGACGACCGAATCGTATGAGGATGGATCAAGCCGCCGCAGCTCTCCCTCCACCATATAGTCCGCTTCAACATGATGGCAGTGGACCGTTGGGTGATCGCCCACATAACGGGAAATCGCCAGCGACCGTTCGGCGGCGGGCACCACCGATACCAGGTCCAGCGAAAACGACTGATTGCTGTAACTTCCAAACTCCTCGACCAGGCTGGGCACGCGCCGGTTCCAACCAAGTACGAGCACCCGCTGCCCAAGGCCGGCACCATTACGGACGGCCACCTTTGGCTCCAGCCGGTCAACTGGCGGCAGAGTCGGCCGCTTGGCATTTGGTTCCGTTTCGGAATAATCCCTGGCCATCATGATGACCCGGTCACTTGCCTCAATACGAGTAGCCGACGGCGCCACCAGCCGGACATCCCACCCCTTGCCAACCGGGCGCAACAAGCCCAATACAATCACGTTCGGCCGCGCCGACGCCAGCTCCGCCAGCGACAAACCTGCGATCGACTCCCCCCCCCGAACATAGATGCTGTTGCCTTCGGAGCCGGTCAGCAGTTCGTTGTAAACCTCGGACAGCCCCGGATGAATGATGTTCTGAACTATCAGCGAGCTGATCGAGGCATCCCCTGCGACCACTTCCACCTCGCCGGGATAAGCTCTCTCGATAACCGGCAGTTTGCGCACGTCCTGAATCTCGGCCACCACATACGGCAGGGAGGACTGGTACTGACGAGCCTGGGCGGCAATGGACAGCAGCGCCTTCACGGTTTCGACATCGGAAGTCACCAAGCTACCAACGCCCTGGGTGGCGCTGGGCACGATCACCGCCGCCGCATCAAGACAGGCAACCCGGTGCAAGGCGTCCGGCTGAATGGCAGAGCCCGACCGCAAAATGATCTGGCGCGCGCGCCGCCGAATACCCGGTTCACTCCGGAGCTCATGCACCTGCTCGGCGGAGGCATCCTCGGACAGCACCACCAGGTTCAGTTTCTGGGTGTCGTGCTTTTCCAGAAAGCGCCGCATTCGGCCAGACGAGCTCAGCAATTCCGACAACAACGGCAGTGTCTGGCTGGTCCAACCTAGTACGACGATGTGATTTTTCAGAGTGACCGGCGTCAGCCCGCGTTCCAGGTCGGCCATTTTGGCGATCAACCAGCGGGTCAGGATGGCCACCAGAGTACCCATGAACACCACGTAACCGCTGACCGTCAGCAGAGTGGAGACAATACGCTGCCAGGTGCCGACATCATCCCCGAGGTAACCGGGATCGGTCAGTCTGAGAAAGGCCCACCAGATCGCCGAACCAGCGTCGTCGAATGACTCACCCAGCGGGACTACCAGGAGGCCGCCCACCAGCGAGATCAGGGCGATGAACGCAGCCACCACCAATAACTGGAAACCGGCCCCTTTCACCAACTGGCGTTCGACCAGGAACTTGATTCGATCAACAATCCGGAAGGGGAGCATGCGTGGTCCTGTTCTGAGTGAGCAAATATCCTGCTAGCATAGCTGACAATCACCTGATTTTCCGAGCCTTTCCCCTAATTATCAGCACCTTCCCCAGCATTCCCGCGGGACCAGCTGACGATCATCAGGACCCATTGCGGCCCGGGTTTCGTATACTGCTTCCATGAGACCTCTACCGATTGCCCTGCTCCTCTCCACGCTGATCACGTTGGCAGGCTGCGCCACAGCCTTGGCTCCGCCGGCGACGCTTGAGGCCCCTGAAACCCAGTACGATGCCATCATCGTGGACGCCGACAAAGGTACTTCGCTGAGCATTGCTGCCTTGGCGGACGCTCTCACAGAGGCCGATGTCATCGTCGTCGGGGAGTATCATGGCCACCACGGCGCGCACCTTTTGCAGTCGAGACTCCAGGCTGAACTGCACCGCCAGAATCCGGACCTGGCACTGACCATGGAACAGTTTGATCTGGACCGCCGGCGAGAGCTGGACCGCTACCTCGCCGGGGAGACGGGTGAGGCAGAACTGATTGAGGACGCCAACGCCTGGGACAACTACCGGGCCTCATACCGTCCGCTGATTGAGTTGGCCAAGGCCCGGACGATTCCCGTGATCGCCGCTAATGCGCCGAGCCAGGTTGTCCGCTGTGTCGGGCGCCAGGGCCCTGATTACCTCGACACCTTGCCAGAGGATGTTCGCGCGCAATTACCCGCGAATCCCTTTACCGACATCCCGGGCTACCGGGAGAAATTCGTAACCGCGCTGACGGGCGGTCATGGTATTGGCGAAGAAGGTTTGAATGAGCGCATGCAGAACACCTACAAGGCGCAACTGCTCAGGGACAACACCATGGCGGTGGAGATTCTGCGTGCCCGCGAGCGGTATCCGGGGCACCAGATCCTGCATCTGACAGGTACATTTCACAGCGAAGAGCGACTGGGCACGGTGGCGCTGCTGAAGCAACGGGCACCCGAACTGGATGTGGTGGTGCTGACGCCAATATTCTGGCCCCAGGGGCAGAGCCAACCGGACCTGGAAGACCAGCGCAGCAAAGGTGACTTCCTGTACTTTCTCCAGCCCCTGCCCAAGGAATATCGCGATGCCGAGCGTGGGCGGGCAGCCATGACCGCTCGCTTTAGCCGACCGAATTTGCCGGGTTGCGACTGAACGCCGCCTTATTGGGTAGCCACCATCTCATCGGTCACCTGATACTCGCCCCGGAGCCAACGCAGAATTTCCTCGGCTGCCGGATGGCTAAAGGCGCCATAGGTGCTCTCCAGGCTTGCGCGCTTTTCAGCACCAATGCGGCCCAGCCCGGCGTCCTGCAGCACCAATAAATCGGTCAGTATCTGATCCGCCAGGTCCCGCCCCAGAGCCTCCCGGGCCGCATGCCGGAGCGAATGGCCATACTGATAGTCCGGGCCCAGGCGGTAGGATTCCGCCAGGGTAATTGCCGGCACAGTGGTCAGCGTTGGCTGCAACGCCGGGTTGATGCCGTGGCCCGCGATATGGGCGGCATTAGCCGCTGGCCGGCCGGTGAAGCCGCGCAAATGCAGGTGCTGGGACATGCGGTCGCCGTCATTGACCGGGTAGTTATCCCACAGCACCGGCTTTCGCCCAAGCACATCACCCACCCGCTTCAGGTGTCCCGGTGAAATTTCCCGTGAACAGACCTCTTCGCCGGTCCAGAAGATATTGACCTCATGGTCCAGTTTACGCCCAAGGGTCTCCAGATAATCGGCAGGACGCTCCCCGAACACACGGTCTAACACCCGATCGTCGGAGTAATAGCTGGGGCAGACGCTGAGCTGTCGGACCGAACTGTGGTCCCGAACCCAGGCCACAATCTCGGCCTGGGTTTGTGCCAGGGCGGGGGTGTCCGAGCGCATGTCATCAAACAGGATCGCCAGTTCATCGATGCCCATGCGATCGAGCAAGGCCAGCTTCCGGGCGAGTGCCGCCCGAGCCTCGTCGTCAAAACGATTAAAGATCTCGAACGGGCTTAAACCAACCCCAAAGCGCACGCCTTCGTCCCGGCAAAAACGGGCGAAACCGGCCAGCTCCGCCGCCGTCTCCGCAGGATGGGGCTCCTGCCAGCGCCGCCGAAGGAAGGCATCGGCCTTGGGTGCGTACAGGTAAAAGCCGTAGCCGTGGGGTGCCAGGGCACGCACCAGGTGGCGGCGTTCCTGCCAGCTCCACATCGGGCCATAGAAACCTTCGATGATGCCTAACGTGGTTGCCATGGTCGCAACTCCCTGCCTGATGAAAGAAAACCGCTGGCTTGCGCCCCTGCGGATTAACACATGGTATAGCCGCGGCAAGCATACCGTAGGTCACGACCGTATTGCCCACCCCGAATGCAGGCTATTATAGCGATATCGAAAAGGACCGACTTATGACCACCTCTCACAACCGGTTAGCCAGCCTTGATGCCTTGCGTGGTTTGGCCGCGCTTGTAGTCGTGTTGTTCCACTACCTACCTTACTACGACAAACTGTACGGCCACGGGTTCGAACTCCCGGCCATCCTGAACAGCAGTCTGTTGTTCGGGCGCTACGGGGTCCATCTGTTCTTTATTCTCAGCGGCTTTGTGATTTTCATGACGCTTGAGCGCACCTCCAAGGCCGGCTGGTTTGGCCTGGCCCGCGCCTTTCGTCTGCTGCCTGCGCTCTGGGCGGCCATTGCGCTCACTTTCATCTCCGTGCACTGGCTCGGCCCGGAAAGCCGGGCTGTCACCTTCGAAACCGCTCTGCTAAACACCACCCTGCTTCATGAATACTTTGGTATGAAACATGTCGACGGTGCCTACTGGAGCTTGGTGGTGGAGGTTACCTTCTACAGCTGGATGGCTCTTCTGTTCTTCAACCTCCGAAGTTGGACGCAGCTTCGCGCAGCCTTAACGGCCTGGATAATAATCAGCTATATCGGCGTGCTCTGGTGGAAACAGATCCCAGAAGGAATCGAGTTTCTGGTCAAGGACCTGTTGTTTGTGAAATACGCCCCGCTGTTTGTGGCCGGCATGCTGATTTATCGACGCCACCGTTACGGGGGCGGTTCGGTCTTCGACAACGCCCTGCTGATCGCCAGTATTGGGCATGGCCTGTTCGCCTACAAAATGCCTTACAGCCTCTTTGTCCTGGGATGCTTCGGAGTCTTTGCCCTCGCGGTTTACGGCCGGCTGCCATGGCTGGCTAACCGCCCCATGCTCTGGCTCGGCAGCCTGTCCTACAGTCTGTACCTGGTGCACCAGAATATTGGCTACGGTGTTATCGACCTGAGCTACCGGTCGGGTCTGCCAGGATGGCTTGGCGTCGGACTGGCACTGGCAACCGCCTTGGCTCTGGCCGCGGCCATTCACTACTCAGTGGAAAAGCCGGCACTGGCCCGATTTCGAAGCTGGCGGCAAAAGACGGAAACCACGGCAGCCGAGCCTGCCGCGCCGAATTAAGCCAAGTCCTTGGAATGCTTCGAAGCCCGCTGTCGCAACTGGCGAAATGTTGGCTAGACTGAAAAATAACGCTTTGCTCCCAGAATGCACGCCGGTCTCAGGAGGCCGTGATGGAAATAAAAACCTTCGAGGATCTCATCGACTGGACCCGCCAGTTGCACCGGCATTTGGCTGAGAGCCTGCACGAATCCGCCGCCAAAGCCCAGAATGAACGCGCCAGCGCGTTGCTCGACTATGTCAGCAGTCACGAAAGCATGCTGGAGAAGGCGGTCATGGAGTTCGAAAAACAGGCGGACTCGAAAGCGATGAAGACCCGCCTTTACGATTACGGCAATCACGAACCCATCGAAAGCCATCGCACCTGCGACACTCACTACGCCGACCTGGATTTCGATGGCATCTCACGTGAGGTTTTCGATTTTCACGATCAGGTGATGGATCTGTATGACGCCCTGATTGGCAAAGCAGAAATTCCCGAAGCGCGCACGCTGCTGGAGGATCTGAAAGCCCTGGAAGAGCATGAAGCTATGAGGTTGGCACGCCAGATTGGCCGGATGGATGATATGTAAACAGCCGTACGACCTAGGTCGTAGATATGGCCAGTTTTCGTTCCGTTTCCTAACGATAATTGTTAACTTGGGCTACCGTTATGAGTTAACTCCTCCTACCCGGAGGACGCTCTGAACAAAAAACGATAAGAGGATTGAAGAGCAATGAAGATCCGTTCTGTTCTTTCCGCGGCTGCGCTGGCTGTGGCAACGACCTTTGCCGCCTCGCAGGCGCTCGCTCAGGATACGTTTACGCTCCGCCTTGCCGAAACCTGGGGTCCAAACTTCCCTATTTTCGGTGATGCGTCAAAAAACATGGCCAAAATGGCCGAAGAGATGTCCGATGGCCGTCTGCGCATCCGCATCGACTCTGCCAACAAGCACAAAGCCCCATTTGGCGTGTTTGACATGGTTAAAGCCGGTCAGTACGACATGGGCCACTCCGCGTCTTACTACTGGAAAGGCAAGGTACCCAACACCCTGTTCTTCACCAGCATGCCTTTCGGCATGAATGCCATGGAACAGTATGCCTGGTTCTACCATGGCGAAGGCATGGAGCTGATGCAGGAAGTGTATAACCCGCACAACCTGATGTCCTTCCCGGGTGGTAACACCGGCATCCAGATGGGTGGTTGGTTCCGCAAAGAGATCAAATCCGTTGAAGACCTGCAGGGTCTGAAGATGCGTATTCCTGGCTTCGCCGGCGAAGTCTTTGCTGAAGTCGGCGTAAGCCCGACCAACATTGCACCGGGCGAGCTCTACACTGCGCTTGAGCGCAACACCATTGACGCCGTTGAGTGGGTAGGTCCGGCTTTGGATCTTCGTCTGGGCTTCCAGCAGATCGCCGACTACTACTACACCGGTTGGCACGAGCCGGCAACCGAGCTGCAGTTCCTGGTCAACAAGAAGACCTGGGAGAAGCTGCCCGCTGACCTGAGAGAAATTCTGCGTGTTTCCATGCGCCTGGCGTCATACGAAATGCTGGTTCAGTCACAGCACGAAAATGCCAAGGCCTGGGCAAGCATTCAGGAAGAGTATCCAAACGTTCAGATCAAGAAGTTCCCGGACGAAGTCTTCCAGGCCATGAAGGAGGCGAACGATAAGCTGCTGAAAGAAGCCGCTGCAGGCGACGAACTGGCCGCCAAGATCGTTAAGTCTCAGCAGGAGTACCTTGAGCAGTCCCGCGCTTACACTGATATTTCTGAGCGCGCGTACCTCAACACGATGGGCGAAGTCGAGTAAGATAGCGCCTCAAATCGAGCCGGGATTGCTCTCAGAGTGGTCCCGGTTTCGTTGTTTATAGTAGCTGAAAAAAACGCCAACCCGCTTGGCGGAGGATTGTAAATGCGGTGGATTATCAAACTGGACGAGGGCCTGGCCCGATTGTCCAATCTCTGTGGCTGGGTCGCCTGTATCGCGATGATACTAATGGCCGTAAACGTGTTTTACGACGTAGTGTCCCGCTACGCCTTCAATGAAGTATCGATCGGCATGCAGGAAATGGAATGGCACCTGTATTCCATCGTTTTTTTGTTTGGTATTCCCTACGCACTCCGCACGGATGGCCACGTTCGCGTAGACGTTTTCTACACCAACTGGAGCAACAAGGCCAAGGCCTGGGTTAACCTGGTTGGCGCCGTGATCTTTGTACTCCCGTTTGCCTACCTGATTGCCACCTACGGCTACGCCTTTGCCCTCGACTCCTACAGCATGGGTGAGGGCAGTGGCGATCCCGGCGGCCTGCCCCATCGCTACCTGATCAAATCGGTCATTCCCATCACGGCATTTTTCATCGCCACTGCTGGCCTGGGCATGATCACTTACGCCCTGCGAGTGATGTCCGGCGAGAAAAGCTATGCCTCTGAGCACAGCGCGGGAGGTCTGGCATGATCGGTATGATTATGTTCGGCGTCGCCATGCTGATGCTGATGGCAGGTTTCCCTGTCGCCTTTACGTTCGGTGGTGTCGCACTGTTCTTCGGTATTTATGCCGAGGGCATGGATCTGTTTGCGTTCATGCCGTTCCGGATCATGAGCGTAATGCAGAACACCGTTCTCATGGCTGTGCCCCTGTTCATCTTCATGGGCGTGGTGCTGCAACGCACCAAGCTGGCCGAGCAGTTGCTCACCTCCATGGGCCGGCTGTTCGGTGGCCTGCCGGGTGGTCTCGCCATCTCCACCATCCTGGTAGGCGCCTTGCTGGCGGCCTCCACCGGTGTGGTTGGTGCCAGCGTGGTGGCCATGGGCTTGATTTCCCTGCCAGTCATGCTGGCCCACAAGTACGACAAGCGTCTGGCCACCGGCACCATCTGTGCTTCGGGCACCCTGGGGCAGATCGTTCCACCGTCGATCATCCTGATCATCCTCGGCGACGTCATCGGCATCCCCGTCGGCGACCTGTTCAAAGCTGCAGTCTGGCCGGGCGTTGTCCTGATCGGCCTGTACATTGCCTACATCCTGATCTTGACCCGTCTGAAGCCGGAAACCGCACCGGCAATGCCGCAAGATCCGTCGCACTCACGTAAGCAGGAGGTCGTGTCGGCCCTCCTCGCGATCATTCCGCCACTGGCGCTGATTGTGATCGTATTGGGCTCCATCTTCAGCGGCATCGCCACGCCCACCGAGTCCTCGGCACTCGGCGGCGTTGGCGCCGTAGTTCTGGCTCTCATCTACAAGCAGTTTTCATTCAAGATGGTCTGGGACAGCGCCAAGGATACCGTCAAGGTAACCGCTATGGTGTTTGCAATTTTGATTGGCGCCACTGCGTTCTCGATGGTGTTCAGCTACACCGGCGGCGACTACCTGCTGGAAGAGTGGCTGCATATGCTGCCGGGCGGTCAGTGGGGCTTCATTATCCTGGCGATGCTGGTGATACTGATCCTCGGCTTCTTCATCGACTTCGTGGAGATCTCGTTCATCATCGTGCCGATTCTGGCGCCGATTGCCGAAGCCATGGGTATCAACATGCTTTGGTTCGCTATCCTGATCGCCATGAACCTGCAGACGAGTTTCCTGACCCCGCCGTTTGGCTTCTCGCTCTTCTATCTGAAAGGGGTGGCACCACCGGAGGTCCGAACGGTGGACATCTACCGAGGGATTATCCCGTTCATTCTGATTCAGATTCTGGTATTGGCACTGATCGTGATCTTCCCCGAATGGTTCGGGATGAGTTCCACCTACTGACCCCTCTGAAAAACCGGGCCTTATGGCCCGGTTTTTTATGTCGCTATCCCTCGTTTCCAGCCTTTTCACGCCCTAACCTGACAAAATCCCAACCTTTTCTATACTGAACACTGAACCGGCGGTTCCCGGATGAACAGACGGGACACGTGCCTGTGCACATTCGCACAAAGGGCCGCGATGTTTAGGTCAGGCAAAGGGAGAGAGGGATCCATGACAGACAACACCGCCCAGAAAACCGAGCAAACGGGCCGTGAATCCACACCACACGTGCTAACCCTACCGCTGGAAGCAGCACAGACCGACCGTAACCCTCACAACTACGAACGCTGGCTTATCGCCAAACTCATGCACATGGCCGGATCGCCTCCCATTCGGTTCCAGCTGTGGAACGGCGACGTCATTGATCCCAAGGATCAGGAAATCCGTTTTGCCCTCCACCTGAAAGACCCAAAGGCGCTCTATTCCCTGGTCGCCAACCCCAACCTGGCCTTTGGCGATCTTTACAGCGCGGGCAGGCTCGACGTTGAGGGCGACCTGCCGGATCTGATGGAAACCCTGTATCGATCGGTACACGCCGCGCGCCAGGAATGGCCAAAATGGCTGGACGCACTCTGGCGCAATCACAACCCGCGCTCCACCGGGATCACCGAAGCCAAGGAAAACATCCACCACCACTACGATCTGGGCAACGAGTTCTACCAGTTATGGCTGGATCAGGCAGAAATGCAGTACACCTGTGCTTACTACGAACGTCCCGACCTGACCCTGGAGCAGGCGCAACTGGCCAAGCTGGAACACGTCTGCCGCAAGCTCCGGCTCAAACCTGGCATGACCGTGGTCGAGGCCGGCTGTGGCTGGGGCGGACTGGCCCGTTACATGGCCCGTCACTATGGCGTGAAAGTGCACTCCTACAACATCTCCCGGGAGCAACTGGTCTATGCCCGTGAGCAGGCCCGCCAGCAACAGCTGGACCATCTGGTTGAGTACGTGGAGGACGACTACCGAAATATAAAAGGTCAGTACGATGCCTTCGTATCGGTCGGCATGCTCGAACACGTCGGTAAGGAGAATTACCCGGCGCTGTCGGCCCTGATCAAACGCAGTCTCAAACCCGACGGCATTGCCTTGCTCCACAGCATCGGCCGTAACCGGCCCATGCTGATGAATGCCTGGATTGAAAAACGGATTTTCCCGGGGGCCTACCCGCCCAGCATTGGCGAGTTCATGGAGATCTGTGAACAGGGTGATTTCTCAGTGCTCGACGTGGAGAACCTTCGGCTTCACTACGCCCAGACCCTGAGCCACTGGATGGATCGGTTCACGGAAAACCAGGATCAGGTGTCAGAAATGTACGATCAGCACTTTACCCGGGCCTGGCGCATGTATCTGGCCGGCTCCATTGCCGCGTTCCGGGCCGGCTCACTGCAGCTTTTCCAGGTAGTGTTCACTCACGGTGCCAACAACCGGCTGCCACAAAGCCGACAAGACCTCTACACAACGCCCGCAGCACCGGAGCAAGCGTGATGGACTACTACGACCTGATCATTGTTGGCGCCGGCCCTGCAGGCTCCACCCTGGCCCAAAGCCTGCAGGACAGTGGCAAACGCATACTATTGATCGACAAACAGGATTTCCCACGGGACAAGACCTGCGCCGGCTGGGTCACGCCAGCAGTGATGAACACCCTGAAAATCGATCGCGACGATTACAGCCGCGGCCGAACCCTGCAACCCATCCGACGCTTCCGCATCGGTATGATGGGCCAGTCACCGGTGGAAAACGACCATGGTGATGTGGTCAGTTATGGCATTCGCCGGTGTGAGTTTGACACCTACCTGCTAGACCGGGTGACCGCGCCAAAGATGCTCTCCACACCCGTGAAAAGCATCACGCGCGCGGGCGGCAACTGGCAGGTCAACGGCACCTGGGAAGCACCGCTGATCATCGGTGCCGGTGGCCACTTCTGTCCGGTGGCGCGATTACTGGGCGAGGGCCCCGGCAGTCACGAAACCATCGTTGCCGCCAAGGAGGTCGAGTTCGAGATGACGCCGGAGCAGGCGCAAACTTGCCAAGCCCGGGGTGACACCCCGGAACTCTGGTTTTGTCGCGACCTCAAGGGCTACGCCTGGGTGTTCCGCAAGGAGAATTACCTGAATATCGGCCTGGGCCGGGAGGATAATCATCGGCTGACCGAGCACCTGGAAGCCTTTGTGCAAGACATGAAAGACACCGGCCGCATCCCCTCCGACCTGCCGGGCCGGTTCAAAGGCCATGCCTATCTGCTCTATGCCCACGCCGAACGGCCTTTGGTCGACGACGGCATTCTGCTGATTGGCGATTCCGCCGGACTGGCCTACACCCAGAGTGGCGAAGGCATCCGGCCGGCCATTGAATCCGCCCTGATGGCGGCCGATGTTATCCGCGATGCGCAGGATTATTCGGCATCGTCACTGCAGCTCTACGGCGATGCCATCGCCGAACGCTTCGGCACCCGGGCCACCGAACTGGAGCAAGCCTGGCAGGTGCCCGACTGGATCAAGACGCCACTGGCTACCACGCTGATGCGCTCCCACTGGTTCACCCGGAAGGTAGTGACCGAAAAGTGGTTCCTGCATCAGCAGGTTCCGCCTCTTGAAGTCGCCGTCTAATATCGTCTGGGCACAAAAAAGGGCGGCTTACGCCGCCCTTATCCGAGAGCTCTATCGGGCTTAGTGACCCAGATAGCTCCGATACATCCACACGGTTTTTTCCTGCTGTGAGATGTAATCACTCATCAGTGCCGCGGTGCCTTCGTCGTCGGAATCGCTCGCCAGACTCAGCAGATCGCGCTGCTTACCAATCAGCTTGGCAAAGCTTTCCACGATGTTTTCCATCGCTTCCCGGCCGTCGGAAACATCTTTCTTTTCCTGCACCTCTGATTTCTCAATATAGGTGCTGTAGGCATGGGCCGGACGATGACCGAGAGTGAGCACCCGCTCGGCAATCTCGTCAATTTTCAACAACAGGTCGTCGTACAGCTCCTCAAACTTCACGTGCAGCTCGAAAAAATTGTCACCCTTGATGTTCCAGTGGTACCCGCGCACGTTCATGTAGAAAATCTGATAGTTGGAAAGCAGATCGTTCAACGAATCTGCCAACTGCACAGTTTTTTCCGTGTCCAAACCAATAAAGTTCTTACCCATTGCGTGTCTCCTTGACGTTAACTTAATTGAATATGTACGCCATCCTAGGCCACGACCAGACGGCACAGAAGTAAAATTCACCAATCCTTCCGATAGCATCAGCTTATTAATTAAGTAATGGCTATAGCTATCATCTTGTGCCTTTCAAGTCGCAATAAACGACCGCCCCTAAACACCGGGGCCACAATCGGTGCAGCCTTCTGCTGGCTCAGGACCTTTATTGAGGTTGCGATTCAGTTGTTTCAAGGCCGTACGCAAACCTTCTTCAATAACCGGGTGATAAAACGGCATCTCAAGCATCTCACTGACGGTCATTCGATGCTGGGCCGACCAAGCCAGCAAGTGCGCGATGTGCTCGGCGGCGGGCCCGAACATCTCGGCGCCCATGAACAACCCGGAGCCGTGCTCACCGTACACCCGCAACAAGCCCACATTCTTGCCAATAACCCGGCTGCGGCCCTGATCCTCAAACGACACTTCGCCAACGGCAAAGCGGCCCTTGCAGCGCTCGTCCACCTCATCGATGGTCAGGCCCACGGCGGCAATCTGCGGGTCGGTAAACACCACCGCCAGGGGTGTGCGGCGCAAGCCCGCCAGCACTTCCGGGTAGGCCGCCGCGTTGTCACCGGCAATGCGGCCCTCGTCGGCCGCCTCATGCAGCAGAGGCAGGGTGTTATTGGCATCGCCGGCAATAAAAATGTGGCTGTCGCCGCAGCGAAGGGTGTAAGGATCGAACAACGGCATGCCTTTGTTATCCAGCTCAATTTCAGCATTCTGGATGTCCAGGCCATCAACGTTGGGTCGCCGGCCGGTCGCGGCCAGAAGGTAATCGAAGGTCTCGGACACCTCCCCCTGATCGTCGTCCTGAAAGGTAATCCGCACGCCGCTCTCAGTGCGTTCCACCTGCTTTACATCCGCCTCGGGGTTGAGCGGGAACTCCTGGTTGAACGTGTCGAGGGCGTACTGGCGAATTGACTCATCACGAATCGGCCCAACCGAGCCACCCACACCAAACATTCGCACGCGCACACCCAGGCGGCTCAGGGCCTGACCCAATTCCAGGCCGATCACGCCGGGACCAAACACCGCAACGGACTCCGGCAGGTCCTGCCATTCAAACAGGTCGTCATTGACCACGAGACGGTCTTTCGCTTCCTTGAGGAACCCGGGGATATTGGGGCGGGAACCGGTGGCGATGATGATCCGTTCAGCGTGAACCTCTCGGACGTCGCCATTGGTGCCCTCAACCATCAATCGCTTCGGAGCGACAAACCGGGCGTGCCCGAACATACGGTGATGGTCTGGAAATTTATCCACCGACTCCACCACCGAGCCAACAAAACGATCCCGCTCCTGGCGGACCCGTTTCATCACCGCCTTGCCATCAATGTTGATGCCACCGGCTGAAATACCAAAAAGTGGCCCCGTAGCCATGTGGTGAGCATTGTCCGCCGCTGCGATCAGCAGCTTGCTGGGCATGCAGCCAACCCGGGCACAAGTAGTCCCGTACCGGTTCGCCTCAATCAGCACTACCTTGTCAGTGACTTTGCGAACACGCTGGTAGGCGACCATCCCTGCAGTGCCGACTCCGATGATGGCAACATCCACCTCTCGCTTTTCCATACGAACCTCTCCTTGCACCCGTTTCCTTGCAACCCTTTCTTGCAACCCTTTTTTGCAACCATAGTGACGTCGAATGACGTGCCGGCAGAGCCTTATGTAATCAACAGTATAGGGTATAGGCTGAAAGCAGCAGATCGGATCCCCCATAAGCTAGACGGGTACGAGCAAAGGGGAAATTTCCGGAAAATTGGCTTAAGCTGGGGCGCTTGCAACCTTTTGCAACCACTTGCAATTACAAGGATCGAGGGATTGAAACGTGTACAATTTTTGGCCTGAATTTCTGACTGTAGCTCTTGTGCATCTTTTGGCGGTGGCCAGCCCAGGCCCGGATTTTGCCATTATGCTCAGGCAGGCGCTCAGCCAAAGCCGATATCATGCCCTGCTGACCGCGGTGGGTATCGGACTGGGCATCCTGGTGCATGTGGCTTATTCACTGCTGGGTATCGGCCTCATCATCCAGCAATCGGTCTGGCTGTTCAGCGTCCTGAAAGTGGTCGGCGCCCTGTACCTGACCTGGATCGCGATTCAATGCCTGCGTTCGCGCGCCGGAGGCATCCACGTCAACGCTGAGCCTGGCTCCCCCCAAACGGGCCTGGCAGCGCTGCGACTGGGCTTCTTGACCAATGCCCTGAATCCCAAGGCCACCCTGTTCTTTGTCTCCCTGTTCTCCGTAGTGATCAGCCCGGACACCCCGGTTGCCCTGCAGGCCGGTTACGGCCTCTACATGGCAGTCGCCACCGCGTTGTGGTTTGCCCTGGTCGCGGTATTCTTTACCCTGCCCCGTGTCCGCCGGGGCTTTAACCGGTTTGGCCACTGGCTGGACCGCATGATGGGCGGCGTGCTGCTGTTACTGGCCGGCCAGCTGTTGCTATCTACAGTGAGCGGATCAGAGCCTCCGTCTGGCTCCAGCCCAGGCACGGATCGGTAATCGAGCAGCCGAAGATCAGGTCGTCGCTGTCATCCTGGCGCCCCGGCTCCAGGAAACTCTCCAGCATCAGGCCGCGGATGTGGTCGTTACCTGCCGCACGCTGCGCCATTACCTCTCGGGCGATGTCGATCTGACGTTCCGCCTGCTTCTGGGCATTGTCGTGGCTGCAATCCACCATGATCGCGGTACCCAGATTGGCCCCGGCCAGGGCTTGCACCGCAGCGGCGATGCTGTCGGCGTCGTAATTGGTGATTCCACGTCCGCCCCGCAGCACCAGATGAGTATCCAGGTTACCCTGGGTAGTGATCATCACCGGCGCACCGCTGTCTGAAACTCCCATGTGATGGTGGGGATGAGCCGCCGACCGCATGGCGTTAGTGGCGACACCAATACCGCCGTCGGTTCCGTTCTTGAAACCCACCGGCATTGGCAGTCCGCTCACCAGTTCCCGGTGAATCTGAGACTCGGTGGTGCGGGCACCGATAGCGCTCCAGCTGATCAGGTCGCCCAGGTAATCCATCGCGAAGGGGCTGAGCGCCTCGGTTGCCAGCGGCAACCCCATCTGTGACAGATTCAGCAGCAGTCGGCGGGAACGAACCAGGCCCTCGTTCAGATCGCCGGCCCCGGTGCGCTCGGGATCGTACAACAAGCCCTTCCAGCCCACGGTGGTTCGCGGCTTTTCCAGGTAGGCCCGCATCACAATCAGGAATCGGTCACTGACCGCATCGGCCAGGCGCTTCAACTTTTCACCGTACTCCAGCGCCGCTACCTCATCATGGATGGAGCAAGGGCCCATCACGATCAAAGTTCTGGCGTCCTCGCCTCGCAGAATCTTTCGGACGGCCTCGCGCTGCCCGGCGATCTGTCTCGCCACGCTGGCCGAAACCGGCAGTTGCTGACGCAACCCGGCGGCGGTGGGCAGGGCCACTTCCTGGCGCTGACTGGCTGCCGTATCGGCGGCTGGCTGGTTCAGTGCGTCGGTACCATTCAACGCCTCAGAACTTGTCAACGCCTCGGAACTTGTCAGCGTTTCAGAACTCGGTGGCATGTTCATATCAGTGTTCCCGTTTCCCTGTGTCAGAATCAAAAAAGCCCCGGCTGGGCTACCAGTCGGGGCTTTTTGAGTCCGGTGGCAGCCTGGGTTTTCTGCCGGGCTGCCTTCCTCGTTATTCGGTCGATGAAGATCTTATGGGCGGCCCTGGCTCTGGCTAAAATAAAAGCCATATCCAAACCACCAAGAAAACACAGCAGCGACCGCCGCTATCGATTTTTCACCGAAAGCTTGCAGAACATTCAATTGACAGATCGCGTGTATGGTCTTCATGCTTTTCAATATATACCCCCGGTTTTCAACTTGGCAACCCCGTTGTCCACACTTTTTCAGTCGACAGCAGGGTCGGGAGCAGACATGACACTGACAGAACCTCATTTCTTCCGACGCGGTCCGGTTAATCTGCCCCGGGTCCTGGCCCTGTTCCTGAGCCTGCTGTTACTGCCGGCCGCGGCCTTTGCCCAGAGTGAGGCACGAGTCTATGAGTTGCAGAATCGCCCCGCGGACGACGTCGCCCAGCAGATCCGTGAGCTTTACCAGAACGCCCCGGTTACGGTGACCGCACGGGGCCAGCAGGTGGTCGTGCGAGGTGAGCCTGCCTTGCTGGATGAAATCGGCATGCTGATCGACACCATGGATGTGGCACCGGCGCAGCTGCGCATCACCGTCCGCTCCCGTCAGGATATTGGTGGAAAACGTTCCGGGGCTGGAGTCTCCGGTTCGGAGAAACGGGTTAACGTCACCGTTGAGCGTAAGGTCACCAGTACCAACAATAGCCAGCTCCGAACGCTGGTGGTGCAGGATGGCCAGTCGGCCCACATTACCTCCGGCCAGGTCCGAACCCTGCCGTTCGCTGTTCTGGGTGGACGCAACCCGGCGGCCATCCTCCAACAGGTCGAAACTCGCAGTGGTTTCCTGGTAAGCCCGCAGGTTATTTCGGACCGGGCCATTGAGGTGAGTATTGTGTCGTTCGAGGAAGATCCGGCTGCCCTGCCCGGCTATGAGACCGAGGCCGTGGTCACCATTCGCCGGGTGGAACCGGGTGAGTGGGTGGCGCTAGGCAGCACCTCCACCTCCGCCGACACCGAGCGCTCAGGCATCACTTACAGTGTTAGCAGTAGCCGTTCCGACAACCGAAGCTTCGAGATCAAGGTCGACATCCTGCGCTAATCGTCAACTGCTCCGGCTCTGGGCGTCGGCCCGGGAACGACCTCGAAGTAGCACGGCTTTTGCCTCGTTAATCTTGGCCGCCAGATAATCATTGCCTCCGCGGTCCGGATGCAGTTTCTGGATCAAACGGCGGTGCGCCGCAACGATTTCCTGTTCATCACAACTGCGGGCCACGCCGAGTATTTCGCACGCCTCTTGCTTCGACATACCGCCATGCGCGGCCGAACGCTCAGAGCCCTGCTCGTAAGGTTCATCCTCAGCTCCCTGCCCAGCACCTCTCCCGTCACCCCGGCCCAGATGCTGTTTCACCATGGGCATGAATTTGAGCAGCGCCGGCAACTTGCGCAATAGCGGTAGCACCGCCGCCACCGCCGCGGTGAGCACATGCACCCGCCCGGTCAGCACCAGAAACAGCAGCAGCGCGCCGCCAACCACCAGCACGCCTTTCCAGATTGCGGTTTTCTTCTTGTCGTGCGACAACGCCCCCCACTGCTTCAGAATAACGAAAACAGCAGCCGCCAGAGCGATACCGAGAATCCAGTGCATGGCATGATCCTTAGCGAATGAATGCTCGTAATTCTGTCACTTCTTCCGCTGACAATACCAGCTTCGTGCTTGTCAGCCGGCAGCGTCACCGGGGCGACAAACGCCCTCAAGCCCTACGCAGAAATACCGACAACCCGGTGACAATCACCCTGCAAATTTTGTAGGATGCTATGTTTTGTAGAAAACATGTATTTCCCGGCTGCACCAACGAAAGAACAAACCCGATTCCCAGGACCCGAATTATGCGCACTGCCTCCCGCTTCGTGATCGTTATCATCTTCCTTGGCGTCGTCCTTGGCGGCATTTTTGGATACAAGTTCTACCAGTTTGGCCAGATGCAAGAACAGATGAGCCAGCCCCGCCCGCCGGCCCAGGTCTCTGCTGTTCAAGCCCAAATCGAAAAATGGACGCCTGCGATCAAAGCCGTGGGCAGCATCGAAGCGGTCAACGGCGTTCAGGTTGCCAACGAGGTGCCCGGGGTGATCGAAGTGGTCAACTTTGAGTCGGGTGACACCGTCAAACAGGGCGATGTGCTAATCCGCCTTGATTCTGCCATCGACCAGGCGGCCCTGCGCACCCGCCGCGCCGAAGCCCAGCTGGCCGAACAGGAATTCAAGCGGGTGTCAGACCTGCTGCCCAAGCGTGCGGTATCCCAGTCCCAATACGATGAAGCGAAAGCCAACTTCGACGCCGCCCGGGCCCGGGTCAACGAGGCCGAAGCCCAGTTGAGCAAGAAGGTCATCCGCGCGCCCTTCGACGGCCGTCTTGGTATCCGCATGGTGGATCGCGGTGAATACATCGCCACCGGCACGCCGATTGTTGAGATCAACATGCTGGATCCGATTTACGTGGACTACACCCTGTCCGAGAAAAACCTGCCAGACGTGCAGACTGGCTACCCGGTTGTGGCAACCGTTGCGGCCGTGCGCGAGCGCGACTTCAAGGGTACCGTGGCAGCCATCAACACCTCGGTTAACCCGGAAACCCGCACCGTGCGCATCCGCGCCACGCTCGATAACGAAGAACAGCTGCTGCGTCCGGGCATGTTCGCCACCGTTATGACCCGCCAGCCGGAAGACAACGACGTGGTGACAGTGCCGCGCACTGCCGTTTCCTACAACACCTACGGCGACTTTGTCTTTGTTATTGGCAAGAACGATGACGATACCCAGGTAGTCACCCGCCGCACCGTGGTGACCGGTGAGACCCGGGACAACAAGGTAGCCATTCTGTCTGGCCTGGAGGAAGGCGAAACCATCGTCTCCAAAGGCCTGCTGCGGTTGCGGGCTGGCCAGCCAGTCGCGATTCAGGACGACGCCGCCCAGTCAAAGGAGGCGTCTGAATAATGCGATTTACCGACATTTTTATCCACCGTCCGGTACTGGCGACGGTGGTCAGCCTGCTGATCCTCCTGGTCGGTGCCCGAGCGGCCATGGAGATGGAGATCCGGCAGTATCCGGAGCTTGAAAGCACCACGGTGACCGTCACCACGGCCTACCCCGGCGCCAGCTCAGACCTGATCAAAGGGTTTATCACCACCCCGCTGCAACAGGCCATTGCCGAAGCCAGTGGCATCGACTACCTGACCTCAACCAGCTCTCAGGGCGTGTCCACCATCGAAGCCAAGATGGAGCTGAACTACGACGCCAACGCGGCGCTGGCGGAAATCCAGGCCAAGGTGGCCAGCCAGCGCAACGTGCTGCCGGCTGAAGCTCAGGACCCGGTCATCACCTCCACCACCGGTGACTCCACGGCGCTGATGTACATCGCGTTTTACAGCAGTGAGCTGGAAGTTCCGCAGATCTCCGATTACCTGACCCGAGTGGTGCAGCCAAAGCTGCAGGCACTCCCGGGCGTCGGCAAGGCTGATCTCATCGGCCGCAAATTTGCCCTGCGAGTCTGGCTGGACCCGGAACGCCTGGCTGCGGTGGACATGACGCCGCCGGAAGTGGTCGCCAAGTTGCGCGCCAACAACTACCAGGCCGCCGTGGGTAATACCAAGGGTCTGTACACCGCAATCAGCATGACCAGCGACACCGATGTCGCCAACCCGGACCAGTTCCGCAACCTGGTGGTCAAGCAATCCGGCAGCACCCAGATTCGCCTGCAGGACATCGCCCGCGTGGAGCTCGGCTCTGAATCCTACGACCAGCTCGCCCTGTACAAAGGCGACCCGGCTACCTATGTCGCCATCGAGCTGGCCCCCGGCGCCAACCCGCTCACCGTTGCCGGCCTGGTAAAAGATTCACTGCCTGACATCGAGAGCCAACTGCCCTCCGGCCTGAACGTCCGGCTGGCGTACGACGCCTCCGACTTTATCGAAGACTCCATCAACGAAGTCATCAAGACGCTGCTGGAAGCCCTGGTGATCGTACTGGTGGTGGTATTCCTGTGCCTGGGCTCCGTGCGTGCCTCCATCGTGCCCTCGGTGGCGGTGCCTCTGTCTCTGGTAGGTGGTGCCTTTGTCATGCTGATGTTCGGGTTCTCCCTGAACCTGCTCACCCTGCTGTCGATGGTGTTGGCCATCGGCCTGGTGGTCGACGATGCCATCATCGTGGTGGAGAACGTGCACCGCCACATCGAACAGGGCGAGACCCGGTTCGATGCCGCCATCAAGGGCGCCCGGGAAATGGCGGTGCCAATCATTGCCATGACCACCACTCTGGTCGCGGTTTACGCACCCATCGGCTTTATGGGCGGCTTAGTCGGCTCGCTGTTTACCGAATTCGCCTTCACTCTGGCCGGGGCCGTGGTGATCTCCGGTATTGTGGCCCTGACCCTGTCACCCATGCTGTCCGGGCTGGTGCTGAAGCCCCACGGTAACCCCGGCAAGTTCGAGGGCCTGGTCGAGCGCAGCTTCAACGGCCTGTCCAACGGCTACAAACGGGCGCTCACCTCGCTGATGGAAACCAAGTCGGTGGTCATCTTCTTTGCCTTTGTCGTGCTCGGCTCCATCTACTTCATGGCAATGATGAGCCAGAACGAGCTGGCACCGACCGAGGACCAGGGCATCCTGTTCTACCAGGGCCTGGGCCCGCAGACATCGACTCTGGACTACCTCACCGAGCACGGCGACGAGATCCAGAGCCGGATGTCATCCCTGCCGGGGTACGAGGAAGACTTCATGATCATCGGCTTCACCGGGCCGAATGCCGTATTCGGTGGCTTCAAGATGGCGCCTTGGAGCGAGCGGGAGATTTCCCAGTTTGAGGCGCAACCGCAACTGGACGCCGAACTGAAGCAAGTCACCGGCCTGCAAACCGCGGTATTCCCGAGGCCTTCGCTGCCCGGTTCTGGCGGCGGCCTGCCGTTCCAGTTCGTGATCACCACCGGCAACAGCTATGAGCAGCTGAATCAGGTGGCCGACGAGCTTCTGGGCGAAGCCATGGGCAGCGGCAACTTCATGTTCCTGCAGAAGTCGATCAACTTCGACCGGCCCATCACCCGGATCAATGTCGACCGGGACCGGGTAGCCGACCTGGGCCTGTCGATGCAGGACATTGGCCAGGCGCTTTCCAGCATGCTCGGTGGTGGTTACATCAACCGCTTCAACATGGAAGGCCGGTCGTACCAGGTGATTCCACAGGTTGACCAGAAGTTCCGTCTGGACGCCCAGGCCCTGAGCGATTATTACATCCGCACCGACACCGGTACGCTGGTGCCTCTGGGCAGCGTGGTGAGCTTCAGCAACGATGTCGAACCATCCTCACGCACCCAGTTCAACCAGCAGAACTCGCTCACACTCCAGGGTGTGGTGATGCCGGGTGTCGCCGCGGGTACCGCCATGGACTACATGGAGAAGACCGCCGAGGAAGTGCTTCCTCAGGGCTTCAGCTTCGACTACACCGGTCAAAGCCGGCAGTTGGCCACTCAGGGCAGCGCGCTAGTCGTGACCTTCTTCCTGTCGCTGCTGGTGATCTATCTTGTGCTTGCGGCTCAGTTCGAAAGCTGGCGTGATCCGCTGATCATCCTGGTATCAGTGCCCATGTCGGTGGCTGGTGCGATGTCGTTTATTGTGCTCGGCTTTGCCAGCATGAACATCTATACCCAGGTCGGGCTGATAACCCTGATCGGGGTGGTGTCCAAGAACGGCATTCTGATCGTGGAGTTCGCTAACCAGCTTCAGGTCGAACGCGGGCTGGACAAAATCAAGGCCGTCATCGAAGCGGCTGCCATCCGCCTGCGCCCGATCATCATGACGTCACTGGCGCTGATCTTTGCCATGGTGCCACTGCTGATCGCGGTCGGCCCCGGTGCCGAGAGCCGGTTTGCCATCGGCCTCACCATCAGTGCAGGTCTGGGTATCGGTACGCTGTTCACCATCTTCGTGTTGCCGGCGTTCTATATCCTGCTGGCCCGGGACCACAACAAGGCGACGCACTGAGCTGACCCCAATCCCTGACCGGCGCACCGACATGCCGGTCAGGATTTCCCCAGGCCGCCCTGATGGGGTAGTCTGGGGCCCATCCTTTACTCTCCACTCCCATTGAAGCTGCGTTTATCGTGACCCTCGGAACCCTTTTCTGGCTTTTCACCGCTACGTTTATCGTCTGGTACTGGTGGCGCGCCAAGGCCATCAAGGACTTCGTGCTTCAGGCTGCTCGCCGCTACTGCAAGTCGATGGACGTGATGCTGCTGGACGACGCGGTCTATCTCCGCGGGCTCTGGTTCAAGCGCGACCCCGAAGGCCGGATCAGGGTCTGGCGCCGGTTCCTGTTCGATTTCACCAGCACCGGAGAGGAGCGCTATACCGGGCGGATCATCATGCTGGGTCAGCGCATCATGCACATGGAACTGGACGCGCACCGCATTCCCTGAACCTCCCCCGCCCCTCCCCCAAATGGGCGATTTCTTGCTCCTGCTTTGGCACCAATAATCGACAACGCATTAACGACCTATGGCCGCACTAACGTAGCCGCTTACAACAACAATTGGAGTTAATCATGCGTATAAGAAAAACCGCAGCCTTCGCGCTGGGGCTCGTCCTGCTGTCAGCCTCATTCCTCACCCACGCCGGCTATACCTCAACCAGGCATCCCATCGTTCTGGTTCATGGCGTCACTGGTTTCAACACCATCGGCGGCCTAATCAACTACTTCCATACCATTCCCTGGAACCTTGAACGCAGCGGTGCGCGAGTCTATTCCGCCAGTGTTTCCTTCGTTAACAGCAGCGAACAGCGTGGCCAACAGCTGGCCAATTACGTCAACGGCCTGGGCCACTCCAAGGTGAACCTGATGGCCCACAGCCAGGGCGCGCCCACCTCCCGGGTGACGGCGTCACTCATTCCCCACAAGATCGCCTCCATCACCTCCATCAACGGGGTAAACAAGGGCTCCACCGTGGCCGACGTGGTCCGTGGGGTACTGCCTCCGGGAAGCTACGTTGAGGGTGGCGCCCAGGCCATCGCCAATGCTCTGGGCGGCCTGGTGAACGCCCTGTCCGGCTCCAGTAATCCGCAGGATGGTGTCGCAGCCCTGGAAACCCTGACCACCCGGGGCACCACTGATCTCAACAACGCGCTCGGCTGGAAAGGCGTAAACCGTTCCTCCTGCTCTGGCACCAACGAAGATGTCTGGATCAACGGCAATCGCATCAAGTACTTCTCCTGGACCGGCCGCGGCGTCTGGACCAACATTCTTGATGCCACCGATCCCTTCCTCGGCATTACCTCCCTGGCCTTTGGCGGTGAGCCCAGCGACGGCTTAGTCGGCGTCTGCTCCACCAAGATGGGCAACGTCATCGGCACCCACTACGACATGAACCACGTTGATGCCATCAACCATCTGTTTGGGGTTCGCTCGCTGTGGACCAATCCGGTGTCACTCTATCGCTCACAAGCCAACCGCCTGAAGAACCGCGGTCTGTGAGGCAGTTATGAGACATCGTCCCCAGCAACATCGTCGATGGCTCACCACCTTCGCACTGTCGGCCCTGGTGGCCGGCAGTGCGATCTGGTGGTACCTGCCAGAGGCGTCCGCCCCCGCCCCCAACATCAAGACCGTCAACGCGCCCGCCCCTGTGCCGCCGGCTGGCACGGCCATCAATCCGCCAGCAGCTTCATCCGATGCGTCAGCCACGGATGACTCGAAAACAGTCGCCGAAGTGGCGAGCAGCACCCCAACCAGCCTGGGCCCCGATCCCTATGCACCCTCACTCAAGGGCACCGACATTGATGGTGCGCTCAAGACTGATAGCCAGGGCAAGCTGATCGTCGATCTGGAGACCAAGGATTTCTTCGACTATTTCCTGAACACCGTGGGTGAAGTGACCCCAGACCAGGCACTGGAACAGATCCGGACACTGGCTACGACCAGCCTGCCAGCTGCAGCAGCCGCCGAGGCCATGGCACTGCTGGATCAGTACCTTCAGTACAAGCAGGAAGCCCTGGCAATTCAGGCCACACCGCTGGACCCGAGTCGCCAGAATGATCCGAATTACCGATTAGAGATGCTTGAAAAAGCGTTCACTGATTTGAAACAGGTGCGCCAGGGTATATTCAGCTCGGAAGCTCATCAGGCCTTCTTTGGACTGGAGGAAGCCTACGGCGAGTACACCCTGGCAACCCTGGGCGTTGCTGCCCGCACCGACCTGTCGGCAGAGGCCAAAACCGCACTGGTAGCGTGGCACCGCGACCAGCTGCCGCCGCAACTGCAACAGACCGAACGTCACCTGCTGGCCAGCAACGAACAGAACCGTCGCCGCATGGCCACCATCGACGCCGCCGAATCACCGGAAAGCGCTGGCCAGAAGCTCATGGCACAGGGCATGTCATCCGAAGCCGCCGCCAGCGTGACCGACTACCTGCAGGAGCGGGCAACCTTCGATGCCCGTTACCAGCATTACGAAGCAGCATTGGACCAGTTGCGCGATTCCGGCCTGACCGGGAAGGATGTGGCAGCCCAGCAGACCCAACTGCTGAACCAGCACTTTCCCGATCAGAAACAGCAGACCTGGGCACGCCTGAAAATGCTGGAAAGCAATTGATCAGACTGTGCGGGCACGCGCGTCTTCGGCCCGCACAACGTTTTACACTGGCGGTCGCCCAACACCGGCAGGTAATTCATCATGGACCCTCAGGTCATCATGTCGCAGCAGTCATCCGGATTCCGGAGCCTGCGCTTCTGCACCGAACTTGAACCAGCATACCGGCAGCGCCGGGCTTTGGCGGTGCGGGACCGCGCCCGGCTGGTGTCTGCAGCAGGTCTGCTGATTTTCGGCATCTTTATCCTCCTGGACCTGGCCACACTGCCCCCAGCACTGGCCGAGGTGACTGTAACCATCCGGCTGATGGTCACCTGCCCGGTGATTGCCCTGCTCTGCTGGCTGTCACATCAGCGCTGGCCGGGAGACCTGCTGTTCGAGCGGCTGTATACCCTGGCCTATCTGGCCGGGGGCTTGAGTGTTGTCGCCATCATTGCTGCTGCCCGCCTGCGGGATTTCCCGCTGCCCTATGAAGGCATGCTGCTCATGCTGATGTTTGGCTACTTTGCCATGGGCCTGCCCTTCTTTTCCGCCAGCCTGGCTTCCGCCCTGATCATCCTGGCGTACCTGATATGCGAGCTGGCCATCGGGCTGCCCACCCACGCACTGATGAACAACCTGTTCTTTGTGCTGACCGCCAATGGCATAGGCATGATCGGCGCCTGGCTTACCGAATACCGTCACCGCGCCCACTACCTCGACCAATGCCTGATCCATCAGTTACACCAGGCTGCTGCAGAAGAGAGCGAACGCAAGAGCCGCCTGATCACCGTGGCCAGTCACGACCTCCGCCAACCCCTGAACATCATCAGCCTGACCCTTGCCAACCTGGCGGCAACCTCACTGCCAGCCGAACAACAGGACCTGGTGCACCGGCTGCAGGGTACAGTCGGCCATTTTCAACGGTTACTGGGCACGATGCTGGATATTTCGCGCATCAACGAAGGCATGATTCATCCGGAACCCCAGGTGATAGATCTGGACGGACTGCTGGATCAACTGATCGACCTGACGGTTGATCATGCGGATCTGCATGACATTAGGCTGTACCGGGCCGAGGCCAGCTCCCCACTGCAGGTACTGGCTGATCCTCAGCTATTGTTGCGGGCCCTGCAGAACCTGGTCTTTAACGGAATCGATCACAGCGGCGGCACCGACATTCGCATCTCAGCGATGCTCCAGCACGGGCGGATACGGATCAGTGTCAGCGACAACGGCAGCGGGATTGATCCGCAACTCGGGGATCGGGTGTTCCAACCTTTTATTCGCGGCACCGGCAACCAGGAACACTCAGCCGGACTTGGGCTCGGGCTGGCCATCGTAAAGGAGCTGACTGAATTAATGCACGGCACCTGCGGCTTCAATACGGCTGTCGATACCGGCACGACCTTCTGGCTCGATCTACCCGCGCTTCCACTCACCCCTGCTCAACCTCCGATAACGCAGCAGCAAGCACACCCGTGCTCGGTTACAGCCACCCCATCTGGCGTGCCTGACTGACGCACTCGGTGCGATTGTGCACCCCAAGGTGAGTGAAGATGGCCTTCAAATGGGTTTTAACGGTATGTTCGGTAAGGTTAAGACTCTGGCTGATGCGCTTGTTCGGAAACCCCTGTGCAAGCAGCGCCAGCACATCCTGTTGCCGAGGCGTCAGCACCTGAATCTGTGTCGACAGAGACCGCCGCCCCGGGTAATAGTCCTCACCCCGACTGACACTGCGAACCATACGGATCAACGCCGTCCGACCTGCGGATTTCGGCAAAAAACCTCGGGCACCAGCGGCCTGTGCAGCGCGCACCGTGGTCTCGTCGTCAGAGCTGGAAATCACCACCACAGGAGGCTTGTGGGCACTCATTCTGGGCAGCAACATCAGCCCTGTTTCGCCCTGGAGCGAGACGTCCAGTAGCACCAGATCGATTGAGCATCGGCCGGACAGCACGGCAACTGCCTGCTCGACCGTATCAGCCACCTCCACGGTATCAGCCAGGGCAGACTGAGTGAGCAAACCGGCCAGCCCCTGGGCAAAGAGCGGATGATCATCAACAATCAGAACACGGCGCAGCGGCAATGGCTGTCCGTAACGAGCAAACGAATCACGGACCACCTGGCTTGAGGTTTGGTTCATTGGTCACCCCGCATCTTGTGTGTTTTTGTTACTGCGGCCCACTCACTCTATGCCAGTTAACGCCTCGGCACCGCGGCCTGCTTAACAGTTCTGGCCGAAAACCTGGTGGCACAGCCGCGCCGAATTCGTGTCCCTGAAACATTACTGTCACATCTCTGTCGCATTCTTCCGGCAACGCTAACTATCAGTTTTAACGGAGTTTCAGGATGAACAACCCCCATTCCGGCGGAGCCCTGCACTACCCATTTATGTGGCTTCTGGCCACGATCCTCTGGCTGCCCCTGGCCCAAGCCAACGACCTGGCCATTCACGGCTCCAACACCGTTGGCGCCACGCTGGCGCCCATGCTGGTTGAGGGTTTCCTGAACAGTCAGGTCGACTCGCCAGTCATTAACCACAACAACGGCACCGACAACGAAACCATCCTGATCGGCGAACGCTCAGACTCATCGATTCGGGTTCTGGTCGCCGCCCACGGTTCCAGTACCGGCTTTTCCGCTATGAACGCGGGCGAAGCCGACATTTGGGCATCGTCGCGCCCGGTGAAACCGTCGGAACTGTCGCAAATGGCAGGACGCGCTGATCTCACCGAACTCGCCAGTGAACACGTCATCGCCATTGATGGCCTGGCCATTCTGGTGCATCCATCCAATCCGGTTAACCAGCTCAGCATCGACACCCTGGCCCGCATCTTTGCCGGCCAGATCAACAACTGGGCAGAGCTCGGAGGACGAAATCAGCCCATAAACCTCTATGCCCGGGACGACCGATCCGGCACCTGGGATACCTTCAAGAGCCTGGTTTTGCGCAAGAATTTCACCTTGGATGTTGCCGCTCAGCGCTACGAATCCAACGACCAGCTCTCCGATGATGTCAGCCGGGATCCGGCAAGCATTGGCTTTGCCGGCCTGGCGTCGGCTCGGAGCAGCAAGGTCCTGGCCATATCTGATGGCAACGCCCCGGCCCTGAAACCCAACCAACTGACCGTTGCCAGCGAAGACTACCCACTGGCCCGACGCCTGTTCATGTACACCCCGGGCGATCAGACCACGCCGCTGGCAAAGGCATTTATTGAGTTCGCCTTGAGCCAGCAAGGCCAGGCCATCGTCTCCCGGTCCGGCTTCGTGTCGCAAAATCCCATCGCGGTTAAACCGGCACTGAACGACAACACCCCCGTCACTTTCAAAAGCCTGACTGGCAACTACCAGCGGCTGACAGTCAACTTCCGGTTCTCAGAAGGGCGCACTCGCCTGGACAACAAGGCCCAACGTGACCTAAGCCGGGTTTTGAACTATCTCGACAGACACAACCAAAGCGCCGATGACTTGCTGCTGATCGGTTTCGCCGATGCCCAGAGCGATGAGCTGAGGGCCCAGATGATTTCCGAGTTACGCGCCCTGTCCGTCCGCAAAGCCCTGGCGGGCGAAGGTTTGCGGGACGTTGCCTACACCGGTTACGGCCACTACATGCCGGTGGGCACAGCCGGCGGCGACAGCGGTCGGCAACGCAATGGTCGGGTTGAGGTCTGGGTACGAACGCCCTAATGGTCTAGACTCCCAGCAGGTTTACCGATCTTACACGGAGAGTCGTCTAACCATGCTGATTCAAAGCATTATCAGCATCCTGCTGATGTCAGCGGCCTTGCCGGTGCTGTCGGAAACGGCACCGGTGCTGAAGGTGGTGACCACCGAGTATCCGCCTTTTGAGTACGTTGAGGATGGCGTCCTTCAGGGCCAAGACGTTGACACCGTCCGGACTGTGCTTCGGGCGATGGGCTTTGAACCGGATTTCCAGGTTGTACCCTGGGCCCGGGCGGAAATGATGGTTCGCAGCGGCAATGCCGACCTGCTGTTCTCCCTGACCCGCTCACCGGAGCGCGAACGCCATTACCTGTTCACCGCCCCAATCAGCTCAGCACGGGACGTGCTATACGCCCGCAAAGACTCCGGATTTTCATGGACCAGCTACAACGATCTGACAGATCTTAGCATTGGAGTGACCGCCGGCTACAGTTACGCTCCGGAGTTCATGGCCTGGCTCAGGCAAGGCCAGTCGCAGGTGGTGTCCATGAACCAGGAGAACCCGGATCTGGCCGGTCTGCGCATGGTCGCGATGGGGCGTGTCGATGTATTTATCTGCGAGGAAAAGGCGTGCAATCATCTGATCGATGCCTACAAGGGGCGATACCCTGAATTGTCGCGGTTAGCCGCCTTACCCGGAGTTGTCGGTGACGAACGCGTATTTCGCGCCGCCTTCTCCCGACAACATCCCGATGCCCGCGCCTTGCGCAGCGAATTCAATCAGGTACTGGAACGCCTGGAGCTGGAGGTCACCGACTAACGTCCAATCCTGAAATGCGGCAATCACTTATCCTTAACCCGGTCACAGATATGTTTGGGTTTTCTATACTGAAAAAGCCATTCAAAAACCACAGACCGGGATAATGGACATACAAACCGAACACCGCTATGCGATCAACCTGAACGTTCGGGGCATTCAGCCCTCCGCCACCCTCCGCATCAACGAGCTGAGTAACCAGCTTAAAGCCGATGGCAAAGACATCATCAAACTGGGGCTGGGTCAGTCACCCTTCCCGGTGCCAGAGCGGGTTGTGGACGCGCTGAAAGAGCACGCCCATGAAAAGGACTACTTACCGGTCAAGGGTCTGAAAAGCCTGCGTGAAAGCATCGCCGGCTACATCAACCGCAGCGAACGCATGCGCTGCTCCTGGGAAGACGTGTTGATCGGCCCGGGCTCCAAAGAACTGCTGTTCATCCTGCAACTGGCGTACTACGGCGACCTTCTGATACCGCGCCCGAGCTGGGTATCCTACGCACCGCAGGCACGGATCATCGGCCGTTCCGTGCACTGGTTGCCGACTCACGCCGAAAATAACTGGCAACTGACTGCCGAAGAGCTGGACATCATCTGCCGCGACGACCCTTCACGGCCGCGCATTCTGATCCTGAACTACCCGTCCAACCCCACAGGCTGCACCTACACAGACGACCAGCTGCTGGCCATCGCCAACGTCGCCCGCAAGTACAAGCTGATTCTGCTGTCGGATGAGATCTACGGCGAAGTCCACTTCGAAGGCAAGCACAAGTCCATCGCCCGCTACTATCCGGAAGGCACCATCATCAGCACCGGTCTGAGCAAGTGGGCGGGCGCAGGCGGCTGGCGCCTGGGCACCTTCATCTTCCCGAAAGAACTCCGACCGCTGCTGGATGCCATGGCGATCATTGCCAGTGAAACTTTCACCTCCACCAGCGCGCCAATCCAGTACGCCGCCATCTCGGCATTCAACGGCGGCGACGATATCGACGAATACCTGGTGCAGTCCCGCCGGGTCTTGAAGGTGATCGGCGAATACGTGCACCGTCGCCTCAGCGATATGGGTGCGGTCGTGCAGAAGCCCGAAGGTGCCTTCTACCTGTTCCCGGACTTCTCCAACTTCCGCGACCAGCTGGTCAGGCAGGACATCAAAACCAGCCAGGCCTTCTGTCAGGCCCTGCTGGAAAACACCGGCGTGGCCATTCTGCCGGCCAGTGATTTTGGCTTCGTGCCGGACCACCTCGCTGCCCGTCTGGCCTTCGTTGACTTCGATGGTGCCGAAGCGCTGAACCTGGCCGGTGGTGACTATGCCGACACGGATTTGGCCGACGACTTTGTCGAGCAGGCCTGCCCACGGCTGGTCAAAGCCATGAACAAGATGGAGGCCTGGCTGACCAGCCTCTGACCTTGACGTGATAGACTGGCGCCCTTATTCGCACTTGCGTAAACCATGGGGGCGCCGTGTCCGATTCTGCATCATCTCTTCAAGACATCACCGACTTCGCCGAACAACTGGCCCTTCAGGCCGGTGAGCTGATCCGCCGCGAACGGGAAGAAAACACCCTGCGCACGGACCTGAAACAGCAAACCGAATTGGTCACCCACGCCGATGTGATGGCCGACGAATTCATTACCGGCGCCATCCGCGAACGCTTCCCGAATCACCGCATTCTCTCCGAAGAAACCATGCCCGACCTGTCCCAGGCCGAAGAGCTGGAGACCCCACTGTGGATCGTGGATCCCATCGATGGCACGGTGAACTATGCCTATGGCCACCCACAGGTGGCGGTGTCGATTGCCTACGCAGAAAAAGGAAGGGTTCAGGCAGGCGTGGTGCATGCTCCGTTTCCGGGCGAAACCTTCCGAGCCACCCGCGGCGCCGGGGCGACATTGAACGGCGAGACGATTAAACACAGTGGCGCTACCGTACCGCGGGACTCCCTGTTCGCCACCGGCTTCCCCTACACCAAGGACAACCTGGAACCGCTGGTGCGCAGACTGGATGCCATGATCCACCAATGCCGGGATCTGCGACGCATCGGCTCAGCCGCACTGGATATCTGCTGGGTAGCCTGTGGCCGCCTGGACATTTACTACGAGAACGTCAGTCCCTGGGATTTTGCGGCGGCAAGATTGATCGCACTGGAAGCCGGCGCGACGGCGGGGCATTTCGGCGAGGTGCCGGAGGGCTACCCGGCGGATCTTTATGGCCGGGATATTCTGATCTCAGCACCCGCAATCTGGGAACCGGTAAGAAAAATTCTACGAACTGCCTCGGCCTACGAATGAATCTGGGGTGATTGGCGATCAAAGCCGGCACAGAATGTTGCAGGCCAAGGATGGCCGGAAACAAGCCCACATGGGTGAGGCCGAGCGTTGATGAAGCGAAGCTTCATGCGACAGCCGAACGACAGCAATCTGCGATTGCTGGCTGGACCCCGAAGGGGGGCTCGTAGCGGTTCTGTGCTGGCTTTGATTGCCAATCACTTGCACGGACCAAAGGCCGGAGCCTTCACTTCAGCTCCAAACCCCCTCAGCAACCAATCCCCAACTCTCATCAAAGTCAGTCGAAGGCAACCTCGTAAAGGACGAGCGCACAAACCGCTGAATCCGCCCCTCAAGAAACACCAGCACAAAATCCGCGCCTCGGGCCGCACTGGTGCGCGGGCGTAACCCCTGACGAATCTCGCCTTCCTTCAAGGCCTGACGCACCTGAGTCTCCAGGCGCTCAAAGAACTGCGATGCACGCCGGCGCAGGGCATCGTTTTCACCCATCAGGGCATCCCCTGTGAGCACGCAGCAAAGGCCGGAGTTGCGCTCGGCAAACACCAACACCAGATGCACCAACTGCTGCAGGCGAACACGGACATCCTCCTGTTCCTGCAGGATTAACTGACAGCGGGAGAACACCGCATCTTCGGCAAATTCAATCAAGGCTTCGAACATTTTCCGCTTGCTCGGAAAATGACGGTACAGCGCCGCCTCGGTAACGCCCACGGATTTCGCGAGACCGGCGGTAGTGATACGAGCTCCGGGATCGGATTCAAGGAGTTGCACCAGGGCTTGGAGAATAGCCTCTCGGCGACTCGGTTTTTGATCGGTCATGGCAGGACAACAGCGCTCTGATTTGTCGTTTTTCGGGGCCGGTCGCTATGCGCCGGCCCTCGTTTATTCGTGGTTGGGCGAAAGCCCGGTATCAGAAGAAGGTGCCATCGATAGGCGATGAGGCACTGGCGTAAAGCTTCTTGGGCATGCGGCCAGCCAGGTAGGCCTCGCGGCCGGATTCAATGGCCAGGCGCATGGCGTTAGCCATACGGATTGGATCCTTGGCCTGAGCGATTGCCGTGTTCATCAGCACGCCATCACAACCCAGCTCCATGGCAATGGTAGCGTCAGAGGCAGTACCTACCCCGGCGTCAACCAGAACCGGAACGCTGGAGTTTTCAACAATCAGGCGGATGTTGTAGCGGTTCTGGATGCCCAGGCCGGAGCCAATTGGTGCACCCAGCGGCATGATCGCGACACAACCCATTTCCTCAAGGCGCTTGGCCAGCAGCGGATCGTCGGAGCAGTACACCATCACCTTGAAACCATCTTTGATCAGCTCTTCCGCCGCCACCAGGGTTTCAGTCATGTTCGGGTACAGGGTCTTCTCTTCGCCCAGAACTTCCAACTTCACCAGATCGTGGCCATCGAGGAGTTCCCGGGCCAACTTACAGGTGCGGACCGCATCCTTAGCGGTGTAGCAGCCGGCGGTATTGGGCAGGATGGTGTAGCTTTCCGGAGAAATCACATCCAGCAGATTCGGTTCATCCGGATTCTGGCCCAGATTGGTTCGGCGCACAGCCACAGTAACGATCTCAGCGCCACTGGATTCAATGGCATGACCGGCTTCCATCAGGTCACGGTACTTGCCTGTGCCTACCAGCAGTCTGGACTGGTAAACCCGGCCCGCAATTTCCAGGGGCTTGTCTTCGGGAAGCAGTATCTCGGGAGTGTCGCTCATAACCTACCTGCGGTTTTCAATGAATCTTGGATTTGTTGCCCCGGCAGCGCTAAGCCGGACGGAGCCAAAAGCGTGGCAGTTCAGCCGCCACCGATGGCGTGAACAACTTCCACCCGGTCGCCGTCACTGAGCGCGAAACTCTGGTGCTGACTGCGTGGGACAATGTCTTCGTTCACTTCCACGGCCAGGCGCTTGCCTGCCAGGGCCATTTGATCAATCAGGGAGCCAATGGTTGCTCCGGCCGGGAGCTCCATTGCATCGCCGTTCACTTCAACTTGCATAACGTTTGCTTACCTCTGTTTTCCCGGTGCACTAACCGTGCTCTGAGACGCTTGGATAGCGCACGGCGGCCACAATTATCAGGACCCAGGCCAGCATAAAGCACAACCCACCCAGGGGCGTGAGCGGCCCGATCCAGCGCAGGTCGGTCAGCACCAGCAGGTACAGACTACCACTGAACAGCACAATACCGGCGCCGAACAACACAGCCGCACCCGCCAGCAACCGTCGACTGATCGAGGTTAATGCCAGCAGCGCCACCAGCACCAGAGCAATGGCGTGGTACATCTGATAAGTGACGGCAGTCTGGAAAACCTCAAGGCCGCGCGCATCCAGCGTACCCCTGAGACTATGACTGCCAAAGGCTCCGGCCATGACAGCCAGTAACGCCGCTGCAGCACCAAAACCCAGCGGCAGTCGCATGACACCGGGCGCGGATTTTACGTGCTCAGCACTCACAGTGGATCTTTTCTCCCGTGTCCAGGTTCATCATGGTGAGCACACCACCCCAGACACAACCGGTATCCAGGCCAAGGAACTGATCGCTGCCCGTTTGTCCTTCCAACGCTGCCCAATGACCAAAAACCACGCGCACGTTATCTGGCCGGGCATACGTGAACCAGGGGGCATACCCCTTGGGTGCATGCTCGGCCGACTCCTTCGTCGCCAGCTCCAGCGTCCCGTCCGCACTGATAAAGCGCATGCGGGTAAAGTAATTGGTGATTGCCCGCCAGCGGTCCATGCCCGCTAAGCTCTCCTGCCAGCACGCTGGCTCATTGCCGTACATGTGGGTGAAATAGTATTCGGCATCGTCGCTCCGAATCACCGACTCCACTTCCCGGGCGTATGCCATGGTCTGGTCCACACTCCAGATGTGGGGCACACCGGCATGAACCATGACCAGATTGCGATCCGAGTCATGAACACTCAGGTTCTGCTGGCGCAGCCAGGCCACAAGCCGGTCGTGATCGGGGGCATCAAGAATATCCGCCAGGGTGTCCTTGCGCTTCGGCGGGTGCCCGCCCAACGCCACTGCCAGCAGATGCAGGTCGTGATTGCCCAGCACCACCACCGCCGAGCTACCCAGACTCTCAAGGTATCTCAGTGTTTCCAATGACGACGGGCCGCGATTGATCAGGTCGCCGGCAACCCACAACCGATCCCGCGACGGCGAGAAGTCCACCTTGGCCAGGACATCCCGCATGCGGTCGTAACAGCCCTGAATATCGCCAATGGCGTAGTCAGTCATTACTTACCTCTTCGGAGCCGACGCCTGAGGCTTTCTGATCAACCAGCAGATCGGCAATGAGAACATAGTCGGCAAGACTGAGGTTTTCCGGACGCAGGCCATCGTTGATACCAAGACTTTGCAGCTGATCGACGGTGATCAGGCTGCCAAGTGCCTTGCGCAGGGTTTTGCGCCGGGCATTAAATGCGGTCCGGACCACCGCCTGCAGGGTGCCCAGATCTTTGGCCGGATGCGGCAACGTGTCATGGGGCACCAGACGGACAATAGCCGAATCCACTTTCGGCGCCGGGCGAAACGCGCCGGGGCCGACTTCAAACAGCGGCTGCACCTTGCAAAAGTACTGCGCCATGATGCCCAGGCGACCATAATTATTGTCACCGGGCACCGCTGCCAAACGCTGCACCACTTCCTTTTGCAACATGAAGTGCATGTCCTTGACCACACCCGCCTGCCCCAGCAGATGAAAGATCAGAGGCGTGGAAATATTGTACGGCAAGTTACCGATGATCCGCAGGCCCCGATCATCATCGGCCAGCTGGCTGAAGTCGAAACTGAGGGCATCGGCCTCGTGGATACGAAACTCTGGGTAATTGAAAAACTTGGTCCGCAACACCGGAATCAGATCACGATCAAGCTCCACCACCTGCAGCCTGGGATTCACCGCCAGGATTTCTTCCGTGATTGCCCCCAGACCCGGGCCGATTTCCACCAGCGTGTCCTCGGGTTTTGGGTGGATCGCACGCACGATGCGCTCGATCACGCCGGGATCATGGAGAAAGTTCTGACCAAATCGCTTTCGGGCCTGGTGGCCGGCTTTGTTACTCACGGACGGTTCTCTTGGTTAGCGACATTTCGACAGCGGGCCATTTGAGCACCCACGCGGATTGCCGTCTGCAGGCTGCCCGCATCGGCGGTACCGGTTCCGGCCAGATCCAGGGCAGTGCCGTGATCAACCGAGGTCCGGACAATAGGCAGGCCCAGGGTGATGTTCACCGCCCGGCCAAAGCCCTGGAATTTCAACACCGGCAACCCCTGGTCGTGATACATCGCCAGGACGGCATCGGCATCATCCAGCCAATGGGGCGTAAACAGGGTATCAGCGGGCAAGGGGCCGGTCAGCTGTATGCCTTCGGCCCTGAGTTGCTCAAGCGTCGGCTCAATGGTCTCGATTTCCTCACGGCCAAGGTGGCCGCCTTCCCCGGCATGGGGGTTCAGGCCGGCAACCAGAATACGCGGCTGTTCAAGCCCGAAGAATGCCTTCAGATCGGCATTGAGAATACGGGTTACCTGCGACAGTCGTTCCGGCGTAATGGCCGCGGACACGTCTTTCAGCGGTAAGTGGGTGGTTACCAGCGCGACCCGCAGGTCGTCGGTTGCCAGCATCATGACCACGCGCTCGACGCCGCACAATTCCTGCAGGAATTCGGTGTGGCCGCTGAACGCGATGCCGGCCTCGTTGATCACCCCCTTGTGCACCGGGGCCGTAACCATGCCATCGAAGTCGCCTCGCAGGCAGCCGTGGGCGGCCGTACGCAGCGTCTCCAGCACGTAGCCGCTGTTGGCGGGATCGAGCACACCGGCTTCGGTACTGGCGCAACCATCGACCACAAAAACCGAGAGTTCACCGGCCCCGGTGGCAGGACGCTGGCCTGGCTGCCAGTCGTGCAGGGTAACATCCAGCCCCAACTGCTCGGCACGGGCGGCCAGCAATGTTTTGCTGGCAACCACCACAATGCCCTCGGCCCGATGCTGCGCAGCCAGTTGCAAGCACAGCTCCGGGCCGATGCCCGCGGGCTCACCCGCGGTCAGAGCAAGGATCACCGGATCGGTCATGAGTCGCTGCTGTCTCCGTCAGTTGTTTCTTCACGGGCGTACTCGCCCTTGAATTCAACAAACGCTTCGTCCCGAATCTCGCGCAACCAGTTCTGCAGCTCGGTTTCCGATTTGCGACGGTAAATGGCCTGGCGCGCTTCGGCTTTTTTCACATCGCCACTGATGTCCTTCTGACGGCGCTCCTGCACCTGCAGGATGTGCCAGCCAAACTGTGAGCGGAAGGGTCCGCGCAGTTCACCCAGGTCCGCCTCCAGCATGGCCTGCTCAAAAGCCGGCACCATCTGGCCCCGGTTGACCCAGCCAAGGTTGCCGCCGTCGGAGCCGGAGACCGGATCGTCAGAGTACTCGCGAGCCAGATCCGCAAATTTTGCGCCCTGCTCAAGTCGGTTGTAGATATCGCGGATCTTGGCTTCGGCACTGGCATCGGGCACCGCTTGCGACGGGCGGATCAAAATGTGCCGTACCTTGTGCTGCTGAATGACCTGCTGCTGGCCACCGCCGCGCTTGTCCAGAACCATAACCAGGTGGAAACCGCTGTTGTTCTCAAGCACCGCGGAGGGTACGCCCACTTCCAGCTTGGGCACCACCGGTGCCACCAGCGACGGCAGCTGGCTTTCGGTGCGCCAGCCCATATTACCGCCCTCAAGGGCGTTGCTGGCATCCGATTCCGCTACAGCAACTTCCCGGAAGTCACGACCATCGACGATCTGCTGGCGCAGATCCTGGGCACGTTCACGGGTCGCAGCCACGGAGGCTTCGTCAGTCGGATCGTCCACTTCAATGAAAATGTACGCCAGCTGGTACTCGGCGGTGTTTTGGCCCGACGCTTCCAGCGCCTCCAGATAGTTCTCGATTTCACGCTCAGTTACCCGCACCCGGTTGCCCACCTGGCGCTGCTGCACCCGGCTGGTCAGCATCTCATTGCGGATCTGTTCCCGAGCCTGGCGGAAGGTCACGCCTTCAGACGCCAGCTGCTGTTCAAACTGAGCCATGGTCATGCCGTTGCGCTCAACGATGTTGTCCATGGTTTCGTTCAGTTCGTTGTCACTGATCCGCATGCCCAGCTTATCCGCTCGCTGGAGCTGGATGGATTCGGTGATCAGCTGCTCCAGCACCCGCTCTTCAAGGACATCCCGGGGCGGCAACCCCGTGCCCTGGGCGCGCAGCCGGGTGGTGATAGTATTGATGCGAGCGTCGAGCTCAGTCTGCAGAATGACGTCGTCATCAACAATCGCAACCACCTGATCAAGCAGCTTGCGCTCCGCCTGCGCCGATAGCGACAGGGCGACGGCCGCGACCAACAGCAACGTTTGTACAGCATGGCGAAGGGTCGCCTTCATAAACACCTCTTGATAATAAATGGGCTGCGGGCACCGTGGCCGTGGGTTAGTCCGAACTCCGGTCAGGGAGTTCCAAACCGACGACGCTCCCGCTCATCAAAACCGTAAATAGCCTCGGAAATGCGGGTGGACGAGCCACCACTTCCACCGAGTCCTTTCAGCTGAATCTGGAACAGCAGCCGGGTATCCAGCTCACTGTCATCGGTCAGGTAGTTCTGGTGCACGACCTGAACGCTCCAGCAGCAATTGTTGTATTCCAGCCCGGCCAGGGATCCAACCGTGCGATCAAGACTGGAATCATAAACCCATCGACCGATCAGGCTAACACGATCAGAGACCGGTAAAACCCCAGCGATGTCCGACTGCTCGAGTTCATCCTTGCTGTAGGTGTGACCCAAGCTGGCCAGATAGCGATAGTCCTCGGAATGGTATATCAACTGGCTGCGGCCTTCCTCGGTTTCACCGGTCTCCGGATCCCACAACCCCGAAGAACGGATCTCCAGGGTATCCAGGGGCGCCAGCACCACCTCACCAGCCAGGGGTGAACGAGACCGGGTACCGGCGCCCTCACCGAACAGGGTCACCTCGCGATCCTGGAAATACTGGACCTGGCCGATACTGAAGCGTGCTCGCTCTGTCCCAGTCACCAGATCGTTGAACCGGCTGGTGACCGCCACCGTCAGCTGGTTGGTATCGCCGACCCGGTCGCCACCGGTGAACCGGTCCGGTTGGAACAGCTGATCAAAACGAAAGGCCTGCAAGTCGGTATCGAAATCCGGAATGTCGTTCTGATCAGCTTCGGCATCGGCCCAAGCGTAATAGAGCCGAGGTTCCAGGGTCTGGTTGTAGGGTACGTCGAACAGACTGGATTGACGATCAAAGTACAAGCCGTTATCCCATTCGGCGATCGGTACCGTGCGGTCAATGCTTTCGTCACCGAGGGTGTAATCTTCAAGCTCGTAGCGAGTGTAATCCACGCTCACCGAGGGCCGACTGAAGCCCCAAAGAGCCCGCATCGGCAGCGCCAACTCCGGCACCGCGCGCAGGCGCTGGCCATTGGCCCGATCCAGCCCGGTCAGGTTCTCATTGTCGCGATAGAACACGGTGTACTGGCTTTCCAGACCGGCCTCCAGCCAGCCAATTTCCCGGGTGGCACCGTAGAGCACCTCTGGCAGCTGGGCATAGGGTTTATTGACGTCAGCGATGCTGTCACTGATGGTCTGGTAGTCGTTCAGGTAAGTTTCAAAGTACTGATTCCGGTCCCGATACCTTACTCCGCCCCGACGCTGCAGGTGCGTGGCCTGGTTGATTTCCAGGCTGCGGTTAAGGTCGCTCAGGTAGTCTTCATCACTGACTACCGAATAGTCGCCATAGCCGGTCCAGCCGCTGCCAATGTTGGCACGGGTGGTGGCATCCAGCGCCCAGCGTTCACCGTCTTCGCCCGGGTTCTCGTCGGTGTAGGCCGAATCGTTGTCGATGTAGCCGAGCTGCAGCACCGACTCGCCCCAGCGACTCAGGTACCGGCCCTCAGCTTCATTGAACAGGCCGCGGCCGTGAATGTACTGGGGGGTCAGGGTGGCGTCGTAGTGCGGTGCCAGGTTCAGGTAATAGGGCACCGAGACAAAGGCACCACTGCCGGCACTGGAGGACCCGAACGACGGGTACAGGAAGCCCGTCTTGCGCCGGTCATCAATGGGGAAGCTGGCCCAGGGCCAGTAAAACACCGGCACATCAAGCACCTCGAGGCGCACGTGTTTGGCAGTACCAAAACCCTCGGCCTGATTGAGATGAATATCCGATGCAACGATAGCCCAGTCGTTCTGCTGGGGACCACAGGTGGTCAGCATGCCATCACGGATGTCGACCTGGCTCTCGTTCAGCCGCGTCAGGCTGTCGGCCTGGCCGCGCATTTCGGCACTGTGAATCAGGAAGGTGGCAGTGTTGATATCGAAACGCCCGGAATCGACGTTATACTCGGCGCTGTCACCGGTGAGCAGAAAGCCCTCGCCCCGGCTGACCAGAGGCCCCTGCACCGAAACCCGACCTTCAGACTGACTGTAGCGCGCCTCGGACCCACTGACTTCGAAGCCACCCTGGCGTACCCGGACATCGCCCTCAAGGTAAAGAGCGCGGTCAATTTCGTAACGGGCATTCAGCCCGCTGGCCTCGATTGCGGCCGGCCCACCGCCGGCTTCGCCGAGCATGGCGCCGGCTCCAGCCTGGTGACCTTCGGCGCCAGACGGCAAATAACCACCGTCACAGAATACCGGCAAACGCTCGCGCTCAGACTCTGGCAACTGCGCCCTTGGACGCCAGTCGATTTCCGCGGCCGTGGGTGCTGACTGGGCGAGCACCGAAAATGGCGCCGAACCCAGGATCGCGATCACCACACACCTGCTGAACCGGAGCGCAGGCCTTTGCAGATGGCGATCGGAAATTGGCACGGTGACAGGCTTCCTGTTGCTGGTCAGTGAATCGACGGCATGATTATGGGCATGGCTGCGCATCACTGCGCAACACCACGAAAGCAGCCTAGTTTACACGTGCCCTAAGGGGTTGTTAACGGAAAGTCCGCTGCAAAACCGATTTACCGTCTTTATACTGGTCTGCTAACTTTCGCTGTCAGCGATCACCCATTTTTCAGGGAAGCCAGCCGTATCATGGATACCCGTCAGAAGTTGCTGACCAACTGGGTCAGGCAGTTCAATGGCCTGTCCGAAGCCATTGCCGAGCCGGTTTCCGGTGATGCCAGCTTTCGGCGTTATTTCCGGGTCTGGCGTGATGACCAAAGCCGCCAACCCACTCCGCTGATTGTCATGGATGCGCCCCCGGAGCACGAGGACTGCACTGCTTTCCTCGCTATTGCCCGGCACTGGCACCGGCACGGCATCCACGTGCCCGAGATCCTGCAAACCGATCTCGAGCAGGGCTTCCTGCTGCTGGAAGACTTCGGTGACAACCTGATGCTAGCCGAACTGAATGACAGCAACGCCGAGCACCTGTATCAGGGCGCGCTGACCGAACTGGTGCAGATCCAGCAGCTGGCCGCACCCGAAGACTACCCGCTGCCGCCTTACGATGCCGCGTTGCTGGACCGTGAGATGGCCCTGTTTCCAGACTGGCTGCTCGAGCAATACCTCGGCCTGAGCCTCGACAACACCGAACGGGCCCTGCTGGATACCGCATTCACTTTCCTGCGGGAAAGCGCCCTGGCACAGCCGGAAGTGACCGTGCACAGGGACTACCACTCCCGCAACCTGTTGGTCGCCGACAACAGCGACCGGCCCGGCGTCATTGATTTCCAGGATGCGGTCTGCGGGCCGGTCACCTACGACGCCGTGTCATTGCTTAAGGACTGCTATATCCACTGGCCCGAGGAGGCCATTTGCCGCTGGCTCGAGTTTTTCCGCCAGCGCAGCGCCGACGCCGGGCTGCACCGGGCCGACGCCGAAACCTTCCGGCAGTGGTTTGAACTGATGGGCATGCAACGGCACCTCAAAGCCGCTGGCATCTTCGCCCGCCTGGCTATCCGCGATGGCAAACAGGGCTACCTGGCCGACATTCCCCGCACCGTGAACTACCTGATCATCGCCAGCCGCCGGCAACCGGCCCTACGTCATTTCCACGAGTGGCTTTGTACCGTAGTCATGCCGGCCATCGAACAACGCATCGGTGCGGCTCCGAACCAGGAGCACACCCCGCAGTGAAAGCGATGATCCTGGCCGCCGGCAAGGGCGAACGAATGCGTCCGCTGACCCTGACCACGCCCAAGCCCCTGCTTGCGGCCGGGGGCAAGCCGCTGATTGTGCACCACCTGGAGCGGCTGCACGCCGCCGGCTTCCGCGATGTGGTCATCAACCATGCCTGGCTCGGTGAGCAGATTGAATCGGCGCTGGGCACCGGAGAGGATTTTGGCCTGTCGATTCAGTACTCCCGTGAAGGCGAGCCACTGGAAACCGCCGGAGGCATCGTTCGCGCCCTGCCCCAATTGACCAGTGCTGATTGCGATTGGTTTTTAGTGATCAATGGCGATATCTGGTGCGACTTCCCGCTCTCCGAACTGGCACCAGCCGCCGACTGTGATGCGTTACTGGTACTGACCCGCAACCCTGAGCACCATCCGGCGGGCGACTTTCAGCTCCACACCGATGGCACCGTCACCGAGGACGGCCCCGACAAACTCACCTTCACCGGTATCAGCCTGCTGCATCGCCGGCTGTTTCAGGGCCTGGACGACCAATCCGGCAAACTCGGCCCGGTCCTGCGCCAGGCCATGGGCGACCAACGCGTTCGCGGCATCGAACACCGTGGGCAGTGGGTCGATGTAGGTACGCCGGAGCGCCTTCAGGCACTGGACCAGACCCTCAAGCACAGGAAGCCCTGAGCCATGGTGGACAGCACGGAGCAGCCACTACTGCCGGGCCGGATCGAAGCGGAATTCACCAGCCTGCTGCGGGAGCTGTCGTCCTGCGGCCATCAGACCTCAACCCTGCTTGAGCGCACCCGACTGCCAGGCTGGTGCCGGCTGCCGCTGTTCTATTTCCTCGGCTATGTCGCCAAGGCCGAGGGTCGGGTCAGTGAAGCCGACATTCGCTACGCCGAGAGCCTGATCAAGGCGCTCAAACTATCCCAGCGTCAGCGCCGCCGAGCCATCAATTGGTTCCAGCGCGGCAAGTCCGCGGAGCAGCTACCGGGTCTGCGGGGCCTGTCCCTGCGCCTGAGCAACCGGCTCTGGCCCGCACCGGCGCTGATCGTAGCGATTTGCCTGTGTCATGCCGCCCAGCTGATGGGCCGCCCCGGCAAACAGCGCCGCTATCGCTGCGAAGATGCGATTGATCAGATTGGCCTGCCGGTGGCCGTCAGCGATGACATTTTCGACAGCTACGCCAGCAAGGTCTGGATCCGCCACGCCGAAAATACGGCAAAGCCAACCAGCTACGAACAGGCCTGTGAACTGTTGGGGGTGACCCGCCGGGACGCTCTGATCGACATCAAGCGGGCCTACAAGAAGAAGGTATCTGGCTGCCATCCCGACAAGCTGGCGCAGCAGCAAGTCAGCAATGAAGAGCGCGCGCTGGCCAAAGAGCGCCTGCTGCGATACCAACAGGCCTGGGAACTGGTTAAACGTCGGCACCGGGCACTGCGGTAGGAACTGGCCTCAGCGGGCTTTGAGCCAGGCATCGATGCGACCGGCAAGGACGCCCGCACCATGGGCCGACAACGGTCGACTAAGCGCCACCGGTTGACGATCCAGCTGTTCAACACCGGCGCGGCGCAGATCGGCCCAACGCCGCTGGCTTGCCGCGCTGGCCTCCCCCCGGCTGGCGTATAACTCCAGTATTGCCACCTCACCGCCACTGGCGAGCTTGTCTGCCAGGGCAGCGGCATCGCGGGGATAGAATTCCGGTGCCACCCAGATCAACGCCGGTGTACCTTGAAGCTCGCCATCGGTCGCCACCAGGTGACTGCTGGCCCGGCCCAATCCAACCAGCGCCGGCTGGTCATAGCCTCGCTCCGTGAGCACAGCGGCGGCGGCCACCAGACTCTGGCGAACCCGATTCCGATAGACCTGCTCCGGATTTTCGCCGGCAGGCGAGGCCATGACATCAATCATCACCGCCGCGTCGTCACCGCTGTCGTCCTTGGCCTCTTCGGCACCGTCTTCCGCGCCGGCATCAGCGGGTCCCAGCTGCGCCTCCAGATACCGCTGCAGCGGCGGCGAAGGCGCCGGCAGGCCCACCGCCAGCACAGACCAGCCCCTGGCGGTCAGATGCCGGCTCAGCTCGTCGGCGACACCGGCGGCGGCGTTGTCACCAACATCCGCCAGAAGCACCAGGGCGCCATTGGCCGGCGGCTTCTGTTCCGGATAAAAAAGCCCCAGGGTACGACCACCTCCCTCAAGCGCCAGCCAGACCGCCGCATCCGGGCGCAGCCGACTCAATGCGCTGTCCGCCAGCTCGGTAGCCACCGACGGCCGGATGGTCGTGGCCGTTGTCGCCCCCGCGCTTGCCGGCTCTTCGCCATCGGCGGCGGCAACGGCATACCCCATGCAACCCACCAGCAACAGGCCGCCCAGCAGTTGTGTGATCACCTCACTACCGACTCTACGCACAGATCCTGACTCTTTGGCTACGAAAACAGCGCTTCAAACTGCTAGACTAGCATTCCTTTTATACTCTGTGCGGCAGGGATTGCTCGACACGTCCATCTCGTCGCATGCGCGCGCCAACGTCTTTGAAGAGATCCTGAGAGAGCCATCATGAATCCATACCTGATTGCCCCATCCATTCTGTCTGCCGATTTTGCCCGCCTGGGCGAGGAAGTTGATAACGTATTGGCCGCCGGTGCCGACGTGGTTCACTTCGACGTGATGGACAATCACTATGTGCCTAACCTGACCATTGGCCCCATGGTCTGCGAGGCGCTGCGCAAGCACGGCGTTACTGCCCCCATCGATGTTCACCTGATGGTGTCTCCAGTCGATGACCTGATCCGCCAGTTCATCGACGCCGGCGCCAGCTACATCACCTTCCATCCGGAAGCGAGCAACCACATCGACCGTTCCCTTCAATTGATTCGTGACGGCGGCTGCAAGGCCGGCCTGGTCTTCAACCCGGCCACACCGCTGCACTACATGGATCATGTCATGGACAAGCTCGACATGGTTTTGTTGATGTCGGTAAACCCGGGCTTTGGTGGCCAGAAATTCATTCCCGGCACCCTGGACAAGCTGCGGGAGGCGCGCAAGCGTATCGACGCCAGCAACTTCAACATCCGGCTGGAAATCGATGGGGGTGTGAAGACCGAGAATATCCGGGAGATCGCCGAAGCAGGCGCTGACACGTTTGTTGCCGGCTCCGCTATTTTCAATACCGATGATTACAAGACCACCATCGACGCTATGCGCGAAGAACTGGAGCAGGCGCGCAAGGTGATCGGCCAATGAGCCTGACCGGCCTGTTCAGTCCGCGCTGGCCGGGAGTGGCGCTGTTCGATCTGGACGGCACCCTGGTCGACAGCGCCCCGGACCTGGCGGCCGCCGTAGACCAGATGCTTGAGCACCTGGGGCGATCACCGGTCGGCATCGACCGGGTTCGTGACTGGGTCGGCAATGGCGCCAGTGTGCTGGTGCGACGCGCCCTGGCCCGCCAGACCGACTGGGAACCGGCGCAACCCAAAGACGACGCCCTGTTCAACGATGCCCTGGCGATCTTCTTTCACGCCTACGAACAGGTTAACGGCCGGCACGCAGTGGTGTATGACGGCGTCGAGGCCTGCCTTGCCAAACTCAAGGAGCACGGCTGCAAACTGGCGGTGGTGACCAACAAGCCGGAACAGTTCGTTGCGCCACTGCTGGAGCAGATGGGCCTGGACCACTGGTTCGATCTGTCGGTCGGTGGTGACACCCTGCCGGTCAAGAAACCGGATCCGACTCCGTTGCTGCACGCCATGGAAACCCTGGGCGGCACCCGCGGAACCACGGTAATGGTGGGCGATTCGGCGGCGGACATTGATGCAGCCCTGGCGGCCGGCCTGCCTTGCGTTGCCGTCCGCTATGGCTATAACTTTGGTCAGTCAGTGGATGCCCTGGGCGCAGACGCGGTTGTTGATTCGCTGGCCGAGCTTTTGTAATCTCAAAGGACTTTACCTTGATCACTTCATTTCGGGAGATTCCTGCCGTGCAGGGACTGAATCTGACTGCAGCGCGAGGCACTCTCACCACCCGCGCGACACGATGGTGGCGATGGCGTACCGGCTGAAACAGCCCGGCGGCTGACTGGCAATGGCCGGATCAGCACGCAACCATCCGGACGGCCCGCCCAACTCCCGAGCCGCCCGAACGCAGATCAGACTTCAGGGAAACAAGACATGACACCCGAGCAATTCACCGAGCTCGCCCACGCCGGCTTTAATCGTATTCCGGTCTATCGCGAGGTTCTCGCGGATCTCGACACTCCCCTCAGCACCTATCTGAAACTGGCCAGCGGCCCGTATTCGTACCTGTTCGAATCAGTGCAGGGCGGCGAGAAATGGGGCCGTTACTCAATCATCGGCCTGCCCAGCCGCGAAGTACTGAAAGTCTTTGATCACCGCATCGAAGTGCGCCGCGCCGGTGAGCTGGTGGAAGAAGCCGAGGTGGAGGATCCACTGGCGTTCGTCGAGGACTATCAAGCCCGTTTCAACGCCCCGGATCTGGAACAACTGCCTCGTTTTAACGGTGGCCTGGTGGGCTATTTCGGCTACGACACCGTGCGCTACATCGAAAAGCGCCTGCGCCAGAGCTGCCCGCCGGACAAGATCGGCACCCCGGATATTCTGCTGATGGTGTCGGACGAAATCGTGGTGTTCGATAACCTGCGCGGCAAGCTGCACCTAATTGTCCATGCCGACCCCAACGTCGAGGGTGCCTACGAACAGGCCCTGGCCCGGATCGATGAGCTCGAGGGCCAGCTGCATCGGCAGACCGCCGACGCTCCCCGCACCCCGGCACACCTGCGCGGCAAGGCCGTGGACGAGAGCGATTTCATCTCTGGCTTCAGTCAGGACAAGTTCGAGGCCGCCGTTGGCAAGATCAAGGAATACGTGCTCGACGGTGACGTCATGCAGACGGTGATCTCCCAACGCATGTCGATCCCGTTCGAGGCACCGCCGCTGAACCTGTACCGCTCCCTGCGCGTATTGAATCCCTCGCCGTACATGTATTTCCTGGATCTGGACGATTTCCACATCGTCGGTTCCTCACCGGAGATTCTGGCCCGGGTGGAAGACCAGGAAGTCACGGTCCGGCCCATCGCCGGCACCCGCAAGCGGGGCGCCACCGACGCCGAGGACAAGGCCCTGGAATCGGAACTGCTGGCCGATCCGAAAGAAATTGCCGAGCACCTGATGCTGATCGATCTCGGCCGCAACGACGCCGGGCGAGTGGCGGAAACCGGTACCGTGCGCCTGACCGACAAAATGATCGTGGAGCGCTATTCCCACGTTATGCACATCGTCTCCAACGTGACCGGCCGCCTGAACGAGGGCACCAGCTGCCTGGACGTGCTGCGGGCCACCCTCCCCGCGGGCACCCTCAGTGGCGCACCCAAGATCCGGGCCATGGAGATCATCGATGAGCTGGAGCCGGTCAAACGCGGCGTTTACGGTGGCGCCGTGGGCTACCTGTCGTTCAACGGCAACATGGACACCGCCATCGCTATCCGCACCGCGGTGATCAAGGACAACACCCTGCACATCCAGGCCGGCGCCGGCGTGGTTGCAGATTCGGTGCCCCGCCTTGAGTGGAAGGAAACCATGAACAAGGGCCGCGCGATCTTCCGCGCGGTGGCCATGACCTACAACGATTTCGACCACTGAGGCGGAGGAACGATTTATGTTGCTGATGATCGATAACTACGATTCCTTCACCTACAACGTGGTGCAGTATCTGGCGGAACTGGGCGCGGACGTCCAGGTTTACCGCAACGACGAAATCACCGTGGAGCAGATCGAGGCACTGCAGCCAGAGCGCATCGTGGTCTCTCCCGGTCCGTGCACGCCCAATGAGGCCGGCGTGTCCATGGCGGCGATTCGCCATTTCGCCGGCAAGCTGCCGATCCTGGGCATCTGCCTTGGTCACCAGGCCATCGGCCAGGTCTACGGCGGCGACGTCATCCGCGCCGGCCGGGTCATGCACGGCAAGGTGTCGCCAGTCTTCCACCAGGACACCGGTGTGTTCCGGGGGCTGAACAACCCGCTTCAGGCCACCCGCTACCACAGCCTGGTGATTGACCAGAACACCCTGCCGGACTGCCTGGAAGTGACCGCCTGGACCCGCAACGACGACGGCTCCATTGAGGAGATCATGGGCGTGCGACACAAGACCCTGCCCATTGAAGGCGTTCAGTTCCACCCCGAGTCAATCATGACCGAGCAGGGACACGAACTGCTGCGCAACTTCCTGAGACGCTGAATCACAGCTAATGACAACGGAGAGCCCCAACACCATGGACATGAAAGAAGCTCTGAACCGGATTGCCTCCAACCTGGACCTGTCCCGGGACGAGATGAAACAGGTTATGCGCATCGTCATGAAGGGCGAAGCTACCGACTCGCAGATCGGGGCCTTCCTGATGGGCCTGCGGCTCAAGAGCGAGACCATCGATGAAATCACCGGGGCCACCGAAGTCATGCGCGAGCTGGCCACCGGCGTCACCGTCAAGGCCGAACCCTTGGTAGACATCGTCGGCACCGGCGGCGACGGCGCCAACCTGTTCAACGTGTCGTCGGCAGCCGCCTTCGTGGTCGCCGCCGCCGGTGGCTTTGTCGCCAAGCACGGCAACCGCGGCGTGTCCTCCAAGAGCGGCAGTGCCGACCTGATCGAGAAGGCCGGCATCAATCTCAACATGTCGCCGGAACAGGTGGCCCGGTGCATCGAACAGATCGGCGTTGGTTTCATGTTCGCCCCGGCCCATCACGGCGCCATGAAGCACGCCATTGGCCCGCGCAAGGAACTCGGTTGCCGCACAATCTTCAACATTCTCGGCCCGATGACCAACCCGGCCGGCGTTAAACGCCAGCTGCTCGGGGTCTTTACCAAGGATCTGTGCCGGCCGATGGCGGAAGTGCTCCAGCGACTGGGCTCGGAACACATCATGGTGGTGTGCTCAAAGGACGGGCTGGACGAAATCAGCTTGGCCAGCCCCACTCACGTAGCCGAACTGAAAGATGGCCAGATCACCGAATACGACATCACCCCGGAAGATCTGGGCATCAAAAGCGAATCCCTGGTCGGCCTGACCGTGGACAGCTCCGAAGACTCCCTGAAGCTGATCCGGGCCGCCTTCGGCCGCGGTCACGACGAGATGGCCGAGAAAGCCCGCGACATGATCGCCCTGAACGCCGGCGCGGCGATTTACGTAGCCGGCCTGGCCGCCACCCCGAAAGACGGGGTAGAACTGGCCCTGGACTCCATCGGCTCCGGCCTGGCCGCCGGCAAGATGTCCGAGCTGGCCGACTTTTCCCAGTGTTTCTGAGCGACAGCAACCATGACTGACCGACACAACGACCGCACCCCCACCATCCTGCGCAAGATTGTTGAGCGCAAATGGGAAGAAATTGCCGATCGCAAAGCGAAGGTCAGCATCGATGACCTGAAGGCGATGGCGGGCGACCAGGCGCCGACTCGAGGCTTTGCCAATGCCCTGCGCAGCCGGATTGAAAGCCAGGCGCCGGCGGTGATCGCAGAGATCAAGAAGGCGTCACCCAGCAAAGGGATATTACGGGACCCGTTCGAGCCGGAAGTGATCGCCGAAAGTTACGAGAAAGGCGGCGCAGCCTGCCTGTCGGTACTCACCGACAGGGACTTTTTCCAGGGCCACGAAGATTATCTGGTCGCCGCCCGCAACGCCTGCAGCCTGCCCGTAATCCGCAAGGATTTCATGGTGGCGCCCTACCAGGTGTACGAAAGCCGCGCCATGGGCGCCGACTGCATCCTGCTGATCGCGGCCTGCCTGACCAAGGACCAGATGCAGGAGCTGGAAGGCATCGCCCACGAGATCGGCTTGGACGTGCTGGTGGAAGTGCACAACGGGGAAGAGCTGGACGACGCGCTGACCCTGAAGACCCCGCTGGTCGGCATCAACAACCGCAACCTGCACACCTTTGAGGTCTCGCTGGATACCACTTTCGATCTGCACGAGCGCATTGGCAAGGATCGCCTGAGCATCACTGAGAGTGGCATCATGACCCGCACCGATGTGGAGGCCATGACCGGGCGTGGGATTTACGGGTTCTTGGTCGGGGAATCTTTCATGCGAGCGGAGGAGCCGGGGCAAAAGCTTAAAGAGCTGTTCTTCCCGAACGATTAACTCCAACCTCGGACCAGGCAAGCGGAGGCGGCCTGCCAAAATCGTGCGGAGCCATGGATGGCGGAGCCGAGCGTACAGGGACGTATTAACAGCGTATTTTGGCAGGCCGCCTCCGCTTGCCTGCCCGCCAAAGTTTATTCGCCAGGCTCAGCCAGCGCCTCCTGCAACAACGCCAGCAGGTGGACCGGCATCCCCTCCGCCAGTTTCAACGCCGCCTCATGGCCCCGGGGCGACATCTTGCCCCAGGTCCGGCGCACGATTCTCAGCCACTTCTCGCGGTCGTAGTCCGCTTTCTCTTCATAGAAATCAGCAAAGTAGCGCTCCAGAAACACCATGCAGGCAACATCTTCCAACAACTGGGTATCGGCATCCTGGCGCAGCTCGCGCTTGGTCAGAATGGTTTCCACCTTCTCGCACTCGGCCGCTTCAAAGCCACACTCGGCCATGATCTCGGCAGCCCGGCGCCCGTGCATGCGACCACAGGCCTGGCGCCACTGGTAGTAGGCCTTGCGCCCTTCCGGGTATTCCGTGCGCGGAATGGTCCAGCGCTCGATGTGCTGGGCCCGGCAGGCAATCTGCATCCGTTCGGAAGGTTCCGATTCCAGCGCGAACAACCAGCGGGTCATGTGCTGGCTGTAGGCGTACTCCCGCGGCAACGACTCGCCATCGACGGTTTCCCGGTTTGGGTCGGCGCGGTTGGCGCCATCAATCTTTTCCAATGCACAGGTCAGTTGTGCCGAGGCGGTCATGCCGGTCTCCTGTCGGTTGTCATCAAGGCTGTGATCTTACCCGATGCTCAGCGAGTTACCATGGTCTGAGCACTCTTGACCAGATCGTCCGAACTTCCCGGGCGCTCCGGCTTGCGAATGCCGGCCGCACAACCGGGTCGCTCATAGAGCTCGTTGACCCAGCGCATCAGATGCTCCAGGCCCTCCACCGAGGCGCCAGACCAGTTATGGGTACGCACCCATGCCCAATTGGCGAAATCAGCAATGGTGATCTCGTCGCCGGCCAGGTAGCGGGATTGTTCCAGGCGGGTATTCAGCACTTCAAACAAACGCCGACACTCGTGCTGGTAGCGATCAATAGCAGGCTGAATCTTCTCCGGGAAATAGCGGTAGAACACATTGGCCTGACCCATCATAGGCCCCACGCCGCCCATCTGGAACATCAGCCATTGGAGTGCCCGTGAACGCACCTTGGGGTCGGCGGGGTAGAACCGGCCATATTTCTCAGCCAGGTAAACCATGATCGCACCGGACTCGAACACCACAAAATCGTCGTTGTCGCGATCCACGATGACCGGGATACGGCCATTGGGATTCATCGCCAGAAACTCCGGGGTTTTCTGTGCACCCTTGGACAGGTCGACCGGGATCAGGTTGTACTCAACCCCCATCTCTTCCAGCAAAACAGATACCTTGTGGCCATTGGGCGTCGGCGACGTGTATAAATCAATCAAAGCACTCTCCTGATTGGGATGAACGGGGGCTTGATACCAAAAACCGCGCGTTAAACCTGGGCCGATGGCCGCGCCTTGATGCGATCAAACCAGGCCTGAAGGTTGGTTTGCTCCGGCTTGATACGGATGTTGATCACCCGGGCAAAGGCGATGGTGGTAAAGGCATTGATGTCCGCTGCGGTGAAGCGATCAAGACAGATGTACTCCTTGCCCTCAAGCTGCTTGTTCAGGAAGTGCAGGAACTTCTCAACCTGTTGACCGCACTCCTCGCCCCACTCCTTGATCGGATTCATGCGATCCTTGAAGTAACCGCTGGTGTGCTGAAAACACATGCCCGTGGGCATGAAGAAAAACAACTCGATCCACCGCATCCACTGTTCCAGCTGTGCTTTCTCGAGCGGAGTATCACCCAGCAGGCTTGGGGTGTCCGGATAACTTTCCTCGAAGTAGCGGCAGATAGCCATGGTTTCGGCAATGCAGGTGCCATCATCCAGCTCCATGACCGGTACTTTTTTCATCGGATTCTTGGCGACGTATTCCGGGGTCAGGTTCTCACCTTTCCGCAGATCAATCTCGACAAACTCGGCCTTGTCGAGCAAGCCTTTCTCGGCCATGAACATGCGTACGCGGCGAGGATTCGGGGCGGTTTTGGTCTCAAAGATTTTCATTGTTGTTGGCTCCGTTCCGGACGTTTGTGGGTGACTGCCACCGGCAGACAAACGCTGAGCCTGCCCCGAACAGAGAGTTGCGTCAAGCAACCAATGTTAGCGAACCAACCACTCCAACAACTGTCGGATAATCCAGTCCGAGTCGTCGATGACCAGATCGTGGCCGGCCTCCGGATGCAGTTTCAGTGTCCACTGCCAGCGCTGTTCCAGGGCCGCACTACACTTCCAGTGCACCAGCCGGTCACCCCGGCTGGCCAGCAGCAGCGCTTCGGGCATGGGTCGTTTGGGCGCTGGCTTGAATCGGGCGGCGGCGGCCATTTGTCGAACCGCGTTTCGGGCACTGACCGGACGCTGGCGCTGGATGCGATACCACTGTTTGACCAGTGCCAGCGGCGGCACACGATTGGAGGTCAGTCGGAGCAGGTCACGCTCCCGGTCAAACAGCTCGCGACGGGCCAACAGCCGGATCAGTTTTGGCCAAGCTCCCGGGCGCATGCGTTGCCAAAACGGACTGAAGCCGGAACTGGTATTGATCAGCACCAGATTCTGGATTTCACCCTCCGGCGCGTGCTGGGCCCAGTCCAGAGCCACCATGCCGCCCATGGACAGCGCCAAAATGCTGAAGGGCTTTGGGATGTGCGCGACCTGCCGGCGCACCGTCTCGCGAATACCGACAATGGTGTCCGGACTGTCATCGCGACAATGCACACCGGTGCCGGGTAGGTCGACCGGGTGAAAACGGTGTTCCGGAAATACCAACTGCAGGCGCTGTGGAAAGTCACCCCAGTGGGCCTGCTCACGGGTCAGACCCCGCAACAGAATCCAGTCCATGCTATTGAGCGTCCCGATACCAGTGCATAATCGCCGCTTCCTTCAGCATGGACTCCTCGTTCCGGCCCGGCAACCAGTTTTCGTGAGCTGCGGCGGCGCTCAGCAGGAAATCCATCCAGGCCAGGTGGGTTCGCAGCACCCGCTTGTGCCGGTGCGGAGCCTGTGGATTAAACAGGCCATCCAGCCGCAGCAGCTGGCGCGGCCGCTTCCGAATCCAGCGCCAGGAACCCATCTCCAGTGTCAGTGGCAAAAACACTCCCTCATTGGCGCGGTTCACCTGCTTGTAGAAATAGTCCCAAAGATCGCCATGGGTCAGGTAATGGTTCGACTGGGGCTCAAACTGGTAATCATGGTTCGGGTACGCCTGCTCCCAGATCAGCTTCAGCGCCATCACCGAGGCGATACGCCGCATCGGGCGCCGGCGGTAGGCATAGGGAAACCAGATCTGGTCCTTCCAGCCAAAGCCGGAGTGGCAATCCAGCGCCACACTGAACGGCCGACCGGGAACCACATCGTTGATCACCGACTCAAGCGCCAGGTTCTCCGCTTCCATACCCTGCTCCGGGTCTCCGATGTACCAGGGTAACCGGGTGGACAATCGCTGACCGCCCAGCATGAAGGCACTGCGCTCCTGGGCCACAATAGGCGCATTGCGCATCAGGTCCACGCCACCCGGGTTGCTGCGCTGATTCAGGAACATGCCTCCGGGATTGAGAATGGGCAGAATGGTCACCCGTACGGTCTGCAGCAACTTTCGCAAACTGTCATCCCAACGCCGCCGGGCCAGCACGGATTCCAGCCAGGCCATGACCACCTGAGTACCGATGCGCTCCAAGCCGTGCACTCCGCCAACCAACACCATCGATGGCGCATCTGGTCGCTCGGAGCCCAGATCCACCCGATAGATGGGCAACGACATTTCCGCCACCGGTATGCGATCCAGAATCCGGGTGGTCACCGACGCCGGAGCCTCCGCCAGCAAGCGCTCCAGTTGCACCATTTCGGGCAAAAACGACCGCAGCAGCCGGCGCTGGCGACGGTCCCGGTTGGCTTGCTCTGCAGCAATGGTTGTGTGCGGTGTCAGCATTCGTAATTCGGTCATGGTGCACTCCCTCATCCGGCGAAAGCCTAGCCGGAAAGTGCTACAGCGCAGTGACAGAAGGCGCAATTGAACCCACAACACATGCATACAGAATAGTCATGTTTTTCGGGCCAAACTTGTAACTCTGCCCAGGACCCTTATCCTAAACATCGTGTAATGTCTGAGACGCTCTGATTTTGTTTGATATAACCAAGATCGCAAAACCCACTTCCGCTTCGATCCGTTACGGCCACCAGACCGTATTTCGTGAACTATCCTTAATGAAACAGCAAGTATTCTGCCAACCCCGATAAGGAGAAGTGACTATGCGCAAGATTATGTCTGCTGCGCTGATGTGCGCGGCCGCCGCTCCGGCGTTTGCCCAGGCTGACGAGTGCGGCCAGGTATCCATCACCGAAATGAACTGGGCATCTGCCTCAGTGGTCACCAACGTTGCCAAGTTCGTCATGGAACAAGGCTATGGCTGTGACGTCGCCGTTGTTCCCTCCGATACTGTTCCGGCAATCACCTCGGTCGCTGAAAACGGTGAGCCGGACATTGTGACTGAGTTGTGGGTCAACTCCACTGGCGAGGTCTTCGATCGCCTTGAAAGCGAAGGCAAGATTGTCCGGCTCGGCGAAGTGCTGTCTCCCGGCGGCGTGGAAGGTTGGTGGCTGCCAACCTACGTGGTCGACAAGCATCCTGAGCTGAAGACCATCGAAGGCATCATGGCCAACCCCGAACTGGTTGAAGCTCGCTTTAACAACTGCCCGGACGGCTGGGGCTGCCGGATTGTCAACGACAACCTGATTCGCGCCCTGAACCTGGAAGCCTCCGGTATTGAAGTGTTCAATCACGGCTCCGGTGAAACCCTGGCCTCGTCCATGGCCTCGGCAGTGCAGAACGAAGAACCCTGGTTCGGTTATTACTGGGGCCCGACTGTACCGCTGGGCAAGTTCGACATGACTCGCATCGACCTGGGCGAGTATGACGCCGAGGCTCACGCTGCCAATGGCAACAAGGACATCGACAACCCGCGCGTTTCCGATTTCCCGGCGGCGCCTGTGTTGACCGCAGTCACCACCAGCTTCCAGGAGCGCGAACCGGAAGTTGCCGAGATGCTGAGCAAGATGACCTTCGAAACCGCCACCATGAGCCAGGTGCTGGCCTGGAAGAGCGACAACAACGCGTCTGCCGAAGAGGCCGCCGTGTACTTCCTGAGCAACAACACCGACACCTGGAAAAACTGGTTGAACGACTCGGCTCGTGAGCGCCTCGCGGCGATCCTGGGCGAGTAACGCCTCCCGTATCTGGCAGGGCCCGCACCGGCCCTGCCAGTTTTCCATTCACTAACCCGATGTCCGTTGACCTGGCGGAGATACGCGCAGGAACCTGACAAATCATGGCAACTTACGACGCTGTTTTTAGTTCACTCGGTCTGGATGACTGGTGCTCAGAGGGCAAGAGTGACGCCCCGATGTCCATGGCACAGCTGCTGTCAAAAGCCAAAGGCGGGGAGCCCGCCGAGACTTCTTTGTGGGATCTTCCCTTCCCGTCCATGGATGCCCTGAACAAAGCCTGCCCGGCTTTCCCTCAATCCCGGGAGCTGACCAAGGGCCTGGAAGAAGGCTTCCTGGCCGTCAAGGACAGCATGAGCGTGGTCCTTGACCCCATCACCCAACCGCTGAGCTGGGCTCTGGATGGCACCCTGTATGCCATGCTCAGTGCACCCTGGTGGATCGTCATCCCGTTGTTGCTGGCGGTGGTGTTCGTGGTGAGCAAATCCTGGAAACTGGTGGGCTTTGTCGCCGCCAGCTTCGTTACCCTGGCGTTCATCGATTACTACACTTACGCGATGCAGACCCTGGCCATCATCTTTGTCTGCGCCTTCCTCTGCGTCCTGTTAGGGGTACCCATTGGCATCGCCATGTCCCGAAGTGACATGATGCAACGCATGACCATCCCAGTGCTGGACATGTTGCAGACGCTGCCGCCGTTCGTGTACCTGATCCCGCTGATCTTCCTGTTCAGCGTGACCGAGTCCAAGCTGTACGGCATCGCCATCATCCTGTACGCCATCGTTCCGGTCATCCGGTTGACCAATCTCGGCATCCGGCTGGTGGATAAAGACGTGATTGAGGCTGCCGATGCCTTCGGCATGACGCCTCGACAGAAGCTGTTCAAGGTCCAGATCCCGCTCGCGCTGCCCAACATCATGGCGGGTGTAAACCAGACCATCATGATGAGCCTGGCCATGGTCGTGATCGCCTCCCTGGTGTCTGCACCAGGTCTGGGCGTACTGGTTCTGCGCGGCATCCGAAACCTGGAACTGGGCGTTGGCCTGGTATCCGGCCTCGGTATCGTGATTCTGGCCGTGATCCTCGACCGGGTCACCAAAGCTTCTCTGGCACGCATCAATGCCTCCCAAAAGCACTGAGGACAGAGACGTGGACAAAGACATCAAAATTTCCATCAAGAATCTGTACAAGATATTTGGCCCGACACCGGATGTCGGGCTGGAATACGTACGCCGCGGAATGAACAAGTCCGATTTGCTTGAAAAGCAGAACCATGTGCTGGGCCTGCGCGACATCAACGTTGATATGCGCGATGGCGAAATTACCGTGATCATGGGGCTGTCCGGCTCCGGCAAATCGACCCTGATTCGGCACCTTAACCGGCTGATCGAACCGACCGCCGGTGAGATTCGTTTTGGCGACGAAGACGTCATGCAGTACGACGAAACCCAGCTGCGCAAGCTCCGGCGCGAGCGCATGTCGATGGTGTTCCAGAAGTTTGCCCTGCTGCCGCATCGAACGGTGCTGGAGAACGCGGGCATGGCGATGGATGTGCGCGGCCAGAAAACCGAGGACTACGAGGCGGAAGCCCGCAAGTGGCTGGCCCGGGTTGGTTTGGAAGGCAACGAAAACCAGTACCCTCACCAGTTGTCCGGCGGCATGCAGCAGCGCGTGGGCATTGCCCGTGCGCTGGTCTCCAACGCCCCAGTCATGCTGATGGACGAAGCCTTCTCGGCGCTGGATCCGCTGATTCGCTCCGACATGCAGGACTTGCTTCTGGAGCTTCAGGAAGAGCTGAAGAAAACCATCGTTTTCATCACCCACGACCTTGACGAGGCGCTGAAACTGGCCGATCACCTGGTCATCCTGAAAGACGGCGAGGTGATCCAGCAGGGCGATCCCCAGGACATTCTGCTGAATCCGAATGACCCGTACATCATCGATTTCATCAGCGACATCAACCGCGCCCGGGTGCTCCGGGTACGCTCGATCATGACCCAGCCGGACCGGGACGATATCGAGTACGCCGGCGACATCACGGAAAAGGACAACCTGGAGACGGTGCTGTCCCGATCCAAGGGTGACACCTCCCTGACCTTCCGGGTGGTGCGCGACGGTCAGCAGGTCGGCGCGCTGACCATGAAAGACCTGACTCGGGCACTGGTCCCTACTGAAGCCTCCAGCGAGAGGGACAACCGGGCCAATTAGGGCCCACCGGGGTTACAACGCTCTCAGTACCGTCTAAGCTTGAAGTTAAGCCGTTTTCTTTTTAACGGCATTTGGCCTAATACGATGCTGAGAGCTTTGCTCCTGATTTGCTTTACCTGCCTGACGGCGTGCTCGCCACCAGAAGACTCTCCCCCTGTTGCAGTACAAACCACCACCTTTGGCGCCCCTGTCCCTAGCGAAAACCAGCCGCCTGAAGAACAACGCACAATCACCATTGCCGCCGATCCCTGGTGTCCGCACAACTGTACGGCAGGCTCCGAGCGCGAGGGGTATATAATCGAGATCGCGAGGGAGGCTTTTGCCCTGGCCCGCCTGGAGGTCGAGTACATCAACACCAGTTGGGCGCGGGCACTGGAACTGGCCGACAAAGGCTATATTGATGCGGTAGTCGGTGCTTTCACTCAGGATTCAACGGGTTTCGTGTATCCCGAGGAAGCCATCGGCTACGCGCGCACTGCCCTTTTTACCCACGTTGAAAGTGACTGGACCTACCAGGGCATAGAATCGCTGAGCCAGCAGACCCTGGTGACCATCAATAGCTACTCCTACTCCTCAGAGCTTGATGCCTACATTGCAAAACACGGAGATAATCCCGAACGAGTCTGGATTTTATCCGGCCCCTCGCCACTGGATCGGGCCATAGAACTGTTGGAGCACGAGCGTTCAGACGTGCTCCCTGAAGATCTGGACGTTATGCAGTGGACGCTCAAGCAACTGGGCAAGCAAGACAGTGTGCGCATGGTCGTCAAACTGGAACGCTTGCCCGTTTACATTGCCTTCTCGAAAGTCCACCCCCAATCTGAAGAGTTCGCCACCCTGTTAACCGCGGGCGTTCGTAAGCTCAAGCAAAGTGGGCGCCTTGATGAGATTCTGGCGCGTTACAACGTGTCGTGGTCCGACTGAAAAGCCGACAGTAACCCAGCCTCTGAGGTTAACAGCAGAAGCTCGCCATGAGGCCCGATCCGCACCCTGGATGCCCGCTCCAAAGCCTCAATGAAACGGGCTTCCTGGGCCATGAGTGCGGGTGCGCAGGCCATTCGCGTCGTCGCCAGCTCACTGACATCAATACCGCCTTCATCGGTGAGCTGATACCGGCCGGTGTAGCGATTGCACGAAGCCTGGCCGGCAATCCGGTTGTCGTCCATGAACCGCAGGGTCAGCCGTGACCGATCGATAATCCCTTCGGCAGCCAGATCATCCACCACCCATTCGGCACCCCGAATCAGGCGCAGTGGATTACCGCCGCACCCCTGGTAACTCTGGCCATTTATGGTGAGTCGAACCTGATTCGGATACTGGGCTCCGGTTACCGGGTCCTGGCATAGTTGATTCGCCACCGTCAGTGTCGCCCGGGTACCACTGGCTTCGGCCACGAACTCCCGCCCGTGCCGGTTGGCGGTAACCAACTCACTCGGCAGCCTGAGCGACTGTTGATCTTCGTAGGGCGGACTCAGCACCAGCTCCGCACTCGACACATGGGCCTGCCAAATCGGGTCACTGCCCCGGGCGGTGAAGGGCCGCTCCAGCGCACCCGGCGGCAGGCACTCGGGAAAGGTTTCGCCGCGAATGGTCAGTTCGGCCTGTTCGCCCTGGCGCCGGAATCGGGTCGTGGTATCACCCGGGGCCACGAAGGTCTCTCGTGAAGCGCTGTTGTCAGGTTTCAGGAGTAGTCGTTTGTCGCGGTAATCAATGCCGAGAAGCCCACGATCGGGATCGTCGGTCACACGAATGTGCAGCTGGCCGCAGGCATACTGGCTGACAACGCTCGGTTCTCTGGATTCGGGGTCCAAAGGCGAGGAGGTGCAGGCCGACACCAACAGACCGGCGGTGGCGACGACAGGCACTAGCCGTGCATGGAGTGGATACATGGTCAACGTCCTTTGTTTCTGTGATCCTGGCGCGACAGTGTAAGCCGCTGGCACGGCCATGACCACCGGCGGCCGCACACTCCTGCCCGCAGGCTTCTTCTGCAGGCAATTCAGGACTATGCTGGGCACCTACAACAAGGAGATTTTTCATGGCTCTCAAGCTCTATCAGTTCGCCATTTCCCACTACTGCGAGAAGATCCGGTGGGCCCTGGACTACAAAGGCCTCAATTATGAGACCGTGACTCTGCTGCCAGGGCAACACATCAAGACTGTCCAGCAACTCACCGGAGGCAAGCGCACCTCGGTTCCGGTACTGGATCACGATGGTCAGTGCGTGCAGGGCTCGGCCCAGATCCTGGACTACCTCGACGAAACCTTCCCGGAACGTCCCCTCACCCCGGCCAATCCCGAGCAGCGGGAACAGGCCCTGGCCTGGGAGCGACGCCTGGATGAAGAAGCCGGCCCGGCCGTGAGGTGCTACGCTTACCACCACTTCCTGCAACGCCCCAAGGTGGTGATACCCATGCTGGCCGCAGGCACCCCATTCTACAACCGCTGGCTGCTGAGCCTGGTGTTCAGCCGGGTTGATGAAACCATGCGGAAATGGATGAAAATCAACGAAAAAACCTCAGAGCAGTCGCGCAAGGTCATGGAAACCCTGCTGACTGATCTGGCCGAGGCGTACCGCGCCCAGCCCTATCTGGTGGGAGACAGCTTTAGCCGGGCCGACCTGACCGCAGCGGCCATTTTCGCACCCATGTTCCAGCCCGCCGAGTACCCGGTGCCCTGGCCCAAGCCGGGCAAGATCCCGAAGGACATCAAGGCCTGGCTTGACCAGTGGCAGGACCAGATCCAGCCGCTCTCGGAGCTGTACGAGCAACACCGCAAGGCGAACTGAAAGCGCCCCTGCGATGTCGGAAATCGCTAGCGCAGGTGTCGGAAACCGACACCGCGCGGGCACCGAAGCCATGCCAGAATAGAATCAGATCAATAATTAAACTGGTAGGCCTGATATGGACCTGACTGACATGCTGTTGTCGGTGCTTGAGGACAGCGGACTCCGCCCCCTATGGGACGCTGTTTCGCCTTGGCTCGCGCTGGACGAACGCCAGCTCATTTTTGTTATCGCCACCCCGGTATTTATCGCTGTGGCGATGTGGGAATACCTTCGAATCCGTCACAACCCGGCCCTGATGGACACCCGGGAGGCAATCCGAAATTTTGCCCTCGGCGCCGGCTACCAGACCACGGAGCTGCTGTTTGCCGGCATTATTGCGTTCCCGGTGTTTGCCCTTTGCTACCACTACCGGTTTTTTGAACTGGAACTCACCTGGCTAACGGCCTTTCTCACCTTCCTGGGTGTGGAATTCTGCTTTTACTGGATGCATCGGGCCAGCCATCGGATGCGCTGGTTCTGGGCTGCTCACGTGGTACACCACTCCTCCGAGCGGATGAACTTCTCCACCGCCATGCGCCAGAACGCCACCAACATCGTTAACGGCAACTGGCTGTTCTACCTGCCGCTGGCGCTGCTGGGCTTCAACCCGGTCTGGATCGGCATCGCCTACGCGCTGTCACTGGTGTACCAGTTCTTTATCCACACCACACTGATTGGCCGTCTGCCGCGCTGGATTGAGTGGGTATTCAACACCCCCAGCCACCACCGGGTACACCACGGCCGCAACCCCGGCTACATTGATCGCAACTACGGCGGTGTCCTGATCATTTGGGATCGGCTGTTTGGCTCCTTCGTGGACGAAAATGCCCAGGATCCGCCCGAGTACGGCATAACCCGCCCGGCGCCGTCTAATAACTTACTGGTGCTGTGGACACACGAATACGTGGACCTGTTCCGCGACATGGCACGGCCCGGCGGATTATGGTCTCGACTCAGACACCTTTGGAAACCGCCGGAATGGGAACGCCCGGCATCGGACGATTCAGGGACAACCCATGCAAGAACACCCGTTCACACTGACCAGCCAGGATGAGCACAGCATCCGCGGCACCGTATTCCAGCCAGCAACGCCGAATTCCGTACTCGTCATTGCCCATGGCATGGCCGAGCACGCCGGGCGTTACTCCGAGTTCGCCCGGTGGCTGAACGGTAGAAGTATCGCCGTCGTCACCTACGATCATCGCGGACACGGCGCGGCCACGCCAGAACAGGACCGCGGACACTACAGCGACAGCCACGGCTGGGCCAAGGTCACCGACGACCTGCTCCGGGTGCTTTGCCACAGCCGGGCTCTGTTTCCGGGGCTGCCGGTGTTATTGCTGGGTCACAGCATGGGCTCTTTCATTGCCCAGAGCTGTGCCCAACAGCATCCGGAAGCGTTGGATGTGCTGATCCTGAGCGCCACCAATCGGATTCACCGGCCCCACCTGCTGATGTCCCGGCTGATCATTAGCGGCCTGAGCCGACTCTACGGCGGCCGGCACACCAGCCCCCTCATCGCCCGAATGACCTTCGGCAAATTCAACCGCCTGTTCCGACCCAACCGAACCGACTGCGACTGGTTAAGCCGAGACCCGGCCCAGGTGGACGCCTACGTTGCCGACCCACTGTGCGGCTTTGCCTGCAAGACCGGACTTTGGCACGACTTTATCCGGGGCATGCTGACCATCAACCCCACGCGGTGGCGCAAGGACCTGCCGGTGCACCTGTTTGCCGGCACCGACGATCCGGTGGGAGAAAGGGGCAAAGGCATTACCCGTCATTTCCAGGCCATCCGCGACGCCGGTGTTGAGCGGGTCAGCCTGAGACTGTTCGAGGGCGGCCGCCACGAGATGTTAAATGAGACCAACGGCGAGGAGGTTCGTGAATTCATCCTCTCCCTGTGTCCGCCAGCGGACAAAAAAAAGACCGCTGAGATCAGCGGTCTTTTTCTGGCGGAGGAACGGATTAGCTAGCTCATCGCGTCCCGTAAACCACCATGGTCTTGCCCTTCACCCGAACCAGACCCTGATCCTCCAGGGTTTTCAGAACCCGGCCAACCATCTCACGGGAACAGCCGACAATACGGCCGATTTCCTGCCGGGTGATTTTGATCTGCATGCCATCGGGATGCGTCATGGCATCCGGTTCCTTACACAGATCCAGCAGAGTGCGGGCAACCCGTCCGGTGACGTCCAGGAACGCCAGATCGCCGACCTTGCGAGTGGTCTGGCGCAGACGTGAGGCCATCTGTTCGCCAATAAAGTACAGCACGCGGGGGTCCTGCTGGGCGATTTCCCGGAATTTGGTGTAGGAGATCTCCGCCACTTCACACTCGGTTTTGGCCTTAACCCAAGCGCTACGGGAGTCCATGTTGTCGAACAGGCCCATCTCACCGAAAAAGTCTCCGGCGTTCAGGTAGGCCATGATCATTTCCCGGCCGTCGTCATCTTCGATGATGACCGTGACCGAACCTTTAACAATGTAAAACAGCGAATCACTCTTGTCGCCGGCATAAATAATGGTGCTCTTGGCCGGGTAACGGCGTCGATGGCACTGCGAAAGGAAATAATCGAGATGTTTGGTTTTCTGCTCAACCGGCTTGACGATAGTGGCCATAGTGCGAGTCGTGCCTCCTAAATACTGGCGGGTCCCTATGATTGTTATGCACCCAGCTTTCCCTGCGGGTTCGTTCTTTTTCATTCAAAAACACCGCAACTTATAGCAAGAAGGCCTGATTTGGGCAACCGGAACAGCTCCACAAGGTGAACCAGGTAACAGCCCGTTCAGCTGCCGTGGGGAGGTGACTGTGCTAGCATCCTGCCAACTATTTTTCACAAGGCGCCGACGGTTTCGGCACTGATCAGACAGAAACGGAGAATATCCCCATGAAAGCAACCGTTGACTGGACCGGCAACGCCAGCTTCAAGGTCACCAGTGGCAGTGGTCACAGCGTACAACTCGATGGCCCGCCCGATCACGGTGGCGAAAACCTGGGGCCGCGACCCATGGAAATGCTGCTGATGGGACTGGGCGGCTGCTCCTCGTTCGATGTCATGAGTATCCTCAAGAAGAGTCGGCAAGAGGTCACCGCCTGTCATGCCGAACTTGAAGCCGAGCGTGCTGACGCCGTGCCCGCAGTGTTCACCAAGATTCACCTGCACTTCGTTGTAACCGGTCACAACCTGAAGGAAAACCAGGTCAAGCGCGCGGTCAGTCTGTCCGCCGAGAAGTACTGTTCAGCGTCCATCATGCTTGAGCAGGCCGGTGTTGAAATCAGCCACAGCCACGAAATCCGCGACGCCGGTTAACCCCGGCGTAATCGCCTCATAATCACGCGCGCACCGGCACCCAACCAATCCTCCTGGCGCGCCCGGTAACAGGGACAATCACGGATAGGGAAATCCAGTGCCTGTACTATTCAACGTCACCCTCGGTGTGCATAATACGCACCCTCTCCGCCGGTCTGCGCAAAAGGTGAACAACCGGGTCAGTAATCGGTGGCGGCCTCCGCAGAACGTGTAAACCACGTCTGCAGTCATTCATCTCCACGATACGGAGGGGCTGAGCATGGAATCTAAACTCCAGCTGCACGGTTTCAACAACCTGACCAAATCCCTGAGCTTTAACATTTACGACATCTGTTATGCGCAGACCGAAGAGCAGCGCGAGGCGTACATCGATTACATCGACGAGATGTACAACGCCGAGCGACTGACCCAGATCCTGACCGATGTCGTTAAGATCATCGGCGCCAACGTGCTCAACATCGCCCGTCAGGATTACGAGCCCCACGGCGCCTCGGTCACTATGCTGATTGCCGAGCATGAACTGACCGACGGCGAGGAGCCGGATAACGAGGAGTCGCCGGGACCACTGCCCGACACCATCGTGGCGCACCTGGACAAGAGCCACGTGACGGTGCACACCTATCCGGAGAGTCACCCCCACGACGGCGTCAGCACCTTCCGGGCCGACATCGACGTGTCCACCTGCGGCCTGATTTCACCGCTGAAGGTATTGAACTACCTGATCCACAGCTTTGATTCGGATGTGGTGACCGTGGATTACCGGGTGCGCGGCTTTACCCGTGACGTGGATGGCACCAAGCATTACATCGATCACGACATCAACTCGATCCAGAACTACCTGACCGAGGACACCCAGGCCGCCTACCAGATGATCGACGTCAACGTGTACCAGGAGAACCTGTTCCACACCAAGATGATGCTCAAGAACTTCGATCTGGATAACTACGTGTTTGGCGTTAACGCCAGCGACCTTGGCCCCGGTGAAGCCAAGTCCATCGAAGACCGCCTGCGTCGGGAGATGCTGGAAATCTTTTACTCCCGCAACGTCGAGTAACGCCTGTCAGTGCCCGCTAGAGCCCGCCCAAATCCGGGCTCTAGCGTTTAGTCAAAAATTTTGAACAAACCTTCCAAGATTCTCCGATTTCATCGTTGCCGCCAGTGCAGTTCAATACCTCCATCTTAGCGAACAACTTCGGAGGCATTGAACATGAAAAACGTACTCGTCATCACCGCAAGCATTTTTGGCCAAGATGGCCAATCATCCCAGCTGGTGAAACGCACTATCGATCAATTGCAGGCAAGCCACGGCGACCTCAAGATTCAGCAGCGTGACCTGGCTGCAGAGCCGGTGCCGCACCTGGACGCCGACCGCTTTGGCGCCTTTCTGACCAGCACAGACGACCGTGATGGCCAGCAGCAGCGCGTGGTGGATTATTCAGATTCACTGATCGAAGAGGTAAAACAAGCCGACATCATCGTCATCGGCGTGCCGATGTACAACTTCGGCATTCCGTCCGTGCTCAAGGCCTACTTCGACCACATCGCCCGGGCCGGCATCAGTTTCCGCTACACTGAAAATGGCCCGGTGGGCCTTCTGGAAGACCGTCCGGTTTACATTTTGGCGGCACGTGGTGGCATTTACGCCGGCACCCCGAACGACTCGCAGACCCCGTTCCTGCGTTCTTTCCTGGGCTTCCTTGGCCTGAAAGACCTGCATTTCGTGTACGCCGAAGGCCTGAACATGGGCGACGACCGCAAAACCAACGCACTGCAGCAGGCCCGGCGCAATATCGAAACGCTCACCGCCTGATGACGGCGTTCCAGTGCCCTTTTAGAAGGAGGCAAGAATGACAGATCGACTTCTCAAGCAAGTGATCGCGGGCGCCGAAACATCCGACGGCGCGGGCGTTCGCATCAAGCGCTCCCTGGGACAGACGCCGACTATTCGACTGGATCCGTTTTTGATGCTGGATGAGTTTGGCTCGGCCGATGCAGCCGACTACATCGCTGGCTTTCCGTCGCACCCGCATCGTGGCTTCGAGACCGTGACCTATATGATTGAGGGCCATATGCTGCATCAGGACCACCTGGGTAACCGGGGCGAGTTGCGCAACGGCGGCGTACAGTGGATGACGGCCGGGCGCGGCATCATCCATTCGGAAATGCCTCAGCAGGAAGAAGGCACCATGCGGGGGTTTCAGCTCTGGCTTAACCTGCCGGCGGCCGAAAAGATGACCGATGCCGGTTATCGCGACATCCAGCCCGAGCAGATCCCAAGCATCAATGTCGGTGGCAGCCAGATCAAGCTGATTGCCGGCACCCTGGTGCTGGGTGACACCGTGCATCGAGGCGCCGAGAGTGGCCGCAGCACCCAGCCGATCTATGCTGACCTGCACCTGGAGCCGGGCGGACAAGTCACTCTGCCGGTGCCGGAAACCCACAACGGCTTGCTATACCTGTACGAGGGCGAGGCCAGCCTTGGCGATGCCCCGCTCCGCCTGAGCGCGGCCAATATCCTGGGTAACGGCAACCAGATTCGGCTAACTGCGGGAACGTCGGGGGCCCGACTGCTGTTGATTGCGGGCAAACCCATTGGCGAGCCGGTGGTGCAATACGGCCCCTTCGTGATGAACACCAGTGAGGAAATCGAACAGGCCCTGCGCGATTACCGGGATGGCAAACTAACCGCCTGAATGGCCTCAGGCAAAGGGCTTGCGCGCCATCAGGCGCTGGACCATGGGTCGCACCACCAGATCCATGGCCAGCGCCATTTTTGTGCCCGGAATCACCAGGGTGTCGTGACGGGACAGGCTGCTGTTGGCAATGACCTGCAGCAGATAGGGGAAATCCACCTCCGAGGGGTCCCGGAACCGGATCACCAGCATGCTTTCGTCTTCGGTCGGTACATCCCTGACCACAAACGGATTGGAGGTGTCGACCAGGGGAATGCGCTGGAAGTTGATATGGGTGTGGGAGAACTGGGGCACGATGTCGTGCACGTAATCGTCCATCCGGTTGATAATGGTCTCTACCACCGCTTCCTGGCTGTAACCCCGTTTGTTGGTGTCCCGGTGGATCTTCTGGATCCATTCCAGGTTCACAATGGGTACCACCCCAATCAGCAGGTCGACGTACTGGGCGATGTTGTAGGTTTCACTGACCACACCCCCGTGCAGGCCCTCGTAGAACAACAGATCGCTCTCCGCCGGCAAAGGTCCCCAAGGTGTGAAGGTACCGGGCTTGTGGCCCGCCGCCATCAGTTCTCGATCCTCGTCGTGCACGTACTGCCGGTAGCGGCCATTGCCGGTGTGGCCGTAGTCGTAGAACAGCGCTTCCAGCTTATCGATGTGGTTGGCCGCCAGCGCGAAGTGGTTGCGCTCACCAAACTGGCCCTTGGCCGCCAGCCTGGCCATTTGCTCCCGGTTGTAGCGGTGAAAACTGTCGCCGCTAACCATCGCGGCATTCAGTTCCTCACTGGCGAACATCCGGCTGAAAATCTGGCCGGTGGTGGTCGTGCCGGCGCCGGAGGAGCCGGTAACCGCAATAATCGGGTGACGCTTGGACATACAGAAAGGGTCCGGAGATCAGGTGAGACTGGTGAGCAATCGGGGTTTTTCCACCACGAAGCCCTGAGCGTAATCGACGCCCAGCTCAGTCAGCATATCGAGGATGTCGCGGGATTCAACCTGAGAGGCAATCACTTCCCGCTTCATGTAGTGAGCCATTTCTACCATGGACTTAACCATGGCGCGGTCGGTTTCACTGGTGCTGAGCTGACTGGTGAACGAACCGTCGATCTTGATCAGATCCACCGGCAATGACCGCATAAACTGGAACGAGCTGGGACCGCTACCAAAATTACCCAGGCAAAAGCGACACCCCAGTTCCTTCATTTCCAGCATGAAATCAGCAAAGGCCTCAACGTCGTTGATGGCAGAAGCTTCGGTCAGCTCGAACCATAGCCGCTCAATCGGCGCGTCTTTCTCACTCAGTTTTTCGTAGATGAACTCCAGCAAGGACTGGTCGTTCAGGGAATGCCCAGACAGGTTGATACAGATGCCGCCCATATGACGCGGATCCGGAGCCCGCTCGCGTAACCAGTCCAGCATGTGGCCGACCACCCAGCGATCCACTGCCTGCATACGATCATAGCGTTCCGCCATCCGCACGAAATCCCGGCCGGTGATCAGGTTCCCGGTGTCGTCGTACATACTGATCAACACTTCATACTGGGGCGCCATGGCAGCCTGGGCGTGCAACGGAATGATTTTCTGGCAGCGCAACAGCATACGCTCTTCGTTGAGATCGCTGAGCCCCGCCACCTTGGCGGCGATCTGTTCCTGGCGCGACTGGTCGTCCGGGTCCAGAGTGTATTCGCTGACCTTTCCATGGCCGTCTTGTTTGGCTGCCGCCAAGGCCTGCTCGGAGGCCCGCAACCAGCGCTCGGCGCTGACCAGACCCGGCAACTCCGCAACGACCCCGGCACTGGCCGACAGCCGGTAGGTCCGGCCATCAAACTCAAACTTTGCCGCTTCCACCGATTTTATAAGATCGCGGCCAGTCTGCTGGGCATGCTCCGCCGGCACCAGCAGGGCAAATTCAGTCCCGCCCAGACGCGCCAGCGGCATACCGTCTTCCACCGCGCGGCTGAGCAGTTCGGCAACCTGCTTCAGGGTTGCGTCGCCGGCCTGATAGCCGGCGGTATCGTTGAGCAAGCGGAACCGGCGCAAGTCCAGGCGCACCAGCGTGCGCTCGTCTTCGCGGCGGGCCAGCTGCTGCTCCAGCATGCGCTCGAACTCGCGACGTCCCAACAGCCCAGTCAGCTCATCGTGGGTAGAGGCCCAGGACAACTGATCGTAGACCTTGCGAACCATACGATCGATGCTTTCATCCACCAGCGGCCGTTCGTACTGGTTGTCCGGCACGATAATGCCCTTGCGCATGTGGCGGGCCAAAGCCTCAAGCTCCAGCTCCACCACCCGCATACCCTGATGATTCACAAACACGAACCGGCTAAACCCGCGGGCAATCCACACCAGGCGAATGTACTGAGGCTCATCGGGGTTATCCTGATCCCGCAACCAATCCCCTGTCCGCAATTTCTGAGCCCGGTTGATCCAGCGCTGCAGGCTGCGTTGTTCACGCTCCGACAGTACCTTGTCGGTTTTCTGCTCGGGCTGCGCCGGCGGCACCTCAACCAGATCTGGCGCCTTTTCCGGGCTGCGCACCAAAAATTGCTTCAGCTCATCACGGATCTGCGACGACGGCATGTGATTGCTGGAAATTGACGACAGACCGTCCTGAATCACCCGCAGTAACTCTGGCAGGTTCAAGGTGCTGTCCGGATCGGCAGAAAACGACAACAGCGAATCGATCACAGCCAGGTAATCGTGCCAAAGCGGACTGTCCGGACCCTGGCGGATCCAGGTCAGCGACAGCAGGTCGCGCCAGCCGCCATCCAGCAGGCTCAGCACGGCCTTCGGCACCTTGCGTCCGCCAAGCTTTGCATCCAGCACCTGGGCAACCGCCTGCTTGGATTCCGCCACTTTCTGCGCGCCTTCGGCGGCGGCAGCTACCCGCTCAACATTGCGTCGGTACACCAGGTTCTGGCGATCAATGAGGGAATCGAGCTCCTGAACAGTCTGCTCGAACACCCCGGTGTCCTGTTCGAACTCGGTGGCAATGCGCTGGATCAACTCATCGACCTTACGTTGTACCACAGGATTGATGCGCCCGCCCTTGGTTCCGAGCTGTGCCAGCCGGTTCATCACGCCCCGCACTGGGCTGTCGAGATCATCAAAAAAGGCCGGATCGCGCATCACCACCTTGAGCACCGGCACTTCCAACTGCCGGATACGCTCCTGGGCATATTGGCTCAGCTTCGGGCTTTCCACCACCGACCGGAAAAACCGGTCGACCACATCCAGGGTGCCCTGCTGCTGCTCGTCCAGCTTGCCATCGCCACTGGCACGAACCTTCTCCACCACCCGTTCCTTGAGAGTAATTTCAGCAGCGGAGGCATCTATCGCCGCCACCTGAAGCTGCTGCAGCTCCTGCTGCAACTCGCCACTGGACAACGGCCGGGCGTTCACCGGGAAGGGGACGGGCTCCGGATCCCCGCGGGCGATCCGGCTGGCGGTAAGCGTGGTCAGCAAATTGCGGACCGTAGCAAAGGCGGTTTGTGCCGCTTGGGCGTAGCCTCGGAATTCACCATCGGAGCCATTTGCCCGGTTGCGGGCGCTTTTTGGACTTGCCTGCCGGGTGTCTTTCCCAGCTGGCCGGGCCTTTTCCTGTTCCTGAACGGCGGGCTGCGGCTTAACCTTAGCGGCCGGCGTCGGGCCGGACTCAGTCTGGGTGGCGGACTGATCGCTCAGATATTTGCTCAGATCCAGGTCCGGCAACACACCGTGACGAATCAGGATGTTGTTGAGTTCCTGGTACAGCGGCCCCAATTGCGTAAGTACGGTCTGTTCAAAAACCTTCAGGCAGACTTTCTCGACCTCACGGGACGCCTTCAGCTGGCTCAACCCGCCGTGAAAAGCCTCGCAGACCAGGGACGGCCCCAGTGGATTGTGGTGGCCGGTACTATTGGCTATGCCGAGCTTGTCGAGTCGCAGTTTCAGCTGCAGCAGGTCGCTACGAAACTGGGTGTCGGCCTTGGTCACCATCACCCGGATGGTCAGCCAGTCTTCGAACTCGCCTTTGTCCACCACCGACAGTTCGGAGCCCGGAAAACCTTTAGGCGCCGGTTTCAGCGGCGATTCCAGAGTACGCGCCATCTGGTGCCAGATCACCCGCTGACGCCCCTGGAGCTGGCCCGAGGCATCCATGAATTCGTTGGCCTGCTGGTCGTTGGGCGCGCGCTGAGCGGCTTGTTTCAGGCCCTCGACCATCTTGCCAAAACAGTCGTCCATCAAGGGTTCGATAAACTGGATAACGGCCTTGGCGGACTGGTGCAGGACATACTGGACCCGGTCATTAGGCGCCTTCAGCGTGGCGCGATCCTGATCCCGGGAGCCACCCCACTGCTGCAACATGGCGTTAACAGCCTCGGGCGCAGAGCGGGTGAAGTGAACGCCCATGGCGCCATCAATGCGCCGGACAATACTGACATGCAACTCGTGGCGGCTCCGACCGTCCAGGCTCCGGAAACGGACCACCAACTCGGCGGGATCACCTTGGGCCAGGGCACGGTCGAGTTTGCGGGACGTTTCGGCGGAATAGCGGACAAACAGACCTTCGGCACAGAAGTCCGCGATCTGGCATGGCCAGGCTTCGCCCTTACCCAGGTCTATCTGGGCAGCCAGCTTGATGGGCTTACGAGGGCTACTGCGACGTTCTCTCGGATCCATTAACTACCTGATCATTCGTAAAACCAGAACGAGAGAGCAATTGCTTCCGCCCCATCTGGCCTTCGTCCCTGGAAACGATGGCAATTGCCACCTGCTGCTACCTGCTAATATCGAAACCATGTCTGTAATATACCGGCCTGGTTCCAACCGGCTACCGTTACCAATATAACATCCTGATCCATGAAACAGCTTAGTCAGATCTACTTCCTATTGCTACTTATAGCCGGAGTTTCCGGTTGTTCCAGTATTGGCTATTACAGTCAGGCGGTGTCGGGCCACGTTTCACTGATGATGGCGGGCGAACCGGTCGACCAGCTGATCGCCCGTGATACCACGTCCGCGGAGCTGAAAGCGAAGCTGGAGACCAGCCAACAGGCCCGGCAATTTGCCCGCAACACCCTGAGTCTGCCCACCGGTGACGCCTATTCCGAGTACGTCGCGCTTGATCGCCCCTGGGTCGTGGTCAATCTGGTCGCTGTACCGGAATTCTCACTCGAACCACACCGCTGGTGCTATCTGGTCCTCGGATGCCAGGCCTATCGGGGCTATTTCAGCCTGGACGACGCCAAGAGGGAGCAAGCCAAATTTAACGACGACCAGTTCGACACCTTCATTGGCGGGGTGACCGCCTATTCAACCCTGGGCTGGTTCGACGATCCCCTGCATTCCGGCTTCACCAATCTGAGCGACGGCCGGATGGTGGCGCTGATCTTCCATGAACTGGCGCACCAGGTGCTGTACGTCAGTGGCGACACCACCTTCAATGAAAGCTTTGCCAATGCGGTGGAGCTGGAAGGCCTGAAACTCTGGTCCAGGCAAAACGACAATCCCGAGGTGTTCGAACGCGCCCGGGAACGCCTGCAGCAACGGGAACAGACCCTGAGTCTGGTCCGGGCAACCAGCCAGCAGCTCGAAGCCTTGTACCAGCAGCAAGGGCAGATGCCGGTGGCGGCCCTGCGCCAACGCAAAGATGAGCTGTTATCCGAACTGGCACAGGCCTACCTGCGCTTATCGGAACAGTGGCAGCAAACCGGCCCATTCGGTGCCAACCCAACGAGCCTAAACAATGCCAACCTGGCACTGTTCCGGCAGTACAACCAGTACGTGCCGGGATTCCGTCAACTGCTGCTAGAGCTAGATCATAATTTCCCGGCCTTTTACCGGGCCGTCGAGGACTTGTCCGAGCGCCCTCGCAGCGAGCGCCATCAGACCCTTGAGGCGCTGTCAGAGCGGTTTAACGAAGACCTTTGACTTGCGCTGGGCGTTGTAGGACGCCAGCTTGGGGCCTGGCAGCGCCTGTACCGACGAGATCTGAAAGCCCCGCTCCCGGAACCAGTGTTCGGTCTGCGTGGTCAGCACAAACAGGTTCTGGATACCCTGCGCCTTTGCCAGCTTTTCAACCATGGCCAGGATATCGTCGCCACGGCCGGCCCGGCGGTAGGACGGATTCACCGCGAAGCAGGACAGTTCCCCGGCTTGCTCTTCCGGATAATAGTACAGGGCCGCACAGCCAACGATGGTGCCGTCCCGCTCCGCAACGACAAACCGATCGATCTCGGTTTCCAGCATTTCCCGGGACCGGCGTACCAGTACCCCCTGCTCTTCCAGGGGCTGGATCAGCTCCAGGATGCCGCCGATGTCTTCAACCCGGGCCTGCCGGATCTGTTCGTAATTATCGCCGCTGACCAGCGTGCCCGAACCGTCCCGGGTGAACATTTCTTCCAACAGGGCCCCGTCGTTCACGTAGCTGATGATATGGGCCCGCCGAACGCCTTTAACACAGGCGTCGCAGGCGGCCCGCAATAGCGCCGCGTCGTGACCGGTCACGGCACCAACGGACAGGCGCTCCGAGGCCTGCCGGGCGGAGAGTTCACGAATCAGGCTACCGTCTTCTTCCAGCAAGCCCTCGTCGTCGATGAACACCAGCAGCTTTTCAGCCTGCAAGGCCGCCGCCACCTGGCTGCCAACATCTTCGTAGGACAGGTTGAAGGCATCGCCGGTGGGCGAATACCCCATGGGCGGCAGCAGCACGATGTGCCCCAACTCCAGCAGTTTTTCGATTCCGGCCACGTCCACCCGACGGACCCGTCCGGTGTAACCGAAATCGATACCGTCGAGCACGCCCACCGGGCGGGCCGCGACGTAGTTGCCGCTGCTGACCCGAATTCGGGCGTTGTGCATTGGGGAATTCACCAACCCCATGGACAGCTGGCTTTCCAGAAATGCGCGCAGACCACCAATGGCTTCCATCACCATCGGCAGCTGCTGTTCCGGGGTGATTCGCAGGCCCTGGGCGAACGAGGACTCGGCACCGGCACCGTCCAGACGGGTCTGGATTTGCGGGCGGGCACCAAACGCCACCACCAACCGCACCCCAAGACTGCTCAACAGGGCAATGTCGTGGATGATGTTGATGAAGTTGCCATGTTCAATGGCATCTCCGGGGATGGTCAACACCACCGTACGGCCGCGATGAGCGTTAATATAGGGGGATGAGTGGCGGAATCCGTGCAGCCAGTCGTTCGATTTCAACCCGGTCTCCAAGTCAGTCGTTACAGGCTTCTTACAAGCAGAATTGTCTGATCAGCCCTTTCAGGATCCGAATCGTCGGTTCCAGCTGGGCCAGCTCAATGTACTCATCGGGCTGATGGGCCTGATCAATGGAGCCAGGCCCCATGACCAGGGTTTCCAGACCCAGTTTTTGTAGCCAGGGTGCCTCAGTGGCAAAGGCCACCGCGTGGGCGGTGTGCCCGGTCAGCTTTTCACAGGCCTTTACCAGGGCGGCGTCGGCGGGCGTTTCAAAGGGCGGTACGCCGTCGAACAGCGGTTCGAATTCCATGCTCAGCTCCCGGCGCTCAGCCACCGGCCGAACCTTGCTGAGAATGTCCTGACGCAGGCTCTCCATGTCCATGCCCGGCAGTGGCCGCAGATCGAAATGCAGCTCGCACTGGGCACAGATGCGGTTAGGATTATCGCCACCGTGAATGCAGCCGAGATTCAGGGTTGGCACCTGAACCTCAAAGTTCGGGTTGCGGTACTGTTCCTGCCACTGACCGCGCAGGGTTAACAGCTCCGACAGGGCTTCGTGCATCCCTTCCAGGGCATTGCGACCGAGCGCCGGATTCGAGGAATGGCCAGACTGGCCCTCGAACTTCAGGCGCTCCATCATAATGCCCTTGTGCATCCGCACCGGCTTCAGGCTGGTGGGCTCGCCAATGACCGCGTAACGGGCCTTGGGCTTGCCGGCCTCGGCGAGCGCCCGGGCCCCGTTCATGGAGCTTTCCTCATCGGCGGTCGCCAACAGAATAAGGGGCTCCTTCAGTGGCGAACCAGCAAACTCCCGAGCGGCTTCGATAGCCAGGGCAAAAAAGCCTTTCATGTCACAGGTGCCTAGACCGTACCAGCGGTTATCCCGCTCGGTCAGGGTAAACGGATCGCTGGTCCAACGCTGGTCGTCGTAGGGCACTGTGTCGGTATGACCGGACAGCACCAACCCTCCTGAGCCACTGCCCAAGGTGGCAATCAGGTTGAACTTGCCGGGCATGCCCGGCACTTCCAGAATTTCGACAGCAAAGCCCAGCGGCTCCAGCCACTCGGCCAGGATCCGAACCACCGCTTCGTTGCTGTGATCCCACTTGGCCGAAGCACTGCTTATCGAAGGCAGGGAGATCAAACGCGTCAACATGTCCTTGACGCCCGGCACCGACGCAACATTCACTCCAGACTGCGACATACACTCCCCTCGAACCCGATCCGGGTCACTGTTTGCGACCGCGACGCCACACCTCAAAACCGGTAATGGCACGCGCCAGCATTGGATAGGCTACTTCACCGCCGGCCACGACCCGAGCAACTTCAAGCTCGCGCTCGCTGACGCTGACCAGCCGACCTTCAACCACGTTGTCATTGGACAGAGTGACGCGAACCTGGCGCCCTATCCACTGACTGGCATTCTCAACCGAAGCAGCATACCACCCCTGCACCTCCGGGTTCTCCTGCTGTTCAGCGGGTTCAGCAGCACCCGGATCCGGCTCCGCGAGCACCGATTCGGCTTCACGCAGGAACACATCGGGCACTGTGGCGCCATTGTACGCCACGGTCCAGCCGGCACCCTCAGGCTCTTCGCCCACGGGCACAATCGGGATGCCAAGGGCGGGCGCTTTCGGCTGCACGGCCACCGTGATTTCACCGCCTTCCAGCAGCCATTGCCGATACAGCGCCAGCAGTTGCCGGCTGGCGTTCAAGCCCCGCGCTTCGAGGCCCTGCTTAAAGGCGGCCAGAGTCTGGTCGGCCCACGCCGATGGCTCCAGCCCCGCCTCACGGGCGCAGTAGGCAGCTATCCGGCGCATCAAGCCACCGTCGCGCAGGGTCACGGTCATGGCCTCGGTGGTGCTGTCGAACACACGCTCGGGATCGACGACGTCAATTCGAGCATCGGGCCACTTCAGCTCCAGGCTTCCGGTGCCCGCGGTATTGAGCTCGGCAAAGACACCGCCGGCGTGTTGCCGAATCAGGATTTCGCCGCCCAGTGCGGTGATACCCATTCGCATCAGGTCACCGCTGCCCAGCTGCTGACGGGGATCCGGCGCGCAGGACAGGGTCATCAACGTGGGCTCGCCACTGCCGTTCTGACCCTCGGCGGTGACCCAGTTGCGGAACATGGTGGCCTCAAGCACCAGCCCCAGCCCGTCGGCCTGCAGCGTCCAACTGGCTGGCAGCGTGCCCGGGTCCATCAGGGCCGATACCAGGTCCAAAGGCGATCCGGCATCGAACTCAAGACGGCCAAACTCCAGGGGGCGGGTCAATCGGAAGTCCTGCCAGCTGCTGCCAGACAAAACCACACGGCCGTCAACGCCGGAACTGATGGTTCCACGCTCGATCACGCCGTAAGACTCCAGAGCAGACCGGGCCTCGGCCAGACGCTGGTCGGTTAACCACCAGACCCCGGCCTTGAACACCACAAAGCCGCCCAGGCCGAGCACAACCAGCAGTTTCAGCAGGCGCTTCATCCACAGACTCCTCGTACCAGGCGTTTAATTGCGGGAAATCAGGGTGCCGACACCCTCGTCGGTAAAGATCTCCAGCAGACAGGCGTGAGCCACCCGGCCGTCAATGATGTGCGAAGTCCGAACCCCGTTCTCGACCGCGTTCAGGGCGCAGCGAATCTTGGGTAGCATGCCGCCATGAATGGTGCCGTCTTCAATCAGGTCATTGACCTGCTGGGCGGTCAGGCCAGTCAGCACCTTGTCTTCCTTGCTCTTGAGTCCGGACACGTTGGTGAGCAGAATCAGTTTCTCAGCCTTCATGGCTTCAGCAACCTTACCGGCCACCAGATCGGCGTTGATGTTGTAGGAGGCACCATCCGGTCCGACGCCGATGGGCGCAATCACCGGGATCACGTTGCTGCGGGTCAGCATGTCGATGACATCAACATTGACGCTGGCCACCTCGCCAACGTGACCGATGTCGATGATTTCAGGACGCACCAGCTCCGGTGAGCGGTCCACCACTTCCAGTTTGCGCGCTCGGATCAGGTTGGCATCCTTACCGGTAAGGCCAACTGCGGTGCCACCCTGGGCGTTGATCAGCGAGACAATTTCCTTGTTCACCTGGCCACCGAGCACCATCTCGACCACGTCCATGGTTTCGGAATCGGTCACCCGCATGCCATTTACGAACCGCGACTTGATGTTCAGGCGTTCCAGCAGCTCACCGATCTGGGGGCCGCCGCCGTGCACCACGATGGGGTTGATCCCAACCAGCTTCATCAGCACCACGTCCCGGGCGAAGCTGCTTTTCAGGTCTTCGTTTTCCATGGCGTTGCCGCCGTATTTGATCACCACGGTCTTACCGGTAAACCGCTGAATATACGGCAGGCCCCGGCTCAGAACCGAAGCCACCTGCATTGCTGTTTCACGATCCAACGCCATCTTGTTGCCTTCTAATTACGTGGTTAAAAACGTTCGATAAACAGCGGTCAGAAGTCCGCTGCGATATCCGGAGCTGCTTTCTGCAACTGCTCCCGGAAGATACCCTTGATCCGCTCCAGGCCCTCATCAGTTTCGGCCTCGAAGCGCAGCACCAGAACCGGCGTGGTGTTGGACGCCCGGCACAGCCCCCAGCCGTCGGCGTAATCCACGCGGATGCCGTCGATGGTGCTGATATTGCCGTCACCAAACTGTCCGTCCTGGGCCAGCCGCTCCATGATCCCGAATTTACTGCTCTCGGTCACTTCAACATTAAGCTCCGGCGTGCTGACGTCTTCGGGGAAGTCCGCGAACACCTCGTCGCTGTGGCGGTCTTCGATGCCGAGGATTTCCAGCAGGCGGGCGGCGGCATACAGGCCATCGTCAAAGCCGTACCAGCGTTCGCCAAAGAAAATATGCCCACTCATTTCACCAGCCAACTGGGCGCCGGTCTCTTTCATCTTGGCCTTCATCAGCGAATGGCCGGTTTTCCACATGATCGGCCGCCCGCCGGCTTCTGAAATGACTCCGGCCACGCGCCGGCTGCATTTGACGTCGTAGAGCACGTCGGCGCCTGGGTTGCGTGAGACCACGTCGCGGGCAAACAACATGAGCAAGCGGTCCGGCCAGATGATCTTGCCGGTGTTGGTGACCACGCCCAGGCGGTCACCATCGCCATCAAATGCGAGGCCAATATCAGCCTTCTCTTCCTTCACCCGGGCAATCAAATCGACCAGGTTTTCCGGTTTTCCTGGATCCGGGTGGTGGTTGGGGAAATCGCCATCCACTTCGCAGTACAGCGGCACCACTTCACAGCCCAGTTCTTCAACCAGCATCGGTGCCAGCTCTCCGGCAATGCCATTGCCGGCATCCACCACCACCTTCAGCGGCGCGGCCACGGCGATATCGCCAACGATGCGATCCAGGTAGGCCCGACGGACATCTTCCGACGACTGGCCACCCTGACCACTGGCAAAATCAGCAGTCTGGGTTCGCTGGTACAGTTTCTGGATGGCATCCCCGGACAGGGTTTCGCCGCCCAGCATGATCTTCAGGCCATTGTAATTGGCCGGGTTGTGGCTGCCGGTCACCATCACCCCGGAGCCGGTCTGTAGCTCCTGGGTGGCAAAATAAAGCACCGGTGTGGGCACAGCGCCGACATGAATCACATCACAACCGGTGGCCATGACACCACGGGCCAGGGCATTGGCCAGTTCAGGGCTGGAATGACGGCCGTCATAGCCAATGCACAGGGCGCCGATGCCCCGCTCCACGGCCTCGGAACCGATCGCCTGGCCGATCAGCTGGACCGCATCAGCGGACAGGGTCTCGCCAACGATGCCGCGAATGTCGTAGGCCCGGAAAATGTCGGGGGACAATGCCACCGCCGGCTCCGGAGCTTCTTCCAAAACCAGTCCATCATCGCCCTGCAGCATGTCCTCGCCACCGCCAAAGCCGAGGACGTCCTCATCGCCATCAAGCATGTCGATATCGGGCATGTCCTTGTCCTCGAACAGAGGCTCGTCGTCGCCGGCCGCTGCGGGCTGCTTGCTACCGGGCGACTTTTTCGGCCGCGCCAATTCAAGGGCCTTGACCACCCGTTTGTCCACCACCTGGGATAGCCGGGCCAGAACCTCGCCGGTGGACGCCACCATGTCCCACTGGAGCGGCGGCAGCTTGGCCCGGTCGCCCCCAAACACTTTATGCGCCCACTGAATAAGTGCGGTCACGTCCCGGCGGATACTCTGCTGCGCACGGCTGAGCAGAACCCACACCAGAATCGCCGCCAACAAGATCGGCGCCCCGACCAGGATGGCGATCATGACGATGTCCACCGGCGCAGTTGGCGCCTTGGCGGGGGTATAGGCGACGGACCAGTCGGGGTTCGCCAGTGACCGGGTTTCTGCCGCTCCAGAGCCACTGCCCTGGCTGACAATCGCGCGCGTGGTGCCGGCCACGGTTTGGGTCAGCTCCAGCTTGCCACCCAGATCGTCGTTAACCACCTGCAGCAGCGGCTGCAAGCGAGCAGCATCAAAGATCACCAGCAGGCTGCCAATCACCGCATTGCTGACCGGGTTGCGCACCGGCGTTGCCATCTGGACCAGCCAGCGGTTGTCGCGGGGAAACGCATCCGGGTGCAGTGGCTGGCCGTTTTCCGCCCGCCGCAACAGTTCAAGACCGGCGAACCCGAGCGCGCCCCGTTCGTTGGCGGTGCGGGGAATCTGCTTGTACGGAAACAGATGCACACCCTGAATGCCGGGCAGTGCATTGGTCAGGCTCTGCTCGGTGGCCACGATAGTGCTGGGTTCAGACACCGCAGCAATAACGTCCGGGCGGGCGGCCAGACCGTTCACGCTGGCCTGCATCAATGCCAGATACTGGTTCATCCGCAGCGCTGCCGACTCGGCCTCAACCGCCTTTTCCACATCGAAGCGCTCGATTGCGGCTGGCTGGACAACCAGGAAATGAACCAGCACCGCAGCCAGTAACCCGGCCAGCACCACCACGATTGCCTGACTGGCGGCCACCGAATTCAGCTTTTTGAGCTGCGATCCCGCGGCTGCTTTCTTGTCGGTCTTGGCTGCCTTCTTGGCGGGCTTTTCATCAACGGAAGCGTCGTCAGTTTTTTTCTTACCCAGCTTCATAATCCGTCCTGCTGTTGTATTTTTTATCCTGAACTCGCACGTTGCGCTCAGTATAGACGCCGGCCTGGGGTTGTGCGTGGCTGGGCCGCGACTCAGCGCGTGCCAGTCGAACCAAAGCCACCCTCACCGCGGTCGCTGGCATCGAATTCTGACACCACTTCAAAATCCGCCTGCACCACCGGGACCAGAACCAGCTGGGCAATCCGCTCTCCCACCTCAACGGTGAAGGTGGTCTGGCCGCGGTTCCAGCAGGACACCATGAGCTCACCCTGGTAATCGGAGTCAATCAGGCCGACCAAATTGCCCAGCACGATGCCGTGCTTATGACCGAGTCCGCTGCGCGGAAGAATCATCGCTGCAAGGGCCGGGTCCCCGATATGAATCGACAGCCCGGTTTTGATCAGGTGGGTCTGGCCCGGCTCGAGGGTCAGGGGTTGGTCAAGGCAGGCCCGGAGGTCCAGACCGGCGGAGCCGTCGGTCGCGTATTCCGGAAATGCGATCTGGTTGCCAATACGCTCATCCAGTATCCGCACCTGAAGTTTTTTCGTGGTCATAATCGTCCTATTACTGATAGAAGAAGCGGTTCGGGTTCAGCCCGCCGCCTGATCAAGATGTTCGCCGACCAGTGCCATCAGGCGATCGGCAATCCGTTGTTTGCTATCCGGCCCGATGGAGGCCTGCCCGTCTGGCCAGAACACCGTCACCGCATTGTTGTCACTGTTGAAACCGAGCCCCGGCACCGACACGTCGTTGGCGACAATCATCCGGAGTTTCTTGCGCTGCATCTTGTCGATGGCGTACCGGGCCACGTCGGTGGTTTCGGCGGCGAAGCCCACGGTAAAGGGCGCATCGGCCCGGGCGGCAATGGTGGCCAAGGTGTCCGGGTTACGCACCAGCGACAGCGCCATCTGCTCGCTGGATTTCTTGATCTTGTCGGACTCGCAGCTCTGTGGCCGGTAATCGGCCACCGCCGCACTGGCGATAAACAGGTCACAGCCGGCGTCTACCGCTGCTGATGACGCCTGCAGCATGTCCGCTGCGGTCGTCACATTGCGCACCTCGACACCGGAAGGCGCAGGGATAGCAACCGGACCGCTGATAAGCACCACCTCCGCACCGGCATCCCGGGCGGCCGCGGCCAGGGCGTAGCCCATCTTTCCGGAACTGTGGTTGCTGATGTAGCGCACCGGATCAATCGGCTCTCGAGTCGGCCCGGCGGTAATCACCACCCGCTTGCCCGTCAGCGTACCGGTGGACGGCTGACCGGCGACCAATCCGGCCAGCACCAGCGGCTCCAGCATTCGACCCGGACCGGTATCGCCACAGGCCTGCTCACCCTGGTCCGGCCCCCACAGCGTGATCTGCGGGTCGTCCTGCAATAACCGCAGGTTGCGCTGGGTGCGGTGATTACCCCACATGGCCTGATTCATGGCCGGAGCAACGGCGATCGGCGCTTCGGTGGCGCAGCACAGCGTGGTCAGCAGATCATCGGCCATGCCATTGGCCAAGCGAGCGATAAAATCCGCCGAGGCCGGTGCGATAACCACCTGATCCGCCCATTTCGCCAACTCAATGTGCCCCATGCCAGCTTCGGCCTCCGGATCCAGCAACGAGGTCCGTACCGGCTCGCCACTGAGGGCCTGGAAGGTCAGCGGAGTGATAAAGGCCTCGGCACCGCGGGTCATGACTACCCTTACGCTGTGGCCGGCCTTTTTCAGCAGACGAACCAGCTCCGCGCTCTTATAGGCAGCAATGCCGCCGGTAATGCCCAGCAGAATTCGTTTGGCGGCCATAGGGGCTCCGTATCCTCGTAAAAATAAAGGCTTATAAGATAGCATGCTCAGGCGCCACAGACAGCCTGCAAGAGTGGCCGGACGTTTACCGATTGTTACTTTTTAAAGTAACCTTTGTAATCTCGAATCAAGGCTGACGCAGGATGCGTCTGGAGCCTCCAAAAACCTGCAAGGAAAGCCTATGAATACCCCCTCCTGGCGCCCGGACGAGCGCCCCCGGGAACGGTTGCTCGCCCACGGCGCCAACAGCCTGTCAGATGCCGAACTTCTGGCCATTTTCCTGCGCACCGGCACCACCGGCATGCCGGTGATGACCATGGCGCGCACTCTGATCAACCGGTTTGGCAGTCTGCGCGGCCTGATGACCGCCTCCCGCAGCCAATTCTGCGACACCAAGGGACTGGGTACCGCCAAATACGCCCAGGTCCAGGCTGCCATGGAAATGGCCCGGCGGGTGATGGATGAACCGCTGCGCCAGGGTGACCCACTGCGCTCGCCAGAAGACACCCGGCGATTCCTGACCAGCCGGCTCGGCACCTACCCCCACGAAGTGTTCGCCGGACTGTTTCTCGACAACCGGCACCGGGTCATTCAGTACCGGGAGCTGTTCCGTGGCACCATCGACGGTGCCGCAGTGTACCCTCGCGAGGTAGTGCGCCAGGCTCTGGAGGACAATGCCGCCGCCGTTATCTTTGCCCACAACCACCCGTCCGGGGTGGCCGAACCGAGCGAGGCGGACGTGGCCCTGACCCGGCGCTTGAAAGAAGCACTGACTCTGGTCGATATCAGGGTTCTTGACCATATGGTTGTCGGCCACGGTGAGGTAGTATCGCTCGCTGAACGGGGACTGATGTGATTGCCCGAACCATTGCGCCGGAAAACTGGCCAAATTCCCAACAATTTTTTGCGTTGGGGGGCGAGTTCTGGTATAAAAGCGTCCCTTTCTGGCGGCGTCTGGCGAGCAGCGTTCAGTTTAGAGGCGCGAAACAGGGGCGTTAGCGTTCCTTAGCAACCAGAGACGCACTAAAAACGAATTTGTACTATAGAGACCATTGCTCAGGTCGGAGGCAAGTATGTCCAGAGTTTGTCAGGTTACCGGTAAGCGTCCGGTATCCGGTAATAACGTTTCCCACGCGATGAACCACACTCGTCGTCGTTTTCTGCCGAATCTGCAGAACCACCGTTTCTGGGTTGAGTCCGAGAAGCGTTTCGTGAAGCTGCGCGTATCCACCAAGGGCATGCGCATCATCGACAAAAAAGGCATTGACGCTGTGCTGGCAGATCTTCGTGCCCGCGGCGAGAAATTTTAAGGAGCCGCATCATGCGCGAGAAAATCAAGCTGGTATCATCAGCAGGCACTGGTCACTTCTACACGACCAAAAAGAACAAGCGTAACACTCCGGAAAAAATCGAGATCAAAAAGTACGATCCGGTTGTCCGCAAGCACGTTGCGTACAAGGAAGCCAAGATCAAGTAATAACTGATCCGGCATCCACAAAAAAACCCGGCCACGCGCCGGGTTTTTTTGTGCCTGAACTCTTAGATCTGAACCAAAACTAGAAAGTCTCCAGATACCCTTTCGGCAGCGCCACATCCATAGCGATAGGCAGATGGTCCGAAACCGGGTAACTCACCACTTCTGACCTGCGGATTTCCAACGACGGGCTCACCAGAATATGATCCAGCGCCTTTTCCGGCCGCCAGCTCGGGAAACTGTGCGCCGACTCCGGGAGCGGGATCAGATCAGTTTCCTTTAACGGGGTCTGGGTCAGCAACTCTTCGGCATGGTTATTCATATCCCCCATCAGCACGACATGCTGGTAGTCGGCAATCAGTTCGCGAATGTAGCCAAGCTGGCGCTGCTGCGCCGCCTTACTGAGCGACAGGTGCATCAGCACCAACACCAGCGGATCGTCCTCAGAGCCGTAGCGGGCAATGATGGCGCCACGCCCCGGAATCAGACCGGGTAGTTTGTGCTCGGTGACATCCAGCGGCCGAAAACGACTGAGCAAGCCATTGCTGTGCTGGGCGATTTGCCCGAGATTCCGGTTCAGCTGCTGGTACCAGTAGGGAATACCCGCCGCTTCGGCCAGATACTGAACCTGATTGATGTAACCACTGCGCAGGCTGCCGCCGTCGCACTCCTGCAACGCGACCACGTCGTAGTTAGCGATCAGATGGGCAATGCGGTCCAGGGTCTGAATCCGATTACGGTGAGGCAGAAAGTGCTGCCAGCTGCGGGTCAGATAGTGCCGATAGGATGAGGTATTGATGCCAACCTGGATATTGAAGGTCAGCAACCGGATGTGCCGGTGGGGCTCAAACTCCGGCACATGCTCAAAGCCCGAGCACGTACTGCGAGGCGTTTCAGCCGTTTTCGCCGTCCCGCTGAACTGCTTACGGATTCGCTTGTACATGCTGCCAGCCCCACTCTTCTCTCGAAAGTTTCGCACTATCGAAGGTTTCGCACTCTCGAAGATTCCGCGACCCCAAGCCGCGGACGGCCCCTTACTCGGCTTCACGCTCCTTGGCGACCAGGTAGTCGACAACGTCCAGGGCTGCCTCGTGACTGCCGGCCATGGAAGCGCTCACTTTGTATTTGCCATTTACCAGCATAGTTGGAACACCGGTGATGCGCGCTCCCCGAATTTTCGCCTGGGCTTGCTGCATCCGGGCGTTCACACCAAAGCTCTGGTAGTTCTTCAGGAACGCCTCACCATCGACACCATGGCCGGCCACGAAGTCCGCCAGTGCCTCCGGAGTGTTCAGCTGACGGCGCTCACCCGCCAAGGCCTCAAACAGGGCGTCATGCACCTTGTGCAGCTCACCCATGGCATCAAGCGCGTAGTAAGCGCGGGCGTGGGGCTCCCAGGAACGACCAAGGGCGGCCGGCAACATCACGAACTCGACATCGTCGGCCATGCCTTCTTCCCAGGCCTCAACCACCGGCTTGAAGTTGTAGCAGTGCGGGCAGCCATACCAAAACACCTCAGCCACTTCGATCTTGCCGTTGTCGTCCGTGCGAACCGGCGTATCCAGTTTCTGATAGTGAGTTCCCTCTTCCCAGGTTTCGGCACTGGCCGGGGCACCAAAGGCAAACATCGCAGCCAGGAAAGTTGCCGCTCCAAGTGTTCTGATCATTAGACATCTCCGATATCGTGAAGTCGTAAGTGTGAGGGATTATGACCCAGCCAGCGGAAAAAGTTCCACAGACAGAGTAAATCACCGGGTTACAGAGCCGTAAGCAATAAAAAACCCCGCCTGGGGCGGGGTCTTTGGAGTCTCGGCTAGACCCTGATTAATCAGTACAGGTCAATCAGTGCAGGCCAGAGACGTAGTTGGCAACCGCCTCGATTTCGGCGTCAGTCAGCTTGGCCGCCACGTCCATCATGATGGCCGCGTTGGAGCCAGTCGCCCGCTCGCCGCTGCGGTAAGCCTTCAGCTGCTTGCTGATGTACTCGGCGTTCTGGCCACTCAGGCGGGGGTAGCCACCGGGCTCGTTGCCCTTGCCCTGCGGGCTATGACAGCCGGCACAGGCTGGCACACCGGAGGCCATGTTGCCACCACGGTACAAAGCCGCGCCCTGCTCAATCAGATCCGGGTTGGCCTGGCTCAGGGGCATTTCCTGGTCGTCGAAGTAAGCGGCCAGATCCTGCAACTCCTGCTCGGACTTGCCGTCCAGGATACCAGTCATTTCAGCAATCGCACGATCGCCGGACTGAATCGCTACCAGCTGATTGTACAGGTACTTTTCACCCAGACCGGACAGCTTGGGATAGCTTCCCATGATCGGCTTCTGGCCGGCCTGGCCATGACATCCGGCGCATACCGCTGCGTTCTCTTCGCCCGCTTGAGGATCTCCTGCCCCGTGCGCCATCGCTGTGAGGCTTACACCGAGAACAACTCCTGCGATCAGTTTTTTCATGCTCGCTCCGCTTCTCTCATCTTAAAGGTATTCTTCGTTGTGCAGCCGGCAGGCACTGACCAATCAGGCGCAAAACCGGGACTGACAGCGGTCGCGCTCAGCGCGCCGCCCGGATTTGGTGTAGCATTATACATTAATCCCTGATAACTGAAATCCAAAGGAAAGCCAACCGCTGTGGACCCTGATCTGACCCCGAACTCCGTCTCTTTCAACAGTGCCCGCTTCTTGATCAGCGCCTCCCGGCTGGACGAATGCCCACCGGATTTTGGTGCCGAAGTGGCCTTCGCCGGCCGCTCGAACGCCGGCAAGTCCAGCGCACTCAATGCGATCACCGCCCATGGCAAGCTGGCCCGAACCAGTAAAACACCGGGCCGCACCCGGTTGATCAACTTCTTCACCTTGAACCGCGAGGGCTGCCGCCTGGTGGACCTGCCCGGCTATGGCTATGCCAAGGTGTCCCGGGATCTGAAGGACGACTGGCAAAAACACCTGGGCCACTACCTGAACGACCGCCGCTGCCTACGCGGCCTGGTGCTGGTGATGGACATCCGCCACCCGCTGACCGAATTCGACCAAATGATGGTGGAATGGTGCGAACATAACAACCTTCCGCTGATGATTCTGGCCACCAAGGCCGACAAACTGAAATTCGGCCAAGCAAAAACCGCCATGATGGGCATCGCCAAAGACCTGAAGCCGTTCAGCTGCGTGCATCACCTGATCATGTTTTCAGCGACATCGAAAAGGGGTGTGGATGAGTGTCGGGAGGCACTGACGAACTGGCTGGAGGCACCGGCCGACGATTGAGTCGCCAGCCCGTTAAGCAGGCATCAGCCGCTTTACAGCGTGCCGCCGCACTCGATCCGGTAGCCCAGATCAATACAGGTTTCGCCCTGGGGCTGACCGGACAGTCGCGCCAGCAATTCCTGGGCCGCCCGCTGTCCCACCGCTTCCCGCGGGGTTATGACACTGGCAAGGCGCGGCACCATCACCTGCCCGACATCGTGACCGTGGAATCCGGCAATGGCGATGCCCTGTGGCACCGCAATACCCTGACGCTGACATTCGAAATAGGCACCGATGGCGACGTCGTCGTTGGTGCAGAAGATGGCATCGGTGTTGGGATTGTCAGCCAGAATGCGCTTTAACAGCGTGGCCCCGACGCTGAACGACGACCGCTGTTCGCTACGCAGGGTCACCGGCGTCAAACCGGCTTCAGTCATGGCCATGACATAACCCTCCTGCCGTTGCAGGGTTCGGGCATCCAGACGCACCGCCAGGTAGACAATGGCAGTTCGGCCCCGGCGAATCATTTCCCGCACCATGTCGTAAGCAGCCTGGACGTTATCAAAGCCGACAGCCTGCTCAAATGGCCGGGTGTGGGTGTCCATGATCTCGACCGTGGGTACGCCGGCGGTTTCAAGCATCCGGAAGGTTCGATCGGTGTGCTGGCTCTCGGACAGGATCACACCGTCAACGTTGTAGGACAGCAGCGACGCCAGGCTGCGCTCCTCAATCTCCGGACTATAGCCGTAGTGGGCCAGCATCAGATGGTAGCCGGCCTGTTCGGTGACCGACTCAACCCCCTTGATGACGTCAGCGAATACCTGGTTAGTCAGCGAAGGCAGCAGCACCCCGACGGCGTGACTCTTGGATTTGGACAACAGGTCCGGTGCCCGGTTCGGGATGTAACCGAGCGCCTCGGCTTCGGCAAAGATGCGCTCTCGCATCTTCTCGGACACGTTGTCGCCACCGCGCAGGCAGCGACTGACCGTCATCTTGGTGGTGCCAACCCGGTCGGCAATGTCCTGCAACGTCGGACGTTTGTTCTTACCCATGCATGATTCCTGCAACGACAGAGAGGCGGCTAAAGCTGAGGCGAGCAGACGCCCGTGCGGGCACCGGCTTCAGCCCCTGGCATCTTCCCCGGTTGCGGCCAGTGCCGCAAGGCACTGGCGCACCAGGCTCTCCGGACGACCGGTGACATCGAGGGTTACGGCGCCCTCGTCCAGCTCGGGCTCCTGCAATAGCTGGAACTGGCTCTCGAGCATGGCCTGACCATTGAAGTAATGGTCCTGGCGCCGCGACAGCCTCGTCCAGATGGTCTGGAAGTCGCCCTGAAGATAGACGATGCGCAGCTCCGGGTTTTCGGACCGCAAGCGCTCGCGATAGGCCCGTTTCAGTGCCGAGCAGGCCAGCACCAGACCGGACTCCTGTTGCCGGATCAGCTCCGCAAGGTCGGTCAGCCAGCCGGCCCGATCGTCATCGGTCAGCGGGATGCCACTGGCCATCTTCTCAACATTGGCGCGGCTGTGGTAGCTGTCGGCGTCGAAGAAGGGAACCGCCAGCTCCTGCGCCAGCAGACTCCCGACCAGACTCTTGCCGCAGCCCGACACTCCCATGATGACCAGTTTCGGTACGCTCGCCATCATTGCCACCACAGTGCCAGTTGCGGGAAGGCAATCAACAGCCCCAGCGCGACAATCTGAAGCACGATGAACGGCAGCAGTGACTGGAAGATCTCACCCAGGGAGATGTCTTTCGGCGCCACCGTTTTCAGATAGAACGCGGCCGGTCCGAATGGCGGCGACAGGAAGGACACCTGCATGTTCATGCAGAACACCACCCCGAACCAGATCGGGCTGTACCCCAGCTCGACCACAATCGGCACGAAAATCGGCATGGTCAGCAAGGCCACACCCACCCAGTCCAGGAACATGCCCAGCACCAGCAAGATCAGCATCATGAACAGGATGGTTAGCAGTGCATCGCCGCCACTGACCGCAAACACCATGTCCCGGACAAAGTCGATGCCGCCCATCAGGTTGTAGACACCCACCAGTGCGGTGGCACCGATACCGATCCAGATGATCATGCCACACACCCGCAGGGTGCTGATGGTGGCTTTGCGGATCATGTCCAGCGACAGCTCGCCGCGCACCCAGGTGCTGAGCGCAATACCGATCACACCCAGGGCCGAAGCCTCGGTCACCGAGGCGACGCCACCATAAATGCTTCCGAGCACCACCACGACCGACAGGATGGGAAACAGCAGGGCCTTGAAGAAATTGGGCGCCGGCGTGTCCGGCTGATCCTGATCGGACGGCAGCGGCGCCATCTCGGGCTTGAGCCAGACTCGGATCAGCACATAGCCCATGTACAGCAGGGCCAGTAACAGCGCTGGTAAAAAGGCACCTTTGAACAGGTCACCGATGGAAACGTTGGCGGTCAGGCCATAGATGATCAGCACGATACTCGGGGGCAGCATGGTGCCCAAGGCACCGCCGGCACAGGTGGTACCAATGGCCAACTTGCGGTCGTAGCCCAGGCGCAGCATCTGGGGCAGCGCCAGGATGCCCAGCAGCACGGTTTCGCCGCCAATCACCCCGGACATGGAAGCCAGGATAACCGCCACCACCAGAGTCTGTATGGCAACACCACCGCGCAGACGACGACCCAAGCGGGCCATGGCGTCAAACAGGTCCCGGGCGATACCGGAATGATCCAGCAGCGACGCCATCAACACGAACATCGGCACCGCCAGGAACACATAATTGCCAATAAAGCTGTACAGCCGGCTACTGACAATCGGCAATGCGTCCGGGCCAAACCAGCCCAGCGCGAACAGCAGAGCCACCAGACCGGTGGCAAACGCCAGCTGCATTCCCGTCAACAACAACAGGATCAGCAACCCCAGCATCAGCAGGCTGCCGTAGCCAATGCCCACGGAAGCAAGTTCAAACATTGCGCTCTCCCTTGTCGTCCGAGGTCTGGTTGGGCGCAGCCTTGTTACGCAGGTCGCGAATCAGGTGCAGCAGGAATTGCAGCGTGAGAATGACCACGGCAACGAAAATGATGACCTTCAGCAACGCAGGGAATGGCGGATTCCAGGCTGAGCCGGAGGTCTCCAGCCGCCAGCCGCCCCAGGGCGCGACGACTGCCGACTGGGCCATGAACCAGCTGGCGTAGAGCAGCAGACTGCTGAACAACAACCCCAGAAGATGGTGCACAACCCGGAGCCAACGCTGGACGGCCGGCGACACCGAATCGTACACCAGCACAATGCGCACGTGCTTGTCCGTCGCCAGCGCGTACAACCCGCCCAGCACGAACAACGTGGCACCGGCAAAGGTGACGGTCTCGTGCACCCACAGGGTGGGCGAGTTGAACAGGTAGCGGCGGACGATTTCGTACAGGGACACCACAGCGATAAGGGCAAAGACCAGACTCAACTTTTTGCCCAACCACACGATGGCGCGATCCAGCGGCGTAAAGCCAACATCCTCTGGGGGCTCCGGCACCAGATCACCTGGCGCCTGCCCTGTTGGTTCATGTTCAGCAGACATTAGAAACTCCCGACTCCGGCCCCTTAATACGGGGCCGGAGGGTATCGGTAGGGGACGGAATCAGATCAGAGCAGGCCTTGCGACTCGAGGTAGGCTGTCACTGACTTGTAGACCTTCTCGGCGTTGGGGGACTGCTCGGCGTACGCCTTCCACTGATCGCGGGCGATGGTGCGGAACTTCCGGCGTTCCTCGGCTGACCAGTCGTGGACGGTAATCTCCGGGTTGGCGCGTGCTTCCATGACCGCCGTCTTGTCCGCCATCGCTAGCTGGGTACTGATGTCCTGGGCGAAATCCCTTGCCGACACCGTCATGATGGTCTGGATGTCTTCCGGCAGCTTTTCCCAGGCCTTGAGGCCCATAGCGATTTCGATCAGCGGCAGGGAGTGGAAGCCCGGATACACCGGGTGCGCGGCAATTTCGTGCAGGCCGGCGTTGTGGTTGGTGGAGAACACCGTGTAGTCGGCGGCGTCGATCACACCCTTGCCCAGTGCGGTGTAAACCTCAGAGCCCGGCAGATTGACCGGTGCGGCACCGGCAGCGGCAAACACCGACTGCACCAGACCTTCAGGGGCGCGCATTTTCAGACCCTTGAGGTCTTCAACGCTGTTCAGCGGCTTCTTGGAGACGAACGACTCCAGGCCGGTACCACCACCGCCAACAAACTTCACACCGTACGGACGGTAGAGTTCGTTCATCAGCTCGTAGCCGCCGCCATGGTTGATGTAATCGATCAGCTGGTCGGGGCTGGACCAGGCACCCACGGTATTACCGATCAGGCCAAAGGCCGGGTCCTGGCCGGAGAAGTAACCGGTGACTGAGATGTGGCCATCGAGCACGCCCATTTTCATGGCACCGAGGGTTTCGGTGTGACTGACCACACTGCCAACCGGCAGCAGATCAATGCTGACCCGTCCACCTGACATTTTTTCCACCCGGTCGGCCCACTCCTGCTGGATTTCAAAGTTCTTGACGCCGGACGGGTCTGACGACTGGAACTTGACATTAAAATCGGCGGCAGCGGCGTGAAGCGCGAAAGTGGCCGAAATCAGGCCAGCGGCAAGTCTTTTGGTAAACATACGTGGGACTCCTGGTTGTTTTTGTTTCGGCAAATGTTACCGGTAACATTTGTGAGTTTAGTGAAAACAAAAAGTGCTGACAAGCTTAGGCAGGCGTCAGAAACGGGGAAAAAACATAAAAAAACCGGTCTGCCAGAGACAGACCGGTGAAACGTCAGGGTTTGCGACGTGCTAAAACCTGAGAACTCACTCAGGAGACGCAAGAAATGTCCGGATTTCCTACGTCCACTCGTTATGATGGCTAGCGTTCATGAAAGTTCCCTGATGCGGTTACTTTTTGAACACATTTAGCGGCTGGCCACCCGGCTCAGCTCAGGTGCCGCCTCCTCCTGATCCGACAGCGTTGGCCGGTACTGCTCCCGAAGCTCCAGCACACGGTCCCGATAGGCCGGCGTGAGGTATGGCAGCTCCAGGGTCAGCACCTGGTAGATGCCCTGTTTGAGCTCGTTCAGGGTCAGATTGGCGTAGGTTTCCTCGGCGTGCGCGGTTTTCAGGAACGCCATCCAGTTAGTCACCACCAGCCACACGTTCAACGACATGGCAGCGCGCAAAGCCTCCGGCTGCGCCTCGATGATGCCAGCCTCCGCCAGCCGTTCGAAAATGCGATTGATGGCCGTGAGGCAGCGCTGAGTGAACTCCCGGTAGTCCTGGCGCAGGCGCTGATCACTGTCCAGCAGGTATTCCAGATCGCGGTGAAAGAACCGGTAACTCCACAGGCCATCGAACACCGACTCCAGGTAGAAAGTCATGTCGGCGAGCGTCATTGCCCGGTCTTCGGGGATATCCAGGTAGAAATCCACCAGCTTTTCGTACTCGAGGAAGATCTCGTAAATGATGTCCGACTTGTTGCGGAAGTGGTAATACAGATTACCCGGCGAAATCGCCAGGTGCGCCGCTATATGATTGGTAGTGACGTTACGCTCGCCCCGTTCGTTAAACAGCTCCAGACTTGAGAGCAGAATCTTGTCTCTTGTTTTCATAAACTTGCCGGCGGTTGTTAGGTGCCTTGAGGATGGCCCGATAGGCCACCGTACCCTGCTTGACTCCCTAGAGTATATACTCTAATAATACCGCTAAGCGCAAATTGCGCACTTTTTCACCACCACAAAACCGCACACTACCGGCCCGATACGCCGACTGTGCGAGGGGAGCAGAGTATGGGAGCCACGGTCGTTCAGCTTACCGAAAGTAAAAAGCAGATCCAGCACACCCACCGGGTTTTTCAGGATCAAAAGCAGGCGTTTCGTAGCAACCCCATGCCCTCGCTCACTGAGCGCAAGGAAAACCTGAAGCGCCTGAAGCGCACGCTGCTGACGAATCAAGAGCGCCTGCTCGAGGCCATTGACCGGGATTTCAGCTGCCGGTCCCGGGACGAATCATTGATTGCCGAGGTGATGCCGTCTATCCAGGGCATCAACTACACCCTGAAGCATCTGGGCGAATGGATGAAGCCATCGAAACGGCACGTATCGGTGCTGTTCCAGCCCGCCAGCAACAAAGTGCACTTCCAGCCCAAGGGCGTGGTCGGGGTTATCGTGCCCTGGAACTACCCGTTGTACCTGGCGGTGGGACCACTGGTGGCGTCACTGGCGGCCGGCAACCGCACCATGATCAAGATGTCCGAGTTCACCCCGCACACCTCGGCGCTGGTCAAGGAAATTATTGAAGCCACCTTCCCGGAAGAGCTGGTTTCTGTCATTACCGGCGAGGCCGATGTCGCCGCCGACTTCTCCGCCCGCCCCTTCGATCACCTGCTGTTCACAGGCTCGACCTCGGTTGGCAAGCTGGTGATGCGGGCGGCGGCTGAGAACCTCACCCCGGTTACGCTGGAACTGGGCGGTAAGTCCCCGGCCATTGTCGCGCCCGACGTGCCGATGGAAGACGCCGCTCAGCGTATCGCCTTCGGCAAGGCCCTGAACGCCGGCCAGACCTGCGTTGCCCCGGATTATGTGCTGTGTCCTGCTGACCGGGTCCAGGCCTTCGTGGACGAGTTCCGCACCCGCTTCTCCGACATGTACCCCAGCCTACGTGACAACGACGACTACACCGCCATCATCAACGAGCGCCAGTACGACCGCCTTCAAGGCTACCTGGAAGACGCCCGCGCCAAGGGTGCCGAGTTGATCGAAATCAACCCGGCCCGGGAAAACCTGGGCGATGGGACCCGGAAAATTCCGCTGACCCTGATCCTGAACACCACACCGGACATGAAAGTGATGCAGGACGAGATTTTCGGCCCGCTGCTGCCGGTGGTCAGTTACAGCGGCCTGGACGAGGCCCTGCACTACATCAATGATCGGCCCCGGCCGCTGGCCCTGTATTTCTTCGGCTACGACAAGAGCCAGCAGCAGCATGTGGTGGACAACACCCACTCCGGCGGCATGTGCATCAACGATGCGCTCATGCATGTGGCCCAGGATGATCTGCCATTCGGCGGTGTCGGCGACTCCGGCATGGGCCATTACCATGGCAAGGAAGGCTTCCTGACCTTCTCCCACCACCGGGCTATTTTTGCCAAACAGAAGTTCAACAGCGGCAAATTTGTGTACGCACCGCACGGTACCGCTGCCCACAAGATGATATACAAACTCTTCATCCGCTGAGACTTGGCGTGGGGGCAAGCAATGCCCCCGCCATCCATAACCATCCCAAGCCACCCGGGACAATAACAAGAAGGGAAATCGCCATGCTTGACCCGTCCGCCGCTCGATCAGGCGACACCGAATTTGCCCGGCTTGATCGCCGCAGCTTTCTGAGAAGCGGACTGGGCGGCACCCTGTTTCTCGCCACGGTCAGCACCACCGCCGGGCTGAGCGGCTGCGCAACAGCGCCGGCCGGTCGGCTGGACGCCATCGACACCCGCATGGACACCAGCTACCAGTTCCGGTTCCTGACCCGGGACGATATCGACTTGTTCGAGGCCTTGCTGCCTGCCATGTTTGGCCCGGCCCTGCCGGAACAACCTCAGGCGCGGCGTCTGGCCGTTGCCGGCACCATTGAGCGTATCGATGCCGGCATAGACAACTTCGGCCCGGCTAATCAACAGGAACTGCGTCGGCTGTTCGACCTGCTGACCTTTGGCTTCACCCGGGTGACCATCGCCCGTGTCTGGTCCCGCTGGCCCAACGTCAGCACCGCCGACGCCAACGCCTTTCTGGAGCGCTGGCGCACCAGCGGTATCGGCCTGTTCAACAATGGCTACATTGCCCTGACCAAGATCAGCAACGTCGCCTTCTATGGCGGCCGTGACCAGTGGCATCTGTCGGGCTACCCGGGGCCACCCCAGTGGGCTGTTGACGCCCTACCCCAATTCAAGACTGCCTGATTCCACGCTCAGTAACGGAGCTATCCATGTCGTTAACCGATCGCATTGCCCGGGGCCTGGAAGCAGGCTGGCAAGTAACCGATGCCACCACCCTGACCGACCACCAGACCCACGAAGCCGATGTGGTCATCGTCGGGACTGGCGCCGGCGGTGGCACTACCGCTGAAATCCTGGCCAAGAGCGGACTGTCCGTGATCCTGGTAGAAGAAGGGCGGCTGTACTACCAGAAAGACTTCACCATGGATGAGCACAGCGCTTACGCCAGCCTGTATCAGGAGGGCATGAGCCGGACTACCCGGGACGGCGCCATCGCCATTCTTCAGGGCCGCTGCGTGGGTGGCTCGACCACGGTGAACTGGACCTCCAGCTTTCGCACCCCGGATCAAACCCTGACTTACTGGGCCGACAATTTCGGCCTGGACAACCTTAGCCCCGAGGCCATGGCACCCTGGTTTGATGGCCGGGAACAGCGTCACACCATGGCGCCCTGGCCGACACCCCCTAACGTCAACAACGACATCCTGCGTCAGGGCTGCGAACAGCTCGGTTACAGCTGGCAGACCATTCCCCGGAATGTGAAAGGATGCTGGAACCTGGGCTACTGCGGCGTGGGCTGCCCCACCAATGCCAAGCAGGGCGCGCTGATGACTACCATTCCCGGTGCCCTCGATCATCAGGCTCGACTGTTTCACGGACTTCGGGCAGAACGCCTGATCATGAACCAGGACCGTATTGATCACCTGCAAGCGAGCGCCATGGCCGCGGACGGCATTACTCCGTCCGGTGTCACGGTGACCCTGAAAGCCCGCCACTTTGTGGTTGCCGCCAGCGCCATCGGCTCTCCGGGCCTGCTGTTACGCTCGGACATTCCGGATCCCCACGCCCGTGTTGGCAAGCGCTCGTTCATCCATCCGGTAAACGCCACCATTGCCCAGATGCCGGAGAAAGTGGATCCGTTTTACGGTGCGCCCCAGTCGATTTATTCCGATGAGTTCAACTTCAAGAATGGCGTGGATGGACCAGCCGGCTTCAAACTGGAGGTTCCGCCACTGCATCCGGGCATGTCGGCGGGCGTGATTCCGGGCCACGGGCCGGAACAGATTGACGCCATGGCGGGCCTGCCCTGGACTCAGTCTATCATCGCCCTGATGCGCGACGGTTTCCATCCCGACAGCCCCGGGGGCACGGTGACCCTGCGCGACGACGGCTCGCCGGTTCTGGACTACCCGATCACCGATTACCTCTGGCAGGGGCTAAGACAGGCCTACCTGACCATGGCGGAGATTCAATTTGCCGCCGGCGCAAGCAAGGTCCGGCTGGTGCATCTGGACTCGGACTGGTACACCAGCTGGGGCGAAGCCCGGGCTGCCATCAACAGCATTGCCATGGAACCGCACCGGGTACGGTTGTTTACCGCCCACCAGATGGGCGGCTGCAGCATGGGCCAGGATCCCCGATCTTCGGTGGTGAATGGCTTCGGCGAGCACCATCAGGTCAGCAACCTGAGCGTACACGATGCCTCGGTGTTCCCGACCAGCATTGGGGCCAACCCACAGCTGTCGATCTATGCCCTGGCAGCACGAAACAGCGCACGGCTGGCCGCAAAACTAACGAGCTGATTGCCTGCCATTTTGGGATGACCGGCAAGCTGGTATTCTAAGGCCTCACGAATTAAGGAGCTGTGCATGCCGAAAGTCATCTACCCAGGCACCTTCGATCCGATTACCAATGGTCATACCGACCTGATCGAGCGTGCCGGTCGCATGTTCGACCACATCGTGGTTGCCGTCGCCTACAACCCCAAGAAACAGCCACTGCTGAACCTGGAAGAGCGCTGTGATCTGGTCCGTCAGGCCACCGCCCACATTCCTAACGTCACCGTCACCGGCTTCAGCAACCTGCTTGCGGATTTTGTCCGGGACCAGGGAGCGACGGTCATCCTGCGTGGACTGCGGGCGGTGTCCGACTTCGAGTATGAATTCCAGCTGGCAGACATGAACCGGAGGTTGGCGCCGGAAGTGGAGAGCGTATTCCTGACCCCGGCGAACCACCTGTCGTACATTTCCTCGACCCTGATCCGGGAGATTGCTTCCCTGGGTGGCGATGTCTCGGAATTTGTCGATCCCGCCGTTGAGGCGGCTATGAAGCAGAAGTTCAAATCGGCCTGAGGTAACGGTGGCGTGGTCGACCAGGCCCTGGCCGGGGCCCGGTCACGCTGAACGTTGCTCAAAGCAACGGGGGTAGCGGAATTTCCATGCCGTTCACGTCTACCATCAAATCCTTCATCACCGCCTTCATCACCAGCTGATCACCGTCTTTGATCAGCAGGCCCTGCTTGATCATCGGCGCCAGCTGCATGCGCACGCTCGGGTAATTCTCCGCCAATGCTGATGGCACGCTCAGCTGCATGTCGCCGGTCAGTCGCTGCATCACCATCAACATGCCCGCACGCTCGTCGGCGCTGAGCTCCGGATGACGAACGGTGACATTACCGGTGACCACGCCCTCTGGGGTGCTTAGGCTCAGCTGAGGCATACCCACCGAAAATCCGGCCGAGGCCAGCTCCCGCAGGGCCAAATTGATCTGCTGCATGGCCGCCATTTGCTGCTGCGGCTCCGCTGGCGCCGAGGTTCCGTTTTGCAGCATCACTGTTTGCAGATCGGACATGCCCTGGGTCAGGGAACTCCAGCTAGCCAGATCCAGATTTTCCAGAGCGAATTCAACCCGGTGGGGGCCGTAGCCCTGGCCGCCACGAATGATCTCCTCCAGTTCCAGAGTAACCCGGGAATCCAGGCGGGTTTGCTCTGGGTTGGTCTCGGTGCTGCTGGACAGACTGAAGTCCCGGAACTCCACCGGCGGTTCAGCCCGATGGACCACCGTCATTGACCCAATCTCAAGCTCACCGGCACCGGTCCAGACGTCCGCCATCAGGTGATTCAGAGTTTGCTCCATATGGATGTCGGCCATACGGATATCGATTTCAGGGCCAGACAGGCTGAGTGTCGGCCATACCATCAGTGCGTCGGCCTGGGAGCCAGTATCGCTAATCTCGATACGCGCCAGACCACCGCTGGTGTTCAGGGTTTCGCCAGTGACCTCGTTGGTCATGGTCATCACCGGTGCCTCAAGCTCCAGCGTGGCACTTCCCCACAGGCGGGTTTCCAGGGTCAGCTTCGGTTTGGCTTCAGGAAACCACTCACGCCCTTCCGGCGACCAGCCGTTCACCGGCTCGAAATCAAGCAGGCTGCCGGTAACACCGTGGGTCACATTGGCCCTGTACTCGACCTGGTGCGACTCGCCAGTCTCCGGATTCTGCACCACCAGGGCCCCGGTCAGCTCCGAGCCGAGCACCCCGCGACGATAGGCGCCGGTTTCCATCTTCAGGAACGACTGGGCACGATTGATCTCCTCGGTCGCCTGCTGCCACTGCTGCTCCGTAACAAAGCCGACAACCCAGGGCATGGCCCCAGCTACCGCCAGCACGGCAACGCCGGTGATTATCCATTTTTTCTGCAAGACCTGTCTCCGCCTCAGGATTTACCGGTTAGTCGCTCAAGCAACACCAGTTGAGATGCCAGCCGCTCTTCGCCTTCGGCCGGTTGTTTCTGCACGTAACTGCCATCGGACAGCAACGCCCAGGACTGACAATTGTCTGCCAGGTAGGTATCCAGATCCTCACGCATTCGAGCCACCAGCGCCGGATCCTCAATCGGGAACGCCACTTCCACCCGGCTGAGCAGATTGCGCTCCATGCCATCGGCACTGGAACAATAGACATCCGGACTCCGGTTGTTGCCGAAGTAATAGACCCGAGTATGCTCCAGGAATCGGCCAATGATGGAGCGTACCCGGATGTTGTCCGACAGCCCCGGTACTTCGGGCCGCAGGCAACAGATGCCCCGGATAATCAGGTCGATCTTTACCCCCGCCTGGGACGCCCGGTACAGCGCCTTGATCAACTGCGGTTCGGTCAGAGCGTTGAATTTCATGATGATACGCCCCTTTTTGCCAAAGCCAGCTTCGCGCTCAATCAGGCTCATCAGGCGAGAATGCAAAGTAAACGGAGCGTGGAATAGCTTCTTGATCTTCAACGCCTTGCCCATGCCGGTCAGCTGCTGGAACAGCTTGTTGACGTCATCACTAATGGAATCGTCGCAGGTCATGAAGCTGTAGTCAGTGTACAGGCGGGCGTTCCCGGCGTGGTAGTTGCCCGTACCCAGATGCACGTAGCGCCGCAGCTTGCCCTCCTCCCGGCGTACGATGAGGATCATCTTGGCGTGGGTTTTGTAGCCAACCACCCCGTACACCACGATGACACCCGCCTCCTGGAGCCGGCTCGCCAGCTCCAGGTTTTCGGCCTCGCTGAACCGGGCCCGCAGCTCGATCACCGCCGTCACTTCCTTGCCGCGCCGGGCCGCATCCGCCAGCGCTTCGACGATTTCAGAATCTGCCCCAGTGCGGTACAGGGTCTGGCGGATCGCCAGCACCTGGGGGTCCTTGGCAGCCTGGCGCAGCAGATCCACGACCGGGCTGAAATTCTCATAGGGGTGCAGCAACAGGATCGGCTGTTTGCGGATACTGTCGAACATCGAATCCTTGCTGCGGATCGGCTTCGGAATCGACGGTGAGAAACCGGAATAGGTCAGGTCCGGACGATCCACCAGACCACCCACCGCCATCAGTCGGGTCAGGTTAACCGGGCCGTGAACCTGGTACAGGTCCCGCGCGGTCAGGCCAAATTCGGTCAACAGGAACTGGGTCAGTTCATCCGGGCAGTTGTCTGCCACTTCCAGCCGGACGCCATCGCCAAATCGACGGCTCAGCAGCTCGCCTCTGAGCGCCGACGCCAGGTCGTCCAGATCGTCCTCGAGCTCAAGGTCGGCATTCCTGGTCAGGCGGAACTGATAGCAGCCCTTCACTCCCATGCCCGGGAACAGCTCGTCGGCATGGGCGTGGATCATCGATGACAGAAACACCAGGTTCTCGCCACCGCCGCACACGTCGTCCGGCAGGCGCACCAGGCGCGGCAGCGATCGCGGGGCCGGCACGATGGCCATGCCGGTTTCCCGGCCAAAGGCGTCCTTACCATCGAGTTCAACGATGAAGTTCAGACTCTTGTTGACCAGGCGTGGAAACGGGTGAGATGGGTCCAGCCCGATGGGGCTGACCACCGGCAGAATCTCTTCTTCGAAGTAAGTACGCACCCACTCGGCCTGGGCCGGCGTCCACTCGCGCCGACGGACAAAGTGGATGTTCTGCTGCTCCATTTCCGGGATCAGCACGTTGTTGAGGATGTCGTACTGCTCGTGGATATACTCGTGGGCAACCCGGCTGATCTCGGCCAGCGCCTGCTCCGGCATCATGCCGTCCATGCCCACGGTTTCCCGGCCATACTTCATCTGCTGACGCAGACCGGCGACCCGGATCTCGAAGAACTCGTCCATATTGCTGCTGAAAATGCAGCAGAAAATCAGCCGGTTGATCAGCGGGTGAGTGGTATCCAGCGCCTGCTTGAGGACCCGGTAATTGAACTGCAGCTGACTGATTTCCCGATTAAAGTAGTTCTCGCTGGCGTCCAGATTGAGGCTCTCACCAAGCGCCGGCATATCCACCGGGGCCGGCACATTCTGGTCGGGGTCAGCCTTGAGCTTCTTGGCGGTTTCCGTAGTCATAGTCCCTCAATTCGAGTTTGTGGCGTGAGCGGCGGACACCGGCCACGCGATCATGTCGTCCGTGATTCTAGCGTCCCGGCTGGTTCATCAGGCGCGCCGCGCGCACTGCAAAATAGGTCAAGATGCCATCGGCGCCGGCCCGGCGCATGGCCATCAGGCTTTCCATCATCACTGCGTCACCATCGAGCCAGCCGTTCTCGGCCGCCGCCATGTGCATGGCGTATTCACCACTGACCTGATACACAAAAGTAGGCACCTGCAACTCGGTCTTCACCCGGTGCACAATATCCAGGTACGGCATGCCCGGCTTGATCATCACCATGTCCGCGCCTTCGGCCAGATCCAGGGCCACTTCGTGCAGCGCCTCATCGGAATTGGCGGGATCCATCTGGTAGGTCGATTTGTCGGCCTTGCCCAGATTAGTGGCGGAGCCGACGGCATCCCGGAACGGACCGTAATAGCTGGAGGCATACTTGGCAGAATAGGCCAGGATTCGGGTATTCACATGCCCGGCCGTCTCCAGCGCCTCCCGAATGGCGGCTACGCGCCCGTCCATCATATCCGACGGCGCCACCACATCCGCGCCGGCATCGGCATGGGACAAGGCCTGATTCACCAGGGCTTCCACGGTAACGTCGTTCAGCACGTAGCCGGCCTGATCGATGATGCCGTCCTGGCCGTGGGTGGTGAACGGGTCGAGTGCGACATCGGTAATGACGCCCAGCTCGGGCTGCGCTTGTTTCAGCGCCCGCACGGCACGCTGGGCCAGGCCATCCGGGTCCCAGGCACCTGAACCGGACAGGTTTTTCTGGTCCGCCGCCACCACCGGAAACAGCGCCACCGCCGGGATACCCAGCTCGACCAGCTCTGCAGCCTGCTCAACCAGCAGATCAACACTCAGACGCTCTACCCCCGGCATCGACGGCACAGCTTCGCGCTGGCCTTCGCCCTCCAGGACAAACACCGGGTAAATCAGATTGTCCGGCGTCAACTGGTTCTCCCGCACCAATCGACGGGAAAAACTACTGGCGCGGTTGCGACGCAGACGCGTGGCGGGAAAGGCACGGGGAGTCGGACTCGGCACGGATAACCTCCTGGATGGTATGGCCGGACATTCAAAGACTGCTGGCAGCGCCGGATTGGCACTCTGCACACCATCATACACGGCACGGGCCGCCCATTGCAGACTCCCTCGACAGGTTGAGGAACACCCGTGACATTCCGGTTACCGGATTGAATCCAGGGCCCGGGCGCGAACCCGCTCCGCATTCGTGAAATGCTGGTCGCGCAGGTCGGCAATGGCCTGCTTCAGATCGGGCCCGGCCAAGCCGGATGTCAGCAGTCTCTGGCGCTGGGCGGAGTAGGCTTGCCAGCGCTGGCTCCAGTTTGCCTGTTCCTGCTCCAGGGCCTGCAGCCGCTGCGCAGTTTCGATGCCGAAGGCCTCCCGCCGCCAGTTTTGCAGCGCCTCGGGGTTATCGGCCAGTTCCTGGCGCGCCTTTTCATAATCAGTAAACCGGCGGGTTTCCCGACGCGCCTGCCGCAATGGATCGGGCAAGGCATCTTCGGCCTGCGCCAGGGCCACCCGGCGCTGCTCCTCGGTCAGGCCCCAGTCGCGGCTGATCCGAAGCTTCTCGATCTGAAAACGATCGATCGCCTCGTCCTGGGCAAAAAACGCGTCGGCGGTGGCACTGTCGAGCCAGACTCGACGCAGGGCCTGAATTTCCTGCATGCGCTGCTGCATCTGCACCGCATTCAACTCGGTGCCGCCGCCATAGCCGGCCTCCAGGTCGGAAATCGCCAGCTTGTAATCCAGGTAGGCGCCCAGGGTATCCAGAGCCTGGGTGCGTGCGGGCTCTTGCAGCGCCAACAGTGTGTGTTCAATACGGGCGACCAGCTGCTCCAACGATTCCTCCCCGAGCGCCGACAGATAGTATTCAAACAACTGTCGCAGCGCCGGCGTTGGAATCAAGTCGCCGACACTGTTGACCTGGTTCCAGCCACCGGGCACCGAGGTACCCACCAATGAGGCCGGCAGCTGCTCCGGCACCGAAACAGCGTTAGCCCGGCCTACCAACGTCGATGGCGCTGTGGCGGTGGCGACCGCTGCCAGGCCGGTGCTGGATTCGGCTTCAGAGCGACGGAGCTCGGTCGAGGTCTGCGCCGGAGTGACAGCTTGCGACGTCAGCAAATACCAGCCGGTCACCAGCAGCAAAGTCAGGATGAACGGAATCAGGATGCAGGGGCGAGCAAGGGATCTCATGGTCAGCGCGAATCCGTGGTGTTTGGGTGCTGGCGTATTGCTTCAGAACCGCCAGAAGGGAATGGCACGAGGATAGACCAGAGCGGGACCAACTGCCGAGAACAGCGTCAAAAACAGAGTCGGGACTAATCGCCCCGACCTGATCTGGCATTAATCACAAGGATCGGTTGTTAAAACCTACAGCGACTTTACGCGGTGCGTCTGAGCGGAAGAGGGTATCGATCTCATGGATCTCACCACCCTGGCTCAGGTAAGCCTCGATATCAGCCTGCAGCTGCGCCCGAACCCGCGCCCGTCCAGCAATGGAATGATTATCATCGCTGTCGTGGCCCCAGTTTCCGGGTTGTTCAAGATTGCTTTCGTCGAATTCACTCATGATGCTCTCCCCATCAACGAAAACAGAGAATCGAGTGCCGGCGCGCCCCGCAGGGCAACTACACTCAGTCTCGACGAACGGCCGGCTTTGGCGTCGTCTTGGCGTCTTTATAATCCTGTTTCGGTGACTGCGCTATTTCAATCAAACCCATTTTTTGTAATTTTTTGTAACTGCTAATAAAGCACTGATTTTATGTGACAAAATGAGGCTCAATCAGGAACCCATGAAATTGACACAAAGAATGAATAGTGATTCACTACTTCTAGGGAGCCGGCATGGCTTATCGTGAAACGGAGAAGATGCGCCAGCGCAAGGCCGAGGCGCGGCAACGGATTGTTGACTGCACCTTCCAGTGCGTTATGGATGGCGGGTTCCGAAGTGCTCGTATTACCCGAATTGCAGATCTCGCGGGCGTTGCCACAGGCACCATTTACCGGCATTTCGAATCCCGGGAAGAGCTGTTTGCCGGCGTATTCCGGCTGGCCACTCAGCGCGAGGTCGACAAGGTCGCAGAAGCGCTGGCAACCGAGGGCAACACCGCAACCCGTCTGGAAACGGCACTACGGCAATTTGCCGAACGCGCCCTGCGCGGGCCCATGATGGCGTGGTCGCTGATAGCAGAGCCGGTCGACCCGAAAGTAGAAGAAGAACGACTGAAGTACCGCAAGGCCTACGCCAGCCTGTTCGAAACGGCGATTCGCGAAGGCATTACCGAAGGCTGCCTGCCGGATCAGGACGCCCGCCAGAGCAGTACCTGCCTGGTAGGTGCCATTGCGGAAAGCCTTGTAGGCCCACTGTCACCAACCCAGGCCGGCCAGAATCCGGCGGCGACACCTGACAACACCGATGCGCTGGTCAATGCCATCATCCGCTTTTGCATGCAGGGACTGACCGGCACCAGGAGATAACCATGAACGCGCGGCAGCCTCACCCCGAGACTCCAACGAACGGCTCGGAAGACCGATACCTGGCCAGCACCCACGAAGTGGTCAACCAGCCCCCGGCACTGGAGAACTACAACCTGTTCGAGCAGGACACGGCTCTGCAGGAAGCGGTCATCCGGGAGGGTGCCGACGCTGCCACGCCGGAATTAAGAGCGTTTGGCGCACTCGCAGGCGCTGCAGCCACCATTGATCTGGGCTTCAAGGCGAACAGCAACAAGCCGGTATTCCAGACCCACGATCGCTTCGGTCACCGCACCGACGAGGTGGAATTTCACCCGGCCTACCACGACCTGATGACCATTGCCCTGGAACATGGCCTGCACAGCAGCCCGTGGACCAATCCTGGCAAGGGTGCCCACGTGGCCCGGGCCGCCAAGTACTTCATGCACTCCCAGGTAGAAGCTGCGCACGGCTGCCCCATCACCATGACGTTCGCCGCCATCCCCTCCATCCGGAAACAGCCCGAGCTGGCCCGGGACTGGGAGCAGCGCATCCTTGCCAACAGCTACGACCCGCGCAACATACCCGACAGCCAGAAAGCCTCCGTCACCATCGGCATGGCAATGACCGAGAAACAGGGCGGCAGCGATGTCCGCGCCAACAGCACCAAGGCCTTCGCGGTCGGCACCGAGGGCCCGGGTCAGGCCTACGAACTGGTTGGCCACAAGTGGTTTGTCTCGGCTCCCATGTGCGACGCCTTCCTGGTGCTGGCGCACTCCCGCGGCGGCCTGTCCTGCTTCCTGATGCCCCGCTGGCGCCCCGATGGCAGCAAGAACCCCTGGCAGATCCAGCGTCTGAAAAACAAGATGGGCAACGTCGCCAACGCCTCCAGCGAAGTGGAACTGCGCGGCGCCCTGGCCTGGATGGTTGGCGAAGAAGGCCGAGGCGTGCCGACCATCATTGAAATGGTGGCCATGACCCGCTTTGACTGCATGATCGGCAGCGCCGCTGGCATGCGCCAGGCGGTGGCACAGGCCACCCACCACTGTCGCCATCGCAGCGCCTTTGGCAACCGCCTGAACCAGCAACCCCTGATGCAAAATGTCCTGGCCGATCTGGCGGTGGAAAGCGAAGCGGCTTTGGCCTACACCCTGCGAATCGCCCGCGCCCTGGACAATCAGGACCAGGAACACGAACGCCTGCTGGCACGCCTGGCCACGCCGGTTGGCAAGTACTGGATCTGCAAGCGCACCCCCAACCACGCCTACGAGGCCATGGAGTGCATCGGCGGCAGCGGCGTGATGGAAGACTGCATCATGCCCCGGCTGTTCCGGGAATCACCGGTCAACGCCATCTGGGAAGGCAGCGGTAACGTTCAGTGCCTGGACACCCTCCGCGCACTGCAAAAAGAACCGGAAACCCTGGATGCGTTCTTCCGCGAAGCCTCCGAAGCCAAAGGTGCCGACCGCCGTTTCGATCTGTTCCTGGCCCAGCTGCAGCAGGATTTCGGCGACCTCAGCGATATCCAGTACCGGGCCCGCAACCTGGTTGATCGCATGGCGCTGGTCATGCAGGGATCCCTCCTGCTGCGCCACTCCGACCCTGCAGTTGCCGACGCCTTCTGCGCCTCACGCCTGCAATCAGCCGGCGGCATGAATTACGGCAACCTGCCTTCGGGCACGGATGCAGCGGCCATTATCAAACGGGCAACACCTGTAGTAGGCTAAGGATATTAAACGTCCCTGAAGCAAGCCAAGGAGGAGGCGGGGCGGAGTCTCTGAAACTGTGCGGAGCCATGGATGGCGGAGCTCAAGCGTCACATGGACGTGCTTGAGCGGGTTTCAGAGACTTCGCCCCGGCCCCTCATGCACGGATTAAAATGTCTGAAGCCCTGAGAAAACTACTGAACCAGTCCAGCGCACAGCCGGTGATTACCCCGCACGTGGGTGTACTGACCCTGCACTTCCAGCTCTATGGCTGCGAAGACCTCAAGGCCAAGCGCAAGGTCTTTACCGCCCTGCGCGCAGTGTGGGGCAAAGAGCCAGACCTGGCCGTTGCGGAGACCGCGGACCTGGATGCATTGGATTGCGCGACCTGGACCATCGCGGCCCTTGGCACCTCATCCCAGCAGATCACCCAACGCCTCGATCAGGTTGAAAAGGCCATTGAAGAGCGCGTAGACGCGGCCATATTGGACGTGCACCGGGAAATTCTCTGAGCCACTATCTACACTACAAATGGGCCTTGTAGCGCATGACTTCGCCAGTCCGTATACTACCGCTCTTCAGGGATCTCAGAGCGCCTGCTGACCGCAGGTGGCCAGTTTTGAATCGCCGGACCGACACTCCGGCCATATCCGTCGGGCGTTCGGAATCGGCCCAGCGGATAACCGCTGAACATGTGTGGTACCTATGACCGGAAAGAAAAAATCCGCCCAGGCCTCAGTCGAGGCGATGTATCGCGTGTTCACGGTGCCCGAGGCTCCGGAATCCACGTTGAGCCGGATCGACCAGAACATCTCCAACAACCTTGCCGGTTTTCTGCAGGAACACATTGTTGCGGTTGAACGGGACCTGTCGGACGTCGAAAAGAACTTCTCCGACTACGCCATCCCGGAAAAACCCGTCTTCGTGTCTGAGCAGGCGCAATTTCTGCTCGACAAATTGGTGGCCAACTCGGTCCACACCGCCTCCCCCGCCTTCATCGGTCACATGACGTCCGCGTTGCCGTACTTCATGCTGCCGCTGTCGAAAATCATGATTGCGCTGAACCAGAACCTGGTCAAAACCGAGACCTCCAAGGCCTTCACGCCCATGGAGCGCCAGGTCCTGGGCATGATTCACCGCCTGGTCTATGAAGAAGACGGCGCCTTCTATCGCAAGTGGATGCACGACCCCCGCTATGCCCTGGGCGCCATGTGCTCCGGCGGCACGGTTGCCAACCTGACCGCACTGTGGGTCGCGCGCAACCGTGCCTTCCCGGCCGAGGGCAGCTTCCGCGGTCTGCATCAGGAAGGCCTGTTCCGGGCACTGAAATACTATGGCTATGAAGGCGCCGCCATCGTGGTATCCCGACGCGGGCATTACTCCCTGCGCAAAGCCGCCGACGTACTCGGCCTCGGCCGCGAAGCCCTGGTACCGGTGGACACCGACGACGACAACCGCATCCAGACCGACGCCCTGCGGGACAAATGCCTGGAGCTGCATCGCCAGAAGATCAAGGTCATGGCCATCTGTGGCGTGGCGGGCACCACCGAAACCGGCAACGTCGACCCCCTCGATGGCATGGCTGACATAGCCCGGGAATTCGGCGCCCACTTCCACGTGGACGCTGCCTGGGGTGGCCCCACCCTGTTTTCCCGCTCTCACAAGCACCTGCTGCGAGGCATCGAGAAGGCCGACTCAGTCACCTTCGATGCCCACAAGCAGCTCTATGTGCCCATGGGTGTTGGCCTGGTGGTGTTCAAGGATCCGAGCCTGGCCAGTGCCGTCGAGCATCACGCCCAGTACATCATCCGTAAGGGCTCCCGGGATCTTGGCAGCACCACTCTGGAGGGCTCCCGCCCGGGCATGTCGATGCTGATTCACTCGGGCCTGAAGATTCTTGCGCGGGAAGGCTATGAGATTCTGATCGATCAGGGCATCGAGAAAGCCCATACCTTTGCGGAGATGATCAATGCCGAGCCAGATTTCGAGCTGATCACCAAGCCCGAGCTGAACATACTGACCTACCGCTACTGTCCGGAATCTGTCCAGAACGCCCTGAAAATAGCGGATCCGCTGCAAGCGGAAAAGCTCAATACCTGTCTGAACCGCATCACCAAGTTCATCCAGAAAACCCAGCGCGAGCGGGGCAAGGCCTTTGTCTCACGGACCCGGCTGGAACCTTCACGCTACTACCATTTTCCGTGCATCGTGTTCCGGGTGGTTCTGGCGAACCCGCTAACCACGCGGGAAATCCTGAGCGATATCTTGATCGAACAGCGGGAGCTGTCGGCGGAAGAAGGGATTGAGGACGAAATGCGGATTCTGCATCAGATGGCCGATGCGGTGCTGAAGCAGCACGAACTGAGTGCCAAGCAGGCCTAAACCTGACTACCCCCGAGAACTTCGGATGAGTTGGCCGGGGGGCGTTTCAAAAATTGTGCGGAGCCATGGAGTTAGCCTGCGGCAAGTCCAGATACCGGCCCCAAACACGCTGTAAATACCTCCCTGTACGCTCGGCTCCGCCATCCATGGCTCCGCACGGTTTGGGTCCGGCACCTGGCCTCCCCGCTCCGATATGTGAATCAGCCTTAGTAAAGCGCCTCTTCGTCATCCAGCACCTCGTGGATGATATCGAGAAACATGTGGTCCGCCTTGCTCCAGCTCTCCGGAATCCGGATCGTCGTATTCGCGCTGATTTCCCGGGCGATGATCTCGTTCGCATTGGGCTCGTTGCGATACTTGCGGGCAATTTCCATGGACTTGACGGCGATGGTCGGCTCGCTCAAGACTTTCTTGATGAACACCCTCAACTCATCAATCATCTTGGCCTGTTGGCTTTCAACAGATGTACTCATTGTTCACTCCACGGATAATCGGTTGCCGGGGGCACAGACGCGCCCCCGTTCTTGCTAAATAGTATGGCCAAAGTGGCCAGAGACAGCCAGCCTACCGGATCAGATCATCAGCCCGCGCAGGGTGAAGAACAGGAGGGCGGCCATGATTGCGGAGGCCGGAACCGTGATGATCCAGGCTGCGGCGATCTTGAACAAGTGCGACCGCTTGACCATCTCTTCCCGGTAAATCTTCTTCAGGCGCTTGCGCTCGGATTTCGACAGCGGCACCTGCTTTTTCTTCTTGGCCTGCTTCAGCAGATCTTCCATCTCCTCAACGGAGGCATCGCGGAAGTTATCCAGGAACGGCTTCAGACGCTTCTGCTCGTCCTCATCATGGTGCTCCATGATCTTGTGCAGCTGGGTCGCGTAGTTGGACTTCAGGTATTCCCGCAGGAAGCCAACACCGAACACGCCACCGATGGCAATGTGGGTGGAGCTGACCGGCAGCCCCAGCTGGGACGCCACGATAACGGTCAAGGCGGCCGAGAGCGCGACACAGAAGGCGCGGGTCTTGTCCAGCTCGGTAATTTCGCTACCCACAGTCTTGATCAGGCGGGGGCCGAACAGCATCAAACCAACCGCCAGACCCAGGGCACCGACCATCATCACCCACAGCGGGATGCTGGCGGAGGTCACTACGCCACCGGATGACAGCGCATCGTTGATCGCCGCCAGCGGACCAATGGCGTTGGCGACGTCATTGGCGCCGTGGGCGAAACTGAGCAACGCGGCTGCGAAGATCAATGGCCAGGTGAACAGTGTGTTCACACCGGCGGCATTATTCTCCATGGTCGCTGCGCGACGGCCGACCAGGGTGCGGACCGCGAAATAGACGATCGCAGCCGCCAGCAGGCCGATCAGGGCCGCGTCCAGGAAGTCGACCTTCACAACCTTTTTGACACCCTTGATCATCAGGTAGGTGCCAAAGGCCCAGGCCATGATCGCCACCAGTATCGGCACGAAGGTGCGCGCCGCCGGAATTACATCCTTGCGGTAGAGGACGGTTTTCTTGACCAAGAACAGGAACAGTGCCGCCATAGCGCCACCCAGCACTGGTGAGATCACCCAGCTGGCGGCAATCTTGCCCATCACAGCCCAATCGGCAATACCCCAGCCGCCGGCCGCAATACCGGCACCCAGAACACCACCAACAATAGAATGCGTGGTGGAAACCGGTGCCCCCATCCAGGTAGCCAGATTAAGCCAGAGCGCGCCGGCCAGAAGTGCAGCCGTCATCAACCAAACGAAGGACTGACTGTCGCTCAACGAGGACGGATCGATGATGCCACCCTTGATGGTGGAGACCACATCGCCGCCGGCGATCAACGCCCCGGCCGATTCGAAAATTGCCGCTATAATGACGGCGGCGCCGAGTGACAGGGCGCCCGAACCAACGGCCGGGCCGACGTTGTTGGCAACATCGTTGGCACCGATGTTGATCGCCATGTAGCCGCCGATAACGGCAGCCGCCATCAGCAACATGCTATTGGGCATGCCCTGACTGAAAGAACCAACGGTCAGCCATACGCCGAGGAGAAACAGCAGGCTGAATCCGACCCTATACCGTTCCGTGGTGGGGCTGGTGAGGAGAGTATCCAAAAGTCCGGTTGAACGGGCCATAAGAGATTGGGTCTCGCTTGGTCTGAATGGGAAAATGACGTTGTGTTCCGGGCGCAACTATAAATTTTTTGCCATCAAATTGAAATAAAACGGCCAATGTTCACCCAGATCACATTATGACCAGCCAACGGATGCAAACCTACCGCTAATTGGCTCATAATCTGAAAAAATGCGTCAAAAAGTACAAAAACTCGCCTCAAGGTGCTCATGTCCAACCAGTCGATCACAGGCCCGCTCGCCGATGGAGAGCGTGAAGACGCCCAGCTATCACGTCTGATCACCTGGTTGTCCGCTATGGCCATTCTGTTTCTGGTCGGCATTGGCGCCAAGGCCTGGTACGCCGAACACCATAGCCACGCCTGGGTGCTCTGGGGTTTCGCCCTGGTGGTGATCATCAACATGGCGCACTTCGCCCAAACCGGAAACCGAGCCGCACAGAAGGGCGGCCTGCTGCTGATGGTCTGGCTGCTGTTCACCTACCTGATCGCCTCGGGCGGGGAGAGTAATACCGGGCCGCTTTGGTTCTACGTGTTTCCACCACTGCTGTTCTACCTGACCAGCCTGAAGACCGGCACCGCGGTGCTGCTGTTCTGTTACCTGGTTGCCGTCATTGTCTTCCAATTCCCCGGGCTGCCCATGGTGAGCGCGGAATACAGCCTCGATTTCAAGATCCGCTTCTTTGCCACCCTGACCTTTGAATCGGTTCTGTGCTTCGTGCTTGAAGCCAGTCGCCTGAAAGCACGCAGCGAACTGGTCACACTGGCACAGAACCATGAACAGGCGGCCAAGACCGACGAACTGACCGGCCTGTCCAACCGCCGCGACATGCACAACCGGCTGAGCGCGGAGTTTTCCCGCTACCAGCGCTCCGGGCATCATTTTTCCATCGCCCTCATCGATCTGGACCTGTTCAAGGGCATCAATGACAAGCACGGCCACGATGCCGGCGATGAGGTGCTCAAGGCGTTCTCGGCACTGATGCAAACCGTCATCCGACAAACCGACGTTGCGGCTCGCTGGGGCGGTGAAGAATTCCTGATTCTGCTGCCCGACACCTCCTTGCTCCAGGCGCTGACCCTGGCCGAACGGCTGCGCTCGGAAGTTGCCCAAACGCCGTTCCGGTTCCGTAACGCCGAACTGCCGGTGACCATCAGCGCCGGCGTCTGCTCCATCGCCAAGGCCGGCTCCATCGACGAACTGCTGAAACAGGCCGATATCTACCTGTACAGCGCCAAGAAAGATGGCCGCAACCGGATTGCCCCCCGGGTTCGCAGCCGGCTCACCAACAAAGCCGCCGACGTTGATGGTTGAGTGACCCGACAACGGTCTTTATGATCGATGTCCAAACCAATTTCGTCGCCCCGAGCCGGGTGTTACCAGCAAACAGGAACCGCAATGACAGCTATACGTATTCTGGTGGGCAGTGTATACGGGGGCGCCCTGCTGACCGCCCGAGACATCAAGAAAACCCTGGATGCCGAGGGCCACACCGTAACGGTGCTTGAAAACCCTGCGCTCGAGGACATTACCGGCAATGACGATGCGCTGCTGGTGTGCACCTCCACCACCGGCCAGGGTGAAGTGCCGGCTAACCTGCTGCCCTTTTATGTCGCCCTGCGCGATCAACTGCCCCAGCAACCTGGCCGGCCGTTCGGCGTAATTGTCCTGGGTGACAGCTCTTACGGCGATACGTTCTGCGGTGCCGGCGACCTGATGGAGGAAGCTCTGTTCGAAACCGCCGCACGTAAAGTCGGCGACACCTTGCGCATTGATGCACTGGAGACCACCGAACCGGAAGCCGAGGCATTGCCCTGGGTTAGGGAGTGGCTGGAAAAAATCTGAGCTAATGCCGTAAAGCGACGACCAATACCGGCGCCAGGTCTTGAGCCCGGGTCCGTGAGCAGCCATACTCGAAACCATAACGAAAACAAGAAAGCGGTACTGCGTGACATTTACCCTTTGGTCAAAACTCTGTGCAACCGTGCTGTTGCTGTTCGCGATCGCTCAGCCAGGCTGGGGGGCCGACGTTGTTAAATCCCCCCAGACCAGCTACCTGACCGTACCGCCGGGCACAGAAACGTCCGCCAGCGAGCTCCTGGCTTCCAGCCAATGGCAGCCGCTGGCAGACAGGAGCCCCAATTTCGGCTACATCCCCGATACCCTCTGGCTGAAACTGCCAGTTCCTGACCAGCCGAACCTGAATCTGCTGGAAATCAGTTACTCGCACCTCGACCAGATCCGGTTTTTTCTGATCGAAAAAGGCACCGTAGTTCACACCGTTACCACCGGCGACAAATTCCCATTCCAGCAACGCCCAATTCTACATCGGCACTTTCTGTTCCCTTTTGAACGGCCAAACAACGCCGAGTATCAGATTGTGCTGGAAGTTCGCTCCAGCGGCGCAATGCAGGTCCCCCTCACGCTCTGGAATGACCAGTCGTTTTTCGAAAGTTCCTTTATCGAAGATCAGGTACATGCGGTCTATTACGGTATCCTGATAACCGCCATCTTGTTCAACCTATTCGTCTTTGTGGCTCTGCGGGAGCGGGTTTACCTGCTCTACGTGCTGTCGACACTGAGCTACCTGCTGCTCATTGGCACCCTCAACGGCATCTCTTTTCAGGTGCTCTGGCCTACCAGCCCCGACATTCAGAACCGCGCCATGCTGCTGAGCGTTCCTGCCGCCATGATCTTTACCCTGTGGTTCTCTCAGGCGTTCCTGAACTTGGGCAAAACCAGCATCGCCTTGAAGCGCACGCTGGCACTGGCCATGGCCGTGAACGCGGCAGCGGGGCTGGCCACCTTTGTGGCCGACTACAACACCGCTATACGGCTGGTGGTGGCGTTGTCCATCCCCACCAACCTGGTTCTTACGCTGATTGGGCCCCAGCAGTGGCTGCGAGGTAACCGACAGGCTGCCTATTATTCGTTGGCCTGGGGCGCTTTAACATTGGGAACTGCGATCACGGCCGCGAACAAGTACGGCCTGCTACCCAATAATTTCGTGACAGTCTACGGCATGCAGATTGGCTCGGCGGTGCAAGCGGTCCTGCTGGCCATGGCCCTGGCGGTGCGAATTTTTCAGGAACGGCAAAACAAGGTAGAAGCACGAGAAGCTGAGTTGCGAGCCATGGCAGCTCGCCGATCGGCAGAACTCAAGCTGATGGACCATGCACTCCACAACCCCCTGACCGGGCTGCCCAACCGCAGCAGTTTTGAAATGATGCTGAACGACCTGATGATGCGCAGCCCGGAAAAAAGCTACGCTATCACCGTCATTCACCTGAACAACCAGGATTCGGTCACCAAGACCCTGGGCCACCGCAACAGCGATCACATCCTGGCGCTGGCCTCCAAGCACTACAACGCCGCCATTCGTAATCTGCCCGGCGCCATCGCCACAGAATTGACCGACGAGCGCAGTTACTTCCTCACTTTCCTGGACCCGCAGACCTTTGCCTTTGTGGTGGATGCGCAAGTTACCCGGGAAACGCCTCGCGAAGTGATCAAAACACTCGAGGATATCCGCTATCCAATCGACTATCTGGGCATGCAGGTGCCGCTGGATGCCCGCCTGGGCGTCGCCATGTTTCCTGACCATGGCGCCGACACCAACACCCTGATTCGCCGCGCTGCCATTGCCGCCGGTTCCGAGCGGGCGAAGGAGCGAGGGATGGCCTACTACAAACCATCCCGGGACTCATTCAGTGCCGACCGACTGACCATTGTCTCGGAATTACGCCAGGCCCTGATCAACAACAGCCTGGCGCTGCACCTGCAACCCAAGGTGTCGCTGACCAGCGGTGAGGTGGTCGGCATGGAAGCTCTGATCCGCTGGCCAGACAAACAAAGTCAGTTGCGCCCGGACGAAGTGATCGAACTGGCGGAACAGACCGGGTTGATCAAACCGCTGACCCGCTGGGTCCTGGAACAGGCTCTGGCCATGCGCAGCGGGCTACTGGAGCATGGCTGGAACATCGGCATTGCCGTCAACATCTCCCCCAATAATCTGCGAGAGCCGGATTTCCCCAGCTACGTGCAGCGCCTGATGCGCAGTGTCCCGGAGCACCAGGGCCGAATAACCTTTGAGGTTACCGAAACCTCCATGATGCAGGACCCGGCGAATTCCCTGACCGCGCTGAAGCAGCTGAACACCAACGGCATACCGATTTCGATCGATGACTTTGGCTCGGGCTACTCATCGCTGTCCTATATCAAGCAGTTGCCTGCCAACGAAATCAAAATAGACCGATCACTGATCGCTGAACTGGCCACACGGGCCGAAGACCGGGTGATCGTCCAGACCACCATCGACATGTGTCACAGTCTTGGTTATTCGGTGGTGGCAGAAGGCGTTGAAGACGAGACTACCGCCCAGCTTCTCAGGGAAATGGGCTGCGACATGATTCAGGGCTTCCTGCTGTCCCGTCCCCTGCCCTTCAACGATGCCCTCGACTGGCTGCGCCAGTCGGCCAGCCAGATGTCGGAGTTCCCTGAAGCGCTGATAAATTAGCGCTGACGGATCAGGGCTTCCTGGGTGGTCGAAGCGACCAGGCCACCCTGCTGATTGAAGAAGTTGCCACGGTTAAAACCCCGCCCCGCTGATGCGCTGGGGCTGTCTTTGTCGTAAAGCAGCCACTCGTCCATGCGGAAATCTCGATGAAACCAGATGGCGTGATCCAGACTGGCTACCTGCATGTTCTTGCTCATGAAGGTCACGCCATGGGGGTTGAGTGAGGTACCCAGGAACTGGAAGTCCGAGGCGTACGTCAGCAGGCACCGGTGCAACACTGGGTCGTCCGGCAGCGGTCCCTGGGCCCGGAACCAGCTCTGCTTGTGCGGCGGGCGCTTTTCCGGCTGAAACGGGTTCATCGGATCAACCGGCCGAATCTCGATGGGCCGGTCGCGGGTGAACGAATCACGCATGCGCTCTGGGACTTTCGGCGCCATTATCTGGCCCCACTCGTGCTCGGACTTCAGGGTATTCGGGTCTGGGGCGTCGGGCATCGCCAGCTGGTGTTCGAAGCCTTGCTCTGACACCTGGAAAGACATAGAACCGGTCAGGATCTCCTTGCCGCCTTGGCGCGCAATCACCCGGCGCACGGAAAAGCTGCCGCCATCCCGCACCCGCTGAACCTCGTAATCGATGGGCATGCTGTGATTGCCCGGGCGCAGGAAATAGGCATGGAGGGAGTGGCACAACCGACCCTCAACGGTGCGGCTGGCCGCCATCAGGGCCTGGCCCAGTACCTGGCCGCCGAAGACATTGGGAAAACCCAGGTCTTCACTGTCACCCTGAAAGTGGTCATCGCCGATCGGCGACAGATCCAGCAGATCGACCAGCTTTTTCGTTACCTCAAGCATGCCTGCTCCTGTCAATTTCCTACTCTGTGAAGACGCTGCGTGCCGCGCCCCGGGATCACTGATGAATGGGCGGCACTTCCTTGGACAGCGCCTGTTTCTCCAAGGCAAAGCGCCCGGTCACAGCAAATCCGAGCACCTCACCCTCGGGACTGCGGAACAGGGCTTTGACATCCGAACCCTCGGCCTCGACGCGCCATTCGCCGTCGGCCTCCGGTGCCGGCGGGCACACCGCAGTCGGGCAGCAAGGCGTCTTGATCATTACCGGCATGGTGCCGTACTTCACTTCCGTGCGTTCGCCGGCGAGGGTTTTCGCCAGGGCCCGGGCACAGGCCATCAGAGGCAACACATACAACAGCACATGGCCGTCCACTTCGGCACAATCGCCCAGGGCGTAAACATCCTGAGCCGAGGTTTCCAGCGCGCGATTGACCGTGATACCGCGCCCGGTCTCGATACCGGCAGCGTGGGCCAGCTCGGTGCGCGGGCGCAGACCAACCGCGGAAATCACCAGATCCGCATGCACAACCTCACCGTTGGCGAGCGTGAGTGAGACTCCCTGCTCGGCACGATCAATGCGCTCGACCACGGTTTCCAGATGGAAACGCGCGCCCAGGTTTTCCAGCTCGTGCTGAACAGCCGCAGCGGCCGGCTCTGGCAGCAGACCAGGCATGACCACATCCGAGGGTGCAATCACATCAACCTCGTAGCCGCCATTGCGCAGGTCATTGGCGAATTCGCAGCCGATCAAGCCAGCACCCATGATCGCCACCCGCTTGCCGCCGGCCAACGCCTTGCGAAAGGCACGGTAATCCATCAGGTCGTTGATTGAGAACACATGTTCAAAGCCATCGCCGTCGATCGACAGCCGTATAACATCAGCCCCCCAGGCCAGCACCAGCTTGCTGTATTCAAGCCGCTCCTCACCCAGCAACAGTGCCTTGGCCTCGGTATCGATCCCGGTCACAGTGGCGAACGTGCGCAGCTCGATGTTCAGCTGCTCGGCCATGGCATCGGTGGAGGCCTGCGCCAGACCATCGGCGTCCTTACCCTTGGTAAAGCCCGTGGACAACATGGGCTTGGAGTAGCTGACGCCATCATCGGCGGTCACCATGACAATGGGCTGTTCCTTGTCCAGCTTGCGCATTTCCCGCGCCAGCGAATAGCCGGACAACCCGGTACCGACGATAACGATGGGGGCCTGTTCAGTCATATCCGTACTCCAAGGGGGTCAGCCAATCTCAATCATTTCAAAATCTTCTTTACCCACGCCACAGTCCGGGCAAACCCAGTCCTCCGGCACATCTTCCCACTTGGTGCCGGGCTCGATACCGTCTTCCGGCCAGCCCTCGGCTTCGTCGTAAATCAGCCCGCACACCACACACTGCCACTTCTTCATTACTACTCTCCCGATTGATCAGAACGCGATAATAATTGTCTGACAATTATGCGCGCAACTGTTTAGTTTGGTTTACAGTGGCCTGCGTCACCGCACGGCCAACCGTTTTAGTCAGGCAGCCATCATACCCATCACCCCGGAATTGACCAATGCCGGCATCGACGGACACTTACGGGGTTTTCTGCCAATAGCCATAAATACAGACAATCGGCCCGACACTGCCCCTCCCTTCGAGCGCCCCTCTCCGGTATAATCGCCCGTTTTACGACAGGACCGACCGTTATGACCGATACCGTCGCCGAAATGAATCAGGTAATGGCCGAAGCCGACTGCCTGGTCGATGAACAGCAGGTGCATGCCGCCATTGGCAACCTGGCTGACGCGCTTACCGACCGCCTGAAAGACAGCAACCCCCTGCTTTTCTGTGTCATGAACGGTGGTCTCATCCTGACCGGCCAATTGCTGACTCGGCTGAAATTTCCGGTGCAGGCCGAATACCTGCACGCCACTCGTTACCGTCAGGAAACCACCGGAGGCATCCTCGAGTGGAAACTGCGTCCGGAAGCGGACATGCAGGACCGCACCATTGTCATCGTTGACGATATTCTCGATGAAGGTACGACGCTGTGTGCCATAGCCGATTACTGTCGGGCTCATGGCGCCAAGGAAGTTCTGACCGCAGTTCTGGTCGACAAGCAGCACGATCGCAAGGCCCAGCCCGGGCTGAAAGCGGATTTCACTGGCCTGGAAGTAGAAGACCGCTTCCTGTTCGGCTTTGGCATGGACTACAAGGGCTACTGGCGCAACGCGCCTGGAATTTATGCCGTCAAAGGACTTTGACACCGGCGCCCACCCGACCTCCGGTCACTCCGATAAGCGTCGCCTGACTATCCCCCCGACGGACTGGTACCGGTCTCTGGCCGCAGCCGGGCTCCGTAATCCCCAGGTGCACGGCCCGGCCAGGTATTGGTTGCAGGTGGAGGGCTCGTTTACCCGGGCCCTGCAACGCCAGTGCACCGAGACCTTCCACGTTGAGGTGCAACACGAAGGTTTTGCAGTCCCCACCCAGGAAGAAGCACAGCACCTCGGCCTACCGGCCCGGCAGCGGGCCTGGATTCGCGAAGTCCGGCTCTGTGGCGACGGCCAGCCCTGGGTGCTGGCCCGAACCATTATCCCACTGGCCTGTCTGGAAGGCCGGGGGCGGCGCCTGCGCCACCTTGGCAACCGCCCCCTGGGCGCCTATCTGTTCAGCAGCCCGGACTGGCAGCGTGGCCCGCTGGAAACCGGACTGTGCAATCGGGTTGTGAGTGGCCAGCCGGCCATGGCCCGACGCTCGATGTTCTGCCACCGCCAGCAATGCCTGCTGGTCGGTGAATACCTGCTTCCCGACCTGTTCAACTGACCGTCGCCTTTCATCCCCTACCCAGCACTGGCTATAATCCGGGCATCACCCGCTCACCTGCATCTGCACACGGATCAAGCCTATGCTTCTCGACGCCATGCCCGATCATCTCCAGAACCGGCTTGCCGACTACGCCCGGTTGCTGCGGATAGACCGCCCGATTGGCAGCCTGCTGCTTTTATGGCCGACTTACTGGGCGCTGTGGCTGGCCGGCGATGGTAGCCCCGCCATTGGCAACCTGATCGTGTTTACCCTGGGCGTGTTCTTCATGCGGGCCGCCGGTTGTGCCATTAACGATTTCGCCGACCGGGACTGGGATCGTCACGTCAAACGCACCCAGGATCGCCCCCTGACGGCGGGGCGCATCAAAGCCTGGGAAGCCGTAGCCCTGTTTGCCGGCCTGTGCCTGATCTCGTTTCTGATGGTGGTGCTGTTCACCAACACCCTGACGCTGTACCTCTCCTTCGGCGGGGCACTGCTGGCGTTTATCTATCCGTTCATGAAACGCTACACCCACCTGCCCCAGCTGTTTCTGGGGGCGGCGTTTTCCTGGGCCATTCCCATGGCATGGGCCGCCGAAGCCGATGGCCTCAGCCAGATTACCTGGCTACTGTTTACCGCCAACGTGCTCTGGACCGTGGCTTACGATACCTTCTACGCCATGGTCGACCGCGACGACGATCTGAAAGTGGGCATCAAATCCACCGCCATCCTGTTTGGTGAAGCCGACCGCATCATCATTGCCATCCTGCAGACCATGGTGGTGCTGATCCTGATGATTGTCGGCAGCCATGCCGAGCTTGGCAGCATCTACTACCTGGGCCTGGTGGGCATGGCCTGCCTGTTCATCTACCAGCAGTTCCTGGCCCGTGAGCGGTCCCGGGAAGGCTGCTTCAGAGCCTTCCTGAACAACAACTGGGCCGGCTTCTCGGTGTTTAGCGGGCTGGTGCTTGACCTGATGATTGCCTGAGGCTGTCATATACTTGTCATATTGTGGCTGTGTAATGAGACAGCAATACATCATGGTCTGACACAGGTTTAGCTTATGTCTGGAAAAACTGTCCTGATCGTCGATGACGAGGCACCCATCCGGGAAATGATCGCGGTGGCCCTCGAAATGGCGGATTACGACTACATAGAGGCAAAGGATGCCCGGGAAGCCCACGCCCTGATCGTCGACAAACTGCCCGATCTGATCCTGCTGGACTGGATGCTGCCTGGCACCAGCGGCGTTGAACTGGCGCGACGCCTGAAAAGAGAAGAGGCGACCGCGGATATTCCAATCATCATGCTCACCGCCAAGGTGGAAGAAGACAACAAGATCCAGGGCCTGGAAGTGGGCGCGGATGACTACATTACCAAACCGTTCAGCCCCCGCGAGCTGGTGGCCCGGCTGAAAGCGGTACTGCGCCGGGCGACTCCGCCGGGCGTCGACACGCCCATTGAAGTGAATGGCCTCACCCTGGACCCGGTCGGCCACCGGGTAACTACCGTCGAGGGTGAACTGACGATGGGGCCGACCGAATATCGGTTGCTCCAGTTCTTCATGACGCACCAGGAGCGGGTCTACACTCGCTCCCAACTCCTGGATCAGGTCTGGGGCGGCAATGTTTACGTAGAAGAACGAACCGTTGATGTCCACATCCGCCGGCTACGCAAGGCACTGGGAGACGGGTACGACAGCCTGATCCAGACGGTAAGAGGCGCGGGCTACCGGTTCTCTACCAAAGCCGCCTAGCCGACTCGGGCATCAGCCCCGTTCATGAAACAAGGCAGCGTTTGATGCAACACAACTGGTCACGGCATGTCCGTTTCATAATTATCGGGATCATCGGCGCAACGCTGATTGGCCTGTACCTGGGTTCTCCCATTTACGGGTTTACCTTCGCCGTGACGGTGTATCTGTGGTGGACGCTGAAACAGACCGGGCGCCTGTACAAATGGCTTGGCAATCCCAATGCGTCTGAGCAGGCGCCCCAGAGTGTCGGCTTGTGGGGCGACATCTTCGACCACCTGCACAGACTGCATCAGACCCATCTGAAAACCCAGGACCGGCTCCGGGCCCAGATCAATCGGGTTCAGGAATCCACCAACGCCATGCGCGACGGCGTGGTCATGACCAATCACCGAGGTGCGATGGAATGGTGGAACGGCTCCGCGGAATACCTGCTCGGTTTCCGTCGCACCACCGACCAGGGCCAGCTCATCCACAACCTGATTCGCACGCCGGCTTTCAAAAGCTACTTTGACTCCCGCGATTACCGAGAGCCCCTGGAAATTCATTCACCGGCCAAACCCCACATTCACCTGCAGATCCAGATCAGCCTGTTTGGTGACGACGACCGGCTGATTGTTGCCAAGGATGTGACCCGCCTGTACCAGCTTGAGCAGATGCGCCGCGACTTCGTCGGCAATGTTTCCCACGAGATGCGCACGCCACTGACGGTGATCAGCGGCTATCTGGAAACCCTGGTGGACAACGCTGAAGACTTGCCACCGAAATGGCGCCGTGCCATCAACACCATGTCGGCCCAGTCGTCCCGAATGGAAGCGCTGATTACCGATCTGATTCTGCTGTCCAAGATCGAAACCGGGGAGCAGACTGTCCACGACAGCCTGACCGACGTTGAGGAGCTACTGGAACAGATTTGCCGCGACGCCCAGGCCCTGAGTGGCGATAAACAGCACCAGCTTTCGGTTCAAGTGAGTGACAGGCGTCTGTTGCGGGGAGACGAAAGCCAGTTGCGCAGCGCGTTTTCCAACCTGATTTTCAACGCGGTGAAATACACCCCGCCCAAGGGCCAGATTACTGTCAGCTGGTTCAGCGATCGTGATGGCGCTCACCTGTCGGTCAAGGATACCGGCATCGGCATTGACCCGATTCATATCCCCCGGCTGACCGAGCGCTTCTACCGGGCCGATCCCAGCCGCCACAAAGATACCGGCGGCACCGGTCTGGGCCTGGCCATCGTCAAGCACGTGCTGCTGAACCACGATGGCGCCCTGAACATTCGCAGCAGTATTGGTGCCGGAAGCGAATTCATCTGCCACTTCCCCCGGGAGCGCCTGATTGAGCGAGTGCCCGAGAAGACCGATTTCGACGCCTGACGGCTAACGGGAACCGGCCCGGAAACGGGCGACAAAGCGGGACAGGTCTTCCAGTTTCTTGGGGTCTTCATCGACAAACCGGATGGTGACACTGACAAAATCGGTGTCCTGGCGTTTATCGACTGCCTGCAACTGATGAACATAGCCGTTCAGGCGGGCCATCTGCCCCTCAGCGATCTCGATATCGACGACGGCCTGGTCCAGAATGCCCGGGAACACCTGGTCACGCTTGGCCAGCACTCGTACTTCAGTGAGGTTGATGTCTTTGATTACGGACTTGAGGGTGCTGTCTGAGAACCGTACCGAGGCCAGCGTCAGGGAGGCTCGGGCCGGGGATGGCTGAGCGACGGGCTCCGGGGCTGGCTCCCGCTTCTGGGTCAACAGCGTCGCCGATTCCTTGAACGCATCCACCGGGCTCTCCATGGATTTACCACCCCGCTCCATGGCGTTTTTCAGCTTACCGCCCATCACCTTGATGATCTTCTTGCTCAGACCCTCGGGGCTAAAGGGCTTGCCAAGATATTCCGACACGCCTTCTTTGACCGCTTCGATAACGTGGTCTTTGTCGCCCCGGCTGGTGATCATGATGAAGGGTACGTTCTGGTACTGGGGCTGCTGGCGCATCCACTGGAGCAGCTCCAGCCCGGACATCTCCGGCATCTCCCAATCGCAGAGCACCAGATCAAAGGCCGTGCGGGACATCAATGACTGGGCACGCCGACCATTCTGGGCATCGGTGGTTTCAATGACCGGGAACCGCTGACGCACTGTGCGTTTGACCAGATCCCTTACGAAGCTGGCATCGTCTACCACCAGCGCTTTCAGCGTTGCCATTATTCAGACCTTACGTTATCCACAGGCTCGTTGTTGTCACTCCACTATAAAACAAAGGGCGGTGCCGGAAACCCCGCAGCAACAAAAAGACGACAAACGGCACAGAGTGATCCAAACAGCGGAACCCCGACGTTAAACAATTGTCACTCGGAAGGGCCCCGGACGGTATTTCTGTCGTTCCAAAACGCGCTACCATGGGCTCCGGGAATTTCACACCATCGTAATTGTGCCGAGGTTTTGTGTGCTGAACGCGTTTGCAAGGATTCTGCCCCTACGGAGTACCGTTTTTCGCCTGTCGATCACCGGTCTGCTGACCACCCTGGCTTTGCCCGCCTTCGGCCAGGACACCACCACTTCAGTCAACACCGACGCCTTCGGCGAATGTAAGGCACGGCTCGCGGACCGGGCGATTGCGGCCGGCGTAAGCCAGCAAACGGCCAATTCGGTCATGGCCGACGTTGAGCACCTGGGCCGTGTCATTGAGCTGGACCGTCGGCAGCCGGAGTTCACCACCACCTTCGCCGACTACCTGGGCCGACGGGTGAACGAGGACCGCATCAGCAAGGGCCGGATGTTGCTCGAGCAGCACAGCGAGCTTCTTGCCCGGGTTACTGCAGAAACCGGCGTACCGGCACCCTACCTGGTTGCCTTCTGGGGTCTGGAGACTAACTTCGGCAGTTACTTCGGAAAGATGTCGGTGCCCAGCTCCCTGACCACCCTGGCCTGCGACCCACGGCGCAGCAGCTTTTTTACCGAACAGCTGATCGCTGCCCTGCGCATCATTGATGAAGGCGCTATTCCGGCCAAGCAGATGGAAGGTTCCTGGGCCGGCGCCATGGGGCACGTGCAGTTCATGCCAACCGTCTTTCTCAAACACGCCGTCGACGCCGATGGCGATGGCAAGCGGGACCTGTGGCACAGCCTGCCAGATGCCATGATGTCCGCCGGCAAGTTTCTGGAATCCATGGGCTGGAACCCGGACTATCGCTGGGGCCGGGAAGTCCTGCTGCCCCAGCAGTTTGATTACGCCCTGGCCGATGGTCGTCGCCTGCCACTGAGCAAATGGCGGGAACTGGGCATCACCGATGCCTTTGGCAAAGCCTTGGCCGATGAGCCGATTGAAGCCTCGCTGGTGGTGCCGGCGGGACACGAAGGGCCGGCCTTCCTGGCCTATCACAACTTCAAGGTGATCATGGGCTGGAACCGCTCTGAGTTCTACGCCATTGCCGTTGGTCACCTGGCCGATCGCGTCGCTGGCGCCGGTGGTTTGCAAAATCCGCCGCCGGAGGACGTGCCCGCCCTGTCCCGGGACGCCATTCTCGACCTGCAGCGCTCGCTGAACGAACGCGGGTTCGACAGCGGTAAACCCGATGGCATCATTGGCTCGGGAACCCGCTCAGCCATCCGGAAGTACCAGTCCGCCTCTGGCCTGGTCGCCGACGGCTACCCGGGGCAGACCGTACTCGACAAACTGGGGATCACTACCGACCGGTAACCGACCATGGACTCCATAACCCAAATGGCACTGGGTGCCTCCATTGCCGGCGCAGTAGCCGGCAAGACTCTGGGCCGGACCGCGCTGATTACCGGGGCCGCCCTTGGCACCCTGCCGGATCTGGATGTCGTGCTGGACTACGGCTCGGCGGTTGCCAACTTCACCCAGCATCGCGGGTTTACCCATTCCCTGTTTGTTCTGATTCCACTGGCGATTGTGCTGGCCTGGGGTCTCTGGCGCTGGCGACCGGCGCTGGGCTTTCAGCGCTGGCTGGCGCTGACCATGCTGGTGCTGATCACCCATCCAATCCTGGACAGCTTTACCACCTACGGCACCCAGTTGTTCTGGCCGCTCGGTGGGCCGATCGCTCTCAACAGCATCTTTATCATTGATCCGCTTTACACCCTGCCGTTGCTGGCCGGCTGCCTGGCCTTTCTGCTCCGGCCACCGGCCACTGGCGCCATCGCAGCTGGGCTGGTGCTGTCCAGCCTGTACCTCGGCTGGACCCTGTTCGCGCAACAAGTGATCAGCGACCGGATACAACCGGCGCTGACCGAAGCCGGGCTGCAGGAATCCCGCGTGCTGATCCAGCCCATGCCGTTCAACACCGTGCTCTGGCGCGCTACCGCGCTCACCGAGCACGATCACGTGGAGATTGTCACGGGCTTCTTTGATGGCAATACGCCGCTGAATCTGGAGTACTTTCCACGCCGCCCGGACCTGGCCCAGGCGGTAGCTGAGTTTCCCGAGGCCCAGCGACTCGAGTGGTTCACCCGGGGTTTTCTGGATTACCGCGTAGCGGGCAACCAGATTACCGCCACCGACATCCGCCTGGGTATTCCGGGGGCCCATCCGTTTACCTTTGTGCTGGCGCAGCAAAATGGCGATGCCCTGCACCCAGTCAACAGCAGTCAGAAACCGCGCCCGCCGCTTGATCCGCAGGCACTCGGCCTGCTCTGGGCGCGGCTCACCGGTGAAGCACCGGTTATCTGCCTGGCCGACCTGGCCACCCCGGCACCGGGTCAAAGCTGCTGACCATGACGCGGCTGGATCAGTTCATCGCCACCAGCACTGAGCTGTCACGGAAGGAGGCCAAGCGCGCCATCACTGCCGGGCGGGTGCACCTTGATGGCCAGCCCTGTAAATCGGCCAATACCAAGATATCGGCGACGGTTGAGGTCACGCTGGATGGGCAAGCCTGCAGCCTGCCTGGCGAGCGCTATCTGATGTTGAACAAACCGGCTGGCGTGGTCAGTGCTACCCGAGACAGCGATCACCCCACCGCACTGGACCTGCTGCCAAGCGACATGGCCCACACCCTGCACATCGCCGGTCGGCTGGACATGGACACCACGGGGTTATTGCTGCTGACAACCGACGGCCAGTGGTCGCATCGGCTGACCTCGCCGCGGGTGGAATGTCCAAAGACCTACCGGGTCAGCCTGAGTGATCCGCTTACCAGGGAGGCAGCCCACGCGCTGGAACAGGGGCTGCTGCTGCGCAATGACCCCAGCCCTACCCGGCCAGCACAGGTTCGAATGGTGGAGGACAAGGTGATAGAGCTGACCATTTCGGAGGGCCGCTACCATCAGGTCAAACGCATGCTGGCAGCGGTGGGCAATCACGTGGAAGCTCTGCATCGCAGGCGCATCGGCAGCATTGCGCTGGATCCGACACTGGCCCCCGGCGAGTTCCGGGAGCTGACGGCTGAGGAAGTGGCTTCAGTCGGTTAAGATTAAGGCTCGGGCCAGACGCGGCTCAGGTCCGCTCGAACCGCTGGGCTTTCAGGTTCTTACGCACAGCCCCCGCCTCAAACACTTCGCCGTTCATGGCGATGTACACACCCGGCGACAACAGTTGCACAGCCGACCAGGCAAAGCCGATATTGAACAGAGCATCGGTTCGGCGCATGCGGGCCGGCTGCATGGCACCGATCAGCACGATGGTCTTACCTTCCAGCTTGGCCAATGCAGCTGCGGTGTCGGGCATGGTATCGGTGCCATGGGTGATCAGGATCCGGTCGCACTCGGAGGCGGACACCGCCTCCAGCACCGCCTGCCGATCGGCATCGGTCATTTCCAGGCTGTCCTTGCGCATCAGTTCCTGCACCCGGTAGCCGTCGTGGATATTGGACTCGGCCAACAACTCCGGCAACAGCGAAGTCCCCACTTCGAACTGACTGTTGGCGTCGAAATACACCTTGTCGATGGTGCCACCGGTGGTGAAAATCTGGATCATGACGGCTCGATTTCCTGTTGGCGTCAGTTGGTGCTGACGGAGTTATCTTTGGCTGCCGCGTAGGCCGCATTCTTTGACTGTTCATAGCGTCGGGCCGCCTTGGCCACCTGGCCTTTGGCGCCGGTGTCCAGCCAGCGCTTGATGCGGCCGGCATCGCCCATGGGTGAGCGGGTGCCGAGGGAATCCAGCAGCACGGTCACCACCTGTTTGCCATTCATCTTCGAGACCATCACCAGGCACCGGCCCGCATCACTGAGGTAGCCGGTCTTGCTCAGGGTCACACCCCAGCTGTCACGGTGCACCAGGGCATTGGTATTACCAAAAGACAAGCTATAGCGGGGGCTACGAAACCAGGCCCGATAATAGCCGGTGGTGGAGTACTCGCGAATTTCCGGGTGCCGAAGCGCCGCCTTTGCCAGCTTTACCAGATCGGCCGCGGTGGAGACATTGTCCACCGACAATCCGGTTGGATCGACAAAGCGGGAACCGGTCATGCCTAATTCTCTGGCCTTGGCGTTCATGGCCTCAATGAAGGCATCAAAGCCCCCGGGGTGACTGCGGGCCAGAGTGTAGGCAGCGAAATTTTCAGACGACATCAGGGCAATGCGCAGCGCCGCGGAGCGCTGCATCTCGGAATCAATTCGTATCCGGCTGTAGGCGTTGGCAGCCGCCGGGGTATGCCGTTTCTTGAAGGTGAGCCATTCATCCAGTGGCTCACCGGAATCCAGCACCACCAGCGCCGTCATCACCTTGGTCAACGACGCAATCGGCACCGGGCGATCGGCGTGCTTGCCAAACAGCAGGCCATCCTCATCCACCAGGGCTGCTGCAGCGTTAACCGAGGCCAGGTTCGGGCCCTGCTGAGCAGAAGCGGCCACGGGCAGGGCAAGTAGCAATAGATAAACGACGCAAGTCATCACGTCGCGCACGCCGGACCGCGCAAAACCTGAGTTCAAAATGGTTCCGTTCCTGTGTTCTATGGCTTAATCCGGGCAGGCGTTCGACCCGCCCGAATGTATTTTGGCCTGATTATATCAGCCAAAAGCCAGCGCAATCATGGCAGATCGGTAACCGCACCTTTGGACGCCGAACTGACTGTGCGTGCGTATTTGGCCAACACCCCGCGCTCGAACCGAAGCGCCGGTGCCTGCCATTTCTGACGCCGTTGTTCGAGGGTCTGTTCGGACACATCCAGCTCGATTCGATTGCTGACAGCATCGATGGTGATGGTGTCGCCATCCTCAACCAAAGCAATCGGGCCGCCCTCGGCGGCTTCTGGAGTAATGTGGCCGACCACGAAACCGTGGCTGCCACCTGAGAACCGTCCATCGGTAATCAGGGCTACGTCATTACCCAGCCCCTTGCCCATGATGGCGGAGGTCGGGCTCAGCATTTCGCGCATGCCCGGACCACCCTTGGGGCCCTCGTAGCGAATCACCAGCACATCACCGGCCACCACGGTACCGTCCAGAATTCGTTCCTGGGCCTCTTCCTCGGAATGGAACACCCGCGCCCGGCCGGTAAAGCTGGTGCCTTCCTTGCCGGTGATCTTGGCCACCGAACCGGTGGGGGCCAGGTTGCCATAGAGGATGCGGAGGTGGCTGTCGGCCTTGATTGGGTTGTCGAACGCACGAATGATGTCCTGCCCTTCCGGATAAGGCTCCACGTCGGCCAGATTCTCGGCCAGGGTCTTACCGGTGACCGTCAGGCAGTCACCGTGCAGCAGGCCACGCTCCAGCAGCATTTTCATCAACGGCTGAATGCCGCCGATGGCCACCAGCTCGGACATCATGTAGTGGCCGCTCGGACGCAGATCCGCCAGCACCGGCACGCGTTTACCAATCTCGACGAAATCCTCCAGGTCCAGCTGCACGCCAATGGTGCTGGCCATACCCAACAGGTGCAGCACGGCGTTGGTGGAACCGCCCAGGGCGATAACCACGGCGATGGCATTTTCGAAGGCCTGCCGAGTCATGATGTCGGACGGTTTGATGTCGCGCTCCAACAGTTCCAGCACCGCGGCACCGGCGGCGCGACAGTCTGCCTCCTTGGTTTCAGAGACCGCATTCTGGGCCGAGCTGCCGGGCAGACTCATCCCCATGGCCTCAATGGCCGAGGCCATGGTGTTGGCGGTGTACATACCGCCGCACGAACCCGGGCCGGGAATGGCGGTTTCCTCGATCTGTTTCACCTCAATCAGGTCCAGGTCACCACGGGCATGGGCTCCCACGGCTTCAAAAACGGAGATGATATCGGTGTGGTTCTCGCCCGGCATGATCGTCCCGCCATAGACAAACACCGATGGCCGGTTCAATCGCGCCAGCCCCATCATGCAGCCGGGCATGTTCTTGTCACAGCCACCGATGGCCACGAGGCCATCGAAGCCCTCACAGCCGGCCACGGTTTCAATCGAATCAGCAATGACCTCCCGGGACACCAGGGAATACTTCATGCCTTCGGTGCCGTTGGCAATGCCGTCAGAGACCGTGATGGTGTTGAAAATCAGGGATTTGCCACCGGCCGAATCGGCACCCGCGGCGGATTGCCGGGCCAGGCCATCAATGTGCATGTTGCAGGGGGTGAGATTACTCCAGGTAGACGCGATGCCCACCTGAGGTTTTTTGAAGTCATCATCATTGAAACCAACCGCGCGCAGCATGGCCCGGCTGGCCGATTTTCCGATGCCATCAACCACCTGGGATGAATGGCGGCGACGTTTATCATCAGTCATCAGAATCTCCTCAGGGCCGGCGTTCAACCCACTAAACCATGGATTTCTTCAGATTGTCAGAAAACGCGCCTCGCCTCAACGCACGGCATGGATCAATCGCTACTCTCGACTAAGCTTTAAGGACTGAATCTCTCAGTGGCCAGCAAGGAAGCTCTCCATGACACTATCCCCAGGCTCAGCCTCGACGCTGTCAGCGTATGACTATTGGCAACAGGGCTACGGTGTTATCCGGCACACGGAAAATACCTGTGCCCAGGCCAGGATGTTGGCTGAACGCCTGGTCAGCAGAGGCCTGCAGCCGGACACCGACACCGTGTTCCGAAAACTGGCGGCACTGGACCGTTTAACTAGTGCGGGCCTGTGGCTGGTGGTGCACATGACTTATGCCCGCAGGGTGGATGCCGGGGGCGAGCCACTGGCACCCGAGGACTTCAAAGCCAGCCCGGAGGGGCACACCGGGGGTGCACTCAACATGGTGCCCGCCTACGCCGCCTATCTCGCCGTGAACAATCTGACGGGCCAGACCCGCAGCTGGCTGATGGGTCAGGGTCACTGTGCCGCCGCGGTGGATGCCCTCAACGTGCTTACCGGCAACCTGCACCCTAAGCAAATGGAGCGCTATGGTGGCGCCGACGGATTATCACACCTGGCCACCGATTTTTACTGCTACCGGCAGGCTCCGGACGGAACCATGGCCGCACCACTGGGCAGCCACGTTAATCCGCACACCGCCGGCGGGATTATTGAGGGCGGTTACCTCGGGTTTGCGGAACTGCAGTACGCGCACATGCCCTTGCCGGGCGAATCCCTCGTTGCCTTCCTGTCGGATGGCGCGGCCGAAGAACAGCGGGGCAGTGACTGGATACCACGGTGGTGGCGCGCCGAGGATTGCGGTCTGGTCATGCCGGTGATGATCGCCAACGGCCGACGCATCGAGCAGAAAACCGAACTGGGTACCCGCGAAGGCCTGGAAAAGTTCGAAGCCCATCTGGAAAGCCGCGGCTTCGCGCCTCAGCGCTTCGACGGCACCGACCCTGCCGCCTTCGCATGCGCCCTTTTCTCGATGGAAAATGCACTCCAGCAGCGCGCCGACGCGGTATTGACCGAGGGCAATCCATACCCAGTCCGGATTCCCTATGGCATTGCCGAAACAATTAAGGGTTTCGGCTTCTACGGCGCTGGCAGCAATGCCGCCCATAACCTGCCGTTACCGGGCAATCCCAGCACCGATGCCGTGGCGCGCGAGCTGTTCCACACTCACACCAGGCCTCTGTGGGTGGAGCCGACTGACCTGAATCACTGCATCCGCCAGCTCAACGAGCATGTCACCCAGGGCCGGCCGCTGGAGCGGGACCACCCGCTGGCACTGCGCAATCCACCGGCCCCGCAGATCCCCCAGCTACCCTACCGACAGGAACCACTCTCGCCGATGATGGCGGTGGATGATTTCTTCCGGGCGCTGGTGGCCGGAAACCCGACGTTACGGGCACGGGTGGGTAATCCCGACGAGCTGGCCAGCAATCGGCTCAGCGGTGTGCTGGCCGATCTCAAACATCGGGTTCTTGAGCCGGAGAGCGATCTTGAGTCCGTGCAGGGCCAAATCATCACGGCTCTGAACGAAGAGGCGGTGGTGTCGGCCTGTCTGGCCAACAAGGCCGGGTTAAATCTGGTCGCCAGCTACGAAGCCTTCTGCGTCAAGATGCTCGGCGCCATTCGCCAGGAATTGATTTTCGCCCGGCATCAGGACGAAGTCGGCCGCCCGGCCCGCTGGCTCGGGTTCCCGGTCATCGCCACCTCCCATACCTGGGAGAATGGCAAAAACGAGCAATCGCATCAGGACACCACCTTTTGCGAAAGCCTGCTGGGTGAAATGAACGATGTGTCCCGCGTCCTGTTTACTGCCGATTACAACAGCACCCTGGCAACCTTGCCCGAGGTGTTCACGGAACGCGGCCGAATCAGCTGCATGGTGATCGCCAAGCGGGAGCGGCCCTGCTTTTTTAGCGCCAGTGAAGCCAAAACACTGGCTAAGCAGGGGGCGATCCTTGTTGAGGAAAACGATTCGCCGGGCGAGTCGGTACTGCTGATTGCCAGCGGCAGTTATCAGCTGTCGGAAGCTCTGCGTGCCTGCGCGCGACTGCGGGCGGTGGGAACACCTTTCCGACTGGTTTACCTGCAGGAACCCGGGCGCTGCCGCGAACCCCGGGATACCCTGGAAGCCAAGCACTGCCTGTCGGGACCGGAGCTTGAGCGCCTGTTCCCACTCCGCTTTACCCGTCGGGTTGCCCTCACTCACATGCGCCCGGAGGTTTTCCGGGGCCACCTGCACCCGCTGTTTCCGAACCCGTTAACGTCGAGGGTGCTCGGTTACCGCAACCGGGGCGGCACCCTCAATGAAGCAGGCATGCTGTTTACCAATCGATGCTCCTGGGCCCACGCACTGGTTGCCTGCGCCCAGACCCTCGATAGTCCAGCCAGTCATTGGCTGTCCAGCGAGGAGCTTGCCGCCACCGAGGGTCGTGGCGACCCTGAGATTATTACCCGGGCACCGACCTGAGGAATCGGTGGCGAATCCAGGTTTCCAGCTCCAGAATCAGGAGCAGCAACACGCCAGCGGCCACCGAAAAGACGATCATACCAGGGCTGAGAGGCACGCTCGCAAAGGTTGTATTAAGCCAGGGAGCGTAGGTGAACAGGCTCTGTAAACCCAGCACTGCGGCCACCGCTAGCAGCACCACCGGCGTGCCCATCACCCCGCGAAGTGTCAGCGAGGCGCTGTCCAGGTACCGCACTGCGAACAGGTAGAACACTTCCATGGCCACCAGGGTATTCACCGCCAGCGTTCGGGCGCTGGCCTCGCTCCCGGAATGATGCATTGCCCAATACCAGGCAGCAAAGATGCCAATCAGGAACAGCAGCGATACCAGAGCCACCCGCCAGACCACAAAACCCCGCAACAGGGATTCGCCCCGGGGTCGGGGCGGCTGTTTCATAACGTCCGGCTCGGGTGGCTCAAAGGCCAGAGTCATGGCAAGAACCACCGAACTGACCATGTTGACCCAGAGAATCTGCAGTGCCGAGATCGGCAGAGTAAGGCCCAGCAGTAACGCAATGATCAGGCTCACCGACTCTCCCCCGTTGATCGGCAGGATGAAGGCAATGGCCTTTTTCAGGTTGGTATAGACCGCCCGTCCCTCCTTCACCGCCTCCGCAATGCTGGCGAAATTGTCATCCAGCAGCACCACGGAAGAGGCCTCGCGAGCGGCTGCGGATCCTTTAATCCCCATGGCAATGCCGACGTCCGCCCGCTTGAGGGCCGGCGCATCGTTAACGCCATCACCGGTCATCGCGACCACGCCATGCAAAGACTGCAACGCGGCGACCAGCCGCAGCTTGTGCTCCGGGCTGGTGCGGGCAAACACATCCACTTCGTTCGCCACCGCTTCCAGGCCAGCGTCGTCCAGGGCATCCAGATCCTGTCCGGTGAGCACCCGATCCGGATTGCCAAGCCCCAGCTTTCGGGCAATGGCGCCAGCAGTGATGGCGTGGTCTCCGGTGATCATCTTTACCCGAATGCCGGCAGCGTGGCAGTCGGCAATGGCTCGAATCGCTTCTTGGCGAGGCGGGTCCAGCAGCCCAACCAGGCCCAGCAGCTCCACGCCCTGATCCAGATCTTCGACCACCAGGTCAGTCACCCCGGGTGCTACCGTCTTCCTGGCCAAGGCCAGCACTCTCAGCCCCCGTGAGGCCATCTCTGCGATGACCTGGTCCCATTTGGTGCGGTTTAAAGCAAGCAGCCCTGACGCCGACAACTCATGCCTGCACATGCCCAGTATCCGCTCCGGTGCTCCCTTCAAGTAAATCACACCGTGACCATGGTGATCGTGATGGAGAGTGGCCATGTACCGGTTTTGGGTGTCGAACGGGAGCTCGTCCTTTCTCGGCCAATCGCGGGCAATCGCATCGGCGTCGAAGGTCACTTTGTGCGCGAAGACGGTGAGCGCGGCCTCCATGGGATCACCATTGATCCTGGTAATGCCGGACTCACGATGCACATGGGCATCGTTGCAGAGGGCGGCTGCCTGAGCCAGCTCCCGCAAGACCTCATCCTGAGCGGGTTCGGGACCCGTTTCTGGGGCCCTTCCTGCGCTCGCTGAGCTCTCGACCGTGCCCTCCAGCTCATAGCCTTCACCCGTTACCTCGAACCGATCGCCGGAAAGCGCGGCCGCGGTCACCATCATTTCATTGCGGGTCAGGGTGCCGGTTTTGTCCGAACAGATGACGGAGACCGATCCCAGTGTCTCGATCACCGGCATTCGCCGGACAATCGCCTTGCGGCGGGCCATTTGCCGCACTCCGATGGCCAGGGTGATGGTCAGAATAGCAGGCAGGCCCTCTGGAATGGCCGCGACGGTCAGCCCCACCACCGCCATGAACAGCTCACGAAAAGGTAAACCGCTAAACGCCAGGCCGCCGAAGAAAATCGCGATGCCTGCCACAATCACGATCACCGACAACACACGGGCAAACCGGTCAATCTGTTCGAGCAGCGGCGTCTTGAGCGACTGGGTCCGCGCAATCAGCTTCGAAATCCGTCCGATCTCCGTGGCCAGGCCGGTACTGACCACAACGCCTCGCCCGGTCCCGGTGGCAACCATGGTCCCTGAAAAAGCCATACCAGACCGATCTGCCAGGGCCGCACCGACCGGATCCGGGTCTACCGACTTTTCTACTGGCGCCGACTCGCCCGTCAACATGGCTTCTTCCACCGCCAGGTTATGGCACTTTTCAAGGCGTATATCCGCGGGCACTCGATCACCCGACTCCAACATTACGGTATCACCCGGCACCAGCTCGGCGGCATCAATCTGTTGCTGACCACCGGCACGGATCACCCTGGCTTTCGGGGCCAGCATATGACTGATTGCAGACAGCGCCTCTTCGGCGCGGCCCTCCTGAATAAAACCAACCAGAGTCTGGATAACCACCACAGCCAAGATCACGCCGGCATCAACCCAGTGGCCAAGGGCCCCTGTGATGACCACGGCGGTAGTGAGCACATACACCAGAAAATTCTTGAGCTGCCGGCCAAGCCTGGCCCAGGCACTGTGGGCTGCTGCTTCCGGCAATCGATTGGCGCCATAGACACCAGTCCGGCGGATCACCTCATCAGCCTCCAGTGCCGATGGCGCCGAAAGGGCCTCCCTGACCTCGCCGATAGTCAGGCTATGCCAAACAGGTACCGAGCCGATGGCCGTAACGGATTCATCCTTGTCCCGCAATTTGGCTGACATACACCCTCCCTGGAGGCGGCACGACCCTGTCGCCACCCCAAAAAAAAGGGAGCCTATGGGGCTCCCCTCTTGTTCATCGACTTAGTTCAGCAGCCGACCCTGTTTGCTGAGCAGGCCTCTCCGGTTGCCTCTATCCACTGACGAATACCGGGCCAACTCCGAAGTTCCAGAGAATCACAGAACCAACCCGGGTAGAGACCAGGATAACCAAAGCCACGGTCAGCAGAGCCCCGCCGTAGAAGACCGCCCGGTCCTTATCAATTCCCATCACGATGGGTAGGCCGTCGTACATCAGCCAGGCACCGTAACAGGCCGCAATCAGGAAGACGATGGCATTGAACCAGGGCACCGGGTACAGCAGTGCAAACCCCGCCAGGAACAGCGGTGTGCACGAGTAGGATGCCAGCGCAATGCCGTACGACGGCACATGCTCTTCCCTGGCTCCGTAGGTTTTCGCCATCCAGTTAACGGCGTAGCCAAGCGCAAACACACCCACCAGCATGGCGAGGTACGTCAGCACACTCATTTGCAGGGCGCTGATTTCCGTCAGCTTGATCAACCGGTCATTGCCGATGGTCCAGCCAAAGTGAGCGGTCGAGATGTACGCACAGATCGGGCCGATGGCCGCAAGAATGAAAACATAGGCGACGTAGAGGCGCCGTGGGGTGTGGTGTTCTTTTCGAATGGAAGCCCACTCATCATCGGGGTGAGTGAATAGACCAAATGCATGAGACAGGAGCATGGATGACCCCCTTGGATCGCTGTTTTTAGTATAGTCAGGTACGTTCCGCCGATCAGCTCGGATCGAACGCCGTCCTTCTCCTTTACTATAGTCAAGATCAGCGATTGGGGAAGCGGAATTGGCGAATTTTTGTTCCGACTGGGGCAGTCGAAATCAGGCCACCCCGGCGGACTGCCGGTGGTGGCCTCATGGGGTTAGCTCAACGGGATCAGCTCAAACGCGGATCGGTCTCAGCAACCCAAGGTTTTTTCTGCCGGCTGTCACGGAAGGTCAGCAGGCTCTCAACCCCCGTCCAGTCCACCAGATCCCGGAATTCCAGCCAATCCACCAGACAATAGAGACAAATGGCCGGATAGTTCCAGGCTTCAAACTGGCCGTCATCAACCATCGCAGCCAGAGTTCGCAGGGTCGTCATGATCCGCTCTCTCTGGAGATTGAAGAACATCACGTCCTGATTGGTATCGATGCCGGATTTTGCCGACAACAACAGGGTGACTGCCGAATCGTTGGCACCGTCAATCAGGGTCAGCTGGTTCTGCTGGTCCCAGGTCAGCGGGTCACGGCCCTGCTTGGCGCTGACATAGCGCGCGATAACCCGGGAGTCGAAGATTTCTTGGCCATCGTCCTCCAGAACCGGGATTTTCAGGGTCGGATTCGTTTTCCGCAGCTCATCCCGGCCTTCGCCATAGATATTGAGATTGACGAAGTCATAGCGCTCCTCATCCAGCAGGATGCGAATGCGTCGGACGTAGGGCGAGGTGGTAGATCCAATCAGTTTCATGCTTTCTCCGAGGGTTTTACAGCTCAGGATCCCAGCAGGGATTTCGGGTCTGTGTATGGATGCCCGGTTGCTTCCGCCACCTCCCTGTAGGTTACCTTGCCACCGGACACATTGAGGCCGGCCAGCAAATGCGGATCGTCTTTCATGGCCTGCACCGCGCCCTTGTTCGCCAGCGCTGCCACGAACGGCAGGGTGACGTTATTAAGCGCCAGTGTGGAGGTACGTGCCACGGCACCGGGCATATTGGCCACGCAGTAATGTACCACACCGTCGACCATATACGTGGGGTCATCATGGGTGGTCGCCTTGGACGTTTCGGTACACCCACCCTGATCGATAGCCACATCGACAATAACGCTGCCTTCAGGCATCCGCTTGATCATGTCACGGGTCACCAACTTGGGTGCCGAGGCGCCGGGAATCAGCACTCCGCCGATCACCAGGTCCGACTCGGTAACTGCCTGATCCAGCGTCTGGGCCGTGGAAAAGAGCGTACAGATGCGATTGCCGTAACGGTTATCGAGCATGCGCAGCACATCCATATTCCGGTCCAGCACGGTGACCTGAGCGCCCATCCCCACGGCCATGGCCAGCGCATTTTGACCAACGACACCACCGCCGATAATGGCAACCTTGGCGGGGCTGACACCGGGCACACCGCCGAGCAAAACACCACGGCCACCCATGGCTTTTTCCAGACAATGAGCACCGGCCTGAATCGACATCCGCCCGGCCACTTCTGACATCGGCGCCAGCAAGGGCAATCGGCCGGTCCGATCGGTCACCGTCTCGTAGGCAATGCAGTTGGCACCAGACTTCACCAGATCATCGGTCTGCGCCTGATCCGGCGCCAGGTGTAGGTAGGTGAACAGGGTGTGATCCGGCCGCAGCATGGCCCGCTCCTCCGCCTGCGGTTCCTTGACCTTCACGATCAGCTCGGCCGCACCGAAGACCTCTTGGGCGGAACCCAGAATGCTAGCTCCCGCTTGCCGGTAATCCTCGTCGGTGAAACCGATGGCCGCACCCGCGTTAGTTTCCACAAAGACTCTGTGTTCGTGATTGCACAGTTCATGCACCGCGGCTGGCGTCATACCCACTCGGTACTCGTGGTTTTTGATTTCCTTCGGTACGCCGATTTTCACTGTAAACCCCCAGAGTTTGTTGGCACCTGTTTATACGTTGCTAAAGTGTAGTTGAAGGGTATTACCTAAACAGTCGCACTTAAGTCCAAGTTGGCGACGGAAATACAGCCAAATCCACTGAGCCAGAGAGGCTACTGACCATGCGCTATCCTCTTAGTACAGCTGTTCTGACTGCCTTGACCTTAGTGCTCATTCACACGCAGGCGGGAGCAGAGATGCACACGGAAACGATCGACTACAAGGTGGGAGACCAAACCTTTACCGGGTACCTTGCCTGGGATACCGAATACGGCCAGAAACGCCCCGGGGTTCTGCTGGTGCATGAATGGTGGGGCCATAACCAGTTTGTGCGCGAACAGGCAGAGCAGCTTGCCGCAGCTGGCTACACGGCGTTCGCCCTGGACATGTACGGTTCTGGCAAGTTGGCGCAGCACCCCGACACCGCCAAGCAATTCATGCAGGAGGCCACCAGCCAGCCGGAACAGGTGAAAGCACGGTTTGTCGCCGCCATGGAACTGCTGCAAAACCATGAGAGTGTCGACAGCAGTCGAATTGCGGCGCAGGGTTACTGTTTTGGCGGTGCCGTGGTGCTGAACATGGCCCGACTGGGGCTGGATCTCGACGGTGTGGTCAGTTTCCACGGCTCTCTGGCCAGCCCAATCAAGGCCGAGCCCGGCCAGATCAAGGCACGGATACAGGTCTACACGGGCGGCGCCGATCCTTTTGTGCCCACCGAGCAGGTGGCCGGTCTCGTTACCGAAATGCAGCAGGCTGAGGCGGATCTGACCCTGGTCAGCTTCCCTGGAGTCCAGCACTCCTTTACCAACCCGAGCGCAGACGCCGTTGCCGACGAGTTTGATATACCTCTGGCTTACAACGAATCAGCGGCGACCCGTTCCTGGCAAGGCACCATGGCTTTCTATCAGGAGATTTTTAATCTGCCCTCCGATTAGAGGGCACTGGCGATAGTTTCACGCACTTGGTCCATCAATTTATCCATTGGTACGTCAGCCGTTTCTACCGGCGGATGAACAACGATTTCGATCACGCCCGGGCTAAAATTGGCCGTGCCTTTGGGCAAACGCTCGTGGGAACCGCGCACGGTCACCGGCAAAATGGGCAGCTGGCCATCCCGGGCAATGACAAATCCGCCTTTCTTGAACGGGAGCAGTTGGCCATCCCAGGACCGGGTTCCTTCCGGAAACATCAGAATGCCGGTGCCATCGGGCAACTGGGCAACACCCTGCTTGATACTCTCCAGTGCAGCGCTACCCTTGGATCGATCGATGAACAGATTGCGGGAGGTTTCCAGGGCCAGACCAAACAGCGGCACCTTGCGAAGCTCCTTTTTGATCACCCAGCGATACTGCAACCCCAGCGCCAGAACCAGTGCCGGAGGATCAAAGTAAGAGGCGTGGTTACTCAGAATGACGTAGCGCTGATGGGGCTGAATATTTTCCCGGCCACGTACCCGTAATCGAATACCGCAAACCTTGAGCATACCCCAAGCAAAAATCTGGGTGCCGTGAAAGGCCGCATTCCCGCGTTTGCCGGTCAGGGCGGCCACAACGATGGGCAGGAACAAAATAAGGGTGAGCAGGATGGCCCAGAAGAAAATCCAGATAGTCTTGAGGGTCTTAAGCATGAAAGGGTCCTGTATTTCTCGGCGTCCGTTTTAACGAGCAACAGGGGCACTAAGATTACACAGCGGAAGCGAAATCACAAAGCGGGTCAACATGACCGGATTTTGGGCACAAAAAAAGGCAGCCTGAGCTGCCTTTTTTCTGTTAATGCCTGATCCTTAAAGGATTACAGAGCAGTAACATTCTCCGCCTGAGGACCTTTCTGGCCCTGGGTAACGGTAAACTCAACCTGCTGGCCTTCTGCCAGGGTCTTGAAACCGCTGCCCTGAATTGCGCTGTAGTGAACGAATACGTCCGGGCCGCCTTCACGAGTAATAAAGCCAAAGCCTTTAGCTTCGTTGAAGAACTTAACAGTACCGGTAGTAGTAGACATACTTAAACTTCCTGAAATCAATCATTTAATCTGCCGCCGTACACCTCGTGGTGTAGGCTGGCGTTTACGGAAATACAGAACTCGCGGAATCAAAAACAGGACGGTCACTACTAACTGCGGAGGTACGTCTTATTCATGAAATGCTTTACTGAATCTTTCCTACGCGAATAACTGTACTCTTGATTTTTTGAGTTGCCAAGTGGATTTTCAATAATTTAAGTAAGTAGTGGTACCCACCCACATCGTGCTCAATCGTTGGTCAACCGCGCACCAAACCAAAGCAGTAAATCCCGAACGCGGTCATCAGCAACGACCCCATCACATGGGCCAGAATGCCGGCCACTGCCATCCCCCACCGGCCCTGCTGCAGGGCTGCGAACATTTCCAGCGAGAAAGTCGAGAAGGTGGTCAACGCGCCGCACAGGCCGGTTATGGCAAACAACCGCCACTCCGGTGCCAGAGTACTGCCGTGACTGAAATAGCCGATCAACAAACCGATGAGCCAGCCGCCGCTGAGATTGGCCACAAGGGTGCCGTAGGGCACCGCATGATAGGTGCTGTTGAGCCAGAGCCCCAGCCCCCATCTCAGGTTCGCACCGATAATGGCGCCGGCACTCACTGCCAGAACTGAAAGCCACATCCGCTCGGAATCTCCTCATCCGCTGAAGTCGGCCGCACCCAGACGTGCGACCTGTCCTGAGTATGCCGACAATCACCAGGCAAGTTAAGGCCTTGTTTGCCTTACAGACTTGAGGCTCGACATAAAAAAGGGGCGCCTGTGAGCGCCCCTTTTCATTTCAACTGTTCCGGCTAATCCGGTCCAGCTGGCCCGGTCAGGCCGGGTTGTGGTCGATGACCGTTTCCTTGTTGCGGGCAAACGCATCAAACGGGAAATCGTCCACTGTCAGCATTTCCAGCACCACCGCTTCATACTTCCGCATGAAGTCGGCTTCTTCCTGGGTGTACACGCCGGCTTCCAGCGCCGCTTCAAACCGCTCTTCCGGATGCAGGGCGGTCATTGGCAGCTCACCCTTGGCGTAAGCCTTGGTGGCTTTGCGGTACAACTGTTCAGCTTTGTCGTAATCCTTCAGCAGGCCGTTGTACTGCGCCAGCGGATTTTCAACCGAACCTTCACCGTCCTCGGTCCAGACACCGGCAATCAGCTTGTTGCGGATTGGCGTATCGGTGGAGATGGCCCGCGCCAACTTCCGGGACAGGTCGTCGTGCGGTGCATCCCAGCGGCGGCCCAGCGGCATAGTGATCGCGCGCAGAGCGAGCGCAACCGGGCGGCTCGGCAGATTCTGCAGGAACTCATCGAGCGCATTTTCGGTGCGGTACAGCAGCAGGCCAAGGCTGTATTCCATCAGCTCTTTCTCGCCTTCCACCGGCTGCCCCTCGTGCCAGTTCTTCAGCACCATGGAGGCCAGGTAGAGGTTGGACAGCATGTCACCGAGGCGTGCAGAGATCAGCTCGCGCATCTTCAATTCGCTGCCCAGCGTGGTCATGGCAGCATCGGCACACAGGCCGAAGGCCGCACTGAAGCGAGCCACTGCCTGGGCGTACCGGCGACTGGCACTGTCAAACGGTACATCGGCCTTGCCCAGGCCCAATGCCTGGGTGAAGGCACGCGCGGCGTTGCCGAAGATCAGGCCGGCGTGACCGAAGAAGGCCTCGTCGAACGCCTTGATATCGTCAGCGTCCTTGGCCGCCAATTCTTTCAGCACATACGGATGACAGCGGATGGCACCCTGGCCAAAGATCATCAGACTGCGGGTCATGATGTTGGCGCCTTCGACAGTAATCGACACTGGCGAACCGCTGAAGCCAATGCCCAAGTAGTTGCGCGGCCCCAGGGTGACGGTCTTGCCACCGTGCACGTCCATGGCGTCGGACAGGACACCACGCTGGAACTCGGTCAGGTGGTATTTCAGGATCGCCGACGGCACCGCCGGTTTCTCACCCCGATCAATCATGTTCGCGGTGTGGTTAACGGCGGCCTGAGAAATGTATGTCTTGCCCGCGATCCGGGCCAGCGGCTCCTGAACCCCTTCCATGTCAGCCACCGGAGTGTTGAACTGGCGCCGAATACGGGTGAAACCACCAGCGGTACCCACAGAATAGGCGGCTGCGCCTGCGGCACCGGACGGCAAGGTGATGCAGCGCCCTACAGACAGGCACTCAACCAGCATACGCCAACCTTGGCCAGCCATTTCCTGGCCACCGATGATGTATTCCAGCGGAATGAACACATCCTTGCCCTTGATCGGACCGTTCAGGAACGGCGTACCGATCGGGCAATGCCGGCGGCCAATTTCCATGCCGTCGGTATCACGGGGAATCAGGGCACAGGTAATGCCGTAATCCTTCTGCTCGCCCAGAAGACCGTCCGGATCGAACATACGGAACGCCAGACCCACCACCGTGGCAATGGGTGCCAGGGTGATCCAGCGCTTTTCGAAATTGAGCTTGATGCCCACGACTTCCTCGCCATTAAACTCGCCCTTACAGACGATGCCGGCATCCGGCAGCGAGGTGGCATCCGATCCGGCGCGAGGACCGGTCAGGCCGAAGCATGGGATCTCACGGCCGTCGGCCAGCCGCGGCAGGTAATGGTTCTTCTGTTCGTCGGTGCCGTACTTGAGCAGCAACTCGCCTGGGCCGAGGGAATTGGGCACCCCGACCGACACCATCAGCATTTCGTTGGCGGCCAGTTTCTGCAGCACTGCCGTCTGGGCTTTCGCAGAAAACTCAAGACCGCCGTATTCCTTTGGAATGATCATGCCGAAGAACTTTTCCTTCTTCAGGAAATCCCACAGTTCTTTCGGCAAATCGGCGCGCTCAACCGCCAGATCCCAGGCATTGCACATGGAGATAGCCTGGGCGCACTGGTTGTCGACAAACGCCTGTTCCTCTTCACTCAATCCGGTGTGACGGTTGATCAGCAGATTGTGCCAATCCGGCTGACCGGTGAACAGCTCGCCGTCCCAGCCGACGGTGCCCGCTTCCAGGGCGACCTTTTCGGTGTCTGACACTTTCGGCGCCACTTTCTTGAAGGTGGCGAAGATTTTCGGTGTCAGCCAGCTCTGCCGGAAGCCCGGCAGGCCTGCCGCAGCAGTGATACCCGCACCGACAAACAAGATCAGGGCCAGCCAACCGGAGGCAAAAATCCAGGACAGCAGGCCGGTCACAACCATCACGCCAATAGCCGGCGTGGCACCAGATTCACGACGCATCAGGACCAGCAGGCCGGCCAACGCCACAACAAACAGAATGAAGGTCATCATAGGTTCTCTCAGTCATCCATGGTTCGTAACATACTTAGACGAAAGTAGGTACGCCCACACTACAACATCAGATGAGCGCTTAACAGTGGTCGCAAATCAGTATGTTATCCCTGCCTCATACCAAATCAGGAGGTGACGATCACCCGAATGCCCTCAAGCGCCAGACTGGCGCTGCCTATGGCCTCCCGGGCGGCGTTCAGCTGGGTGCGGAAATAATCGATTTCCTCATCCCTGATCGCCGGATTTACCGCCTTTAACGCCTCCAATCGACGAATTTCGGGCTCAAAACTTGCCTCTACCCGCTCCAAAGCCTGCTTTTTCAAGGGCTCGAGATGAGGCTCCGACAGACGCTCGGCATGATCGACCATGGTTTCAACCTGGGGCCGAATCTGAGGAACGATGGCCTGGGCGGTTCGGCGCCGGATGTTGGAGCTGAGCTTGTTCAGCTGCTCATGGGGCAACGCTTTGGACAACTCCTTGCCATTCACATCCACCAGCAGGCGCAGTGGCGAGACCGGCAGATAGCGCGACAGCTGCAATGATTCCGGCGCCGGGCAGTGCACGGTATAGAGCGCTTCCATCAGCAGCGTGCCGGCCGGCAATGCCTTGACCGAGAGATTGGCCAGGGCGGCCTTGCCAAGGCCGGAACTGGTTACCGAATCCATCACGCCAGTGACCATCGGGTGCTCCCAGCTCATGAACGCCAGGTCTTCGCGCTCCAGGGCCTGCTGGCGATCCCAGGTCACGGTAATGCCCTCTTCCGGCAGCTCGGCCACGTGCCCGGCGCGGTACTGCTCGCCCGGACGCAAGACATCGGAATGATCGCTGTGGTCCTCGACATCCACACCCAATATGTCGAATGCTTCCATCATGTAATCACGAACCTGAGCGGAGTTCTCCTCCGCGTCGATATCGTCGATGAGCTGATCGGCAACGTCCCGGCGGCACGAATTCAACTCAATCAGGGCATCGCGGCCGTTCTGCAGCAGAGTGCGCAGGCGCGCGGCTTCTTCGGCCGTGGCCGCCACCAGGCCATCCAGCTGGGCCGCGTCACCGTCCAGGGCGCTCTGCCACTGACCCTGAACCTGCTCCTGCACGGCTACGCCAACGGCGCAACTCTCCGCAAAGGCATTCAGACCCTCATGGAACCAGCGGTACTGCACTTCCTGGGCGGTGCCCTGCAGATAAGGAATGTGAATATCGACGGTGTCAGTCTGGCCAATACGGTCCAGACGACCTATGCGCTGCTCCAGCAGATCCGGGTTGGCCGGCACGTCGAACAGCACCAGGTGATGCGCGAACTGGAAATTACGGCCTTCACTGCCAATCTCAGAGCAGATCAGCGCTTGCGCGCCCTGCTCGGTATCGGCGAAATAGGCTGCCGCCCGGTCCCGCTCAATCAGGTTCAGGTGTTCGTGGAACGCGGCACTGCGGATGCCTGCGCGCAACTGCAGGTAATGCTCGAGCGCTATAGCGGTCTCGGCCCGGGCACAGATCACGACCACCTTGGCCGGACGTAGGCCAGCCAGTGTCTTCTCAAGCCAAGCCACGCGGGGGTCGTCAGCCAGCCATTGGTCTTCCGCCACGGCCTGTTCCGGCGCCAACCCATCCTGGCCCCAGGCCTGGCCCTGGTACATCTCCGGGCACGGCAGCGGTGCCGGCAAGGGGCGACGCTCCGGGAAGCCCTGGATCGCGGCCCGGGTATTGCGAAACAGTACCCGGCCGGTGCCATGACGGTCCAGCAGCGCATCGATGATCGCCTGATGCGGCTGATCACCGGCCAACAGCTGATCCAGCTCATCCCCGAGCCAGGCCTGAAGCGCCGCACGATCATCGGCGGTCATCTCCGAGCCTTCGTCCTGCAGGCGCCGGACCACGGCATTTATAGCCTCGTACTGCTGCTCTTCCTGTTTAAACGTCTCCAGGTCATGGAAACGCGCCGGATCCAGCAGCCGCAATCGAGCAAAGTGGCTGGCCACGCCGACCTGTTCCGGGGTCGCGGTCAGCAACAACAGGCCACGACTGGCAGCGGAGAGTTCCTCAACCACCTGGTACTCGGAGCTGGTTTCCTCCGGGCTCCAGGCCAGGTGATGGGCCTCATCGACAATCATCAGGTCCCAGCCGGCCGCCACCGCGTCTTTCTGCGCCTGCTCGTTGCTGGTCAGGAAATCCAGACTGCACAGCACCAGCTGCTCGGTCTCGAACGGATTCACTGCCTCTTCTTCACCGAAGATGTGACTCATCAGGGCATCGACGTCGTCCTGATCGTCCTTGAGTGCGTCGTATCGCTCCTGGTCGATCAGCGAGAAGCGCAGGTTAAAACGGCGCAGCATTTCCACCAGCCACTGGTGCAGCAGCGAATCCGGCACCACCACCAGTGCCCGCTTGGCGCGGTTCGTATGCAGCTGATAATGCAAGATCAGGCCTGCCTCGATGGTTTTACCCAGGCCCACTTCATCCGCCAGCAAGACCCGGGGCGCGTGTCGCTTGGCCACCTCGTGAGCGATGTAGATCTGGTGCGGCAGGTGCTGAGTCCGGGCGCCGATCAGGCCCTGGGCCGGGGAGGCACGAAGCCGCTCCTGATGCTGAACCGTGGCCATGCGAAGGCGGAACGCCCCGTTGCGATCGAACTGGCCGGCAAACAGGCGCTGGTGAGGCGCCGAAAAGTTCACCGAGCTGCTCAGCTTAACTTCCGAAATTTGCTGGATGTTTTCGCCGTCATCGGCGTGGTACATCAACACACCACCGATATCTTCAACGGCCTGCACGACATAGTGCTCGCCGTCGAAGGTCTCGATCTCCTCGCCCATTTGGTAAATGATCCGGGACAGGGGCGCATTGTCGATGGCGTAGGTGCGCTCCTCGTCGGCGGCTGGGAAGCCCAGGGTGACCCGACGGCCGGAGATATCGGTGACGATCCCCAAGCCCAGAGCGGTATCACTGTGACTGACCCAACGCTGACCGATGACAAATTCCGACGTATCCAAGAAACCTCCAAACAGAAATTAGTGTCGGGTAGCGCCGTTTTCGCGCACCCAGTAGGCCGTGGCACCGCATACCGCCGCGGGCACGACCACAAGATTGAGAACCGGCACCATGGCCGCCAGGGCAACCGGCAAACCAAAACCGAAGGCCGACAACCGGGTATCACCCAGCAGGCCCCGCAGCGCCTTAAAGCTGACCTTGTGGTTGTCTGCCGGGTAATCGACGTACTGCAACGCCATCATCCAGCTGTTGAACAGGAACCACAGCACGGCTGCCACCAGGTTAACCACCGGAATCAGGCCAATGATCAACAACCCAAGAGCCCGCGGCAGGTAGTACAGGATTTTCTGCACCTCACGCAGCAGCACTCGGGGGATGTCTTTGACGATGGCAGCCCAGCTGTCTTCGGTGGTCACTTCCTGACCGGTAAGGTGTTTTTCGGTGAGTTCGGCCAGGTAGCCGTAGAAAGGCGCCCCGATCAGATTAGCCACGATCACAAAGCCGTAGGCCAACATCAGCAGGATGACCGCGCCATAGAGCAGCCAGAACAGCCAGTCCAGCGCCTGCAACCAGGCCCAGTCAGGCAACCAGCCCATGGCAGCGGCAATCAGTCCGGCGAACATTTCGGCCAGGAAATAGAACAGCAGCCCGAACAGCAGGACGTTAATAACCAGGGGGATGATGACAAACAGGCGCAGGCCGGGCTGTCGAATCAGCCGGAAGCCTTCTCCCAGATAGCCCAGTCCTCGAAAAAAATTACCCTTGAGCATTCCGGTAGGCCCTCCGCTTCAATGACAGTGACGGGGCGCAAAGCATATCATGTTGCCATCGACCACACAGCCCGAGGCCGCCTACGGAAATTCCCCCATGGCAGATTTGAAACATCACGTTCTGACCCTGCTTCGCTGTCGGCCGCTATGGCGAATTGCCCTGCTCATTTCCATGGTAGCCATCCTGTTCCTTGCTACCACGGCGAACCCCTACCCGGTGCCGGCCTCGGCCAGCGACAAGGTTAACCATCTGATCGCCTTTCTCGAACTGACCGTGCTTACGCGCCTGTCCTGGCCCGAGGCCAAGGCCCTGTGGTTCGCTCCGGCACTGTTGCTGTTTGGTCTGGCCATCGAAGGCATTCAGGCCGGCCTACCCTACCGGGAGTTTTCATTGGCCGATCTGGCCGCCGATGGCGTCGGTATCGCACTCGGCTTGCTGCCCTGGCCGGGTCTAAGACGGGACGAAATTTCAGATTTGAGAGATTCTCCCAAATCCTTGTGAGATATTTCCTACATGTACGTAAGACGATACAGCGATGTCACGTGCGCAGCCTGGAGCAAGACCTACCACAAGGCCGATAACTAACTGAATAAAATGAGTTTGGTTTTGGAGCGTCAATTTTTCACTCATTAGAAACGAACTCATGTCACAAGTCTGTAAAGCAGAAGTTGCTATAGTGTTTACATCAAGGATGAGAAGGATAAGGACGACGCAGCGGACGCACCCCCGCACGGATTGCAGGGAGAGGCAGGGATAAAGGGACGCCTCGCTTAAAGGATACTATTCGGAACGCCGGCTAGGACGCCAGCACCAGGGAGTGGCTCAGGGACTCGCAACAAGGTTGTTGCCCTTTGCGCAAGGAAGCGCCGACTTGTTTCGACAAAGCATTGAAAAGGGTAGCCTGAGGGCTGCCCTTTATTTTTTACCCTCCCCTAAGCTATATCTGCGCCGCGTAAATCCGCACCCGATTGAACTCTTCGAACTCATTCAGATCCGGCCAGGTTCGCGCCTCCACGATGGCCTGCTGCTCATAGGCATCGTCACCCAGGTCCCTGACCCTCGAATCCGCCAGCAGAACCGTTGGCACCGCATTCCGAAAAACCTGCAGCAAGGGTCGATTAGCAGGATCGTACAGCACGTCTGCTGCGGTTATCACATCGATACCATCGGGCCGGGCTTGCCAGTCGTCGCACAAAGTCACCGACACTTCGTTCAAAGCCGCATTCGCCGCCACTGCATCCAGGGAAGCCGGATCGAGATCGCAGGCGATCACCTCACGGGCGCCGGCAAGCGCGGCCGCGATCGCGACGATGCCGGAACCCGAACCGAAATCCAGCACCCGCTTATCGGCCACCCAACCGGGGTTATCCAGTAGCCAGCTTGCCAAAACCTGACCGCTGGCCCAGCAAAACGACCAATACGCCGGTTCTGCCACTACTGCCTGGGCTTCATCGTGGCTGAGCGGGCCCTCCAGCACCAACGGATCAAAAAGATGTAGCGGAATCCGTGAACACCCGGCCGGCCGCGACACCGCCACCCGGCCCCGGCTCAGGGTTTTGCGCAAATGCTGATCAAGACACTCGGGGGACATCCACTCTCCGCTCTGCTTGGTTAGTTAGGCTCGCCATTGTACCCGGCTCCCGGGGGTGGCACAGCGCTCCACGAGCAGAAAAACGCCAGTTCGGCTATACTGGCGCCTCATTTTTCGCAACCGGTTACACCCTGAAATGTCAACCAGACCCGACACCGACGACTACCTGTCACTGTTCCTGAACGATGTCCCGCTGATGGACGTCCGGGCACCGGTAGAGTTCGCCAGGGGCAGTTTCCCCACGGCCGAAAATGCCCCGCTGATGAATGACGACGAACGCCACCAAGTGGGCATCTGCTATAAGGAGCAGGGGCAGGACAAGGCCATCGAACTGGGGCACCAACTGGTCGACGGCGACATCAAGGCGGAGCGGATTGAGGCCTGGAAGCAATTTGTCAGACAACACCCGGAAGGCTACCTGTTCTGTTTTCGCGGCGGTTTGCGCTCGCGCCTGACCCAACAGTGGATCAAGGATTCAGGCATTGACTACCCACTGGTTCAGGGTGGCTACAAGGCCCTGCGACGTTTTCTCATCGACAGCCTGGAGCAGCGCCTTGAAGCTGGCGAATTCCAGGTCCTGAGCGGCCGGACCGGTACCGGCAAAACCCGCGTTCTGCAGCAACTGCCCAACCCGGTGGATCTCGAAGGTCTGGCCAATCATCGCGGTTCGAGCTTTGGTCGCCAGGTTACCCCGCAGCCGTCGCAGATCGATTTTGAAAACCGCCTCGCGATTGCCTTGCTGAAGGCTCATCACTTCCGGGCCGGCCCAGTGCAACTGGAAGACGAAAGCCGCCTGGTGGGACGCTGTGCATTGCCGGACACCCTGCGCGAACGAATGTCTTCGGCGCCCCTGCTGGTACTGGAACGCTCGCTGGAAGAACGCACCGCCATCATCCGTGAGGACTATGTCGAAGGCATGTGTGCCGACTACCTTGCCCGCGATGGCGAGGAAAATGGCTGGCTGAATTTTCAGGAGTATCTGCTGAGCGCCCTTGACCGCATTCGCAAACGCCTCGGCGGTGAACGCCACCAACGGCTCAGAAAGGTGATGGAAGACGCCCTGACCCTTCAGCAGCGCCAGTCCGACCTCAGCGGCCACGATGCCTGGATTCAGGCACTGCTGCAGGACTACTACGACCCCATGTACGACTACCAGTTGAACAAAAAAGAGGGTCGAATTCTTGTCCGAGGAGGCCCGAAAACCATCATCGAGTGGGCCAATTCTCGTGCCACTGCGTAGACCCACGGCCGTCCTGTCGCAAGCCGGGCATGTCCGTGAACCATTTGTCTGCTATAAACAAGGCAGAAAACTTATTTTTTTCATGAGCCTATTTCACTTACCCTTGCGCCATTCTTAAAACTAACGAACAAGGAGTCCCCCTATGGAAGACCTATTCGGATCTGAAGGCAGAGCTTCAGAACTGATCGAGCAAGCCATTTCCCTAACCATGGCCTATGCACCGAAAGTCGTTCTGGCCATTGTCACCCTGTTCATAGGTCTTTGGCTGATCAACCGCTTCGTCGGCGTGCTTGATGCCAAACTCGGCAAAAAAGACCCGACCCTGAACAAGTTCCTGTGCGGCCTGATCGGTGCCGTCCTCAAGATTCTTCTGCTCATTTCCGTGGCTTCCATGGTGGGCATTGCCACCACCTCCTTCGTGGCCATTATTGGTGCCGCCGGCCTGGCGATCGGTTTCGCCCTTCAGGGCAGCCTCTCCAATTTCGCAGGCGGCGTGCTGATTCTGATCTTCAAGCCGTTCAAGGTGGGAGACACCATCGAAGCCCAAGGTTTTCTGGGTGCCGTTGCCGAGATCAGCATTCTGTACACCATCGTTAATACTTTCGATAACCGTCGCATTGTTATTCCCAACGGCAGTCTGTCGAACGCCACCCTGGTGAACGTCAGCATCTATGAGAACCGCCGCTGCGACATGACCTTCGGCATCGGCTACGACGACGACATCGACAAGGCCAAGGCGATCCTCAAGCGCCTGATGGAAGAAGACAAACGCAGTCTCACCGATCCCGCCCCGCGCATCTGTGTTGGTGGTCTCGGAGATAGCTCCGTCGACCTGATGTTCCGGGTCTGGGTACCTACCGACGACCTGTGGCCGTATTACTGGGACATGCAGGAGAAGGTTAAGAAGGCCTTTGACGCCGAAGGCATCACCATTCCATTCCCGCAACGAGACGTGCATCTATTTAAGGAAGAGTGATCGGCATATACCGTTGCTCTTTGATACATCCGGTTACTCGCAAACCGCGAATCCTAGGCTAAGATGACGGTTAATGGTGGAGTTTACGGGCTCCACCAGGCCGTCCGGGCCCGTTACAGAGATAACAACGGCCCGAAACGCTGTCATTGCTGGTAGGAGGCTGTCACTATGCCCGCACAGCAGTTGAAGGATTTTCTCGATGAGGCCGCCGTGGAGTACATGTGCCTCTCCCACCCCCCTGCGTTTACCGCCCAGGAACTGGCGCACCACGTAAAAATTGCCGGCGACCGTGTTGTGAAAACGGTCATCATCGAGCTCGACGGCAAGATGGCCATGCTGGTCATGCCCGCGACCTGGCGCATTCGCTGGGATCGCTTATCCCGAATCCTCGACACCGACTTCATTGACCTGGCTGACGAACAGGAGTTCAAGGATCGCTTCCCGAACTGCGAAGTGGGGGCCATGCCACCTTTCGGCAACCTGTTCGGCATGTCGGTCTACTGCAGTGAGGCGATGACCGAACAACCGGAGCTGGCCTTTGCCGCCGGCAGTCACACCGAATCGGTGCACATGAAAACCTCCGACTTCCTTACTCTGGTCCAGCCGATGGTCTTGAACCAGGGCTTCAACAAACCTGGAACCAAGAAACCCGCGTGGCTGGCGAAAGGTCGGCGCCACCCTGAAGATCTGCGACCCAGTGAACCCACTGTCGCCGGCTACTAAAGCCACACGACTGACACCCCTCGGGTCGCTTGTCTGAGCTGTGCCATCGCGTAAACTGGTGGCTTCAGACAGGAACCCAATATGACGCACGCATTTGACATAGTGGTGGTTGGCGCCGGCATGGTCGGCGCCGCCCTCGCCACCGGCCTGGGCCAACAAGGTTTCCGGGTCGGCTTGATCGACCGCCTCGAAGCCCCGGCCTTCAACCCAGACTCAGCGCCCGATATTCGAGTGTCGGCGCTCAGTGCCGGCAGCCAACGCTATCTCGACAGTTTGGGCGCGTGGGACCGGATCACCGGCATGCGCAGCACCCCCTACCGCCGACTCGCCGTCTGGGACGAAACCCGCCACCCGCTCAGCAAGCTGATGCCCCGCCAACTGACCCGCGTCGAATTTGACGCTGCCAGTCTGGGCGGCAGCCACTTGGGCCACATTGTCGAAAATTCGGTGACCCAACGGGCGCTGTGGCAAACAGCGCAAGCGCAGGGCAACGTCACCCCACTGACCGGATTGAGCGTAGTCGCGTTGGAGCAGGGCGACACCACCGCCACCCTGATTCTGGATGACGACCAGCGGTTGGAGGCACAACTGGTCGTGGGGGCCGACGGCGCACAATCGAAAATCCGGGAATTGGCCGGTATTGGCATCAACCGCAATCAGTATGCGCAACAGGCCATGGTTATGTCGGTGCGCTACCAGGGTCCGGTGGATGACATCACCTGGCAGGGTTTCTGTCCCAGCGGCCCCAGAGCCTTCCTACCATTGCACAGCGCCGAAGCAGACCACCCGGGCGAAAGCTGGGCATCACTGGTCTGGTACGACTCCCCAGAGGAGCTGGCGCGACTCAAGGCGCTGCCCGAAGAACAATTGCTGCAGGACATCCAGGCAGCGTTTCCACCGGAGCTGCCCCAGCTGACGCACCTCGAGGCCAGAGCAAGCTTTCCCATTGCGCGCCAGCACGCCAAACGCTACTTCTCGGGCCGGGTGGCACTGGCCGGCGATGCCGCCCACACCATCAATCCCCTGGCAGGCCAGGGCGTGAATCTCGGTTTTCAGGATGCCCAGTGCCTACAGGGCCTGCTCAAGGAGGCCCGCCGCGCCGGCGCGGACCTGGCCAATCCGGCCTGGTTGCAGCAGTATGAAACTCTGCGACGTCCGGCCAACCGGCGGATGATGATGACCATGGATCTGTTCTACCATCTGTTCAGCAATCGCGTGCCACCGCTGCACCTACTGCGCAACCTGGGTCTCGGCGCCGCCCGCGCCCTGCCCTTCGCCCGCAATCAAGTGGCACGCTATGCTATGGGCATTGATGAAAGGTTACCGGCCGGGCTCAGCCAGCTGATCGACCGGATTCCCGGCCTGCGTCAGCTCTGAGGCCGGAGCCACAGCATTATTCACGCTCACGAGCAAACCCAGCATCATTCAGGAGCCACCATGTCAGAAACGCTGTTTACCAAAATCATCAATCGGGAAATCCCGGCGGATATCGTCTACGAAGATGACATCAGCCTGGCGTTCCGGGACATCAACCCCCAGGCACCCGTGCACCTGCTGGTCATCCCGAAGAAAGCTATCGCCACCATCAACGACATCGGTGAAGACGACCGCGAACTGGTCGGACACCTCTATTGGGTTGCTGGCAAACTGGCTAAAGAGATGGGATTCGCCGACGACGGCTATCGTACGGTGATGAACTGCGGAGAGAATTCAGGGCAGACGGTGTTTCACATCCATCTGCACCTGCTGGCTGGCAAACCCATGGGCTGGCCGCCCTACACCGACCGGATGAAGCAGGCGTAGTCAGAAAAACAGGGACTGAGTGGGGCTTAGCGCCCCACCACCCGCTCGGCTTCTTCGACCGAGGTGTGACGGACGTCCTCGCCCTTCACCATGAAGATCACGTTCTCTGCGATGTTGCAGGCGTGGTCGCCAACCCGTTCCAAAGCGCGCAGCACCCACATCACCGACATGCAGCGTGAGATGTTGCGGGTGTCTTCCATCATGAACGTCAGCAGGGTTCGGGCCGCGGCCTGATACTCTTCATCGACCCTTTTATCTTCCTTCATGATCCGCAGCGCCTGCTCGGAATCGAGACGGGCGAACGCGTCCAGCGCGTCGTGCAGCATGCTCAGAACGTGGGTACTGATGTGGCGCACCTCCACGTATCCGCGAGGGGCCTGGCCTTCTTCGGACAATTTGATCGCCAGTTTGGCAATCTTCTTGGCCTCGTCACCAACCCGCTCCAGATCCGCCACCATCTTGATCACGGAAATCACCAGACGCAGATCCCGGGCGGTCGGCTGCCGACGTGCAATGATCAGGGTAGCTTCTTCGTCGATGGCCATTTCCATCTGGTCGACGCGCTTATCCTTGGCTCGAATCTCCTCGGCCAAGTGGCCATCGCCATCCATCAGGGCCTGAATAGCATTCTCAACCTGAGATTCGACCATTCCACCCATTTCCAGGAACTCGGTTTTGAGTTCCATCAGTTCGTCATTGAACTTGTTGGAAATATGATCCCCGTAAACATCGTCCTTCTTTGTAGGCATACGCTTGTTCTCCAATGTTCCTCAGCGCCGGGATCAGCCGAAGCGACCGGTAATGTAGGATTCGGTCAGTTCGTGTTCCGGCGCGGTAAATACTTTTTTGGTCTCATTCACTTCCACCAGGTGCCCGAGGTGGAAGTAAGCCGTGCGGTGGGATACCCGAGCGGCCTGCTGCATGGAGTGGGTCACGATCACGATGGTGTAGCTCTCGGACAGCTCGGCAATCAGTTCTTCAACTTTTGCAGTGGCGATCGGATCCAGCGCTGAGCAGGGCTCATCCATCAACACCACTTCCGGGTTAACAGCAATGGCGCGGGCGATGCACAGGCGCTGCTGCTGACCACCCGACATGCCGGTTGCGGTAGCTTCGAGCCGATCTTTCACCTCTTCCCACAGACCCGCCTTACGCAGGCTGTTTTCCACGATTTCGTCGAGATCGGCCTTGCGGTTGGCAAGCCCGTGGATACGAGGACCGTAAGCGACGTTGTCATAGATTGACTTCGGGAATGGGTTAGGCTTCTGGAACACCATGCCCACCCGGGCGCGCAGCTCCACCACATCTCGCTTGGGGTCGTAGATATCCTGACCGTCCAGCTTAAGCGAACCCTTGACCTTGCAGATATCGATGCTGTCGTTCATCCGGTTCAGGCAACGCAGGAACGTGGACTTACCACAGCCCGATGGCCCGATAAACGCGATGACCTGATTACGAGCAATATCCAGGCTAATCTTTTTAATGGCCCGGCTTTCGCCATAGAACACTTCAACATCGCGCAAAGAGAACTTGGCGTTATCTGCGAAGGGCTTACCGACCGTCTTACCTTCCTCGATGACAGTATCGGTAGGCTGACTCTCCGCAACCCCGGCAGCTGCCTCCTCTTCGGAGGGCACTTCGTTGGTAATACTTTGATTCATGCTATTCATCTCGATTCTCCTTACCACCGGCGCTCGAGGCGTTTGCGCATCCAGATGGCCAATGCATTCATACTGATCAGAAAGGTCAACAGCACCATGATGGCGGCTGACGCACGTTCAATAAACGCAAGTTCCGGGCTGCCGGCCCACAGGAAAACCTGCACTGGCAGTACCGTCGCTGAGTCGAAAAAGCCACCGGGCACGTCCACGATGAAGGCCACCATGCCGATCAGGAGCAGCGGCGCTGTTTCACCCAGGGCCTGGGCCATACCGATGATGGAACCCGTAAGCATGCCCGGCATGGCCAGCGGCAGCACGTGGTGCAGCACCACCTGCATTTTCGAGGCACCAACCCCTTCCGCAGCTTCGCGGATGGAGGGTGGCACACTCTTGATCGCTGCCCGGCTGGAAATAATGATGGTGGGCAGGGTCATGAGTGTCAGAACCAGCCCGCCGACAACCGGCACGGAACGCGGCATACCGAACAGGTTAATAAACACCGCCAGACCGAGCAGACCGAAGATAATGGAGGGTACCGCCGCCAGGTTGTTGATGTTCACCTCAATGAAATCGGTGAACTTATTCTGGGGCGCAAACTCCTCCAGGTAGATCGCGGCGGCAATGCCAATCGGGAACGACAGGATCAGGGTGACGAACATCGTCAGCAGGGAGCCGACAATGGCGCCCAGGATGCCGGCCTTGGACGGATCCCGAGAATCACCACCGCTGAAGAAGGTGTCGTTGAACGAAGTTTCAATTGCGCCGCGCTCAAGCAAGGTCTCAACCCAGGCCTTCTGCTGGTCGTCGAGCTTAATCGAATAGGCGGCATCACCGGCGTGCTTTACATACACGTCTACGTCGGTGTGGGACAGGAAGGACATGGTCCGGGTGGTGTTCAGCCAGTCCGGATTTGCCTTCAAGGCGTCCCGCAGGGTCACCGAGGCGTAGGGATTTATCAGCCCCCGAACCTCCTCACGATCCTCCTCGGTGGCGCCCGGAATCTCCTTGATCAACGCCTGGATCAGCGGCTCGACAAAGTCTGCCATCTTGAGTTGGCGACTGTCGGTTGGATCGTCCAGGTACATCATGTCCCCATCCAGATTCACCTCCATGGTGATGGTGGTTTTCATGAAGCCGGTGTAGCCCTTACCGATGATATCGGTAAACAGGATCACCAGCGCCGACAGGGCGATACCAATGGCGAGGATGCCGTAGGCGCGGAATCGACGCTCCTTGCGATACCGGCGTTTGAGCGACTGGCGGACAATCTCCGCCTGTGAACGTTGGTCAGTCATACTGTTCCCGATATTTACGCACGATTTTCAAGGCTATTACGTTGAGCAGCAGGGTCGACAGGAAGAGCATGGCGCCCAATGCAAAGGCGGCCAGGGTCTTGGCGCTGTCGAATTCCTGATCCCCGGTCAACAGGGTCACGATCTGCACGGTCACGGTGGTGACCGTTTCAAGCGGATTGGCAGTCAGGTTTGCTGCCAGGCCTGCGGCCATCACCACAATCATGGTTTCGCCAATCGCCCGGGAGACCGCCAGCAAAACACCGCCCATGATGCCCGGCAAGGCGGCCGGGAAGATGACCTTTTTCATGGTCTCGGACTGGGTCGCGCCCAGCGCCAGCGAGCCGTCACGAAGTGTTTGCGGCACCGCGTTAATAACGTCGTCCGACAGCGAGGATACAAACGGAATGATCATGATGCCCATGACACCGCCGGCGGCGAGTGCACTCTGGGACGATGCTTCGATGCCGATGGCGGCAGCAAGATCGCTGATGAACGGAGCGACGGTCAGCGCGGCAAAGAAGCCATACACCACGGTAGGAATACCGGCCAGCATCTCCAGCAACGGTTTCACCACGCCACGAACTCTCTTGTTGGCGTATTCCGACAGGTAGATTGCCGAGAGCAAACCCACCGGCACCGCCACCACCATGGCAATGGCGGAGATCAGCAGCGTACCGGTGAACAACGGAATCATGCCGAAGGCACCCTCGGCAGCCACCTGATCCGCTCGCAGGGCAGTCTGAGGGCTCCACTGGGAACCAAAGATAAACTCGGTAAACGGGACCTTGCCGAAGAAGCGGAAGGTTTCAAAGGCCACGGAGAAGATAATGCCAACCGTGGTCAGGATAGCCAGGGCGGCACAGGCGAAGAACAGCCACTTCAGGATGGATTCAACCTGGGACCGGGCATTTAACCGTGGCCGAATCCGCAGCCAGCCCAGGAACCCGGCAAGCACCGAGACCGAAACCACCAGCGCCGACATCAGCAACCGGCTCTGCTCCCGCAATGCCTTCAAGCGTTCCGCCGCTTCAGCGATCGGCGCCTCGACAAAGCCGGCCGGCAGGGCGCCGCTGGCAACGTTGCTGATTTTACTCAGCAGCAGGCTGGCCTGGCCTTCGGTCTCGGGGATCAGCTCCGGCGGCAGCCCGCCAATGATAATGAGCTGGATCACCTTGCCCTGGAAAGCGGCCCAGCAGCCCAGCACGATCAGCGCCGGGATGCCGCTCCACAGCGCGGCACGCGCGCCGTAATAGAAAGGCAGGGATTTGAGATGACGAATGCCGCCCAGTGGCATAGCCAGTGACCGTGACCGGGCATACCCCAGACCATAAGCCACAACGGCAAGTACCAGGGTGAGCAGTAACAAATTAGCCGGTTGCATGAATAATCCTGTCTACGACTTCGATTAGGCGCCCAGTTTACAGTTTCAAACTATCCATGGCACTGAATGGTCTTCCTAGATGTACGAAAGGGTGCGGGTCCTGTTCCGGACCCGCACCCCTGGTTTCATCGAGCTGTTCGGTTTACTTCAGCTCCTCCAGAGCCAGCTTAGGCATGTTTTCAGCCTTGTCCATCAACGTCATCAGCTGGTCGCGCGGTGGCACGATCAGACCAACGCTCTTCAGGTACCCGTTCTGGCCCATGGCAGCGTTGCTGGTGAATTCCTCTACGAACTCCTGGATACCCGGAATAACGCCAACGTGAGCTTGCTTGACGTAGAAGAACAGTGAGCGAGCGACCGGATACTCTTCGGCTGCAATGGCGTCCGCGGTCGGCACCTTGCCGTCCAGAGTCGCGGCTTGCAGACGGTCGGCATTCTCTTCAAGAAAGCTGAAGCCGAACACACCGTACATGTCCGTATCGCCGATCAGTTTTTGTACGATCAGGTTGTCATTCTCACCAGCTTCGATGAAGGCACCGTCTTCACGAACGCTTTCACAGATGGCTTTGTGATCGTCCTTGCTCAGGCTTTCAGCTTCAGGCAAAGCATCGCAACCAGCGGCCAGAGCCAGCTCGTTGAACGAGTCACGGGTACCGGAAGTCGGCGGCGGACCCATCACACGAATCGGCTTGTTCGGCAGGCTGGAATCGACGTCGCTCCAGTTCTTATTCGGGTTGGCAACCCACTCACCGTTGACCGGCACCTTGGAACCCAGGGCCAGGAACAGTTGCTCAAGGCTGAGCTCCAGGTTTTGTGCATCCTTGGAGCTGGCGATAACGATGCCGTCAGAGCCGATACGGAACTCAGTGATGTCGGTCACGCCATTCTTCTGGCACATCTCGTATTCGGACGCCTTCATGCGACGTGACGCATTGGTGATGTCCGGGTGCTGAGTACCGATGCCCTGACAGAACAACTTCATTCCGCCACCGGAGCCGGTTGATTCCAGCTTCGGAGTTTTAAAATCGGTTTTGGTACCGAAGCGTTCGGCAACAACAGTCGCGAACGGGTAGACCGTTGAGGAACCAACGATGCTGATGGTGTCGCGAGCCATGGCAGGCGCAGACATGGCGGCTACGGAACCGGCCAGCGCTACAGTTGCGAGTGTTTTATTCAATCTGTTCACGTTGAGTCTCCATAAATCGGTTGGACGTTTTGTATGGATCTGATTTACCGATGAGTGAAGATTAAAGACTCTCTATGACAACTTTGTTACAGGTTCTGAAATATAGCCTGAAAACGTGAAATCTGCTTGCAGCCGGGCCACAGGCCGTTAACATGCGTGGTATAACAATTCCAGAATTAACACCAGGGCAAACTTCCATGACGGCTTTCGACGACGACAAACCCACCCCTCGCGGTGAGTTGACCCTCCAGATTGTACCCCTTCCCTCTGACACCAACCCCAACGGCGACGTGTTCGCGGGCTGGCTGGTCAAACAGATGGATATCGCTGCCGCCACCATGGCCGGCCGTATTTCCCAGGGCCGGAACGCGACCGTAGCGATGGATCGCATGGAATTTTTGTCACCGCTGCGCGTGGGCTCTCAGGTGGGCTGCTACTGTGAAGTGGTGGAGATTGGCCGCAGCTCCATGAAGCTCCGGGTGGAAGTATGGACCCGCGACCGTACTGCCAAGCACCCGCGCAAAGTCACTGAGGGCATGTTCGTTTACGTGGCCATTGACGAGCACGGCCGCATCCGGGAAGTGCCTGAACAAAACCTCTGATCCTCGCTTAATCGGTACTCAGGCTCAGCCGGCCAGTTTCCGGGCGCGGCGCTCTGGCGCGGTCAGTGCGAGCAACCCGAAAACTGGCCCGGGCAGCAGGAGGCACACCACCCAAACGCCCTGATATTCCCACAGCCAACTGGTTAGCCAGATTGCGGGCAGAGTCACGCCAAAGCCAATGGCGTTCATGACCGCCAGCGATGATCCTACGAAAGCTTGTGGCGCCCGAGCCGCTGCCAGCGCCGAGAACTGGGGCGAATCGGCCACCACCGCCACCCCCCACACCAGCAATAACAGCGCCAGCAGGATCGGGGAAAACCCCGATAAAAACGGGTAAATCAGGCAAACCAGCCCCGATGTAGCCAGTGCCACCCGTGCCACCCATTCACTACCCCGTCGCCGACTCAACCAGCCACCGCCAATACAACCGGCCGCGCCCGAGGCGATGATGGCAAAGGCGAACCAGGGCACGAAACCATCGCCCATGCCCAGGCGCGCCAACTCGCGCCCGGCCAACAAGGGGACCAGCATCCAGAAGGCGTAGAGTTCCCACATGTGACCGACATACCCGCCGACAGCTGCCCGAAACGTGGGTGCTTGCAGAGCAGACAGGCCCTGCCTGAGGGGCACTCGGCCAGCATTCTTGGGCAAATGGGGACCCTCTCCCAGCAGGAATACCAGGGCACCGCCGGCCAGCGCCAGCGCGGAACCCCCGAATAAAGGCCACTGCCAGGGCATACCCAAAGTAGCTCCGCGCATCAGATGCGGTAGCGCCGTGCCCAGAGTTAGCATGCCTACCAACCATGCCAGTGCCACGCCCGCATGTTTTGGCGTCCAGGCAATGACCATTTTCATACCCAAAGGGTAAATACCGGCCAGGCAAAGCCCGGTCGCAAATCGCAATAGAAGATCTAGTGGAGGGTGCGACGCAACCAGTATGAAGCCGCCATTGACCAACGCCCCGAGCAAGCTGGACACCGCAAAGATATGACTGGCCCCAAATCGGTCGGCCAGGCCAGTGACCGCGAGCGTTAAAGTGCCGGCAATGAAACCCGCCTGCACCGCCAGGGTCAGCAACCCGAGATCGGTCTCACTGAGCCCCAACTCCTGTGACAGCGACAGCCAAACCCCGTTCACGCTGAACCAGAGCGAAGTTCCGAACAACTGCGCCAGCACAATTACAGCCAAGGGGTAACGACGAAGCAGTGCAATCATAGCGTCCGATCTTAAACGTTGGCCGGCGAGCGCCAGCCTATGGTCCTGAAAAACCCAACCATACCCTACTTTGCGTGCTGAGTGCTCTCGCTCGACTGTTCCGGGCTCGCTGGGCTGGACTGTTCAGCTTCCGGGTGCCCTGCTACTATCCGTGCCTGCTTGCAACACCGCCCCAGTCAGACAACGGATTCGCCTTATGGATGCTTTTCAGGCCCTCTTTCTAGGCCTTTTACAGGGACTGACCGAATTCCTGCCAATCTCCAGTTCCGCTCACCTGATCCTGACCCCGGCATTTTTTGGCTGGACCGATCAGGGCGTGGGGTTTGATCTTTCGGTGCACCTTGGGACCCTTTTAGCGGTGGTGCTCTACTTCCGACATGATGTTTTCGGCATCGCCCGGGATGGCTTGCTGTCCGTCACCCGGCGCAAGCTTGTTGGCCAAGGCGCGCTGGCGTTCTATCTGGTGATCGGCACCATCCCAGCCGGTTTGGCGGGACTGGCGTTGCTGGACATGATCGACAATGAATTGCGGGCCGTGGAAGTAATCTTTACCACCACCCTGGTATTCGGCCTGCTGTTGGGCATCGCTGATTGGCTGCCCAAGCGACAGCGCACTCTGGATCAACTGAACTGGAAAGACGCCGTTGTGGTCGGCATCGCCCAGGCCATGGCACTGGTGCCCGGCACGTCGCGCTCTGGCGTCACCATCACCGCCGGCCTGTTCCTGGGCATGACTCGTCACACCGCCTCACGGTTCTCCTTCTTGCTGGCCATTCCCATTATCGTGCTGGCGTCGGCAGTTAAGCTGCTGGAGGTGGCCACCTCGGATGTCATTGTCGACTGGAGCGGCTTCCTGCTTGGTGGCGTGACGTCCTTTATCATGGCCATCACCGCCATCCACTTCTTCTTGAAGTGGCTGAACACCGTGGGCATGTGGCCGTATGTGATCTATCGCATTGTTCTGGCGGGTGTGATTTACGCGGTTTTGATGTAATTGAGGCCAGCACAGTGATGGAAGCGGAGGGCTGGTAAAGCTTTCCAAAACTGTGCGGAGCCATGGATGGCGGAGCTCAAGCGTCACATGGACGTGCTCGAGCGGGTTTTGGAAAGCTTTATCAGCTCTCTGCAACCCACAAACTAGCAGGCTTCCAAAGGTGCATACGCCAGCACCAACCACTTGGCGCCATCCTCAAAGTTCACCTGCACCCGCGTATGATGCCCGGTTCCTTCTGAGTTCATCACAATGCCTTCGCCAAACTTCGGATGGCGCACCCGCTGGCCCAGACTAAACCCGGACTGCTGCGCGGAATCCTGGCTGAACATGCTTTCGTTTGGGCGCTCCAGCATCGCCGGGCGCGTGACGGTATTGCGCAACCGGACTTCCTGCAGGCAGTCGGCAGGAATTTCACGCACAAACCGGGACAGAGCGTTGAACTTTTCCTGGCCGTACAAGCGGCGGGATTCCGCGTAAGTGAGCACCAGCTTTTTCATGGCCCGGGTAATGCCGACGTACGCCAAGCGGCGTTCTTCTTCCATGCGTCCTGGCTCTTCCAGCGACATACCATGGGGGAATAACCCCTCCTCGACGCCGGCCAGAAATACCATCGGAAATTCCAGGCCCTTGGCGGAGTGCAGCGTCATCAGCTGAACACTGTCCTCATGGGCCTCAGCCTGGGCCTCACCCGCATCCAGGGCCGCTTGAGCAATAAACTCGGCCATCGGGTCGACACCGTCTTCCACCTCGTAATCTGACAGCGCGTTGACCAGTTCTTCCAGGTTTTCCACCCGGGCCTGGCCCTTTTCGCCCTTTTCGCTGGCGTGGTAATTCTTCAGGCCGCTGTCTTCGATGGTCTGCTTCATCAGGCCCTGCAGGCTGGCATCGCCCACCATGCCCGACAGACCTTCAATGATCGCGATGAAGGACTGCAATCCGGTCTTGGCCCGGCCTTTAACCTGCCCGGCTTCGAGCAGGCGTTCCGCCGACTCCCAGAGCGAAATGCTCTGTTCAGTAGCATATTCCCGCAGCTCGGCCAGGCTCTTGGCACCAATGCCCCGGGGTGGCAGGTTCACCACCCGTTCGAATGCGGCATCGTCACGGCGATACTGCACCAGGCGCAGGTAGGCCAGCGCGTTACGGATTTCCTGGCGATCGTAGAACCGAAGGCCACCGTATACCCGGTACGGAATACCCTGGCGCATCAACGCTTCTTCCAACACTCGTGACTGGGCGTTGGAGCGGTAGAGAATGGCCGACTCGCTGCGCAGGTTGCCGTCCTGGACCCAGGCCGAGATGCTATCGGCAATGTAGTTAGCTTCGTCCTGCTCGTTAAACGCGGAATACAAGCTGATGGGCTCGCCCTCCGGGCCGTCGGTCCACAATTCCTTGCCCAGCCGGCCCTGGTTATTGGCGATCACCGCGTTGGCCGCCTTCAGGATCATCTGTGTGGATCGGTAATTCTGCTCCAGCCGGACCAAACGGGCATTGGGGAAATCGCGCTGGTACTGCTGGATGTTCTCAACCTTGGCACCGCGCCAGCCATAGATGGACTGGTCGTCATCGCCAACGACCGTCAGCGGCACCTGCTGGCTAGCCAGCACCTGCAGCCAGGCGTACTGAATCGTGTTGGTGTCCTGGAACTCGTCCACCAGAATATGCTGGAACCGCTTCTGGTAATGGGCGAGCAATTCCGGCCGGTGCAGCCAGAGCTCGTGGGAGCGCAGCAGCAGTTCCCCAAAATCCACCAGGCCGCCCTGCTGGCACAGAGTTTCGTACTGGCGATAGATTTTCAGCATCGTTGAGGTGAAGTGATCGCCCGGATTTTCCTGGATGTGATCCGCCCGCAAACCTTCATCTTTCTGGCTGTTGATAAACCATTGCGCCTGCTTGGGCGGCCACTTGCTCTCATCAATCTGGTTTTCCCGCATTACCCGCTTGATCATCCGCAGCTGGTCGTCGCTGTCCAGCACCTGGAAGTTCTCCGGTAACCCTGCGTCCTGCCAATGTGAGCGCAGCAATCGGTGAGCAATGCCGTGGAAGGTGCCAAACCAGAGGCCGCGAGCCGGAATGTCCATCATCTGTTCGATGCGGTAACGCATTTCCTTGGAGGCCTTGTTGGTAAAGGTCACCGCAAGGATGCCAGTCGGCGGCACCCGGTCCACCGTCATCAACCACGCTATCCGATGCACCAGCACCCGGGTCTTGCCACTACCGGCCCCGGCCAGCACCAGCAGGTGATCGTTCTGGGCGGTGACGGCCTCGCGCTGGGCATCATTGAGAGGGTCGATTATGTGAGAGACATCCATAGGAAAACGTTCGCTACTGGTTAAATAAACAGGAGTGAAAGTATAACAGGGGAAAAAGGGGATTTCTGCGGGCCCGGGTTGACCCTCTTAATTCTGACAAGTCGCACAAGAGCGGGGCGCTTTTCAGGACACGCTACAAGCACATCCATGTGCGCTTGAGTGGGGCCATCCCTGGCCCCACACAGTCCTGAAAAGCGCCCCGCCCTCGTGCTGTTCGGCTGTGGAGTTGGCTTTTCAATTAAAAGCCGCGCGGCACCGTCTGCGCTTCGACAAACTCAAACAGCCCTTCCAGACCACCTTCGCGGCCAATGCCGGACGCCTTCATCCCGCCGAACGGCGCTTCCGGCGTGGGCCCGGTGCCGGTATTCCAACCGCAGTGGCCAAAACGCAGGCCGGCAGCCACGCGCTGGGCGCGCTCGGCGTCACCGGTGAACACGTAAGAGGCCAGACCAAACTCGGTGTCGTTACCGGCCTCGATAACTTCCTCTTCCGTGCGGAACAGCGCCATCGGAACCAGCGGCCCGAAAGTTTCCTCGCGGTAGCAGCACATATCCCGGGTGACGTCGGTAATAACCGTCGGCGGGAAGAACAGACCATCACCCAGATCGCCCGGCTGCTTACCGGCCACCAGGCTGGCGCCCTGCTCAAGCGCGTCTTCCAGATGACGCTTCACTTTGTCGAAACCGGCCTTGTTGATCAGCGGGCCGAGATCGACATCACCGTTGATGCCATCACCCACGGTCATTTTGTTAACGCGCTCGGCGAGTTTTTCGCCGAAGGCGTCGGCCACCTTTTCATGCACGAAGATGCGGTTGGCGCAGACGCAGGTTTGGCCACCACCACGGAATTTGTTGGCAATCAGGTTATCAGCGGCGGCATCCAGATCGGCGTCGTCGAAGACAATGAACGGTGCGTTTCCGCCCAGTTCCAGCGCCAGTTTCTTCACCTGATCAGCGGTGTCCTGAATCAGCTTGCGGCCCACCTCGGTGGAACCGGTAAAGCTCAGCATCGGCACATCCGGGCTTTCGCACAGAACCTTTCCAATCACACTGGCCTTGCCCATCACCAGGTTGACCATGCCATCGGGCATGTCGGTGTGCTGATCCATCAGGGTGAACAGGGCAATCATGGTCAGCGGGGTCTCACTGGCCGGCTTGATCACCGACGGGCAGCCTGCCGCCAGCGCGGCTGACAGCTTCTTGGCGATCATGCCGATCGGGAAGTTCCAGGGCGTGATCAATCCGGTCACACCCACCGGGCGGTAGTGAACCGTCCAGGTGCAGTCTTTCGGCTTTTCCGGAATGGTGTGGGCGTCCAGCGCCTGGATGTGCTTGGAGCAGTAATCGAAGAATCCCGCTGCGTAATCCACTTCACCCTGGGCTTCCTGCAACGGCTTGCCGTGTTCCATGCACAAAATCCGGCCGACCTCTTCCCGGTTCGCCTTCAGCGCATCCCGAATGTCCTCCAGCCACTTGCGGCGGGTTTCAATGGAGTACGGGCTGGTCAGGCGCAAAGCCGACTTGCCAGCAGCAACGGCATCTTCCACCTCGGACTCGGACATGGAAGCTACTTTTGCAATCACATCGCCCGTCGCCGGGTTGTACACATCAAAGGTGTTGCCCTGTACATTGTCTGTCCAGCGACCGCCGATGTAGCCATTGAGCTTTTCCAGCAGTGGTGACTCGATCATTTTGGCTCCTCTTCTGTCAGTAGCCATATCCCCTGCGGGACACAGTTGCGTAGGTTGAATATGTCTTCCATAGTGGATGCTGAATCACTGGCTGTAAAGTCGATGGCCGGGCTTTTGATCGCTCTCTGATGCGCCTATGCTCAGGGGCTTGTAGAACCAAGGAGATCGGATAATGAAAGCGTTTTTCCATCCCGCTCAGGATCAGCATATTCCGCAGACCTACTTTACCCGCGGGCAAATGCGCCAGCCTCAAGAAGTACCGGATCGCACCGGCCAGATGCTGGAAGGCCTGAAAGAAATGGGGATTCCGGTTCTGCAGCCGGCCGATCAGGGTGCCGCCCCGATCTCCAAAGTGCACGACCTCGGCTATCTGCGCTTTCTGGAGTCCGCACACCGGCGCTGGATGAAGATGGACGACTGGGGCGAAGAAGTGATCTCCAACATCTTTGTGCGATCACCGAACCACCTGACCGGCATCCTGGCCGAAGCCGCCCGCTACCAGGCCGACGGCAGTTGTCCGATTGGCGCCAACACCTGGCACGCCGCCTACTGGTCTGCACAAACCGCTCTCGGCGCCGCCGACGCCCTGATTGCCGGCGATCGCACCGCCTACGCGGTGTGTCGCCCGCCGGGTCACCATGCCCGTAGAGACGCCGCCGGCGGCTTCTGCTACCTGAACAATGCCGCCATTGCCGCTGAACACCTGAAGACCCGGTTCCCGCGCATTGCCATCCTCGATACCGACATGCACCACGGCCAGGGTATCCAGGAGATTTTCTACGATCGCAGTGACGTGCTGTACATCTCGATCCACGGCGACCCGACCAATTTCTACCCGGTGGTAACCGGCTTTGAAAACGAACGGGGCGAAGGCGACGGGTTCGGTTACAACATCAACATGCCCATGCCACACGGAGCGTCAGAAGAGGATTTCTTCGACAAGCTGGACGAGTCACTGGCGGCAATCAAACTGTACCAGCCCGACGTGCTGGTGCTCGCGCTGGGCTTCGATATCTACCAGAACGACCCGCAAGCGAAGGTTTCGGTCACGTCAGAAGGCTTCTGCCGACTCAGCTCCCACGTCCGCCAGTTGGGTTTGCCAACGCTGGTGGTGCAGGAGGGCGGTTATGATCTGGAAGCGCTCAGCGAGAACGTCCAGCAATTCTTCAAGGGTCTGGCCGGCTAACCGGACCAGGCGGAGAGAGGGAGTTCAGCTCCAAGGGCTGAGTTAAGGCGTCAGGAGGCGGGCGCGTATACCTTGATGTTGGCGTGCCCTTCAGCCTTCAGATGGCCGGCGTGCATCCGGCTCATGGCCCCGCGATCGCAGTACAACAGGTACTGGCGGTCGTGGGGCAATTCCGCAACTTTCTGATTCAGTTCATAAAACGGAATCTGCATGACCTCGTTATTGGTGAGCTTCAACGGTGACTGCTCGCCCTCGAATGGGTGACGGACGTCGATGATCACATCTTCCACTCCCGGCGTTTCCACCAGCTCGACATCTTCTGGAGTGGTGGTGGTATCCAGCAGGCGGCTGATGGCCGTTTCTTCACGGGCCTCGACCGCACTGGCCAGAACCGCCGCGTCCATCTCTTCCTCATCCGCTTCGACTTTGTGCAACTTGGCGCGAGTCGCCGGCTTCTGGGAAATCACCCCACAGTACTCCGGCATGTTGCGGGCGAAGGACTCAGTGCCGATCTCGCGGGCAATGTTGATGATGGTTTCCTTGTCCATGGACACCAGCGGGCGCAGCACCACCTCGTCACTGGCACGATCCACCACATTGAGGTTGCTCAGGGTCTGACTCGACACCTGGGCCACCGCATCGCCGGTCACCAGGCCGATGGCGTTGTTCTTTTTTGCAATCTCAGCGGCCGCCTTCAGCATCTGGCGCTTCAGCACCACACCCCAGTGGCGGTGATTGACGGAGCGCATGATTTCCGCAATCACGCCTTCAAACGGCACCGAAATAAACTTGGCACTGTGGGAGGCGCCATACTGCTTCCACAGGTAATGAACCACTTGGCGCACCCCAACCTCGTGAGCGGTTCCACCGAGGTTGAAGAACAGAAAGTGACTGCGCAGGCCTCGACGCATCATCAGGTAGGCGGCGACCGAGGAGTCGTAACCGCCGGAAATCAACGTCATCACGGTTTCAACGCTGCCCAGGGGATAGCCGCCAAGCCCGCGATGTTTGCGATGGGCAATGTGGAAGTGGTCATCCTGCACCTCGATCCGCACTTCCACGTCGGGCGATTTAAGGTTCACACCTGCAGCCTCGGAAGCCTGCATCAGGGCCGAGCCGACAATCCGTTCCAATTCACTGGAGCGGAATTTGTGGTCACCGTGCCGACGAACCCGAACCCCAAAAGTCTGCCCTTTCAGGCGCTCTGCAAATGCCTCCACGGCCTTGTCGGCAACGTCATCGAGATCCACGAACGGAAATACGCCGATTTCCTGGATGGTGGAAATACCGGGGATGCGCAGCAATGCGTCCAACACCACCCCGGACAATCCGCGATCATCGGGAAACTCGACCATTACCCGATCCCAGGTGCCCTCGACAACGATAGCGCTATCCAACTGAACGAGCAGCTTTCGGATATTCTGCCGCAGGTGCCGCATCTGCTGTCGGCGAACCGGCTTACTCTTGATGGCGACTTCGGGAGCGGGGCGAATAAGTAATTTCATAATCTGAATATCGTCGAGTGGCGTATAAGGCGGAAAGCACTTAGTCTACCTTTTAATAACCATGCCTCAAAATCAGGCATAGCCGAGACACCGGCCTGTTTGGCAACTATCCCCCGCCCGGCCGGAAACATTCAGGAGCTTTTTCGTTCATGCAAGAACCCACCATCAATGCTTTGGTATCACCAGAAGGCAGCCTCGAAATCCTCTCCAACTATGAGGTTAATCGCCTCAAGGACCGAAGCGAGGGCGGCCTGTACCGATTGTTCCGCCAATGTGCCCTGGCGGTCCTCAACACCGGTGTAGAAACCGACGACTGCAAGGCCCTGATGGAAGCCCACGCCGATTTCGACGTGCACCTGGTCCCGCAGCCACGCGGACTGAAGCTGGAACTGGTCAACGCCCCGGCCCACGCCTTCGTAGACGGCGAGATGCTTCGCGCTATCCGGGAACACCTGTTCTCAGTGCTTCGGGACATCATCTACTCTCACTCTATCCCACAGGCGGCCAGCGGTTTCCGCCGGGACGACCCTGAGGACCTGACCAACCTGGTTTTCCATGTGCTGCGCAATGCCCGGGTACTGGAAGCCGGACGCCAGCCCGATCTGGTGGTGTGCTGGGGCGGCCACTCCATCAGCCACGACGAGTACCAGTACAGCAAGGAAGTGGGACACCAACTGGGACTGAGAGCGCTGAGCATCATCACCGGTTGCGGCCCCGGCGCGATGAAAGGTCCGATGAAAGGCGCCACCATTGCCCACGCCAAGCAGCGCGTGAAAAACGGACGCTATATTGGCATCACCGAACCCGGCATCATTGGTGCCGAAGCGCCGAACCCGATCGTCAACGAACTGGTGATCATGCCCGACATCGAGAAACGCCTGGAAGCCTTTGTTCGCTGTGGCCACGGTGTCATCGTATTCCCCGGCGGCGTAGGTACGGCCGAGGAAATCCTATACCTGCTCGGTATCCTGCTGCATCCGGATAATGCTGATCTGCCGTTCCCGGTCGTCTTTACCGGTAAGCAGGAAAATGCGGAATACTTTGAAATGATCGACAAGTTCATTCGTAACGCTCTGGGCGACGAAGCGGCCAAGAAGTACGAGATCATCATTGACGATCCGGTGCGGGTAGCCCAGACCATGAAGAAGGGCATGAAGGATGTGGAAACCTTCCGGCGGGCCATGCAGGATGCGTACTACTTCAATTGGATGCTGAAAATTGATCCAGTGTTCCAGATGCCCTTCCACCCCAACCACGAAAATATGCGGGCATTGGAATTGCATCGTGACCAGCCCGTGCACCTGATTGCCGCAAACCTGCGCAAGGCGTTCAGCGGCATCGTCGCTGGCAACGTGAAAGAAGACGGAATTCGTCAGGTGCAGGCCAAGGGGCCGTTTGAAATTTCCGGCGACCCGACCCTGATCAAACCGCTCGAAGCGATGTTGGACCAGTTTGTAGCCCAGAACCGGATGAAACTACCCGGCGCCTCGGCCTACGGCCCCAGCTATCGCATTGTCAGTGGGGCGGCCTGAACCGCCTCACTGACCGTTAAGCAGCCTACGGTGGAGCGGTTTTATTTACCGCCGTCCGCCGGCAGGCTGGCGTAATAGGCCGCCAGGTTGGCAATGTCAGTATCGCTCAGTGCCGCGGCCTGGCCCTGCATGATGGCAGCCTGACCACCGGTGCGCTGTTTGTTTTTATAGGCCTTGAGGGCAGCAACCAGGTACTGCTCATTCTGGCCCGCCAGGTTCGGGTAAGTCGGAATCTGGGCAATGCCATTCTGGCCATGGCAGGCTGCACATACGGCCGCCTTGGCCTTACCGGCGGCAGCATCGGCCGCAGTGGCGATGCCCGGAATGGCGGCGCTGAATGCAAAAATTCCCGCAACGGCGTAGTGTTTCAGTCCCATTGTCTTTACCCTCTCTTCATCGTTTTTGGTATTTTCCCACCCGAAGTGGATACTGGCTTGAAAACCCGTTGTGTTCTTATAACACAGAGCACGGCCCAGCCAAATGCATTAGGTGGATAGCTTTAGCGCCCAGATGATTCTCGAACACCGGAGACCCCCTCAATGTCCATAGCGGTTCAGGAAATTGAATGCCTGGAAGGTCGAATTGGCCTGCTGACACTGAATGCCCCCGACTCACTCAATGCGCTCTCAGAGGCCATGGTCAATGACCTCCAAAGCGCGCTGGACCAATGGGCTGAGGACGATCAGATCTGCCTGGTTGTGCTTCAGGGTGCCGGGGAGCGGGCGTTTTGCGCGGGTGGCAACATCCGAAATCTGTACAGCGCCATTCGTGGCGCCGGAGAACCAGACGCGCCGGCACGGTTTTTTACCCGTGAGTACCGACTGATCGACAGCCTGCACCGGTTCCCGAAACCAGTGGTAGGCGTGGCCCACGGCGCGGTCATGGGTGGTGGTCTCGGGCTGTTGTCCGCCTGCCGATACCGGCTGGCGACACCGGATGTCACCATGGCCATGCCCGAAATCTCGATTGGACTGTTTCCCGACGTTGGCGCCAGCTGGTTTCTGAACCGACTGCCGGGGCGAATTGGTCTGTTCATGGGCCTGACCGGGGCCCGATTGAACATCACCGACAGTATTCGAATTGGCCTCGCCGACATGGTGTTGTTGCCGGAAGACCGGGATCTCATGATTGGCACCTTGCAGGACCAACGCTGGACCGGCCAGGCAGCTGCAGATGACAACCGTCTGTTCCGGCTGTTGAGCCAGATGCATGCTCCGGACTACCGCAGTCTTCAGCGCAGCAATCTGGAGCAGCACGAACAGCACATTGCCCGCCTGAGCGCCGGCAACGAACTGCCGGAGATTGTCGACCAACTGCTGTCAGCGGAAATTGATAGCGAATGGTGGAATGCCTGCATGAGCAATCTCCGCGGCGGGTGCCCGGTTACGGCTTGGCTGGTGTGGAGCCAACTCCAGAAAGCCCAGCAGATGTCATTCAAGGATGTGTTGCGCATGGAACTGGCGATGGCGATGGAATGCACTCGGCGTCCGGATCTGCCGGAAGGCATCCGGGCGCGACTGGTGGACAAGGATCAACGACCAACCTGGTCGTACAACTCGGTTAGCGACGTGCCCGCCGAGGTAGTGGAGGCACACTTCCAGCCGGAATGGGACGACCAGACCGACCCCATGCAGCTCGGCTGAGACTTAGTGCCTGGCGCCCGCCTGGACCAGCAGCATATCGAGATCCTGGCTGTTGTTGGCCCGGGCAACATCCAGCGCAGTTCGGCCTTCCGGCGACCGGTAATTCACATCAGCGCCTGCGGCCAACAGCATTTCTGAGGTCAGCAGGTCACCACTGGCAACAATCTTCATTAGCAACGATTCACCGCCCTGACTGACATTAACGTTCGCCCCCGCCGCCAGCAGCACCTTCACCACGGACAAATGGCCCTGCTCAGCAGCACGCATGACCGGGGTATAGCCATCGGCGTCGCTGGCGTTTACCTGGGCCCCGGCCGATAACAGCAATTGAACCAGACGCCGACTCCCCTGCACCGAGGCCACCATCAACGGCGTCTCGGCCCCTGCCGCGGCCAGATCCGGCGCTGCTCCCTCAGACAGCAGATACCAGACAATCCGATCCTGCCGGGCTTCAACCGCAGCAATCAGTGGCGAGCCGCTTTCGGTCAGCGTATTGAGAGATTCACCTGCTTCAGTCAGTGCCACCACCCGATCCAGGTTTCCGGAGGCGGCTGCCGCCATTAACGGCGTGGCGGCAATGGTGGCGGTTTCATGGTTCAGGTTGGTCGGTTCAACGGAGGTGGCGCAGCCGGACAGCCAAGCCAAGATCACAACACAGGACAACAACAGACAGCGGGAGTAGCCGGTTCCCTTGGCCATAACAAACGGTCTCAATCGGTTTGGAGTGAGCCTATTCTGGCCAGCGGCGCAGCAGAATTAAATCGAGCGGGTCACAACTCCGGGCCGTTTTTCAGAAGTTGACGAACCACTGCCCGCAGTCGACCTTCTCCATCGCGCTGACCCAGACACAGGCCCTGCCCCTGCAACATTTGCCAGCTCTGCTGTTGCAGAACTGCGGCAACCCACAACTGCAACTCGTCATGGGATTGCAGCCAGGAGGCCACACCCGGCACAGCAAAGACCTTACGCAACACCGGCAACGAGAGCAGAAAGCCACGATGGCCATGGGCAAAACTGTGCAAGTCCCGCCGATCATCGTCACTGAGGCGACCGGTGGCCGGCAATTGGGCGCTCAGGGCTGCCGCCAGCCGGGCATTCAGCGCCGGCCAGGCCAACGGCAACAGGGTTGGCCAGTGCTCAGCCAGGCGTTGCTGCAGACGTGCAACCAGCTCCTGCCCTGCAGCACTGAGGCCGTCCAGCATCTGTAATGGGTACTCGCCACTGCTAGCTTCCTGGTTCAGGCCCAGGCGCACCGGGACCAAATCGCAGGCCCCCCAGAACTGCAGCAATTCCTCACTGCCACCAAAGCTGGAGCCAACCGTATCCAGATCTTCCTGCACGGCTGCCTGCCTTGCCGCCTTCACCAACCGGCGGCCAACACCCAGCCGGCGAGCCTGGTCGGCCACGGCAATCCGGGTGATTCGCAGACAATGCTGACTGGCTGCTTCCGGGAACCCGCTGTGACTGGCCAGCGATTGCGGCAACAGGTGACCACGAAGACGTCGCTGGCCCAGAGTTACCTGTTCCGCCAGTTCAGGGCTGAGGCCACCCTCAATAACACCCCAGAGAATACCCACGGTTGTGTTGGCCACCCGGGCGCGCCAACTGCGCACAGCTGCAGCATCCAGCCATTGCCGGAGATCCGCGGGCGTGGTGCGGTAGTGCGCGTCCACCAACAACCCGAACGCCTCCGACAACTGTTGATCGTCCAACTGCCGGGGCACAAAGGGTTCGATAATGACGTCGGCTGCGTCCACGGTCTCGGGCGACAGCTCAGGACTTTCAGCCGCCAGCAGGAACAGGCGGGAGATTAACGGTTCCAAGGCATCGGTGGCGGACCAGCGAATGGGTGCACTGAGCGTCAGCGCTTGCCAGTGCGGTGTTTCCCGATCCAGAACCTGCCGAAAACGAATAGCAAAACCACGACCGGCGCCTTCATAGCCGTGCACGGTGGAGGAAAAAGCCACCCGAGGCCAACCCAACAGAACCTGCTTCAACAGCGCCGCCGGCAGGGCTGCCGCCTCATCTACCAATACCACCTCGGCTTCCGGCTTCTCAGCCAAAAGATCCCTAACCGCCAGGAACCGCAGGCTGCCACCAGCACAGGTCTCCAGCGCGGACTCTGACGCCGTGAGGATATCGTCACCAAGGCCGTGCTGGGCGTGACGAAACAGCGTCGCCACATTTTCCCGGGACGGCGCAGTCACCAGAATCTGGCGCCGGCCCTGGCGCAACAATTCGGCCGCGGCCAATCCCAGGGCTGCGGATTTACCGCGGCCCCGGTCGGCGGTGACCACCAGCGGCCGTCGTCGCCGCCCCAGACCGAACCGCACCAGCCGATCAATCAGGTCACGCTGATCATCGGTCGTCTGCACGGAAAATGGCGGATCCGGTTCCGCCAGCACGGGAAGATCAACTGACACCGTCTGGCCCGGGTTCACCCGGATCACCTCAGAGTCAGCCGACAGCAAGTTGGCCATTCGCGCGGCAAAGGGGTGCTCGGGAAGGTCATCCAGACCGGTTCGGGCGTAATCCGGGTCTGGGAACTTCAACCACTCATCCAGCGGCGGCATCAGCCAGAACAGCAGACCGCCCGCTTTCAGCGTGCCCGACAAGGCGGCAAAGGCATCCGGCGGATTTCCGTGCCAACCATCCCAAACCACTACCGAGGACTCACGGCCCAGCCACTGCCGGATTTGTTTGGGAGCCATGGGCGTCAGCGCCGCATCGGGCTGATCCGCTTCCGGACCCACCCAGACACCCGTCTCTTGGGCCAGCGCTGGCAACAGCGTCTCCAGCCAGCTCAGGGCATGAGCGCGCTCACCCTCAATCAGCACAAGACGGCGCTCGCCACGCCGCATCAGCCCACTTTGGAATGACTGCCAGGCGTCGAGTTCCTTAGCCGTGAGCGCACCCGGAGTCATTAACTGAGATCCACCGAATGACGTTTCAGGTCGTTCAATTCACACATTTCCAGCGTTGCCTGATGAGTCGCCCGCAAACGTACACGGGGTGCGGCTCCGGCTTCAAAGGCTTCCTGCCAACGCGCCGCGCACAGACACCAGCTGTCACCTTCCCGCAGGCCGGGGAAACCAAATTCCGGCCGGGGTGTGCTCAGGTCGTTGCCCTTGGCTTTCGAGAATTCCAGAAACGCATCGGTCACCACCGCGCACACGGTATGAAAGCCCAGGTCGTCTGGCCCGGTGTTGCAGCAGCCGTCCCGATAGAACCCGGTTTTCGGATCGGTGCCACAGGTTTCCAGGGCTTCGCCCAGTACGTTGACGGATTCGGCTATTTGCATGGGTTTGTCCTCTATCTCCAGAAGTGAGCAGACTTTTGGTTTGGCTTTCCAAAACTGTGCGGAGCCATGGATGGCGGAGCTCAAGCGTCACATGGACGTGCTTGAGCGGGTTTTGGAAAGCCGAACCAAAAGGCTGCGACAGGTCCCGGAGTTGTAGTTAAATGACTTTGAATAGGTTTTTTCAATTATGCGGGACGGGTACCCGCTCTACCAGTTGGCCAGTACAATACGCCCTATGCCAACCAAACCCCAACACGCCGCCCTCGATCTGCCGGATTTTCTCACCGACGAGCAACGGGCGATCATTACCGCCGGTTACGAGCACTCCGTTATCACCGCCGTAGCCGGAAGCGGCAAGACCTCCACTCTGGCCTGGCGCATTCGCTACCTGCTGCAACAAGGCCACGATCCGGATCGCATGCTGGTGCTGATGTTCAACCGCAGCGCGCGGGTGGATTTCGAGCGCAAGCTCCAGGAGATCTGCCACCAAAGCGGGCTGGCGCTGCCCGAGATTCGGACCTATCACGCCATGGGGTTGCGACTGTACAAACGGTTCGTCCGCGAAGGCTACCTCCCGGGCTTTTCAGACAAGATCCTGACCGAACAGGAGATCAGCTTTCAGGCCTGGCAACTGACCCGGCGCCTGGCTCCCGAGGACCTGGCCGACGAGATCCGCCGCAACAAGAAAGACTTTGTGGAAACCGCCACCGGCTTCATCGATTTGGTGAAGACCACACTATCACCAGCGGAAATTGTGTTCGAAGAGCTGGGTTACGCCGACAAGCACCGCTACCTGATCGACCTGTTCCACAGCTTTGAGCAGTGGCGCAAAAGCCAGAGCCGCATCAGCTACGCCGACATGCTTTATGAGCCGGTGATGGCGATTCACCAGAATCCGCCACTGCAGCGCTTGGTGGGTAACAAGATGGACCTGATCCTGGTTGACGAGTACCAGGACACCAACGAAATCCAGCATCTGCTGCTGCGCTATGTGGCCGGTGACCGGGCCCGGGTCACCGTAGTTGGGGATCCGGACCAGACCATCTACGAATTCCGCGGCGCCAAGCCGGAGTTCATCCTGAAACGGTTCAGTGACGAATTCGAGAGCCCGCTGGAGCAGACGCTCAGCTACACCTTCCGTTACGGTCACCGGGTAGCCCTGCTGGCCAACCATCTGATCTGCCACAACACCGGTCGCAAAGATGTGCTGTGCCACTCTCACCCGTCAACACCCGCCACTGAAGTGGAGCTGCACCGGGTCGACAGTGACAGCGACGCCGTGGTCCGGATTCTGCAGCAGTCACCCGAAGCAAATCTCAGCGACACCGCCATTCTGTTCCGGGTTTGGAGCCAGAGCGTGCCGATTGAGCTGAAACTGCTGGCCCGGCAGATTCCCTACCGCATTGATGCCGGCAAGGGCGCCCTGTTCAGCCGGGAGGTTCAGGCCATCACCTCCGTGCTGATGGTGGTGACCGGCCGACTAAGCAACCTGCCCGACACCGATCGGCTGGAGGTAGCACGACAGTTACTTCGATTCCCGCACGTGGGCCTGAAAGAACCGGAACTGGAACAGCTGGCCCGCTTCCTGTCCGGCTTCGCCAACGACTGGCACGAACGCCTGCTGGCCATGGATTACGATGCCCTGTCACCCATGGCCGGGCGCAAGCTGCGAAAACTGGGTGAGGTGCTGGCCCAGCTACGCGAATACAAAGGCCCGGTAGCAGGCCTGATCAGCGTGTATGCCGAGCACACCGACCTGTATGAAGGCATTCGCAGCCTGGCGTTGACTCACGAGAGCGCCGAAGAACGCATCGACACCGTGCATGGTTTCCGCGAGTACTTGAAAAGCCTGGATGTGGATGCCAATGGCGCCCTGGATCACCTGAAAACACTGAAACAGCAAGCGGGCGAGAACCAGCAGGGCGGTATTCTGCTCTCCACCATCCACCGCACCAAGGGCCTCGAGTGGCCACGGGTGATCATCCCCGGCCTGCAAGAAAAATACCTGCCCTACAGCCCCAGGGCCGAAGACGACGCCCGGGCGATCCTCGAAAGCGAACGGCGCCTGCTGTACGTCGCCATGACCCGCTCCCGCCAGCAGTTACACCTGCTTAGCCGACCGGTGAGCGCCCAACCCCACCTGGAGGGCGATCAGGGCCCCAGCCGGTTTGTCGAAGAATTCTGCTTTGATCTGGCCCACGAACTTGGGCGCCTGCTTGATGAAGGCAACCACAAAACGGACACCTCCATTGAGCTGGCAGCCCCGATCACGCCCGTGAGTCTGCGTTACGCCGAACGGGAGGGTGTGTCCCTGAACGGCACCGAGATCACTCAGGCCGACTCCGTCAGTGTGCTCTGGCATCGAAAACGCCTGAGCCATGCCATCTTCGGCGCCGGCAGCGTGGTCAGCGAAGACGAAAGCGCTTTCGAAGTCCGTTTCGACAATGGTGACACCCTGAACTTCAGCAAGAAGAGTGCCCATCTCTATTTTACGCCTCTGGCCTAAAACGACTTAATCCATACTGCTTTTTATTACGTAAAAATAGTGAGTTACGAGCTCAATCCGGCAGTCAGGCCCTCAAATTTGCGGCAGGTTTGTGCCAGACTGCGCGCGCTTCGCAACGACAAACTCATTTCACAAAATCGGACAGGAGGTTCTGCATGAGCATCATGCGATCATGTGCCATGGCTGCGGTTGCTCACCGCGACCGTTCTTTGATTTCTCAGTTTCCCTTTCAGATTGTTTCTAGCTTTGCGCCAAAGGCCTGAAACAACTGGAACCAATTGGCCCCCTGTTACGTCCTAGTACCGACATAACCCTCAGTGCCAGTTACCTTTTTCTGCTGTACTGACCCGTTTTCCGGATCACCCGGCTTTTCCGCACTTGCGGCTCTTAAATACTTACCCTCATAGGAGGCTCTGCATGAGTATCATGCGATCATGTGCTTTGGCTGCCGTCGCGGCCACTTTGGTATCACCGGCAATGGCTGAAGATCGCCAAGCCACCACCTACATCAACCCATTCGCGGCCTTTCAGTTTTTTGATAACAAGCGTGAACTGAGCGAAACCGGTACGTTTGGTGTTGGCGCTGAATACCGCTTCACCCCGAACTGGGCTGTGGAAGTTCTGTTCTCCCGAGCCAATGCAGACCGCGAGGGCGCGCTCGGCTCGTCCGATTTCGAAGAAATCCGACTGGACGGCACTTACTACTTCGCTGGCCCAGAAGAGGCCTGGAACCCGTACCTGTCAGCCGGTGCCGGACACGCCGATTTCGGCAACGACTCAGCCGCGCCAAGAACATCTGGCAGCAACCACGACGAGAGCCGCGTCAACGTAGGTGCCGGTGTCCGCTACAACATCACCGACGCCCTGTCTCTGCGTGGTGACGTGCGGAAATTCCACGGCATCGACGACAGCACTTTCGACGCCCAGATTTCCCTGGGCCTGAGCTTGGCCTTTGTGCACGCCTCACCGGCTCCCGCTGATGCAGACAACGACGGCGTTGCCGACAGCTCAGACCAGTGCCCAGGCACCCCGGCCGGTGCCAAAGTAGACCGGACCGGCTGCCAGCTGGATGGCGATCAGGATGGTGTTGTTGACGCCCGTGACGCCTGCCCCAACACCCCCCGCGGTGCAAAAGTGGATGGTCGCGGCTGTGAACTCGACAGCGACAACGACGGCGTTGTGAACAGCATCGACGAGTGCCCGAACACCACTGCTGGCGCCAAGGTGGATGCCAAAGGCTGTGAAGGCATCACCAAGACCATCGAGACCTTCGAAATCGAAGTACAGTTCCCGCTCAACAGCGCCGAAATCGGTAACTCCTACGATGACGAAATTCGCCGGGTTGCGGACTTCCTGAAAGCCAACCCTGAAACCATCGTTGAAATTGCCGGCCATTCCGACAGCACCGGTGCCGCAGCCTACAACCAAAAGCTGTCGCAGCTTCGCGCCGAAGCCGTCGCCGCACGCCTGACCGATGCCCTCGGAGTTAACCCCGCACGCGTCAGCGCCACGGGTTATGGCGAAGCACAGCCCGTCGCCTCTAACGACACTGCCGAAGGCCGTGCTACCAATCGCCGCGTCGAGGCTCGTATCAAAATTAAGCAGTGATTCACCGAATACTGCTGCAGTAACGAAAAAGGCGCCCTCATGGGCGCCTTTTTATGAGCGGCTCAGCCGCACGCTTGCTTCACCTTGTCCCGGAAATCTTTCCGAAGCCGTTCGTTTTCTTCTTCGGTGGCGTAAACCCGGTCACCGTTCTCGTCTAAACCATAGAACGTGGAGATCCGCGCCATGTTCTTTAGCTGAGCCCGCATCCTGGTGCATAAATCCGCCTTCTTGGCTGCCTGCTCTGCTGCTTTCGCCTGATCCACCTGACGCGCTTCCCGATCCTTTTGCTGTTCTGACAGGAAATCCTGCATGCGTTGCTGACGCTCTTTAGCCGAGGCGTCGTTGCTGACCGGAGGCGGAGCAACTTTAACCTTCTTAGGCGCGACTTCAGCCGGCGGCTGATCGCCGAAGTGAGTGTTTCCGTCGGCATCCACCCACATGTACACACTTGCGTGAGCTACAACTGGCAATAGCGCTAGCAAGATCAACGACATCCATTTCAAAACCATAACTTCCGTATACCCCCTTCTAACCCAACAAGAATCTAACCAGCCTCTGCTGCAAAAACTAGTTATACCACGATATCTTGACTGTAGATGGTCACCATAAAGTGGTCGGGAAGGTCGCAAAGCGAACACTCGGGCGGATAGAACAATACATTTCTGCCGCGAAATTTAGACCTTTTTAGCATGGTCCTCAGTAACGGAGGAGAACCCGTCGAGGGTAAAGATGAGGTCGACCATTAATGTCGACCTTTAAGTCAGTCCGCCCAAGAAGCAATATGTCACCGCTAGTTTAGGGTCAGTCAATTAAAAATTTTCGACGAAATAATTTTTGTTCTTCCAATCCACTAGAACGACCTTCTTTAAATTCAGGGACAGGACGGGTTCCTGCGTAACCATCCCCGGCATGTTCATCTGTTTCATGGCCGATGCCATTTTCTCGTAGTTACCCGACATCCGAGCGCTTTGCTCTCCATCTGTCGTGAGCGTCTTTTTCATGCCTGCACTGTCAATGTCTGCGAGTACGAAAACCGACACGTTGTGGAAGTCTCTCATTACGGCATCAACCTGCCGCGCCTTCGCTTTCGGCACCTGAACATTTGCTGCCTGATCAAGACGAATAGTCAGCATGTTGATCTTTGAAGCTCCACTCGCCCCTGAGAAAAAACCACCGGAAGCTCCACATTTCCCCTCAACGTTGATTCGATACGTCCCGCAAGCACTGAAGAAAAGTTCTTGATCGAGAACATTGAAAGAACCGGTTTCGAAATTGTAATCCGTGTTGTGTTCATCAATGCGTGCGGCAAATAAGATGGTTGAGCTGTCCACCATTGCTGCCTTAGATTCTTCGAGGTTTGGCTTAAAAGAAGCCAATATGTCCTGCTTGTCAAATGCGTTTTCGGTCCGGAAATACGCGATGTTGTGGTTTTTTATAAACGTTTCAATATTTTTGAGTTCCCCTGCCGCATGGGCGTACCGAAGATATGGTGATGGCGGCGTCCATCCCATGTTGCTTGGCAAACCAAGCGGCTGTAACTCCTTGTCGAGACTCCTTTTAAAGGCCGGATCTGCGTCCTCGATTGGGTTGTGGTAAACCTCTTCCAGGCTGGTTTCTACCTGCTGCTCAATCTCCCCTCTAATCTGCTTCTTGAAGTCCTCCATCGGATTTGCGGTGGCGTAGCCGCTCCATAGGAGGCTTAAAACTGAATAGGTGGAGAGAGTTTTCAAAAAGGCGAGGTTCATACAGCGATCCTTATTAGATGTTCTAGAGGGCGTCATTTGGTATATCTTCATGGGGTTCTACCCCCCTTAATACGACAAAGAGCCAGACAGTCAGTCTGACTCTTCAATCTTTCTAGTCTAGACATCAGAGATTCTGAAACAGGCGTTCTGTCAGCTTAATTGCTTTCAAATGTCTCTAAAACTCCGGTTCTATTCCTATCCTTATAAAAAGTAACCTTCGTAAGCTGAGCAACTAGGTCTCTCGGATTTGTCTTTGTTTCAATGATGACAAATTCCATTTTCGCGTTGATTGATCTATCGACACTACCATAACTGCTCTTTCGGGAATTCAGGAAGCTCTTCGCCAGCTCTTTATTCATCTTCAAATCACCGATCATTTCTGGATTATCGAAGAACACTCTATATGTCGAGGGAAAAGATTTGCTGTTATATCGACTTTCGCTAAAATATGCGCTCTCTCCAATTGACTCCACAGGAAAAATTCCATTGCTGAAGTCATATTCGCCAAAATCGAAAGATGTATTAATGACAAAAGCTTCTCCAATATCGAATGAGTCTATCCTTGACTTCATTATTTCTTGAGTTTCGTCTCTCTTATCTTGTAATTCGAACTCATCGTTCCTGTAACGGTCCCACACGTCGTTTCTGTAGATATACATGTATGAGTCAACATTTGCTTCATAATCGAACGCTGGCTGCAACTTAGCGGACGCCAACATTAGGTTAGTCCAGTTAAACTCATGCCCGAAGACCCCTTGTGAAAAGACGACAAGGCTAGCAAAAACGGCAATACCTAAATTTTTCATATAGTTAACCTCTATTAATTTTCGCTCATGTTACTCTACCTAACATTTTTCAGTCACGTCTCGTGGGTAAAAATTTGTAATATATGTCAACGGATGCCTTACCAGATAAAACCAACGCCTAAACGGCCTCGTGAGGCGCACGCCCTTGTTAGGCCAGGCGATACTTTTATCCGGTACGACTCTTGTCGCTAAGAATTAGAACACCGCATGAGCCTGATTTGAGCGCTTTTAAGGTGAATTTCCCCCACGACAATGGCGGCCTTAGGCCGCGTATCGATGTGTCTTGTCAATGACCAGTTGCCCGGCGGTTTATCCTTAGCACCCAAACCAGAATACTGTCGGCAATACAGCTTGCTCTGACCCTAGCCCATGGCACAAGGAACCAGAACACGAAGCTCTCAGGTTTTGCAGTGTTATACGGGAAAGCAAGCTGGACCTAATTCAGGGTCAGTAACAGACCTTACTGGGAAGCAGTTGGATTAAAGGCCGGGGGCAGGTCGGTCAGCCCTTTCGACCGTTTGCCAGGTTCCTAAAGAATTATATTTTGTTCTCTTCAGAGGTGGGATAAACGCCAGAAATATGCGGGGCCGTTAATGTTCGCTTTTGTTTAAAAGCTTGATATCAAAACTTGCAGATGGAAATCCATATTCTGGATGAGTACGGTCAACTTAAGCTGGTCGGGCCAGCGTGCCGTTTCACTACCATTTTTCTATGTCGGCAAACAGGATCGCCCAAAACTCCTGACTAACGCGAGCGTACATTATCCGTTCCGGCGAAACCGTGGTTGTATGATCAAAAACTAGGCTATCTGCTGCTCGACTATACAAAATCTGTTTCAGAGTGCGTCCCAATGTTTCTAATGACTATAAGCCCTTGATAGTCTGTTTGCTTGATCATCAATCAACGCTCAACAGCACGGTCGATTCAAAAAAGTATGAACTCCTTTCTGCTGACAACATTTTTTTTCAGCTTACTTTTCATCACAGCCCAAGCCCTTGCCTCTGATGGCAATTCTATAAAACTAACATCATCAGGCATTTGCCATACCAAGGAGAGCCCTTACTTCGATCGAATCAAGAATTTCGAAGCGTTCAGTTCGATCACCGAATGCTTGGACTCGGGAGGCCGGGTACTCAAAACAAGTGGCAAGGCTCTACAAACTAATTTCCAAGAATATCAGCGTTCGATGTTCGGTCATGGCTGGGCAGACACAGATGGCGACTGCCAGAACCAACGAGCTGAGGCTTTAATAAACGCTTCTTCTCTTCCCGTTCGGTTCGCAAACTCTGATAAATGTCGTGTAATTACTGGCAGGTGGATAAGTCCATTCACTGGCGCCGTTATTCAAAATTCATCAGAAATAGACATTGACCATGTCGTACCTCTCGCCTGGGCATGGAGACACGGCGCTGACGAGTGGCCTCAAGAAAAGAGGGAAATTTTTGCCAACGATCCAGTGAACCTTTGGCCAGTCGAGGCAAGCCTGAATCGGAGTAAAGGCGGCTCCGGACCTGACGAGTGGTTACCTCCCGAAAACCAATGTCAGTATGTCGCGAGATTCTTCAGGATTACAAAAATCTTTAACCTGAGTGTCTCGGAGAGTGAATACAAGACTTTCAGGCTGTTGCTCAGTAAATGCTCCTGAAAGAACTCTCAGAAAAGGCGTCAGTTCTCTCCCTGACTAGTCACACCACTTGGCAGGTGTCGCGATCACCTGGCATCCATGCCGGTTCTGACCTCAGTTATCACCAAGACCGAGAGCAAGGTATCACCCTTCGAAAAAGAAAAACGTGATTTAGCGCAGAAGCTGATACCTGCTCTGTCGAAAAGGGCAGGCTTACCGCCTTTTCGGCGTCCAAGCCCAGATCATCTCAATTTCGATCGGCTCTTTGCCTTCGCTGTCGTGGATCGTGACCGGCACGGACACGTCGCCCTTGTCCTCGGTGCGCATGCGTTCGCGCTGCTCGTCGGTGAGGTGCGCCTGCACGGTCATGTCGCCTTTGGCGCGACGGGTGTATTCGGCGCTGGCGGTCTTGATCACGGGTACCTTGTCGTCTGGCACATTCAGGCCTACCAGAAAACCGGTTGCTGACTCGGCCAGCACCAGCGATGCCACCGCGTGTACGCCGCCGATGTGGTTCTGAACCCGGCGCTTGTTGGCAAGGCTGATCACGCAGCGCTCTTGGTCAAGGGACTCAATACGGATACCGGTTGTGCCGGTGAAAGGCACCACTTTGCCAAAAAACAGGGTTAGGGCCCTGGATCGGGCGAAATCAGGCAGGCGATTGATTTTACTAACTATTCCAGACAACTTGTTGGCATTGGCCATAAACGGCACTCCCCTATCCAATTTTTTGGCTGGGGACAATACCCCATTCGTCGGAGGAAAGGAACGTTTGGCCAATGACGTTGGCCCCTGCGGTGGCTATACTCGGCCAAACTCTTTTTGCAGCCAAGGCTTTCCCACAAGGAGATTGAGATGAGCGACCTGAAAACCCAGTTTGACGAAGCGGTAAACTACATCCAGAACGCCGAAGGCGATTTTCAGCCTTCAAACGAGATGAAGCTTGAGTTCTACGCCCTCTACAAGCAGGCCACCGAAGGCGACGTTTCCGGCAAGCGCCCGGGCATGATGGACTTTGTTGCGCGCGCCAAGTTCGACGCCTGGGATAAGCTGAAAGGCACCTCCAGCGAAGAAGCAATGCAGCAGTACATTGATAAGCTGAACTCCCTGAAATAACTCCCGCCGCCTGCCCCCCAATCCCGGTCGAATCGACCGGGATTATTTTTTTTGCCAGAAATTTTGCGACGTTCAAACGATTGTCATAAGATGCGCGCACTCTAACAACAAGAACCCACTGGACGCAGTTACTCATGGATGTCACCGAGGCACTTGAACAATCCCAACCCGGCCTGATCGGCCGCGTCAAAAGCGCTATCCGAGAGCAGGATCTGCACCAGCGTGCAGAGCAAACCTATCTGCACTGGATTACCCGCTTTGTGCTTTTCCACGAGCTGAAAGATCCGGAATCTCTGGCCGGGGAAGACCGCCAGCAGTTTCTCACCTATCTCAGTGACCGTATTCAGGTATCGCGAGCACGCCTGAACCAGGCCAGCCAGGCACTGACCTTCTTCTATCAGGACGTACTGGGTAAAACCGAAATCGGCGACACCGCCGCAGCCTGAGACCGCGCGTCTCAGCGCTCAGTCATGTTGATATTCAGAGCATCGTAGCTACGGTTTGCCGGTGGGCGAATGCTGTAGTTATTGCGGTGAATTTGCCCGGGTATGGATTTCGGGTTGCTGAAGCGGATTTCAACGGGAATTTCAGAGCGCCCCAGATCGGTTCGGCTGTCGCGAGGCTGCAAGGCGAGTGGATCCAGATAAAAATCGTCATCAATTGCCGGCGTTACTGGAACACCGGCAGCGGGTGCCGCCAGCCCACCCTCAATTGCGGTGTTCGCAAGCGCGTCTTCTTCGATAGACCGCAGCGGGATGTTTTCGATAGTGGAGCGCTCTTCGTATTCAAAGGCGGTATCAACGAGCGGACTCTCGGCACCAACGCTCACTGGCATGGCGAATAGCGCCAGCCCCCACGCAACAATTCCTGACCGCACGACCAAGCCTCTGACTCCCCCAATTTCCATGCGCCTATCCATGCTCTCAACCCTGACTGTTTCAGCCACCCTGAAGGGCGTGACAACTTTTGATCAGTTTATAGTCTGACCGGGTTGCACGCGCCTCGATTTGACGAATTTGTGACGCTTTTCACCGTCCGGATACGTTCCATGCAGCTGAGGCAAGCTGCGTAACAAAATGAATCAGATCAATTCCTTGGTGTCAGTTTGCTTGGGCCCTAAATGGGACTAAACTGCGGTTTAGCCAGCAATTCTCTATGCCCGGCCTAGGGATCTACCAAACCTCCGGCTGTTTCGTGCACCTGGCTGTTGTTTACAACATAAGAATTGCACCAACAGTTCCAACCCGATTCGTCGTCGCACTGAGGCCCGGTCATGATCCACCCAAGCGGTCCATCTATGTTCAAATTCAGAGCCCGACGGCATCTCGGGGCTTCGGCGCTAGCTTGCCTGGTTGCCTCTGCGTCCGTTTCCGCAAATCAGAACGACGATCCTTTCTGGGACATTTCCCTGGAAGAGCTGGGCCAGATCCGGGTGGTATCGATTGCCTCCGGTTCGGCAACACCTTTGGACAAAGCTGCGGCCATTACGTCTGTTATCAGCGCCGAGGACATCGCGGCGATGGGGGCGACCAATCTGGACCAGGTGCTTGAAACTGTCCCCGGCCTGCACGTGAATCACTCGGATCAGCTATTCACCCCCAGATATGTTTTTCGCGGGATAACCTCAAACTTTAATCCCCAGGCCCTATTACTGATCAATGGCGTTCCAGTCACAACCATGATGTTCGGCAACCGAGGTAACACCTGGGGCGGTATGCCGGTGAAGGCCATCCAGCGTATCGAAGTTATTCGTGGGCCCGGCTCGGCTCTTTATGGCGCCGACGCCTATGCCGGGGTAATCAACATCACCACCAAGAGTGCGCAGGACATTGATGGCGTGATCACCGGTGCGCGTGCGGGAAGCTTTGATACCCAAGGCGCCTGGGTTGAGGCCGCCACCGACTGGAACAACACCGACATCAGCCTGGTTATGGAACAGCAGAGCACCGATGGCTGGCGCCGGTCTGTTAACCGGGATGCCCAAACCAATTTCGATGAAGACTTCGGCACCTCGGCCTCGCTCGCCCCTGGCCCGGTAAACACCGCTGTGGATCAATTCGACGCCCGGCTGGAGATTAACGGCGATCGCTGGGACTTCAGGGCTGGCCTGCAAGACCGCAGAAACCTGGGCACCGGCCCAGGCCTCGCGCAAGCGCTCGATCCCGAGGGCCAGTACCAATCCCAGCGCATCAATATGGATTACAGCTACCGCTGGTTGGAGATTGTTGACGGCCTGGATATCGAATCCCGTATCAGCTATTTCAACTTTACCCAGGAACCGGAAAACGACATCGTGCTGTTCCCTCCCGGGGCCTTTAACGGCGCTTTTCCGGAGGGATTCCTGGGCAGTCCCGGATACAAGGAACGGCAAGTACGGGTTGATCTGAACTCCATCTACAGCAACGTGGAAGACCATCGCATTCTGTCTGGCATTGGCGCCTTCTGGGCGGATCTCTACGATGTCTCCGAGACCAAGAACTTCAACACCGATTTCAGCCCGAAGGGCGAGGTGGTCGACGTCTCAGACGATCCGGATCAGGTTTGGATGCCGGAGGAAGACCGAAAGAACTATTACGCCTTTGTGCAGGACGAGTGGCAATTTGCCCAGAACTGGCAGCTGGTGAGTGGGCTTCGCTACGATTATTACGCCGACTTTGGAGAAACGGTAAACCCGCGGGCTGCGCTGATCTGGGCCACTACTGACAATCTGACCACAAAACTGCTGTACGGCCGGGCCTTCCGGGCCCCCTCACTGAACGAACAGTATGCCGCCAACAACCCGGTTCTGGTGGGCAATGACGATCTGGACCCGGAAACCATCGACACCCTGGAACTTGCCCTCGCTTACCAGGCCACTTCTCGCCTGTATTACGGCATTAACGTCTTCTATTACGAAATAGACGACCTGATCAATGCCGAACCCATTGCCGGCCCGGTTGCCACCCAATATCAGAATTCCGGGAAGCGCAAAGGCCACGGTGGCGAGCTGGAAATGACGTATCAGCTGCTAGATAACCTGAACCTGGCGGCGAACTACGCCTACCAGACAGCTGAAGACCAGGATACCAATAAATCCGTTGGCCAGGCGCCCAATCACCAGGCGTACGCCCGCACAGAATGGCGAGTGGTGCCCACCTGGACCCTCACGACTCAGGTCAACTACGTCGGGGAGCAGAAACGGTCTGCAGCCGATTCGAGGGAGCCGGTGGATGACTACACCACCGTGGACTTCACCGCCCGAACCCGTGGCCTATGGCGCGGTTTTGATATCGCGGTAGCGGTCAGAAATGCGTTTAATGCGGATGTCCGCGAACCCAGCCCCTACTCAGATCCAAGGCCGGAGATCCCAGGCGACTTTCCGATGCCTGGACGATTTGCCTACATTGAAGCCCAGTACCAGTTCTAATCGCCCCACTTCCGTTTAGCCGGCCCGTTGTAAACGATGTTGGTGCAGCGGACCGGAAAAAAGCTGCCCTCCGGCCGATCACGGGCATCCTGGTAACAGGGAATCATGCCCGATATAAAGCAGGGAGTCATAAACAGCTGATATTCCTGACAGTTTAATCCCACATCGGCTGCGAGCCCGGCATGAATAGCAGCCACATTCATTGAAAAGCCGTAGGTCTCGTTCAGGTAAGCGTATACATCCAAGGCTATTTTGAGATGGCGACCGCCATCCAGCCCAAACTCCTTGGCCTTCTCCAGCATGTACGGAACCCGCTCATCGGTATTGGCCAGTGGGCGCCCATAACCAAATAAGGTTCGACCTGCGGCTTTCTCACCCTCGACAAACTCAATGAGGTCGCCCCCTGCGTCGCAGTGCCGCCCTGCCCGGTAAAAGAAATCCAGGGCTCGAACCTCAGGGCGCCGGCCGTAAATCGACGCTTCGGAGACACTCATCCCCGCCATCAATGACAGTGAGGGCGTCGAGCGCACGGTAGCCGCCAGGGCCGTCACGTGGTTGGGCCAGATTGAGGCATCCGAATAGCCGGTGCACACCCAAAAGGTGTTGAGCAGCTTGGCCACGTTCTCTTCAACCTCACGCTCCAGAATGGAGTAGAGATACACCCGCATCCACTCGTGGTCGCCAAGATCCTGATGAAGATCCTTGCCGTGCAGGATCACTCGGTCCGACAGGAAGGCCTTACCTTTGCGGGTTAACCAGTGCTTCTCGGTTTCCAGCAGATTCTTGTGGCTCATTCGCCTGCCCCCTTCTGGTCCTGGCTTTCAGGAAATGCATCCTCTTCGAGTTCGATGGCCGGGCCGTAGAAGGGGAAGTTTTTCCATCCCACGTGTTTTTGCTCCAGGGCATGCACCGCAGCGCCGGGAAGCCTGAGCATCAGGTAGAGCATGCTGCCCTGGTCCTCATCCATGCCCAAATCCACCAATGCCGCGGCAGCCAGTCCACTCATGGCCAGGGGATAGCCAACATGCAGCTCCAGGGCCTGCCGGTTTGCTTTCAGCCAGGCCAGTGCACCATTGGCCGGGGCCAGGCCAGCCAGCAACTCCAGAGATTGCAGGATCGGTGTCGGAGTTGCGTCACCATTGGGATCGAAACCGGGCGCATGCTCCATGGGCAACCAGATGTCGGCGCGCTCGTCATCGGAGGGGTTCAGTAATCGCTTCTGCCATCGGGTGATGTCGAACTGGCATTCCTGCCAGAGCGCCATACAGATCGAGAGCTCCTGGGCGCCTCCGTACTGACCGGCACCCACCGCCAAAGCTGCCATTAGTGCAGAGCTATGGTTGGTTTGGGCAACACCGGCGTTCATGGCGGCCCGAACACTGGCTTCCCGCGGGCCGGGATTGGCGAGCACCATCGCCAGCTTTTCCAGCAACGCAGTATCCGAGTTTTTCGGCCGCTCTCCCTTGAACAACAACAGCAGGTATTCAAACCAGCTGGCGTTGGGAATGACCTCGTTGTGCACATCGTAGCCGCTGCAAAAACTGGCCTTGGCGGCGAATGGATTAGAAGGCTCTGGCTCTTCCAGCCAGATATTGGAGTGGTACTGATACTCTGTTGCCATGCTGATCCCGCTTATTCCGTCTCTTTGAGTACTTTCATCCGGACGCCCATGGGCGGTACTTCTTCACGTTCAACCAGGATATCAAGCAAGCACGGGCCGGGCCGCGCAAAAATCGACGCCAGATCAAGCTCATGAAGCTCTTCCAGCGTCGCAATCCGGTAAGATTCCACACCAATGGCTTCCGCCATCTTCGCGTAATCGACGCAAGGCAGCTCATTGGCGATCTGCTCTGCACCGCCCAGCGCCTGGCCATGGCGAATCATGCCCAATGATGAATCGTTCAGCACCACCATCAGCACGTTGCAATTCTCCTGGGCTGCGGTGGTGAGCTCCTGGCCCGACATCAGATAGCTGCCATCGCCCGTCACACACAAAACCGGTTCATCGCGAGCTGCCATAGCAATACCCACCGAAGCCCCTATGGCCCAGCCCATCGACGCGAAGCCAACCCCAATGTGGAACAGGTTCCGGGACGCCAAAGGCCGCCCAGGCTGCCCAACATTCCAGTGGTGGATGCCCCACAAAAAGCTGTTGCCAGTGTCGAACAGGGTCCGCGTTGTTTCAGGGCAGGCCTTGCTCAAATAGGTCATGAGTGCCGGCGCCTTTACCGGACCCGAAGTCGCAAAGCAGCTTTCCCGAAAGCGGCCTTCGACGAATTCCGGAACGCCGTCGGAAGTACCCCACACAGTTGGGCGGGCCTTGCCTTGCCCCCCGACCAACTCCTTTAACAGCGCGTCGACAACATATCGGGGCTCGCCCAACACAACATGCCCCGCCATGGTTGCCCGGGTTAGGTGCCCCGGGTTTCCGGACAGGTGAATCAGGCGCGAGGACAGCAGGCCATCGGGACTCCAGCCCGCCGTGGAGACCTCGTCGAGGGCAGCGCCAATCATGATCACCCTGTCCGCATTTTCAGGCTTCAGCACATCGGTTGCGCATTGATGGCCGGCAAAACCGAAAACGCCCCGGTATTGTGGGTGAAAACTGTTCACCAGGCCCTTACCCCGGGGTGTGGTTACCAGATTCCAGTTCCGCAGCTCCGCTAATTGTATCCATTGGTCTGCCGAGTGGATGGCATCCTCACCCAGCACAATGGTCGCCTGCATCACATCGGTGAGATCACTGACCACCCGCTGGACCGAGCCTGAATCCGGCACCACTTCGTTAGGGATGAAGGCGCTCAGGCCTAACGCCATTGAGGCGTCTTCAACAGCATGGCGCATAACATCCAGCGGAATGGCCAGGTGCACTGGCCCGGGCTGTTGGCCCAAGGCATGGCTTAAGGCGTGCAGCAGCTTGGATTCCAGCTGTTCAGGGTGGGAAACCAGTGTGTTGTAGCGGGTACAGCCGGAAAACATGTCCAGGGTATTGATGCCGGTACAGGAGGATTCTTGAAAAGCACCTTGGCCAAATCGGTTCAGAGAAGTCTGCGCTGTAATCACCAGCATCGGGATGTTGTCGGCGTAGGCATTTGCCACCCCAGTGAGCAAATTGGTGGTGCCGGGTCCGGCCGTGGCACAGCAAACCCCAATCCGGCCCGTCTCCCGGGCATAGCCATCGGCCATGAAGGCAGCGCCGGTCTCGTGGCGCGCGGTGACTGCCCGGATACCACCCTGACGCTCACTCCGCGCGAGTGCGTTATACAACGGCTCAATGCTGCCCCCGGGCACACCGAACACGTAAGCCACTCCCAGGCGCTCGAGGTACCTCAGAATCAAATCACCGCAATCAAGCATAAGCTATTCATCAATCAGTAGAGGGCGCACGAAGGCTGTTTGCCTTCCTGCATGTTATTCGTTCAGGGGAACCGGCATCGCGATGCCATAACCTTGTGCGTAGTCGAAGCCGAGCTTGGTGAGGCAGTCTTTCACGTCATCGTTTTCGACAAATTCGGCAATGGTTTTCAGTCCGGCGGCGTGGCCAATGCGGTTGCAGGCGTCGACGATCCCCATATCAATCGGATCGGCGAGCAAGTTCTGAATAAAGCCCCCATCCACCTTCAGGTAATCAATCGGCAGGGCTTTGAGATAAGTGAAGGAACTCATTCCGGTGCCAAAGTCATCTAGGGCAAACTCGAAGCCCTCTTTACGGGCTCGCTCGATAAACTCGATCGTATCGTTTAAATGCGCAATAGCAGACGTTTCGGTGATTTCAAAGCAGATCCGGGCAGGCAAGATCGAATACTCCTGAACCTTGCTGTGGATGAATTGGAACAGCTCACCATCGCTTAGGGAGCCGCCAGAGAGATTGATGAAAAAGGTACCGGTGGATTCCCGGCCCAGCCCAGTGCGGTCCAGGTAGGCGAATGCCAGGTCAATGACCCGGCGGTCAATGCGCGGCATCAGGCCGAAGCGCTCGGCGGCCGGAATAAAGGCGCCCGGGGGCACAGTATCGTCACCGTCACGCAAGCGCACCAGAAACTCGGTGCGGAAACCATCAGCACTGGCTTCCTGCAAGGGGATCATTTCCTGGTGGTACAAGAAGAAATCGTCGGATTGCAGGGCGCTCTGCAGGCGACTGGTCCAGTGCATATCGCGCTGGCGCTGCTGCATGTTCAGGTCACTGGTTTCATACACCTGAACGTTGTCACGACCCCGGTCCTTGGCGGCGTAGCAGGCCAGGTCGGCGTGGCTGAGCAGTTCGCTCGCCGTTTTGTAATGACTCCCCATGATGACCATGCCCACACTGAGGGAGACGGCGAACGGTTTATCCTCCCAGACAAAGCGGTACTCGCGGACCTCTTTGCACAGGTTTTCAGCCACCTTGCGGGCATCCACCGCGTCACAGTTGCGCAGCAGCACCCCAAACTCGTCCCCACCTAAACGCGCCAGGGTATCGGAAGTTCGGAGCCGCTGGCCGAGCACTTTCGAAAGCTGCTTGAGCAGTTCATCGCCGGCCATGTGGCCGCAGGTGTCGTTGATGATTTTAAATTGGTCCAGATCCAGGTACAGCAACACGCATTCGCGGGCGGACTTGCGGGAATCATGGAGGGACTGGATCAGCTGGCGTTCAAACTCACGGCGATTGACCAGATCGGTCAGGCTGTCGTGGTAGGCCATGTGTTCCAGTGTCGATTCAGCACGTTTTTTGGCAAGGCGGACGGACACTTCCCGCATCTCTCGCTGAATCGCAGGAATCAACCGGCTCAGGTTGTCCTTCATGATGTAATCCTGGGCGCCGGCCTTCATCGCACTTACCGCGACGTCCTCACCAATCAAACCGGACACGATAATCACTGGCAAATCAGGCGCATATTGGTGGCTCAGCTCCAACACACGAAACGAGGTAAAACCGGGCAAGCTATGATCGGTAATGACCATGTCCCAGGTTTCTTCCATGAGCGCGGTTTCCATCGCGCTCTCGCTGTCCACCACTTTGTAGTACGGCTCGATACCTCCCTTTTTCAGAGCGCGCAACAGGAGGAAGGTGTCATCCTCAGAGTCTTCAATCAGCAACACCCGAAGGCGGCCTTTTATGTCACTCACCAGCACTACCTTTTCAGAATGATCGGGATGAGCCGACCATAGGAACTTGATTTACAGTTAACCAATAACGGGCGAGCAGGCACATCTGCTCACTGAACTTACTATAGTCAATCTGCTTGGTAACGAAGCTATTAGCGCCCAGACGATAGGCTTCGCGCAGTTCGTTCGGCTCATCCGACGAAGTCATCATGACCACTGGAAGCCAATCCGTCTGTGGTGACGACCGGATACGCCGCAGCACCTCGAGGCCACTGACCTTCGGTAACTTGAGATCTAAGAGAATCACACCAAGGGTGTCGACTTGGGGTGAACGTTTACTGCTTTCGGTGCCAAAGAGAAATCCCAGGGCGGCCTGGCCGTCCTCCTGAAGAATAATGGGGCTATGACTGCTCGCCTTCCGGAGCGCCCGCATCGTCAGGATCTGGTCATCTGGGTTGTCTTCGACAACCAGAATTGAACACTCTCCCTTAGCCATACTCTCTCCGATTCTAGCGGGTTGCCTGTTGTTGCAACCCTGACTCCGCACCACGCTCTGGCCGGGGCAACTCTACATAGAAGCAAGCACCGCTGTCGATTGGCGATTCCGCGAATACCCGGCCGAAATGGCGCCGTACCACACGATCTACCGTGGCAAGCCCCAAACCCGTTCCGGAGAATTGGGCCGGAGTGTGCAAACGGTTGAAAGCCACGAACAGCTTGTCGACATACTTCATATCGAAGCCCACCCCATTGTCCTTCAATGCGATGGTAATACTGTTGTGCTCTTCACACGCAGACACATCAATCGCTCTTTTCTCGTTTTTTGAGGTGTATTTCCACGCGTTCTCCAACAGATTCTGGAAAGCAATGCGTAACATGCGCTCATCGCCAACCACCTGCATGTCCGGCTGAATGGTCACTTCCGACGGCACTGTATCGGTAGTGTCCTGCAATTCCTCAAGGATTTCCGCCAGCATCGCACTCAGGTCAACGCGCTCGACCTCCATGGCCTGCCGACTGACGCGGGAAAGTACCAGCATGCCATCAATCAGGCCTCCCATTCTCACCGTGGCCGCCCGAATTCGGGCCAGGTAGTCGAGCCCCGTATCGTCCAGCTGATCCCGGCAGTCCTCTTCAAGGGCCTGACCGAAACCTTCGACGGCTCTCAGCGGCTGACGCAAATCGTGGGACACCGAAAAACTGAACGCTTCCAACTCACGGTTAGCCAGACTCAGCTCCGAGGTTCGTTCAGCAACCGTGCGCTCCAGGTCATTCTTGCTCTGCAGGATTTTTTGGTTCTGCTGCTGGATGGTGCCAATCATCTCGTTAAACGCGCTGCCCAGGATGCCCAGCTCGTCTTTCCCATAGACCGGCACCCGAATGGAATAGTCATGTTCATTGGAAATCCGATCGGCGGCATTCGAGAGCTCAACGATGGGCTCCGATATCAGCCGCTGAAGACGCGAGGCCACCCAGATCAATAGCACTAGTATCCCGACGCCGACGCTGAACGATATGACGATGAAGGTCCAGATGTGCTCCCGAAGCACCTCGAGCCGGGACATCAGATAGAACTGCCCAACAATATCTCCATCCAGCGTTACCGGCTCAAGCAGGCGATAGTAGTCGCCCACGAACCCCACCGCCGGATCCACATCGAGGCTCGGACAGGGCTCGTAGCCTGTTCCATTCAAGGCGCTCATGACATCGCCGGAAACGTTGTAAACACAGACCTGCTCGATGGTCTCGATCTGATTCAAACTGGAGAGTATGGTTTTAACCTGCTGACTGTCCTCAAACAACAAGGCGGCCGCCGATTGCTCCGTCAGGATATCCGCAATCACACCCAGCTCGGACTCAAGCTGCGCCTCGTAGGTGCGATTTTCCACCACAACCAGGCTGGTACAGACGAGCAAAATACCCAGGGTGCTGATGGAGACCGTCAGCAACAGGAGCTTGGTTCTCAGGGGCCAGTACTGCCAGCGCCAGTGGTTGCTCATCGGATTACCCTTAAGGCGAGTTCCAGCAACCGGGAGTTGATCTGGAGGCCGGCCTGCTGGGCTGACAGCAGGTTAATCTCGAAGCGGATGACGTTGCCTTCCTTGACGTAGCCAATGATCCCCCCTTCATCCACGAAGTCGGGGATCTCACTGATGGTCAGAATTTGCCGTGCATGCGCATAGTCGGTGATCTCGGCAAGATCACGGTCTTTGCCAGCACCCACGAACAGCACCTGGCAGCGATCGATCTCTTCCAGCGAGGCGGGATAGTTCAACTCCAATGCACGGCCCTGGGACACCCGGCCATTCAAATTTTGGAGCACCCCGCCAAACGGGTCTCGACCAAATACACAAATGGTTAGTCGAGCCCCTTCTTCAGAAGGCTCAGACCAGGTGATGAGTCGGGTGAAGTTGTAGAGAAATGCTGCCTTTACCTCATATTCGGAACGCACTGATCCGTAGGCCGTCCCCAGGGTCGACCACAGCAGCATCGCTATGAGAAATTTTAAAAACAACTGAGGGCAGCCCCCGGCCACATGCATTATCGAACCCTTACCTTGAACGACGTACGCTCTGTACGTTCGGCAAGCCAGCCCGGAGTGTGTCGATCCATCGCAATCAGTAGTCGGCTTGTTGAAAGGCTTTTCGCTTATAACCCACAATGCCGGAATTGTTCCACGAAGGTTAGCATCGGTGGTCTTCGCGTCAATAAACGGTTGGTTAAGAAGTGTTTTCGGATGTGTCTGAGATAGCACTGCCGTGATCAATCTGAGACTCTATACGTTTCCCCAGCCTCTTGTCTCGATAGCTACCTTTATTAACTATGAAAACAAACCTGATTACCCGCGCCGGATTCGACAAGCTGCAACAGGAACTGGATTTTCTCTGGCGCACCGAACGGCCGGAGGTCACCCGGAAGGTGACCTGGGCTGCCAGCCTCGGTGACCGGTCAGAGAACGCAGACTACCAGTACAACAAGCGCCGCCTGCGCGAAATCGACCGACGAGTGCGCTACATCCGTACCCGCCTGGAGAGTGTCAGGATTGTGGACTATTCCGAGGTGCAGGAAGGCCGGGTCTTTTTCGGCGCCTGGGTCCGGCTGGTGGATGACGAAACCTCCCTGACTTTCCGAATTGTCGGCCCCGATGAGATCTACGAGCGTAAGGATTTCGTGTCTATCGACGCCCCCGTTGCCCGCGCATGCCTCAAGAAGGAGCCTGGCGACGAGGTATCGGTGCGAACACCCACTGCTGAAAAGCTCTGGTGGATTGACCAGGTGTGGTACGAAGAAAACGGCTCGGTTTAACGAAAAAAACCCCGTAATAACGGGGTTAAGGCTAGCGCTGTGCTGGAGAGTGAAGCGGGCCGTGTTGGTCGCCCGCCTCAAATATTACAGCTTCTATTATGCACGCCCGGGGTTACAACAGCGTGGCCGGTGAATTACCTTTTGTTCAGGTGTGCCCGCGTACTGAAAAACGGGAATTAGGTTGTACACTCTAGGCTCTGGCGCTATTTTGCGGGAATAGATTTCCCTGAAGATTCGCAAACACGGAGCCTGTCCATGAACACCCAGAAATTGCTGAATATTGCCCTCGATGGTATCGACACCCTCGGCTATCGCCTGGACCAATACGGCATCACCGGCAAGGTTAACCGCCACAATATTGCGGCCTTCCTGGCGGCTGAGCAGAAGCACCTTGAGGGCGAGTGGGACAGCATTCAGGCCAAAGTGGATCGTCGCCGGTCTCAGGTTGAGCACTTCACCCAGGCGATTGAATCCCGAGCCGAGGCCATTTTTGGACCGGTTTTCGAGCGGGTTAACCGTTTCCGCGCCAGCCAGTAACCCTGACCTCAGGCGTCACTGGCCTCGGTGGGAGTGGGTGAGTTATCCCCGCCTACTCCAGCGGTTTGCTCCATCGTCGTCGCTTTGATGCGCTTGCGGACACCGGTGAATGCCGGCATGTGAACCGATACCGTCAACCCGGGCGCGTCCGCATCCGGCTGAGTATCACTGAGCACAATCCGGCCCTGATGGATCTCGGCAACGGCACTGACCAGACTCAGACCCAGACCGTTGCCAGGCAATGAGCGGCTCTTACCCACCCGGTAAAAGCGCTGGAACACCTGCTCTTTCTCGTCGTCAGGTATGCCGATACCGCTATCGCGCACTTCGAAGATCGATTCCTCGCCCTCTCTGCGGACCGCCACCCCGATAACACCCTGTTCTGGCGTATATTTGATCGCGTTATCAATCAGGTTGCTGACCATCTGGAACAGCAAATCCCGGTCACCCTCAATCATCACACCCTTTTCCACGTGCTGCTCGAACCGCTGCTCCTTGTCTTCAGCCAGCGCTTCGTACAACTCACAGGCGTCTGCAACCAGCTCATCCAGGGCAACCGGCTTCATATCGGCGGCATTGCCACGGGTTTCCAGGCGGGCAATTCGCAGCAGCGCGTTGAAGGTGGCCAATAGCTGATCGGCTTCGGCCACGGCACGGCCGGCCTGCTCTCGCGCCTCGTCGTTATCGACGGACATCAGGGTACTTTCCAGCTGGTTTCTCAGCCGAGTCAGTGGCGTCCTCAGGTCGTGGGCAATGCTGTCGGAAACATGGCGGATACCTTCCATCAGGTACACAATCCGATCGAGCATCTGGTTCAGGTTTTCTGCCAGCTGATCGAAATCGTCTTCGGTGCCCCGGGTGGGGATGCGCAGGGAAAGATGCCCGTTCATGATTCGACGCGACGTGTTGTTGATCACCTCAATGCGCCGGGTGGTGCTGCGGCTCATCAGGAAGCCACCAAGAAGGGCCAGGGCCAGGGTTATGCCCATCCCCCAGTTGATGGCGGTCTCAATGACCCGCTTCAGGTTGGTGAGCTCATCGACATCACGCCCTACCAGCAATCGAAGACCACCCTGCACCTCAAAGATGCGGGCACGGGCCAGGCGTTTCGGGCCATTCCAGCCTATATCTTCATTCAGGGTGAAGTTAATCCAGCCACTTTCTGATCGGGCCCCCTGGGGCCAGGACTCGATATTACCGGCCAATTTCAGGAAGTCATCGGTGGTGAGAAGGTAAATCGACTTGGCGTTCGGGTCGCGGGCGACCCGTTCGCGAATGATGGTGATCAGGCCGTTCACGCCACGGCCGCGATACTGCTCTGCCAGACCGGCAATTTCCGCTTCGATGGTTTCATCGGTCTGAGCGGTCATGAAACCCGCTGTACGCCAATAGATAAAGGCCAGCAAAATAAAGACTGAGGTGGCAAACACCACCATGTACAGCAAGGCTAATTGGAAGGACGAGGTCCTGAGCTGACTAAGCAGTTTCACGCAACATGTACCCTGCACCCCGGATGGTTTGCAGCAGGGGTGTTTCGAATTCCTTGTCGATTTTCGCCCGCAGGCGGCTGATGTGCACGTCAATCACGTTGGTCTGGGGATCGAAATGATAGTCCCACACCTTCTCCAGCAGCATGGTCCGGGTGACCACCTGGCCGGCGTTACGCATCAGGTATTCCAGCAGCCGGAATTCCCTGGGCTGGACATCAATGTTCTGGCCCGCACGCTTTACAGTCCTCGCCAGCAGATCCATCTCCAGATCGGCCACCCGCAATACCGTTTCGGTTTCCGGTGTCTGGCGGTTACGACGCACCAACGATTCAATCCGGGCCAGCAGTTCGGTAAAGGAGAACGGCTTGGTGAGATAGTCATCACCACCGCCGCGCAGACCTTCAACGCGATCGTCCACGTCGCCCAGTGCACTCAGGATCAGCACCGGCACCTGGTTTCCCGTAGCCCGCACTGTTTTGATGATGGACAGTCCGTCCATGCCCGGGAGCATCCGGTCCACGATCATGATGTCGTATTCTTCACTGGCCGCCATCAACATACCGTCTTTCCCGTCGGCGGCATGGTCCACAACGAAGTCAGACTCTCTTAGCCCCTTCACCAGGTAATTTGCTACGTCCTGATCGTCTTCGATTACCAGTGCTTTCACCGGCCTACCTCCCGTAAACGGATTACGATTTTTAAAGCTCAAAGTAATGACAGGGTACGAAGAAGTAAGTGGCCGAGCCAGTTACGATCTTGTAAGAGGGTGTCGCCTATGGCGACGGTCACCCCTGCCCCCTAAACCACGCCAGACTATCCCCGGTTGCTCCGGAGGGCCGGTATTCCGCGCTGACCCAGCCTTCGTACCTCACGCTGTCAATCGCTGCAAAAACATTCGAAAAGTTAATCTCGCCGGTGCCGGGCTCGTGTCGCCCGGGATTATCGGCGAACTGAATGTGGCCTATCCACGGTAAAAGGCACTCCATGGACCTTATCAGGTCGCCTTCCATAATCTGCATGTGGTACAGGTCGTATTGCAACCTTACGTTGTCGCCATCCACTTGCTCAATCAGCGCCAGCACCTTGCCGCTGGTATCCAGCATAAAGCCCGGCATATCCACTCGGGAATTGATGGCTTCCAGACACAGGGTAATGTCCTCGGCGGCCAGTTTCTCCGCGGCGTAGGCCACGTTTTCAACCAGCGTTTGCCAGGCCAACTCCTCGGACACAGACTCCGGCCGCAGCCCGGCCAGGCAGTTCAGTTGCCGGCAGCCCAGCGCCTTGGCGTAGTCGATCGCTTGATCGACTCCGGCCCGGAATTCCTCGATCCGCTCGGGCAGACAGGCAATACCCCGCTCACCCGCATCCCAGTCACCCGGTGGCAGGTTGAACAGTACCTGAGTCAACTCATTGTCACTGAGCGCCCGACTCAACAAGTCTTTTGGATAGGCATAGGGAAACAGGTATTCGACCCCCTCAAACCCCGCGGCACGGGCGCAGGCGAAGCGTTCTGTGAAATCCACCTCGGTAAACAGCATGGACAGATTGGCAGCGAAGCGTGGCATGGTGTTACTCCTTCGGCCCGCGGCCGAGGGATCCCAGCAACGCTCCGTTCAGATGTTCCAGTTCCAGCAGCAAACCGCTGTGGTCGACATCACTGTGGCCATTGGCAACCAGTGACAGGTATTCATTATGCACCTGCTGCGACAGCGGCAGGGTCAGCCCCTCGTCGCGGGCTTCATCCAGGATCATGCGCATGTCCTTGAGCTGGATCCTGGCCGGCGCTCCGGGCGCAAAATCCCGATCCAACATGCGCTGTCCGTGCAACTCCAGAATTCGGGAGCCTGCGAAGCCACCCATCAGGGCCTCACGTACGGCAGCCGGGTCGGCGCCGCCTTTGGCGGCCAGCAGCAGTGCTTCCGAAACCGCACCGATAGTAATGCCCACGATCGCCTGATTCGCCAGCTTGGCTAACTGACCAGACCCAACGGGGCCGATCCTCGTACACCGCCCCAAAGCCTCGAACACCAACTGTGCCCGCGCAACGTCTTCCTCGGAGCCGCCGGCCATGATACTCAGGCGCGCCTCTTGCGCACCGACCGTACCGCCTGACACCGGAGCGTCTACATAGCCTGCGCTCCGTTCAGCAGCGAGCTTGGCGTGTTGGCGAGCGACAGACGGCTGCACGGAACTCATATCAATCAGCAGGGCACCAGGCTTAAGCGCGCCAAGAACACCTTGGGCAACCAGAACCCGATCTACAACCTCGCTGTTCTCCAGCATGGTGATGACCACATCAGCGTTGGCCACGGCCTGTTCGGGCGTGTCAGCGATAGCAGCCTCACCGGCAAACGGCTCACATTTGCTGGCGGTGCGATTCCACAAAGTCATGGGGAAACCGCTGTCCAAGAGGTTGCGGGTCATAGGCCCGCCCATAAGGCCAATACCCAGAAAAGCAATGTGCGGTCGTTCAGCGGTCATAACCCAAAGTCCCCTGCAGTCGTCTCAAGTGTTGTTTGCGGACATCGATTATACAAACAAAAACGCCACCAACCGGAACGGTGGTGGCGTTTGCAGGGATCCGAGTTCGGAAGGGCCAGGGTCAGGCGGTTTCGGCCATCTGATTTCGAATCTTTTTCATGGCGTTTTTCTCAAGCTGGCGAATACGCTCAGCAGAAACGCCGTACTTATCGGCCAACTCGTGCAGCGTAGACTTGCTATCCGAGAGCCAGCGTTCCCTGAGGATATCTTGGCTACGCTCATCCAGGTTCTGCAGCGCCTCCATCAGGCGGCCATTTGAATCTTCAGTCCAGTTCGCGTTTTCCAGCTGGGTGGCTGGATCACTGCGACGATCCTCAAGATAGTAGGCCGGGGCCTGATAGGCGTTGTCCTCGTCATCGTCCATCGGGCCATCAAAGGCGGTGTCATGGGATGATAGCCGGCCTTCCATTTCGCGCACGACCCGGGGCTCTACGCCCAGATCAGCGGCGACCGCTTTCAGCTCTTCATGGTTCAACCACGCCAGCTTTTTCTTCTGGCTGCGCAGGTTGAAGAAAAGCTTACGCTGGGCTTTGGTGGTGGCCACTTTCACGATGCGCCAGTTGCGCAGGATGAACTCGTGGATCTCGGCCTTGATCCAGTGCACGGCAAACGACACCAGACGCACACCGTATTCGGGGTTGAAACGCTTAACGGCTTTCATCAAGCCGACGTTACCTTCCTGAATCAGGTCGGCCTGGGCCAGCCCATACCCGGAATAGCTCCGCGCAATATGGATGACAAAACGCAAATGTGACAGCACCAGCTGACGAGCAGCCTCAACATCGCCGTCGTAATGAAGTTTTTCAGCAAGATCCCGCTCTTCTTCCGCGGTGAGCACCGGAATGCGTCCCGCCGCCTGGATGTACGACTCGAGATTTCCACCCGGAACCAGTCTGTCAATGAGCTGTAAACTCGTACCCATGCCTTAACCTCCGAACCTGACGGCCAGTAAATATAACAACTGGTGCTTTGACCGCCAAGACCCAAATAAGTTCCCGAAAATTCCAGTAACTCGTTAAAAATCAAATGCCTGGAAAATTCACTAAGGTTTTCTCTAGCTTCAAACTACGCCAGACCTCTCTGCCTTTTCAATACGGTTTTTCCGCTATCCAGATCATCCGCCAGCAATTTCGCCCGGCTCAATGTCATCCAGATGCCGTTTTACGGCAACCCAAGCGCCTAGCCAGCCTAACAGCATCGCAACGATTATCAACGCCAGCGCGCCATCGACATTAAGACCATTCAAGGTGAATTCACTTCGATACAGCTCTGCCAAACGTTCAATCGGCCCACTGAGCCACCAAAGGGACAGCTGCAGAAGGATGAATGCGACCACCCCACCCCCAAGGCCAAACCATGCGCCGGTATACAGGAACGGCCGCCGCACAAAGGCGTCAGTTCCGCCCACTAGCTTGGCCACCAGGATTTCGTCCCGACGGCTTTCGATCGACAACCGCACAGTGTTGCCGATGACCAGAACAACTGCCGCCGCCAGCAACAGGGACAGCGCCCAGACCGCACGTGCCAGAAGGTCCGTCATTGCATTCAGGCGCTGCAACCAGCCCAAATCAACCTGCACCCGCTGCACGCCATTCATGGCCTGGATAAAGTTCACCAGACCTTCAACGCCCGCCTCGGAGCGGGCGCCTTGTTCTGGGGTAATCAGCAACGTATGCGGCAGTGGATTGTCGTCCAGATAGTCCAGCGCTTCTTCAAGACCAGAAGATGTCCGAAATTCCGCCAGCGCCTGATCGCGATTGACCAGTTCCACCCCGGCAACCCTACCGTCGGACGCGATTTCCTCTCGCAGCTCGCGGGCGCGCTCCTCTGGCAATTCCAGCTGCAGGTAGGCGGTCAGACGGGCACTGCTTTCCCAACCCGCACTCATCCCTTCCAGGCTGGTCAGCAGCAACAACAGCGCCACGGGCAGCGCCAATGCCACCCCCATCACGGCCCAGGTCATGAAGCTGGCCACGGGGTTGCGCCAAAGTCGCTCGGCACTGTCCCGAGCCACTTTCCGGTGGTGATTGAGGTAGCTTTCTGCCTGCTGGCGCCAGGGCGAGCGGGAAGCCGCCGCGCCACGGGCCGCCTCAGGCTTTCGGCGTGGGTCAGTGGCCACTTACACCCCCTGAGGACGGCTGGCCACCGGCAATCAGGCGACCGTGATCGAGGGTCAAAGTGCGACGCCCCATCTCGTTAATCAGGGCAATGTCGTGAGTAGCGATCAGCACGGTGACACCCACCTGACTGAACTGGCCAAACAGGTTCATGATGTCGGCCGACAACGCCGGATCCAGGTTACCGGTAGGCTCATCTGCCAGCAGCACCGGTGGCTTGTTCACCACCGCCCGTGCAATGCCCACACGCTGCTGCTCCCCGCCTGAGAGCTGCATCGGATTCATCTTTTCCTTGCTGAGCAGCCCAACCTTGTCGAGGGCCGCCCGCACTCGCCTTCCGGTATCCCGCGGTGACGCTCCCATCACTTCCAACGGCATGGCGACGTTGTCGAAAACGGTGCGATCGAACAACAGCTGGTGATTCTGGAAGACCACGCCAATGTGACGCCGGATGTAGGGAATCTGACGGCGAGGCAACCGATTCAAAACCTGACCGCCTACGATCAGCTCCCCCGCGCTCGGTCGCTCCATCACCATAATCAGTTTCAACAGCGTGCTTTTCCCGGCACCGGAGTGGCCGGTGAGAAACGCCAGCTCGCCCCGATCCAGGCCAAAATTCACCTGGCGCAGGGCGGTGTGGTCACTGTCGTAGCGCTTGGTCACCTGGCGGAATTCAATCATGGCAGGCTGCAGCTCCGGTCGTGCCGAGGTTTAATCAAACAGGGCATCGACAAAGGTTTCGGCGTCGAAACTGCGCAGGTCATCCACCTGCTCACCCACGCCAATAAAGCGGATGGGCAACTGCAACTGGCGAGCAATGGCAAACACGATACCGCCCTTGGCGGTGCCGTCGAGCTTGGTCAAGGTAATACCACTGACACCGACCGCCTGCTGGAACACCTGGGCCTGGCTGAGGGCGTTCTGGCCGGTACCGGCATCCAACACCAGCATTACTTCATGGGGCGCGGTGTCGTCCAGCTTCTTCATTACCCGGACGACCTTCTCCAGCTCGTTCATCAGGTTATCTTTGTTCTGGAGACGGCCAGCGGTGTCGGCGATCACCACATCCACCTCACGGGATTGGGCCGACTGGATCGCATCGAAAATCACCGACGCACTGTCAGCACCATTGTGCTGGGCTACCACTGGAACGTTATTACGCTCGCCCCACACCTGCAGCTGTTCAACGGCCGCGGCACGGAAGGTGTCACCGGCGGCCAGCATGACCGACTTGCCGTCGTTCTGGAACTTCTTGGTCAGCTTGCCAATGGTGGTGGTCTTGCCGACCCCATTCACACCAACCATCAGGATGACATACGGCTGCTTGCCAGAATCCACCTCCAGAGGTTTGGACACGTCTTTCAACAGGCCGTGAAGTTCGTCCCGCAGGGCCTTACGCAGCGCTTCGCCATCCTTGAGCTGGTTACGCTCAAGCTTGTCGGTCAGCGATTCAATGATTTCCGAGGTGGCGGTAACACCCACATCCGCCATCAGCAGGGTGGTCTCAATTTCCTCGAGCAGGTCCTCGTCGATCTTCTTGCCCACGGAGAACAGATCGGCCATACCACCTGTCAGGCTGGCCCGCGTTTTTCCCAGGCCCTGCTTGATGCGCTCGAAGACACTGAGCTGGGGTTCCGGCTCTGGAGCTGGTTCGGGTTCTGCTGCCGGCTCAGGGGTAGCGACAGGCTCAGGGGCCTCGACTGCTTCAGGCCTGGCGTCGGCCGGAGCCGATTCTGCCGCAGGGCCTTCTACACTCGCCTTTTCTGTACTGGTTTTTCCCGCAGGCTCGGCCGGTGCGGGCCCTTTGGCCACCTCCGGCTTGCGCTGAGGCACCGGCTTGGGACGCGGTACCCGGCTGCGATTGCCGGCAATATCCAACACGAAAACGAGTACGAGAAGGGCCAACAGGCCAATTGAAATCCACTCTGCCGTCATAAAGTCATACCATCAATCCGAATGGGCGGGAGAAATTAGGCCGACATTCTAGCAGACTGTCCTGCCGAAGTGAGGGTTGCCGGAATTATCCCGCCCGCCCCGGTTTCCGCTACCATACGGGCTACGCACTGACACAGACAGGTTGCTGGAGTTAACTAAATGGCACGCAAAAAACCCGCCGGCCGGGGCTCGCTCAATTCGCCCGGCCGCGGCTCCCAGGGCTCCGGAGGCGGCATGGGTGAACTCCGCATCATCGGCGGTGACTGGCGCAGCCGAAAACTGCGCTTTCCCGACGCCGGCGGCGTGCGACCCACGCCGGCCCGAACCCGTGAAACCCTGTTTAACTGGCTGTCGTTTCACACCGCTGGCAACGACTGCCTCGACCTGTTTGCCGGCTCGGGCGCTCTGGGCCTGGAAGCGCTGTCCCGGGGGGCCGGCGCCGTCACACTGGTCGATCACACGCCGAGCCTGGCACGGGCACTTCGGGATAACCTCCGGCTGCTGAAATCAGACCGGGGCACGGTGGAGTGCGCCAGCGTCGACAGCTACCTGGCCCACCGCACCCGGGATCCGTTCGACATCATCTTCATGGACCCACCCTTTCGCCAGGGCTGGCTCGAGACCATCCTGCCCGTACTGGACGATCAGGGCTGGGTAAAACCGGGGGGATGGGTCTATCTGGAGCATGAAAGCGAGAGAGCGAGTCCAACCGTACCGGCCCACTGGCATTTGCATCGCCAGAAGACCGCAGGCCAGGTTACCTATTGCCTGTTTCGCGTCAGCCCTGAGCAGGAACACACCGCCTGACGGAATCACTGGGCGGGCATTCGACCACAAAAAACCCCGCCGAAGCGGGGTTCTCAGTTCAGGCTGCGGGCTTGAGTGAATAGGCTCGCAGGTGCTCGGCGAACTCTTCCAGATAGCGAATGCCACTGGCCTCCGCCTCTTTGCACCATTCCATCAGCGCGTTCAGCTTTTCCTGGGGTTTGAGACCACGCTGACGCCACAGCGCCTGCAGTTCGTGGCTCTTGTCGTAGATCTGACGCAGCATGGCGTTTCGTTCAAGGACAGATTCCAGGGTTTCCTTTTCTTTCGGCTGAATCAGCGTGATTTCACGTGACAACAGCTGCTTGAGCTTGCGATAACGCGGCCAGATTTCGTCATCCATCAGCGCTCGCTGCTGACGCAGTGCTGGCTCCATGACGCGCTTGCGGTACTGGCGCATGATGTCGAACCGGTTGTTGGCGATGGCCTGTACGGTTTCAACATCCACTTCCTGCTTGCCCGGCACATGATGGGCAATCGGCCGGTATCCCTTGGGCTTAGCCATGCCAAACAGCTGGAACAGACGGATGTAACCCCAGCCAATATCCACTTCGTACCACCGCCGCGAAAGCTTGGACGAGTTCGGGTAGGTGTGGTGGTTGTTGTGCAGCTCTTCACCGCCAATCAAAATTCCCCAGGGAGAGATGTTGTGGGCATTGTCGGTGCACTCGAAGTTGCGGTAGCCAAACCAGTGACCAAGGCCGTTCACGACGCCTGCGGCCCAGACTGGAATCCACATCATCTGCAGGGCCCAGATCCAGATGCCATGCACGCCGAACAGTGCCAGGTTAATCACTGCCAGCAACGACACACCCAGCATCTTGTAGCGGCTGTATACATTGCGTTCAATCCAGTCTTCCGGGGTGCGCTGGCCATAACGCTCCAGGGTTTCCGGCGTGGCTGCAGTGGCGTAAAGCTCAGCACCCTCGAACAGCACCTTCTTGATGCCCAGTACAACCGGACTGTGAGGATCGTCCTCGGTTTCACACTTGGCGTGATGCTTCCGGTGAATCGCCGTCCACTCCTTGGTGTTCTGAGCCGTGGTGAGCCACAGCCAGAAGCGGAAGAAGTGCTTCAGAACGGGGTGCAGGTCCAGCGAATTGTGGGCCGAATGGCGGTGCAGGTAGAGCGTTACACTCACAATGGTGATGTGGGTCATACCCAGCGCAACCAGAATCAGTTGCATCACCGACAGGTCAAGAAGACCGTTAAACCACATAAAAAAATCCTCAAATCAATTCAGCGACTTGCGCCATTCCCGAAGGAGAGAGAACCGGAGAGTATCAGACCTTCGTAGGGGGGCAACAAGCCAATGATGCCACTTTAGCGTACAGGTGTTCGCTGTCACAACCGTATTTGGCTGCAATTTTGTTACTGATTACACTGAGTGTGTTTCCAAATTAGCCTTGGTCTACCAACCAGCCGACAACCCTAACTGCCCGGAGTGTCACCGCGTGCCCGAATTACCCGAAGTTGAAACTACCCGGCGCGGCATCGCCCCCCATTGTGAAGGGCAGCGCATCATCCAGGTCACGGTCCGTAATGCCAGCCTGCGCTGGCCGGTACCGGATGACCTGGCCGAACGCCTCGAAGGCCAGACCATCCGCTCCGTGGATCGGCGTGCCAAGTATCTGTTTCTGAACCTGGACGGCGGCACGGTGATTGTTCACCTGGGCATGTCCGGCAGCCTGCGCGTCATTTCCGACCAGGCGCCGCCTATGACCCACGATCATGTCGAGCTTAAGTTACAGAGCGGTGTCGTCCTTCGCTTTAATGACCCGCGACGGTTTGGTTGCTGGCTGTGGTCAGACGCCGCCGACAGCCATCCGCTGATTGCCAACCTGGGACCCGAACCCCTGTCAGCGGAGTTCAACGGAGCCATGCTGTACCGGCTATCCCGGTCCAAAAAAACCCCGGTCAAGTCGTTCATCATGGATAACCACGTGGTGGTGGGCGTGGGCAACATCTACGCCAACGAGGCCCTGTTCAAGGCCGGCATTCACCCCAGACGGCAGGCTGGGCGCATCAGCCTGGACCGCTACCACCTGCTCGCCGAGGCGATCCGTGAAACCCTCAGCGCGGCCATACTGATGGGCGGAACCACCCTGCGGGACTTTGTTAACAGCGATGGCAAACCGGGCTATTTCGCCCAGTCACTGCTGGTGTATGGACGAACCGGCGCTCCGTGCCCTGAGTGCGAGACCGCTTTAAAGGAAATCCGGATGAACAATCGTTCCACTGTCTACTGCCCCCGCTGTCAGCGATAGCCAACGACACAAATGCACAATTTGCAACGAAAAATCGTTTGAAAATACGCAAATATGATTCATAGTTAACAGAGATTTCATGCCCTTCATTTAAACTGGGAGGCATATTCAGCGTCCACTCGGCGTCCAGAAGGGTGCGGTCGGCACAATCGGGCGCGACAGAAACCACAGGGGCGACAAGTTCAGGAGACAGTACGATGACTCGAAAGATTTCCCGCACACTGATGGCCACGCTGGCCGCCTGCCTGTTGGCGTTTTCTTCTGTCGGACATGCCAAGGCGGTGGACGAAAGTCCCTCTGCGCTGGCGATGACCGGTGATGCCATTTTCGCCCGCCCGTTACTGCTGGCCACCACTGTTATTGGTAGCGCCGTCTACCTGGTGTCACTGCCGTTCTCATTGCTGGGCGGGAATGCCGGAGAAGCTGGCGAGGTCCTGGTCGTGGGTCCTGCCAAGGCGACGTTTGTTCGCTGCCTGGGCTGCACGCGGGTTGGCCGCAAGCCAGAACCGGTTCAGCAAAGCGCCGAGTAACACCGCAACGAATCCGTACTATCCCGGCTTGCCAAGGCCGGATTTCTGCGGCAGCCTGAAGAAAAATCTTTAGGCTGTTTGTGCTTATGGTGAATTGGTCCTCGCTGGAGACGGTGTTCCTCGACATGGATGGAACCCTTCTCGATCTGCATTTTGACTCCCATTTCTGGCTGGAACACTTGCCCCTGCGCTACGCAGAGCGGCACAACCTCGCCCATCAGGACGCCAAAGACTATGTCATTCCGATGATCATGGCCGAACGCGGCACCCTGAACTGGTACTGCACCGACTATTGGAGCAACAGGCTGGCCCTGGACATCACCGAACTGAAATCGGAAGTGGGCGACAAGATTGGTTACCGCCCCCACGTCATCGATTTCCTCGACGCCCTGCGCGAGTCGAGCCTACGCACAGTGATTGTCACCAACTGCCATCCGGATCCCCTGAGACTGAAACTGGAACGAACCGGGCTGGACCAGCGGGTCGATGACATCGTATCCAGTCACCAGCTCGGACGCGCAAAGGAAGACCGGCAATTCTGGCAGGATCTGCATCAACTGGCGCCTTACCAGGCCAGCTCAACACTGATGGTGGACGACAGCTTCCCGGTTCTTGAAAGTGCCCGCGATGCCGGCATTGCCCAGTGCCTGGCGATCCTGGCACCCGACAGTCAGCAAGCAGCGCATGAGAAGCACCCGGACATTCCCGGAATTCACCACTTCGACGAAGTGCTGCCCGCGTTGCGTCAGCGTCAGTCTCTGCCATCCGGTCGGTGAGCAGGTTATAATCAGTTCAGGCGTTCATCAGGCGAGGAGACATGGCGGCACCCACCACTGACGACAACCGCGTAAGACTCGACAAATGGCTCTGGGCCGCGCGTTTCTACAAAACCCGCTCCCTGGCCAAAGAAGCCATTGAAGGCGGCAAGGTCCACTACAACAGTCAGCGCTGCAAGCCCGGCAGGATGGTGGAAGCCGGCGCAAAGCTGACCCTGCGACTGGGCTGGCAGGAAAAAGTCATCATCGTTGACGACATCAGCGACCGTCGTCGGGGCGCCCCCGAAGCCCAGAAGCTTTATCACGAGACTGACGACAGCATTAAAAAACGGGAAGACCTCGCGTGGCAACGCAAGACCATGCAGGCCGCCCAATTACCACCGGCGCGGCGACCGTCCAAGAAAGACCGCCGTGACATCCAGCGCTTCCGCGAGCAGAACAACATCTGACTCTTTTCCAGCGCAACGCGCCGAACGACCAAAACCGGGCTCGGCTCTGAGCCCAACTCAGTTTTTTTCAGGAGATACACCATGGCATCCCGTGACCAATTCCAGCGCTTTATCTTTGAGGACAGCCAAGTCCGGGGCGCCTGGGTCCAACTGGGGGAAAGCTTCAAAGAAATCGGCAGCCAGGCCCCCTATCCCGATTCCGTTCGCGGCCTGCTGGGCGAGGCGCTGGTGGCCAGCGTGCTGATGAGTAGCACCCTCAAGTTCGAAGGCACTCTGTCTCTGCAGGCCCAGGGCGAAGGCCCGCTCCGCACCCTGATGGCTGAATGCAGCCATGACCGCTACATTCGCGGCCTGGCCCGCTTCGATGAGCACGCCGTGAGCGAAGAAAACCTGCACAACATGCTCGGCGAGGGCCGAATGGCGATCACCATCACCCCGAACAAAGGCAACTGCTATCAGGGCGTCGTACCTCGGGAAGAAAACAGCCTGGCCGGCTGCCTGGAGGAATACTTCGAGCGGTCCGAGCAAATTGCCACCAGCCTGATTCTATTCGCCGATGAGCACAGCGCAGCTGGCCTCCTGCTGCAGCGCATGCCGGGCACCACAGAACAGGACGACGACCTTTGGGCGCGAGTCAATCACCTGGCCCGCACCGTGGAGGCGTCAGAGCTGCTGGAGCTGGACAGTGAAACCGTCCTGCACCGGCTGTTCCACGAGGAAACCGTGCGCCTGTTCGAACCCGAGACCGTTGCCTTCCGGTGCAGCTGTTCCCGGGAACGGACCCTGGGTGCCCTGGAAGCGATTGGCAAAGATGAGTGCTACAGCATCCTGGATGAACAGGGCCAGATCGACATGGACTGCCAATTCTGTCACGCACACTATCGCTTCGATAGGAACGATATTGATCATCTTTTCACCGGTCACACGTTACACTGACACCTTCATGCACATGCCCGGAACCCGCTCATGGCGCGGCTTCCGGGGCAGTCGTTTTTTACCGGCGCCTCTGGCATAATAGCGCGCCTGAATTGACCCGATTGTTCAGATTTCCGCCAAATTTTGGGGGCGGCCTGAGCAATCACGAAGACATCCCAAGGGCGAGGTCGAAGTGAGCAACACTTATAATGATCTGAGTACAGCACAACTGGTCGAGCAGGCACTGGCACGTAACGAAGGCCAGCTAGCTGCTAACGGTTCACTGGTTGTGAAAACCGGTGAGCGCACAGGCCGGTCTCCCATGGACCGCTTTATCATCGAAGAGCCGAGCACCGCTGATGATATCCACTGGGGTCCGATCAACCGCCCGTTTGACGCCGAAAAGTTCGACGCCCTCTGGGATCGTGTTGAGGCCTATATTGCCGAAAAAGACCAGTTTGTCTCTCACGTTCACGTCGGCTCCGATCCCGAGCACTACCTTCCGGTCAAGATGACCACCGAAACCGCGTGGCAGAACCTGTTTGGTCGCAACCTGTTCATTCGTCCGGACAGCTACAATCCGGCCGACAAACAGGAATGGCAGATCCTGAACGCCGCCAACTTTGAGTGCGATCCCGAGCGCGATGGCACCAACAGCAACGGCACGGTCATGATCAACTTCGCCAAGCGCAAGGTCCTGCTGGCGGGCATGCACTACGCCGGCGAAATGAAGAAGGCCATGTTCTCCGTGCAGAACTTCCTGCTGCCGGAAAAAGACGTTCTGCCGATGCACTGCTCAGCCAACGTCGGTGAAGACGGCCAGACCTGCCTGTTCTTTGGCCTGTCCGGTACCGGTAAAACCACGCTGTCCGCTGATCCGAATCGCTTCCTGATCGGTGACGACGAGCACGGTTGGGGCCCCGGCACGGTATTCAACATCGAAGGTGGCTGCTACGCCAAGTGCATCGACCTGTCACAGAAGAACGAGCCCATCATCTGGGATGCGATCCGCTTTGGTGCCATCGTTGAAAACGTCACCATCGATCCGGAAACCCGCGAACCGGACTACACCGACGTCTCGCTCACCGAAAACTCCCGTTGCGCCTACCCGCTTGAGCATGTGGAAAAGCGTGTGCTTGAAAACCGTGCCGGAGAGCCTTCGCACATCGTCTTCCTGACGTGCGACATGACCGGCGTCTTGCCCCCGGTATCGATCCTGACCAAAGAAGCGGCGGCCTACCACTTCCTGAGTGGTTACACCGCGCTGGTCGGCTCCACCGAGATGGGCTCATCGTCCAAGCTCAAGTCCACCTTCTCCACCTGCTTTGGCGCGCCGTTCTTCCCCCGTCCGGCTGGCGTATACGCCGAGCTGCTGATGAAGCGGATGGACGAGTTTGGCAGCAAGGTGTTCCTGGTCAACACCGGCTGGACCGGCGGTCCTTACGGTGAAGGCCAGCGCTTCAGCATTCCGACCACCCGCGCCATCATTGCCGCCATTCAGAACGGCGATCTGGACGACGTGGAAACAGAGCACCTGCCGACCCTGAACCTGGACGTACCCAAGTACATCCCCGGGGTAGACTCCTCGCTGTTGAATCCACGTAACACCTGGACCAGCCCAGAGTACTACGACGGCAAAGCCGCCGAGCTGATCTCCCAGTTCGTTGAGAACTTCAAGAAGTTCGACGTCTCTGACGCGATTGTTGAGGCCGGCCCGAAGCTCTAAGCCAGCCCGAACGAAAAAAAGCGCCCTGCGAAAGCACGGCGCTTTTTTTGTGGCTGAAGCCTGGAGCTAATAAAACAACAGTGGCACGAACGCCACCAGCACCAGAGAAATCCCCATGGCGATGAGCGGCATTATGATGCGTTCATGGCGCTGGTAGAAGGTACCGGATTCCTGCTGGGCCGCCAGCACTTCTGCCTCACCCACCACCTGCCGTGTCAGCAAATGGTTGAGCGCCACCGGCGGGCTCAGGTATCCCAGCTCGAAGGCCACCAGGGTGACCATCCAGAAGTGAATCGGGTGAATGCCACTGGCATAGGCTATGGTCGCTACGGTTGCCGTGACCAAAATGACCGCGCCGAAGGCGTCCATGATCATGCCCAGTATGACCAGGATGACCACCATCAGAAGCATGGCAGACCAGGCGCTGTCGAACGCCTGTGGAAAACTTTGCATGATGTGGGAACGCTCGATGACACCACCAATACTAACGGACAGTCCTAACAGCAGAAGCAGGGCACCGATTTCCGCTGTCGTGTCGTTGGTAGCTCTCCTCACGCAGCTTTCCAGGCCCGGATGGTCAGGCTCGCCCGAGGCCCTGCCCGGGCGAGATTTCAGGCCAAAGTGCTCGTACGCGAGGATCGCCAGCATAATCACCGGCAACAGGCGTGGCGCAGAGAATTCATCCATGCTGACATCCAACGCCGTTCGGTACAGCAGCACTACGGCAACGATTACCAGCACATAGGGAATCAGCGGCTTCATTGCTTGCAGCATGGCCGGGAGCGCCACTGAAGACGGCGCCAACTCGAACTTGCTCTGGCGATTCACCATCAGTGCCACCAGCAGAAACATCGTGGCGGTCAGGACAAACACCCAAATGCCCCAACCAAACAATTCGTCCGTGGTGACTTCCCGGTTCAGATACGCTATCACCACCACCAGAAGGCAGGGACGCAACACGACACCGAGCGAGCCGGACATGGCCGTAGCCGCCAGCGCCAGCTGACGTCGGGCGCCCGCGGCCCGTAACTCACTGTAGATGACCGCACCGGCCGCAATCACAAAGATACCCGAAGCACCGGTATAGGCGGTCGGGATGGCAGCAACCAATACCGCGACCACGGCCAGCATTTCCGGCGGCATTCGCCAGGGCCGGAAAACATTGAACACCAGGGTGGCCAGGCGGGTCTGCTTCAGCATCATGCCAACCCAAACGTACAAGCCTACATTCAGGAACATGTCGGACAGTTCCATCATCTTGCCGAGATAGATGCCAATTCCCGAGGCATGGCCGATCAGCGCAAAGTAACTGCCAGAGATCAGACACATCCCGGTGTAGAGCGGCACGGCCAGGAACGCCTTGTTCAGATTGCCGCCCTCTTCCAGCTCTTCCGGTACCCGGAACAAGCGGTACAGGCTGGCCAGTGTCAGGCAGCCAAAGCCCGCAATCCAGAAATTATGCAGCAGCAACTCTTCCGATGAGACCGAGGTTTCCGCCCCCAGGGTGGACTGGCGGAATATGACACTGGACCCCAGCAACATGGCGTTGGCGATGGTTTGCAGGGTATGGGACACAAGGTAGTCGAGCCGGGTTTCCATGGCTCGCATGGCAATGTGGTGGCGGGTCAGCGTGGCGGTTACCGCGCACAGCATGACCAGGAGAACGAGGATATAGCGTTGGGACGACAGCCCGAAGGCAATCAGATCGGCAATGAACAGCTCAACGGCCCGGTAAGCTTTGACACCCAGCGTCAGCTGCCCCTGAAGGCTTTGGTAGCTCTGGTAGGCTTCCCGACAATCCGCCAGCGACCGCTCGATGGCAAGCCGCACTTCGGCCGGATTCTTCTCCACCGCGCCGAGCAGAGCCGCCATGGGATCGTCGCTGGCCGGCGCTTCCGCCAATTCCGCCGCAACGGCCGCATCAACATCTCGGTTAGCGTTACAGGTGGGCTCAATCGGATCCATCCGCAGCTTATAGTAGCCACTCCAGAGTTGCTCGCCCCCGCGCAGCATCTGGTTGTGAATATCGCTGCTGGTCGAGAACACCACCACCGCCAACAGCAACAGACAGGCGGGCAGAGACGAGAACCACTCCAACCCGCTGCGACGGACTCCAACCTTGGAAAGCGCTACATTTTGGGACATGGCGAAGTTACAACAGGTCGTCCAGGTTCATGGTTTCTACCTCTTCCGACTGGTCATCCCAAAAACTGCCCAGCTGGCCCAGAGGGGTTCGATGGCCGGTATTCTCCACCCAGAGCCGATCGGAGATGGCGACGATCATGTTGGTGGCCATGGCATCTACAAATCGCCAGTCGGCGTTGGCGGGCGTCTGCTCCAGCGAGCGCGCGTGCTCCCGAATAATGTGCTTGACCAGATCCTGGTCACCCTTGTTGATGGCTGCGATGGCGTGGAATACGTGCGGCAGGCGAACCCCTGCCGCCTCGCCCTGCCCTCCGGCAATATCGAGGCGCTCGAAGGCATTTTCACCTTCCGGCTCTGCGCCCGGGATCATGGCCCAGACGGTCGCCCTAAGCGCCATGGGGGCTCCCCACCACTTGTCGTTCTCAAGACATTCGGTTGCCCGGGCGACGATCGAGCCGACGTTGGCGGGTACCCCGATGGAAGATGTGGACTGGATTTGGGCATTCAGTGCCTGCAAACCCGACAACAGGCCCGCCATGTAAATGAACTCATCTTTGTCATCGGCAAAATCCGGACACTCGCCAGTTCCGGGCGCACCGTAATAGGCATTGTGATGCTTCCAGCCCTTGAAGTAGCGCTCGGAAGCCAGCACATAGGCGCGTTTCTGACGAATCAGGGCATCTTCGGCTTCGTTGGCATTCATGGCGTGCATGGCCGCCAGACCATCCAACTCGAACTCCCGGGCCTTCTCCTCGGCGCAACCACCAGCCGAAAGATACAGCATGACGGCCAGTTGATCCGGCTCAGAGGTGACCCGACCGAAGGACATCAGCAGCGGCGCAGTAGCCTCACTCATGGCACAGCCCATGGCCAGATCGCTGCTTTCCAGCAGATAAGGCACTGTGTGATCCCGGGAGAAGCCTTGCATGACGTCGCCCGTGGTCTTGTAGAGCATGTTGTTGACCGCTCCACAGCCACTGAGCAACGCCCCTGCCATCAGCGTGGCACACCATCCCTTCAGCCGGGGCCAGACGAGTGATCGTTCCAGTGAGTGAGTCAGGGGATCTGTCATCGTAGGTCTACCTTAGGCGTTTTTATTCTCAGCGTTTTGCGTGGGCATGATGCCGCCGATCCGACCCAACCCACCGTGTTACAGACTGTAACCAAGGCCGCATTATGGCTCACAAGATCCTGTTTTTATGAGACCGACGCCGCAAATGACGCCAAACACCGCGGTAAATCCCGGTGCCGGAATTTGCACATTGAACGCCAACCCACTATAGATGAGACCAACTGCGGGCCATCGCGCCTGTAGCCAGCACCCAGACCAAAACAGAAATAAAAAAAGGAGTATCCGATGCGCAAACCCGAACTAGCTGCTGCTATCGCTGATCAAACCGGCCTAACCCGCGACAAGGCCAGCGAGGTGATTACCGCGTTCACCGATCAGGTCTCTGCGGCCGCTGCGAGGGGTGAAGACGTCACCCTGATCGGTTTTGGTACCTTCAATATTCGCTCCCGGGAAGCGCGGGATGGCAGGAACCCGCAAACCGGAGCCAGCATTCGCATCCCGGCCAGCAAAACTGTTGGCTTCAAGGCCGGCAAGGGACTTAAGGAAAAAATCAGCTGACTAAGACGGGGCCTGCGCAGGCAGGCCCCTTTACCTCTCAAATCACCCTCAGGAAGCACATTCTGCGCGGGTTGCGTCCACCCGACACCGAATCGCCTTCATCAACTTGATGGCCCGTTCGTCAAAAACCCCATCATCCAGCAGCGACAGCCGCACTTTGCGCAGCATCTTGTCGTACTCGGCGGTGTCTTCCTGCGGCAGGTTCATCCACACCGTCTCGGGAATCTCCGCTTCGGCCTGGGCGATGATGTCGTACGCCTCATCAATGCGTTTAATCGATTGATTACGCACCATCTGGACCGCCTCATCCGTAAATCGGTCACGGTGGATAATCACCTGAAAGTTCATGTAGCCAATCGCGTACTTTACTACGGCACCGTTGGGCTCAACGCCCTTGTAGAGCTCAAGTGGGGTGTAGGCAACCGCCGGGGCGTAGGCGAGGTCGACACTGCCATTGTTGAACTTGCCGGCAAAATTGGCCGAGTTAGAGCCCACCACCGAGGCACCAACGTGCCGGACCATGCGCACGGACGCCTGGTCATAATCCAGGGTCGCTATGCGCTTGCCCTGGAGCTTCTCCACGGAATCGATACCGCGGTCACGGGTATGCAGGTAAATCGCCCCACCCGGGAACACACCGGCGACTTCATAGAGGCCGTCAATCAGGAAGGGTCGAGCCTTGGCCTGACTGAGGGTGTTATACAGAAGGCGCATCTCCTGCTCGCCGGGAACGGCTCCCATCGCTTCCAGGCTGCCGGTGAACTTGTTGAACTCCCGGGCCCGGGTGCCAGTGAGCAACACAGCATCGCACTGGCCCGCCTTGAAGTCCTCGGCGGCCACCTTTTCATCGGTATAGGCCCGAAGATTCAGTTTGATGCCCTGCTTCAGGGCCACCGGCTGGAAGGTCTTGGTGATGGCGAACAGGGGGCCATTGGCACCTACCGGATCGAATACGCAAAAGCTGCGCTCCAGCATTTCACCCTGGCCATGGCTCAGGGAAGGAAAAAAAAGACTGACACACAGGGCGGCAGCCATGGCCACCCGATGCGGGAAGGTTGCTGATGTCACGGGAGCACTCCTGATGTTTTTATTGTCGGGCGTCGGTACGTCCAGGTGTACCAACTGGCCCGCTTTCCTTGGCTGACAGTAGCCGGCCCCGGTAAGGATACGTTGGCACCGGTGGCTGTCATCAAGGGCTTTTCAGGAACAACAGGAGATTCTGTGATGGTGTCGACAGAGGTATCACTACCTCTGCCGCATTTTGATCCGATTCCGTGTTCAGGTCGCCGGATGTTGCCAGGCGACCTTACCTGCGGCCAGAGTCAGGCGAACCACACCCGGCACTTCGCGACCGGTGACCGGCGCATGGCGGCCCACCGAGACCAGGGTATCGTCGGCCGGTGTCCAGTAGTGCTCTGGGTCGAACACGCACAGGTCGGCCACTTCACCTTCAGCCAATCGGGCGTTGCGTCCAAGAACCGAAGCCGGCCCCGAGGTCAGCGCCCGCATCAGCTCCGGCAGACCCAGCTCATTCAGTTCCACCAGCTCAAGACCCAGGGAGAGAACACTCTCAATGTTGGACAGACCCGGTTCGGTGGCCGCCAGGGGCGCCTGTTTGGCCGCTGTATCGTGGGGTTGATGCTGACTGACGATGGCATCGATGACGCCGTCCCGGACACCGGCAAGCAGCGCCTTCCGATCGCGTTCACTGCGCAGCGGCGGCCTGACATGGAAACGGCTGTCGAAGCCGGCCAAGGCGTCTTCAGTGAACAGCAATTGATGAATAGCCACGTCGGCGGTCACCGCAATACCGCGGCGGCGCGCCTCGGCAAGCATTTCGACGCTGCGGGCACAGGACAGTTGGCTCAGGTGCAGCCGCGCCCCGGTTTCTTCGGCCAGCAGGATCATCTCCATCACCGCCGTGGTTTCCGCCACTTCGGGGATGCCGAGTAGCCCTAAACGGGACGTCACTAGGCCATCGTGGGCATAGCCATCCGCCGCCAGGGCCTGATTTTCCGGCCTGAACATAACGGTCAGGCCAAAGGTCTGGGCGTAGGCCATACACCGGCGCAGAACCCGGGCATTACGCACACCCCGGCCGCCATTACCCACCGCGACACAGCCGGCAGCGGCCAGGCCCGCCATATCACTGAGCAGTTCGCCTTCCAGACCCCGGGTGATGGCACCCACCGGCAGAACGTGAACGGAGGCCCGGTTACTGGCCAGATCCCGGATCAGGTTGGTCACCGCACCCGAGTCATTGACCGGCGATGTTTCCGGCGAGGCGCACACCGTGGTGAAGCCACCGTGGGCGGCCGCCCGGGTTTCCGACTCGATATTACCTTTCTGGCCGTTGCCCGGCTCCCTCAGGTTGCAGTGCAGGTCAACAAAGCCTGGACTGATGACACAGCCTTCGGCATTCACGGTTTCGTCGGCACCGGCCCGTGCTGCCGCCTCGCCCATGGCCACAATGTGGCCGTCCTTAATGAGCAGAGCGGTGTTCTCGGCGTCCGTACCCTGGCTATCCAGCAGGCGCCCGCCAACAATCTTCAGGCTTGCGCCGCCATCTCGAACTGAACGACTCATACCTGTCCTCCCTGAGTCTGCGTGCGCTGGCGTTCGGCAAGCTGCCCGCCCATGGCCATGGACATCACCGCCATGCGGATCGCGATGCCGTTGGTCACCTGATTCAGGATTACCGACTGCGGCCCATCGGCCACCGCCGATTCAATTTCCACCCCACGGTTGATCGGGCCCGGATGCATCACAATGCAGTCCGGATGCGCCAGCGCCAGCTTATCCCGGTTCAGTCCGTACAGCCGATAGAACTCCCGCTCACTGGGCAACAGGGCACCTTCCATTCGCTCGTTCTGGAGCCGAAGCATGATCACCACATCCAGATCTTTCATGCCCTCGGCCATGTCGTAGTGCACGGTACAGCCCAGACTTTCGACATCTTTGGGCAACAACGTGCCCGGCGCAATTACCCGCACCTCGGCGACACCGAGCACATTGAGGGCCCGGATCTGCGAGCGCGCCACCCGTGAGTGCAGGACGTCTCCGACAATGGCGACTTTCAATCCCTCAAATCCGCCCTTGTGCTGGCGAATGGTGAGCATGTCCAGCATTGCCTGGGTCGGGTGGGCATGACGGCCATCGCCGGCATTGATAATGGCCACCCCGGGCGTGACGCTCTCGGCGATAAAGTGTGGCGCACCACTCTGGGAATGACGCACGACAAACATGTCGCTGGCCATTGCCTCGAGATTCAGCAAGGTATCGGACAGGGATTCGCCCTTGGAGGTGGCAGAGGTGCTGATATCCAGATTGAGCACGTCGGCGGACAGTCGCTTCGCCGCCAATTCGAAGGTACTCCGGGTGCGGGTGCTGGATTCAAAGAACAGGTTTACCACCGTGCGTCCCCGCAGCAGCGGAACTTTCTTGATGGTGCGCTCCCCCACTTCGATGAAGGAATCAGCGGTATCCAGAATGTCGGTCAACAGATCACGGCTTAGACCATCGAGGGTCAGGAAATGGCGCAACTGACCATCCCGGGTCAGCTGCAAGTGGTGCGGGGAAGGATCGTTTGCGGTCATGAGTCGCCTGTATGCGGTTCGGGTTTCTTGTCGTTAGCGTATGGCCAAAAAAAGCCGAATCAATGTCCGGCTTCCTGCAGCTCAATGTGTAAGGGATCGGGACCTCGCAGCTTCACCCGCTGGTGCGCTTCCAGGGCCAGGGTCCGGCCAACAACGTCAGGCTGCACCGGCAGTTCCCGGGCGCCCAGATCAATCAGAGTGGCCAGAATGATACTGGCTGGACGACCATAGTCGAAGATCTCATTCATGGCAGCTCGGATGGTCCGGCCACTCATGATCACGTCGTCGATCAGAATCACGTCACGACCTTCGGTATCGAACGGCAGGCTCGAAGGCTTTACCCTCGGGTTCAGGCCAATACGGCTGAAATCATCTCGGTAGAAGGAAATATCCAGCTCACCGAAGGGCTCATCGAGGCCCAGGCGCTTGCTGAGTACATCGGCGAGCCAGACACCACCGGTCCGGATGCCTATCAATGCCGGCTGGTCTACGCCCCGGTCTGCCAAAACCTGGCGCAGGCCGGTTTCCAGCTCATTCAGCAACTGGTCGATATCAAGCAGTGCGGTCATTACTTCCTCGCTGTTGTAGAGGCCTTGATCGGTCAGTGGTCAACCCGGTCACGCTGAAGGCCAAACCAGGTTTCCAGAATCAGTACGGCGGCCCGGTCATCAACGCCGTGGCGGCCGAAATCGCGACTCCCCCCGGCGGCCATCACCTCACCCTTGGCTTCGAAACTGGTCAGGCGCTCATCCACCATCTCGACCGCCACATGGTAGCGGCCGTGGAGTCGGTTGCCGAACTTCCGGGCCCGGGCACACATCTCGTTCTCGGTATCGTCCATGTTCAGCGGCAACCCGACCACCACCAGGTCCGGCTGCCATTCCTGCAGTAATGCTTCTACTCTGGACCAATCGGGAATGCCATCCCGGGCCGGAATCATTGCCACCGGCTGACCGGTGCCCAGCATTTCCTGGCCCGAGGCCACCCCGATGCGGCGGGTGCCGTAATCGAAGGCCAGCACTCGGCGGTTGCCCGGTTCAGGCATGGCCAATGGACTCACTGAGCTGGTTCAGATCGATACCGATTAGTTTCAACACCGCCTTGTAGCGATCTTCCCAGGGGGTGCGGAAAATAATGTCGGTAGAGGCGGGACAGGTCAGCCAGGAGTTGCTGCCCAGCTCCTGTTCAAGCTGACCTTCACTCCAGCCGGCATAGCCCAGAGCAACCAGGAATTCCTCCGGCCCCTGGTTCTGACCGATGCCGGCCAGAATATCCCGGGACGTGGTCAACAGAACGTCGTCGGTCACCTCGGCGGTATTCTGCCAGCTGGTTCCCGGCGGGTGCAGGACAAAGCCCCGCTCAGGCTCTACCGGACCGCCACTGTAGACCGGAAGGTCAAGCTCGCCGCCGTGCATATCCAGTTGCTCCAGGATTTCACCCAAGTGGATGTCCAGGGGCTGGTTGATCATCAGGCCAAGCGCGCCGTCGTCGGAATGCTCGCACAGGTAGATCACCGCGCCGTGGAAACGTGGGTCCGCAAGATAAGGCGACGCCACCAGGAAGTGGTGCCTCAGGCTATTGGGAGAATGCTTTGATGCTGTCATCCTGAAGTCAGCCCCCGCCGCTGGAAAGACCAGGTTCGTATGATTTCCAATTCGTCCACCTTCTCGCCCATGGAGTCCGGGAATGGCGCAAACGGCGCTGCCATTCTGACGATTCGGATGGCGGCGTCATCCAGCACCGTACTGCCGGAGGACTGAAGCACCGCCACTTCCTTGATTGTGCCATCTTTACGGAGGGAAACCAGCATTCGAAGTGTGCCGTAAATTCCAGCGCGTCGTGCTTCGGTGGGGTAATTGATGTTGCCAACCCGGGTGACCTTGCTGATCCAATTCTGCACGTACCAGGCGTTGGTCGATTTCAGGGTCGAGGCGGCCGTCACCCGCATCACTCGCGGCTTGCGTGCGTAGGCCTGTTGCTGGGCATCGAGCCGTGCTTCCAGGCTGGCGATTTCCAGGCTTCGCTCCATCAGGCTCTTCTTCTCGCGAACCGGAACCGGCTCCTCAACCGGTTTGGTGCGTTCCTTCGGTTGCTCAACCTTGCGACTGGACTGGGCTTCAGTTTGCAACACCTGCTTTTCCTGAACGGGCTGCGGCTCAGTCTTCGAAGGCGGCTCCGGTTGCACCTGGGCCTCTTCCGGCTGGCTGACCTGGGCCGGATTCGGCGTGGTCATTTCTTCGGCCTGTTCCTCACTGCCACTACCCTGCTGATTGGTCTGAGCCAGGAAATCGGCTTCTTCCGGTGCCTGTTCGTCCTCGAACTGGGACAGGGTGATTTCCATGGTCTGTGCCGAAGACCGGGGCGGCTCCGGGGCAAAGGTAATCCCCAGCACAATCATGGCGTGCACCGCGAGCGCCATAAAAAGGGTAAAGGAAAACCGGTCGAAGTCGCTTACCTGAACTGCCATTCCAGATCCTGGTTAAATCGTTAGCCCCGGGCCAGGTATTACGCCCGCTTACGCGCCTCCAGACGCTTGGCAACCGCTTCCATCAACAGGCCGGCGATATCGATGCCGAACGCCGTGTCGAGCTCACGGATACAGGTGGGACTGGTTACATTGATTTCGGTGAGGTAATCGCCGATGACATCAAGTCCGACAAACATCAGGCCTTTTTCCTTGATGATCGGGGCAACACGGTCGCAGATCTCGCGGTCCCGCGCCGTCAATTCGCGACCTTCCCCTCGGCCACCTGCGGCCAGATTGCCACGATTCTCGCCTTGCGACGGAATACGTGCAAGGGCGTAAGGTACTGGCTCGCCCTCAATCATCAGAATGCGCTTGTCGCCGTCGGTGATCTCCGGAATGTACTTCTGGGCCATGGCCTGGTGCTCACCGTAATTGGTCAGCGTTTCAATGATAACGCCCAGGTTAAAATCGTTTTCCCGAATCCGGAAAATCGAGTGACCACCCATGCCGTCGACCGGCTTCATGATGACATCGCCGTGGCGGGCGTAGAATTCCTTGAACCGGGTCGCTGACCGGCTCACCAGCAGCGGTGGGGTCAGATCCTCGAACTGGGTGGCAAACAACTTCTCATTGCAATCCCGCAGGGTTGCCGCCGGGTTTACCACCAGGGCACCTTGCTGTTCCGCCGACTCAAGAATGTAGGTCGCCATCAGGAACTCACGATCCACCGGCGGGTCCTTGCGCATCAGGATGACGTCCAGGTCCCCCAGGGCACGATCCTGGCTGGGGCCAAAGCTGTACCAGTTTTCGGGATCGTTGTGCACAGTCAGATCCCGGGTGTGGGCCATGGCCCTGCCACCATCCAGGTACATGTCAGGCAGTTCCATGTATTCGATTTCCCAGCCGCGCTTTTGCGCCGCCAGCAACATCGCCAGTGAACTGTCTTTCTTGAAATGGATATCCTCTATTGGATCCATCACGATCCCGAGTCGGACTGTCATAGTGCCTCTTGAAATCCAAGGGTTGAAAACACGAACCGGTCAGCAGAGTGGACCGGGCAATAAGTGCTATGCTGAGACATCGAATGGTATTGTACCCGAGCCACGAATGCATCCGCAGAAATCCTCAGCCGATTACGTGACGTTGCAGGCGGAAGTACATTTGGTCACAAAGTAATACTTTTTATCCAGCCATTGATACTCTATAAATATGCGGGGTTTATAGAACAGCCGTAAGGTTTGTGCTAAAACCCGTTGTAAAATAATGACAGTCGCTGAGCGCAAGGCAGTTGGACAATGGATGACAACTTCGAGAATTTGAAGATCATGGTGATCGACGACAGCAAAACCATTCGTCGCACCGCGGAAACCCTTCTGAAAAAAGTCGGCTGTGAGGTCATCACCGCAACTGACGGCTTTGACGCTCTGGCCAAGATTGCCGATTCCCAGCCGGACATCATTTTTGTCGATATCATGATGCCGCGACTGGATGGCTACCAGACCTGCGCACTCATCAAGAACAATTCCTCCTTTAAAAAGACGCCGGTTATTATGCTCTCCAGCAAGGACGGCCTGTTCGACAAGGCGAAGGGCCGCATCGTCGGCTCTGACCAATACCTGACCAAACCGTTCAGCAAGGACGAGCTGCTTAATACTATCCGCCAATATATCCCCCAGGCGGCACAGTAAACCTGCTGAAACCCAGAACCATCGAGGAACCCATGGCTCGCATTCTCATTGTTGACGACTCCCCCACCGAGGTGAAGAAGATTTCTTCCATCCTGGAAAAGCACCAGCACGACGTTCTGACCGCCGACAACGGCGCAGACGGTGTTGCCAAAGCTCGCGCAGAAATGCCTGATCTGGTGCTGATGGACGTTGTCATGCCCGGCCTGAATGGCTTTCAGGCTACCCGCCAGCTGACCCGCGCTCCAGAAACCGCCTCCATCCCAGTGATTATCGTGACCACCAAGGATCAGGAGACGGACCGTGTCTGGGGTACCCGTCAGGGCGCCAAAGGTTATCTGGTCAAGCCGGTTAACGAAGACGATCTGATCAAAACAATCAACAGTCTGATTGCCTGATCCCCAACCGTGGAGTAAGCATGTCCGCCCAGACCGCCCCCTTTGCCGTTCTGACGGATATCGCCCAGCGCAGCCGGTCCATGGCGGCCGGCTTGCCGGAGCAACAGGAAGCCGTTGAGCTGTGGAACGGCATCGGCTTTATTCTTGCCGGTGAGCGCTATGTGGCTCCCATGGGCGAAGTCACTGAAATCCTCCATGTTCCGAGGTTCACCCATATCCCTGGCGTTCGCCCATTTCTTCTGGGTGCCGCCAACGTCCGTGGCCGCCTTCTTCCCCTGGTAGATCTTGCCAGTTTCTTCGACATCCCCCGCTCCTCGCGCAGCCTGCGCGAACGTCGGGTTCTGGTTGTCGAGGAAGGAGACATCTTCAGCGGGCTGGTGGTCGACAGCGTGTTGGGCATGCAGTACTTCGCATCTGACAGTTTCAAGGACGCACCGAAAGGTGTGCCTGAAAACGTTCGTCCGTTTGTAACAGGCGGCTACGAGCGTAACGAAGAAGTCTGGAAAGTCTTTTCGGCCGTTGATCTGCTCGACGACGAACGCTTTCTCGACGTCGCACAGTGGTAGGGTGTTGATACTGGCAGGAACATCACCCTGACCGCCTGATACCCGCAACAACAAACTTGCCAATCTTTAAGAAGAGGCCGGGAGCCAGAAAATGAAAAACAGAGCCGGAAGACTCAGTATGGGACAGGGAGGCAACAAGCTGGTTGCCGGTCTGATTGCCGCACTGATTGCACTCACCGTCCTGCTCGTTGTGGTCCTGTTTATCATTAACAGTGACAGCCAGAACGACCAGGAGTACATCGCCAACACCGCTGAGCTGAGGGTGCTTTCCCAGGCCATTGCGAAGAACGCGACAGAAGCCGCGGGCGGTACCGCCGAAGCCTTTAACCAGCTCCGGCGTTCACGGGATGAGTTCCAGACGCTCTGGAACAACGTCTCTGAGGGCAACCCGGAAACCGGCCTCCCACCCAGCGAATTGGCCAACCAGAGTGGTGTAAAAGACAACTGGAATACGGTTCGTGAAAACGCCGACAGCATCCTGTCGACCCAGGACGCGGTTCTGGGCCTGCACGAAGTTGCGCGTACACTGAACGAAACCATTCCGCAGCTGCAGGTTGAGTACGACGACATTGTTCAGATCCTGCTCGACAACGACGCCCCGGCCGAGCAGATCGCGCTGGCACAGCGTCAGTCACTGCTGGCGGAACGGATCGTGCGCTCGGTCAACAACGTACTGTCCGGTGACGAAGACGCGGTTATCGCCGCAGACCGTTTCGGACGTGACGCCAGCCTGTTCGGACGGGTACTGGAAGGACAGCTCAACGGCAACCCGGCCATGGGCATCTCGAAGGTAGACGATGAAGACGCCATCTACGGTCTCGAAGCCGTCGATGAACTGTTTGAGTTCGTCTCCCAAAACGTAGACGCCATTCTTGAAGCCTCTCCCGACCTCTTCAAGGTGCGTACTGCGGCCAGCGATATCTTCCAGAATTCCGAAATCCTGCTCTCCGAGCTGTCCGTGCTGGCGGAAGGCTTCCGGAACCAGTCTGGCTCTCGACTGGTCAGCCCGACTCTCGCCTTCATCATCCTGGCTGCCATGGTTGCCATCGTGGTTATGATCGGCCTGGCCCTGTACCGGGAAGCCCAGGAACGCCTGTCTACGACTCAGGAGCAGAACGAACAGAACCAGAACGCGATCCTGCGACTGCTGGACGAACTGGCCGACCTGGCCGATGGTGACCTGACTACCGAGGCCACAGTAACCGAGGACTTCACCGGTGCCATCGCCGACTCCATCAACTACGCGATCGACCAGATGCGCGGACTGGTACAGGCGATTCGAGGCACTGCGGTTCGGGTCGCATCAGCGTCCCAGGAAACCCAGGCCACGGCCATGCATCTGGCCGACGCCTCCGAGCACCAGGCTCAGGAAATTGCCGGCGCCTCTGCCGCGGTAAACGAGATGGCGGTCTCCATCGACCAGGTATCTTCGAACGCTGCCGAATCCTCCGCAGTTGCTGAGCGGTCGGTTGCGATCGCGAAGAAAGGTGCCGAGGTGGTACAGAACACCATCCGTGGCATGGACAACATCCGTGAGCAGATCCAGGAAACATCCAAGCGGATCAAGCGCCTGGGTGAGTCCTCCCAGGAAATCGGTGACATCGTATCGTTGATCAACGACATCGCCGACCAAACCAACATCCTGTCCCTGAACGCCGCGATCCAGGCCTCCATGGCCGGTGACGCAGGCCGGGGCTTCGCGGTCGTTGCCGACGAAGTTCAGCGCCTGGCGGAACGTTCTTCTGCGGCAACCAAGCAGATTGAAGCCCTGGTTAAGACGATCCAGTCTGACACCAACGAGGCGGTTATTTCCATGGAACACACCACCGCCGAGGTGGTCCGTGGTGCACGCCTGGCCCAGGATGCCGGTATCGCGCTCGAGGAAATCGAGAACGTATCCATGTCTCTGGCGGAGCTGATCCAGAACATCTCCAACGCCGCACGACAGCAGTCGTCGTCCGCTGCCCACATCTCCAACACCATGAACGTTATCCAGGAAATCACGTCCCAGACTTCGTCCGGTACCAACGCGACCGCGAAGTCTATCGGTAACCTGGCAGAAATGGCGTCCGAGCTGCGGTCCTCCGTGGCCGGCTTCACCCTGCCAGAGGAAGACGTGGCCGACCACGAAGAAGAGGAAGACAGCGACGTTCCGGTGGTGGGCTGATTTTCGGTCTGGGGCTGTTGACGGTTTATGGCGCAAATGCATAACAACCTGTCACCCGCCGAAGGCATCTGGTCACTGCGCCGACTCCCTGACATGGACGAGGCGCAGTTCAGCCAGTGGCAGACCTTGCTGGAGCATCGTACCGGGATAACCCTGTCGGCAGAGCGGCGCTCATTTCTGGAAACCAATCTTGGCATCCGGATGCGTGAAATCGGCTGCGACAGCTATCAGGCCTACTACGAGAAAATCGTATCCGGGCCCGATGCCATCCAGGAATGGTCAACACTGGTGGATCGTCTAACGGTCCAGGAAACCCGCTTCTTCCGGGATCCGGATGCCTTTCGCCTGGTGGCGGATTACGTGCTGACCCGACCGAGGGAACAGTTGCGCAAGCGGCCATTGGAAGCCTGGAGTGTCGGGTGTTCAAGCGGTGAAGAACCCTACACCCTGGCCATGGTGCTGAACGAATGCATGAGCCAGCTGGAGTTGCAGCCCTTATTTGGGATTACCGGTTCCGACATCAGCAAACCCGCAATTGACAAGGCCCGAGACGGCCTGTTCAACCCCCGCAAGTTGATGGGGATGGACGAAGAGCTGAAAAACCGGTATTTCCGCCCGGCCGAGCGGAACACCGTAGAGATTGTAGAATGCATCCGTGAGCGGGTGTGTTTTACCAGACTCAACGTGCTGGACCTCGATCAGGCTCCCATGCACGGAATGAACATTATCTTCTGCCAGAATCTGCTGATCTATTTCCGCCGCTGGCGCCGGCGGGAAATAGTCAGGCGACTTGCAGAGCGGCTGGCGCCCGGGGGGTTGCTGGTGCTGGGCCAGGGAGAGCTGACCGATTGGCAGCCACCGGGTCTGCAGAGACTACCCTCGGAACATGTACTGGCGTGGATCAAGCGCCAGACTGACGAAGAATAACCGGAGTGGTTATGGGCAATCACCATGACAGCATCGCCCTCGACTGGGTTCGGGGCGAGATACAGGACACGCTGACCCAGGGTCAGTATGCACTGGAAGCGTATGTCGAGAATCGAGACGACACCGCGCGCCTGCGCTTCTGCCTGAATTATCTTCATCAGGTGCATGGCACCCTGCAGATGGTTGAGCTTTTCGGCGCAGCCCTGCTGACCGAAGAGATGGAGAAGCTGACCCAGGCCGTGCTGAACGACACCGTCGCCAATGTCGACGAGGCCGTCGAAGTGTTGATGCAGGCGATCCTTCAGCTGCCCCAGTATCTGGATCACCTGGCCAGCAGCCGGGACGATTTCCCAATGGTGCTGCTGCCCCTGCTGAACGACCTTCGGGCTGCGCGCGGCGAAGCCCTGCTGTCAGATACATCTCTGTTCAAACCCGATCTGAGTCGCTCGCTCATGCGAGTCACTGGCAAGGTGTCCCAGCGCCTGCAGGACCCGAAGGTCCTCGGTCATATTCGCAAGCTGCGCCAGATGTACCAGTTTGCCCTGGCCGCCGTCATCCGCGAAGAAGATCTAGCAGCCCATTTCGATTACATGCAGAAGGTCATCCAGCGCCTTATTCGGCTGTGCCAGAAAACGCCCCGGGGCGAACTTTGGAAAGCAGCCAGCGCCTTCGTTGAGACCCTGCAGGCCCACGTAAACCCGGTCAACGCTGCGGTTAAATCCCTCCTGCGGGAACTGGACAGCGAAATTCGTCGACTCACCGACGAACACGCCGATATCCTGCAACAGCCGGCACCTGAGGCGCTGCTGAAGCACCTTCTTTATTACGTCGCCCGGGCCCGGGATCTGGAAGCACCCCAGGTCCAGAGTCTGCGGTCTGAATACCAGCTGGACCAAGCCCTGCCTTCCGAGGACGACGTAGACGCTGCCCGTAACCGGGTTTCCGGCCCCGGCCGTGAAGCAATCCACTCGGTAGTCAGCGCCCTCAATGAGGAGCTGTCCAAGCTCAAGGACCAGCTCGATTTGTTTGTTCGCGCCGAACAGCGCCAGAACAGCGAGCTGGAAGATCTACTCCCCGGCTTACGTCAGGTAGCGAACACCCTGGCGGTACTGGGTCTGGGTATTCCCCGCAAGGTCGTTACCGAACAGATCGAACTGGTCAACAAACTGAGCAACCAAATGGAGCCCGTCGACGACGGCACCATGATGGACATTGCCGGCGCTCTGCTCTACATCGAAGCCAGTCTGGCTGGCCTCGACAGCGACGGCCAGTCTGACGACGACACCGACAGTGACCAAGACCAGACGGTTAATCTGGGTTCCCGGGAACTTGGCGACGCCAACGGCGCACTGCTGCGCGAATCCCGGAACACCCTGGAGCAAGTCAAGACCGCCATTGTCAATTTCATTGCATCACAGTGGGATACCCGGGAAATCGAGCACGTGCCCGGGCTGCTACACAGCATTCGGGGCGGCCTTGGCCTGATTCCCCTGAACCGCGTTGCCGACATGCTGGCCTCAGCCGAACGCTACCTCACCGACGTGCTACTCAGCGGAAAACAGGTACCGGACTGGAAGGAACTCGACACCCTGGCCGACGCCGTTACCAGCATCGAATACTATCTGGAGCGTTTGGCCGAGGGCATTGGTGAGAATGAAACCATCCTGAAAGTCGCCGAAGACAGCCTGGCATCGCTTGGCTTCCCGGTCGGTGCCGAGCCGACCTGGTCCGAAGCCAGCACCGAAGACCTAGCGCCGGTCATCGAACCCGCAGAAGAAGACTCCGTCGCCCCTGCACCCGAGACCGCGAAATCCTCCGATCAAGAGCTGCTGGACGACGAGATCCTGGGCATCTTTATCGAAGAAGCCGAGGAAGTCCTCGAAACCATTCACGAACACTATCCACAGCTGCGCCAGCACCACGACGACCACGCTGCACTGACTGAAGTGCGCCGAGCCTACCATACCCTCAAGGGCAGTGGCCGCCTGGTTGGTGCCACCAGCCTCGGTGAACTGGCCTGGTCGGTGGAAAACCTGCTGAACCGGGTGATCGATCGGACCATCAAACCCACGGACGAGATGTTTTCCCTCATCGATGAGGTCAACACTCGGATCCCGTCGCTAATCAATGAATTCCGGGAAGGCCAGGCCACCGGCGACGTTGGTGAACTGATTCAGCGTGCAGAGGCGATGGCTACCACCCGCCGCACCGAGCAGGGCACAGAAGCAAGCGCCGCAGCCCCGGTTGAGCCGAAGCAGTCAGCTGAAACGGAAAGCACCGAGACACCAGCACCTGAGCCAGCCGCCGAAGCACCTATAGCCGCAGGTTTCGCCGACGACGATGATCTGATCGACGATGAAATCCTTGAGATCTTCATCGAAGAAGCCGGCGAGGTTCTGGACACCGTTCGCGAATACCTGCCGATGCTGCTGCGCCAGCACGATGACCGCACCGCGCTGTCGGAAGTTCGCCGGGCGTATCACACCCTTAAGGGCAGCGGCCGAATGGTCGGTGCCCTGGCTGTGGGTGAGCTGGCCTGGTCAGTGGAAAACATGCTGAACCGTGTAATCGACGGCAGCATCTTCATGAACGATGACGTTGCCGGCCTGCTGGAAGAAGTCACCGCGGCTCTACCGGCCCTGGTCGAGGATTTCGAGAAACGCCGGGCGCCAAGCAGCGACACCAGTGCTCTTCAGGCTCGCGCCAATGCCTTGGCCAACGGTGAAATTCCCGATGCCAGCAGCATGCCCACCTCCGAGACCGAGGTTGAGCCTACCGATATTACTGATACGACTGAAGCCGGCCGCAATGACGCCGACGTCGACCCGGTGCTGCTCGATATCTTCGAGAGCGAAACCGAGACCCACCTGCAAACGCTCAAGGATTACCTTGCGGCAGCCGGTGACAAGACTTCGGTTTCCTACACCGACGATCTCTCCCGGGCCCTACACACCCTCAAGGGCAGTGCCCATACAGCGGGCATCGCGCCGATTGCCGCGGTGATCACGCCACTTGAGCGCTTCGTCAAGGAATCCCGGGCCCAGAACAAACGTGCTGATCGCGAAGTGGTGTCCTGCATCGCTGATGCCTGCGGCTTCCTGACCGAAGGCCTGGCCCAAATCCGGATCAATCCTCAGGCGCCCCTTCCGGGTACCGACGCGTTCCTGGCGAAACTGGATCGGCTCTCCCACGAGACCTTGCACCGCCCCCGTGACGCCAGCAGCGACGAACCGACACCGGAGGCGCCGCCGCAGCTGGTGCAGCTGTTCCTGAACGAAGGCCTGGACATCGTTCTGGACGCCGACCACATTCTCGATCAGTGGGCCAGCAACCCTCAGGAAACCGAGTCGCTCAACACCTTGCGGACGGAACTGGGACAACTGACTGAGGGCGCCGCCGACGCCGGCTTGCACGACGTCTCCTCGCTTTCTGGCGCGCTTAAAGAGGCCTACGACAAGGCCGCTGCCTCGGAGCAGGCAACGCCGGATGAAGCGTTTATCGAGACCGTACGCGATGCCCAGGAACAGCTGATCAACACCATGGATCAGGTTGCCGCCGGACTCGCGACCGAGTCCAGCGACGACATCCTGGCTCGCCTGGAAACTCTGATTCAGGAGCCCGAGCAGGCCAGTGAACTGGCCGAAGCCATCAACCAGGAGTTCACCGAAGACCTGGAAGCCATCGATCTTGGCCTGGACCTCGAAGAGATCGAGCCGGCCGTCTCGGAGGCTGAAGTACCGCAGGAGGTAGCCGAGGAGACCGCACCATCCGACGCCGATGAATCCGACGACGAGCTGGACCAGGAGCTCGCGGAAATTTTCCTTGAAGAAGCCATCGAGCTCATCGACAGCACGGCGGACGCACTGCAGAACTGGAGCGAAAGCACTCACAACCTGGATTTACTGCGATTACTGCAGCGAGACCTGCATACCCTGAAAGGCGGGGCACGCCTGGCGGACATCCCCTCCATCGGCGACCTGTCCCACGAGCTGGAAAACCTGTTTGAAGGCCTGACTGAGCAGCGGCTGTCGGTCAATGACGACCTGTCTGATCTGTTGTTCCGGGCACACGATCGTCTTGCCGGTATGGTCGAGGCATTGCAGGCCTCAGAAACACCTCGCCCGGCCCCGGATCTGATCGGTGAAATCCAGGCCTACATGGACACCGCCAGCGGTTCCCGCCCGGTTACCGACGTCAGCCCGGCATCTGATACGCCAGCGGAAGAAGAGGCGCTGCCGGTCCCGGACCTTGAAGAGGAAGAGGAACCAGCACCAAGCCAGGACCTCTCGCCCGACGACAACATTGCCGATCTATCTCACCTGGACCCGGAACTGGTGGGCATCTTCCTGGAAGAAGCCTACGACCTGATCAATTCCACCGGCAGTGCGCTGCACACCTGGAGCGAAGACCCATCCAACCGAACCGTAGCCGCAGAATTGCAGCGCGACGTGCATACCCTGAAAGGCGGTGCACGCATGGCGGGCGTCGAGGCGATTGGCGACCTGACCCACGTCCTTGAAGACCTGTTCGAAAAAGTGGCCGAAGGTCAGCTGGATGCCAGCGACGACATGAACAACCTGCTGTTTGCCTGTCACGACCGGCTGGCACAGATGGTTGAGCAGGTTGCCACCCAGAAGCCTTGCCCGCCAGCAGAAGAACTGGTGGCCAAGGTGCAGGCCATCCTGCGCGGCGAGACGCTGACCGAAGAGCCAACACGGGCGGAGCCAGAGTCTGAGCCCGAGTCCGATGGGTTCGGGGCCGTCCAGGCCTCGGCCGAACCAGAGCATGACGTCGAAACCGAAGCCGATGCGGACGAGCTGTCCGCCATCACTGAGCCGCTCGCCAACGCCAATGACGACGATCTGATTGGTATCTTCCTGGACGAAGGCCTGGAAATCCACAGTGCCATCGGCGAGTGTCTTGCACAGTGGCGCGAGGAGCCGGATGAGCTGTCCGGTGTGACCCAGCTGCAACAGGAACTGCATACCCTGAAAGGTGGCGCCCGCCTTTCAGATGTCGATCCGATCGCGGACCTGGCTGAGGCCTGGGCTGATGCATTGGATCCACTGATTGCCGGTTCCAACAACCAGCAGGCTCTGCTGGCATTGAGTGGGCGCGCTCTGGATTCGCTGAAAGCCATGCTCATCACCCTGGAGGATGGCAAACAGCCGGAAGCCGACAGCGCACTGATTGAGGCCTTGCAAACTGCCCACGATGTGGCGGCAGCCGACACCGGAGCGGCACAGCCTGAGCCAGCTGAGGCCGAGCAGCAAGTGGACCCGGAAGTTCTGGAAATCTTCCTGGAAGAAGCTGGCGAAATCATGGACCAGCTCGAGCAGCTTTTGGACGACTGGCACAAAGAGCCGTCCAACCATACCTTCAATCAGGAAGCCCAGCGGGCGCTGCATACGTTGAAAGGGGGCGCCCGCCTATCACAACTGGCTCAGCTGGGAGATAAGGCCCACAGCCTGGAAACCCGGCTGATTGACCTTGGCGGCAATGCCCCCAACGCAAGCCAGTGGCAGAGTATTACCCAGGATCACGACACCATCATCGCCATGGTGGCGGACATCCGGAAACGCTTCGAATCCGGTGACACCGCACCGGAGCCGACCCCGGCACCCGAGCCAGCCCCGGAATCGGCCCAGCCACCAGCATCGACCGCGCATCCTGAGGCGACGGCAACTGAAGCCAAGGCTCCGGATTCAAACCTGCCCAAGCCCGCCAAACCGCCGGCGAAGCTGGGGGCGAAAGCCCGCAAAAAGGCGGCCGATAGTCAGCGCGCGGCCCAGGAAACCATCCGGGTTTCGGCCCCTCTTCTGGACGAACTGGTTAACTTGGCGGGTGAAACCAGTATCACCCGTGGCCGCCTGGAAACCCAGACCAGTGACTTCGGCCATACCCTGGACGAAATGGCCGCCACCATCGAGCGTCTGCGCGAGCAGCTGCGCCGCATGGAAATCGAAACCGAAGCCCAGATCCTGTTCAGTGCCGAGAAAGAACACGGCCCTGACTACGGCGACGACTTCGACCCGCTGGAGATGGACCGCTACTCCTCTATCCAGCAGTTGTCCCGGGCCCTGACCGAATCCTCGTCGGACCTTGCCGACCTGCGCGAGACACTGTCCGACCGGGTTCGTGATACCGAAACCCTGCTGGTGCAGCAGTCGCGGATCAATACGGAACTGCAGGAAGGTCTGATGAAGACCCGCATGATTCCGTTCGCCTCGATGGTGCCGCGTCTGCGTCGTATCGTTCGCCAGATCAGCGGTGAGTTGGGCAAGAAAGTGGACTTTGATGTCCGCAACGCCGAAGGCGAAATGGACCGCAACATCCTCGAACGGATGATTGCACCACTGGAGCACATGCTCCGGAATGCCCTCGACCACGGAATTGAGACGCCGGCGGATCGAAAGGCCCACGGCAAGCCGGAAACCGGTGAAGTGGTGTTGTCACTGACCCGCGAAGGCGGTGACGTGGTGCTGCGGATGATGGACGACGGCAAGGGCATTCCGTCCGATGTCATTCGCGACAAGGCGATCCGCCAGAATATGATGCGTGCGGACGAAGACCTCACCGAGCGGGAAATCCTGCAGTTCATCCTGCAACCCGGCTTCTCCACCGCCCAGCAGGTGACCCAGATCTCCGGCCGCGGTGTCGGCATGGACGTGGTCGCCAGTGAAATCAAACAGCTCGGCGGCAGTCTGGATATAGATTCCGCCGCTGGCCGCGGCACCACCTTTACCGTGCGCCTGCCGTTTACGGTATCGGTCAACCGCGCGTTGATGGTATCAACCGGTGAAGACTTCTACGCTATCCCTCTCAACACCATCGAGGGCATTGTTCGGGTCAGCACCTACGAGCTGGAGGAATACTACAAGCCGGACGCGCCGATGTACGAGTACGCCGGTCAGGAATACCGGCTGCAGTATTTGGGCAACCTGCTGAACAGTGATCACCAGCCGAAACTCCAGGGTCAGGCCCTGCCGTTGCCGGTGATCCTGGTACGGGGCGCGGAACAGCCCATGGCGTTGCAGGTGGACCACCTGATGGGTAGCCGCGAAATCGTGGTTAAATCCCTCGGACCCCAGTTCAGCTCCGTCCGCGGCGTATCCGGTGCGACCATTCTTGGTGACGGTAACGTGGTGGTGATTCTCGACCTGCCGGCGATGATCCGTTCCGACATCCTGTCCGAGCGTCAACGTCTGGCCAGCCTCGAGAAAGCCCGTGAAGCGGAACGCTACGAAGAGCGGGTCACCACCGTCATGGTGGTGGATGACTCGGTCACGGTGCGTAAGGTCACCTCGCGCCTGCTGGAACGAAACGGCATGGAAGTGGTGCTGGCGAAAGACGGCCTGGATGCGGTGGCGCAACTGCAAGACCACAAGCCGGACGTCATCCTGCTCGATATCGAAATGCCGCGGATGGATGGTTTCGAAGTGGCCAGCTTTGTTCGCCACGACGACAACCTGCGGGAGACACCGATCTGCATGATCACCTCCCGAACCGGCGAGAAGCACCGGGAGCGGGCCATGGCCATCGGCGTAAACGAATACCTGGGCAAGCCGTTCCAGGAAACCGAGCTGCTTGAGACCATCAAACGGCTGACCGGTAACCAGTGATGGCCGGCCAGTGTGGCCGGCCCAGAGTCGGGATAATCTCGGATATTGTGCTGCAGCGGCATCGGCTGCAGGCAGCAACGGCCAAGGTCGGTCTCGATATCTGCTTCTCGGGAGATCCGGAGCGCCTGCTGGGTTACCCCGATTTTCCGGCGGCCGGCCTCTGGCTGGTGACGCTGGAAGACGAAGCCGATCACCCGGCACTGTTCGATCACTTGCTGGAAAACACCGACGCACCCGTGCTGTTTGGCCTGGATCCGGCGCCCAAGCCCGGCGGCACCGATTACTTCCGTTGGGAACGCCGGTTGCTGAGCAAGCTGGAAGATCAGCTCGGCGACCTTGAAGAGCTGGATTCCGAAGCCAGCATCGAGCAGCTGGAAGTCCAGGTACCGGCAACCGCCACGCCGCCCACCCTGCCGCACTGGATAACACCCGCCGCCCCAGGCTCTGTTGCCGAGGAAATCTGGGTTCTCGGCGCCTCGCTGGGTGGGCCCTCGGCGGTCAAGTCGTTTCTCGATCACCTGCCACCGGGCCTGCCCATTGGCTTTATTTATGCCCAGCACATCGACAACAACTTCACCGAGGTACTGACCCGAGTTCTGGGTCGCCACTCTCATTACGCCCTGAAGCGAGCCGAAGAGGGCTACCGCGTTCAGAATGGCGATGTGGTGCTGATGCCGGTGGACCACGAGTGGCGAGTGGACGCCGCCGGGGCGCTGACCGAATTAAGCAGTCCCTGGCCCGGCCCTTATGGGCCCTCCATCGACCAGGTTCTGCTGAACGTCGCCGACCATTACGGTGCACGCTGCCATGCTATCCTGTTTTCTGGCATGGGCAACGATGGCGCCATCGCTGCGCCCATGCTGAGAGCCTACGGCAGCCGAATATGGGTGCAGGAGCACACCAGCTGCGGTAACAGCTCAATGCCGGATTCGGTTGCCGCCACCGGCTGCTCCACGCTCAGTGGCACACCGGAAGAACTGGCCCGGGAGCTGGTCAAAACCATTGAAGAATCGTGCCTGCTCAAAGGCCGGCACAAACGGGACTCCGCCTGAGGACACAAGCAATGAACGACAACAGCCAGACACTCTCCTGCGTTATGATCCCCATGGGCGAGCGGCAACTGTTACTTCCGAACGTCTCCATTGCCGAGGTGGTGGATTACGCCAGTTCCTCCGCAGGGACCGACACGCCGGAATGGCTGGTAGGCTTTCTGGACTGGCGCGGTTTGCAACTACCGGTGATTTCCTACGACGCCGCCAATGGCGGCAGCCTCAGTGTTCCCGGCGCCAATCGGGGACGCATTGTGGTGCTTAACACCATCGGCGAGCACCACCAGCGGCTTCCGTTCATTGCCCTGGTCACCCAGGGTATTCCCAGCCAGGCCCGCCTCACTGACAGCCAGATCAAACAACTGGACGGCGAAGCCGGACCGGCCGATCTGATGCAGGTCGAGGTCGACGGCGACAACGCCTGGATCCCCAACCTGGAATACCTCGAAGGTCTGGCCAACGAATCTCGCCCCTGAGCCTGCTGTACCATGGCGGGGATTTTCGGAAATGTTATAATGTTGCAAACTTTTCCGGATTCCCGCTATGTCTGCCCGCGCACTGCCCTATCGCCCGCACAACCACGATACCTGTGTCACCCAGGCGCTCACTGACGCCCGCACCATCTGCCAGGATCGTAACGTTCGCCTGACGCCCACACGGGAGCGGGTGCTGGAGCTGATCTGGCAATCCCACAAGCCGCTGGGGGCCTACGATGTCCTGGCCCAGCTGTCCGACGACGGTCACAACGCCGCACCGCCAACGGTTTACCGGGCGCTGGATTTTCTGCAGCAGAATGGCCTGGTCCATCGCATTGCCTCACTCAACGCCTTTATTGGCTGCACCCACACGGGTGAACACCACACCGGTATGTTTCTGATCTGCCAGGGCTGCGGCAACGTTCTGGAATTGACCGCGCCGTCGGTATCCGGGGCCATCAAGGTCGCCGCTGAAGCCGAATCCTTCGCACTGGATGACGTCACCCTGGAGATCGCCGGTCTATGCCCGCGCTGCCAAAGCGAACAAGACGAAACAGGAGCGCCGGGCAATGAGTGAATTACTGGCAACCCTGAACCAGGTCACGGTGGAATTTGACGACCGACTGGTGGTCGATCGCGTCAACCTGACCGTGCACCGGGGCGATATCATTACCATTATTGGTCCTAACGGCGCCGGGAAAACCACCCTGATAAGGGCCATACTGGGCCTTCAGAAAGCCTCCAGTGGTGAAGTCACCCTGTCCCGCAAACTGGTGATCGGCTACGTCCCCCAGCATCTTGCCCTGGAATCGACCCTACCCCTGAGCGTCAAACGCTTCATGATGCTGACCGGGCGGACGCTGCCAGAATGCCAGGCAGCCTTGGAGAAAACCGGCGTTGGCCACCTGTTGGATGCCTCTGTGCATCACCTGTCCGGTGGTGAGAAGCAACGGCTGTTGCTGGCTCGGGCCCTGGTCCGGGAACCTGACCTGTTGGTACTGGACGAACCGGCCCAGGGCGTCGACATCAATGGCCAGGCCGCGCTGTACGAACTGATCCGCCAGCTTCGTGACGAACTCAACTGCGGCATCATTATGATCTCCCACGACCTGCACTTGGTCATGGCCGCCACCGATAAGGTCATCTGCCTGAACCAGCACATCTGCTGCAGCGGCCACCCGGCCGATATTTCCCACGATCCGGCTTTCATCGAAACCTTCGGCCCTCGGGTGGCGGAATCCCTCGCGGTTTACCATCACCACCACAACCACCGCCATGATCTCCACGGCGACGTGGTGGAAAGCGAACCGAGTTCGTCCGTTATCGACCATCAGGAGTGCTCCGGCCATGCCCATCATTGACGCCGTGCTGAACGACTTTTTCTGGCGGGCGCTGATCGGCGGCCTGGGCGTGGCCCTGGTAGCCGGGCCCCTGGGCTGCTTCGTGGTCTGGCGCCGGATGGCCTACTTCGGCGATACCCTGGCACACTCGGCCTTGCTCGGTATTGCCCTGAGCTTCCTGATCAGCGTGCCGCTGCACGTTGGCGTGGTACTGACCTGCATGGTGCTGGCCATCGCCCTGGTGCTGTTTTCCCGAACCCGCGCCCTCGCCACCGACACCTTGCTCGGCATCCTCGCCCACAGCGCCCTTGCCATAGGTCTGGTCACACTCAGTTTCATGCCTGACGTCCGGGTGGATCTCACCGGCCTGTTGTTTGGCGATCTGCTCGCCATGAGCCGTGCCGACCTGTTCTGGATCTATGGCGGTGCCGCAGTGATCCTGACCCTGCTGGCCACGCTCTGGCATGGTCTGCTGATGAGCACCATTCACCCGGAACTGGCCCGGGTGGAAGGCCTGCCGGTGGAGCGTCTGCGCCTGGTCCTGGTCCTGATGTTTTCCGTGGTCATCGCGGTGGCGATGAAAATCGTGGGTGTCCTGCTGATTACGGCTCTGCTGATCATTCCTGCTGCCACCGCCCGACGACTGGCCCACGGTCCGGAGCACATGGTCGGTCTGGCGATGATGTTCGGTTTCGTCGCGGTTACCGGAGGCTTGAGCCTGTCCTGGTACCTGGACACGCCGGCCGGCCCTTCCGCGGTAGTGACCGCGTTTCTGACCTTCCTGCTGGTTTACGGCACCGCCGGCAAAGCCCGGATTTGAGAATTTCCCAGCTACCAATGACTGGTCTAAAGTGAAGGGACACTACTAAGTGAGTATGGCACTCCACCGCCATGACTCGGGAAGACGCGCATGGACAGCACATCGACTCACCCAACCAGTCGGCCCCGCCTTTGGCCAGGCCTGTGGGTGCCATTGGTTATTCTAATCGTCGGCGTAGCCTCCACCGCGTTTACTGCCCATCAGGAATCACACCGGGCCCGCCAACTGGCCGAGGCCCACTACCAGGCCGAACACCAGGCCCTGGTTAATCTGTTGCTCGCCAGAGCCCCGGGCCAGGTCAGCGACGATACTTTAGCGCAGCGCGCAACCCGGGACTGGCTACAAGCGGTATTCAGCAATGCGCTAACGCCCAACCTCGGTATCCGAGTTGATACCCTGGCAAGACACACCAAGCGCCCACTGTTCGAGATTCGAACCCAAGGCCCCATTGACCCCACCCTGGCTCTGCGTACCGAAATCAGTTCGAAGAATTTCAGCTGGATGCTGACCACGGTGCCAGCCCGGGCGCTCCTTGAGCAGGCCTCCAATACCGCACTCAGAAACGTCTGGCTGGCTGGCGGCTGCCTGACCCTGGTGGCAACGGTGTTGGCGTTGGTGCAATGCGGCCGACTGCATACCAAGGCGAAACAGATCTGGGAAATGGAGCTTCGGGAAGCGGGCTTTGACCAGCAAGTGAACAACCTACAGGTCGAGAAGACCATCCTGCGCCGGGCTCTTGATGACAGTGAGCAACGCAGCCGAGATCTGGTGGCACTGTCCGGAGCGATCATTGGTGAACTCGACGAAACCGGCCACATTGGTTTTATTTCGCCGCAACTCGCTGATTTTCTGGAACGGGCACCGGCCGATCTCGCCGGCCAACCCTTTGAAAAACTGATGGTGGCAAACTGCCGAGAGAATTTTAGACGGGCATTGAACGCCGCTCGCGCCGATCAATCCATCGAACGCATTGACGTGCCGCTGCATCACGGCGACGGCGAGAGCACCGTCGAGGTCACCCTCCGGATTTTGGCACTGACCGATCCGGTGCATGGCCTGAGCGGCTTCCGCCTCAGCGCCGTGCCCCACCCCTAGCATGAATTCCCTAAGTCAGGGTCTTGTGGGTGCCATCGCACAAAGGCGCTGAACCGGTCTGCTTGCAACCGCAGAACCAGACCCACGCCTTTTTTTCCGCGGTGAATTTTACTGGGCTGAACCCAGTGCCCTTGTGGGAGCCATCGCAAAACGGCTGGCTTTGGCTGCGGCCACAGGCGCACCACAGGTAGTTTTTGCCCGCCTCAACCAGCACGGAATAGGGTGTCTTACTGGCAACCAGCGCCTTGTCATCACTCATACCACCTCCGGTAACAATCTTGCCCTCAGGTAGAGGCAGTATAGACAATTCCAGAAAGGCACTTGCCTGGGCAGTCATTGCCGGTTATCGTATATTCACTTTTTAGCATATGCGATTTTAAGGATATAAATGAGCGCTGAAGCAAGCTACCAGAGAACCCGCCCAAGCAACACGGATGGCGCGTAATGGGCCTGTTCGAACGTTACCTCAGTGTCTGGGTTGGCCTGGCCATTGTTCTGGGCATGACCACCGGCAGCCTGTTTCCGGGCGTCTACGAGGTCATAGCCAACCTGACCTACGCACACGTGAACTTGGTTGTTGCCGTGTTCATCTGGGCGATGATCTACCCGATGATGGTCCAGATCGACTTTTCGGCGATCCGGCAGGTGGGCCGCGAGCCGCGCGGGCTGGTGCTGACACTGGTGGTGAACTGGCTGATCAAACCCTTCACCATGGCCGCCCTCGGCTGGCTGTTCTTCAAGGTGTTGTTCGCGGGGATGATTGATCCGGCCACCGCCACCGAATACATCGCCGGTATGATTCTGCTTGGGGTCGCACCCTGCACCGCCATGGTGTTCGTATGGAGCCAGCTGACCCGGGGCAACGCTGCCTATACCCTGGTGCAGGTGTCGGTGAACGACATCATCATGATCTTTGCCTTTGCGCCGATTGCCGCGTTGCTCTTGGGCCTGTCTTCCATCACCGTACCCTGGCAGACGCTGTTGCTGTCGGTTCTTCTGTACGTAGTCGCCCCCCTCATTGCCGGCGTCCTGACCCGACGCTATCTTTTAAGGCAGGGCAAGCAGCGGCTGGAAGACTGGCTGCACCACAGCAAACCGACCACCGTGCTCGGGTTGCTGGCGACCGTCGCCCTGCTGTTCGGGCTTCAGGCCGAACGCATCCTCGACAACCCGGTCGCCATTGGGCTGATCGCGATACCGCTGCTGATCCAGAGCTACGGTATTTTCATCATTGCCTATCTGGCCGCCCGTAAAATGCGGCTGCCGCACGACATAGCGGCGCCGGCCGGGCTGATCGGAACGTCAAATTTCTTTGAATTGGCGGTTGCGGTCGCCATTAGCCTGTTTGGGCTGACCTCGGGCGCGGCCCTGGCGACCGTGGTCGGCGTTCTGGTGGAGGTTCCGGTTATGCTGTCGCTGGTGGCCTTCGCTAACCGGACCCGACACTGGTTTCCAAAGCCAACCTCTTCCTGACCAACGAAAACCCTGGCCCAGCGCTATTTAGGAGGCACTGAACATGAGCACCATCAAAGTAGGCATTAACGGCTTTGGTCGAATTGGCAGGCTGGCGTTGCGTGCCGCCTGGGACTGGCCAGACGTTGAGTTTGTGGCCATTAACGATCCGGGGGCAGATGCCGGAACCCTGGCTCACCTGCTCACCTTCGACAGTATCCATGGCCGCTGGGATCGGGACGCCGGCGTCGACGGCACTCATATAGTGATCGACGACCGACGTATCCGGGTGACTCACAACCGCACCATCGCCGAGACCGACTGGTCCGGCTGTGACGTGGTCATCGAAGCCAGTGGTGTGATGAAGAAAGTCGATGTTCTGCAGGACTACCTGAATCAGGGCGTCAAACGGGTAGTAGTCACGGCACCGGTGAAGGAAGCGGGCGCCAAGAATCTGGTTATGGGGGTGAACGATGACCTGTTTGATCCGTCCACCGATCGCATCGTCACCGCCGCGTCCTGCACCACCAACTGCCTGGCGCCGGTGGTCAAGGTGATTCACGAACAACTGGGCATCAAGCACGGCTCTATCACCACCATTCACAGCCTGACCAACACCCAGACCATCATCGACGCCCCTCACAAAGACCTGCGCCGGGCCCGGGCCTGCGGCAGCTCACTGATTCCAACCACTACCGGCTCCGCCACCGCCATCATCGAGATCTTTCCGGAACTGAAGGACCGGCTGGACGGGCACGCGGTCCGTGTCCCCCTCACCAACGCTTCTCTGACCGACTGCGTGTTCGAAGTTGACACGCCAACGGACCGGGACACCGTCAACCGGTTGCTGAAAGAAGCCGCCGAAGGCGAACTGAACGGGATTCTGGGCTACGAGGAACGGCCACTGGTGTCCATCGACTACCGTACCGACCCCCGCTCCTCGATCATTGATGCGCTGTCGACGATGGTGGTCAATGGAACCCAGGTAAAACTCTATGCCTGGTACGACAATGAATGGGGCTACGCCAACCGGACCGCCGAACTTGTGCGCAAGGTGGGCACTGCCTGAGATGACGACCGCCATCCGACAGTACCTGGTCATTACCGGAAATTACTGGACCTTTACCCTGACCGACGGCGCCCTGAGAATGCTGGTGGTGCTACATTTCCACCAGCTCGGCTACTCACCGCTGGAAATTGCCCTGCTCTTTGTCTTCTATGAGTTTTTCGGGGTGGTCACCAATCTGCTCGGCGGCTACCTGGGCGCGCGCATGGGCCTCAATCGCACCATGAATCTGGGCCTGTTGCTGCAGATAGTTGCGCTGGCGATGCTGGCCGTGCCAGCCGCCGCCTTAACAGTACCCTGGGTCATGGCGGCCCAAGCGCTGTCCGGTATCGCCAAGGACCTGAACAAGATGTCGGCCAAGAGTGGCATCAAACTGCTGGTCTCAGATGCCGAGCAAGGCAAGCTCTATCGCTGGGTGGCACTCCTGACCGGCTCCAAGAATACCCTCAAAGGCGTGGGCTTCTTTCTGGGCGGAGTGCTGTTGATGGCGATCGGGTTCCAGGGTGCCGTTATTGCCATGGCCTCGGTGCTGGTGCTGATCTGGCTGTCCAGTCTGGTGCTGTTGCAGCAGGAGCTTGGCAAGAGCAAGGCCAAGCCCAAGTTCACCGACATCTTGTCCAAGAGCCGTCCGATCAACCTGCTCTCGGGTGCCCGGCTATTCCTGTTCGGCGCCCGGGACGTCTGGTTCGTGGTGGCCCTACCAGTTTACCTGCACACGGTGTTCGGCTGGGATTTCTGGCAGGTGGGTGGTTTCATGGCCAGCTGGGTCATTGGCTACGGTATCGTGCAGACCCTGGCACCACGCATCACCGGCGATCAGGCGGGGCGCCTGCCGGCGGTGCTCTGGGCCGCGCTACTGGCGGTGGTTCCGGCGGCCATTGCCCTGGGGCTGATCACCGGAGTATCACCGCAGGTGGCGGTCGTTGGCGGGCTGCTGCTGTTCGGTGTGCTGTTCGCCATCAACTCGTCCCTGCACAGCTACTTGATCGTCAGCTATGCTCGCGGCGATGGTGTCTCCCTGGACGTTGGCTTCTATTACATGTCCAACGCCGCCGGCCGCCTGCTGGGCACGGTGCTGTCGGGCTGGGTCTACCAGGTTTATGGCCTTGAGGCCTGCCTGTGGCTGTCCGCCGCGCTGATCGCCCTGGCTGCGCTGATCACGACCGGTCTACCGGAACGGCGCCCGGTCTCGGCCTGAGGCTCAGAGCGGGCGCAGCACCTCGGTCAGCTTGCCGGTTTCGGTCAGTTCCATGAACTCATCACCCAGGCGGTCGCTTTCGGCAATCGCCTTGCGCCAGGCCCGCTCCCGGCCCTGGTCATTATTCACGTAAGTCTCGAAATCCTTCCGGTCCGGCAGCTTGCGGTCCGGGAGGGTATCCAGGTATTCCTTCGACGGCGCCACCAATACCACGTCCTGCAGCCGGGTGGCATCGCCACGGCGCCAGGGTAGCGTCTTGTCAAACCAGCCCGGCACCACCTTATCGGTGAAGTGCGGGTACAGAATCACTCCGGGCTGCTCATAGGGCAGATCCAGGTGATAGTCCAGCAGTCCGCCGTCCCGATACACGCCCTCCGGTGCGCCCGGAATATTGCGAACCCCGGACATCACCATGGGGATAGACGCCGACGCCAACAGGGCCGGCAACAGGTTGTCACGGGTCAGGGTCACTTCGTGGCTCGGGAAATCAATCAGCTTGGAGACCGGCGCCTTGAGCCGAGCGTCGTGCAGAATTCCCCGCTCCATGAACCGGCCCAGGTGACGGCGGCTGACCATGTTGGCACTGATGGCGTTCATCAGCCCCAGACTGAGCCGGCCCCGGGTATCGTGCTCGAGCATGCCCAGACTGCGAACCACTACGACGTTCAACCGATACCAGGGATGGTTGAGGATGTAATCCTCACAACCGGCCAGCAGCGTTTCCAGGAACAACACACTCTTGCGACTGACTTCTGCCGCGCTGACGCCCTTGGCAAACCGCTGGGAAGTGTACAGCTCCGCCAGTTTCGCCAGCTGAGCCTTGGGATCGTCGGAGGAAGCGACGGCAGCAAAGCGCCAGCTGCCAATGGACGAACCAATCAACGAGCGTTCCTGGGGCACCCGGGGCAGCCAGTCGCCGAAGATCGCTTTGTCCAGGCCGCTGAGCCCCAGCGCCTTGGGGCCGCCGGCGGCCCCGGGCACCACGTGCACGTCTTCTGGGCTCAGCGGTTTGTCTTTCAGGCGCTGCAAGGCGCGGCGACCGGCGCGAATGGTTAATGCTGGCGGCCGGGTGTGGATAGCAGTCATGATGTATTCCCTGTGGTCAGTGCGCGCAGTTTAACGAAGCAACGGGGCAGCGGCCAACTGGCTCTATCCATGTGTCGCCTAAAAGTACACTGCTTGCTTTTTTGCCGCAAACTTCATGGTATCCTTTGCCAAGATCATCATCGGAAGCTTCGGGAACTCTCTAGGCAGCAGGAGCAAGCTTTGAACGTTTTTTCCCCACCTGACCAGCTTGCCAGAAACCCGGCGCTTGCCGTCCTCGGTTTCAAGCGGCAACTGATGTATCACCTGCATTTTTGGGCGTTTATTGCGATCGCACCGCTGATCTGGGTGCAATGGCAGAAGGAGCATCACCTGCTGTCCGCCCTTCTGGTGCTGTTCTGTCTAAACGCGCTGCTGGTCATCGGCTTCCTCCGATTTCGCAATACTTACTTCCTGAAGGGCCGACTTTTTCCGCTCCTTGCTGTGGTTGCCGCAGGCTACTCCACTGTGATTAACGGCCATTCGGGTTTGTATTGGGCCTATCCGGCGGCCACTGCCCTGTTTTTCCTGCTCCCGCTCCGCGAAGCCATCGCCAGCAATATCGTGTTCATTACCGTGATGGCCTTGATTACTTTTTCCTACCTACCAGAGGCCGAATTCTGGCGCGTCACCGTATCCCTGGGACTGACCTGCACCTTCGCCATGGTTTTTGCCTGGCTGGTCGGCAAACTTCAGCAAGAACTGACATGGCTCGCCACCACTGACCCACTGACCGGCTGTCTGAACCGGTCCCAACTGGCCGACATTCTGAACACGCGAATCCAGATGCGGGAGCGATACGAGCGGGTATCTAGCCTGGTGCTACTGGATCTGGACTTCTTCAAGGCCATTAACGATCGGTGGGGACACCAGGCGGGCGATCAGATACTTCAAGAAATGGCGACGCGGCTGCGTAAACGGCTCAGGGACAGCGACCAGCTGTTTCGGATCGGGGGCGAGGAATTCATGATCGTGCTGCCCGAGACCCGGCAGCGGGACGCCGACACCCTGGCCCATGAGCTTTTGGCCAGCATCAGCGCGCGTCCGTTCATGAATGACATCAAGCTAACCGCCAGTGCCAGCGTGGCTGAAGTAAGCCAGGGTGAAACCTGGTCAGTCTGGCTGAATCGGGCCGACCAGGCCCTGTACCTGGCGAAATCCCGGGGCCGCAACCAGGTGGTGAACGCACAACGACCATCCGCACATGTGGCCCGACACACACAGAATTCAGCGGCAACCTGACCGAGTAAGGGGCTCAACTCACCCGCTTGCGAAATTCCCGGTAGGCCCCGAAGACATCCCAAGGGCATTCAAAATGAGGGTAGTGCCCGATATTCCTCAGACTGACGACATCCGGATCGGCAATAAGCTCGCGATAGCGCCGCGCCATGGCCGCTCCGGAGACCGGATCCGCAGTGCCCGAAATTAGCCGCATTGGCTGGCTGGCGTTTTGCAGGGCGCGTACCCAGCGGTTGCGGTGGCAACGCCGCTCTTCCATGAAATGAATCAAGTTGTGCAGGATGCCACGGCCATTGTTGTAGGTCAGCAGATGCCAGAAGTCCTCCATGTCACTCTGGTCGGGCGGATTCTGGCTGCCAAACAGGCGTCGGAAACTCCGTTCAAAACTCCGGCGAGTCAGACCGCGGCTGATCAAACCACCCAGAGGGCTGCGCAGGAGTTTCTGAATAAGCAGCGGGTGATGCACTTCCGGGAAAAGGGCGCCATTCAGGAAACAGACACTGGCAATGGCAAACGGCAGTGCGCCTTCCTGTTCCCGCGCCAGCAACTCCTGGGTCACACTGCAACCGTAGTCGTGGGCGAACAGATGCACAGAGCTGAGTCCAAGCCCCTCTATCCAGCCCTGAACAAGGTCGGCCTGATCCTCAATGCTGTAGGGGTAATTGACGGGCTTGTCGGAGAATCCAAAGCCCAGCAGGTCCAGGGTCAGGACACTGTATTGCTGGGTCAGCATGGGCCATACCCGGCTCCAGTCCCAACTGGCAGTGGGAAAGCCGTGCAGTAAAACCAGGGGCTCGCCCTGACCGGCCATACGGCTGAAAATGGCATTGCCCTCGTACTTGAACCACTTGCCTCCCTGCTGCCACCCCTCGAGGGTGCCCTCATCGTGCCTGGGCACAGCCTTTCGGGCATCCGCCATCACCTGCTCCATCCTTTTTCCCCGGCGATATTTCAGCCCCAAACTGTAAAACAATCGGGCTCCGGCTGCCATAGCCGGGGCCTCGTTTCAGCCAATCCAGATGTGGAAGTGGTCTTTTCCCCGGCACACCTCGTAAACCGTAGAGATGACAGACAAATTGCCTTAAGCTTTGGGCCACGTACGACACAGCAGACCGGAATCGATTATGACCAAACTCCTTGACGACCTCGCAGGCCACTACAGCGCCATTATTAATGGGCTTGGTGAAGACACCGGCCGCGAAGGTTTGCAAGACACACCCATGCGCGCCGCCAAGGCCATGCAGTTTCTCACCCAGGGCTATCAGCAGAGCCTGTCCGACCTGGTAAACAATGCCGTATTCGAATCCGCCATGGATGAAATGGTTGTGGTTCAGGACATTGAGCTCTACAGCATGTGCGAGCACCATATGTTGCCGTTCATCGGCAAATGCCACATCGCCTACCTGCCCCAGGGCCGGGTACTGGGACTGTCCAAGTTTGCCCGTATCGTCGACATGTACGCCCGTCGCCTGCAAATCCAGGAAAACCTGACCCGGCAAATCGCTGAGGCCATTGAGGAAGTCACCAACGCCAAGGGCGTGGCCGTGGTTATCGAGGCGCAGCACATGTGCATGATGATGCGTGGGGTCGAAAAGCAGAATTCCAGGATGAAGACCTCGATGATGCTGGGCCAGTTCCGCAAATCTCAGGCAACCCGCACCGAATTCCTGAACCTCATTGGTAACAACCGCTGATTCCAAGCGGATAACGGAGGCGCTATGACAGACGTAACCGGCAACCATCAGGCCCGGGTCCGTATTAAAGACCTGCTGCTCCGAGCTTACATTGGCATCAAGGAAGAGGAGATCAACAACCAGCAGGATGTGCTGATCAATGTCTGCCTGACCTACGATGCGACCGATGCCATCAACGAGAATGAGATCTCGGCGGCCCTGAATTACCGCACCATCACCAAGCAAATCATTCACCATGTCGACGGCAACCGGTTTGCCCTGCTCGAACGCTTGACTCATGAAGTGTTGAGCATTGTCATGGAACACGCCGCAGTGCAGTGGGCGCAGGTGGAAATTGATAAACCTCACGCGCTGCGCTATGCCGAATCAGTCTCGGTCTGTCTCGAGGCCCATCGCTAAGCAATCCAGGTAGCAAACAGCCATGCCACACGACTCACCGGCCCAGCTCCGGGCTATCCTGGAGGATGTCCGAACTATTGCCCTGGTCGGCGCCAGTGAAAAGACCAATCGCCCGTCCCACGAGGTCATGGTCTATCTGCAACAACACGGTTACCGGGTGCTGCCCGTTAACCCCCGGATTGCCGGGAGCCAGCTGCTGGGTGAAACCGTGGTGGCCGATTTGCCGTCGCTGCCTGAGCCGGTCGACATGGTGGATGTGTTCCTGGCACCGGAACGCACCGATGTCATTATTGATCAGGCCATTACGCTCAAGATCCCCGTACTGTGGTTGCAGATTGGCGTGATCAACGAAGCCGGCGTGGCTCGGGCCGAGGCCGCCGGCCTGACCACGGTGATGGATCGCTGCCCCAAACAGGAAATTCCCCGCCTGGGCCTACCGCCAGTAACGGTGTGATCCAACCAGCGAAAAATGAGAATCCGTTCACGCTTTCATTCCCAGGCTGTGACTCACTTCATTGCTCTGCCATAATCGTTGCCCCGAGCCAACGTCCGGGATCGGAACGGTTCAGCGATGGAGCAACGTGTGAACAAACCGGCATCAGCCACCAGAACCCTCGCGCGAGGTCTGTTGAGTACCGTCTTCCCGGTTCTGATATTCCTGGTGTTTCTCACGCTGGCTGCGGTTCTCCGCCATGGCCTGGAGCAGCAGGACAACCGCCAAATCGCGGCCAATCTGGAACACCAGGCCGAAGCCATGGCCGCCGGCCTCGAACGCGAATTCTCCATCCACGTAAAAACCATCCAGCGCATGGCAGAGCGCCTGGAAGTCATGCCGGAAACCCCCGAGTCCGTCTGGAATGCCGATGCCAGGCGCTATCTCAAGGATTACGGCGTCTATCAAGCGTTGGAATGGATTGACCGAAACTTTATTATTCGTTGGCTTGAACCCGTTTCAGGCAACCCGGATGTCATTGGGTTCAACGTCGCCTTTTCCGAGCAACGCCGACAGGACCTGGAGTCGGCCCGCGCAACCGGCAATCCCGACATTTCAGGCGTCATCAGCTTGAAACAGGGTGGGCAAGGCTTTGTAATCTATGCCCCAGTCGGCACCGGCACAGACAACAATGGCTTTATTGCCGGTGTCTTCCGCATGGAAGTGCTGGCGCAGCAAATGCTCAGCAGCCGTATCCTCGACTCCTTCCAGATCGACCTGATCACCGGCGACAACCGAACCTATCAGCTGACGCCCTCGGACAGCATCAGCGAGATTTTCGCCCACACCGAACCGGTCAATCTGCCAACCCTGAACTGGTCGTTCACCCTGCGCCCCACCAACGAGTGGGTTGAGAACCAACGCAGTGACTGGCCCGCCATGACCTTCGCCTCGCTGTCCCTGCTCGGACTGCTGACCAGCCTGACCACCCTATTGGTACAGCTGATCCTGAAGCGTAATCGTGCTCTGCTGAAAACCCGCATTGAGCTGGACCGGGAGATTGATCAACGCAAGATTATCCAGCAAGACGTGGCCCGCCTGGAATCCACCGACACCCTGACAGGGCTCGCCAATCGACGATTCTTCATGGATGATCTGGCGCACACCCTGAGCATTGCCGACCGACAGATGCGCCAGGTTGCCCTTGTATTGCTGGATCTCGACCGCTTCCAGATGCTCAACGATTCCCTCGGCCACCAGTTTGGTGACGAACTGCTGATCAAGATCTCCGAGCGGCTCAATGGACTGAGCGACGAGCGAATTCTGGTAGCCTATGCCGGTGGGGACGAGTTCATGTTATGTCAGCAGCAGGTGGACAGCGTGGACGACGTCATCCACCTGTTGGGCGCGGTCAAGCAGTGCTTTGAAGCGCCCTATGAAGTGCAGGGACAAACCCTCAACGTGACCGCGACTATGGGCATTGCCGTGTACCCGCAAAGTGGTCTTGATGCCGATACCCTGTTGCGCAACGCGGACATCGCCCTTTACCGGGCCAAGGATCAGGGCCGTAACGCCTATCAATTTTACACTGAGGGCATGCAGGATCGGGAAGTCATGCGCCTTGAACTGGACAAGGACCTGAGCCAGGCCCTCCGCAATGATGAATTCGTGCTGTTCTACCAGCCCCAGCTGGATCTGGATCGCGGTGAAATCAACAGCGTGGAAGCCCTGATTCGTTGGCAGCACCCCCGTCGTGGCCTGCTTTCTCCTGTCGACTTTATTCCCCTTGCAGAAGAAAGCGGCCGGATAACCGATATTGGGCGCTGGGTGGTTTTGGCCGCCTGCCGCCAGCTTGCCCAGTGGCAGGACACGCCTTACGAGCACCTTCGGATTGCAGTAAACCTGTCGGGACGGGAACTGGATGATGAGGAACTGGTGGACCACATTCGCGAGGCGCTGGAGTCCGAAAATGTGCCTGCCGAACGCCTGGAGGTGGAGCTGACCGAGGAGGTGTTTATCCAGAACATCGAGCGCAACCTGAATCAGCTGTCCCGGTTGCAGCAACTGGGTGTGCATCTGGCCATTGATGACTTTGGCGTTGGCTATTCTTCTCTCGGGTATTTGCGGGACTTCCCGGTCGACGTTCTTAAGATTGATCGGTCATTCATCAATGAAGTCACCAAGCGTCACGACGATGCGGTGATTACCCGTGCGGTGATCAATCTGGCCCATAATCTGGGGATGGATGTGGTGGCCGAGGGCGTGGAAACCGAGGAGCAACTGGCTTTCCTGAAGAACAATCACTGCAATGTGGCCCAGGGCTATCTGATCAGTCGGCCCATTCCCGCCGTAGAACTTGAAAACGCCATGGCTGAAGGTTCGCTGTTGAAGGGTATTGCCGTGAATTCGGAATTGTAATCCCGTCACTTCAACCCCACCATAAGAGTCACATTCCCCGGGTAAGTTGTTATGACGTCGAAATACCTGACTCCAGAACAGGATCGCGATATCCGGCGCTGGGAGCGCTGGAACCGCAATTATTTCATTCTCGCCTTTCTGGCCCTGATCATCATCCTGGTGTTCAGCAGTCAGCTGGGTCTGTCCAGCGGCACCAGCTGGGGGCCGCTCGGCCTGCTGCTTGCGGCGATCGTTGCCCCTATCATTGTGCTGCAACTTAGACTGGCCTGCCCGGCCTGTGGCCACAAGATCGGCTGGCAAGCCAAGCTAATGGCGCCGGACCAGTGTAAGACCTGCGGTACCTTCCTGCGTTCCAAAGGCCAATAAGCCTTCTCCGAAAAAACCGTTGACCTGTGAGTTGCTCACAGGTTTTATTGTTTCCTATACGCTGCATTTTTATGCATGCCGTGCCCGATTGGGGGTGCGATAGGAAACCCGCTCAAGCACATCCCTGTGGCGCTTGAGCTCCGCCATCCTTGGCTCCGCACAGTTTCCTATCGCACCCCCAACCGGCCACTCCGCCAGCCGAGGCAGAGGGTTCAGGAATGAAAGTTAAAGACATCGCAAATGCTGCTGCCGTCAATCCGGATACCGTGCGGTTCTACACCCGTGAAGGGCTGTTAAACCCGAGCCGGAATCCGGACAACAACTACCAGCAGTTCGACGCCGACGACCTTCGGCGTCTGCGTTTTGCGCGCAAGGCCCGGCAGCTTGGGTTTTCGCTGCCGGAAATCCGGGCCATTCTGGATCAGGCCGAGGATCATCATTCGCCCTGCCCCATGGTGCGCGAGGTTTTTGAGCAGCGCCTGGCCGACGTTGAGCGGGAAATCAGTGAGCTGAAGGCACTGCGCCAACGCATGACCTCCGCGCTGAGTGCCTGGCAGGACATGCCCGATGGCACGCCGGATGGCCACACCATCTGCCGGCTGATTGAGCATTGGGACGACACGCCCACGGTGAACCCATCGACCGTGAACGGAAACGAGGAGTGAACAACCGTGACTGAGCCGAAGACGCTGCACACCGCCCTGTCCATTTCCGGCGCTACCTGTCAGGGCTGCGCCAACCGGATTCGGACCTCGTTGGAGCCGATTACTGGCGATCAGAACCTGGTTGAGGTGGATCTGGAGCAGCAGACCGTAGCGCTACCAGACCATGTTGACCGTGACGATGCTGCGCGCCGGGTTTCTGAAGCCGGGTACCCAGCCCAGCCGATCTCACAGGCCGAACCAGCCAGTTGCTGCAAGAACCAGGAGGCATCAGCTCAGCCGGCCGACACTGCCCAGGACTCCGGCGCTTCGACTGATAACGGCGATCAGGTTGCCCTGTCGGTGAGCGGGGCCACCTGCGCTTCCTGTGTCAGCACCATTGAAAAGGCGCTGACGTCAGTACCTGGGGTGACGGGGGCGCACATGAATCTGGCCGACAATACCGCCACCGCCACCGGCCATGCCGACCCACAAGCACTGGTACGGGCCATAGAGAGCGCCGGCTACGGCGCCCGGGTCATTGAGAACGAAGATGAGGCCGACGAGCGTCGACAGGAAGAGGACCGCACCCTTTACCGTACCCTCTTGATCAAGATGGCCGTGAGTCTGACCCTTGGTGTTGGCCTGATGGTCTGGGGCATGGGGTTCGGCACTATGATGGTAACCGAGGCCAACCAGAGCCTCTGGCTCGGGCTGGGTGTGCTTACCCTGCTGGTGATGGCCACCACCGGTGGGCATTTCTACACCGGTGCCTGGAAGGCGTTCCGGCACCATAACGCCAACATGGATACGCTGATTGCCCTGGGTACCGGCACCGCGTGGCTCTATTCCATCGTGGTCGCCAGCATCCCGGACGCATTACCAGAAATGGCGCGGCACGTGTATTTCGAGGCCTCGGCCATGATCATTGGCCTGATCAACCTCGGCCAGGCCCTGGAATTGCGGGCCAAAGGCAAGACCTCGGAAGCGGTCCGGCGGCTGCTGGACCTGCGGGCAAAAACCGCCCGCGTACTGCGCGAGGGGGAGGAGCGGGATATCCCGGTAGAGGAGGTCATCAAAGGCGACTTCATCCGGGTTCGTCCGGGCGAGAAGCTGCCGGTGGACGGGGTGATCTCCGAGGGCGCCACCCGGATCGATGAAAGCATGCTCACCGGTGAGCCCATGCCGGTCAGCAAGGGTGAGGGCGATGCCGTTTCCGCCGGCACCTTGAACACCCACGGCGCCATCATCTACGAGGCCACCCGTGTTGGCAGCGACACCGCGCTGGCCCAGATCATCAAACTGGTGAAGAAGGCCCAGGGCTCCAAACCGGCGATCGGTCGGCTGGCTGACCGGATTTCCTCGGTGTTTGTACCCACGGTCATGCTGATTGCCGTCGCCGCCGCGCTGGTTTGGTACAACGTCGGGCCGGAGCCGGCCGTGGTGCATATGATGGTGGCGGCCACCACCGTGCTGATCATTGCCTGCCCCTGTGCCCTCGGGCTTGCCACGCCCATGTCGGTGATGGTCGGTGTCGGCAAGGCGGCCGAGTATGGGGCCCTGATTCGCCAGGGCGATGCCCTGCAGACGGCCGGCAAGCTCGACCTGGTGATTCTGGACAAGACCGGCACCATTACCGAAGGTCGCCCGACCGTTACCCGGGTGCATGCGGTAGACGGCGATGAGGGCCGGCTACTGGGCCTGGCCGCCGGGCTCGAACAACATTCCGAACACCCGCTGGCTGAGGCCATTGTCACCCGAGCCAGTGAACAGAGCGTGGTCATCGAGAAGGTCACTGACTTCGAAGCCCTGAATGGCAAGGGCGTCCGGGGCAGCTTCGAGGGTCAGGCGCTGCGCCTGGGCAACCGGCGCTGGCTGGAAAGCGAGGGGCTCGAACTGCCGGATCTGAATGAGGAGGCCCGGGCCATTACCGAAGAGGCCGGCACGCCCCTGTTCCTGGCTCTTGGTGGCGACGTCATTGGAGTTATCGGTGTTGCCGACGCCATCAAAGCCGACTCCAGGGCCGCCATCGAACGCCTGCACGCGGCCGGTATCAAGGTGATGATGGTGACTGGCGATATAGACGCGACCGCCAGGGCCATTTCCGCCAAAGCCGGCATTGACGACTACCGGGCGGAAGTACTGCCGGAGGACAAGGCCGAGGTGGTCAGCGCCATGCGTGGCAAGGGCTATACCGTGGCCATGGTGGGTGACGGTATTAACGATGCCCCTGCCCTGGCAGCCGCCGATGTCGGCTTTGCCATTGGTACCGGCACCGATGTGGCCATCGAAAGCGCAGGGATTACCCTGATGCGCGGCTCCCTGCATGGGGTGCCGGATGCCATCGAAATATCCCGGGCGACCGTAAAAAACATTCACCAGAACCTGTTCGGCGCCTTTATCTACAACAGCCTGGGCATTCCGGTCGCCGCCGGGCTGTTGTATCCGGTGTGGGGCATCCTGATGAGTCCGATTCTGGCGGGGGCGGCCATGTCGCTGTCGTCAGTGACCGTGGTTTCCAATGCCAACCGGTTACGGTTGTTTAAGACAGGCCAGAACCCCGAGCAGGCAATGACACAATCGGATCAGAATTCACAGGAGGTGCGGAACTGATGGAAACCTTTATGGTCAACGCTGGTGGCATCGCCCTCATGGCCGCAACTGTCTGGTGGTTCTGGCTATCGTCGTCAACCGGCGAAAGCTCTGATCAAGACCATAGCCAGCACTAACGCTCTATTGCAGAAGGACATTCTCATGAAATCACAAGCACTTGGACTTGCCCTGACCGCAGCACTGGGATTCAGTACGCCGCTGCTGGCTGCCGGAGCGGCCCAGAGCATTCATGTCTACAAGTCACCCTCCTGTGGTTGCTGCACCGACTGGGTCAAGCACCTGGAAGAACATGGCTTTGAGGTGGAAGTGACTGAAACCAACAACCTGAACCCAATCAAGCAGCAGGCGGGGCTGACGCCGTCATTATCGAGCTGCCATACCGCCTTTATTGGCGATTACGTGATTGAGGGCCATGTACCCGCGGATGATGTCCGACGCCTGATTGCCGAAGCTCCGAAGGTCCGGGGGCTGACGGTGCCGGGAATGCCGGTGGGCTCACCTGGCATGGAAATGGGTGACCGAAAGGATCACTACAAGGTTTTGTTGTTCAATGAGAGGGGCCAGACCAAGGTCTTTTCCGAGCACAATCAATAGCCCGGAAACAAGAGCCTGGAAAGTGCAGCTCAGGGGCGGAATAACAAGAAAAGAGCCGGGGCCACAATGGCCCCGGTCTTGTAACGCGGATCAGAACAGGTAGGGGGCCAGAGCAAGCTCCAAGCGCGCTTGCGCGGCATAGAGATTCGACACCGGCATCACCGGCTGCTCAGGCGGCACGGCCGTCGGCCAGGCTTTCTGCAGGTCGTCCAGAGCCTTGCTGGCTACGCGCCACGCCTCTTTATTGTCCCGTATCAGCAGCGCCTGCTGACCGTCCAGGTATTCGCGGGCGGCACGGACAAAGCCGCGACCGTCCTGGTACTCGTGCACGGCCACGAACTTGCCCTCTTCCAGCGCCTCGTCATATTCCAGCACTGCCTGCTTGGTCAGCGACAGGACGACCTTGGAAACGGTTGCGCTGCTCACGCCTTTTTCACCAACGTTATTTGCCGCTTTTTCGATGGCAACCCACGCCGCCTGGAACTGCTGATTGATATCACTCCAGTCCTCGATTCCACCGGATTTTTCCGCCAGTGCCTTCAGGTGTCCACCCAGGGCATTCTGGCCACGGTGCTCCAGGCCCGGCTCGGCCATCGGGTAAACCTCAACCCAGGGGTGTGTCAGGTGCGGGCGGCCTTCGGCCGCGTCACCGGATTTGATCAGCTCACGGGCCGCCAGCAGGTGCCCCTGCATCATCTGCAGCATGGCGACATAGGCGCCGTCAGAGGTGACCGAAGAAACAGAGCTGCCGGCTTCTCCGCCTTCTCCGCCTTCTCCGCCTTCTCCGCCTTCGCCACCTTCACCGCCGGCCGCGAAATAGCTGAAAGCTGCGCCGGCTTCGGCGCCATGGTGTTCGCCGCCTTCACCACCTTCACCGCCGTGGTGCTCGCCGCCTTCACCACCTTCGCCGCCATGGTGTTCGCCACCTTCACCACCTTCGCCGCCGTGGTGTTCGCCGCCTTCACCGCCTTCGCCACCGTGGTGTTCGCCGCCTTCACCACCTTCGCCGCCATGGGCCGAGGCGTGCAGCTGATCGTCGTAGTGCTCTCCGCCTTCGCCGCCTTCACCACCCAGGGTGCCGCAGCCCGCGATAAGTGTGGCCATACCGATTCCGGTCCACAGTTTTACAGTCTGGTTTTTCATTCAGTTGCTCCTGTCTGAACTCCGCCGTTTCGCTTGGCCAACGACGGTAATATTGAAGGTTGGTCAACGGTGGGGCATGATGAATCAATAACTGTCTTATTTGCAAATTATTCGTATTACGAATTGGAGCCCACCATGATTCTGTGTATCGGCGAGATTTTGAGCGACGAGCAGCTGAAACGCGTTCGCGCCGCGCTCGACAATGGCAGCTTCGATGACGGTCGGAAGACCGCCGGCTGGCATGCTCGCCTCGTCAAGAACAACGAACAGATGCAAATGGCCGACGACGACGCCCGCGCCCTGCGGGCAGAGGTGGAAAAGGCCCTGACCGAACATCCGGTGTTCCAGATGGCCGTCAGACCCGCCAAGATGACGCCCCCAATGTTCAGCCGTTACCGCGACGGCATGACCTACGGCAACCACGTGGATGACCCGGTAATGGGCCGGGGGCCGGGCCGGCTGCGCACGGACATTTCCTTCACCCTGTTCCTGGATGACCCGGATAGCTACGAGGGTGGCGAACTGGTCACTGAAACCACCGCCGGCGAACAACGCTACAAACTGCCGGCGGGCTCGGCGGTGATCTATCCCTCCTCCACCCTGCACCGGGTTGAACCGGTCAGCCAGGGCCAACGCCGTGTCGCCATCGGCTGGATTCAGAGCACCATCCGCGATCCGGCCCAGCGAGAAGTGCTGTTCGATCTCGACACCGCCCGGCGCCAGCTGTTTGAACGCGAAGGCAAAACCGCGGAGTTCGATCTACTCACCAAGTCCCTGGCCAATCTCCAGCGATTTTGGGCCGAGATCTAGTTTAGGAAGTCCGCTATCTGACGCATGGACCCATAACCGTTATACTCCGCCCAACATTCTTTTTAACAGCCAGGTTCATTCATGCTCAATGCCGACGCTATCAGCCAGTTGCGCCAGCTGAAATCCGATATCCACGACAACAAGATCGTCTTCCCCGGCACAGTAAAAGCCACCAATGGACGCTTCGGGTTCGTCGCCCTGGATGAAGGTCGGGACGTTTTTCTGCCCCCGGAAGAAATGCAGAAGGTGCTGCCGGGCGACCGCGTCAACGTGACCGAGCAGGAAGTCGAGAAAGGCAAGACTCAAGGCGCAGTGGATGAACTGCTGGAAACCCGCCTGAGCACTTTCGTTGGCCGCTACCTGATTAAAGGCAAAGGTCACTTTGTGGTGCCGGAAACCCCGGGCATCAATCGCTGGATATTCATTCCGCCGAAAGAGCGCATGAATGCGAAACCGGATGACTACATCTATTGCGAGATCCACAAACACCCGATCAAGGATGGCAAGGGCCAGGCCAAGATCCTGCGGGTGATCGGCAAAACGGGCGATCCCGGCATTGAACGGGCGCTGACCCTGGCTACTTTCGATCTAGCGGACGCCTGGCCGGAACCGGTACAGACCCAGGTCGACGGCCTGGGAGAACAGGATATCCAGGCCCGCGAAAGCGACCGGGAAGATCGCACCGGACAACCCTACGTCACCATCGACAGCCCGGGCACCCAGGACATGGACGATGCCCTGCTGGCCGAACCCAACCCTACCGGTTGGACCCTGTCGATCGCCATCGCCGATCCGACGTCGGTGATCGAGCCCGGCAGTGCCGCCGAGCAGGAAGCGTTCAACCGCGCCACCGCCATTTACTTCCCGGGCGAGCCGCTGCCAATGCTGCCCGACGGCCTGAGCACCCGGTTGTGTTCACTGATGCCGGAGGTGAATCGTCTGGCGCTGGTGTGTGACCTGCAGGTCAACAACGACGGCAGCCTGGGTGACTACAGCTTCCACCAGGCGGTGATCCGCTCTCAGCGCAAGCTCAGCTACGAGCTGGTGGCCAACCTGATCGAGGGCCGCGAGGACGACGACATCAAGGCACTGCCCGACGCCGTCGCCAACAGCCTGGACCAACTGCACCAGGCCGCCACTGCCCTGCGCAAATGGCGCACCGAACACGCCCTGCTCAGCGGCGATCGGCCGGAATTCCGCTTGCGTCTGGACGAGAACCGGCGCATTCGCCTGATTGAACCGTCGGTACAGAATGAAGCCCACCGTCTGGTTGAAGAATGCATGGTGGCCGCCAACCGGTGCGCGGCGGATTTCCTGAGCCAGCAGCCGTCCGGCCTGTTCATCCAGCATTCCGGGCTCCGTGACGATCGCATCGACAACATCCGCGCGCTGCTGCAAAGCCACGCCCCGGAGCTGGCCGAGGTAGACGCCACCAGCGCCGCCGGATTCCGCCAGCTGATGACCCAGACCGAACAACTGGCCGCCGAGGTTCCGGTCAAGGCGATAATTTCCCGCCAGCTGGCCCGTGCCGAGCTGGGCTTTCAGCCCGCGCCACACCAGGGCATGGGACTGAACGCCTATACCACCTTCACCTCGCCCCTGCGCAAGTTCTCTGACTTTTACGTGCACCGGCTGATCAAGTCTGCACTGTGGGATCATCCGCTCAAGGCCCTGACCTCCGAGCAGCTGGATGCCCTGCAGCAGGCCCAAATCAACGCGCGTCAGGCCGCCAACAGCCTGGAAGCCTGGCTCAAGAGCGACTTTGCTCGGACCCTGGGCGATGCGCCCATGACCGGAGTCATCAGCCGTACCGTTCCGGCCGGATTCTTCGTCCGGCTCGACGCCAACGGCCTGGAAGGCTTCGTAAGCTGCAAGGATCTGGACGGAAAATACGGCTTTGATCCCGTCACCCTGCGCCTGATCCACAACAAGAACGGCCGCATCTTCCAGCTGGAACAGCCAGTGAAGGTCACCTTCGCCAATGTTGACGAGGAGCGTCGTCAGATCAATTTCACACTGGTGGAGGCCGAGGAAATCCAGAGCGACAGCAACACCAACAAAGGTTGATAAACCGCTGGGGCAGGCGCATCGTAACTAAGGAAAGTTGCGGTTAAAGGGGAGTGCGTTATGCCCATCAAGCCCGATGAGTTTCTGAAAAAATACGGTTTCGACAAGGAAGAAGAGGAGCGGGACCACAGCTTGCAGCACAACGCCATGGAACACGCCAAACACCTGCGCCGGCCCCATGCAGGTACGCCTCATGACTGGGAAGAATGGGAGCGCTACAAGCGCGAACACCCGGACGAAGTGGAGGAGGATGACGAACGCTGATATAGCAACAGCCACCGCACACGACACGGCGATTCATGCATTAAAAATATCATTTTGCATTGTTTTGCAATTCCGGAAAGTTCTTTGTCTTACTCACAATAGGCGCTTACTTTCAAACACCTACCGAGGCGCTGCGCGCCCAATTCTTGAGTAATTGACTAAACTGCCTCGTCTCGAAACGTCTGAGGCAAGACGACCTCATTAAAAATCGTTTATACATATACCCGAATTCCGGAGTGTCGCTGCCCCGGGCTGATAGTAACCAATGGAATTTGGGTATCAAAATGAAGTTCAGTCGTTTTCGAGGCGCCACCGGAAAAAAGCACGCTTCAGCTTCGCGAGTGGGAAGAGCGCTAGCTAGCCTTACCATGGCTACTTTGCTGGCCGGATGCCAGGTATATCAATTCGATCAAACCAGTGTCAGAGCGCCCGCCCACTCCTCCTATGACTCCGGGACCGTGCCCTTTACCATTGTCGGAGACGAACGTCCTGATTGGTTGATTCCGGGATCCGTCGATGCCCCCACGGTTGTTGCAACGCGTACGACCGAAAAGACTGGAGGACCAGATTTCAGTGGTGCGAGCTTTCTCGGCTATATGCTCACACTGACTCTGATCCCGTTTCAGGAGGAGTCACAGTACGCAGACGTCTACGCACTGACCTGGCAGGGTTACACACTGCTTGAGAGCCGTGTTGATTATTCCATCAAGGGCTACTTCTCCGTTTATTTCCCGACACCCATGATGTTTATGGGATCGCTGACCGACGAATCGGAAGAAATAGCCGCGGCAAAAGCCTACGTCACTGATCATCACAGGGACAACGTTTTAGCCGCGATCGACCAGCAACGCTCGGACTTTGAACGCATCAACCCCCAAACTGCCGACGAGATTTCCGCCTACCTTGCCGGCCCCGGCCGCAACTCCGTTTACCGACCCTCTTCAGTAATTCGACTGATCGAGTTGGCCCCGGAAACAGACGTTCTGGCCTATCATGCCACCAACCGTGACGTACCCGGATACGTCAACCTGCTACCGGATCAGTACCAGGCTTGGCTGATCGGCCCAAAAGGACTCAGCGGCCTGGACCTTCAGGCCGAGCTGGAACAGGGTACCAAGGAAGACCAACTGCTGCTCCGCATGCTGAACGCCTATCCTGACGAAGCTAGCGGGCAGATAGCGTATGTCTCTCATGGAGGTGAGCTGGCCAAGGAAGTCGTGTCAGGCTATTACACGGGTATGAGTCAATCCCATCGAGACGTTTTAAAAGCATCGGGGCTGCCCGAAGGGTTGGTAGATCGCATGACCAATGAGGCTCCCTCAGCACAGCTGTTGGCCGCCGCAAAAACCGGCAAGCTCCGGGATGCCAATGGCAACATTCGGATTCCAACCCGGGAAGAGCTCCTCGAACAATTGGTGCGCAAGGACAATCAGGGCCAATACCTGAGCCCCTACACCAGCGACGATGTTCTGGCCGAGTGGGTCAACTCCGCCATCAACGCCAACATCGGCTCGACTCTAGGCACCGGCGTCGGTGCCGCAGCAGGCGCCTATCTGGGTGAGAAAGCACTTGAACAAGTACCTTTTGTAGGAAGCTTTCTGGGCGGGGCCGTTGGCGCAGAAATCGGCAAGAGTGTTGGCCGGGAAACCGCTATTAGCGCTTCCGGCGGCTGGGAAGCGATTCGCGCTTCCTCCGATCGCAGCTTTGACGATCTACCCTCCATGGCTCGCTACCTAAAGGCCAAATACGGCCATACCGGCAATTTTGCCGACGCCATGAATGCCACCCGACAGATCTACCCCGAACTGGCCGAATCGCTCGCGCAAGTCCGATAACATCAAATGGAGACTGGAATGCTTAGGAAAACTGCACTGACAACGGCCTGCGTCCTGACAACGGCAACCCTGATTTTATCCGGCTGCGCCAGTAATATCGAAAACGTACGGGGTAAACCCAGCGTTTACGAGGATGTGTCCACCACAGGAAGCGTCGGCGGGGTGGGCATTGAGAGCCAGGACGTGGTGGCCATGACCGACAAGATGATGCGCGACATGCTGGCCAATCCGATGCTTACCGGACGCTCAACACCGCCACGCATTATCATCGATAACGAATACCTCAAGAACGAAAGCACATCGGTCATCAACACCAACATGCTCACCGACCGCCTGCGTATCGAACTTAATCGTGCCGCCAACGGGCGCATGGTCTTCGTCGGTCGCCATTTCTCGGATATGGTCCAGAAAGAGCGTGACCTGAAACGCGATGGTGCGGTCGATGGCGGAACAATTCGTCAGACCGCCGCACAAGCCGGCGCCGACTTCCGCCTTGGTGGCCGCATTTCCTCTCTGGATGCGATCGACCGCAATACCGGCACCCAATCCCGTTACAGCCAAGTCACTTTTGAAATGGTCGATCTGGAACTGGGCACCATTGTGTGGAGTGGACTCTACGAGATGAGGAAGGCGGCCCGTGACAATGTGGTCTATCGATAAGACATGGCTGAAACCTGTGCTGGCAACCGCACTTGCCAGCACAATGGTCGGATGTGCCAATGGACCGAAAGTCCATGACCGGTCAACTCTGGCACCGTCCGAGCAATCGCTAGTGGATAGCAAGCCTGCGGTACTGCAGGCGGATTTCCAGAATCTGTTCGAAGAAGGCCAGCGCAACAAGGTGCTGAACCTGATGGAAATCGGGGTCAAAGCCTATCGCGCCGGCTATCGGGACGAGGCCAAGAACACGCTGTCCCAGGCGCGGCTGGAAATCGAAAACGTCTACGCCGACACCGACTCTGCGCGGAAAGCCCGCAGTATCTGGTACGAAGAGGCAGAAAAAGACTTCAAGGGTGAACCCTACGAACGTGCCATGGTCTACATGTACCTTGGCCTCATCTACCTGGAAGAAGGTGACTACGGCAACGCCCGAGCCAGCTTCCTGGCTGGCCTCCTTCAGGACGCCTTTGCCGAGGAGCAACAGAACAGCACCGATTTTGCGCTATTGTTGTACCTGGCTGGCTGGTCCGCCATGCAGATGGGCAGTGATCAGCTTGCCAGAGATCACTTCGCAGAGCTGAAGCTGTACCGACCGGACGCGCCGATTCCGGACCTCGATGACAACGCCCTGCTGATCATCGAAACCGGAAAATCTCCACGCAAGCTCGGTGATGGTGTCGGTCACCACCAGCTGGTATACCGCCGCGGCAAAAATTTCAAGGATATCGCCGCAGAGATGCGAAATGGCGAAGAGTGGTCCCCGGTCTATCCGGTGGAAGACATTTTCTTTCAAGCCTCGACTCGGGGCGGCCGAGCCATCGATCGAATCGTGGAAGGCCAAATCCAATTCAAAGAGAACACCAGAGCGATCGGTTCAACCCTGAGCACAGTCAGCCAGGACAGCACGCTGGCCGGTTTCAGTGCCGCAGCGGGTGGTGCTGTCGGTGCGGGCTTTGCGGCTATTAGCCTTATCAGTGTGGCCGCAGACGGAATGTCCGCCTCCGCTAATACGCGCGCCGACGTCCGCTACTGGGAAGGCCTGCCCGACACCATCCACCTGATGCCGGTGACGGCCGCCGATGGGGAGCCGGTAACTGTCCGGTTCATCGACGAGTACGGTCAGCCAATCCCCGGACTCACCGATAGTACCGAGTTTAAATTTGATGGCCGCGGTGCTGGCTTGGCCTTTGCCACCTCACGTCGTCCACATTCAGGAGCAAACCAATGATCCATCTGATGAAATTCCTGGCCGTTGCTGCCATCGGCCTCAGCGTGACAACCGGCTGTGCCTATAAATCGGCGGATAGCACCGAACTGACCGAGCGGACAGCACCAGTCACCATGAATTCCGTGGTCTTTACCGATTACAACTTGAAGCGCACGTGGACCGGCGGTTTCTTCAGTGAGGGCGAACGCTACCGGCTGTCGGTCGTTCAACACGGCCAGCGCCCAAGCGCAACGGGCACCACCGAGGTATACGCGGTGCTACGTAACCACACCGACTACGATTACCAAATTGAAGCCCGCACCCAGTTCTTCGATCAGGATGGTGTGCCAACTGACGTCAGGCCGACCTGGCAACGCACGACGGTGCCTGCCAACAGCCTCTCCACTTACCGCGAGTTATCTGCCACCACCCAGCCCCTGCAGTACCGCGTGGAAGTCCGGGAGCTGAACTAATGAGACGACTGGCCTGGATGCTCTGCATGCCCCTGCTGGCGTCTGGCTACAGCCTGACCGCCAGCCAAAGCCATGAGGCGGCCCCGATGATGGCGCCCGCCCAGAAATCACTGACCGACAACGACCTGACAAACGATCGTTCTGCACCGCAGCGCAGTGAAAGCGCCGAGGTCATCATCAAACGCTTCCGTGCTGCCTATGGCAACGAGACACCCAGAGTCGCTGTATTCTGGAACAGAGCCTTCGATGACCAAGTCAGTGACTGGAGCAGCAACGCCCGTGGCGTGGTTTCAACGCGCGGCTCACTGAACGGAGAGGTGCCCGACGGCAACGTAGATCTTCAGGGGCATGGACAAATGGCGGCTCAGGCCGAGTATCGCCCGAATCGACGATCGGGACCGGCAGAGCCCGCGTTTCAACTTCAAAGCGGACTGGTAAGCCAGTTGACTGAGGCTGGTGTCAGTGTAGTAGCCCGTGATGCCATCATGCGCATTACCGACAATACGCTGGAAAATGGGGACTTTTCGCGACTGTCACCTGACCAGCGCCGACTGGAAATGCGCGCATTGGGTGAGCACGCCGACATGTTACTGGTGATCCGCAAGTTGGCCCGCGACAGCTTCGAAGTGGAGGTCATCGACGTTCAAAACGGCAACATTCGCGCGATGCTGAGTTCCAATGGAGTGCCGCCTGAACAAGACCAGACACGCCAATGGAAGGCCACAAGCAAAGGCTTTCAGCGGATCGAGCAGACCTTCACTCTGAATGAAATCGGACAGGAACTCGCCCTGCAAACCTTGGCAAAACTAGGCCGTTAGACTCGTTACTCACCGCGGCTGAGCATTTCAGCCAGCCGCGCATCTTTCTGTTGCCACTGTTCCGCCAGCCAATCCTTGACGTTTCTTCGATGCTCCGCGTCCGCTGAATAATCCCGGCCCTTGAGGTGACTGGGAATAGCGACCGTGTGGATCTCCATCCGGATGTCCTTCACCCGTCCACAGATGAAATCCCAGAACGTGGGCGCGCCATCCGGATAGGCGATGGTCACATCCACCAGGGTCTCAATCGAATCCCCCATGGCATCCAGCACGAACGCCACACCACCGGCCTTCGGCACCAGCAGGTGCTGATAAGATGATTTCTGCTTGTCGTGCTTGGCCTGGGTAAAGCGAGTGCCCTCGACAAAGTTCATCACGCTGACCGGCGTATGCTGGAACTTCTCACAGGCAATGCGGGTCGCCTTCAGATCCTCACCGCGTTTCTCAGGATGCTTGATCAAGTATTCCCGGGTGTAGCGCTTCATGAACGGGAAATCCAGCCCCCACCAGGCCAGGCCAATCACCGGCACCCAGATCAACTGCTGCTTCAGAAAAAACTTCAGGAACGGCGCCCGGCGATTGAACACCCGCTGCATCGCCAAAATATCCACCCAGCTCTGATGATTACTGAGCACCAGGTACCAGCTTTCCCGCTCCAGCTCTGCGGCACCTTTGACATCCCAGCGGGTGGCGTGGGTCAGCTTCATCCAGGCGCCATTGCAGGCGACCCAGGCCTCAGCAATGGCAATAATCAACTTGGTGCACAACACCCGGAAGCCCTTGTGCGGAACCACCAGCTTCAACACGGCCGGAATATAGAGCAGGATGCACCAGAACAAGGTGTTAATGCCGAGCAGGATGGAATTGATAACGCCGATAACGGGAGCGGGTAGGAAGCTGAGCATGCGATTCCTGTGGTGATTGTTGTCTGAATGGCTGGCAATGATAGCAACCAGAGACCCACTTGGGCAGTGGCCGAAAGTGACCACCTTGCCCGCGCGGTTGGACGGATCTGCCATAGCCGCGGCTGGCCTGGTGCCTTATCGTGAGCGCAGACTACGGATCACTTTAATACCGATACCACATGTGATGGAAACACCCATGCCAAACCTGCTCAAAGCCGCCACCGCAAAAGCTGCGGGACTGACCCGGCAAACCGCCCTCTATGCCGGCAACGCCTTCGATCGGGTATTTCGGGCCGCCAGCTTGGTGCAAGCCGGACAAACCCCGTTCGAAACCTTGCACAGCGACGGCCTGGTCAGCCTGCGTTACTACCCTCCGCTGGCTGAAGATTTCATCGAACTGGACGACACCGTAATCCCCGTGGAGCGGCAACGCTACCGCACGCCCATCGTCATCATCCCGCCGCTGGCGGTGAACATGCTGATCTACGACCTGTTCCCCCAGCGCAGCCTTGTGCGCTTCCTGCGGGCCAAAGGCTTTGAGGTGTACCTGATCGACTGGGGCATGCCGACTCGGGCCCACAGCCATTACAACCTGCACACCTACGTGGCCGAACTGCTCCCTGCATACCTGAACCGGGTCCGACAACACAGCGGAGAACAGGAACTGTCCCTGCACGGCTGGAGCCTTGGCGGTATGTTCACTCTGTTTTACTCCGCCCTGAGCCAGGACCAGCACGTTCGCAACGCCATCATCGTGGGCTCGCCTATCGACAGCCATGCCTCCGGGCTTTTGGGGTTAATGTATCAAGGTCTCTCAGGCGCGGCCGATGTTGTCAGGCGCCGCACCGGCTTCAAACTTCACGACCTCAAGCCAGACTGGTTTCACAGCCCTGGCTGGGCTAACACCATTGGCTTCAAGCTGACCAACCCCATCGGCAGTTTCAAGGGTTACTGGGAATTACTGGCAAAACTCGGCGACCGGGAATTCGTCGCCGACCACGCCACCACCTCGGCCTTCCTGGACCGCATGGTGGCCTATCCGGGGGGAATCGTGCAGGACGCGGTGGTGCGCCTGTTAATCACCAACCAGCCATCACGGGGAAAAATACAGATTGGCCAAGATGTGGCCCGACTGGAAAACGTCACCGCCAGCGTCTTCGCCATCGCCGGGGAAACCGACACCCTGGCGATGCCCGACGCGGTGGCCAAGATCCAGCAGCACATCCGCTCAGTCGACGTCACCTTCCGCGTCGTGCCCGGTGGCCACATGGGCATTCTGGCGGGCAGCAAAGCGCCAAAGGCCAGCTGGCTGGAATTGGCGGAGTGGTTGGCGGAACGATCGAACTAGAAACCGATTCAATTGGACGGCAATCGCCAGGAACGAGGCGATTGCTGGAGCCTCCCTTCCAAAACTGTGCGAAGCCATGGATGGCGAAGCTCAAGCGGCACATGGACGTGCTCGAGCGGGTTTTGGAAGGGAGGGTTCAGCAATCGCGAACTCGGAGCTAGAGGTTAGCCAGGGTTTCCGGCAGCTCACTGAGAGAACCGATGACTGCAGAGGGTTCAATCCCCCAATCCTCAAACACCTTCTCCGAATCCCGCCTAACCCAAACCGCCAGCAACCCAGCCGCCCGGGCCCCAATCACATCCCAGGCATTGCTGGACACCAGACACAGCGGCTCATCCCAGGCCCCGGTCTTGCGACGGGCATAGGCATACACCGCCGGATCTGGCTTGAAACTCTTCAAGTCATCCACCGACACCAAACCCTCGAATTGTTCCAGCAGATGGTTGTGGCCCAACACCTTTTCCAGCGCCGGATAACTGCCGTTGGAAAAGGCAAACAACGGGTACTGGCCTTTCAACGCTTTCAAGGCCGGCAGGGAATCGTCGAACGCTGGTAGTGACAGGTAGGCCGTCATCAACTCGTCCTCGCGCTCCGACGACAACGGCAGCTTGTAAGTGGCCATGGCAAACCTCAGCGCCTGCCGTGTGCACACCCCAAAGTCCTCATAAACCCGCATCAGGCCCTTGCGAAAAGAGAACTCCAACTGCTTCTCCCGCCACAACGCAGCAACCGCGCCCGCATCATCGCCAGCATCCTGCTGCAGCAGATCAGACATTCCCATTGGATCGACCAAGGTGCCGTACACATCAAATGCCAATCGCATCATCATCTCAACCTTCTCTTCATCCAGTTGCGCCCACTCCGCCGTATCATTCTTCACTACGACTTGAACGATCACTCAACCCTAACAGATATACCGACTCCATGCGCCAGCGCTCAACCTCTGCCACCCGACAACACCGACGTCGCTTAATCACCTGTATTGCGGCCCTGATGCTACTGCTCACGGTATCAGCCTGTGCGCCCAACTCAGCCCTCTACGAACCTGGCCCAGAGACGCTCGGCGCAGAGCCCTACGGGGATTTCGATCAGTACCGGGCAACCGTTCAGGGTTATCTCGAACGTAACCTGATCGCGGTGGACGGCTTCTCACGGGAACAACAGATCGCGTGGAACCTGCCCTTTCGGACCCCAGTCGCCCACCACTGCGCCGGCCAGCCGACAACGGGCATGCTTCTGGTTCATGGCCTGAGCGATTCTCCGTTCGTATTCAGGGACCTCGCCCAGTCTCTGGCGACTCAATGCGTTGAAGTCAGAACCATTCTGCTTCAAGGACATGGAACCCGCCCCGGCGATATGATTAACGCTGAAGCAGACACTTGGCGCCAGCAAGTCAGTACCCACTTCGAAGCCCTGGCCCAAACTGTTGATCATGCCTTTATCGGCGGCTTTTCACTCGGCGGTGCACTGGCCACCGAGTACGCCCTGTCCGGACAAAAGCCGGCTCCTCAGGGCCTGGTGGCACTCGCGCCGGCCTGGCAACTGAATGGTTTGCGGAACTATTTATGGCTGGCGGGCATTGCCGATGTCTTCGCAGATTTTGTTGAAGAGGAGCCGGAACTGAACCCGGTCAAATACGAGTCAGTAACCCTCAACGCCGCTGTGCAGATTGGCGACGTACTCCGAAAAACCCAGCAAGCGATCGAACAGCCGGCATCGGCAAACTTGCCGTTGTTCCTGGTCGCGACCGAGGCGGACTCAGTAATCAACCTGAACTACCTCACCGAGCGGTTCCGGATGGACTTCGTGCACCCGGCCAGCCGCATGCTGATATTCCGGGATACCCGACAATCCTGGGCCCACGATTGGCAAGATGAACGTTTGTCTTTTCTGAACAGCTACCTGCCGGAAGCCAACATCCTGGAGTTTTCGCACCAGGCATTGGCGGTGGCGCCGAACAACGAACTCTACGGGCGCGGCGCAGTGCTTCAGCGCTGCCTGGAACCCAACGGACTCTCGCTGGACGATTGCAGGCAGTTACCGGAAAGCCAACTCTGGTTTAGTGCCTGGCACGACCATGCCCGTTCAGTCCCCACCAGCCGACTGACCTATAACCCCTGGTACGACCAAATGGTGGCGGCCATGGCAACCTTTATTCAGGGCCAGACATCGCCCTAAGCGTTTCGACCGGTGAGTGACTGGGGTAAACTCGCATTCATGAACCCCGTTGATACATTCAATCTCGACATCCGAGCCCTAAACACCTTCGTCACCGTCCTGGACGAAGGCAGCGTTTCCCGTGCCGCCATAAAACTGGGCGTCAGCCAGTCCGCGGTCAGCCACACCCTGGATCGCCTGCGCCACGCCCTGGGCGACCCGCTGTTCGTCAAATCCGGACGCGGTATTGCCCCCACTCGCTACGCCTTGCAGGCCGGGCCGCACATTCGCCAGATTCTGGACGACCTGCATTCGCTCTCCTCCGGTCCGCCATTTACTCCGGCCACTGCTGAGTTCACCTTTACCATTGCGGCCAATGACTACCAGCGCGACCTGCTGCTGCCACCGCTGGTCGCCGTCCTGCGCCGGGAGGCCCCGGGCATCCGGCTGCAAGTGATTCCCTCCGGCATCCCTACGGCCGACATGCTGCGCAAAGACGTGTGCGACCTGATCATCTCCCCGCACGCCCCAGAAGCCACCGATATCATGCAACGAGGCCTGATGGCCGATCGCATGGTGGTGTTCTACGACCCGGCCCAGCGGGATGCCCCCAAGGATCTGCCCGAGTATCTAAAGGCCGACCACATTGCCCTGTTGTTTGCCACCGGCGAAAGGCCCGGTCTGGAAACCTCACTCTCTGCCCGCGGCCTGACCCGCCGTACCCTGGTGACGGTTTCCAATTTTTCCGGCCTGCCCGAGTTCCTGCGCGGCACCGATATGTTGGCCACGGCACCGGAGCTGATGAGCAAACACTTACTTCGGGATTTCGCCTGGACGCCGCTACCGTTTGATTTCAAACCCTTTACGCTGTTGATGCTATGGCATCGCCGCAACCAGAACGACCCGGCCCACCGCTGGTTACGCAATCAGGTGAACAGCGTCGCCGCCACCATGAACGGCCTCAACCCGTAATCAATCGATATTGTTCATATATCGTATGAAGCGGTCGGCCGTTATCTTTTCAGTTCCGCACCCCTAGACTCCTAATCCTCAGTCCGTCGGCGGGGCTGGGTAGAGCGTTCCGAAACCCGCTCAAGCACGTCCATGTGACGCTTGAGCTCCGCCATCCATGGCTCCGCACAGTTTCGGAACGCTCTACCCACCCCCACCTTCTCTAACTTTAGGATTTGCATGCTCACGTTAACCAGTGTCTGGACAACCATTTTGCTGGCGGCCGCCGTAGCCCTCGGCCCGCTCGCGACCGATATGTATCTGCCGGCACTGCCGCAGATCGGGCGCGATTTTGGCTCCGGCACTGATCAGGTTCAGCTGACCCTAAGCCTGTACATGGCAGGCTTTGCCATCGCCCAGCTGATCTGTGGGCCACTCGCCGATCGCTTTGGTCGCAAGCCGATCATGATTGGCGGCTTCATTCTGTTCGCCATCGCCAGCGTTGGCTGTGCCCTGGCCACCAACATCGAAACCCTGATTCTGTGCCGCGTACTGCAAGCCCTGGGTGGCTCCGCAGGTCCGGTACTGGGCCGGGCCGCCATTCGAGATATCTACACACCGCGCGAAGCCGCCAAAATCCTCGCCATTCTGGCCAGCATCATGGCCCTGGCACCGGCCATCGCCCCCACCATCGGCGGTGTAATGGTCGCCAGCCTGGGTTGGTCGACCATTTTCTTGGTGCTGGGCGCCTACGCTCTGGTTATGGCTGTGGTGGTGGCTTTCGGTATACCCGAATCCATGCGCCCGGAATACCGCCAGCCGTTGCGGTTGTGCAGCCTGCTGCGCAACTATCGCAGCATTGGCACCGACATCAGCTTCCTCGGCTACACCCTGACCAACGCGCTGATTTTCTCCGGCCTGTTCGCGTTCCTGTCCGGCTCCTCGTTCGTGCTGATCGACTTCCTGGGCGTGGCGCCGGAACACTTTGGCCTGTTCTTCGCCTGCATGGTGGCCGGTTATGTCACCGGCAACCTGACCGCCATCCGCCTGGGCAGCAAGCTGCTGCCAGACCAGATTCTGGTGCGGGGATTGGTGATTGCGGTCGCCGGCGGCAGCCTGATGGCCGCCCTGGCACTCAGTGGCGTGTACAACGTTTGGGCAGTGATCCTGCCGCAAACCCTGTTCATGGTCGGCACCGGTATGGTGTTGCCCCAGACCATGGCCGGGGCCATGGCGAACTTTCCGCGCATGGCGGGCTCAGCATCAGCACTGTTCGGATTCGGACAGATGGCGGTGGCCGCCGTGGCGGGCATACTGGTAGGCCATCTGCACGATGGCACCTCGGTGGTCATGGCAGTGATCATTGCCACCTGCGCCTGTGCCGCCCTCGCCAGTTACCTGCTACTGGTGCAACGGCATCCGGCGCCTGGCTTCGAACCTCAGAGCGCCTCAGCCCAGTAAACGGTTTCTTATCGGGTGCAAGATAGTCCAAACTGAACTAGAAAGAGTAAGTTGGATCAGTCGATTCTCATACACCCGTTAACAAGGAACCCCCATGAGCAAAGTTAATCTCGACGGCAACCCCATCGAACTGAGCGGCAGCTTCCCGAAAGTCGGTGACAACGCGCAACCCTTCACTCTGACCAACAGCGGTCTGGAAGAGGTGAAGCTGGATAACTGGGCTGGCAAGCGCAAAATTCTGAACATCATTCCCAGCATCGACACCGGTGTGTGCGCGGCGTCCACTCGGAAGTTCAATGAAAAAGCCAGCAGCCTCGACAACACTGTTGTCCTGGTGGTCTCGGCAGACCTGCCGTTCGCGGCCGCTCGCTTCTGCGGCGCCGAAGGCCTGAAAGACGTCATCACCCTGTCCACTTTCCGTAACTACAGCTTCCAGCAGGACTACGGCGTCGCCATCCAGGATGGCCCGCTGGCCGGTCTGTGTGCCCGCGCGGTCGTAGTTTTGGACGAGCAGGACAAGGTTATCCACAGCCAGCTGGTCGACGAAATCAAAGACGAGCCGGACTACGAGGCCGCTCTAAAGGCGCTTTGATGCCATAGAAACCGTTCGGGCTGATGGCCGGCGGGGATTGTCGAAACCGTGCGGAGCCAAGGATGGCGGAGCCGAGCGTACACGGACGTATTCACAGCGCGTTTCGGAAATCCCCGCCGGCCATCAGCAGGCACCAATACCCAGACCTGTTAGACTCCCCCACCCATTCCAACCTAGACCCTGACTTCAACCTGTGAATAAACCATCCGAGTCCGCCAGCCTGCCCCGCCAGCTCTTCGTCATGACCTGGCCCATGCTGTTTGGCGTGCTCTCGCTGATGACGTTCCAACTCGCCGACAGTGCCTTCATCGGCCAACTGGGCCGCGATCCCCTGGCGGCACTGGGCTTCACTCTGCCCATGCAGCAGCTCATCATTGGCCTGCAGGTGGGTCTCGGCATTGCCACCACCGCGATCATTTCCCGCACCCTGGGTGCCGGTGACGAGCTCCGTGCGTATCGGCTGGGTGGTCTGGTGATCACCGTCGGCAGCAGTCTGGTGTTCGTGCTGTGTATCGGGCTGTGGCTACTGCAAAGCCAGATCATGACCTGGCTCGGCGCCGAAGAATCGCTACTGCCGATGATCCGCAGCTACTGGCTGCCCTGGCTGATTGCCGCCTGGACCGGTGCGGTGCTCTATTTCGGCTACAGTGTGTGCCGCTCCCACGGCGATACCAAGCTGCCGGGCTATATGATGGTCGCCACCAGCCTGCTCAACATCGCGCTGGATCCGCTGTACATCTTCGTGTTCGGCTGGGGCCTGCCCGGTGCCGCCTGGGCAACGGTGACGTCGTTCGGCATCGGCTGCCTGGTGATTTATCCAAAGCTGCTGAAGCGACACTGGGCCCGGTTTGATCTGGGCCAGCTCGCGCTCGGCCAGGCCCTGAAGCAACTCAATAACATCATGGCACCGGCCATGGTCAGTCAGCTGATGCCCGCGGCTTCCGCCATGCTGGCCACGGCGCTGGTGGCCGGCTTTGGTTCGGCCGCAGTCGCCGCCTGGGGCCTGGGCACGCGCCTGGAGTTTTTCTCGATCGTGGTGGTGCTGGCACTGACCATGTCGATGCCGCCAATGATTGGCCGCCTGCTGGGCGCCGGCGACATCGAGCAGATTCGCAAACTGGTCAGAATCGGGGTGCGGTTTGTGGTGGTCTGGCAGCTGGCCATCGGGCTGATCTGGCTGGCCGCATCCGGGCTGGTGTCGGATGTGTTCACCAGTGACGCCGACGTGCAGGAGGTTCTGGCCGGGTATCTGGTGCGGGTGCCGCTGAGTTACAGCGGGCTTGGGGTGTGCATGCTGATGGTGTCGGTGTGCAACGCGCTCGGGCTTGCCATGCGTGCCCTGCTGGTCTCCACACTTCGCCTGTTCCTGTGCTTCCTGCCGCTGCTGTGGCTGGGCAGTCAGCTCAACGGCATCTTCGGCCTGATGAGTGGCGCCCTGGTGGGTAATCTGTTTGCCGGCGCCATGGCCTATGCGTTCTACCGGGCCGGCATGAACAAGCTGCGAGCTGCACCGGCATCAGCTGAAGCGTGAGCGAAAGCTCTCGGGCATCGGCTCTACCGCTTTGCGCTGGTAGTTGAAGAAGACGAATCCGTACTTGGCCAGCGCCACCGGCTGGCCGCTTTCGGCTTTGGTCACCCGAAACACGAAATCCCCGCCGTATTTGTTGAAGTCCATCAGGCCCACCTCGAACCGCAGCATCTCCGGGAAGAAGGATTCCGACTGATACATGGTGGCCAGGTCGGTGACAATAATGCCCATGCCGTTCTGGTCGGCTTCCTCAACACTGTAGCTCACCAGGAACTGGGCCCTCGCCTCGGACAGCATGGAGATCAGCGCGTCATTGCCCAGGTGATTGGCGCCATTGATGTCGGTGATGCGAACCGGCATGTTGGTCTCGAAGCAGAAGACGTCGTCCGGGAAAGCGAGTTTGATGCGGGCCACGGGGTGTACCTGTCTGGCTGGGTTTATTGGAGATCCGGCATGATACCCGGTTGCCGAGGCCTATTCATCCAACAGTGAATTCGGCTATCTTGGTTCTTAATCTTCCGCGCTCACGCATTGGAGAAGTGGCGGCTGAAATGTCCTGCCCAAAACCCGCTCAAGCACATCCATGTGGCGCTTGAGCTCCGCCATCCATGGCTCCGCACAGTTTTGGACAGGACATTCCATCCACCACCCCAGACCTTCGAGCGCACTCATTCATCACGTCACGGAAACACTATGGATATTCGCCCTGCCGCCACTCTGGTTCTCACCCGCGACACCGACAACGGTGTGGAAGTGTTGCTGCTCCAGCGCACCTGGGACGCGGTGTTTCTTCCGGGCTATTTCGTGTTTCCCGGTGGCGCCGTGGACCAGCATGAGACAAAGGCGCGCAAACATGCGCAAGGGCCGGACGATGCCAGCATCAGCCAGACCATGAGTCTGGACGAGGGCGGCGCCGACTATATGCTGGCTGCGGTGCGGGAATGTTTTGAGGAAGCTGGCATTCTGGTAGCAGTGGACAGGGACGGGCAAGCCATTGGTGGTGATCACGCCGTGCACGGCGACCGTGAGGCGGTGTTCAAGGGCGAGCTGAGCCTGGCCGATCTGTGCCGTCGCCACGAACTGACGATTCCGCTGGACCGGCTGGCTTACCTTAGTCACTGGACCACGCCGCCGGGGCCACCGCGGCGGTTTGATACCCGGTTTTTTGTGACCACCGCACCGGCAGGCCAGTTGGCCAGTCATGATGGCATTGAGACCATTGATCATTTGTGGATCAATCCAGCCCAGGCACTGGAGGACCATCGCAGTGGCGAGCGGATGCTGGGGCTGCCAACCATTCGCACCTTACGGGTGCTGAGCGAGTTCGACTCCACCGAGGCGCTGATGCGCTATGCCGATGCCAATCCGCCGGAGGCCTTTCCAACCGACCCGTGGCCGGCGCAAAAAAAGGGCCGGCCGGTGACGCTAGAGCCTGGGGCACCGGCATACGATGAAGCGGCAGAACTTGATCCGGAGGGCGAAGGCATTACCAGAGCGGAGATCATTCCCGGGGAGCCGGTTGAGATCGCTGCCGGAGTGGTGCGACTGACTGCGCCCAACCCCGGCATGATGACCGGGCCCGGCACCAACACCTACCTACTCGGCCATGAACGTTTCACGGTACTGGACCCGGGGCCGAATAACGACACGCACATCGAGCGCATTCTGGAACTCACCGGTGGGATTATCGATCAGGTGGTTGTCACTCACACCCATCAGGACCATTCACCCGCCACCAAGGCGCTGAAGGCGAAGACCGGTTGCCGCGTGCTGGGCCTCTCGGCTCCCGAGGGCGCCGCCCAGGATCAGACCTTTGTCCCGGATGACGAACCGGAACACGGCGATCTCATCGTGACCGAAGCAGGCATCCTGAAGTGCCTGAAGACGCCCGGGCACGCCTCCAACCACCTGTGTTTTCTGCTGGCGGGCCCGGATATGCTGTTTTCCGGTGACCACATCATGCAGGGTTCCACCGTGGTGATTAATCCACCCGATGGCGACATGAAAGCTTATCTTGAATCCCTTTACGATCTGCTTGGCGAATCCGTTCGTATGATCGCTCCGGCTCATGGCTTTTTAATGGCGCACCCGGAAGCGGTTATTGACTACCTGATCACTCATCGTCTGGCGCGGGAGCATAAAGTGTTCCGAGCACTCTCTGACCGGGAGGCTCGCTCTCTGAAGGCGCTGACTGCCCAAGCCTATGACGATGTTCCCGAAGCCCTGCACGGGCTTGCGGCCAGATCCGCCCTGGCCCACCTGCAAAAGCTGCAGTCTGACGGCCGGGCTCACCAGCAGGCTGATCAGCACTGGCGTGCCATCTGAAGGTCCGCAGTTTGCCGGTTTGATCAAAGCCGACTAGCGTTACACGGAAGGAAATTCATCGCACAAATGGAACACGCTCGTGATAAAAAAAATCTTGTCAGGCCTCATTGTTATCGCCGTCTTCGTTGCCTTCCTGATTATCTGGAAGCCCGCCATTGATGAAATAGACCAACCCAGCGCTGACTCCTTCAGCCAGGATCAGATCGCCAGGGGCAAGGTACTGGCGGGACTCGGCAACTGCGCTTCTTGCCATACCAGCGATCCGTCAAAACCTCTGGCCGGCGGTGTGGATTTCCCCACCCCCTTCGGCACCCTGTACTCCACCAACATCAGCCCGCACCCGGAACAGGGCATTGGCACCTGGTCTGAAGAGGCCTTCGTACGGGCCATGCGCGAAGGGGTGTCCCGGGATGGCTCGCACCTGTATCCGGCCTTTCCGTACACCCACTTCACCAAGGTCACCGACGAAGACCTGTCCGCGCTGTATGCCTACGTGATGAGCCGCCAGGCGTTGGACCACCAGGGCCCGGACAACCAGCTCGATTTCCCGTTCAATCTGCGCATGCTGCAGGCAGGCTGGAAGACCCTATTCTTCGATGGTGAGCGTTTTCAGCCCGACGACAGCAAGGGGGATGCCTGGAACCGCGGTGCTTATATTGCCGAAGGCCTGGGCCACTGCACTGCCTGCCACTCGCCCCGGAATGCCTTCGGCGCGGAAATCGCAGATAAAACTTACAACGGTGCGGTTGTGGATAACTGGTATGCACCAGCACTCAACACCACCCTCGCCACTCCGGTGCCCTGGACCGAGGACGAACTGTTTCAGTACCTCCGTGCGGGCGGTTCCAAATGGCACGGTATCGCCGCCGGGTCGATGGCAAGCGTGGTACACAAGGGCCTGATTGAGGCGCCGGATGACGACATCCGGGCGCTGGCGGTGTATTTCCAGGACCTCACCGGTGCCGTGGATAATGCCAAGGCAGCGGAGGTGGCTGCCAATCATGTCAGCCAGGCCCACGATGCGGCCGATCCGAACAACCGCACCGGCGAGGAAATCTTTTCCTCGGCCTGCGCCTCATGCCATTACAATGCGCCGTCCTCACTCAAGGCGGCTCGCCCGGAGTTGAGTCTGAACAGTGCGGTAACGGCACCCGATCCGGTGAATCTGCTGCGCATCACCCTGCACGGTATCGATGAGCCGACCGGCCTGCGCGGGCTTGCCATGCCCGGCTTTAGTAGCGGCCTGAGTGACGCCGACCTGATCGCGCTGACCAGGTACCTGAGACAAAGCTCAGGCCAGCCGCCATGGGAAAATCTGGAGCAACACCTACAGGACGCTCGTCAACTCTGAGGGCCAACACATGATTCAAGGAGATAGCCAATGACTATCCAGTTCCAACTCAACGGCGAGGCCATGAGCCTCGACGTGCCCGAAGATACCCCGTTGCTCTGGGCCATTCGTGATCACGCCGGCCTGACCGGGACCAAATTCGGCTGCGGCATTGGCATGTGTGGCGCCTGTACCGTGCATCTCAATGGACGCGCGACCCGCTCCTGCATCACCACGGTGGGCAGCGTGTCCGGCCAGCAGATCACCACCATTGAGGGCCTGGGTCAGGACGGCGAGCACCCGCTGCAACAGGCCTGGGTAGATGCCCAGGCACCTCAGTGCGGTTATTGCCAGTCCGGGCAGATCATGCAGGCAGCCACCCTGCTGCAGGATTTCCCCAACCCCACCGATGAGCAGATCAATCAGATCATGAGCGGCAACCTGTGCCGCTGCATGGCCTATGTCCGGATTCGCAAAGCGATTCACCTGGCCGCCGGGTCGAGCGAGAGCAGCAGCGCCGGTTCACCCCAGTTCTATGAGCCCGGCCAAGAGGAGATGAGCAATGCGTAAGTTCGCCAAATACCTCGCCAATTCCGCCGCCGAACAGGCATCGGACACGCCCAGACTCAGTCGCCGAGGCTTCCTGATCGGTGCCGCCGGGGCCGGTCTGACCATGGCCTTTGCCAGCTCGGGCATTCCCGTCGCCAGCGCCGCCAAAAGCATTTCCGAGGGGGCCTTCGAGCCCACCATCTGGTTCCAGGTGCACCCAGATGGCCGGGTGATCGTGAACATCGTGGAAGCGGAAATGGGCCAGCACGTGGGTACGGCACTGGCGCGCATTGTTGCCGATGAACTGGAAGCCGACTGGAACGACGTCGAGCTGCACTATGTCGACAGCGATCCGAAATGGGGCCTGATGGTCACCGGCGGCAGCTGGTCGGTGTGGGAAAACTTCGACAAACTCAGCCGCGCCGGTGCAGCCGGCCGGACCGCGCTGATTGAAGAGGGTGCCAAACTGCTGGGCGTGCCGGCCGGGCAATGCCAGGCTCGGGGCAGTCAGGTAATCGCCGGGGACCGGGCCATCAGTTATGCCGACATTGTTCGCGATGGCAACATTGATCGCAGCTTCAGCGAAGAAGAGCTGAAGGCCATGCCGATTAAACCGCCCCAGGAGCGACGTTTGATTGGCGAGGAAAGCAAGGCCCTGGATATTCCGGACAAAACCGACGGCAGCGCGCTTTATGGACTGGATGCCACGGTTGAAGGCATGGTGTACGGTCGCGCGCTGGTGCCCCCCACCCGTTACGGCTCCAGCGTCAAGTCCGTGGACGACAGCGAAGCCAAGTCGATCCCCGGTTATCAACAGACTCTGGTTCTTGATGACGCCTCGGGCACGGTACCGGGCTGGGCCGTGGTGATCGCCGACTCGGTACACGCCGCCAACGCCGCCGCCAAGGTGATCAAGGTGGACTGGGCCGCGGGCAAGACCGCCGACGTGACCGAGCAGAAGATCCTGGACGAAGGCCGGCGCCTGATCGCCGACGCCAGCACCGGTGCCCTGGTAGTCAACGAGGACGGCATCGATAACGCCTTCAGCTCCGCCGATTCCGTGCTGGAGCAGGAATACGTCACCCACAGTGTGCTGCACTTCCAGCTGGAGCCGGTGAACGCCCTGGCCTACCAGAAAGATGGCCTCTGGGAGATCCACACCGGCAATCAATGGCAGTCACTGATTCTACCCACCCTGGCCAAGGCCCTGGGTGAGAAAGAAGACAACATCGTCATGCGTACCTACCTGCTGGGTGGCGGCTTTGGTCGACGGCTCAACGGCGATTACTGCGTGCCCGCGGCCCTGGCCGCGAAACAGCTGGGCAAGCCGGTGAAGCTGATGCTCACCCGCGAGGACGACTCCCGGTTTGACTCCATCCGGTCGCCGTCGGTGCAGAAACTGCGCATGGCGTTTGACGGTGATGGCCAGGTGCTGGGCATGGAACATCACGCCACCGCCGGCTGGCCAACCAAGGCGATGGCGCCGTTCTTCATGCCCAAGGGCGAAAATGGCGAGAAGTTCGACCCCTTTTCCATCCACGGGGCCGCACACTGGTACTCCCTGGGCGCCCATCGTCTGCGCGCCATTTCCAACGAACTGGCCAGCGACACCTTCCGCCCCGGCTGGTTGCGGTCAGTCGGCTCCGGCTGGGTGAACTGGGCATTGGAAAGCTTCATCGACGAGGCCGCCCAAAAAACCGGCGAGGATGCCATCGAGTTCCGGCTCAGCCGGCTTAAGGCCGAGGGCAAGAACGCCGGGTCCGCACCCAACTCCGTGGGTGGCGCCAACCGTCAGGCCACTGTGCTGAAGCGGGTTCGGGAGATCTCGGACTGGGGCAAGGACATGCCTGCCGACACCGGGCTCGGAGTGGCCACCACCTACGGCCAGGAACGCAACATGCCAACCTGGACCGCCTGTGTCGCCCGGGTGCACGTTAACCGGGACAGCGGCAAGGTAACCCTGCAGAAACTGACCCTGGTAACCGACGCCGGCACCATCGTTCATCCAGACGGGGCCTTGGCCCAGGTTGAGGGTGCGGCGCTCTGGGGCGCCAGCATGGCGTTGCACGAGGGCACGCAGATCGAGCAGGGCGAGGTGCGCGACACCAACCTGAACACCTACACGCCCATGCGGATGCGCGACGTGCCTGAGATCCAGGCCGAATTCATCAAGAGCACCGAAACTGCGGTGGGTCTTGGCGAGCCGGCAACCACGGTGGTCGGACCCGCTATCGGTAACGCCATCTTTGCCGCCGTAGGTGTCCGTATGCGGACCATCCCGATTCGGCCTGAGGACATCCAGGCCGCTCTCAAGGCCTGATCTGGCCTTGCCATCGGCAGCCGGAGCCCTGCTCCGGCTGCCTGTTCCAAGTTCCTCTGTAACAAAATCACAACCAAACTTCGCAATACTTCCACATCGTTCGTCGTGGCGGCCGGGTATAACTGAGATATCTGTTTAAAAATCCACCAATTCAGGTTGGATTAACCCGTAAACACCGGCACTTCATGAAGGTGGCATTAAACCTTTGTCACAGCTGTTTCATGGCCGCTAAGAGCGCTCTATGCTTGAGCGCATTTTGACGACCCGTGAGGAATTATGCTGTTTCGCAGGCACTCCGTACTGACATCCACTCGACTTCTACCCTGGGCGCTGGCACTTGCCCTGCCGGTTTCTGTTGCCGCTGAAACCGCCGGCAGCGAGGGCGACAAGACTCCGGAAACCATGGTCGCGGCCCTGGCCGAGGACGAAAGTGTCGAGGATGTCGAGCAATCGGAGCCACGGGTCAAAGAGTCCGATGCCAAGTCGCGCCCTGACAAGAAGCAGCCAACCAAGGACGTTGCCAGCACCCCCAAGCCAGCCTCGCAGACTCCGAACAAGGTCGCACCCAACATTGACCTGAAGGACGTGGCACCACCGCCAAAACCGTCCCCGAACACCGACTCTGCGGCCGTCACCCAGCCGACACAACCGGCCGCCGAACCCAAGGTCAGTGAGAGCACGCCGACCGAAGACAGCGAAGTCCGTCTGGGCGAAGAACCGGTAACCGCGGGTACCGAAGACCTCACGCCGGTGTCAAAGCCGGCCGAGAGCTTTACCCTGCTGGGTAACGAAATCCTGCCGGGCACCTCGACTCGCCTGGCCTGGTCACCGGGCATCCAGATTGCTGGACTGTCCCAGCCGACCCCGGTACTGGTGGTGAACGGCGCCAATGCCGGACCGACCCTGTGCCTGACCGGCGCCATCCACGGCGACGAACTCAACGGCATCGAGATCATCCGTCGCACCATGTACGACCTGGATCCTGAAAAGCTGTCCGGGCGCGTGGTCGGCGTTCCTATCGTGAACCTGCCGGGTTTCCAGCAGGGCAGTCGTTACCTGCCGGACCGTCGTGACCTGAATCGTCATTTCCCGGGCAGCCCCGACGGCAGCCTGGCGGACCGTATCGCCTATTCCCTGTTCGAGAACATCATCCGCCGCTGCAACCTGTTGGTGGATATCCACACCGGCTCACTCAAGCGCACCAACCTCCCGCAACTGCGGGCGGACATGAACAACCCCGACGTAGCGACCCTGACCCAGGGCTTTGACCGCATGGCCGTGGTGCACAGCTCCGGCTCCTCCGGCATGCTGCGTAACGCTGCGGTTGAGGCAGGCATCACCACCGTGACCATGGAGGCCGGTGAGTCGCACCGGATTCAGGAGCATCAGATTGAGGCCGGCGTAAACAGCCTCACCAGCCTGATGGAGCGCCAGGGCATGATTTCCCGCATGTTTGTCTGGAGCGATCCGGAACCGGTTTATTACGATTCCGACTGGATCCGGGCCCAGCACGGCGGCATCCTGTTCAGCGATGTGGAGCTCGGCGCCCGGGTCTCCGAGGGTGAAATCCTCGGCTACGTGGCCGACCCGATCACCAATGCCCAGTATCCGATCCGGTCCAGCAGCAATGGCCGGGTCATCGGCATGGCGGTAGATCAGGTAGTCATGGCCGGCTTTGCGGCCTACCACATTGGTACAGAGGCAGAGATTCCGGGAGAGTAGTATCCTAGGCACTTTTCTCGAATCCACCCGATGTATGAGTGTGTGAGTGTCTTCAGAAAGCGCCGAATCTCTGCTTAAAACGCCCGGCCTGGCTTATGCCGGGCTGGTTCTCACGCCCCTGTTCTGGGCCGGCAACGCCGTGGTTGCCCGGGGCACGGTGGAAAGCATTCCGCCGTTGTCGATGGCGTTCTGGCGCTGGGTCATCGCGCTGGCCATCCTGCTGCCATTCGGACTGCCCGGCATCTGGCGCCACCGCCAGATCATCCGCCAGCGGCTGGGCTCCATGCTGGCGCTAGCCACCTTTAGTGTCGGTGCCTTTAACTCTCTGCTGTACCTGGCTGCTACCAGTACCACCGCGACCAACATCGCCCTGATCAACGCCACCATCCCGATCTTTGTCGCGCTGATGTCCTGGCTGCTATTGGGCGATCGAACCCGGCCGCTGCAAGCCCTCGGCATCGCTCTGGCGGTATTCGGCATCCTGACCGTAGTAGCCCGCGGAGAGCTTGCGGTGCTGACCGGACTGCAGGCTCAGCCCGGTGACCTGATCATGGTCGCCGCGGTATTTTCCTGGGGCTTGTTCTCGGTGCTGCTGCGCCGCCAAGCAGTACCGCTGCCGCCGCTGACCTTCCTGACAACCCAGATCCTGCTGGGGGCGTTGGTAATCCTGCCCTTCTACCTGACCGATTTGCTGGTGTTCTCCGGCGGTTTCCAGCTGACCGGCAAGACTGCACTGCCCCTGCTCTACTTCGCCGTGTTCCCGGGCATCCTGGCCTACGCCTTCTGGAATCATGGAGTACACACGGTAGGCCCCCCGAGGGCGGCCATTTTCATGTACCTGACCCCGGTGTTTGCGTCCATCCTGGCGGGTATTTTTCTCAACGAATCGCTTGGCCTGTTCCATGTTGCCGGCGGACTGCTTATTCTTGCGGGATTACTGCTGGCGACCCGGGCCGGGCGGACTGCCGCCCCCCACAAGCCGGGCTAGAACAAGGAGATCTTCATGTTAAGCCAACGAATGTTACTACCGATGTTGTTGCTGGCCCTGGGATGGGGCTCTGCGACGCAGGCCGCACCCTGCGAACCTGAGGCCTCTGGCTGGCAGCCTACCCGTTACTACACCGCAGGAGCCGCGGTGTTTCACGACGGCCAGTGGTACCAGGCCCGCCAGATTAACGAAGGCAAGGAGCCGGGAATCAGTTTCGACTGGAAGGAACTGAAGACCGCACCCGAATGCGACAGCGCCCAAACCAAAAAACAGCAGGCGGCGGAGAAACCCCGCACCAAGACCAAGGGCACTGCCGGCACCGGGAACACCAACCCCAACCTGTGCCAGCGTCCGGAGCAATGGCGATTCGCCGAGAGCTACATCGTTGGCAGCCTGACAACCCATGGCGGCATGGTGTGGGAGGCGATTCGCCCCACCAACGGTGATATGCCTGGCATGAAAGAGCCGCCCCATTGGCGCCCGGTTGAGGAGCATTGCTCCCTGCAGCTGGATAACTAGCTCAGGACCTGGCTGCCAAGGCGTTTTCTATCCGGCCCAGTACCTCGCTCAGTACCGACCGGGAGCAGCCAATGTTCAACCGCATGAATCCGGATCCCGGCTCACCGAAAGTAATTCCCGGATTCATGCCCACGCCCGCTTCCTGCACGAAGAACCGCTTCAATTCGGCGTCGGTCAACCCCAGCGCGCGGCAGTCCAGCCACATCAGGTAGGTGGCCTCCGGGGCCGAGACCTGAATACCGCTCAGCCGGCGATTCACCGCCTCAACCACGTAATCCCGGTTGCCACGCAAATAGACCAGAAGCTCATCCAGCCAGGGCCCGCCATCACGATATCCGGCTTCAAAGCCGGCCACGCTGAACGGATTGCACTGGGGCATGTGCATGGTCTGGAACACGGTTTTCAGGGCCTTGCGGCGTTCGGCATCGGGAATGACCACGGCCGAGAGGCCCAGGCCCGGCATGTTGAAGCTCTTGCTCGGGGCGACGGTGGTCACCACGGCGTCGTCCGGCTCGGCCAGGGTCGCCAGCATAGTATGCCGGGGGCCGTCTTCGAAGGTCAGGTCACAGTGGATTTCATCGGACAGCACCACCAGGTTGTGCTTGCGTGCGATCGCCAGCACCGCACGCAGCTCGTCCTCAGTCCAGACCCGGCCGACCGGATTGTGGGGCGAGCACAACATCAGTATCCGGGCATCGGCTCGCGCCGCGCACTGCTCCAGATGTTCCAGATCCATCCGATAGCGGCCCGGGCCCTGATCCGAATCCGATTCCAGAATCAGCGGGTTCTCAATAACCGTCCGATCGCACTGCCTTATTGAGCTGAAAAACGGCGGGTACACCGGCGGCTGAATGATCACCCCCTGGCCGGGCTCCGAATAGGCGAGACAAGCCGCGTGCAGCGACGGCACAACTCCGGGTGCCATCAGGATCCAGTCGCGCTCAATGGCCCAACCATGACGGCTCTGGAACCAATCGATCATGGACTGAAAAAGGCTGTCCGGGAACAGGGTATAGCCGTAGACCGGATGCTGGGCTCGAGCCACCAGGGCCTGGGTCACGGCTTCCGGCGCGGCGAAATCCATGTCCGCCACCCACACTGGAATCACCTCCTCGCGTCCAAACACCGCCTTGCGGGCATCGAATTTCACCGAACAGGTGTGGTCGCGGGCAACAGGCTGGTCGAATGGACTGGTCACAAATCACTCCTGACTGACGGAAACATGGGCTATGTTTGCCGGTATTGTGGAGCCAGGGCACGGCCACCGCAACCGAGGACGACTGTGCACGGAGAATACGGTCGGCGATATGGACAGAAGTCGGCTATTGGTCGAACACGCGCCAATAGTGCTTGCCTAAACCGCTCAATACTTGCGAACCTAACCGTTTACCTGACAGCACATCTGTTTCTAGTCGGAGCCATTGATGATTGCTCAAATCCTTTCCACCATGCTGCCGGTGTTCGTTATCGCCGGCTGCGGCGCACTCTACGGCCGCTACCGGACACCGGATATTCAGGGCCTGAACATTCTCAACATGGAGCTGTTTGTGCCCATGCTGGTGTTTGCCGTGCTGGCGGACCAGCAGGCGCCACTGCAGGAGTACGCCCAGCTGGCCCTGGCCGCGACCGTGGTGGTGCTGGGTTCCGGCATTATTCTCTACCCGGTGGCCAAGGTACTGAAACTGAACCTGAAGACCTTCCTGCCGCCGATGATGTTCAATAACTCCGGCAACATGGGCATTCCTTTGCTGGTGCTGGCCTTCGGCGACGCCGCCCTGCCTGCTGCGGTGGTGCTGTTCATTGTCGAAATGCTGCTGCACTTCTCGGTCGGGCTGTACATGCTCGACCCGCACACCTCCATCGTCCAGCGCCTGAAATTGCCCATCGTGTTTGCCAGTATTGCCGGGCTCGCGGTCAATCTCGGTGGCGTGCCGCTGCCGGAATGGCTGCTGGAGACCCTGAACATGCTCGGTGGTGTGTGTATTCCGCTGATGCTGTTCGCCCTGGGCGTTCGCATGCTGGATGTCGATTTCAGTGATTGGAAGCTGGGCATGCTGGGCGCCATCGCCTGCCCTGCCAGCGGCCTGATCCTGGCCTGGCCGATGATCGAGTTACTGGACCTGCCCGGGCTGCAAGTCGCCTCACTCTGGGTGTTCGCCGCCCTGCCACCGGCCGTGTTGAACTACATGGTGGCCGAGCAGTACCGCCAGGAACCCCACAAAGTGGCGTCCCTGGTGTTGCTGAGTAACCTGGGCAGCCTGGTAGTCATACCCATCGTGCTCGGCTTGGTGTTCGCCCAGGGCTATATCTGAGCGGCTGGCCCGGATTCAGGCCTTGATGCGGAACACGCTGACCCGGGACCGCAGCTGACCAGCCAGCACCGCCAGGTCGCGGCTGGCGCCTGCGACCTGTTCCGAACCGGCTGAGGTTTGCACCGTGCCGTCGTGAATACGGCTAATGTTGCGGTTAACCTCTTCTGCCACCGAACTCTGCTCCTCGGAAGCACTGGCAATCTGGGCGTTCATGTCGTTGATTGCACCGACTTCGCGTCGGATACGGCCCAGGGACTCTTCCGCCTCCCGGGTTTTCTCTACCGTCGAGCCGGCCAACTGGCGACTGCTTTCCATGACATTGGCGGCCGCGGTTGCGCCCGCCTGCAGGGTGCCGATCATCTCCTGGATTTCACGGGTCGAATCCTGAGTACGCGATGCTAGAGAACGCACTTCGTCCGCCACCACGGCAAAGCCGCGACCATGAGTTCCTGCCCGGGCGGCCTCGATGGCCGCATTCAACGCCAGCAGGTTGGTCTGTTCGGCGATGGCGTTGATTACCTCAATGATCTTCTCGATATTAGCGCTGTCGGACGACACCCGGTGTACGCTTTCAGCGGCTTTTTCCAGGGTTTCCGCCAGGTCACCAATAGACGTTGCGGTCTCCTGAACCACCCGGTTACCACTTTCAACCTCCTGATCAGCCTTCTGGGTGGCCGTAGCAGCGTTGGCCGCAAACCCGGACACCTCATTGACCGTGGCCGCCATCTGGTTGACCGCCGTCGCCATCTGCTCGGCCTCACTGGCCTGCATCCGGATCTGTTGACTGTTGCTGTCAGAGGTAGATTCCAGCTCCGAGGATGCGGTAGACAACTCCTCAGCCGCCGAACGGACTTCCCGAATGATCCCGGCCAACTGCTTCACCGTGTCTTGCAACGCTCCCATGACGCTGTTCGGGTAACGGGTCTGAATGTTCTGATCGAGTACGCCGGCCGACAGCTGGCGAATGGCCTCGGATACCTCTTCCGGCTCTGCACCCAAGGTGCGCCGGAGACGTCGAATGATGACCCAGGCGATAAACGCGCCGAGCAGAACCGAAGCGCCGGTCACCATCAAATTCAGCGTATTGAAGTTACTTGCCGTGGCCCGAACCGCCTCGACGTCCTCGGCAATGACGTCTTCCTGATAATCGATAAAGTCATTCACCCGGGCCAGCCATTCGGTGTAGCCGCCCGCGACCTGGTCGAGCAGGAACCGCTGGGCACCCTCAATATTTCCGGCTTGCCGTTGCTCCAGAAGATCGTCAGTCAGCGCCAGTGTGCGGCGCTCAATGTCCTTGATGGCCACCAGCAGCTGGCGTTCGGTCTTGGACGGCTCACCGTCGCTGAACAACCGGTCCATGGCCTGGGCATTGTCACGGTAAAAGGCCTTGAGCTGACCAATGTCGTCCAGATGGCGCTGCAGCGCCCGGTCCGAGTCCACCAGCACCGCATCCCGGATGGCGATGGCGCGATCGTGCACACTACCCCGGAAGTTAATGGCGTGGCGCTGTTTCACCGCGGCACCATCCTCGACGGAGGTCAGGGTCCGGTCGATAAATCCTACGCGCTGGTTACCGATCAGACTGACAGCGATCATCAGGAACAGAATCAGACCAAAACCGAGGGCAAGTCGTTTTGCGACAGTGAGCGGGCCAAACATAGGATCTCCGGGCAGGTTTTTATTGAGAGAGGCTATTCATTCCCGAAAACCGAGAAATCAGATCAATCAAACCTCAAAACAATGTGTAGGTTTTACATTTCTTAGCATTGCTGACATGAATATTTACAGGGCGCGGAGTCACCCGCTTGCAACTCTCCCAAGATTGGTCGATTGTTAGGCACTGATCCGGTTGAATTTATTCATGATAGGGAGATCCACCCATGAGTGTTCTGCTCCTGCTTCTCAGCGCGCTGGTCCTGATTTATCTGGGTATCGGTGGCACCACTGCCGCGACCGTACTGTCGATCGCGACCGTCATCGGCTTGTTTCAAGATCATTGGCATCCGCTGAGCATCATTGTCGGGGGCGCGTTGCTGGCATTGGCCCTCGTTCTGATCCTGCCCGGTGACCTGCGTCTCGATAAACTGAGTCGTCCGCTTCTGGCCTGGGTCCGCAGCCGCCTACCCAGCCTGTCCGACACCGAAGCACAGGCGCTGAAATCCGGCTCGGTGGACTGGGATGGCGAGCTGTTCTCCGGCAATCCGGATTGGAAGAAGCTTCTGGAAGCCCGACCGGCTCACCTCACCAGTGAAGAACAGGCGTTCCTCGACGGCCCGGTCGAGAAACTCTGCGCCATGCTGGACGACTGGAAGATCACTCACGAGCAGTACGACCTGCCCGACAAGGTGTGGAAATTCATTCAGGAAAAGGGCTTTTTCGGCCTGATAATTCCCAAGGAGGATGGCGGCCTGGGCTTCTCCCACACGGCCCACTCCGAGATCGTCATGAAAATCTCGACCCGCAGCGTCTCGGCGGCCGTCACCGTGATGGTGCCCAACTCGTTGGGCCCGGGCGAACTCCTCATGCAATACGGTACGGATGACCAGAAACAGCATTACCTGCCGCGACTGGCCAAGGGCGAGGAAATTCCCTGCTTTGCCCTGACCTCTCCGGTCGCCGGCTCCGACGCTGGCGCCATCCCCGACAAAGGCATCGTCTGCAAGGGCCAGTGGAACGGCGAAGAAGTCCTGGGCCTGAAGGTCACCTGGAACAAGCGTTACATTACCCTGGCACCGGTAGCGACCCTGATTGGTCTGGCCATCAAGGTCTATGACCCGGACAAGCTGCTCGGCGGCAGTGACGATATCGGCGTGACCTGTGTGCTGGTGCCCCGTGACACCGAGGGCGTCAATGCCGGCGCCCGGCACCTGCCGATGAACACCGTGTTCATGAACGGGCCAACCTGGGGCACTGAAGTCTTCATCCCCATGGACCAGGTGATCGGTGGCCAGGACATGCTGGGCAAGGGCTGGACCATGCTGCTGGAGTGCCTGTCCATTGGCCGCTCCATCTCCCTGCCGGCCCTCGGCACCGGCGCCGGCAAGGTCGCCAGCCTGGCGACCGGCTCCTACGCCTACACCCGGGAGCAGTTTGGCCGTTCCATCAGCCAGTTCGAGGGTGTACAGGAGGCGCTCGAACCCATCGCCGGCTACACCTACATGATGGACGCGGCCCGCCTGTTGACTGCCGGCATGCTCGACCGCGGAGTGCGACCCTCGGTGCCCTCGGCCGTGCTGAAATACCGCAACACCGACCTGATGCGCGAAGTCATCAACCACGCCATGGACGTGGTGGCGGGCCGAGGCGTGATCACCGGGCCCCGTAACTTCCTGGCCCGGGCCTATCAGGCCGTGCCCATCGGTATCACGGTAGAGGGCGCGAACATTCTCACCCGTAGCCTGATGATCTTTGGCCAGGGCGCGATTCGCTGCCATCCCTACATCGTTGAGGAAATCGAAGCGGCGGGCATGGACAACGAGGACGAGGCGGTCCGGAAGTTCGACGGCATCTTCTACCGCCACCTGGCCCACACCACCCGCAACGCCCTCCGGGCTCTGGTGCTCGGACTGTCCCGCGGCTGGCTGGAATCGGTGCCGCGGCAAGGCGAAATCCAGTCGAGCTATCGGCAACTGGCCCGGTTCTCGGCCGCATTCTCCCTGATGACCGACGTCACTCTGCTCAGCGTTGGCGGCGGCCTCAAGGCCCGGCAGCGGCTGTCCGGTCGGATGGCGGACTGCCTGACCCACCTGTACTACGCCACCGCCGTGATCAAACAGTGGCATGAAGAAGGCTACCCCGAGGACCAGCGGCCGCTGGTGGAATGGTCTCTGCAGACCTGCCTGCGCGATCTTCAGGCCGCCATGCGCGATGCCATCATCAACTTCCCGGTGCGCCTGCTGCGCTGGCCCCTGCGATTACTGGTGTTCCCCCTTGGTGCGACCGGCCTGAACGGCCCCGATGATCGTCTGGGCGCCCAGGTTGCCGAAAGCATCGTCAAGGATACTCCGGTGCGTCAGCGCATCAGCCGGGGTGCCTTCGTGACCATGGATCCCGAGGATCCACTGGGCCGGGTACTGAACGCCTACAAGTTGGCCCACGACACCGCCGACATGCGTGCGCGGTTGCACGACGCGGTACGCAATCGGAACGAAGACGAAATCGATGGCATTGCCCTGCTGATGGGACATCAGCGCAAGGAACTGGTCGATTGGGCCTGTGCCCAGGGCGTGGTGAAAGCGGATGAGTGCGATCAGTTAGAGAAAGCATTAACCGCGCTCTACGACGTTATTCGAGTGGATGCCTTTGACGGCGACGGTCTGAAAGCCCTGTCCCGCTGTGCCAAAGGCAAACGCAAAGTCGTGGAAAGGCCTGCCAAGGAATAAACGACAAACCCGACCGGGCCCGTCAGTGGATGGCCCGGTCAGCAATGGCTCGTCATCGATCCAAGACGTCGATAATCTCGCGAGTCTCCTTGATCACCGTGTAAATCCGGTCCTCAATTTCAATCCGCTGTCGATTGTTGCCAATATCCCGCACTTGTCCGTAGCGCAACAACTCCCGATCAAAGTAATCACCTTCCCGGTAATTCAGCTTTTTCTGCCACCCCGGAGGCAACGGCTGCCCACGCTCAACTTTTTTCTGCAAGCCCGGAGGCAGCTGACCGCCATGGGACGACTCGGCCAAGGCCGACGAGGCCCCCAAAGCACCGGCCAGTAACAGTGCGGTGACGTAAAACTTCATAAATACCTCTACTTAATCAGAAGCATGGGACAAAGATGCAGTAATCACTTTTTTCGTCCTCAACGTACTTATAAAATGACCACTTGTTATTCCATTTAAGAATATAAATATATTCCGGCAGGTTATATGGAACTCCAGTTCAGACAGGTTACCAAATCCTTCGGTGATCTGAGCGTTATTAAACAATTTGACACACTCATCGAGACCGGTGAAATCGTCGCTCTGGTTGGCCCCTCTGGCTGCGGCAAATCCACGCTGCTGCATATGGTAGCGGGCCTGCAGAGTGCCTCCACCGGCACACTGACCGCCGATGGCAAACCCGTCAGTAAGCCGTCACCGGAACGGACTCTGGTGTTTCAGGAGCATGCCCTTTACCCGTGGATGACCCTGATTGAAAACGTTGCGCTGGCCCTGGAGTTTCAGGATCAGCCCAAGCAGACCGCCCAGGAGGAAGCCCGCAAGTGGCTGGCGCGGGTCAAGCTGTCCGGGTTTGAAGAGTATTACCCACATCAGGTGTCTGGCGGCATGCGCCAGCGCTGCGCCCTCGCCCGTGCGTTTATCGCCCGGCCTCAGGTGTTGCTGCTGGACGAACCTTTCGGTGCCCTCGATGCCCTGACCCGGATGACCCTGCAAAGTGTGCTCAAAGATCTGATTGAAGCGGAGCGGCCCACCGTGGTGCTGGTGACTCACGATGTCGACGAGGCGCTGTACCTGGCCGACCGGGTGCTGGTCTTCAGCAACCGCCCGGCCACCGTATTGAAAGAAATCACCCTGGGCCACATTCCGAAGACCCATGACCTATCCGCGTTTGCCGACATTCGTCGCGACGTCCTGAACTTGCTCGGTATCGACACCGAAACCACTTCACCCAGTGTAGAGAAAGGAGAAACCGTATGATCCGCTGGTTCATTTCAGCCATTCTGGCCCTGGCCCTGGCCATTGCCAGCCCAGCCCATTCCGCCGAAGAATTCCGGGTCGGCTATGTCCGGGTCATGGACGACGCCCAGGCCATGCTTGCCTACGAGGCAGGGCTCTATGAGAAGTACGGTCTGGACGCTAAGCTGATCGAATTCAGTTCAGGCACCGACCTGATCAAGGGCATTGTAGGCGGCCAACTCGATATTGGTGTACTGGGTTTCTCCAACGCCTTTACCTGGGCGTCCCGCGGTGCCGATTTGAAAATCGTCGGTGGTGCCCAGCGCGGCTATCACTCCTTGCTGGTTCGTGAGGATTCCGGCATTGAGTCGGTCGCCGACCTGAAAGGCAAGAACCTCGCCTCCCAGAAACAGGGCAGCACCGCCGATATCGTGCTCAAGGGTGTCATGCTGGACAACGCCGGCCTGCAGCCAAACGATCTGAACATCATGGGCGTGGCGCCGGCGGTTGCCGTTCAGTCCCTGGTCGGTGGTCGAGTTGACGCGGCGTTCCTGTTCGAGCCGTACGATCGCATCGCTCAGCTGGTCGCGCCGGTGAAGCAGATCTACGAGATTGGCGAAGTCTGGCCGTTCCCGTGCATGGTGGTGATTACCTCGGCAGAAACCCTGGAGAAACGTAAGGACGTGCTCTGGGCTGCATTGGATGCCCAACGCGAGGCCATCGACATGCTTGAAAACCAGCCCGCCGAGGCCGCACCGATGATCACCAACTACTTCATCAAGGACGAGTTCGTGGCTTCACGCAACCAGGGCAAGGTGCCAGCCACCGAGGTGATCACCCAGGCCATTCAGACCAACGATTTCAGTGCCAAGCTGACCGAGGCGGACATTGCCCGGATGAAGGAGCTGGCCGGCATCATGCAGGCTCAGGGTATCTTGCCAGCGGGCGAGGAGTTTAACGTTGACGCCCTGCTGGATCTGTCCTGGCAGAACGCGCGAGAGCTGTAACCATGAGCACTAACCAGTCCACCGGGGTGGCCAGCAAGCGCGCCTACCTCGTTGCCATTGCTGTCATCCTGTTCTTCTGGCAGGTGGCAGCCTGGTTTCTGCCCGATTTCCTGATGCCGGACGTGCCCGCCGCATTCGTGCGCCTGTGGGAGGAGTTCAACAGCCCGACCTTCTGGGAAGGGCTGGGCAATAGCATGACCCGCCTTGGCGCTGGCTACGGCTCGGCCATCCTGCTCGGGACCGTAGTCGGACTGGTGGGTGGCACCCTGGATGCGGTGCGCAGCACTCTTAAAGCCGCCATCATCATCCTGCAATCGATCCCCTCGATTGCCTGGGTGCCCCTGTTCCTGATCCTGATGGGCTTCGGCAACCTGCCCATCATCGTGGTAGTGGCCATTGGCGCCTTCTTCCCGACGGCCCTGAGCGTGATGAACGCTACCGAGAGCGTCGAGAAGGTGCACATCTCTGCGGCACGGGTCATGGGCGCGTCCCGGCTTCAAATGCTCAAACGGGTATATTTCCCGGCGGTGACACCGGAGCTGATCACCGGCGCCCAGTTGGCCTTCGGTAACGCCTGGCGCGCACTGATCTCAGCAGAAATGATCGTGGGGTTCAGCGCCGGCCTGGGCAAATCCCTCGCCTACTCCGGCGAGATTGCCGACATGACCGGGGTGATGACCAACATACTGGTCATTGCTGTGTTGGCGGCCGTGATAGACCAGGTCATCCTCGAACGCATCAAGCACCGGTTACTGCGCTACCAGTATCTCTGATTAACCGATACGCGATCAGTCGGAGCGCAAACCTCCACTGATCGCCGCGCTTACCAACCAACGCCGCAACAACTGTATGCCGCGCTCGCTGCGCCGGCTGGTCTTCCAGGCGAAGAAAAATTCATCGCCGGTCATCACCGTGTGGCACGGAAGACGGACAAAATCTTCCGAATCCTTCCGCGTACTGAGCATGTAATCGTTGGTGAGGGCAATGCCCTGGTGAAATCGCGCCGCCTCCAGCGACAGCAGCATATGACTTGAATGCAGCAAACGACTGGACGCGGGCAACGTCAGCCCCGCCTCTTGATACCAGGCTTCCCAGTCACCCCCCTGCTTGTCATAGATACTGTGGGTAGACAGCAATGGAAACAACGCCACCTGCTGCGGCGTTAACGACACCGAATCCACATCACCCGACACATCATCCAGCACCAATTCCCGACGGATCCGCTGCCAGAAATCCTGACTGCACACCGGGAACAGCCGCTCCTTGTAAAGCAGCTCATAACTGAAAGCCGGCGAATCCGGTTTGATGGTGATAAAACAGTCCGCCACCCGGTCCGACAATACCGGGTTCTCGCTGCTCATTTCCAACGACAGCTCCACCTGCGGGTGCGTGCGCTGCAGCTCCGGCAGCCGCGGCGCCAACCAGCGCACCGCAAAGGAACTGAACACCGACAGTCGCAACCGTGACTCTTCATGCCCCAGTAACTGTTCACTGGCACGCTCAATCTGCAGCAGTGCCGAACTGATGCTCTCCAGATACTGCCGACCCTCATCGGTCAGCGTCAGGGTTCGGCCGCTGCGCCAGAACAGCTTCTCTCCCAAATAGGTCTCCAGCTGTTTTATCTGGTGACTGACCGCACTCTGACTGACCGCCAGCTCATGGGCAGCCAGCGAAAAGCTATTGAGTCGGGCGACAGCCTCAAAGACCGGCAATGATTTCAGCGGTGGCAGCTTCATTATCTAATTTTCTAATGAGTGGTGAATAAACATCATTTTATCGGATATTTAAACTTAAATAGACTCCCATCACCAGTTCAGGAAGCGCGGAGAGGATAGGGCTGCCGAAAATGCTCGTAGCCATGGATGGCGTAGAGCAAGCGTACATGGATGTACTCGCAGCGGTTTTCGGGAGCCCTATCCTCTCCGGGCTTTAGCAACCAACCAGAAGACAAGGGAGGAACAAAATGTCAGGCAAAACCGTCAACAGTGCCATTCTTTTGCTGGTGATCGGCAACGCCATGGCGTTGATCTCCGATGTCTTCATCAAGTTACTGGAACCCGGCGCCCCGGTCTTCCAGTTTGCCTTCCTGCGCTGCCTGATCACGCTGGTATTGCTGCTACCCCTGGCCGGTCAGCTCAATCGCAAGCACCTGTTTGCCGGCTTCAAGATCCATGCGTTTCGGGCTCACATTCACCTGGCCGGCATCCTGTGCATGGTGATTGCCCTGGGCAATCTGCCGCTGGCCACTGCCAACGCCGTGTTCTACGCCGCGCCCATCCTGGTGATGGTGCTGTCGGTGATTCTGTTCCGGGAACGGCTGACACCACTGAGCGTGACTGCGGTATTCAGTGGCTTCATTGGCATAATCGTGATCCTGCGCCCGATGGACTTTAACTGGGCCGTCATTGCCGCCCTGGCCTCCGCCTTTGCGCTGGCGATCAACGCCGTCATGGTGCGCCAGCTGCCCAAAGCCCAGTCCACCGTACACAAACTGTTTCTCAACTACCTGCTGATCCTGCCGGCCGCTGGCGCCCTGGCCTGGTGGGAAGGTGCCAGCTGGGACCCAAGCATCCTGATTAGCGCCCTGGGTTCAGCCCTGTTCATACTGGGTTACAACATCACAGTACTGCTGGCGTACCGCCAGGTGGATGCCAACCAGGTCACCAGCGCCGAATACACTGGCCTGATCTGGGCGGTGGGCATTGGCTGGATCGGGTTTGGCGAAGTGCCGGACCTGTGGTTCCTGGCCGGTAGCCTGATGATCGTGGTGCCGCTGATCCTGATTGGCTTGCAGCACCGTCGCCGGGAGCCACCGCGGGGCTTCAACGGTGGCAAGGTTCAGTGGGCAGCTGAGGGCAACCAATAATCATGACAACCCCTGGCGCGGGCAATGCCGCGCCAGGGGCTTATCGGGTGCCGTGTTTTTCGAGTGTGGTGCTTATCGGGAATGATGCTCGGTGGCAGAGCGGAGATGCTGTTCGATGGCAAAGGTATGCGGGCAATCCGCGCCCAGTTTGCGCAGGGAGTCGGCCAGGCGCAGCAGGTACTCGGAGTTAGCGCCGCTGGGGCCGGTAGCACCGGCAATCTGCCGGGCGATGTCGGCATCCGGGGCATGTCCGAGAAAAGCATCATTGTCTTCGGTGGCAATGTACACCAGGCCTTCACCGTGGCTGCCGTCGTCAAAGGTCATGGTGGTGGCGAACCGGAGATAGCCGTTCTTTTCCCGCACATCCAGATGCTCAAACACCTTGGGTGATACCCGGTAAGCCATGCCCTTGCAGCGGGCACCCGGGCTCTCGATCAGAGTAACCACCCGCCCGGGCGCTTCCGGCGTCCCCCGATGATCGTGGGAACCCTGCCAGAACCGGCGCTCCCAGCCCCGGATGCTGGCGGGACGCCTCTCCAGGAACGGAAAATCCACCTTGTAGATCAACGACCCATAGCCGAAGAGCCAGACGGAGGATACGCCGTCGAAGTTCTGGCGTGTCCGGTTGTGTTCAATGGTGTTAAACGACATACGACTCACTCGGGCCTGAGACAGAGGATGCCCGGTTATCCTAAGTGGAGGCCATGAAACCAGCAATACCGGTCAACACAATCTCGGCCGCCATGGCCGACAGGATCAGACCGCTGATCTTGGACAGGATATTCAGGCCGGTTTTCCCAAGCCCCTTCTCCAGATACCCGGACAGGCGCAACAGCACGCCCAGGATAAACAGACTCGACACCAGCCCCAACAGCCCGCCGATCACTTCCGGCGCGGTCTTGAGTTCGGCACCATAAACCAGGATCGCACCAATAGTAGCCGGGCCGATCATTACCGGAATGGCCAGCGGCACCACCGCGATATCGTCGCGGTCTTCTTCCGGGAGGCCGGTGGCGTGATTACGGGTACCACTGGTGACCAGGCTGATGGCCGTCAGGAACAGCAGGCTGCCGGCACCGATCCGGAACGAGTTCAGTGTGATGCCCACGGCGCTGAACAACAGCGGGCCGGCAAAGAACAGCACCAGGCCCAGCACAAACGCCGAAATGCAGGCGCGCCGGATGATCGACACCTTTTCCGCCGCCGGCAGGCCCCGGGTAAGCGCAAGAAACATGGTGACCACGAAAAACGGCGCCAGCAGGAACAAAAAGCGAATCGTGCTGCTGATGAAGGTGGAGAAAAAGGTTTCGAGCATTCCGAGCATTCCGACGGTTGATGAAGGACGCTAAGTCTAGAGACTCTCAGTGTTTTTTGCCGTAAGGAAGTGAACGTATCCAGCCCTGTCGCCAGACTGCCAGACTGCCAGGAGTTTAGACCACCCTCATTGGGTGCGACTGACAAAGACCCAGTTGGTCGCCACGTTGTCACACACGATGATCTCGGGATTGATCACCTCGCACAACGCCAGATTCTCCGGCAGCCGGTCATGGTAACGAGCCTGCACCGCCAGGTTCAGCTTGTCCTGTTTCAGCAACTGATAAGTTCGCTCCATGCGCTCGGCAAAATCGACGCCGCCATCCTCCAGGGTGTGGAAGGCGTTGTGAAAAGCGGTAAAGCTCATGGTGTTGGCCCCGAGGCCAATGGCCAGCATTTTCGGGATATAGCGGTCGTAGGCGCTGGAAAGATAAGCCAGAACCTGTTGTTCATCGCTCCGATCGCCCTCGAACGGGCGCAGGCGCAGGCGGTTCTCATCCTCCAGCACACTCGGTGCCAGAGCACGGTTGGGCTGGTTCAACGCCAACTTAAACTGACGGTCCGGGCAGACAATGCGTTCGCCCTTTAGGGCACAGTCCGCCAATTGGCCGAACCGCGTGGGTGGAGCTTCGGATGGCACCTGCTCGTAGTCAGGTTTTACTGGCTTGGACGAAGCCAGTGACGCAGGCGCAGGCTTTGACTGGGCTGGCTCAGCGGTCACCGCCGGCACCGACAGGCCCAGCCGTTTCGCCGGCCGCTGCAACAAGAGGGCCTGCACCTTCGGGTCATTGCGCCTAAAGTCAGCCTGGGAGGGCAGCCCCTGTCCACCGCCCTCGGCCACCACGTCGCAATACAGACGCTCCAGATCAGTGGTGGCCGACGCCGAGCACGCCTCTTCCGCCACGGCGACGCCACTGGCCGTCGCAAGCACCAGTGCCGCCAGCAGCGAGCGGTTAAGGTTCATCACGCTGCCCCAGCACCACCCGCGCCATCAGGTCCTCAATGCGCTGAATGGTCGCTTCATCCCCTTTCTTGCCGGTCAGTACCACCTGGGAGCCGATGGTGGCCACGTACATGAGCAGCGACAGATCCTTAACGTGCTGGGGATCGCTGCTCAGACGTTGGAACAAAGTGCAGTTCTGGTTGATCCGCGCAGCATCCACCTGGGTTACCAACTCCGCGGCGTACTCGTTGCGGCGGGCAAAGTCCCGTACCGCCAGCTCTACCTGCAGGCGACGAATGTTGCGAGAGGCATCGGTAAGCAACAGCTCCAGAATCTGCCGGAGCTCGGTTTCGACATCGCCGCCCTTGGGCTCCCAGTATTGCAGCTCATGCAACCGACGGTCGCGCCAACGGTCCAGAAAACTGACCACCAGATCTTCATGGTCACGGAAATGCCAGTAGAAGCTGCCCCGGGTAACCCCGAGCTTCTTGGCAAGAGTCAGTACCCGCAGCTGACCAAAACCACCGGCGGCGATTTCTCCAGCCGCGGCGTCGAGCCAATTGTCGCGGGTCAGCTGTTTTTTCTCCGACGCGCCTTGGCTGCGGCGTTTGGGGGTACTGGCTTCACTCATTGCGGAATCGGGTCCTGCTCTGTTGGTCGGATTGGGGCTGCATCAGCATTCTACATCAACGGAAGCGTCAGCTCTGAAACCGTTGACCAATGTCAAAACATACATTAGTGTACGGAAAAACAATACACCAGTGTATGGAGTTTTCAAGACATCACTTCCTACACCACCGATCACCGTCAGTTACGTTCGATCGCCTTTAATCACAACGATGTCTGTACCAGGGAGCTGCCACATGAGTACCGCCCATTTTGATGTGCACGGCAATGTCGCCGTCATCCGACTCGATAATCCGCCGGTAAACGGCCTGGGCCTGGCACTGCGCCAGGGCATTGTGAATGGCATACGTAAGGCGGAATCCGACGACGCCGTGAAAGCCGTAGTGTTGATCGGCTCCGACCGCGCCTTCTCCGGCGGTGCCGACATCAGTGAGTTTGGCTCCGACAAGGCCACGGCCGAGCCGAACCTCAACACCGTCATCAACTATGTGGAAAGCAGCCGCAAGCCGGTGATCGCCGCCATCAGCGGTGCCTGCATGGGCGGTGGCCTGGAATTGGCGCTGGGTTGCCACTACCGCATTGCCAAGCCGGACGCCCAGATTGCCCTGCCGGAAGTGAAACTCGGCCTGCTGCCGGGCGCCGGTGGCACCCAACGTCTGCCGCGCCTGATCGGCGCCGAGCATGCCGTGAATATGATCGTCTCCGGCAGCGTTGTGCCGGCCAAGCAGTTCAAGGGCAGCCCACTGTTTGACGAAATCGTCGACAGCGAACTGTTCGACGCCGCTGTTGCTTACGCCACCAAGGTGGTGAGCGAAAACCTGCCGCTGAAAAAAGTACGCGACCTGAAAGCCAAGCATCCCAACCCGGAAGGCTTCTTCATGTTCACCCGCAACACCGTGGGTGCCATGGCCAAGAACTACCCGGCCCCGCTGAAGTGCGTGGATGCGGTGAAAGCCGCAGTGACAATGCCCTTCGACAAGGGCATGCAAGTTGAGCGCGAAGCCTTCCTGAACCTGATGCAAACGCCGGAATCCCGTGCCCTGCGTCACGCGTTTTTCTCCGAGCGCCTGACCAGCAAGATCGCCGACGTGCCATCAGACACCCCGATCCGTGACATCAAATCCGTGGGTGTCATCGGTGGCGGCACCATGGGCACTGGCATCAGCATCAACTTCCTGAACGCCGGCATTCCGGTCACCCTGGTGGAGATGAAGCAGGAAGGCCTGGATCGGGGCGTAGCCGCGATCCAGAAAGTCTACGAAGGTCGGGTCAAGAAAGGCCGCATGAGCGAGGACGACGCCAAGGCGAAGATGGCACTGCTGACACCGTCGCTGACCTACGACGACCTGAGCAACGTGGACCTGGTGATCGAGGCGGTGTTCGAGGAAATGGGCGTGAAACAGTCCGTGTTTGAGAAGCTGGACGAGGTCTGTAAGCAAGGTGCCATTCTGGCCTCCAACACCTCCACCCTGGATCTCGACAAGATCGCCAGCTTCACCAAGCGTCCGGAAGACGTCATTGGCCTGCACTTCTTCAGCCCGGCCAACATCATGAAGCTGCTGGAAGTGGTGCGTGGTGAAAAAACCGCCAAGGACGTACTGGCCACCGCCATGAAACTGGCCAAGGCGATCAAGAAGACCGCGGTGGTTTCTGGCGTCTGCGACGGCTTTATCGGCAACCGCATGATCAACCAATACCAGCGCGAAGCCCTGCTGATGCTGGAAGAAGGCGCCAGCGTGCAACAGATCGACAAGGCCATCGAAAAATTCGGCTTTGCCATGGGCCCGCTGCGCATGGCCGACCTGGCCGGCGGCGACATCGGCTGGGCCATCCGCAAGCGCCAGTACGCCGAAAACCCGGACATGGTGAAGATGGTCGTAGCCGACCGCCTGTGTGAAATGGGCCGCTACGGCCAGAAGACCGGTGCTGGCTTCTACCGTTATGAGCCGGGCAACCGCAACGCCCTGCACGATCCGGACGTGGACAAGGTGGTGGACGACGTTCGCGCCGAGCTCGGCATTACCCCACGCAAGATCAGCAACCAGGAAATCGTTGAGCGCTGCGTCTATGCCCTGGTGAACGAGGGTGCCCAGATTCTGGACGAAGGCATCGCCCAGCGCGCGTCCGACATCGACATGGTCTATCTGACCGGTTACGGCTTCCCGGTATTCCGCGGTGGCCCCATGCATTACGCCGAGGAAATCGGGCTGCCGAACGTGGTTCGCGCCATGCAGGCCTTCACCGAAGACCGGCACACCCAGCCTGGCTTCTGGGAGCCGGCGGCCCTGCTGGCCAAGCGCGCCGAGGAAGGCAAGGGTTTTGACGCCAAGTAACCGGTCCACGAATTGATCCGGGGCGGCGCATCCCTAAATCGAAAGACCGCCGCTCCGAGCTTAGGAGAATTGTTATGTCCAATGATGTTGTCATCGTATCCACCGCCCGTACGCCCCTGGCCAAATCCTGGCGCGGCGGCCTGAACATGACCCACGGCGCAACCCTGGCCGGTCATGCTATCCAGCACGCGGTTGAGCGCTCCAAGGTCGACCCAAACGAAATCGAAGACGTACTGATGGGCTGTGCCCTGCCCGAAGGGTCCACCGGCAACGACGTGGCCCGCATGGGCGCCATCCGTGCCGGCCTGCCGGTTACCGTTGGCGGCGCCACCATCAACCGCTTCTGCTCATCTGGCCTGCAGGCCATCGCCATGGCCGCGCACCACATTGCTGTGGATAAAGTCCCGGTCATGGTCGCCGGCGGCGTGGAGTCCATCTCCACCGTACAGGCCAACGTGAACCAGAACTACTTCATGGAACCCTGGCTGGCGAAGAACAAACCAGAGCTGTACTGGTCCATGCTGGACACCGCTGAGACTGTGGCCAAGCGCTATGGCATCAAGAAAGAAGACATGGACGAGTACGGCGTGCGCAGCCAGCAGCTGGCCACCCAGGCCCGCGAAGACGGTAAGTTCGACGACGAAATCGTACCCATCACCACCACCATGGGCGTGGCTGACAAGGCCACCGGTCAGCTCAGCAGCCAGGAAGTCACTATCAGCCAGGACGAAGGCATCCGCCCGGGCACCAACCTCGAAGGCGTGAGCAAGATTCGCTCGGCCATGGAAGGCGGCGTAGTCACCGCCGGCAATGCCAGCCAGTTCTCCGACGGCGCCTCTGCCTGCGTACTGATGGACAGCAAAGTGGCCGAACAGCGCGGCGCCACCCCACTGGGCATCTTCCGCGGCTTCGCCGTGGCCGGCTGTGAGCCGGACGAAATGGGCATCGGCCCGGTGTTCGCAGTGCCCAAACTGCTCAAGCGCGCCGGCCTGACCGTCGATGACATCGGTCTGTGGGAACTGAACGAAGCCTTCGCGGTGCAGGTGCTCTACTGCCAGCGCAAGCTCGGCATCCCGATGGATCGCCTGAACGTCAACGGCGGTGCCATTGCAGTCGGCCACCCTTACGGCACCACCGGCTCGCGCCTGGTTGGCCACGCCCTGATCGAAGGCAAGCGTCGCGGTGTGAAATACGTGGTCGTCACCATGTGCGTGGGCACTGGTATGGGTGCTGCTGGTCTGTTTGAGGTGGCCTGATTGTTAGCCTGAATCGTTCGGTGCGAGCGCCTGTCAGGTAGGGGTGTCCAAAACTCGCTCCTTCGGCACGTCCATGTGACGCTCGAGCTCCGCCATCCATGGCTCCGCACGGTTTTGGACACCCCTACCTGCCAGCCGCCCAAAGTTGTGTGCAATGGCAGGCACGAAAACAGTCGAAACGTCAGACGGTCACTGCCTTTCAAAACTGTGCGGAGCCATGGATGGCGGAGCCCAAGCACACACGGACGTGTTTATAGCGTGTTTTGAAAGGCAGTGATCGTCCGACGCCTCCCAAAAGGTTGAACACCAGACGAAAGGTGCAACATGGATCTGAATTACACCCTCGAACAAGAGGCCTTCCGCAGCGAAGTCCGCCAGTTCCTGCAAGACAACCTGCCCGCCGACATCCGCGAGCGGGTCCAGAAAAGCCTGCGCCCCGACAAGGCCATGACCCAGCGCTGGCAGAAAATCCTGTTCGACAAAGGCTGGGGTGCGTCCACCTGGCCAGAAGAATTCGGCGGCCCGGGCTGGAGCCCGATCGAACAGCTGATCTTCGAAGAAGAGTGTGCTCTGGCCGGCGCCCCGCGCCAGCTCGACTTTGGCCTGCGTATGGTCGCTCCGGTGATCATGACCTTCGGCAACGACGAGCAAAAAGAACGCTTCCTGCCCGGCATTCTCAGTGGTGAAGACTGGTGGTGCCAGGGCTATTCCGAGCCGGGTTCCGGCTCAGACCTGGCCTCGCTACGCACCAGCGCCAAGCTTGAAGGCGATCACTACGTGGTCAACGGCCAGAAAACCTGGACCACTCTGGGCCAGCACGCCGACTGGATCTTCTGCCTGGTACGCACCAGCACCGAAGGCAAGCCGCAACAGGGCATCTCGTTCCTGCTGATCGACATGAACAACCCCGGCATCGAAGTGCGCCCGATCATCATGCTCGATGGCGAGCACGAGATTAACGAAGTCTATTTCGACAACGTCAAAGTGCCGGCCGAAAACCTGATCGGCGAGGAAAATCAGGGCTGGACCTACGCCAAATTCCTGCTCGGGCACGAGCGCACCGGTCTGGCCAACGTCGGCCAGTGGAAAGCGCTGATGAAGCGCCTGAAGCAAGTGGCCCGGGAAGAACAGGACGGCCAGCGGCCACTGATCGAAAACACCCGTTTCCGTGATCGCCTAGCCCAGCTGGATGCGGAACTTAGGGCTTTGGAACTGACCGTGCTACGGGTGCTGACCGACAAGCGCGGCCCGGGACCACAGGCCTCGATCCTGAAAATCCGCGGCTCCGAGATCGGTCAGCGACTGTTCGAGATGCTGATGGAAGCCACCGGCCAGGACGCCATTGCCCATATTCCGGACGCCCTGGAGTTGGGTTACCAAGGCCCACGGGCCGGTTCCCCGGATGCCACACCCGCCGCCGGCGACTATTTCAACATGCGCAAACTCACGATCTTCGGCGGTTCCAACGAGATCCAGCGCAACATTATCGCCCAGCTCGTGCTTGGCCTGTAAAGGAGGCGTTATGAATTTCGATCTGACCGAAGAACAGCAAATGCTGAACGATTCTCTACGCCGCTTTGTGACCAACGAACTCGGATTCGAAAAGCGCAGCGAAGTCATCGCGTCGGGCAAAGGGAGCGATCCCGCCACCTGGTCAGCGCTGGCCGAAATGGGCCTACTTAGCTTTACCTTCCCGGAGGCCTACGACGGGCTCGGCGGCAACGCCGTCGACACCATGGTGGTGATGGAAAACTTCGGCCGCGGCCTGGTAGTCGAGCCCTATCTGGCCACCGTGGTGTTGGCCGGCGGCCTGATCCGCGATCAGGGCAGCGAGGCCCAGAAAGCCGAGATTCTACCGGCCATTGCCAACGGTGAACGGCTGCTGGCGTTCGCCCACAGCGAACCCGGTGCTCGCTATAACCTGAGCCAGGTCAACACCCAGGCCGAGGCGGACGGCAACCAATACCGGATCAGCGGCGCCAAGACCGCGGTCCTCAATGGTGGCCAGGCGCAGCAGCTGATTGTCTCCGCTCGCACCAGTGGCGCCCGAAGCGATGAACAGGGTCTGTCCCTGTTTCTCGTCGATACCGCGGCCGAAGGCGTAACCATCAACGACTTTGCCACCCACGACGGCCACCGCACGGCGGAGATTCAGTTCAACAACGTCGCGGTGGATGCCAGCCAGCTGGTTGGCCGTCTCGATAACGCCTTCCCGGCCATCGAAAAAGCCGTGGACCTGGGCATTGCCGCCCTGTGCGCCGAAGCCGTTGGCGCCATGGAAGCCATGAATGCCGCCACCCTGGACTACATCAAGACCCGCAAGCAGTTTGGCGTGGCCATCGGCAAATTCCAGGTGCTGCAGCACCGCACGGCGGATATGTTTATCCAGACCGAACAGGCCAGATCCATGGCCATCCTGGCCACCACCGAAGCCGACTCGGACCAGCGCACGCAGCGCCGCGAAGCCCTGTCCATGGCCAAAACCCTGGTCGGCCAGGCCGCTCGCTATGTAGGCCAGGAAGGCGTGCAGCTGCACGGCGGCATGGGTGTCACCGACGAGATGTTTGCCGCGCACCTGTTCAAGCGCCTGACCCTGATCAACTTGCTGTTCGGCGACGCCGACCACCACCTGGCTCAGGTCAGCGACGGCCTGCTGGCCCCCAGCGCCTGATTTCGGCAGCATCGATTAACGGATAACGAAAAGGAACTGAAAATGAGTGTGAAACAGTTACTGGACCTGACCGGCAAGGTCGCCTTTATTACCGGTGGCTCCCGTGGCCTGGGCCTGCAGATGGCCGAAGCCCTGGGTGAATTGGGCGCCAGCGTGGCCATCAGTGCCCGCAAGCAGCACGAACTGGATGCCGCCAAGGAGCACCTGGAGGGCCTGGGCGTGAAGGTGGTTACCATCGCCGCCGACCTGGGTAACCTCGAGGGCATCCCCGCGGTGGTCGATCAGGTGGTCGAACAACTGGGTGACATCGATATCCTGGTCAACAACGCCGGCGCCACCTGGGGCGCGCCCGCCGAAGACTACCCGGCCGAAGGCTGGATGAAAGTAATGAACCTGAACGTGAATGCCAGCTTCTTCCTGACCCAGACCGTGGGCAAGCGCTGCATGATTCCGCGCAAGACCGGCAAGGTGATCAACATTGCCTCCATCGCTGGCCTGTCCGGCAACCCGGAAGGCATGCAGACCATCGCCTACAACACCAGCAAGGGCGCCATGGTGAACTTCACCCGGGCACTGGCATCGGAATGGGGCCGCTACAACATCAACGTTAACGCCCTGTGCCCCGGTTTCTTCCCTTCGAAGATGTCCCAGGGCCTGCTCGAGGCCCAAGGCGATAGCATGCTGCAACGCATTCCGCTGAACCGCTTTGGCGGCGAGGAAGACCTCAAGGGTGCGGCGGTGCTGATGGCCTCTGAGGCCGGTCGCCACATCACCGGGCAATGTCTGGCGGTGGACGGCGGAACGCTCGTAGCTTAAACCCGCGGCCTGAACTTTTACCTCTCCCTCGCCCGGCCCGGGCTCAGGTTGCGGCAGCGGCGTCGCCGACTGCCGCGGTAACGGCCTCACAGTGGTACCGCCGGGCATCGAACCGGCGGGTTTGCTGTCGGAACTGCCAGGTAAATCCGGGCCAGAGCGTGGTGTTCTTGCCATTTTCGTTTACGTACCAGCTCTGGCAGCCGGTGTGCCACACCGAGCCACTCAGCTTGGAATGGATACGGGCGTTGTAGCGGCTCTGGGCCTGCTCCTTAACCTCTACACTCTTCCAGCCGTTGTGATCCATTTGACGGATCGCATCCAACACGTACTGGATCTGGCTCTCGATCATATACACCATGGAGCTATGCCCAAGTCCGGTGTTGGGTCCCATCAGCATGAAGAAATTGGGAAAGCCAGCAATCACACTGCCTTTGTAGGCTTCCGCGCCCTCTTGCCAGGCATCCAGCAAGTCCTGACCATCACGCCCGAAGATCATCCCCGCCGGAATCGGGTCCTGAGCCTTGAAGCCGGTACCGTAAATGAGGCAATCCACTTCCCGCTCGCGGCCGGTGTTATCCACAATAACGTTGCCCTGCACCCGGCGGATGCCGTCGGTCACCACATTCACGTTGTCCCGAGTCAGCGCCGGATAGTAGTTGTTGGAAATCAGGACTCGTTTGCAGCCGAAATGAAACTCTGGTGTCACCTTCTTGCGCAGCGCCGGGTCGCTAATCTGGTTGCGGATGTGCCGGCGGGCCTGAAGCTCGCCCAGTTTCAAAATCTGCGGGTTACCCACAAACCCCAGCACTCGGCCCTCCAACAGCCAGTAGATGCTCTGACGGTAGGCGTTCAGTGTTTGAGGTAGGCGGCGAAACAAGGCGCTTTCCCACCACCTGATGGCCCGGTCCGGTTTGGGCATAATCCACGGCGGCGTGCGCTGGTAAAGGTCCAGGCGGGCCGCGCGCTTGGCCACTTCCGGTACAAACTGGATCGCGGAGGCACCGGTGCCAACCACGGCTACCCGCTTGCCACGGAGATCGTAATCATGGTCCCAATCCTGGGAGTGAAAGCTTTTGCCGGTGAAGGATTCGAGCCCCTTGATGTCGGGATATGCCGGTGTGCTAAGACCACCCATGCCGGACACCACGATGTCCGCCCTGAAGCTTTGGAACTCGGGCAACGCCTCGTCGCTTCGATCCAGCGCGTCACCCGGTTTCACCCCCCGCTCCTGCATGAACGCCCAGAGTTTGGAGCTGTCACAGGTATCCACCGTCCAGTTGGCCCGCGCCTCATCGTATCGGGCGCCAGTCACATGGGTTTTCAGACGAATGTGCTTCATCAGGCCGTATTTTTCTGCGCAGTGTTTCAGGTAGGCCTGAATTTCCGGCTGCTGGGCAAATCGCCGGCTCCAGTTCGGGTTCTGCTCGAACGAAAACGAATACAGCGCCGACTGCACGTCGCAGGCGCAGCCCGGGTAATGGTTCTCGTGCCAGGTGCCACCAATGTCGTCGCTCTGCTCCAGAATCACGAAATCGTGGTAGCCGGCTTCTTTGAGTTTGATGCCCATACCCAAACCGGAAAAGCCGGTACCGATGATGGCAATCTTGGTGTTGTGGCTCATGGCAACCTCGTCTCTTTGCGGCCTTCGTGGCCGTGGCTTTTATTGTCGGTAGCGTCGAAATTCAACGGGTAGACACATGTATACCTAGAGGCGTAGACAGTTGTATACTTTGCAGGCTCCGTTTTGGCACTATTGGCCTGGAACGACTGAATTTTGTCCCTCTCAACCAACCTGAGAGTAGGGGCAATCGGAAACGATCTCCCAATTACCCCGCCAGACTTGGTGGGCAGGGTGGGCCGAGCTTCTGAAAATGCTTGGAGCCATGGATGGCGGAAAGCAAGCGTACATGGACGTACTCGCAGCGGTTTTCGGAAGCTCGGCCCACCCTGCCCTTTCGCCTAAATCGAGGACAAAATGAGCGTACTAACCGGTGGAAAACTAAAGCTAATCCAAGCCGCCCTGCGACTGATCACCCAGAGCCGCAGCCTGACGTCACTGGGCTTGCGGGAGCTGGCCCGGGAAGCAGGCCTGAACCCGAATACGTTCTATCGGCATTTCCAGAACCTGGATGAGTTCGGGTTACAGGTACTCAGCTATATCGCCGAAGACATGAAATCGGGAGTAAGGGAGTTACGGCGCACCGCTGAGACCTCGGAGCAAGCCGCCCACGATACCGTGACGTTTGTGTACCACTACTTTCTTGCCAACCCGGCGGCCACAACCGTTGCAGTGCGCGAGCTGCATGGTCCGTCACCGCTGTTGCGCCGAGCATTGGAAAACCAATTGGATGCTAGCGCTCGGGAGATGGGCGAAGACATCATCGACCGGCAACTGGTAAGCGGTGTAGAACCGCGCACCATTCACGAAATCTCCACCATGACCATTCGCTATATCTTGTTTCGGGCCATGGATTACATCGACCAGCCGGCGCAGCGGGAGCGTATCCAGCTGGAAACGGAACGGTTCATCAACCGTCAGTTCCGGGGTGCCATGGTCGAGCACCTGACCCGAGCCGAGCTGGACACCCTCGCCGATAATAAACAATAAATCCCTGTACTCTGCCCTCGTCTAATTAAGCAGGTTCTCCAGCTTGAACTAGTCTGTATATCAGACACTTGCTTCATCGGTTCAACCGGAGGACGCACGCGCTATGAAACTGGGCATTCCCAAAGAGATATTTACCGACGAACGGCGAGTGGCGGTCACCCCGCCCTCGGCGCACAAGCTGATCGAGCTGGGCTATGAGGTCATCGTGGAAGCGGGAGCCGGTGAGGCGGCCCACTACCGGGATGAAGCCTACGAGGCGGTGGGCGCCAGCATTGCCGTCGATACCAAATCCCTGTGGCAGGAATCTGGCTTCATCCTGAAAGTACGGGCACCGATGGAGAACCCAACCCTGGGGGCTCACGAGGTGGACCTGATGCGGGAAGGCAGTTTTCTGGTCAGCTACCTCTGGCCGGCCCAGAATCCTGAGCTGCTGGAGAAACTGGCAGCCCGAAACATCACCGCCTTCGCCATCGACAGCCTGCCCCGGATCAGCCGGGCCCAGAAGATGGACGCACTCAGCGCCATGGCCAACATTGCCGGCTATCGGGCAGTCATCGAGGCGGCCAACAATTTCGGTCGGTTCTTTACCGGACAGGTGACAGCTGCTGGTAAGGTGCCGCCCGCCAAGGTCATGGTGATTGGTGCCGGTGTCGCCGGCCTCGCCGCCGTAGGTGCCGCTAACAGCATGGGTGCCATCGTGCGGGCCTTCGATACCCGGCTGGAGGTGAAGGAACAGATCGAAAGCATGGGCGCCGAGTTTCTACAGCTGGACTTTGGCGAGGAAGAAGGCAGCGGCACCGGCGGTTACGCCAAGCAGATGAGCGACGAGTTCATCAAGGCCGAGATGGCGCTGTTCGCGGAACAGGCCAAGGAGGTGGACATCATCATCACCACCGCCCTGATTCCCGGCAAGCCGGCGCCCCGGTTGATTACCGCCGACATGGTCAAATCCATGAAACCGGGCAGTGTCATTGTCGATCTGGCTTCCGAGCGCGGCGGCAACTGTGAGCTGACCGAGCCGGGCCAGATTGTGGAAAAACACGGTGTCACCCTGATTGGTTACACCGATCTGCCCAGCCGCATGGCCAAAGTCGCCAGTGACCTGTATGCCACCAACCTGTTCCACCTGCTGACCGAACTGACCCCGGAAAAAGACGGCAAGCCGCAGGTGGACATGGACGACGACGTCATCCGTGGCCTTACGGTGGTCCACGGCAACGATGTTACCTGGCCGCCGCCACAGCCTCAGGCGCCCGTCAGCCCGCAACCGCCACCCGGCACCGAGGAGCCTTCGGCGGCACAGAAGGAGGCAGCCCGCAAAGACTCGGCACGGCGCAGCCTGATTGGCAAGAGTGCGCTGCTGCTGGTGACCGTGGCAGCGCTATACGGCGTCGGCGCCCATGCCCCGGAAAGTTTCCTAAGCCACTTCACGGTGTTCGTGCTGGCCTGTTTCATCGGCTGGCAGGTGATCTGGAATGTCACGCCCTCACTGCACACGCCCTTGATGAGTGTCACTAACGCGATCAGCGGCATCATTGTGATCGGGGCCATCCTGCACCTGGCCCAGGCTGAGAATATCGCCGTGGGCATCATGGCGTTCGTCGCAGTGCTGATTGCCAGTATCAACGTGGGTGGTGGCTTCCGGGTTACCCATCGCATGCTCAAAATGTTCCGCAAATAGGAGACGCAACCCATGGGCACAGGACTCGTCAGCGTGGCCTACGTGGTCGCCAGCGTGTTGTTTATCCTCAGCCTCGGTGGCCTGAGCCATCAGGAATCGGCCCGGCGCGGCAACCTCTACGGGGTCGCCGGTATCATCATTGCACTGATCGCTACCATGGCCAGTGTCAGTGAGGGCAGTCTGATCACCATCGTGATCGCGGTGCTGCTCGGCGCTAGCGTTGGCATTGCCATCGCCAACAAGGTGGAAATGACCCAGATGCCACAGCTGGTGGCGCTGCTGCACAGCTTCGTGGGCCTGGCGGCGGTGTTTGTCGGCTTTGCCGGCTATATCGAACCGCTCAAGGTGACCGTAGGCACCGAGCACACCATCAAACTGGTGGAGGTGTTCGTCGGCGTCTTCATCGGGGCCATTACCTTCACCGGCTCCCTGGTGGCCTGCGGCAAGCTCGATGGCCGCATCGACAGCAAGGCCCTGACCCTGCCCGGCCGCCACGCCATGAACCTGGTAGCCGTGATCGTCTCTGTGGCTCTGGGTGCCTGGTTCCTGGGCACCGACAGCCTGGCCCTGGGGCTGATCGCCCTGGTGCTGATGACCCTGATCGCCTCGGTACTGGGTATTCACCTGATCATGGCCATTGGCGGCGCCGATATGCCGGTCGTGGTGTCCATGCTCAACAGCTACTCCGGCTGGGCCGCAGCCTCCATCGGCTTCATGCTCGGTAACGACCTGCTGATTGTGACCGGGGCCCTGGTCGGCAGCAGCGGTGCCATCCTCAGCTACATCATGTGCAAGGCCATGAACCGCTCGTTCATCAGCGTGATTCTCGGCGGTTTTGGCCAGACCAGCAGCAGCTCGGCCGCCGCCGACCCGGACCAGGTGGTGCATGAAACAACGATCGATGAGGTCTGTGAGGAGCTGCGCAACGCCGACTCAGTAATCATCGTGCCCGGCTATGGCATGGCGGTGGCTCAGGCTCAGAGTGGCGTCAGTGACATGACCAAACTACTACGCGAGCGAGGCGTGAATGTGCGGTTTGGCATTCATCCGGTAGCCGGTCGCCTGCCCGGTCACATGAACGTTCTGCTAGCCGAGGCCCACGTCCCCTACGACATCGTCTTGGAAATGGACGAGATCAACGACGATTTCCCGGACACCGACGTAGTGCTGGTGATCGGCGCCAACGACACGGTGAACCCGGCGGCGGCGGAAGACCCGGGCAGCCCGATTGCCGGTATGCCGGTACTGGAGGTGTGGAAAGCGCACCGGGTGGTGGTGCTGAAACGGGGCATGGCCACCGGTTACTCAGGCGTGGAAAACCCGCTGTTCTTCAAGGATAACACCAACATGCTGTTCGGCGACGCCAAGGACAGTATCGACAAGCTGGTCAGTAGTTTGCGCGGCTAGCGGGCAGGAATCCGGGTGCCTGGACTGGCCAGGCACCCTTTCACCGCGGGATTACTCGGTGGTGTTATACACGTACGAAGACACGGTGCCATCGGCGTTGAAACGCACCACCAGATCGGTGGTTTCTGCGTCGCCAAAGGCCGACCAACGATATTTTCCGTAAGTCCAGGTGCGCTTGCCATCTTCAACGCCGGTGCGCCAGGGCTCACCAAACAATGCCTGGATGTCGGACCGGGTGGTCTCACCAACGGTGATGTCTTCCACATTGTGGGTCGCGAAATCCCGGCCTACCGTGGCACAACCGGCCAGGGTAAGCACCGCCACCAGGGCAGTGATCTTCAATACTGCTGAACTGAACATCCTTAACTCCCCTCTATTGAATGCTTCGAAATATTTCTCCGAAGTACTTGTACGCACCCATCATAGAAGATCTATCACCGAGCGCGATTACGAATCGGACAGGTTTCCATCAATCCGACACAAAAAAGCCCCGGACGACCGAGGCTCTTCGGACCTGAACGCTTAGTACAGCTTGGTCAGGGACTTCTTGGCAAAAGCTTCGACCTCACCAATCCGACCTTCCCGCACTTTCACCAGCCATTCCGGATCCTGCAGCAGGGCACGACCAACGGCGATCAGTTCGAACTCGTTGTTGTTCATGCGCTCAACCAGTTCGTCGATACCGGACTGCTCTACCGCTTCCTTCTTGCTGGCAAAGGTGCCGCTGATGAAGTCTTCGGTCAGGCCAACGCTGCCCACAGACATGGTCGGCTTGCCAGTCAGCTTCTGGGTCCAGCCGGCCAGGTTCAGGTCAGAACCCTCGAATTCGGGTTCCCAGAACCGGCGGGTTGAAGCGTGGAAGATATCCACACCGGCTTCTACCAGCGGCTGCAGGAAGGCATCCAGTTCTTCCGGGCTGTTCACCAGGCGGGCCTCATAATCCTGCTGCTTCCACTGGGAGAAGCGCAGCATGATCGGGTATTCCGGCCCAACGCGGTGACGCACCGCTTCAACAATCTCGACCACAAAGCGCAGGCGGTTTTCCATGCTGCCGCCGTATTCGTCGTCACGCTGGTTGGTGCCTTCCCACAGGAACTGGTCCAGCAGGTAGCCGTGGGCACCATGGATCTCAACGCCGTCAAAACCCAGCGCCTTGGCATCCTGGGCGGCATCGGCAAAGGCGGTAATGACGTCGTCAATATCTTCTTTGGTCATGGCCTTGCCGTTGGGCTTGCCCGGGGCAAACAGACCGGACGGGCTATAACCCGGCACCGACGGATCCGGCTCGATGCCTTCCTTGCGCACGGCACCCACGTGCCACAGCTGTGGGAAGATCGCACCGCCAGCCTCGTGCACGGCATCAACGACATCTTTCCAGCCTTGCAGGGCCGCATCGCCGTGGAACGCCGGCACGTTCGGATAGCCATTGGCACCCGGGTGATTAACGGTGGTGCCTTCGGTAATCAGCAGACCCACGCCGTTTTCTGCACGGCGACGGTAATAGCTGACCACGTCCTCGTTCGGGACATTACCCGGCGAGAAATTGCGGGTCATGGGCGCCATCGCCACACGGTTGCGCAGCTTCAGGTTATGGAGCTCAAACGGCTGAAACAGAGGACCAAGATTCATGGACATCGGGTAACACTCCTCGCACTTTGGCGTACGTGAACGAGGCCTCGACAACATCGGTCGCGACCTCATTAATTTGGTTTCGTAAAGCAACCCTATTCAATTTGGTTTTAACATGCAACCCTATTCGGTACACTCCCTTACATGGCTAGAAAACGTTTTGATGATTCCAATTGCTCCGTCGCCCGCGCCCTTAATGAGGTGGGGGACTGGTGGTCGCTGCTGATTGTGCTGCACGCCATGTACGGCACCCGGCGCTTTGTCGATTTTCAGCAGGAGCTTGGCATTGCCAAGAACATTCTCTGTGATCGTCTGGCCCGGCTAGTGGATAACCAGGTGTTGAGCAAGGTTGATGTGGGTGAGCACGGATCGCGGTTCGAGTACCGCCTGACGGAGAAAGGTCGGGACTTGTTCCCGGTGGTGGTGGCCTTGCGCCAATGGGGGGATAAGTGGAACCCCGCACCTGACGAAGTGCCTTTGGATCTTCGGGACCGGGCGACCGGCCAACCGATTCCTCCGGTGGAGGTGCAGAATGCCGACGGTAAGCCACTGTCGGTAAGGGATGTGTTTGTACCGGAAGCCTCACGGCCAGGGCACAAGAAAAACTCCGCCTGACCGCAGGCACCGTCCTGGTGCCTGCTTATTGATCAGACTGCAAATCAGCTTGCCAGAGAGCTATCAGGCGTCCTGACGTGCTCCGCGGCTGCGCTGACCGCCACCGCCATTCTGGCTGCGGCCGCCACTACGACCACCCGGCTTGGCGCCGAAACTGCGTGGCTTGCCGCCTGGTTTGCCGTTACCGCCACCATTGCCATTACGGCCACGCGCCTTGCTCGGGTCGGCCTTGGCCTTCGGCTTCAGCGGCAGGTTGTTGGTCGGCTCGAAGCCATCCACCTGCTTCCGTGGCAGCTGCTTCTTGATCAGCTTCTCAATGCCCGCCAGCAACTTGCCTTCGTCGGCACTGACCAGCGACAACGCATGACCGCTCTCGCCGGCACGGCCGGTACGGCCAATCCGGTGCACGTAATCTTCCGGCACGTTCGGCAGCTCGAAGTTCACCACCTGCGGCAGCTGTTTGATGTCCAGGCCGCGGGCTGCGATATCGGTTGCCACCAGCACCCGGATGTCACCCTGCTTGAACTCACTCAGAGCGCGGGTACGGGCACCCTGGGATTTGTTGCCATGGATCGCCGCGGCGGTAATGCCGTCACGCTCCAGCTTCTGGGTCAGGCGGTTGGCGCCGTGCTTGGTGCGGGTAAAGACCAACACCTGTTCCCAACTGTTGTCCCGAACCAGCTTGCTCAGTAGCGCCGTTTTCTGGCTCTGATCAACCGGGTATACCGACTGCTTGACCTTCTCGGCGGTGGTGTTGCGAGCCGCCACTTCCACCTGTACCGGGTTGTTCAGCAGGCCCTGGGCCAGGGTGCGGATCTCGTTTGAGAAAGTCGCGGAGAACAACAGGTTCTGACGCTTGGCTGGCAGCAATGCCAGGATCTTGCGAATGTCACGGATGAAGCCCATGTCGAGCATGCGGTCGGCTTCGTCCAGAACCAGAATCTCGACTTCGTCGAAACGCACGGCGTTCTGCTGGTACAGGTCCATCAGGCGACCAGGGGTGGCCACCAGAACGTCCAGACCCTTACGCAGCTTCATCATCTGGGGATTGATTTTCACGCCACCGAAAACCACTGCGGCCTTGGTCGGAATGTACTTGCTGTAAAGATTTACGCTGTCGTGCACCTGCGCCGCCAGCTCCCGGGTCGGGGCCAGGATCAGTGCGCGCGGGCCCTTGCCGGTGCGAGGCTTTTCAGCCAACCGCTGCAGCAATGGCAGGGTGAAGCCGGCGGTCTTGCCGGTGCCGGTCTGGGCGGCGGCCATCACGTCCTTGCCGGACAGTACTGCTGGAATGGCCTGGGCCTGAATCGGGGAAGGGGTATCGTAGCCCTGATCGGAGGTGGCACGGACCAGCTGCTCGGACAGACCGAGTGAAGAAAAACTCATATTGGATCAACTCTTGATTGTTCTGCCTCCACGAACACCGTTGTCGGCGAATGCGGGCAGGTACCATGCACAGGCATGGAGAAAAAGACGACTACAGTCACGCGCCGTTAACGGGGTGACGTCCTCTGACAGGTCGTATGGATGGTTCGCATGACGGCGTTACGCCGGAAATTGCGGAATCCCTAGAGGCAGGATGCGGGCACAGTAACAGAGCCCCGGACAATTAGCCATAGGTGTTTGCAGCAGGGCCCGCGCCATGGCGGGTCCCTTTACACATGTTGGTTCTGGCGGATTCAGTAGATGCTGGCTGCGCCCTCTGGGCGGGTTTTGAAACGCTTGTGCAGCCACAGGTATTGGTCCGGCTGCTCACGAATGGTGTTTTCGATAAAGCGATTCCAGGTTTCGGCATCCTGTTGTGGATCTTCCCCAAAGCCTTGCTGGATGGGCGAAAACACTACCCGATAACGGCCGTCAGGCATCCGTAGGTGGCTGACGCAGATAACCGCCGCGCCAGATTCCCGGGCGATGTAGCTGGGCGAGGTAATGCAACCGGCGTTGACCCCGAAAAACGGCGCAAACAATTCGGATTTCTTGCCAAAATCCTGGTCGCAGGCGAACCAGATCTGACCGCCCTCTTTCAGGTACGAAAGCATAGGCCTCAGCTTGCGCTTGGTGAACGGCCGGATATTGAAATGGCGGCGACGACCCCGTTCTATCATCCGATCGATGACCGGGTTGTTATTGGGACGATACATGTAGCCGGGCTTGTTCAGATGACAGGCAATCAGGGGCAAGGCGAAGTCGAAAATGCTGTAGTGGCCACCGATCAGCAACACGCCCTGGCCGCGCGCCTTGGCTTCTTCCAGATGCTCGGTGCCGGACACCGACGCTGACGCGCAGTAAGGTTCCATATTGCGCCACCAGGCATGGGTGCTTTCCAGAAAGCCACGCGCCGACGCCACGAAGGTGTCTTCCAATAGCTCAGCTCGGGCATCTTCGCTCAGCCCCGGCATACAGGCCGCCAGGTTGGCATCGACAACCCTGGCCCGAGATTTCAGTTTTCGGGCCAGTAACCGCCCCAGCCAGCTACCAAAGCGCTGCTTGGCTGCCATCGGCAAAAACGACAGCAACCAGAGCACAAACACCAGAAACCATGAGCCCCAAAACGACGGGTGCCAGAGAGGGCGATTTGCTTTCTTGCCGCGAGAAGCCATACAACAGTTACCGTTACCCAGATATAAGAAAGGCAGCCTGACACACCGGCAGCGCCTTTAGTATATGTTTTAGGTAACTGTTTTTTTTATAATAGGGACAAGCGGACTACCGGGGTCAGCGAGTCGCCGCCTGAGCGAAATTGGCCAAGGCTTTGCTGACCTTATCCAGCACCTTGTCGCAATCATCCAGGCCATGACGGGCCTTCAGGTAGGCCGGGTCATTGTAGCCAAGCCAGACCTGTCCACCTTCATCCTCCCAGACCAATGCTTTCTGCGGCAGATCGACCGCCACACTCTGGCTGCAGCGCATCAACGGGGTGCCAACTTTCGGGTTGCCGAAGATCACCAGTTCGGTGGGACGCAGTTGCTCACCTACTGATTCGGCTCCCGCGGCATGATCGATGCGGTTGAATACCGTCATCCCCTTCTCGCCCAGCACCGACTCCAGTTTATCCGCGGTCGCGGCCACGCTGTGGTTGCTCTTGACTACAATGAGTCCGTCTGCAGCCTGCGCCAGACCGGCGAGGCAGAGCGTCAGCAGGGCCACGGCGAGCATTCTTAACTTAGTCATAACCAGTATCCTTATCCGTCGAGTGCAGCTCCCATACTAGACCAGAATCCGGGATGACGGCGATCAACAAAGGGCTGGCATCAGGATCCGAACAAGCCGGAGCGCAAGGGCCGCAAGAAACCTCGGCCCCCTCCCGTCCTGGCGGGGGTACGAACCCCGTCGAATTCCAGGTAGCCGTCCTCAATCGGATCGAAACGCAGGATTTTCACGTCTTCGAGGTAATTCTGGGAGGCCTTCCAGGGGCCATGGGTACCCTGGCGAGGCAACCGGTCCGCGGCCCGTCTGACGTAGCCGGCGTCGAGCGAACCCAGCACCGTGGTGTCGCTCCGGCTACCCTCGGTATCCCGGGCCAACACCGTCTGATACCCGCGCTGGTCCATCAGATTCATCAGCCGGCACAGGTACTCAGCGGCAATATCCACTTTCAGGGTCCAGGAGCTATTGGTGTACCCGAAAATCATGCCGGCGTTGGGCAGGCCTTCCACCATCACGTTTTTGTAGATGACCTTGTCCTTTAACACCACATCCTGACCATCGACACGGGGCCGAATGCCTCCGAGCATCTGGATATCCAGTCCGGTCGCCGGAATGATGATATCGGCCGCCAGCGTCTTTCCGGACTTCAGGCGAATGCCATTGGCGGTGAACCGGTCAATGTGATCGGTGGCCATGGAGGCCCTGCCCGCTTTCAGGGCGGTGAACAGATCGCCATCCTTGACGACACACAGGCGCTGATCCCATGGATTGTAGTCCGGCGTGAAATGACGCATGTCGGCGTTGTCACCGAGCCGACGCCGGATGATGCGCAGGAACAACCGGCGCATCAACTTGGGACTCTTTCGCGAGCGCAGATACAGAAAACGGGAAATGGCTATGTTGCGGGCACGTATCAGCTTGTAGGCCAGTTTTTCAGGCAGTAATCGTTGCACGAGCAGGGCGAGTTTGTCGGTCGACGGCAGCGGCATCAGGTAGCTTGGCGAACGCTGCAGCATGGTGACGTGAGCCGCCTGTTCCGCCAGTGTGGGCACCAGGGTGATGGCAGTGGCGCCACTGCCGATCACCACAATGTTCTTGTCGGCGTAGTCCAGCTCCTCAGGCCACTGTTGCGGATGCACGATCTGGCCCTGAAAGTCGCTCTCGCCCGGAAAATCCGGCTGGTAACCGTGGTCATAGTTGTAATAACCAGTGCAGCCGACCAGGAACCCGGCGGTGTAGGTGTCCGTTTCGCCCGTCGCCTCGTTGTCGACGGTCAGAGTCCAGCACTTGTTCGAGCTTGACCAGTCTGCGGTTTTGACCGCCTGGCCATAGCGGATGTGACGTTCAACATCGAATGCCTGTGCGGTCTCGCGCAGGTAGTTCTTGATCGATGCACCATCGGCCAGCACCTTGCCGCCAACCCAGGGCCGGAAGCGGTAGCCAAAGGTGAACATGTCGGAATCAGACCGGATACCCGGGTAACGGAACAGGTCCCAGGTGCCGCCCAGCGACTGGCGCCGCTCCAGAATGGCAAAGGATTTGCCCGGACATTGTTGGCCGAGGTGACAGGCCATGCCAATGCCGGATACCCCGGCGCCAACGATCAGAACATCGAAATGGTGTGCACTCATGACCGGTCTCTCGATTCCATTTTGTTCTTGTGATGACAGGTATGGAACCAAGATAACCCACGCGGTCAGCCTGGGGAATGCGCGAAGCTGGTCTTACCGGGCCGTTGTGGGCGCCAGTTCACAAATAACGCCGGCGGCATGCTCAGCCCAGACTCCGTAGGCGTCCCGGCCCGGATGAAAGCCATCGGCAGCCATCGCCGCCGGCTCCAGCGGATAGGTCACGGACAGGAAATGGGCACCGGCGGTATCGCCACAGAAGGCCTCCAGCAAAGCATTCAACTGCCGGGCCCGCAGCCCCAGATACCAGCGCAGGGGCTGCGGCAAGGCGGGAAACCAATGCATGGGGGGAATTGCGGTGAACAGGATGTGACGTGCGCCGAATCGCTGGGCAAGTTGTGCCGACAACTCACCCAGATGTTTGAGCCACTGGCGATCGCCGGTGCGCCCGGTAACGTCGTTGACCCCGACCGACACCAATACCATATCAAAGCTGTCGTCCGGCACCTGAGCCAACGCCGCCAGCACATCAGCGGAAGTACGTCCGGTTTCAGCTTCCAGCGTCCAGTGCAGCCGGAACTGCTGGCCCAGCCTTGAGGCCAGGCGCCCGGACAATGCTTCGCCCTGGTGCTCCACACCCACACCGGCGGCCGCGGAATCGCCCAGAATCAGTAATCGAAGATCCGGCCCGGTGCCACTGAGCCCGCGCCGCTCCCCCTCAGGCTCTGGCAGCCGGGGCGTTACCCTACGCACATACCGGCCCTGACCAATCAGCAGCGGGCCAAGGGTGAGCGTGGACAGCGGATACAGCACTGGGGGGGGTGCTCAGCCGTGGCGGCCGTCGTTGAACAGGACGTCCCGCGGGTATTTGGCCATGGTTGGATCCTCTTCAGGAAGTGATGGACTATCAACCATAGCCCATCGCTCGCCAGAGGAACAAACCCCGAACGCCGTTATTGCAGACGCGCGGTGGGGTGCCGGGACAGATCCAGTATGGGCAACTCCAGACCCTTGATCGTCAGATCGAACCGGTTGTTGCCGTCGACTGCCAATGGATTGCTGACCGCGGTGTATTGGACATGGCTGGAATAGACCAGCAGGCCAACCTCATCGCCGGGCTGAAGCTGCTCACCAACACCGGCCAGCAGCACACCCGATTCACCTATATTGGGATTGGACCTGTGCGTACCTTCCAGCAGCGACGTGACCTGATCGTCCACCAGGATCAGGTCACTGCCCCGCTGAATTCCGATACCGAGATAAGCCACCGGCGTGACGGTACCGGGCAGTGCGGTATTGGCCACCGTCACCTCATCGATCCGCGGTATGCCCGCCAGAATCTCGCTATCACCAGTCACCGTATGCACAGGCACAAAGGTTGGGGGTGAATCGGCTACCGGTCGGCTCACCTCGCTCGAGTCCACTCGAGCCGCGACGCCACCGACCTTGTTCCGCTGCGAGCCGACCGGAAAGTCCTCGAGCACCAGTCCAGCCGGTTCAGCGCTATCCGCGTTCTGGGTGTCAGCCACAGAAATACACACCGATGGAATGCTCCGATAGGCATTGGACTCCTCGCCCTTGAGGTGAAAATCGAACCAGCTCAGGATCAGGTCGGTGCCTATCAGACCACCACAGTTGGCACTGCCCTCGATCTGATTGGCCAACGGGTTCATGTGTCCGCCTTCGGTGGACAGAATCGACACCGGCACACCCTCGCCCGCAGCCCGCTTAAAGTAAGCCCAGTTCCAGTAGGCATCGGTCAGGTTGAACAGCACGTCCCGGTTGCCCTGCAGTAACAGGGTGGGCACCGAGCGCGGCACAAAAGCGTCACCGTTGGACGAGCAACCAAGTTCTCCCGGCTGACACCAAGGCTGACCTTGCTCGGCCGAGCGCTGCAGATGGCGGGTATGACGATCAAACAGTTCGACCACCTCAGCTTCGGTGTAACCGTCCGCTTCCATGGCGCCGATCAGATCAGCCCGGGTCCGAATCAGGTTGGCTTGAAGACTGGCCGGGCCCATCAGCTCGCACATCCGAGCCACCGCTGGTGTGTTAACGGTGTTCCCGGTTTCGGCCAGTAGACAGAGCAGGCCCGTAAACGAACGTTTCACGGCATCGCCAGGCAGCAAACTGTAGAGCAGGCTGTGCCAGGTGCCGTTCGGTACGATGGTGTCGATCCGGTCATCCAGCTGCGACAAGCCAAACTGGTAGCCGCCACCGTAGCTGTAACCGATCAGACCCGCGTTGATATCACGGACTACTCCGGTATCGTCTTGCCGCTCGATATGCAGACTCGGGGCCTGTTCGTAGAGCCAGTCCAGCAAGTAACGGGCATCCTGGGTCTCGGCCCGGGGAGCGATGATACGGGCATAGCCGCCACCGTTTTGCGGCGTCGAATTGCCGTGGCCGCGCTCATCAAACGAGACCCCGACATAGCCGTGGCGTGGCAGCGTGGCGAAGAGTTCATCAATGGCCGGGAAATGGGGCGTGTCGGAAGCCACTGAGCCATCTTCGTCAATCTCGGAATCCAGACTGCCACTGTAACCGTGACTCTCTATCACCACCGGGAAGCGATCCTCGGCACAGCGCTCGGGCAGCATCACCGCCACATGGAACCGGGTTACATCGGCCTCGGTGGCATCATCTGTGCGATCCCGATCAAAACTGTTGGGCAGCGGGCTGTCCAAGGTGTACTGACGCACCTCTGGTGGCAACGGGATCTCACAATCCCCCAGAATAGGATCGGAATCGTCGTTCTGGTTTTCCTGCTCAACAGTGGCGTCGTCCGAACCGCCGGAACCACCACCTATGCAACCGCTCAACGTGAAGAGAAACAGCAACGACAACAGAAACGGGTAACCACGCATTTTTTGTTCTCCTGAGCGTCATTACCGACAGCTAGTTTCCGGATAACGACGATTATTGTTGTCATTGTTCCACGGCAAACCCGCAGCTTCGGTTCCCGGAGGCCTCCAGCCTGGCCCAAAAAGCAAAGGCGCCATTTCGCGCCAGTGGCGAAGGCAAAAACGCCATAGGATGCCGAGCAACCTCAGGAGTCACCAATAACGGATTGAAAAACCTTGATTTGAGCCGCCATCGCCCATGTGCCACAGTCAGGGCATCATTCACTGTGGAACGCGAGGCCCATGAAAACTGTTTTCTCTCCTCTCCATAGCCGCCGCTCGGTCAAAACCGAGCTGGACGGTGGCCTGCTCATCGAGCCCCACGAAAAGCCATCCCGCGCCAACACCATCCTGGCAAGGGTCAAGGCCCAGGGGCTCGGCGAGGTTCTGGAACCGGACGAGTTTGGCCTCGAGCCCGTGAAACGGGTACATAGCGCCGATTACGTCGAGTTCCTGGCACGCTGTTGGCAAGACTGGCTGGACGCCGACAAGCCGGGCGAGGCCATTCCTGCAGTCTGGTGCGGTCGCGGAATGCGGGCCCGGGTGCCCAAAGACATCGATGGCCGTCTCGGGTACTACAGTTTTGCCGCCGAAACCTCGATCTCCGATGGCACCTGGGAGGCTGCCTGCACCTCGGCCAACGTCGCCCTGACTGCGCAGAAGCTGGTCGCCGGTGGTGAGCGGGCCGCGTTTGCCCTGTGCCGGCCCCCCGGACACCATGCCCACGCCGATCTGTTTGGCGGATACTGTTTCTTCAACAACGCTGCCATTGTGGCCCAAGCCTTCCGGGACCAGGGCGCCAAACGGATTGCGGTTCTTGATGTCGACTTCCATCACGGCAACGGTACCCAGGCCATTTTCTACCAGCGCCAGGACGTTCTGACCTTAAGCCTGCACGGCGATCCGGATCTGGTCTTCCCGCATTTCCTGGGTTTTGAAGATGAAACCGGGGAGGGTGCCGGTGAAGGTTACAACCTCAACCTCGTCTACTCGCCGGGTACCCCGTACAGTGTCTGGAGCCAGGGCCTGGAAACCGCGTGTCAGCGGATCGGCGAGTACCAGCCAGACGCGCTGGTGGTCGCCCTGGGCGTGGATACCTTTGAGGACGACCCAATCTCCTTCTTCAAGCTGAAATCCTCCGATTACCTCACCCTCGGTCAGCGCATCGCCCAGCTGGGCCTGCCGACGGTGTTCACCATGGAGGGCGGTTACGATGTCGAGGCCATTGGCGTCAACGCAGTCAATGTCTTGCAAGGCTTTGAACATACGCAGGAATGACTACTAGACGACCGGTCTAATTGAAACTAGGATGCGGCCTTCTTTGAAACAACACTGGGGCAGCAGCCGATGAACAGTTTCGATTTCTACAATCCGACGCACATCGCATTCGGTGAAGGCAAGATCGCCGATCTGAACAAACTGGTACCTGCCGAAGCACGGGTACTGGTGTTGTTTGGCGGTGAAAGCGCGCGTCGGACCGGCACCCTGGATGAAGTCACGGCAGCCCTGGGCGAGCGCCAGGTGACGCTGTTTGGCGGCATCGAGCCGAACCCGAGCTTCGAAACCCTGATGGAAGCCGTGGCGCAGGTGCGTGAGCAGGGCGCGGATTACCTGTTGGCCGTCGGCGGCGGCTCAGTCATCGACGGCACCAAGTTTGTGGCCGCCGCCTCTGTGTTCGAAGGCGATGAGTGGGAGATCCTGACCCAGGGTGGCCGCAACATTGAGCGGGCGCTGCCGTTCGGCTCGGTGCTGACCCTGCCGGCAACCGGCTCGGAAATGAACAAGGGTGCCGTGGTTACCCGCAAGTCCCTGAAAGCCAAGCTGCCGTTCCACAGCAATCACGTGTTCCCGGCCTTCTCGATACTGGACCCGACCAAGACCTACACCCTGCCCCTGCGCCAGGTTGGCAACGGCGTGGTTGACGCCTTCGTGCACGTGGTCGAGCAGTACCTGACCTACCCGGCCCAGGCCCCGGTCCAGGACCGCTTTGCCGAAGGCCTGCTGCAGACCCTGGTCGAAATTGGTCCCCAGACCCTGGCCGAGCCGGAAAACTATCAGGTTCGGGCAAGCATGATGTGGACCGCTACACTGGCCCTGAACGGCCTGATTGGCAGCGGTGTCCCCCAGGATTGGGCCACCCACATGCTCGGCCACGAGCTGACCGCCCTGCACAACCTGGATCACGCCCAGACCCTGGCTATCGTGCTGCCGTCCATGCTGCGTGAGCGCAAGTCAGCCAAGCTCGACAAGCTGGTCCAGTACGGTGAGCGGGTATGGAACATTCGCGATGGCAGTGCCGAGGACAAAGCCGAAGCCGCCATCGCCAAGACCGAGGCCTTCTTCGAATCACTGGGGGTGAAAACGCGCCTGAGCGATTACGACCTTGGCGAGCAGCACATTGAACCGCTGATCGCGAGTCTGGAAAGCCACGGCATGGTGAAATTGGGTGAGCACGGCGATGTCACGCCTGAGGTGTGCCGCCGCGTCCTACAGGCCAGCCTGTAACCGCTACGGATTAGCAGATACTTTAGCGGCGGATGAGTGTTCCTTCACCCGCCCGCATCCGCCCGCCAGCACGAGCGACACGTGCAATGTCTTCCTTTTTGGGGCTCTGGTTTTCAGGTGCCCTTTTTTTAGGGCCGTTTTTAGGCCCGTTTTTTATGCCTGTTTTTCAGCCGAGGACGGCTCAGCCCTTGAAGCCCTTGCCCAGGACATAGACCTCTCGGGAGCGAGCCCGGGAAGAATCCGGCTTGCGCACCACCACCTTGTCGAACACCGCCCGTACCGATTTCAGGTACTCGTCGTAGCCTTCCCCCTGAAACACTTTGGCGACGAAGTTGCCTTTCGGTTTGAGCACCTGGCAGGCCATGTCCAGTGCCAGTTCCACCAAATACATAGAGGACGCCTGGTCGGCCACAGTCACGCCACTGATGTTCGGGGCCATATCGGAAATCACCACATCCACCGGGGCGTCGCCCAGGGTGGTCATGATGGCATCGAACACATCGTTCTCGGTGAAGTCGCCCTGGATGAACTCGACCCCGGCAATGGCGTCCATCTCCAGGATGTCCGAGGCAATGACCCGGCCCTTGTGGCCAACGAGGTTGGCGGCCACCTGCGACCAGCCCCCGGGTGCCGAGCCCAGGTCCATGACCACCATGTTGGGGTGGATCAAACGGTCCTTCTTGTTGATTTCCAGGAGCTTGTAGCTGGCCCGGGAGCGATAGCCGTCCACCTGCGCCTGTTTCACGAAGGGGTCGTTGACATGCTCTTCAAGCCAGCGGTTACTGCTTTTGGATCGGGCCATAGGACTCATCAATAGCGGGGGAAACGGTCTGTTATTGTACGTGCCGGGCGCCGTCCCGGCAAAATCCTGACAACCGATGCCGGCGCACGTACAATCGGCTCATTCCAGCTCCCACCTCGACCGCCTGCGCGGCTCGGGCGCAGCCACGGGCGACCAATGTGAAACTGAACGACATTCGAAAACTGCACCAGAAAAAGTACCGCCAGGAATTCAGGCATTACCTGGTCGAGGGCGAACACCTGGTGCTGGAACTGCAGAAAGCCGTCGCCCAGCAGCCGGCGCTGGTGAGCACAGAGCTGTACGTAACCGCGGCGTACGAACATTGGCAGAGCCCGTTCACCACGCATCTGGTCAGTGATCGCCAGATGGCACAATTGGCCGACACCCGCACGCCCCAGGGCATCCTTGCGGTAGTGGCCATGCCGGAAGCAAACCAAGGCGCTGCGGCACCGGCTAATGCCGGCGAACGGGCGGTGTACCTGCACGAGGTTCAGGATCCTGGCAACCTCGGGACTATTTTGCGCACCCTGGCCTGGTTCGGCGGTTTTCGCTGCCTGCTCAGCCCCGGCAGTGTCGACCCCTACAATCCCAAGGTGGTGCGCGCCAGCATGGGCGCGCTCTTCCACCTGCCATTAGAAACCGACGTAAGCCTCGAGCAGCTCGCCGGCCGCTACCAGCGCATTGCCTGCCTCGACCTCAACGGTGCGGCATTGACCTCAGCCGAGTTCCCCCATCACGACTGCTACCTGTTCGGCAACGAGGCCCGGGGCGTGCCCCGGAGCGCACTGGAAGAGCTCGGCGCCGTGCCCTACACCATTGCCGGTCAGGGGGCGATAGAATCGCTGAACCTGGCCACCTCGGTGAACATCTGCGCATACGAACTGAAGCGTGGAGCCTCCTGAAAGCCAGCCGCGACCTGAGCTAATCCGGCAACCATTGTGGTGGATTTCGTCATTGCCTGTAGCAAGCTAATTGGCGAAGATGATGGATTAATGCCCTAACCCCCGGATGCCCGCCCATGGACCAGTATCTACAGCCCACCGAGTTCTTCGACTACGAAAACCCGGAACTCAAGAGCTGGATAGCCGAGCAGTTGCAAGGCGTGTCCGATGATCCGGTGGAACAGGTCAAAGCGCTCTACCTCGCGGTTCGGGACCAGGTCAGCTACAACCCGTACGTATTCCAGACTGATCCGAACACCTTCAGTGCCAGCCACGCCCTGAGCAGCGGCGAGTCCTACTGTATTCCGAAAGCGGTTCTGCTGGGCGCGGCGGCTCGTTCACTGGGCATTCCCAGCCGGCTGGGGTTGGCCGACGTCCGCAATCACCTGTCCAGCCCAAAGCTGATCGAGTGGCTGCAGTCGGATATTTTCCGCATGCACGGCTTTATCGAGCTGTACCTGAACGGCCGCTGGGTGAAAGCGACTCCGGCGTTCAACCGGCAACTGTGCGAAATGATGAATGTCGAACCGCTGGAGTTCGACGGTGTGCACGACTCAGTGTTCCAGGAATACACCGAATCCGGGGAGGCACACATGGAATACGTAAACGACCATGGGATGTTCGACGACGTACCCCACGAATTTATTGTCTCGGGCGTACAAGCGGCCTATCCGCACCTATTCGGGGATAAAAGCACGGTGGGCTCGATGAACGGCAGCCTGCAGGCGGACATCGAAGAATAATTCGCCCCATTGCGGCATCAGTGCCGACTCACCGGGTTGTCTGCTCTCCCGACGGCGTCCAATGCCGAAACAACGGCGTCCGCAAGCTGGTTAGCGCCCTGCCACCGGTCTGCCGGTTCCGGGTTAAGAGCAAGGCTGAAGACAGCCCTTGCCTCTTCGGGCACGTCGGTATTGAAGGTAAACACTTTGACTCCGGCCTCATTGGCCAACGTCAGCATGCGCTCGGTAACCTTCTCCTTGCACATGAACACCAGGTAGTCGGGCTTTTGCGGGCGACTCAGGACCTTCTGCGCCAACTGCAGATAACTGCAGATAACTGAAACGATGACGCTCGTGATCCGTCACGACCTCCAGGTCCATACTCAGGTCGTTAGCAACGGCCTGCATAAAACCCGAGACCAATCCCCAGAACCGCGAATCATCCGGCGACAGGAACACCTCTCGAGCAGCTACTGCGGCGTTGAATGGCAAAACCGTCAGACAGATCGCTAGACACAACACCCGCACCATCGCTTGCGACCCCGCAACGCAACCTACCCAAAGCCAAAACCATGGCCCCCAGAAAACCATTCAGATTAACGGGAACAAATTCAGAAAGGCAATACAATCACAGCGAATTTCGGGCCTCCCGGTAGGACACCATTCTTTGCTGCTGTTCATCCCAGAGCGCAGATCGGAAGCAGGCCACAATATCCCTCGGGCTCAGAGTCGTGGTCAAGGGAGACTGCAGCTCCGGAATTGCCGCCATCGCTTCCGGTAAACGGTAGAAGGGAATCCGGACGTTAAGATGGTGAATGTGGTGATAACCGATATTACCGGTAATCCATTGCATTACCCGATTCATCCGCATGTAGCTGGATGACTCCAGTGCGGCTCGGTAGTACGTCCAGGCCTCAGGTGACACCACCTGCATCAGCCGGAAGCTGTGTTGGGCAAAAAACAGGTAACAACCCAGCGCCGAGGCGATCGCCATGGGCAGCAAAATCACGAAAAAGGCCAGGCTGGCGCCGCCGGCCGCCCAAAGCATGGCAACTATGCCGACATGAGCGACCAACGCAACCGCCGAATCCCAGTGCCGTGCCGGGTTATTCAGCAACGGCAGCAGTGTGATATTGAGCCCAAACACAATGGGGTAGCTGAACAACACGACGAGGGGGTGGCGCTGAGCCCGATACACCAGGCGCTGCCAGCGGGTGGATTCGTGCCACATTCGCGTGGTGATCATCGGGAAAGCGCCTACACTCGCGGCGCTCACCTTGCCAACATGGCCATGGTGATAGTTATGACTTTCACGCCATGAGCGAGGAGGGGTAAGGACAAAAGCCCCATAGACATAAAACAGCCAACGGGCGATCCGGGACTGCTTGAGAATCGCCCCGTGCAGATAATCATGGTAAGTGATAAAAGCGCGAACCATCAGCAGCGCCCCAGCCACCGAAAACAACAGTTTTAGCGGCCACCAATTCATCACTCCGGCGGCGGTCAGCGCAGCCACCATCAACGTGAGCGTCGAGCCAACACACCACCAGCTTCTTGCCACCGACTCTTCGGCAAATGGTTTGGTCGCCGCCAGCAGTTCCCGGCCCAGGCGGATGCCGGCGCTGTGTTCGGGCAAACTTGCGTCGGCAGTGACGGACTCAGTTCCATTATTCAGGCGCGATGCTGTGTGCATCCCGCACCTCCTGTTTGCTGCCCCGTCGTCACGGCGGGGTGTTCCCCTATGAGAAATTTAGACCCGGCCGTGGAGATTTTCCATGCTCAAAAAAAAGGCACCGGACGAGTCCGGTGCCTTCGGAGCTATTACGGAGGTTTTAGCGACTCACGTTACGCAGCCTGCTCCTCGTCGTCTTCCACCGAATTCCGGATCAGGAAGTCGAAGGCGCTCAATGCCGCTTTCGAGCCTTCGCCCATGGAGATGACGATCTGCTTGTAGGGCACGGTGGTGGCATCGCCGGCCGCGAAGACACCCGGGATGGAGGTCTCGTTACGGTCGTTGACCACGATTTCACCGTGCTGGCTGAGCTCAATATCGCCCTTCAACCACTCGGTGTTCGGCACCAGACCGATCTGGATAAACACCCCTTCCAGGGCCACGTGGTGCTCTTCACCGGTGTTTCGATCCTTATAGTTCAGACCGCTCACCTTGCCATTTTCCCCGGTGATTTCGGTGGTCTGGCCCGAGGTGATGATCTCCACGTTTTTCAGGCTGCGCAGCTTCTTCTGCAGCACGTCATCAGCGCGCATTTCCGCACCAAACTCAATCAGCGTCACGTGCCCGACGATACCCGCCAAATCGATGGCCGCCTCGACACCGGAGTTACCGCCACCGATCACCGACACACGCTTGCCCTTGAACAGCGGTCCATCGCAGTGCGGGCAGTAGGCCACACCCTTGTTCCGGTACTCTTCCTCACCCGGAACACCAATCTGGCGCCAGCGGGCCCCGGTGGACAGCACCAGCGTACGGGCCTTCAGGGAACCGCCATTCGCCAGACGGATTTCGTGGGGCATACCCGGTTTGGCAGCCGGAATCAGCTTCTCGGCGCGCTGCATGTTCATGATGTCGACATCGTATTCCTTGACGTGCTGCTCCATGGCACCGACCAGCTTGGGGCCTTCGGTGTAGGGCACCGAGATCAGGTTTTCGATACCCATGGTATCCGCCACCTGACCGCCAAAGCGCTCTGCTGCGATGCCGGTGGAGATACCCTTCCGGGAAGCGTAGATCGCCGCCGAAGCACCGGCGGGGCCGCCGCCAACCACCAGCACTTCAAAGGTGTCTTTCTGGTTGATCTTCTCGGCTTCTTTCTCGTCGGATTTGGTGTCCAGACGGGCCACGATCTCTTCCAGGGTCATGCGCCCCTGCCCCCAGGACTCGCCGTTCAGGTATACGCTAGGCACGGCCATGACTTCCCGCTGCTCCACTTCGTCCTGGAACAGTGCGCCGTCGATGGCGGTGTGCTTGATGTTCGGGTTCAACACACTCATCAGGTTCAGGGCCTGCACCACATCCGGGCAGTTCTGGCACGACAGCGAGAAGTAGGTTTCGAACTCGAATGAACCGTCCAGCTCCTGCACTTGCTCGATCACTTCCTGAGCCGCTTTGGAGGGATGGCCGCCTACCTGGAGCAATGCCAACACCAGCGACGTGAACTCGTGGCCCATGGGAATACCAGCAAACCGAACACCGATGTCGGTGCCGATCCGGTTGATGGCAAACGATGGCCGACGCACGTCGGTGGCTTCCTCAGTCCGCAAACTGATCTTATCCGACATAGGTTCAAGCTCTTCCAGCAACTGCTTCAGTTCCTGGGACTTATCACCATCGTCGTAGGCCGCAACCAGCTCGATCGGCTGCTGCAGCTTGTCCATATAGGCTTTCAGTTGCTCCTTGATACCGGCATCCAACATGTACTCTTTCCTCTCTAGGTCAGCGTGACACCAAGTCACTGAATTCAATACGGGTTAAAAATCAACGTGGGGCAACAATAAGGCTTGCCCGGCGCACGCTCAAATTGATTGCCCTAAACTGTCTGATAGAGCCATGCTATACGAAGCGAAAGCATCATTAAGATTTCCCCTGCCAGCAATCATTCACGGCCTTTGGTCAGCCGCAACCGGAGTTGCTTTTCCAGCTCGATCACGATGAACAGCGCTGCGCCGATCACCAGGCTGAACAGCATCTCCGGGCCCGGTACCGCGGCGGTGGCGAAAACTCGCTGAGGCAGTGGCAGATAGGTGAGGCCAAGCTGACCAACCAGCACCGCGGCAATGGCCAGCCACACCAGCCGGGTCGCCCTCAGTTTTTTCCAGGTGAGCGTGACGGTGTCCTTGTTACGAATAAACAGCAGATAAAAAGCCTGCATTGCCACCAGCGTATTCATCGCCATGGTCTGGGCTGTCTCAACCGAGTGCCCCTGATTGATGGCAAAACGGAAGATGCCGAAAACACCCAGCAGGATCAGGACGGCCACCAGGACAATGTGCCAAACCAGGCTTCGAGTCAGTAACGGCTCAGAGCGCTTGCGCGGCGGTCGCTGCATGGTATCGGCTTCACTGGCCTCAAACGCCAGGGCAATGCCCAGAGTGACGGCCGTGACCATGTTCACCCAGAGGATCTGGATGGGGGTGATGGGCAGCGTCAGACCCGCCAGCAATGCCCAAACAATCACCGAGGCTTCACCGGCGTTCGTCGGCAGGGTCCAACTGATGACCTTGCGAATGTTGTCGTGGATGGTACGCCCTTCCCGCACGGCCACCGCAATTGAGGCAAAGTTGTCATCCGCCAACACCAACTCGGAGGCTTCCTTGGCCGCCTCACTGCCCTTGCAACCCATGGCCACGCCGATGTCTGCCCGTTTCAGGGCTGGCGCATCGTTCACGCCATCACCGGTCATCGCCACGGTCTGCTGCTGGGCCTGCAACGCGATCACCAGGCGTAGCTTGTGCTCCGGGCTGGTGCGAGCGAAGACATCGGTTTCGATTGCCGCTCGTGCCAACTGCTGGTCCGTGAGCTGGTCCAGATCGGCGCCGGTCAGGACCCGGTCCGGGTTTTTCAGGCCCACCTCACCGGCTATGGCCCGGGCGGTATCGGCATGGTCACCGGTAATCATCTTGACCCGAATACCGGCACTCTGACACTCGGCCACGGCCTCAATAGCCTCGCGCCTTGGCGGGTCAATCAGCCCAACCAGCCCGAGAAAAACCAGCCCTTCAACAAGGTCGTCCCGCTCCAGCACCACCTGACTGGCGGGCACCGAACGGGCCGCAAGCGCCAGCACCCGCTGACCGGAAGCCGCAATCGCGACAATCTGTTCCTGCCACCAGCGCTGATTCAATGGCACCTGGCCCTGGTTTTGGGCCTGGGTTTCAGAGCGCTGAACCGCACACAGCTCCAAAAGCACCTCGGGCGCGCCCTTCACGAAGATGAAAGCCCGGTTCTGATGATCGTGGTGCAGGGTTGCCATGAAGCGATAGCTGGTATCAAACGGAATGGCGTCGGTTCTGGGCCAATGTCCCTGCAAGTCGCCGGCATCCAGCCCAGCCCGGGCCGAGAACGACAACAGCGCGCCCTCCATCGGGTCCCCTTCCACCCGCCAGCAGCCATCCTCGCGCTTGAGTTCCGCGTCGTTGCACAGACCCGCAACCTGCGCCATTTCGGTCAGGACCTTACAACTGCCCGTCTCGATAACCTGATCCCGGTCCAAAACCGCCCCATCCGGGCCATAACCCTCGCCGTCGATGGTTAATGATCGATCTGCGGTGATCACCGTCACCACACTCATCTCATTACGAGTCAGGGTGCCGGTCTTGTCGGAGCAAATCACCGAGACCGCACCCAGGGTTTCGATCGCCGGCAAGCGGCGGACAATGGCATTGCGGCTGGCCATGGTCTGGACGCCCACCGCCAGGGTGATGGTCAGCACCGCCGGCAGCCCCTCGGGAATGGCCGCCACCGACAGACCAACCACCGCCATCAACAGATCACCGAAATCGTAGGCCAGGCGCCAGTGGCCATACGCCAGCAGAGCGGCCGCCATGACCAGGATGAACAGCGTCAGCCAGCGGGCGAATTGGCGCATTTGCGCTACCAGCGGGGTCGTCAGCTGCTCAACGTCCGCCAGCAGGCCCTGAATCCGGCCAAGTTCCGTGTGCAATCCGGTAGCCACCACCAGGCCCGAGGCCTGGCCCGCGGTAACAGCCGTGCCACTGAACGCCATGCAGCTGCGGTCGCCGAGGGCCTGGCCGACCGGTACCGGCTCGGTCTGTTTTTCCACAGGCATCGACTCGCCGGTGAGCAGCGCTTCCTGCACAAACAGATTGTGGGCTTTCAACAAGCGAAGATCCGCAGGGACCTTATCACCCGCCTCCAGCAGCACGATGTCACCGGGCACCAGCCGTTCGCCGGCAATGGTCAGGCGATGACCGTCGCGCACCACGGTGGCGCGCAGGGCCAGCATGCTCCGAATGGCCTGGATGGCCTTCTCCGCCTTGCCCTCCTGAAGCCCACCGATCACGGCGTTGGCCAACACCACCGCGAGAATGACGCCGGTATCGAGCAGATGTCCAAGGGTTGCGGTAATTACTGCCGCGCATAGCAGCACGTAGATCAGCACGTTATTGAACTGGCGCAGAAACCGGGCGATCCGCCCGGGCCGCTGCGGTTCCGGCAGGCTATTCAGCCCAAACTGCTGCAGGCGCTGGTCGGCCTCGGCGGCGGTCAAGCCAGCCGGGCTAACATCAAACTCGGCCAGGACCTGTTGCTGTGGTAATTCGTGCCAGGAACCGGAAGGGCACACTCTCGCCTCCATGCTTGCGCTTACTGTCCAGCCTTCACTTTAGGACGAATAGCGCATATTGGTATTGATGGGACTCAACTATCATTACAGGTAGACAGCGGGCTCCTTTGACACATCCCACTCCGCGAACAGAATAGGCAGCACATGTTTCTAGACCGTTTTCATTCGATACAGCAAGGACGTATCCACATTACCGCGCTTCAGGCCAGCCGTTTTGCCAAGGAGATTGCCGGTGATTTCAATCCCATTCATGACCCCGACGCACGCCGGTTCTGCGTGCCCGGTGACCTGCTGTTTGCGGTGGTGGTTTCGCATTTCGGTCTCTCTGCCAACATGACCTTCCAGTTCAAGAGCCTGCTGGGCGACGGTGTGGCGCTGGAATTCCGGGAACCGGAGGAAGGCCGCATCGAGCTGTGCGACGCCAACGGTAAGGTGTATCTGGAGGTCACTCGCAGCGGCCCGACCACCCGCGATGAAACCACGATCGAGAACTTCACCCGCTGCTACGTCTCAGCTTCCGGCAAGAATTTCCCGCATACCCTGCAGCCACTGATGGAATCGAACGGGGTCATGTTCAACCCTGATCGTCCCATGGTGATGTACGAAAGCATGAGCCTGGCGCTGGATCGCCTGGATGCCAGCGACCCGGAACTGGAACTGCACGAAGCCCAACTGGCTGCCAACGGCAAGCGTGGCAATGTCACCCTGGAGTACCGGCTGCTGTCCGATCACCAACCAGTCGGCCAGGTTGCCAAACGCCTGGTACTGGGCGGCTTGCGGCCCTACTGCCCGGACGCCATGGCCGGCGTACTGGAAGAGTTTTATCGGCTCAAGGCCCGGGGCGTGGATTACGGCAGCAACCTGTAATCCATACCACTGCTGCGAGTAATGAGAGTGAACCATTCAATAATATCCCCCAGCGGAGTAGGTACATGACGATTCAGGTAGGCGAGCTGTTACCCAACATTGAACTGCAGGTGATGGGCAGCAACGGCCCGGAGAAAGTACAGACCGGCGACCTGTTTGCCGGCAAGAAAGTGGTGCTGTTCGCGGTGCCCGGAGCCTTTACCCCAACCTGCTCCGCCGCGCACCTACCCGGCTTCGTAGTCGATGCCGATAAACTGAAGGCCAAGGGCGTCGACAGCATTATCTGCACCTCGGTCAACGACACCTTCGTGATGGATGCCTGGGGCAAGGCCCATAACGCCGAGCAGATCATCATGCTCGCCGATGGTCTGGCTGAGTTCGCCAAGGCCGTTGGTCTGACCCAGGATCGAACCGCCAGCCAGATGGGCATTCGCAGCCAACGCTACGCCATGATCGTGAACGATGGCGTGGTTGAAGTGCTGAACATCGATGAAAAGGGCCTGGAAACCACCAGCTCGGAAGCCATTCTGGCCGCACTGTAACGCTGCCTCCGGCTTTTCCGTCGGCATTTCCTTCCTTTCAGATGCAAAAAACCCCGGCAGAACCGGGGTTTTTCAATCGTGGGCCTGCAACGCAGGCCCTGATCTATGGTTTCACCTGAGTGGGAAACTTAGATCTTGCCGACCAGGTCCAGTGACGGAGTCAGCGTCTCTTCGCCTTCTTTCCACTTCGCAGGGCAAACTTCACCCGGGTGGTTACGCACGTACTGGGCGGCCTTCACTTTACGCATCAGGTCGTCAGCGTCACGGCCGATGCCTTCAGCAGTGATTTCCATCGCCTGGATGACGCCATCCGGATCGATCAGGAAAGTGGCACGGTCGGCCAGGCCCTGACCTTCGCGCATTACGCCGAAGTTGTTGGTGATGGAACCGTTCTGGTCGCCAACCATGTAGTAGTTGATCTTGCCGATGGTGTCGGAGCTGCTGTGCCACGCTTTGTGGGTGAAGTGGGTGTCAGTAGACACGGAGAACACTTCAACGCCCAGCTTCTGCAGTTCTTCGTACTTGTCGGCAACGTCGCCCAGCTCGGTCGGGCATACGAAGGTGAAGTCGGCTGGGTAGAAGAAGAAGATCGCCCACTTGCCCTTCACGTCGGCTTCGCTGATCTCGACAAACTCGCCCTGTTTAAAGGCAGTTGCGTTAAACGGCTTAATTTCGCTGTTGATAATGCCCATTAAAGAACACTCCTCATTAGTGGATTCAAGGATCTATTGGATAACGGCGCCCAGAGTACGAGACGAGGGCACCAGGATAAAATTGATAATTCCCAACCCAAAGATAGGCATTGCCTATTTTCAGTGGAGGAACAACAGAGCCTCCGGACAACAAGCGGCCAAGCCGGGAATTCAGGCGGCTGCCACCCTGTTTATGGAGACGGAAATACTAACTTCAACATGTGACGGAATAACGATGGGCTAAACTTAACACTCTGCCGGGAGGAACCGGGCTATGCGACCAGGCCTTCTACTACTCCTCTGCCTGACACTCACCGCCTGCGGCGGTTCAGGCGGTAGCTCTGATAATACCGTTGTTGGCCTGCGGGAGCGGCCCAGCAATAGCACCTGCCTGGCCTTTGAGGGCTCAGGCGAGGTACAGCTAACCGCCCTCGCACCGTCCCTGACGTTTACGGCCCCGCTATTGATGCTGCCCCACCCTGACCTTGCCGGTATTTTCTACGTTATTGAGCAGGGTGGCACCGTGTATCGGGTCAATCTCGCCAACGACACCCGCACGGAACTGGTGGACCTGACCGATTTCTATTCCCTCAGCGACTGTTCGGAATGCGGCCTGTTGGGCATGGCGTTCGATCCAGACTTTGCAACCAATGGCTACCTGTACCTGTCATTTACCCAGGGCCCCGGCGTCACCTCCTACGTCGCCCGCTTTGAATCCATCGATGACGGCCTGAGTCTGCGTGGCGACGGAGCCGGCAGCCTGGTCCGGGCCAACCTGATGGAACAGCCGCAACCTTTCAGCAACCACAATGGCGGCCACATCGCCTTCGGCCCGGACGGTCTGCTGTACGTGGGCCTGGGCGATGGCGGTTCCAGCAACGACCCGGGCAACCGGGCCCAGGATCTATCGATAAGGCTGGGCAAGATGCTCCGCTACAACGCCGATGGCAGCCCGGCCAACAACGGTGTCTCAGGCTCTGTGCCTGAGATCTACGCCTACGGCCTGCGCAACCCCTGGCGCTGGAGTTTTGATCGCGACACCGGTGCCCTCTGGGCCGGTGATGTTGGCCAGAGTGCTTTTGAAGAAATCGATATCATTACCCGGGGCGGCAACTACGGCTGGCGCTGCTACGAAGGCTTCGAGCGCACCAGCAACAGTTGCAGTGCGCCAGGCCAGCTCATCGACCCGGTGCACGCCTATGGCCGCTCAGACGGCATCTCCGTCACCGGCGGGTTCGTCTACCGGGGCAGTAACATTCCGGCACTGCAAGGCGACTACCTGTTCTCGGATTATGGCTCGGGCACGCTCTGGGCGCTGGAGCGCCAATCCAATGGCAGTTACCAGCGCCGAACCCTGCTGGAGACTGGCCGCAATGTCGCCTCCTTTGGCCAGGACAACCAGGGCGAGCTGTACCTGGTCACCACTACCGGGCTGTTCCGGATTGATCCGGTAACGGTGGACACCGAGTTGCCGCAACAGCTGTCAGCCACCGGCTGCGTGCAGGCCAACGCGCCCTGGCAACCTGCCGACGGGCTGATCCCCTATCGCCCGATAGAAGCCTTCTGGTCTGACGGCGCCGAGAAAACCCGCTATCTGGCCTTGCCAGACAACACCCGCATCACCATCGACGCCCAGGGCGACTTTCAGTTGCCGCGGGGCTCGGTCCTGGTCAAGCACTTCGCCCTAGACCAGGGGCCGGTTGAAACCCGCCTGTACCTGCACAGGGCCGACGGCAGCTGGTCTGGTTACAGTTACCAATGGAACGACGCCGGCACCGACGCCCAGTTGGTCAGCGGCGGCCAGGACGTGGATGTGGGAGGCCAGCTCTGGCACTACCCCTCGGCCGGCGAATGCAACCAGTGCCACACCACGGCAGCTGGCTCCAGCCTTGGGCTGGAAACCGACCAACTCAACAGCAACCTGACTTATCCACAGACCGGCATCAGTGCCAACCAGCTCGACACCCTGGCCGCCATTGGTGCCTTCGAGGTGCCGCCCACATCGGCCGAGCGCAGCCGGCGCCTGAGCCAAAGCTCCGACACCAGCGCCACACTCGAGGATCGGGCCCGTAGCTACCTGCACAGCAATTGCAGCCATTGCCACCGGCCGGGCGGCACCAGCCAGAGCACCATGGATTTACGGGCCACCACGCCACTGAACGCCACCGGAACCTGCGGTGTGGAGCCTGCCAATGGTGATCTGGGCCGCACCGGCGCTCAGCTGGTGCAGCCCGGAGATGCAGACAACTCGCTGCTGCACCTGAGAATGGTGGTCACAGACAGCAATCGCATGCCTCCTTTCAGTACCCTGCAAGTGGATACCCGGGGCGCCGAGCTGGTGGCGGACTGGATCAACCAGTTGCCCGGCTGTGACTGAAACCGCCCCGAGCTCAGGTAATTCTCGGGCATAAAAAAAGCAGGCCGGTCCCATGGACCGGCCTGCTTTCTTAACATCATGAACAACGCCTGACGGATCAGTTGGCGAGTTCGACCTTCTGGTAGTCCAGTATGTTCTCTTCCGGCGAGCCCTTGATGGCCGCCACTTCGCTGCGTTTTGTCGCCAAGATGTAAGCGAAACAGCCGAAGTACAGGGCGATCACCAGCGCGCCGACCCACTGAATCCGCAGGAAGTCGAGCTGGAACAGCATGGTCAGGCCAATCATCGCCACCAGATTGAACAGCACGTAGTTAAACCGACCCAGGCGCTCGGCCGTCAGGTTCAGGTTATCGGTGTACAGCCGGATCAGGGAATCCAGCGAGTTCACCACCATCAGCACACCCACGGTGATCATGGCGAGATTGGTAATCGCCGCCACCTGCAGGCCTTCGTCATGGTAATGGAACAGCACCGAGAACCACACGCCGATGGCGATGGACGGCACCACCAGCATGGCAATCAGCAACTGCCAGGTCTTGATGCCACTGACAAAGCGAGCGGTGAACTGGCCAATCATGATGCTCCAGGCGAACCACCAGAACAGGTAGAACTCGTGGTAATCGTTGATCGGCAGCACGAACTGGTGAATGTTGGTGAAGTACTCACCCAACAGGCCAACGGTGCCGAAAAAGTCGCCCGGAGAACCATCACCGAGGGCAAACGCCCGCACCCACATCCCGGCGATCAGGGCAATAAACAGCACACTGGAACTCAGGCTCAGGATCCGGACGTATTTGATCTTCGAGCTGGAGTATACCGCCAGCCCGATCGAGGCAAACACGATGGCGTAGAACGTGGGCACCACCGATTCGCCGTCGCCGATCTGCGGCAGGTACCAGGGCAGGTTCACCAGCAGCAGGTAGGCGGTAAAGGCACAGGTGCCGATAATCACTACGTTGTTGACCACTTTCACCACTGGGATCTCAAAGAACTTCACCCGCGGCTCGATGATCGCGAAGTAGAAGCAGGTCAGGAAATAGAAGCCCCAGATCAGGAAGGCCCAAAAACCAAATTCAATAGCCAGCGGATTGGCAAAGCCGTATTCCGGGTTCTCCGAAACGTTGCCGTAGCCGCCGAACTCGGTCAGCGGGAACATGATCAGGCCCACATCCAGACCGGAGGTGAACAGGATCGCAATGAAGGTAAGCGTGCGAACCGGCGTCACACCGATGCACTGCACATCCCACCACTTGTACAGAATCAGCGCGATGGCTGCGAAGGTAAAGATTAGACCGGTTGATAACCAGAGTGTCATAACGGCCTCCGTTTTCGGTTGTTGTTAATTGTGAACAGCATGGGTGTTCCTCCTCTACTTTGAAGCTGTTGCTCATTCGAATCGGACACAAACCCCCGCGTTACTTTTGACGGGCCAGGACTTGCCTATCTGGCGCCCAGAAAACGACTGGCACAGTCGTCGCGCTGATAGGGAAATCCTGATGGTTTGCAAAACCCCGGAGGCATTGCACCTCCGGGTGGGAGCGCGCGGGCCGCGCTAGCTTAAAGCCCGCTTTGCGGCTCCCGGGCGCTGCCGGTCCTGCCACTGGTCATCCATAACGACAGGCGCGTCAGACGGTTGCAGGGGCTCCCTGCCCCGAATCAGATCGGCTGCCCGCTCGGCCACCATGATGGTGGGGCCGTTCAGGTTGCCGTTGGGTATGGTCGGGAAGATGGACGAATCCACCACCCGCAGATTCTTGATGCCGCGTACCCGGGTGTCCGGATCGACCACCGCACGCTCGTCCGTGCCCATCTTGCAGGTGCAAGAAGGGTGATAGGCGCTCTCCACCGCCTGACGGACAAAGGCATCGATTTCTTCGTCGCTCTGTACCTCGGCACCGGGCTGAATCTCCGGGCCGCGATATTCGTCCATGGCCGGCTGGTTGATGATCTCACGGGTCAGACGCACGCAATCCCGGAAGCCTTCCCGGTCGGCCTCGTGTTCCAGGTAATTGAACCGGATACGCGGGGCCTGCTTCGGATCCGCCGACTGCACGTGCACAAAACCACGGCTCTTCGGCTTGTTGTGGCCGATGTGCAGCTGGAAGCCATCCCCGGAAAACGCTTCCTTGCCGTCGTAGCGCATGGCTGCCGGCAGGAAATGGTATTGCAGGTCCGGCCACTCCACGCCGGCCTTAGAGCGAATAAAGCCACAGGACTCGAAGTGGTTGGTGGCGCCCAGACCGTCTTTCTTCAGGATCCAGCGCAGGCCAATTTTCAGCTTGTTCCACCAGTCCAGCTTGCCATTAAGCGACACGGGCTTGTTGCAGCGGAACTGGAAGTAGAATTCCAGATGGTCCTGCAGGTTCTCACCCACGCCCGGCAGTTCGTGTTTGACCTCAATCCCGGCCTGCTCCAGCACCTCGCGCTGGCCAATGCCGGACAGCTGCAGCAGGTGGGGCGAGCCGATGGAGCCGGCAGACAGAATCACTTCCTCCACCGCTTTCGCCTCATGCACCTTACCGCCCTGTTCGTAGCGCACGCCGGTGGCAGTTTTGCCGTCGAGCAGCACCTGGTGCACCAGAGCGTGGGTGACCACGGTCAGGTTCGGGCGCTCCATGGCCGGACGCAGATAGGCGTTGGCGGTCGACCAGCGACGGCCGTTTTTCACCGTCATGTGCATGGCCCCGAAACCTTCCTGCTGGGCGCCGTTGTAATCCTTGGTCGGGAAATAACCGGCATCGACACCGGCATCCACAAACGCCTGATACAGCGGATTCTGCATATTGTTGCCGTTATTGACCCCGAGCGGACCCGTGCCGCCACGGTAGTCGTCGGCACCAAAGGCCCAGGTTTCGGCTTTCTTGAAGTAAGGCAGCACCTGCCGGTAGTTCCAACCCTCAGCGCCTTCCGACTCCCACTCGTCGAAGTCGCGGGCGTGACCGCGGACATAGACCATGCCGTTGATCGAGGACGATCCACCCAGCACCTTGCCCCGGGGGCAGTGCATGCGGCGGTTATCCAGAAACGGCTCAGGCTCAGTCTCGAACTGCCAGGCGAACTTCTTGGTGTTCATCGGAATCGACAACGCGGTCGGCATCTGGATAAAGATGCTCTTGTCGCTGCCGCCGGTTTCAAGCAGCAGCACCTTGTGCCGGGCGTCCTCGGTGAGTCGGTTCGCCAGTACGCAACCGGCCGAACCGGCCCCCACAATGATGTAGTCGTATCGGTTTTCTGTCATGCAATAGCTCCCGGTTGAGTCACTGGCTTAGAACGGCGCGTCCAGGTCTTTCATGCCCACGTACACCGACTTGATCTGGGTGTAGTGGTCAAGAGTGACCTTGCCGTTCTCACGGCCAATGCCGGAGAGTTTGTAGCCGCCGACCGGCATTTCCGCCGGGGACTCGCCGTAGCTGTTGATCCAGCAGATACCGGCCTGGATCTGGTGAATCACCCGGTGGGCACGGCGGATATCACTGGTAAACACGCCAGCTGCCAGACCGGTGTCGGTACCGTTGGCGCGGGCGATCACCTCGTCCTCGTCGGAGAAGGTCAGAACCGACATCACCGGGCCGAAGATTTCTTCCCGCACGATGGTCATGTCGTCGGTGCAGTCGGTGAAAATGGTGGGCTCAACAAAGTAGCCACCCTTGGAATCGTCCGGTGCAAAAGCACGGCCGCCGTGGGTCAGGGTGGCGCCCTCGGACAAGCCCTTGGCGATGTAGTCCAGCACCAGGTCCCGATGTTTTTCGGAGATCAGGGCACCAAAGTTGGTGTCCGGATTCATCGGGTCACCCGGCTTGATGTTCTTGCGGGTGCGCTCCAGCAGACGATCCATGAACCGCTCATAGACATTCTCGTGGACAAACACCCGGGTGCCGTTGGTGCAGATTTCACCCTGGGTGTAGAAGTTGCCCACCATGGCGGCGGAGATGGCGTTCTCGAGATCGGCGTCGTCAAAGATAATCAGCGGCGACTTGCCGCCCAGCTCCATGGTAACGTCCTTTAAGGTGGAGGACGCCGCTTCCATGACCTTCTTGCCGGTGCCCACTTCGCCCGTGAACGAAACCTTGGCGATGGCCGGATCGTGGGTCAGCCAGGCGCCCACCTCGGCTGCGCCCTGCACCACGTTGAACACGCCCGCCGGTACGCCCGCTTCAATGTAGATTTCCGCCAGCTTGATCGCACCCATCGGCGTCTCTTCCGACGGCTTGAAAATCATCGCGTTACCACAGGCCAGGGCCGGTGCCGATTTCCAGCAGGCAATCTGGATCGGGTAGTTCCAGGCGCCAATACCCGCGCAGATGCCCAGCGGCTCCCGGCGGGTGTAGTAGAAATCACCGCCCAGATCCTGCTGGTTGCCTTCAATGGAGGGCGCCAGGCCGGCAAAAAACTCAATAGCGTCGGTACCGGTGACCACGTCCACGGCTTCTGCTTCCTGCCAGGGCTTGCCGGTGTCCCGCACTTCACAGGCCGCCAGTTCGTCATTGCGCTCGCGCAACAGCGCCACCGCCTTGAGCAGGATGCGGCTGCGTTCCATAGCGGTCATTGCCGACCACTCGGCAAAACCGGCCCGGGCACTCTCAATGGCCGCCTGCTGCACGGACTCATCGGCCACCTCTACTTCGTAGATGACCTCACCAGTGGCCGGGTTAACCACCGGGAAGGTTTCACCGCTGCTGTTGGCGAGAAAACGTCCGTGGACAAAATTCTGAAAACGGGGGACCGAGTTAGCCATAAGACTTAAAACCTCCAGGTGCAGGTGTTGAATTCATTGTGTTGGCTTGCGATAGGGCGTCCTGAACAAAACGCTTACACAGCTTCTCGCCAGCCCGAAAACTCTCTTCCGGCTCCAGGCTCATCGCACTGCGTAGCCAGAAACCATCAATCAAGGCGGCCGTTTGCCGGGCCGCCGCCGTCGCCGCCTCGGGCGTTAACACCTGAGCAAAGGAATAGCGCAGGTTGCTGTACAGACGGGCGTTGTTAATCTGTTGCAGCCGTTTAAGACCCGGCTCGTGCATGGATCTTGCCCAGAAACTGAGCCAGGTTTTGGCCGCCAGCGCAGAACGCTGAAAATCGGAAAAATTCGACTCGATGATGCAAGCCAGACGCTGCTCCGGCGATCCATCGGTTTTTGCCATCCGCTCACGCAGCTCCTTACCGAGCTGATCCAGTAAATAACGCAGTGCCGCTTCAATCAGGCCCTGCTTACCACCGAAGTAATGGCTGATGATGCCCGAGGACATGCCAGCCCGTTTGCTGATGCTGACGATGGTGGTGTTCTGCAGACCCAGCTCGGCAATCGAATGCATGGTGGCTTCGATCAGCTGTTGCTTGCGGGTGTCTTTCATTCCGACTTTCGGCATGGCGACTTCGCTACTTCCATCCAGTCAATGGTCATCCGTCCGCTCAATTTTTTATTAATTGAACGTTCAATTAAAATAAAGGCTACAGAAAAACCGACGGGGTTTCAAACTGGGCAGGTTCAGAGGCCAGGGTTCCGAGGTAAGGGTTCAGAAACCAAGAGTGAGACGGCCAGTGAAGCGGCTATCTTCGTCGGTAATGGCAGAGTCAGTGGTGAGCGGCTGGCCTAATTCCAGGTAGCCAGACGTCGATATCCGAGCTCGACCATTCGAAGCTGCTCATCCAGCTCCCGATCATATCGTTCGGTGCGGGTAAAATCCCTTGCCTCCAGGCCAGCGAACACTTCTGAATCAGTGCTCTGAGTCCGCGCCAAGGCATACTCCCACTCGCCTTCATATTGTTGAAAGCGATAGACAGTCTCCGAGCCACTGGCCTGATCCTTGAGAAGACCTCGGCCAACGGTTGCCGCCAGGGACAGGCTGTTGTTTTCCGAGACAACAGCCTCAAGGTCAGGGCCCCGCGCCACTGCGAGCTGGACACGAGCGTCAGTTGATAACGCCCTTCACTATCCGGCTCCGGTTTCAGCTCAACTTCAAACACCAAGCCGTGGGACTTTTCGATACGTCGAAGCGAGCTTCTAATGAGCGCTGGTGAAATGGGCGGTAATCAAATGCAAAAAAACGCTCGTGGGTTGAACGCTCGCAGGTTGAAAGGAGTCTGAATGATGGTAGGCACACACACCGGGATAGGCTACTCCCTTAACGCATACGCCTGCCTCTTGGCGACGCTCCTGATCGTGGTATCGGTAACCACGGTGGCTGCGCCTGCTCAAACCCGGTGATATTGCCGGCGTCACTTCAAGCCAATCCGGTATTCGGTCGCTGCAGCAAGCCCCGAATGCGATCAGTCCCGAAGCACAAACCGAGGCCCTGAATCTCGCATTGCCAGCAAGCGATGTGGAAGCCGAGACCCTGCTCGACGAGGCGGTCGCCGGCAATGATGTGGTTGCCGACATAGACAATGAAACTGCTTCGAATCAGGCACCCGGTCGCGGCGACAGCCCGGGCCCTGATCAGGACCTGGGTGGGGACCAGGGCCCGGGTGGTAGTGACGAAGACTTTGATCAGGACGAAGACTTTGATCAGGACGACGACCTTGAGGATGATGACGACCTTGGGATTGACAACTAAGGTGGTGACGACAGTTAGCGCCCGATAAGTTTCAGAAATACAGGGTCAATCGCCCGTTCAACCGGGCCTCGTCGTCCCGATAGCGGGAGCCGACTGTCAGCGGTTTGCCATACTCAACAAGGCCTGCAAAGCCGTCACCTGCGACCCTCAGCCCCAGCCCTGCGGCGGCCGCTGAGTCGCGGTCGCTGGCATCGTTGCGATGAATCACCGCGATGCCGTAATAGACGAATGGCGTCAGTCGGCCCGGAAACCAGCGGAACCCGGAAAATCCGCGCCGGAATTCGAGGTTTCCCCCATAACCACTGTCACCGGAGAATTCACCGGGCTCGTAAGCGCGGGCAAAGCGGCTGCCACCGATGGTAAACCGCTGGGATGACGGCAGTTCATCCGGCGAATACTGGCCTTCCAAATCGACCCGCATAGAAAACCCGGCGGGAAGACCCTGCCAAAGGGTATAGTCCACACGAGCAATATAGAAACTTGGCTCGATCGTATCACCTGCCTGACTGCCTAAACGGCGAGCTCCCCAGTCGTTGAAGCCAAAACGGCTACTCAGATCAGCTCGGTGCGCCTGGCTGGTCCCGGGTACTAACGTCCGCACCCCAATATCCGCCATCCGCAGCTGCTCGTCCAGTTCGCGGACGCCTGCTTGAGTCCGAGTGAAATCACGTAACACCAGGCCGGTATAGAGCTCGGCATCCTGCTTGGCGTCGGGCGTCAGGGCGTAAGCCCATTCCGACTCGCTCTGCCGGAACCGGTAAACCGTATCCGGACTGCCGTTCTCCAGATCGAGGATGGCCCGGCCAACCTTGGTGGCAAAAGACAGGCTGTTGCGGCGACTAACGCCGAGCTCGAGGTTGGCACCGGCGACACGGTAAGCATCGGATTCCAGGGAATGAAGACCGTTAACGCCGAGTTTTCTAACGTTCGATATGGGATTGGCAACGGACAGCTGTGCCAGCACAAGGTGTCTGTCCAGACGACGATCACCCTCGGAGGTGTAGGTCAACGCGCCACCCAGTTTCGGGCGGACCGTCACGGCGACAAGGTACTCAGCATTGCCACCCGGAATCGGTCTGAGCTCAGTATCAAGATCGACATTTTGCAACCTTTCTAGGGCCCGAACCGTGCTATCAATAAGAACGTGGGACATCGGCTGTCGCTGCTCCAGCGGTGCAAGCGAACGTTGCACGGTTCGACTTTGCCGACCGGTGCTGTTGATGACCTCTATGCGACTGATCCTGGGTTCCTGCACGACTACTCGAATGATACTGGGTGAGGAAGCATGAGGCCGAACCGTCACTGCAGGCGCCAAAAAACCGCTATCTACATACAGAGCGCGAGTTCTGGCTACCAAATCGGATGTCGTGGCGGGCGCAAGCGTGCGACCAATAACCGGCTGATAAACCGGCCAGAGCTGGTCCGGATTGAACACGGTAACACCTTGAAAAACGACCGCTCCGATCACGGGTTCGATCTTGGTGGCTGCGGTTACGCCGGTATCAAAAAAGACATGTACAAAAAGCATACAAACGAGAACATATAATCGCACACCAACGCCCATTTGTTGTCTATGTTAGTAACGTAGGCTAGTGCATTTGACACGACTTGTTGTAACAAATTGTGCCAGGACGGACACAATACTCAGCCTCCTCTATGGCTGGGTTTTGAGGGAGCAAACATAATGATGGTTTTCATTCGTAAACTTGTAAAAGTATCGGGTAGAGCGCTCTTATATGTAGCATTTACAATGACTTTTATATCTCAAGCCGCGGCTGAAAACGCCACGGTGGAGGCCGTCACAGGCAACCTTCAGTTCCGATACGACAGCACTGAAAGTTGGCAAAGCGCCGAACCGGGAGCAACATTGACCATTCCCGTGGAATTCCAGACCGGGCCCGGCACGAGCGCTCGTGTTTCCGAGTCTGGCACCTCGTTCGATATCAGCGCCAATAGCCGGCTCGCGCTGGCCGGCGACGGCGAAAAATCTGATGGCATGGTGACACGGGTAAAACAATGGTTAGGCACCGTGTTTTATGATGTCGAACGCCAGCCGGACACATTTAAGGTTCAGACCCCATACCTGGTTGCGACGGTGAAAGGGACTCAGTTCACCATCGTCACCACCGACACTTCTTCCTTTGTCACGTTAAAGGAAGGCAGTCTTGAGGTGGTGGATCTCGACACCGGCGACACCCGTCTGCTGAAACCCGGTGACATTGCCGGAGTGACCACCGAACAGGCCGGGATCGATTCGCTACAGCAGACGCCGGACGCTCTCAGCCCTGCCGAACAGAAACTGGCTCTGGACCTTGCTACTGCCGATACCACCTTCAATCTGGAAGACTATCCCACGGACGCCGTACGTAGCATGCTGGGCAATGATCTCTCGGCCAACATTGCTCTGAACCTGGAGGCCGACTTGGGCGACAGTATCGGGGCAGAGGTCGGTGCCGAGCTCGGCAGTGACATCGGCGTGGATGTCGGAGCCGAAGTGGGTGCGGATGTGGGTGTGGACATCATTGCCGATCTGGGAAGCGAGGTTAGCATCGATGTCGGAGCGGATTTGGGCGATGATCTCGGTCTGGATATCGGTATCGACCTGGGTGATGATCTTGGCGTCGATCTGGTGGCGGATCTCGGCGACGACCTGGGCGCAGACATAGGCGCGGATTTGGGTGGCGACTTGGGCATAGATCTTGGCGCGGATGTCGGTGATGATATCGGCGTCGACATCGGTATTGACCTTGGTGATGGACTGGGCGTCGACCTTGGACTCGGTGGTGATGAAGGAATCGGACTAGGCATCTAGCCTTCCTTAACTCGATGTTCTATTCGGACGATCTATGATCTCAACACCGGCCTCAGAAAGCCCACGGAGGAGTATGCTGGCAGCACTGGTAGCCGGCCTACTGACCCTCTCCCTCTGGGGCTTCGGTACGTTTGAGAATATCGAGAACCAGGCCCGGGATCTTTACGTTGAGTTTCTGACGAAGCCAGTGGCCAGCAACCTGGTTGTGGTCGAAATCGATTCCGCCAGCATTGCCGAGGTCGGCCGTTGGCCCTGGCCCAGAACACTGTACGCCGAAGCCATTGCTGAACTTGACGCCGCGGGCATCAACTCGTTGATGATCGACATTGACCTCAGTGCCCGCTCTTCCATCAGCAATGACGCGGCGCTCGCTCAGGCGCTCAAGTCCTTCTCACGACAAACACCGGTTTACTTACCCGCCTTCGTTCAACGGCAGTCTGCGACCGGCACTGAGTTAATGCTGAGAGAACCGCTGCCTGAACTTGCCGAAGGTGCCAGCATCGTATCAGTCAACATGCACCCGGAAGCCGACGGGCTTGTACGCAAGCTCAGCGCTGGTTTCGTCTGGCAAGGCCGTTTTTTCCCTGGTGCCTGGAACGCGCTGTCACCCACTGAGGATCGTAAAAGCTGGATCGATTTCAGCCTGTCTCCGCAGTCTTTCCAGTACATCAGTTTCATCGATTTGGTTAACGGAGGCATCGATCCCCAGAAATTGAAGGGCAAAGATGTTCTTATTGGTGCCACCGCCATCGAACTCGGGGATACCCTGGCGGTGCCGATTCATCGAAGTCTGCCGGGGGTCGTTATCCACGCCCTGGGTACCGAAACACTGAACCGTGGCGGCTTATACTCACTCAGCCCATCGATTTCCGCTTTGCTGATCGGCTTCATCTGGCTACTGGCTACGCTGCTTTTCCCCAGATTATCGTGGCTGCAGGGTCTGAAATGGCTGACAGTCATAGCAGTCTGCCTGCCGCTGGCTGCCATCATGGTTTACCAAAACCTGAGCTTGATCGTGGATTTCATCGCACCACTGGTGGCGGCAGCCCTGGTGTATGTAACCAGCAACCTCGCCCGGCTGAACGCCGTCACTCTTGAACACCTGTGGTTGCAGATCACCCTGCGCGACAGCGAAACCCTGCACAACCGAATTCTGGCAACTGCCAACGACTGCATCCTATGCGTCAATTCATCCGGCCAGATTACCCGCGCCAACCCGGCCATGCAGAGCCTGACTCAAACTCCGGCAACGGCCCTGGTGCATAATCCGATTCTGCGTTGGTTGCCCGAGATAGAACCTGAACTGACGAACCTGACGGGCAAACCCTTTGATACCGTGCTCCTGGACAGTGAGCAGCGGCCGATTCCGGTCGAGGCCACGATCAGCACCGTTGAGCTATCGAACGATCCTCTTTTCACCGTGGTGCTGCGGGATCTTACTGAACGGGTGGCACGGGAAAAGGAGCTGGAGTACCAGGCCAACCATGACCTGCTAACCGGGCTGCTAAACCGAACCGCCCTATTCCGGCGAATCAACCGTGACCTGAGCCAGGAGTTGCAGGGCACTGTGCTGTTCCTGAACCTCGATTATTTCCATGAAGTGAATGACACCTATGGCCATGACATCGGTGATCAGCTGCTTCAGTCAATTGCCCATCGCCTGGTTCAGGCCCTGGATCATGAACACCCGAAGGGCTGTGTCGCCCGGGTTGGCGGGGATGGCTTTGCACTCTGGCTCCCGGGAGTCACCTTCGCCGAGGGTGGCCAGTCCTTCTGCCGCCATCTGCTCGCTCAGGTAGAAGAGCGACTGCCTTTGGATATGGATGGCGACGCCGATCTCCGGGTGTTCTGTACCATTGGAGCCGCCGAAACCACGAACAAGCTGTCGATCCCTGCGAACGAGTCTGGCCAAGACGATGCCGGTGCCGAAGCCCTGCTTCGGAAAGCCGCCGACGCGCTCAGGCTGGCCAAAGCCGACGGTATCGAAATCCATCGCTACAGCAGTGCCGACAGCCGGGCGGCGGGCCAGCGCCTGAAACTGGTGCCGGCGATACGTGAGAACATCGCCTGCGATGCCTTTAACCTGCTCTACCAGCCCAAAATCGATCTGGCCACCATGCAGCCGTTCGGCTGCGAGGCCCTGCTGCGCTGGCCGAGCGATCGAGGCCCGATGGTACCGGTGATGACACTCATTGAGGTGGCGGAAAACTCACGACAGATCGCGCCGCTGACTCGCTGGGTGGTTCAGGCCCTACTGGCCCAGGAACGAGACTGGCAAGCCCGGGGCCTCCCCCGCCACATAGCGGTCAACATCTCGGCCCGGCTGATACAAGATCGACACTTTATCTCTGAGCTGCAGGAATTGCTGGCCTCGTCCACGGGTTACTTCCAGTTCGAATTCGAGATCACCGAAACCGCACTGATGAGTTCGCGGGACCTGGCCACCGAACTGGCAAGCAGCCTGTCCCAGACCGGCAGCACCCTTGCTATCGATGATTATGGCACCGGCTATTCGTCACTGGCCTACCTGAAAGACCTGAACGCCTCGATTTTGAAGATCGACAAATCCTTCGTGACCAATATCGACGACAGCCGGGATAACCAGACGATCGTGCGCTCAACCATCAAGATGGCCCATGAGCTGGGCATGCAGGTGGTGGCCGAAGGTATCGAAACAGCCGCCGACGAGCGTTTTTTGCAGTCGCTGGGCTGCGACTTTGGCCAGGGTTACCATTACGCCAAGCCACTGCCGGTGGACGAACTGGTGCAATGGCTGGCCGAGTACGAGTCGCGGGGCCAGGAGTCCAGGCAGCTGTCCGATCTTCAGCCCTTTCGACGGTAGTACGGATCGGTCCAGCACCGGGGCAGCACCTCGCCGGATGCAAACGCCAGCGCCGACTTGTCAAAGAACTCAGGATCCTGGGCTTCTTCACCGTAATGCATGCACCCTTTCACGCGACTGACATGGGGATCGAACAGGGCGTGGGTGTCCATGATCTCAATCAGATGACCGGTGGATTTTTCTGCCATGAACATACCGTCCTCCTTGTCGGGTTAAGATAGGCGAGTGCGTCAGCCCTCGGGTGGCTCGTCGGCAAACGCACTGAGGTGAAAGGCCGCCGCCAAATCCACTTCTTCCATGCCGCACACCCTCGGTTGCGGCACAGCGCCTCCGGCAAGCACGTCGAGCACGGACCGCACTCCGTGGGACAACGACTCGGTGTTATAACCGCCCTCCAGAACGAAGGCGAGACGACCGTCGCACAGCCGGTCAGCCAGGGACTGAACAATGCCGGTCATGGCCGCAAAGCCCTCGTAAGAGACGTTCAGGGCCAGATCGTACCAGTGCGCATCAAACCCCGCCGATACCAGAATCAGGTCCGGTTTGAAGTACTCGGCGGCCGGCACCAGGATCTCATTCAAAGCCTTGATATAGGCCACGTCGCCAGAGCCGCCGGGCATCGGAACATTCACTGTGGTGCCCTCACCCAGGCCCGCACCCACCTCATGCAGGCCACCACTGCCCGGGTAAAAGGGCGCTGCCCGGTGAATATCAAAGAACATGACATCGGGATCGGCCCAGAAGATATCCTGGGTGCCGTTGCCATGGTGCGCGTCCCAGTCGAGGATCAGGATCCGCTCACAACCAAGCTCGGCGTGGGCGTGGGCGGCGGCCACGGCCACGTTGTTGAACAGACAGAAGCCGCGGGCGCGCACCGGCTCGGCGTGATGGCCGGGCGGACGAACCAGGGCAAACGCACTTCGGGTGCGGCCCGAAACCACCGCCTCGACCGCGGCAATGGCGGTCCCGGCGGCAACTTCCGCCGCCTCCACGCTGCCCGGTGACACCGCGGTGGTATCAACATCGAGCCAGGCGTGCTTGTTACGCAGGGAAAAGACATCGTCCAGGTAAGAGGTGGTATGCACCCGGCCGAGCTGCTCCCGGGTTGCCACCTGGCCACCGGCAAATTCCACGCCCGCGATCGGTTCCCGATGCAACAGATCAAGAATGGCCTGAATGCGTCCCGGGTGTTCCGGGTACTTCCACTGCACGTTCAGTCCCGACAGGATGGTACGAACCCGCTTGTCCAGCCGGCCGGGCAGGAATGCGGCATTCACATCGGGAGAATGATTGAGAACTCGCTCGTCGTAAAAAACGGTGACTTTGCTTGGGTCTTCCACAGTGCGCTCCGGAATGGTGTGTTGCCGGCGACCGTATCCGGTCTTGCCGACCCTACCGAAAGCATAGTCAAAGAACCGGGCACCGACACCCGATCCGCGGGCCTTCAGGCCCGAGCCTGATTACCGGTGGCGCCAACCTTCAGACAAAAGCTCCTGCTCGCGCGTTGGGTTCATTACTTCACCCTCAATCATCCGGTCCAGCACGGCATCCAGCACCGAGCCACCGCTGGCAGTCTGGTAACGATTGGCGTCCCGCTTCGGAACCTTGACCGTCGCGACCTGGGTCCAGTTCATCCCCGGCTCACCGCTTCGGCAGGCAATATTTTCAGTCGCGCGATCCGGCCCCTGGAGCTGAAACTGGCGGCAGAACTCGCCGGCCGGATTGGCGAAGGTCAGCCGTGGGGTCAGCCGCTCGCCGGTCGCCAGGATTTGGGTTTCGCCACTGGGAAGGACTTCCAGGGCCTGAGCGACCTGGTGCCAGCCCTGCTCTCCACTGACTGGGACATCTTTGCCCAGTTGCGCCAGTCCAAAGCCCAGCACCAGGGCCGCAGCGACGGCCGTTCCGACCCGCTGCTGCACAAAGGCACGGGCCCGACGCCAGCGCGGCAAATCAACAACCTTGGCCGACGCTGCCGGCTCCGGGTCCAGAAGCTCGGTCACCGCCGCTGGCAGAGGCTGCTGGTCAATGGCGGAGTAATGCCCGGCCAGGGTGTGATCGACCGCCGCCAGCGCGGCCAGACGCTCGGCCAGTGCCGGGTCGTTCGCCAGTTGATCGCGAATGACCTGCATCTCAGCCTCGGGCAATTCCGCATCCAGAAAAGCGGACAGTTGTTCGTCAGTCAGGTTCATGTCGGTCTCCTCCCGGACTCCGAGTCCGGGGTTGTCGTATCCTGAGGTGTACTGCCAAGTGCTGCGCTCAGCGCGGCCCGGGCGCGGGCCAGCCGACTCATGACCGTGCCCTTGGGAATATCCAGAGTGTCGGAGACTTCCCGGTACGACATGCCCTGAATGGCCACCAGAGAAATAATCTCGCGCTGGCTGTCGCGCAGCCCGGCCATGGCAGCATTCACCTGGTCCAGCTCGATCTGGCTGGTGGTGGCCCGCTCACCATCCACCACCTGGCCATCGGTGAGTTCCGGTTGCTGCGCAGCCCGATCACGGACCTGCCGGGCCCGACACTCATCGACCCACAGATTCCGGCAGATCCGAAACGCCCAGGGCTCGATGGCAACCCCCGCCGGCGGTGATTGCCGCAATACCCGCTCAAGGGTACCCTGCAACAGATCATCGGCCTCCGGTATCGAGCCGGTCAGGGAGTAGGCGAAGCGTCGAAGCCCCGGGACCAGTTGTCTCAATTCATCTTTCATGGCGCCATGCCTCGATGTCATACCGGGTAAACGGATGGGAATCGAATCTATTCCACCGCTCCGGGAATTTTTTTCGTCTGGAAACGTTAGCTGGGTATGAAAACCAACTGCTTTTTCTCCCAACGCACACTCACTTGCCTGTTCGGCGTTGGGCTGACCGTCTCGTTGCCGGCATTAGGCGCTGAGAACCTGACCGGTGCTGCTCTCAAGCGCATCGATCAGCAGGTGGAACGCGCAGTCGACCGCCAGATCGAACGCCAACTGGAGGCCGCGACCGAACGCCTGCCGGCACTGGTTCGGCCTGATGCGCCGGCTCCCCTGGCCGAACTCCCAGCCCGGCTTGTCATCCAATCGGACACCGGACGTGAGCTCTTTACCGATGTCGAGGTGGAGGACGGCTGGCGGGCGGTGGAACGGCAATGGCTGATCACCGTCGACGTTAGCGACATCCACCACTTCAATCAGCCTGGCATCACCGTTATCGACCAGACCCAGATGGCCGGGCTGGGGCTAACCGTGCTGCGGTTCCGGGTCGACCCAGGCCTGGACTCACGCGACCAGTTGCAGAAATTACTGCCGGAAGCCCTCGTCCAGCGCCTTGATCGCAACCACATCTACCGGTCTCAGACCGGTGCCAGCAAACATCAAGGCCCCTCCAATATCGATGAGCCGCCGTCTTGCCCGGTGCCGATCAGCATTGGCATGGTGGATACCGCGGTCGAAACCGACCATCCGGCCTTTGCCGGAACCGCCGTCGTGCAGCGGGATTTCCTGCAGGATCTCCAACTGGCCGATTCCTACCACGCCCCGACCGACCACGGCACTGCGGTCGCCAGCCGGTTGACCGGGAAAACCAGCGCCAACGCTGCCACCCGCCTGCCCTCGGCAACCCTGTTCAGTGCCTCGGTTTTTTATGGCCGGCCGGCCTCGGTGTCCGGCGCCACTCTGCTGCATCTGGTGGAAGGACTGGCCTGGCTGGAATCCAATGACGTGGCGCTGATTAATGTCAGCATGGCCGGTCCGGACAACCGGGTACTGGCCACCGTCATTAAGCGGCTGATCGACCGCGGCACGCCCGTGGTGGCCGCCGTTGGCAACGAAGGTCCGGCCGCGCCGGCACTCTACCCGGCCGGCTACCCCGGGGTGATTGGGGTAACCGCGGTGGATCAGGACCGACAGGTTTACCGCTGGGCGAACCGGGGCGAGCAGGTTGATTATGCCGCGCCGGGTGTGGACGTTGCCGTGGCGCTGACCGATGGCCGCTACGGCAGCCAGAGTGGAACGTCGCTCGCCGCGCCGATAGTCAGCGCACACCTGGCCTGTGCGCTGGCGAGCACTTCTCTCGACAACGCCTTGGCGCAACTCACCCGCCGCGCCGACGATCTCGGCGACGAGGGCCGTGACCCGGTGTTCGGCCACGGTCTGCTGCCCGACATCCACTGACACCAATCAGAATTCAGCCCGCAGGTTCAGCGACGCCACCGTTTCATCGTACGCGGCGGAATCGAGGCTCGAGCGATAATCAATGTACTCAATCCGGGCCTCGGTCATCAGCCATTCGGTCAGTCCAATGCCATAACTGGCGTCAACGGTCGCAATGCGGTCGTCCCGGGGCTCCGAGCTGATCGCGCCAGACCCCAGCAAGGGCGACGTCAGCGGGTTTTCCACCGATGACACCGGCTCGTCGTAGTCCCGGGCCTCGTAGCGCCAGCCCAGCTTCAGCTCGTGGTCATGGCCGGCTACCGGGAACCGATGCTTAAGCCGGGTTTTCACCGCCAGCATCCGGTAATCGTAGGCATCGGACTCGGCGTTCTCGTCGTCACCATCGGCACCCAGGATGAAAACCGTCCGGGTTTGGTTAAAGAAAAAGAAGCTGTCGAGACTCACGCCCCGGGTGCGGGCGTCCCGGGCCTCGTTGTCTTCGAAGTCCTTGCGCTTGTCCAGCAGGCTGGCCCGAAGATAGACGTCATCGCCCACGAGTTTGCCGACATACACGCTGCTACGGTTGTAATCCAGGAAGGGGTCGGAGGCCAGGGTGGCATGGGAATAGTGATGGCTGGCGCCAACGGTTACGGCGTCGAAATCGTAGCTGAGGTCCAGTGACGCCAGGTGCAGGGCTCGGTCAAAGTCCTCGCTGTCCCGGTAATCGCGCGATGTGAAGTCATAGGTTCCGGTAATCGTCAGGTTCTGCAGCGGCTGGCCCTCGGCCTCCGCACCGGCGCCCAGAACCCACGCATTACCACTCTCCCCGGACGATTGGTTCAATTCGTCAACGTTCAGGTTGCTGTCGTACTCATAACCGGTGAGAACGTGGCCGCCAACGGTGGCCGCCTGAGTGGTCATCGACAGGCCAGCGGTCAACAAAACCGGAGGCAGGACTCGGAAAAATCGTTGCATAGGGCTGCTCCTTCACAAAAAAACCGGGCCGCTAGACGGCCCGGTTAATCAGGTTCCCGTTATTCAAGGCTTACAACAGGCCTTGCTGGGTGGAGTTCTTGACGGATTGGTGCACGCTGCTCCGAACATTCGACTTCACACTGTCTGACACGGAGTTCTTCACCGAGCCACTGACACTGTTGCGAACGCTGGAGTCAACGCTGCCAGAGACCGAGCCGTCTACTTGCTTCCTGGTTGCAGCATCAACGCTACCCTGCACGCTGCCGCTGGTTTGCTCTCGCATCTGCCCGGCCTTGTCACCGGTGGCCTGGGCCTTAGCAGTGGCCTCGCCCTTGGCACCCTGGCCAGCTGATACCCCGGCCTCAACCGCCTGGCGCCCGGTCTCCCGGGCCTGTTCACCGGTGCGAACCGCGGCATTACGGGCGCTGTCACCGGTAGCGCGCGCCTTCGCGGCCGCCTCCGCACCGGTCGCCTTGGCAGTTTCCGTGCTCATGGCTGCGCCCGAATTGGCTTCCCGGGAAGACGCCATGCTGGCATTGGCTTCGCGGCCATTGGCGCTGACCGAGGCACCGCCGGAGGTTTGTACGCTGTTGCGCGTGGCCCCGCTGGCACCGGCATCGCGACCATCACTGCGGCCGGAAGCCTCGGAGCTGCTGCGCATCTCGGCGTTCGCATTCACGCTGGCCGAGCCCTGGGTCTCTGCGGCGAAAGCTGATACCGCCATTACTGAACAGATTGCCAAAGTCAGTGTCCGTTTCATCATGGTTTATCCTCCAGTGTTTCCGTTGGATTCACCCCGATAACGAATCAGCATGGGATCTATTCCATCCCACGGACATTTTTTTCCAGAAGTTCCATTAGGGATATTTAATGAAGCTCTGGGAGCCGCCGAAGAACCCAGCTCACATTTATTGCCCAAGCGAATACCACCTTGCAGGTAACGGTGATACATTTCTGCTAGTTGTGTCCTTTCGAAACCTTGGGAAGCATTAATGCTGTCATTTCCTTCGCGCTTTCTCGGGACAGGGACGTCTTCGTTGGCCTTCAGGCCCTTGCTGGTTTCTCTGGTTTTATTGCTTGTAGGGAGTTCGCAAGCGCAAGCCAGTACTCCGCCCTGCACCAAGCTCACGGTCAGCGGCAACTCAGAATATCCGCCCCTGCTGTGGCGAGACCCGAACAATCCTGAGCAATTAACGGGAGTGGTTCCCGCGTTGCTGCAAGAAATACTGCAGCCACTGGGGCTCAGTGCCGACATCCGTGACATCGGCTCCTGGGCCCGAGTGCAGCGCCTGGCCCGTGATGGCGACATAGACATGGTGGCCGGAGCCTTCATGACCCGTGAACGTTTCGGGTACATGGATTACATCCTACCGCCTATCATCCAGCTGCCAACGGCCATCTGGGTCCCCAAAGGCCAGGCATTTCTCTATCGGCACTGGCCGGACCTGCAGGGCAAAACCGGCAGCACACTGATCGGCAACAGTTTTGGCCAGAATTTCGACCGTTACGCCCAACAGAACCTGACCATCGAGCCGGTGCGTTCAATCGATCAATCGTTTCTGATGGCGGAGGCCGGGCGGGTTGATTACGTACTCTACGAGTTATTGCAGGGCCAGGTGAAGCTGGCACGAGAGGGCCGGAGCGACGAGTTCGAGCCTCTTGAGAAAACAATCAGTACCGAAGGACTGTTTTTTACCTTCCCTAAGAAATCTACTTGCAACACCTTTGCACTGCGGGAACAGATCGCTGACCGGCTTTACACCCTGGTGACCCAGGGCCGGGTCGATGAGCTGCTGGATCAATACACCGCTCTTTATATTGCCGAGCAATAGAACGGGTCACCGTTGATCCGGTGGCGTCCAGATCGGCACGTCTTCCCGAGTGGGCTCTTCCCAGTCCTTGTCCATGGCACTGCTCAGGGCTTCCTCGAGTTTCATGAACAGCTCACCGTAGCGGGGACTGAAACTGATGCCCTCTTCTATTTCCTGCCAGGCCTCGAACAACTCGTCTTCGTGGGCTTTTTCGTTGTCCACAAAAGTCCAGGTCATCTGCTTGGCCCGCAGCGGGTGCACACCCATAGCGGTCAATGCGTGACCACCCAGTTCCAGCGCCGAATGGTAGGTTTCACTCACCACGTCGTCGGCACCGGCCTTGCGCAACTGATAGCTGTGGCCCCGGTCGAACGCCCGCGCCAGCACCCAGACCCCAGGATAGAACTGTTTCACGTGCTCGACGATGCGGACCGAGCGATCGCGGTCATCGATCGCCACTACTAATAACCGGGCATCCTCGATGCCCGCAGTTTCCAGCAGTTCCGGCCGACTGGCGTCGCCGAAGTAGCTCTGGATGTTGATCCGGCGGACGTTCTCGATCTGCTCGATCTCATGATCCAGCACCACGATGGGAATGTCGTTGGCACGCAGCAGCCGGCACACGATCTGTCCGAACCGGCCGACACCAGCAACAATCACCGGGGCGCGGTCATCGATGGTGTCAGCCTCACGCTCGTCGTTCTTGGCGCGCCGGTAGCGAGGCAGCACCACGCGATCGTAGGCTATAAACAGCAGCGGGGTGAGGAACATCGACAACGCCACCACCAGCGACAATACCTGGGAGAGTTCGATTGGAATGACCGAGTTCTGGACACTGTAGGTGAGCAGCACAAAGCCAAATTCACCGGCCTGCGCCAGGCCCAGGGTAAACAGCCAGCCGTTACTGCCGTGGATGCGAAACAGCACGGCCAAACCCAGCAAGATCAGCGCCTTGACTGTGATCACTGCAAAGGCCAGAGCCAGGATGGTGTCCCACTCCGCGACCAGCACCTCAAAATTGATGCCGGCACCCACGGTGATGAAGAACAGACCCAGCAGCAGCCCCTTGAACGGCTCGATGTTGGCTTCCAGCTCATGGCGAAATTCACTGTTGGCCAGCACCACCCCGGCCAGAAATGCACCCAGAGCCGGTGACAGATTGACCAGGCTCATCAGCGCGGCAATGCCGATCACCAGCATCAGGGCGGTGGCAGTGAACACCTCACGCAGGCCGGATTGGACCACGTACTGGAACAGCGGCCGGCTCAGATAATAACCACCGACAATGACCGCAGCCACGGCGGCAACCACGGTCAGGGCGTGGGCCCAGCCCGGCAGATCGGCAACCAGACTCAAACCGCTGTCATGGCCGGCCCCGGTGCCGGACTCTGCCATCAGTTCGGGCAACGCCAACAGGGGAATCAGTGCGAGCATGGGAATCACGGCGATGTCCTGAAACAGCAACACCGAAAACGCGCTGCGCCCACCCTCAGTCTTCGCCAGACCCTTTTCATTCAGGGTCTGCAGGACAATGGCGGTGGAGGACAGGGCGAAAATGAGCCCGACCGTCAGGGCTGTCTGCCAAACCAACCCCAGCCACCAAGCCACGGCCGTGCCGGCGGCGATACTCAGCACCACCTGCAGCCCACCCAGGCCCACCAGGCGTACCCGCATGGCCCAGAGCGCCTTGGGATCCAGCTCCATACCCACCAGGAACAGCATCATGACCACGCCAAATTCGGCAAAATGCTGGATGGTGGTGGCTTCCTGACCAACCAGGCCCGTCACCGGCCCAATCACCACACCGGCAACCAGATAACCCAGCACTGAGCCCAGCCCCAGGCGCTTGGCCAGCGGCACCGCAATCACCGCGGCCACAAGATAGATAAACGCCTGGACAAAATACTCGGTCATTGCGGGGCTCTCCCTATGCTGTTGGGGTGGGAGTATAGCGTAACGGTTATCGGGCTCAGCCCGAACCGGCCTGAAACAGGAACGGAGCTTTTGCTCAGTTATCCGACAATAGCAAGGTGATGGTCCCCGCGAGGGCTCCGGAGACCAGAAGGCAGCACACCGACATCAACATGTTCCAGCGCAGTGCAGCTTCCTGGGCGCTGTACCCGGTCAGGCGCTCCAGCAGCAGTGAATTGGCGGAGTAGGGTGTTCCGGCGGTGGTTAGACCCCAGCCAGCTACCATGGCGGTGCCTAATCCAAGCACAGCTCCGACTGGCCAGATAGGCCCCAGAATGCCGCCGGTCAGGGTGCCGGTGACGATGGGGTTGAAGCCAATCATACCGCCCAGGAAAAACACCCAGGGCACACTAAACGCCGCCACCGGGTAGGCCCAGCCAGGCAGGTTGAAGCCAGTGCCCAGCCACTGGGCGGCAAAGGTGCTGATCAGAGTGCCGAGGAACGCCGAACCGCCAACAATCACCAGTTCATTGCTCACCGGAGCCATGGATGGCAGTTGAACCTCAACCCCTTTGAGCTTGCGATACCCCAGCCCCACCAACACGGCGCCAAAGCAGCTCAAGGTGACCGAGCGGGAATAACTCAGGCCAAAGAGCCCGCTGAGGCTGAAGGTGGCCATACAGATGGCGCCAATGATGCCGGCAAACCGCAACCAGGGTGCAAACCGCTGCAGCCCGGAGGCGGGTTCGGCCACCACGCTGTTGGCTGGCTCCGGCGGTTCCGGTTCACGAAACACCCCGCCAACCAACAAGTACACCACCGCCAGGGGCAGACTTACCGCAATCAGCTCCCAACTTTTCAGGGCCGGAACAAAGGTGATGGTCAGAACGATGGAAATCGACAGGGGCGAGAAAATGGGCGACGCGCCAAAGCCCCGCAATACGCCACGGGACGCGTTCCGAGTGGTGGCGCTGTCGCCCCGGTCATCCATTTGGCCGCGAATCATCGTGGCCATCACGCCGACCGAACCAAAATTCAAGGGCATGGACAGGAAACCGGTGCCAAAGGCGACACTGTAGTAACGCACTATTGGCGAACCGGCGAACAGTTGCCGCGAGATGACCCCGAGGTCAGCAGACTTGCCGAGCATGGAGGACAGCAACATGACGGTCAGAATCAGCGCGGTCAGCCGGGTCATGCTGGCGGCCGCCGCTGGCAGCGCCGACGGTTCGGCAACGGCCGCCAGCGCCAGGGTCAATAGCACCAGACCCAATAACATCCGCGACACCAGGCGCAAGTCCCGCCAACCCAGCAGGATCGCGGCAAACACCAGCACCGCGCCAAGCTCGCCCACACCCGGCAGGAACGACAGAATGCCGGCTCCGAGCGCGCCGTAAGCGAGCCCCGACCGGGTGCTAAGCATCGAAATGCGACTCACAGTGAGTCCTCATTGGTTGTATCAATGACAGGCATACGTGCGACCAAACAATGCTCAGTCGGGGAAAGAAGGTTGCTCATTTGATGTCGCCCATCTGTTCTCGTCACTTAAAAACCGCGTCTAAAAACTCTCTTTCCAGCAAACTTTCAACCATAAACAAAACTATATTCTGCCCTGCGTCGAAAAACATCAATTTTGAAATCATCATTTTAGGCTCTTTGCCCGATTGAAGACCCTCTTTTAGTCATAAACAGTCGAATTAGTTGTATTGACAAACCATAATTCCAGCGACTATGTTGAGTTATCAATAACAAAATGATATTTCGCTGTGCAAAACCTCTAAACACCACAACAACGACGATAAGAGGATTTTTTATGTCACGCCTAACCCGGGGCTTGATGGGCCTCACCCTCAGCACCCTGCCAGCGCTGGCTTTCAGCGCAGACAACGTGAAACTCCCGAACACCTTAGCGATGACGGCCTACGGCACCGGTTCTGCCGGCTACAGCCAGATGGTGTCCATCGGCAACCTGCTGCAAAACGAATATGGCACCTCGGTGCGGATTCTGCCGGGCGAAAACGACGTATCCAGAATGACACCGCTAAAAATGGGCCGGGTACCCCTGTGCGCCTGCGGCATCGCAAGCTACTACGGCTCAGAAGGCGTGCTGATGTTCGCTGACGAGAACTGGGGCCCCCAGCCAATCCGGGTCATCACCACCTCGATTGCCAGCTTCGGCCTGGGTATTGCGGTTGCGGGGGATATCGGTGTGGAATCACCTGAAGATCTGCGCGGCAAGCGGGTGTCCTGGATTCGCGGTGACGACGCCCTGAACCTGGGCACCGAGGCCTATCTGGCCTTCGGCGGACTGACTTGGGACGATGTCGAGAAGGTGGAATTCCCGGGCTATGGCCGCTCTTTCGAGGGCATCATTGCCGACCAGACCGACACCGGCTTCACCGTGAGCGTCGCACCACCTCCCCAGCAGTTGGCGGCCAGCCCCCGAGGCATTGTCTGGCCAAAGCTGGATCCGGCCGATAAAGAAGGCTGGGCCCGACTGCAGAAAGTGGCGCCCTACTTCCAGCCGCACACGGTCACCTCGGCCGCCGGTGATTACGGCAAGGATAAGCCCTGGGTTGGCGCCAGCTACCCGTACCCGATCCTGGTGGCGAACGCCTCCACCGATGACGAACTGGCGAAAAGCCTGATCCGCGTCTTTATCGAGGACTACGACAAGTACAAGGATGCCGCACCGGGCAACGCCGGTTACAGCCTGGACAATCAGAACATGCAGTGGGTTATTCCATTCCACGATGCCGTGGTGGACCACTACAAGGAGATCGGCCACTGGACCGATGAGATGCAGGCACATCAGGACATGCTGGTAGAGCGCCAGCGGATCCTGAAGGAGACCTGGGACAACTTCACAGCCAGCAATCCTCCCTCCGATGAGGACGCCTTCGGTAAAGGCTGGATGGCCGCCCGCGCCAAGGCGCTGGAAGCGGCGGGCATGAACCCGGTTTTCCGCTAATCCCCAAGGCCGGGGCAAACCACCCGTTTGCTTCGGCCAACACCTGATTGCCTGCCCGGCTGCCTATTACGTGTTCGGAGTTACCCGTCATGCATCCTGAAACTGAACAACCGTCACCCCCGGAGAACATATCCGGCATCCGCCAGCTTACGGGCTTCTGGCTCTGGATTCCCCGGCTGGCCACCGTCATCCTGACGCTGCTGACCCTGGACTACCTCTTCAACCTTCAGCTCATCAATTTTGTTACTCAAGTTGAAAGCCAGTTTTTCTACACCGTGGTAACACTGATGCTGCCCCTGGTCTACGTGCTCTGGCCGATGAACCGACATTCTTCCCGCACTCGGGTGCCCTGGTACGACGTGCTGCTGTTTCTGGCGACCACGGGTATCTGCGGATTCTTCGTGTTTAACGCCGAACAGATTCTCGATCGGGGCTGGGAATACGCCGCTCCGGATTACGCCATGGTGATGAGTTTCCTGCTCTGGGGTGTGATCGTTGAAGCCGTGCGCCGCGCCGGCGGCCTGCCCATTGCCACCATCGTGGCGATCGCCAGTATCTATCCGATCTTTGCCGACCTGGTGCCCGGCCCGATTCAGGGCTTTCCGTCCTCGCCCGAACAAACCGCCATTTACCACGCCATGAGCCGTGAGAGCGTGATGGGCATTCCGCTGCAGGCCTTTGCCAACCTGGTGATTGGCTTTCTGCTGTTCGGGGTGGCGCTGCAACAGACCGGCGGCGGCAAGTTCTTTATCAACCTCGCCTTTGCCCTGCTCGGCCACGTTCGCGGCGGCCCCGCCAAGGTCGCGGTGTTCTCCAGCGGCCTGATGGGCTCCATGAGCGGCAGCGTGATCACCAACGTGCTGACCACCGGGGTGCTGTCCATTCCGGCCATGCGCAAGGTGGGCTTCAGTAAATCCTACGCCGCCGGTGTGGAGGCATGCGCCTCCACCGGAGGGGTGCTGATGCCGCCAGTAATGGGCGCCACCGCCTTTATCATGGCAGCGTTCTTAAACATTCCCTACGGCACCATCGCTCTGGCGGCGGCCGTACCCTCGGTGCTTTATTTCCTCGGTCTGTTCATCCAGATTGATGCCTATGCGGCCCGCCATGACCTGAAAGGCCTTCCTGCGGAAGAGCTTCCGTCGATCAAACAGACGCTGAAGGAAGGCTGGTATTTTATCTTCGTGTTCGCGCTGCTGATCTGGCTGCTGTTCTTCCTGCGCCAGGAGGCCACCGCGCCCTTCTACGCCACCGCGCTGCTACTGGTGATCAACCAGATCCTGCCCTACCAGCGCTGGGGCTGGCAGCAGGTGAAAGACTTCTTCTCCAGCTCTGGCAAGCTGTTTGCCGAGCTCATCGCCATTCTGGCCGGGGTCGGTCTGCTTGTCGGCGCCCTATCCGTCACCGGCCTGTCCGGCACCATCGCCAACGACCTGATCTTCCTCGCCGGCGGCAATACCCTGGTGCTGCTGATGATGGGCGCGTTGACCAGTTTTATCCTCGGCATCGGCATGACGGTAACCGCCGCCTATATCTTCCTTGCGGTGGCACTGGCGCCGGCCCTGATCAACGGCGGCGGCATGGATCCGCTGGCGGTGCATCTGTTCATCCTGTACTGGGGCATGCTCAGTTTCATTACCCCACCGGTGGCCCTCGGTGCCTTTGCCGCAGCCACGGTCGCCGGCTCGCGCCCGATGGAAACCGGCGTTCAGGCGATGCGCCTGGGCAGTGTGATCTACTTTATTCCGTTCCTGTTCGTGCTGAACCCTGCGCTGATTTTCCAGGGCAGCTGGGATGAGATTCTGGTAGTGATTACTCAGGCGATGGCGGGTGTGCTGCTGATTGCAGGCTCAATTCAGGGCTACCTATTGGGCGTGGGCAATCTGACACTCAGCAAACACCTGCAGTGGCCGGTGAGGTTGGCGCTGTTGACCGGTGGCCTGCTGCTGGCCATTCCCGGCGGCGGCCCGGTGCCACTGAGCAATCTGGAGCTGTCGCTGATCAGCGCCCTGCTGATTGTTCCGGCAGTGGCCATAGCCTGGCTGGCGGCCCGAAAGCCCCGGGCGCCAGCTTACTTATAAAGACAGGGGATCCTGGGCAGCGAGTGCTGGTCGCCTACGGCCAGCGCTAGCTGCCCAGCTCATCGGCGAACAGCTGGTCAACCACCAGTGCCACCAACTCCCGCACCATGGAGCCATTGCGTTCGGGATGGCGATGGCTGCAAAAGCTCAAGCTGGTACTGAGAGCCGGCTCCTTGAATTCAACCACCTTGTTACGACTGGCCCATTCGGTGGCCAGCGAGTGCTCCACCAGACCATACCCCAGTCCAGCCGACACCATGGCCAGTGCGGTGTACTCGTCCTCGGACGTGGCAACGCGCCTCGAACGCTGCCACTCCGGCCCCATCAGCTGCTGCAGCATGCCGTAAAACGGGCAGCCGCTGGTGGGCCATATCCAGGGTAACGCCATGACCTCATCCGGATCGCTTGGCAATGCCTGCAGCAGCGTGTCTGCCGGCCCGACTACCGACACCGGCACGTCCATCAGGTACTGGAAATCCAGCTGATGGCTGCGCCATTCGCCGTATACAAAGCCGCAGTTGAGCTCGCCGCTGGCCACCTTATCGACAATGACACTGGAAGAAATGGTGCGCAGCTCCAGTGACACCGACGGCAACATCCGGGCACAAAGCTGAATCAGACGATCAACCCGCAAATGCTCAGGCGGCGCATTGATGCCCACAGTAATGGACACTGACTGGTGCTGGCCAAGCTGACGGGCCAGGTCCGCCATTTCCTCAACGCCACCGAGGGCCTTGCGGGCCGGGCCCAATAGCAGTTCACCTTCTCGGGTCAGCACCATGCCCTGGCTGTTGCGATCGAACAGCCGAACACTGAGCGCCGATTCAAGCTGCTTCAGATGCTCACTGACGGCCGAGGGCGTGCTGTGGCGACGCTGGGCCGCTCGGGTGAGGTTGCTCTCTTCCGCCACCAGAACAAAGGATTTCAGGCGATCCAGCTTCAGGTTCATGGCATTCATATTTTACGAACGCTCCGTCAAAAGAATACTGATAGACCCCATAAATCAATACCACCTAGAGTGTTTTCCATAGGGTAGGCGTTCAGCATAACGCAACGCATTCAAAGAGAGGAAGCATGAGATGAACACTCACAGCAGCTTCAATACCAGCCTTACCGACAGCCAATTGAACGCCGCCTGCGATGCTTTGCGAGCGCGCCAGAACCGGCAGATCGAACGGCAGATGAAAATGCAGAGGGCCTTAGTCGCTATAATGCGTCAATGGTGGAAGCGGGCTCGCCAACGGGCGGCACTGCGCCGGCAACTGATGGAAATGGACGTTGCACTGATCGAAAAGGACATCGGCGTGCCGGCAGGCACTCTCGGTGAGGAAGCCTACAAACCTTTCTGGAAACACTGACTACGGAGACCGTTTATGACCACCCTCTACATCGCCAACAAAAACTATTCCTCATGGTCCCTGCGGGCCTGGTTGTTGATGACCGAGTTGGGACTGCCGTTCGAGGAAAAGCTGATTCCGTTCGGCGACTCGGCGGCATGGAATGCCTTCCGAGCCGAGGGTGGCAGCGGCAAGGTGCCAGCGCTACAGGATGGAAGCCTGCACGTCTGGGATTCCCTTGCCATTATTGACCATCTGGCGGAGCGCCACCCGGAAGTCTGGCCCGCCGATCCAGTCGCCCGGGCCTGGGCCCGCAGTGTCTGTGCCGAAATGCACTCCGGCTTTCCGGCCCTGCGGGAGCTTTGCTCCATGAATATCGGCGTCAAAGTACGCCTGAACAGCGTGCCGGCAGAACTGGCCCGAGATGTCGAACGCATTGCCGCCATCTGGCTGGAAGGCCTGAGCCGGTTTGGCGGACCGTTTCTGGCCGGAGACCGTTTCACCGCCGCAGACGCCCTCTTCGCCCCGGTGGTGTTCCGCTTTGAAACCTATGGCCTGGACCGCAGCCCAGCCATGGCGGAGTACATCCAGCACATGCTGGCGCAATCGGGCATGCAGGCCTGGGCAAGCCAAGCGCTGGAGGAACCTTGGGTAGATCCGGGACACGAAGCGGACTGTGTGCAAATTGGCGATGTAATCGAGGATGTCCGTCGACTCAAACCGGAGTGATGAGATGCTTACCGGCGACGGGAGCCGCCCAGTATACCTCCCAATAAGCCCCGCAGAATCTGTCGCCCCAGCTGGCTGCCCACCGAGCGTGCTGCCGATTTCGCCATGGCCTCAACCACGCCCTGTCGCCGGCCTTTGCCCCAGAGTACCTCGCTCAACGGGTTGCTAGCCGGCGCCGATGGTTTGACCGGAATGCCCTCAGCCTCCGCCGCCTTGACCGCCTGCTCGGCACGCCGGGTCAGGATTTCGTGGGCCGACTCCCGATTGATCGCCGTGTCGTACCGCCCACCCACCGGACTCCGACTGCGCACCAGAGCTCGTTCCTCGTCGGTGATTGGCCCCATGCGACAGCGCGGTGGCGCAATGCGGGTGCGTTCCACCGGCATGGGCACGCCTTTATCCTGCAGGGTGGAGACCAGTGCCTCCCCAACCCCCAGCTCGGAGATCACCCGAGTAACATCCAATCCGGGATTTGCCACGAAGGTTTCTGCGGCGGTCTTCACCGCTTTCTGATCACGGGGGGTGAATGCTCTGAGGGCATGCTGGACCCGGTTGCCCAGCTGACCCAACACTTCGCCCGGTAGATCGTCCGGAAACTGGGAACAGAAATAGATACCAACCCCTTTTGAACGAATAAGACGCACGACTTGTTCCACCCGTTTCTGTAGAACCCGAGGGGCATCCTCGAATAACAGGTGCGCTTCGTCGAAGAAAAACACCAGACGAGGCTTTTCGGGATCTCCGACCTCGGGCAAATTTTCGAACAACTCGGAGAGCAGCCAGAGCAGAAAACTGGAGTAGAGGCGGGGCTTGAGCACCAGTTGGTCAGCGCCAAAAATATTGACCACGCCCCGGCCACTCAACGTAACGCCCATAAAATCGTTCAAATCCAACGCCGGCTCGCCGAACATCAAATCGCCGCCGTCACGTTCCAGTGCCAGCAGGCTTCGCTGGATCGCCGAAACCGATTGCGGGCTTACCAGGCCATACACTTTTGATATTTCTTTACGAGTCTCCGTGACCAGGCCCAGCAAGGCCCTGAGGTCTTCCAGATCCAGCAGCAGAAGGCCCTGATCATCGGCCACCCGGAATGCCACCTCAAGCACCCCCGTTTGGGTATCGTTCAGCTCCAGCACCCGCGCGAGCAGATTCGGCCCCATTTCACTGATGGTTGTCCGAACCGGGTGCCCGAGCTTGCCGTACAAATCCCAGAACACGACGGGGCTCGCTTCGCCCGCATAGCCCTCCACGCCAATTTCAGCGGCACGGGTTTTGAGCTTTTCGCCGGGCTCCCCGGCCTGCGAGAGGCCCGCTACATCACCCTTCACATCCGCGATAAATACCGGCACCCCCATGCGGGAGAAGCCCTCCGCCAAAACCATCATGGTGATGGTTTTGCCCGTCCCCGTGGCGCCAGCTATCAAACCGTGACGATTGCCATACCGGCCTTGCAGATGCACCGGCTGTTCGCCCTTACCGATCAGAATCTGGTGCATTGGACCGTCCTCCCTGAATACGCTGCGCAGGCAGCATGTTCCAGAAGTATAGTTGGCGGTAGACGCTTGCAAAGAACGGCCAGATTACTCGTACACGTCATGCAGCGTGAGTGCCTTGAAGTCCGGGGTAACTCCCAACCCCGGCCGATCACTCAGGGTCATCCGGCCGGAGGACACCTCTGGTGCCCCGTCCGCCAGCTGAACCGTGTTGTAGTTGTGCAGATCGGTGGTGTTCAGCAAAGTCCGGGCCGGTGTACTGGCGGCCAAATGGGCGAAGGCCGCGGTGGCAATACCACTGCCCCAGGCATCCTCAATGGTCAGGGCAATACCGGCGTCGACACAGAGGTCACGAATCACCCGGGATGGGGTCAGGCCACCGAACTTGCTGACCTTTAGCGCCATGGCATCCATTGCGTCGTCCTGAATGGCGCGCCGAACGTCGGCCAGGGAATTGAGACTTTCATCCAGTTTAAGCGGATGCCGAGCCCGGCGCCGGATCGACAAGCATTCCTCGTAACTGCGGCACGGTTGTTCCAGGTACAGATCCAATCCTTCCACCGCCCGGGAGAACCTCAGGGCCTGGTCCCGACGCCAGCCGCAATTGATGTCGCCAACCCAGATTTCGTCTGGCTGTTTCTTTCGGCCCAGGGTCAGCATCAGCTCAATGTCTTCCTCGACACTGTGACCCAACTTTATCTGGATATGACGAAACCCCTCGGCGCGATAACGGCCCAGTGACTCCTCCATCTCCGCGGGTTCCGCCAGCGGTACAATTCTATGCAACGGCATGGATGGGTTCAGCAGTCCGCCGAGCAGGACGTAAACCGGCATGCCGGCTGACTTGCCCAGCAAATCCCAACAGGCAATATCGATGGCGGCCTTGGCGACGGCCTGGCCGTTGAGCGCCTGCTCCATCAGTTCGTGGATGCGGGTGATGTGGCACGGGTCCTCACCCAGGACAGCGGAGGCAAGCACCGACAGGCACGAAGGCAGGCCCTCGGCGAAGGCCGGCATATAGTTCGGGCCACAGGGGCAGACTTCGCCGTAGCCCATCAACCCGGTGTCGGTCGTCAGCACGACAACGGTGCTCAGAAAAGTCTGGTGGGACCGCCCCCCGGCAAATGCGTAAGCCTTACCGGCATAGGGTAGATCGGCGGTGTATACCGCGATGCTCTCGATACGCATGACAGGCCTCTCGCTCCGGGTCGTTGCCAACTCCTCTGAGCATAGTCCGGTCAGGCCACTGTTGCTGCTTTTATCGGCGATTCACGGGGTTGGAGTAGCCGTCGCCTTTGACACCCAGCCGGTCGAGATAGACGTGCAACTCTGCCACGCTCAGGTCGACGTACTCAAGCACTCGACCGTAGAGCATAGCGGTCGGTACGTTGCGTCCATTCAGTTCACGCTGGGTTTCGTGGATAACGTAGAGAATCAGCCGCTCGGTGCGGGTCAGGCCGTCCCGCACATCCGGGATAGTATCAAGCACGGTCTGCCATTCTTCCGGGCTCATAACCGATGCTCCACGGTCCCGATTGGTGCACCCGCAGCCGAGACGCGGGACGCAGCCACCGCGAAGGTGGCCCGGCCATTGTTCTTGGCTTGGTAAAGAGCCTCGTCTGCCAACTGAATGGCCTCGTTCAACGATGAAAGATTCGCCGCGGAGCCGTGGCAAATACCAATCGAACAGCTCAAGCGCCCATGATCGGGGCTACCTGCATTGGGCAAGGCACGCTGCTGCCAGCCAAGCAGCACCTCTTTGGCCTTGACCTGGCACTCCGCGGCGCTTAGCCCCGATGTAACCACCAGAAACTCCTCACCGCCGTAACGACCAAGCACGTCGGTCTGACGCCGGAACACTTGCCGCATGATGTCGGCCTGGCTCCGTATGGCCTTATCCCCTTCCTGGTGGCCATAGTGGTCATTGAACTGCTTGAAAAAGTCGAGATCCATCATGAACACTGTCACTGTCTGCCCGGACCGTTGCAGCAGGGAAAACAGTTTTTCAGATTCCGTCATCAGCGCCCGCCGATTGAACAGCCCCGTGAGGTCGTCGGTGGTGCTCAGACGCACCAGCTTGCGGTTCGCATCCTGAAGCTGCCCCAGGAATTGATCCAGCCGATACCGTCCGATAACCCCAATGAACAGGGACGCCAGCACAAAACCGGCGTTAACCATCGTTCGATCGTCATACACCGGATGGACCAGCATCAGGGCCACAAAGCCCATCGAACTCAGCAACATAAGCGCCAGCGCATAGCGAAAACTCATGCCCAGCACGAAGAAACCGAAGAAGGCATACAGCAAGGTGCCTTCGTAGGGGAAGCTGAAGCCCGACAGTTGCCAGCAACGGTAAATAAGGTAGTAGTTGGCGTAGGTCACGGCCACGGTGACCATCAAGAACGCCGGCTGTTTGAATCGCAGGAACCGGGGATGAAAACTGAACGCCAGCAGAGCAAAGATGATCGGGAGTTGCACAAACAGCCGATTGCCGAGATAACTGCGCTCCAGCTCCGCCGGTAGCAGCTCCAAGTCACCTATCATGAACAGCGCGATCAGCACGCCACCCGTCAGGATAAATAACCGAAGCCGAACAAGATCGCTCAACGATGGTTTTACGCGATGCACCGAGAAGTTCGGCATAGGCTGTCTGTTCCATTAATGAGCCTTGGGGACAAGACTCTCGACTCAGCGAGTAGACGGGAAATAGTTAGCATTATTGTAGCATTTCCATTTTTCAAACCCGGCCTTGAGCTGAGAACTTGACATTAGTTCACAGTTTTCGCGACAACCTTTTGCTAGCGTCCAAAAGGTTTAGCCCGATCAATACAAAAGAAATGGATACCAAAACAATGATAAGACCTATCCGATGCGCGATGATCGCGCTTTTTCTGCTATTTTCCGTCTCAGTCCACGGCGCTTCCGACACCCTCGATTACGGCCTGTACTGGTTCGATGGCAATAACAACTCGGTGAAAGCCGTGGAGCAGGACGGCACCGTAAACACCGTGCCCCTGGCCTTTTACGACCCCTCCAAACCCACCATTATCCACTTCCACGGCTGGCAACCCGGCTCAGCAACCCGCAATGGCGGATACGACCGGGAAGATTTCCGTTTCGTCTGGGGTAATGAAGACGTCATCACCTCCACCGGCTGGAAAAACAAGGGCTGGAACATCGCTTACTTTTACTGGGACCAGTTCGCCGACGAATCGGAAGTGAAAGATGCCGAGGCCAAAATGTGGAGTGCCAATGGTCCCCGGGGCATGCGCTATCGCCTCAGTGATGGCTCCTACAGCACCCAGCACGCACCTGCAAAATCGGTGGGTCAAATCGCCTTCGAACAGGTGACCGCTGCATTGGCCGGCAATACCTCCTCCAACGTGCGTTTGTCTGGCCACTCACTGGGTAACCAGTTAGCCACCATCGTCGCCAGCAAAATCAGTGACGCCATCTACGCTGGTGACGTGGGCACCAACGTGATGGTGGATCGCCTTGAGCTGCTGGACCCATTCTGGTCACAGGACGGCAAGGGCTATCTGGGTGATGCCAACAACGACGGCGCCAATGACTGGGTCGGTGAGCGCACCCGCTGGTCTATCGAGGAGTTGATCCAGCGCCACAACACACCGGTCACCTGGTACAAGTCCTCGGGTATTCAGGATGTCTGGATCGGCGACAAGAACACGCCGCTGGAAGGCATTGTCACGTTTATCCACAACCGGTTCTGGTACCTGGCTTCCGGCGACTACGTGAACAAGCACAATCACGTGGTGCCCTGGTACTTCCGCTCCATGGCCTCCGCGGCGCCGGAAGAAGTCACCATCAACTGGCGCGGCAAACGAACCCCGACCGGGCAGGACGCCGCCAGTGCCAGCACACCCGATAGCCGGATTCAGGCCATGATGGGCGATGAACATCACTGGGACCAGGTGGAAGGACGTTATACCGCGGACCCGATTGATGACCAGTTCGAAATCAAGAACTACTGAGTCGTAGCCCTCCCAAAACCGCAGGCCCAAGGTCTGCGGTTTTTCTTTGCTAAGCCCCGCCTGCAGTACCGGTTGCCCAACCTTGGCCTCTGGTTCACTATAAAGTCTCACCCCACGGACAAGCTCCAAGGAGAGCCCCGCATATGCCAGTCATTGGATGGGTATTTGTTATCGCTGCCCTCGCCCTGATTGTCGGCGGCCTCATGATCCTGCGCGATTCGGCCCACAGCATGAAAATCTCCGACGAAAAAATGGCCAAGATCCGCAAGCGCAAAGCCGAACTCGAAGCTCAGGAAAAAGCCGACGACGACTGGAAGTAAACGCGGCGAATTAGACCGTTTCGCCATTGCCAAGATTCGGTGCGAGCTAAAGACAAAACCGCAGCCAGGAGAGTCGAGATGGCCGAGTTCCAGGTATTGAGGAACCACTTTTCCAAACACCGGCTGATCACCAGCCAGGCGACCGACGACATGCCAAGCCCCGGTGAAGGCGAGATCGTGGTCAGAATCGAACGGTTCTCTTTCACCGCCAACAACATCACTTACGCTGCGGCCGGGGACCAGCTTGGGTACTGGCAGTTCTTCCCGGCCATCGAAGACCCCAACGACGAGTGGGGCGTTATCCCGGTGTGGGGCTTTGCCGAGGTGGTCGCCTCGAACGTCGAGGAGGTGCCGGTCGGTGACCGGCTGTTTGGCTACTTCCCAACCGCCAGCTACCTGACCATCACACCGACGAGTATCAGCGATCAACGCCTGCTGGACGGTGCCGATCACCGCGCCAAGCTACCCATCGCCTACAACAGCTACACCCGAGTGGGCGCGGAACCGGGCTATGATCGCGCCACCGATGACGAACGCATGCTGCTGTGGCCGCTGTACATCACCTCGTACTGTCTATGGGACCAGCTGCAAGACCATGACTGGTATGGCGCCAGCCAGGTGGTGGTGCTCAGCGCCTCCAGCAAGACCAGCATCGGGCTAGCCTACGCTCTGCAGGGTGACGATTCGGCACCGCCGGTCCTTGCCCTCACCTCCGAGCGCAACCTGAATCTGGTGCGCGATCTGGGGCTATACGACCAGTGCCTCAGTTACCCGGAGCTCGTGGACATCGACGCCACTAAACCCACGGTGGTGGTTGATATGTCCGGCAGCGGCGAGATCCTGGGCCAACTTCACCATCACCTGGGCGATAACATGATGCACTGCATCAACGTCGGCCTTACCCACTGGAGCGAAATCCAACCAGGCGCAGGCGTAAACCGGGACCGCAGTGAGTTCTTTTTTGCCCCAAGCCACATCCAGAAGCGAATGAAAGACTGGGGCCCGGACGAATTCGCTCGCAAGACCTCGGCCTTTATCCAGAACACGGCAATAAAGAGCCGGCAATGGCTGACGCTCAGGAAGGTGTCGGGGCTGCACGACCTCGCCAGGGTGTATCCGGAGGTCTGTGAAGGGCGGGTTCCCGCCGATGAGGGACTGATTATTGAACTCTGACGCGCAGCTGAACGAAAATCGTCGACACCCGCTGGGCCATTGAGCGCGGGATCTGTCATCGCGCAGCCTGAAAGGCCACATCGAATCGGTGCTGAGTCAGTACCGGATGCATACCCAGCGCCTGACCCTCGAACTGACAGAGACCGCCGCGATGGAAGACCCTGAGGCTATACAGGGCGTTTTTCAGGCAGAAACCGTCAACAAATAATCTACCCGCTTGTCGGAAATGACCAAGTTTATGTCATTTATGGCCGTCTGCTTTTATCAGGGCTTGTGCCACACTCGGGTTACCCAATAACAACATCACGACCGAGCCCTGATTTATGAGCGACCTCAAGACCCATTATCGAACCTGCAACATTTGCGAAGCCATGTGCGGCCTCGAAATAAAGCATCAGGACGGGAACATCCTGTCGATCAAGGGCGATAAGGAGGACCCGTTCAGCCAGGGCCATATCTGCCCCAAGGCCGTTGCCCTGCAGGATTTTTACAACGATAAGGACCGCCTGAAAACGCCGCTTAAACGCACCACCGATGGTTGGCAGGAACTCAGCTGGGAGCAGGCCTACGACGAGATTGCCACCCGCTTCCGCGGCCTCCAGGCCGAGCACGGCCAGGACGCGGTAGGGGTCTATCTGGGTAACCCCAACGCCCACAACTTTGGCAACGCCATCATGCTGCCGCGCTTTTTCAAGGCGCTGGGTAGCAACAACCGGTACAGCTCCGCTTCCGCCGACCAGCTGCCGCATCACGTAGCCTCCAACTATATGCTCGGCGCCGGCATGCTGATCCCGATTCCAGACATCGACCACACCGACTTTATGCTGATCATCGGTGCCAACCCGATTGTCTCCAACGGCAGCTTGATGACAGCACCGGGCGTAGGCAAGCGCCTGAAAGCCATCCAGGACCGAGGCGGCAACGTGGTGGTGGTCGATCCGCGCCGGACCGAAACCGCGAAAAAAGCCGACCAGCACCTGTTCGTCCGCCCGGAAACCGACGCCCTGCTGATGCTGGCCCTGGTGCACACCCTGTTTGAAGAACAGCGGGTGGATCTGGGTCATCTGGAATCCATCATCGACGGCCTGGACCGGCTGGCCGAGGCGGTAAAACCCTATTCCCCCGAAGCAGTCGCCGACGCCTGTGGCATCGACGCTACCACGATCCGCAATCTGGCGCGGGATATGGCTGCGGCCAAGAGTGCGGTTTGCTACAGCCGCATGGGCGCCTCGACGCAGTCGTTTGGCGGCTTGTGCCAGTGGTTGAACAACGTGCTGAACTTGCTGACTGGAAATTTTGATCGTCGCGGCGGCGCCATGTTCCCGCAGCCGGCGTTCGATCTGGTGCGCGACAAGAAAGGCAAACCCAGCTCCTACGGCCGGTTCGAATCGCGGGTGCGGAAACTGCCCTACTTCAACAGCGAGTTTCCAGTGGCGACCCTGGCGGACGAGATTCTCACCCCGGGCGAGGGCCAGATCCGGGGCATGATCACCATCGCCGGCAACCCAGTGCTGTCCAGCCCCGGTGGTGCGCGCCTGGAGCAGGCGCTCGACAACCTCGACTTCATGGTGTCGGTGGACATCTACCTGAACGAGACCACCCGCCACGCCGACATCATCCTACCGGCCACCACTGGCCTGGAAGTGCCGCATTTCGATGTGTTCTTCAATTCCTTTGCCGTGCGCAACACCGCCAAGTTCTCTGAGCCAATGTTCGAGAAAACACCGGACCAGAAACACGATTGGGAGATTCTCAGGGATCTGGCCCTGCACCTGACCGGGCGCGAGGACGACGGCGTAACCCCAGAGATGATGCTGGACAGCGGCCTGAAACACGGAGCCTACGGCGAACAGGGCATGAGCCTGGCCAAGCTGAAGGCCAACCCGCATGGAGTGGATTTGGGGCCCCTGCAGCCTTGCCTGCAACAACGGCTGCAGACTGAGGACGGACTTATCCACATCGCACCCCAGCTGTACCTGGACGACCTGAAACGGCTGGACGCCTCCGGGCTTCTGGATCAGGCCCGCAACCCGGACTACCCGTTCGCCATGATCAGTCGCCGCCTGCCGCGCAGCCACAACACCTGGACCCAGAATTCCCTCCGGCTAGTGAAAGGCAAGAACCCCTGCACGGTGCAGATGCATTCAGCCGATGCCGCCAGACTCGGCCTTAACGACGGGCAGCTGGCCCAGGTTTCCTCGGCCACCGGCAGCATTCAACTGCCGGTAGAAATCAACGACGACATGTTTGAGGGTGTGGTCAGCATTCCCCAAGGCTGGGGCCACAACCGCAAAGACACCGCAATGACCATCGCGGAGTCACAACCGGGGGTCAGCATCAACGACATTACCGATGCTCAGCGCGTTGACGCACTGACCGGCAACGCCGCATTCAATGGTACCCAGGTGGCGATCCAGGCGGCCTGACCCGCCTTGCTAACCCGCTGACCGCTTGCGATTGTTGCTATGCATCTCGCGCACGGCGATGGTAACGAGGGTGATGGCGGTCAGCGGAATCACGAAATACAACATAACGTTGCTGAACGGCGCCAGAGAATCGTGCTGGCTGGCCGCCAGTACCAGATACAGCGTGTAGGCGACGTAGTAACCCAGCAGCAACACCGCTTCCCACCGGCTGACCACACCGCCGGTGAACAAAATGGGCAGACAGGCAAACGCCACGGCGATCATCACCGGCATGTCGAAGTGCAGCGCGGCGGCGGAAATCTCGATGCCGTGGGGTGCGATCAACCCGGAAATGCCGAGCACGCCCATGATGTTGAACAGATTGCTGCCCACAACATTGCCCACGGCGATGTCACGCTCGCCGCGGATGGCCGCCATTATCGATGTGACCACTTCCGGTAACGAGGTGCCGGCCGCCACCACGGTCAACCCGATCACCAGTTCGCTGATGCCCAGGTGACGGGCGAAGCTGATGGCACCATCGACCAGCCAACCGGCGCCCAGAACCAACAGGACCAGCCCGCCAATCACCAGCGCGGCATTGCTCAACCAGCTCGGCGACGACGCACGGTTGTCCGGGAACTCGCCAGCATATTCCTCCCGCACCTCAGCACTTTCCCGACGACTCTGGTAAATGGCATAACCGACGTAGACCACCAGAGCGGCCACCAGCAACCCGCCATCGAACTGACTGATGCGTCCATCCAAAGCGAACAACAGCACCACAATCGACAACGCGATCATGATCGGAACCTCAAGACGCACCAGTCGCTGGGACACGGTAAGCGGAACAATCAAGGCGGTAATACCTAGAATAAACAGCACGTTGAAAATGTTGCTACCGACCACGTTGCCAACGGCAATCCCGGCCTGATCGGCCCAGGCTGATTTAACACTGACCGCCAATTCCGGTGCACTGGTGCCAAAGGCCACCACGGTCAAGCCGATGACGATGGGCGAAATGCCCAGCACGGCGGCGAGGCGAGATGCTCCCCGCACCAGAAGTTCCGCACCGACAACCAGGAAAACCAGTCCGCTTGTAAACAGGATTAACGCCATACCAACCTCAGTGCTGGTTTATTGCCAGTAGTCACAGCCATTCAGTGGTCATTGGTCCGATGGGCATGACTCATCAGGTAGAGACTTGCCGCCAGCGCCAGTACCGACACCGCCAGGTATATCGCTTCCAGAGGTGTCTGAAACCGGATGTCGACCACCGCGCGAAAGAATTCAATGATCACCGCCAGGATCACCACCCGGGCGATCTTATCCTTGAGTTGATCAAAGGAATGCACGTTGAACGGGTGATTGGGCGCCTGGGACTCGGCCTGATCGATAGGCGACACAAACAGCCGGTAGATGCCGGAGCCAAAAATCAGCAGCACTACCGCTATCAGGTAGATATCCACCGCCATGATGATATTGGGCACCACCGTGTCGTGGATGTCCTGGGTGCCGCCGGCCAGATAATAGACGAAGGTATCCGCCATCACCTTGATGATGTCGGCGGTGCCAATCAAAAACAGCACTGTCGCGCCCAACAAACTGGGGATAACCGCCAGCATCACCAACAACCGCGATCCCCACAGCAGGGATTCGAACTGCCGCTCGCCCGGTACGGGGGCGGCCTGCCCGGGCTTCTTGTTATCTTCCATATCCGACTACTCCTGATACCACTGCTACACTCGGGAACACGGGGACACCTATCTGGCTGGCAAGAATACTCTGTTCTTGGCCGCTGTCCATCACGCCAGTGTAGGGGAAAGCACTGTCTTTGATGGAGTTTTTGAAGACGGTTATCGGAAACTTTTTCAGTTGAACTCTCGTGATCTATACCGCAAACCTGTAAATTTGAGACCTGTATCACACGTTCGAAGTGGCGCGCGATTACACATTTTCATTCATCGCCCCTAACGCACGTCCATCATCCATGTGCAGCACACGAGGTTAGGTAATGGCAGGCGTCGACTTGGGACACAAATACGAAGCGCTCAAGCAACAGTACGTGCTCGGTTTACCCAGCCGCCTGGATGAGCTGCAGTCGTCCTGGAGCCGGCTTCAGCACGTCAGCTGGGATGCCAAGGCCCTCACCTTCATGGAGCAGTGCGCCCACAAGCTTACGGGCAGCGGCGCCACCTTCCAATTCCCGGAGATTAGCGAAGCCGCCCGGGTACTGGAAGGCCAGCTCAAGCAACTGCTGAACAAGTCCGACGCCACTCCGGCAGAACGCAATCAAATCGAAGCATCGCTTGGCAAACTGGAGCGAGCCGTAGATCAGGCGGTTAACACTGCCCCGTCACAAATAACTCCTGCGGCGGCACCGGCGGCTGCGAAAAACCAATACCGCGTTGCCGTGATCGAAGATGACCTCAGTCAGGCCGCGTTCCTGAAAACCTGGCTGGACCAGCGCGGCTTTACCGCCGAGACCTTCGAAACCCCCGAGGCCTACAACCGGCGTACTGACGACCACCTTCACCACCTGATTCTGCTCGACATCAGTTTTCCCCAGGGCGCACTGGAAGGCATTGCCTGGCTGGAACGGCTGAAATGTCAGGTAGATGCCAACACCCCGGTGATTATGATGTCGGCCAGGAGCGACATGGTCGCACGCATGCGGGCCCTGCGCGCCGGCGCCGATACCTATCTCACCAAACCTCTGGACCTTGGGGTTCTGGAAAACCGTATCGGCCAGTTGTTGGAGCACACCCTCACCGCAAGGCCGCGCGTGCTCTGGGTCGACGACGACACCGAATTGCTCACTTACTACAAGACCATGCTGACCGACGAAGGCTATGAGGTAGAGGGCCTGTCCCAGCCGGTTCGCATTCTCGAGCGCATCGAACAGTTCCAGCCGGACGCTCTTGTTCTCGACCATGAAATGCCCGGTATACAAGGGTTGGAGCTGGCCCAGGTACTCCGTCAGGATGCCCGGTACATGACCATCCCCATCCTGTTTGTGTCTGCCTCTCAGCAAGTGGCGGAGCAGCTGGAGCAGCAAAGCATGGCCGGCAACCCGATCTTCACCAAGCCGCTGGACAACCAGCGGTTTCTGACCGCGCTGCACCATCACTTGGTGCAGGCTCAACTGCTCACTGCCCGCATCAATCTGGTGAGCCAACGCAAAGAAAGCCGGAGCCTGCAGAACCACGACTACTTCCTGACCGAACTGGCGACTTTGCTCGCCTACGTGGAGGCAGCCCCCGACAACCAATCCCGTTACCTTGTTCAAGTGGGAATCGACCGGGAAGAGTACTTACGCGCCCAGCACGGCGCCCGAGCCCTCGCCACCCTGACATCGCAGATGGAAAACCACTTCGTCAATCAGCTGGGGGCCAATGACTCCGGCTGCGCACTAGGCGGCGGGAGCTTTCTCTTTCAGGTGAACGCTCCGGTAACCGAAGATGCCGATGCCTTTCTGGATAGCTTCCATCAGCGCCTGAACAGCCCCAACTGGACCCTGGGCGAGCCGCCGAAGCCGGTCACGCTCAGCATGGGCGTTCTGCCGCTGAATGAGGCCATGAACGAAGACAAAGCCCTGCTCGAAGTTGAAAAAGCCTGTGCTGAGGCCATGCAGGGCGATGGCGGCTCCGTGGTGTGGCATCAGGCCCCGGAACGGTCCGATCACAGCCAGCTGGATGAACGGATCCGGGAATTGCTCGAAGCCCGTGCTTACCGCCTGCATTACCAGCCTATCGTTAACATGGATTCCGGGGACACCCTGTTCGAGGCCCTGGTGCGCCTGGTGGATGAAGACGACGCCGTATACCTGCCCGGCCAGTTCCTGACTCAACTGGCCGAAGGCAGCCACGGAACCTTTCATGATCTGGATCGCTGGGTGATCGAACACGCGGTGGAGGGGCTGTCCAAGCTAGGGGGCAAAGCTGCCGCCAGTCATTCCGTGGCCATCAAACTGTCGTCACCGATGGCGGATGTAGCGAGGATGGTGCCGTTCATCAGTAGCGGCATACGCGACGCTCGCATCAAAGGTAAACGCCGGGTCTACTTGGCGCTCTCAAGCCCCATCGTAATGAAAGACGTTGGCACGGCCAGACAGGTGCTGAAAGTGATGCAGGACATGGAATGCGGACTGATCATCGAGCACATCGAAACCGGCTCGGCCTCGGTTGATCTGCTAAAAGAGCTGGGCTCGGTGGATTTTGTGAAGCTGGCCGCAAAATATGGCGGCAGCACCGAGCAGACACCTGAACTGGAAGACTTACTGCGTCAACTGACCGGAATCTTCGGCTCCAGCCTGCCCATCGTGGCCACCCACGTGGAAGACGCCAAAGCGTTATCCTGGTTCTGGGAGCGCGGCATTCGCAATTTCCAGGGGCACTTCATTCAAGCGCCGGAAGTAGCGATGAATTTTGAATTATGATCAGCATTACGGTCATCCTGCATGGCTTTGTAAACTCCGAGGGACAACCGGGTTATTAATAACCTCAAACTTGTTATCAATATGTCAGTTTCTTTTACGTATATGCTAGAGCGAAACCTCAACTTATTGAATTAATTGGCTTATTCTTTTTGGCATATATTCTGCTGTTTTCCAAAAGTGCAACACCCTGTTCACTATGTTAAGGAAAACGACATGAAACTGCCTATTATTGCTTTCTTACTAGCTTTTGCCCCTGCGGCGTTTGCAATTCCCGTCAGCGTAAGCGATACACAGTCGATTACGACAAGCGGCCAATTGTTCAACTTTAGTTTCTCTGGACTCCCAACTGCAGGCACGGGAGGCGTGTTGGGCATAACCCTGAACGGTGACTACTCTGGCTTCAACACTGAATCCGCCGTAGCTTCTCTTGATGTAGCTGGAGGAGCGCTCGATTTGGGCAATACTGCCAATGGCGTTATTTCCAATACAATTGCCGGCCTCACTTTGAGTACGTATTCCAAAACAACTTTTTCATTCAATGATGTGGCACACAGATGGCTGTTCAACATCTCGGATACTCTTCTCAATTCGATGATCGGGGACGGAATGTTCACCGCTACCGTGCGAAACGACCCGGGTGTGGACATTTTTGCGGCATCTAATCGCGATTTCGTTCGAGTTAGTTTGCGGTACACCTCAGTTCCGGAGCCAGCCTCGCTGTCTCTCCTCGGCCTCGGCCTGCTCGGACTTGGCCTGTCCAAGCGTCGCAAAGCTGCAAAGCACTGAAGTAATGTAGCAAAAACGATCAGTGGGGCACTTGCTCGACTGATCGTTTTCGTGGGCCACTGTTAGGCAGACCCTGTCTGCTTCTCAGCACCCAACCCTTTTAGTCAGTTCCTACTTTTCGTAATCCCGATCGAGACCCAACCCCTGCACCCGTTTATTAACCCTGTTTGAAAACGTTACCTCTGGGCTTACAGACTTGACCGCCTTATACATCTCCTTGATGTGGTTACCATAATTCATGGAAATGTGGTGAAAGCTGCCGTCTTTCAGGAGAATGCCGTGGTCCATGATGCCCTTGCCGGCGTGAGACAGGGTCTGCCGGTATTCAAAGCGCTTGATGTCAGCAACATTGACATCAAACGACCAGGACTCGGAGTTGGGGTATTCGATGGTAAACCGTTCCGGGGTGATCATCGCCCGATAGGTGGCGGGGTTCCGGATGTGCCACCAGGCAACCAGAAACAGAATCGCACTGGCAACGGGGAAAGCGATGACCATGGCCAAGTGCAGGTCCTCGGGAACCGGTTTGTCCCCAAACTCTTCATAGAGCAATAACCCGATAACGTACACCCAGCAAAACAAACCCATGCGGATATACAGCTTGGATCGCTGTTTCCTGGTCTTGGAAAAGAAATAGAGAACCTGATCTGTCATGGAATGTTCCGGCTCTGCTTACTCGTTCATACCCGCCAGCTCTCGCGTCAGAATTGCCGCGGACACCTCTTTGCAGCCTGTGGCATTCTGCCCCGACCACAAGGGTGAGAAATCGCCGCTGCCACCGGCTTCAGCCTTCGCCCGCAGCGGGGCGATGGCCGAAGACGCCAGGGGGAACGCCGGCGCTGTGTCATTCATCGGCCCCAACTCTCGTATCACTCGATTAACGATACCCCGAGCCGCGCCACCGCTGAACAGATTGGTCAGTGCCGTAACCCGGCTGCTCTCGGATTTCAGGGCGGCACGGTGCATGGGTTTGGTCTGGGCTTCGGGGCACAACAGGAACGCGGTTCCTATCTGAGCCCCGGCGGCACCCAGCGCCATGGCGGCCTGGATCCCTTGGGCGTCGGCAATGCCGCCTGCGGCGATAACCGGGACGTTCACCGCATCGATCAGCTGGGGAATCAGGGCAAAGGTGCCGATTTGGGTATTGAGGTCGTTAGACAAGAAGAATCCGCGATGGCCACCGGCCTCGAGCCCCTGGGCGATAATCGCATCGACACCCTGCGCTTCCAGCCAGAGCGCCTCATCCACCGTGGTGGCCGTGGACAGGATCTTTCCACCCCAGCCGCGAATGCGATCCATCAGTTCAGGCGCCGGCAGGCCAAAGTGGAAACTCACCACCGGCGGTTCGAATTCCGCTAGTACATCGGCCATCTCGGCGCTGAACGGCGCCCTGCCCGCTTGCGAGGAAAGGGTGCTGGCATCAATATCAAACTCGTCGAAATAAGGTGCGAGCGTTTTCCGCCACAACCGCTCAACTTCAGCGTCCGGCTCTGGTGGCGTGTGGCAGAAGAAATTGACGTTGTAGGGCCGTGACGTCTGACCGGTCAGGGCCAGAAGCTCTTCGCGCAAGCTGTCAGGGCTGAGCATGGCACAAGGCAACGAACCCAGGCCTCCAACATTGGACACGGCCACGGCGAGTTCATGGCCTTGCACCCCCGCCATTGGCGCCTGAATGATGGGAAGATCAATACCGAGAAGTGTCTGGATCGTCATTTTATCTCTCAATCACAAAACCCGTACTGGTGCTGACGGGCGTGGGTGGCATCAGGAACTCAACTCAGGGAAAAGTAACCGCCAGCAATCCTCGGAGCCAACCAACAAACTCAAACCGTCTGGGGAAGGCTGAGGGCACGGTTGAGCATTCACCTCCTGTGCAAAGGTATCCGCCTTGGGCGAGAAGTAAAGTTTAACGTCACAGTGCAAACGACCTTCTGATTCATGGCGAATGAATGCGGCCATGTCAGTCGGGCTGCCGCCTTCTGCGAAGGCTGACGTCAGACCCCGTTCAATACTGGCCTGTTGTTCGAACGCCAGCATCGCATCACCAAGATTCTTTACCCACCAGCTTCCCATAAAAACTCCCGTGCCGAACGCATCTTCCACTACTATCAAAGTAGGTGAGCCCTAGAGACGACGCTAACAGTGGGACTGTCGGTCACAAAATCCGAATTCACACCGGAAGAGTTTGAGCAATTTGCCGCCAAGGTCCGCATGGACCTGACCGCATTCTCGCGCCTTCTTGAGCGGCCTGGTTTCGGTGAGGGCGAGAGTTCCATTGGCGCTGAGGTCGAGTTCTACATCGTAAACTCGGACCTGTGCGTTCACCCTATCAACACCGACATCGCCGCCCGCGTTCAGGACCCTCAACTGACGGTAGAGCTCAACCAGTTCAATCTCGAATACAACCTCAGCCCCCAGGCCTTCAAGGGAACTCCGTTTGCCCGAACCGAGCAGGAGCTGCTCGATGCCATCCAACGAATCAACCAACACGCCGCACCACTGGATGGAGAACTGGTACCGATCGGCATTCTGCCTACCCTGCGCCAGTCTGATACCGGCCCCGAGGCGATGACCGACGAACCCCGCTATCACGCCCTATCGGATGCGCTGATCAAGCAACGGGGCGAACCTTTCAGCATTCATATCGGCGGCAACGATGTCATCGATCTGGAGGCCGACGACGTCACCATGGAAGGCGCCAATACTTCATTCCAGCTGCACTGGCGGGTGCCTGCGCACCGGTTCGCCGATTATTTCAATGCCGTGCAACTGGTGACGCCCATTGTCCTGGCCCTGGCGAGCAATTCCCCTAGCCTGTTTGGCCACCACCTCTGGGACGAAACCCGCATTGCCCTGTTCAAGCAATGCATCGACAGCCGATCACCCAATCGCAGAACCTGGCGCCACCCGCCCAGGGTCTATTTCGGCAACGGCTGGGCACGCAGCGCCTGGGAGCTGTTTGCGGCCTCCGCCTCGCTGTATCCGCCCATCCTGCCCATGATGTCGGAGGAAGACCCAATGGCGGTGCTTGATCGGGGCGAGGTGCCGCAACTGGCCGAGATGCGCCTGCACCAGGGCACCACCTGGCCCTGGAACCGGGCCATCTATGATCCCGCCGGCGCTGGTCACCTACGCATCGAAATCCGATCCATGCCAGCCGGCCCAACGGCTGTGGATATGTGTGCCAACGGGCTGTTCGTGATCGGCGCGGCCCTGGCGGTGCTGGACGACATCCCCCATCTGACCGCGATCCTCCCCTTCCATTACACCGAGCACAATTTCTACCGCGCCGCCAAATACGGCATCGGCGCCGACATCATCTGGCCGCACAAGGACCAGGTTCAGCTGCGAGATATGCCGCTCTTGACCGTAGCTCGCGAGCTGCTGCCCCGTGCCCGTGAAGCCCTGAAACAAACCGAAGTGGACGAAGCCGAAATCCACCGCCTGCTGGACATCATCGAAGGCCGCATTGAAACCGCCATGACCGGTGCCCGCTGGCAACGCCACATCACGGAGCATCTGCTCCAGTCTCTGAGCCCCGATGAGGCGTTCCGGAGCATGCTGGCGCTGTACATGGCCAACCAGAAAACCAATACACCGGTTCATGAATGGGCACTGTCGCCGTGAGCACATCGGACGTTTTGGATTACCTGCATGACCCGTCACCCCAAACCCTGGGGCGCTCAGCCCTTGAGTGGCTGGACCGACTGCGCAAGCCCACGGTGGTTCATGTGGCCGGTCGCGATCGCTCGCGGACCCGGGCCATGGCCACGCTACTGCACGGTAATGAACCTTCCGGCCTGTTTGCCCTGCACCGATGGCTGTTGGAGCAACACACGCCGGAGGTGAACATGCTGTTTCTCCTCGGCGGCGTCTATCCTGCGAAAATCCCTCCCGCGCTGTCACACCGCCAGCTACCGCACGGGCTCGACCTCAACCGGTGCTTCCGGCAACCCTTCAAGGGCGAGGAAGGGGCTATTGCCCAGGCCCTGCTGGCCGAGCTTCAGAGAGTAAAACCGGAATGTCTGCTGGACGTGCACAACACCTCAGGCACCGGCCCGGCCTTCGCCGTCACCATCACCAGCGACGCCGCTCACCAGGCGCTGGCCTCCCTGTTCACCAATAGGCTCGTGATGACGGACCTTCGCCTGGGTGCGTTGATGGAGTATTCAGAACAGGAGGTACCCACGGTAACCATCGAGTGTGGCGGCTCCCAGGAAGAACAGGCGCACCAACTGGCCTACGAGGGACTCGTGCGGTACACCTCAAAAGCCGATGTGTTGTCACTGGAGAAAGCGGAGTGGGACGTTAACGTACTGCGCAATCCGATTCGGGTGGAACTGGCGCCGGACGCGACCATCGAATACCGCCTGGCGCCCACCGGCCAGGCCGACCTCACCTTTCCTCCCGACATCGAACGGCGGAATTTCGGAACTGTGTCCCCGGATGAACCCCTGGGTTGGGTGGGGAAAAAAGGTCTCAGCATACTCACCGCGATCGGCCACAACCGGGCCGAAACCATGGAGCAGATTCTGCGAGTGAAGGATGGCCAGATCTACCCCGCACAAGCCATCAAGGCCTTTATGATTACCACCAACCCAGTGATTGCGAAGAGTGACTGCCTGTTCTATGCGGTTAAAGCGACCGGCGAGCCGATTTTTTAAGCCCCCACGATTCCCTCTGCCGACCTTTGTTAGGCGGACATGACCCGCTACAGCCTAATTTAAACTTTCTCATCTGGCGGAGCGCCTTCTTCGCACTTCTTGCAGTCAAGAAGATGTCCGAGCATTTCATTCCGTGTTTCTAACTTCTCCACCCAAGGTCGATTCTGCCAGGGCGGATTGTGCCTCACATGCTGGAAATGCCCACATGACAGTTCCTCCTATGCTCTAATCATAGGCTAGGAGTGTCTAGTAGACCGGGGTAAGTCCAGTGTCCGGTAAATGACCGTCCACTAAAGTGGTGCAAGATCAGCGGAGCGTAGCGACGTCCGAGTGCTTTGAATTGTTATGAGTGGCCTGACACATTATATGACCTTAGATTTAATTACACTTCCATCGTAGACCTGTGATAGAGGACGTAACTCTCTGAAAATCGAATAAGCCAAATCCTCAACCTCCTTAGTTATAATTTCTAGAGCTTCTGTTTTTGATTCATCATCAAAAATCTTTCTTGTGTCGTCTGGAACCGTAAGAGTATTCCGGTAGGTTTCAGAAGCATTTAGTAAACTAAGAAAGTCTCTTGTTTGCTCTACAAGTGCCAGTGACATATAGCTAGGAACATTCAGTCTCTGGTCCATATGATAAGCAATCCCCGCTAGATCATAGCTCGTCAGCTTCTTTGCTTTCCCTTTTTTATAATCGGGCATGTCAGCCACCAAGTTTTTCAGCAACCTAATTACTTTTTTTAGATTGCCCGAGTACTGAGTATCTTTATCGTTCACCCTGGCAATGTGTTTGAATGGAAAGTTTCCTAATAAACGATGCTCTTTCTTGTGATATATCTTTATGCCAATATCTCGTTCTTGGCGGCTCCTTTGATAGTCATGCGTGTGATACCAACAACTTGGCACTACATCCACTTTACGCTTTAAACTTCCACCCACAAGGGAAATTGATTTGCTGTTTGTACAATCAACATCTGCCTCATAATATCTGGTTGTTAATTTCTGCTCTGATTTATTCCTCAGCTCTGCAATTATCTCAACCATGGGACGGTTGTCTGCAGCGTAGCAAGTAGACCCATCAAGTTTTGGTGTTTGCACCAGAATAGTGTCTTCACAAATTATAAGCATATCCACATCAGAATGACCTTCAATATGAATGTCTAGCGCTACCGATCCCTGAATTCTTTTGGTAGCGCCAATTCCTTCTGTTTTTAACATGCTTATCAATGTATCTGAAACGCGATTTCCTTCATTGATGGAAACTTTTGTGGATTCAGGGTTTACAGCGGACATTGACCCAATGGCATAACGAACTCCAGGACTCTCCGAAAGCTCCTCATAGGACTCTCTAATCCGGTAGTCTCCTGTATCCCAAGAATGAAAACCTTTCTCTAAAAGAACTAACTCTCTTGTACCTTGGCGTCTGTCTTTAAGCCTTTTAAGCCTCGCATCGAAATTGATCATTATTGTCCTCTCTCAAGACTCATCAAACCGTAGGTTTTTCTTCCGCCACTATTAAAATATGTACCTTCCGCAGACTTTAGGGCATTATCAAATTCAATTTCGCAAAAGCCTTTGTGGGAGCTTAATTCATGCGACTGATCTAGATTAGGCTCATTCTTGTAGCTATAACTCAAAACCCAACCACCACGAACTCCGCTTCTTTTGAAAAGAGTTGCAGTGTAACTTTCACTCTGGCTCTTACTAGTTTTTATATTTATAGAAATTTGCTTCCAGTTTTGTTCTATATCTAACTCAGCTGGCCACTCGTATTTATTGTTTCCTTCCTCATCCAGAGTGCGGCCATCAACTTTCCACACGCCGTTCAAGTCAGGAATATTGAAAAACTGAACTTTCCAAATCCATTTATTAAAGAGCCAATGCAATCCAAAATATACTACGCCGACAGTAACTGAACCTTTCGTAAAAGCTTCCCATCCAGTCATGCTAGACAACAGGCTGGCAAGTTGAGCCACACCGCCTGCAACAAGTATGGCTATCAATCCGAGCCAACGACCTATACCAGCGCGATCATGGCCAAATATCGCATAATCATGCATTAACTATTCTCCTTTTGTAATCACTTACTCTGCTTACAAGTACTCATAACGCTGCCATAAGCGGCGGCTGAAAGCCGTCCGGTGGACGGCCGCTAGGCCGGGAACAAACTTAATGGCCTGGTTATGTGTAACTTCGGGCATAGCTCATCAAGGTATCAATGTCCTTGATCGGTTGATTGAAATCCCCTGCCTTCAATGTTTCAAGCTTGTGTACTGCGGTATTTCTAAAAGCACGGGTGGCCTGCCAAAGCTCCTTAGCGGCTCGGTCGCCCTTGTAAAAGAACAGTGCCGGAGCTCTTCGATCAGGGAGATCCATCTCATGCGCTTTCTCCATGAGCTCCTTTTCAAACATACCCCACTTGCCAAGGAAAATGCCCAGCTTCTGCTGTATTTGGCTCTCAGCAGACAGTTCGATCTCGGATTCAAAAAGATTTTGAAACAGCGTCTTTGCAAGAGAGAGGTACGTTTGCACCCGGGCGGCTTCGACAGTGATTCCGTTCCCCGAGTGATATAACTGGTTTCGAATTCTGTGATACCACTCGATCTCGTCCAAACTCACGCCGGTAAGCTTTTCCTCCGCATATTTCTCAATGAGATCGAGCAAACCAGGAAAAGAATTGCTCGAATCTTCGAGCTCCTTCCTTGATGGGCGGTCGCCTTTAATTTTTCGCTTCGGAAGTCCGAGATAAGTTTTGATCATGAGCTCTACGGCATTGTCGATACTGATCATTGCAATCCGCCGGTCAAAGTCGCCATCCAGCGACAAATGATCAACCGCGTGTTGGAGCAATTCTTTGGGGCCTTCCGACCAAGGGCCGTCCATTAGAACTCCTTACACATAACGCTAAGCACAGCGGCGCCCCGACCGGGGCGTCCGGCGGCCATCGGCCCGCGTACTGCTGCGACTTGTTAGTGGCCGGTTACCCGGCGGTTTATCCCTGGCACCCGAACTCAAATGCCCTTTGCGGTGAAGCTTGCACCCAACCTAGCCCATGGCGCGAGGAACCAGAACACGAAACTCGCGGATTTTGCAGTGTTTTGCGGGGAGAAGAGTTGAACTGGAGTGATAATTCGCGAGCAACTCCCTGCTCTACTGCCTAAATCCTTCTGAAGCCTTGGCCATTAACGCCCTTGTTTAGCGGCGGCCATGCAGCGCAGCGAAATGGGCGTCCGGTGTAGGGCCGCAGGCCCGGAACGAACTACAACAGTTTGTTAAGTGTTTAATGGCCACTTCGCTGCTCTCGCCATTGCTGAACAGCTGCACTCACAAGCTCCGAGTACTGCTTAGTAACGTCACGACCCTTATAAATCGAGTTGCTGCCTTTGACTATTGGAGCCGAGTAATGAATATCGTGCGCGAGCTCCGAAAGGTACCGATGACCACCGCTTTCGTAGGCAGTCAACTCCTGCTCATTTAGCTCAATCATATAGGTGTAGCCTAGAAAGCTATGATTACAGCTGGCATCTAAAAACAAGGCTCCTTGGTACTCAAAAAGAAACCACATCTGATCTTCATGATCGACTACTTTCATGGCAAATCACACTTAACGCTTGCATAAGCGGCGCCCGACCAGGGCGTCCGGTGGAGGCCCATCGGGCCGGAACAGACTTAATGCACTTGTTACAAGCTCACTCAAATACTGGCCTCATAAAACTGCGTTCACAGCTTAGTACACAACGAGTTTCTTCAGCGTATTTGAAGGCGGCCTGGCAATCCGAGTCTTTGAACGAGGCCTCACGGTACTTTTCATAAGCGGCCAGAGACTCAAACGTGAATAGTGCGACGGCGATATTGTTGGCGCCCTCAGAAGGCAAGAAATACCCATGGTGCTGACCGCCGAACCTCTGGACCAGAGGTATCCACATCTTGGAATAGCGCTCGAACTCGGCGGCTTTATAGGGATCTATGACGTACTTTAGGTAGCAGGTAACCACTTGAACTCCCTTTCAGTTGGCCTTGTAACGCTGGGCGCAGCGGCTGGTTTGTGGAACGGAGTGGAACAAACCAGTCCGACTGACGCCATTGGTTATGCACCTTCTTTAACAATTTTACGGAGTTCCTCAGGGTGCATGGCCGGTTTTCTTTTATGGAGCATCGCATGGCAATTGGGGCAAACAGGTCTGAGGTCAGCGATTGGGTCTACCTCGTACTCCTTGCCAATTTGCGAAATGTCGACCAAATGATGTACATGTATGAAACCAGCGCCTAAATCCTTGCCATAGAGGGACTGGAATTCAAAATCACAGACGCAACACTTTGCCCCATAATATTCAATACATTCCGCACGTGCTTGATTGCTTCGCTCGTAAGCATTGACCCTCACTTGCTTAGTGGCACCCTCTTTAAAGGAACTTTTCGCAATTTCATCAGGAAAGTCCTGGTCCGCATATTTACCAGAAAGGATGTAAATTCCTCCTGTTCCTTCAAACGTTTTCTTACTTATAGTTTTACCGATGCTTTCAGCGAAGTCAGTTAGCTTGCGAAACAGCTCTTTATGCCTCTCTGTGCCTGCTTCAACTTTGGAAAACCATTGACCAAGGACCCTTTGAGTCTCAGTTCCCGTTCCGTTTCCTTGGTAATTATCAAGATTGGTGTTCTTGTATCCAATAAATTTACTCGGCGCGAATAGATCCAACTCCGGGAAATAATACCAGTGGAAAAAGCGATTGAAATTTTCGCTTGCTACTGTTTTTGCTGCCTTTCCAACCCCAGAAAAGGCTTGAGCGTTGACTTGTGCTTCATTAATGGATTCAACAGGCTCTAGCGCAGCTTGTTCGTCTGCTCCCTTCCCTCGATGACTTAGCGAGCATTCAGGGTTTCTTGCCAAATGCTCAAAATGAGCAGAGGCATGGCCTCCGTCACGGTGAGGCCTAACTGGAGCCCCACACTCAATACAAGTGAAATCAGCATCCGAACTCCCAGACTCTAGTGAATCTTTCTTGATCCCTAGTGCTCGTTCGACATCTATCACATGAGACTTATATAGACACTTTGTTATTGTTGGCATTTATTAAAACCTTGATCTGTAGTGCATAACGCTTGCAGCATGCGCGCCTGCGGAATGGAGCCGAAGGCGCAATGAAGTAGGCGTCGCTGTGCCTGCACTGGTTAGTGGTAGGCTGTAAGTAGGCCTTACCCATGGCACCGATTGCTCCGGCAGCTTAAACGCTAAAAACACCTACCTGCGCTCTTTAACTATCAAAAAAATCATTATTATTGAGTAAATAATCGAAATCTGAATCATCTTGTCGGTCAGGGCTGAATACGTCCGCTCCGCAGCTTCCTCAAACTCATCGATACCATATATTTCTTCTTCTCTGAACCTGAGCGCGGCTATTCTTCTGCCCTCTGTTAAACGTACCTGAACTTCATCAAAATAATCCACTTGGTACCAAAACGTTCTCGCATTCGAATTGGGAAGAGCGATAGGGTAATCAGTGCCATCACTATCAATATAGAAAGAACCTTGCGGCGTCCTTCTTTTTCCATCTACAACCATTGTCTGCCAGTTTGAATATTCACCCCAATCTTCTGAGCCAGACCTGATAAACATCAAAAGCAGCATCAACACTATAAAAACAAATGAAAAAAGAGGCTTCAGTGAGTTCGAAGCCTTTTGGGTTGCTTTTTTTGACAGAACATAGCGGCTCATCCAGAGCTCCTGTAAAACCCCGATCACTAACGCGAAGCGCAGCGGCGGCCCGTCAGGGACGTCCGGCGGCCAAAGGCCGCGTACTGACGCGAATTGTTAAAAGTAGTGACCAAGAGCCGCCCCCAGCGTGAATACCGCAGCGATAAACAGGTAATGTCGAGTGGAAGCGTTGCTGACAAGCCACTTAAACGACATTTGCGAGTGCTCGTTGCTGACATGCTTAATTTTCCGGTGTTTCGAATGATTCAGCGCAACTGCCAACTCAACGCAAAGTGTAACGGCGATAACTAAGGCAAGGCCCAGCGTGACAGCAGCTATAGTTGGAAGCCGGGAGGCCTCCGTAAGATCGCCCAAAACAAAGTCATGTTTTTGCACTAAGAATGCGAAAAGGGACGGAGGCGCGGTGATCAAAGCCACCAGCAACACAGCGCTCCGGCGGGTGGGAATGAAGCGATCCATTCCTTTCACCTGTTCATCGCCGAAATCTCTCATGAGCGCATGTTTCTCCTTTTAACGCCTGCATAAACGGCGGCTAAAAGCCGTCCGGTGGAGGGCCATCGGCCCGGAACGTATTTAATGCATTGGTTAGAAGCCGGTCACCCGGTGGTCTCCGATCAACTCCACAACTTCCATGCGTACTCCAAAGAAGCCCCGCACCTGCTCGCGGTCCGGCACCGATACACACCACCAACCTACCCCGCTTACTCCAAACTTTCGGCGAACAGCCCCACAACCTGGGCACGCTGCCGATAACCCGAAAGAAGCCAATACTGGCTTCCAGATTGGACGGCGAGTTTGCTGGCCTTGGCCATGACGCGAAACCAGAAATTATCACCTAATTTTCCGCCAAGGCCCGTGCACCCAACCACCAAAAAATTACCGGAGCCTTGGCTTATAACGCCGCTCAGCACGCGCGTCTACGAAATGAAGGCGAAGCCGCAATGTAGTAGACGTCGCCGTGACTGGCCTTGTTAAAACAGCCTCTGTTGGCCACGACTCTCAGCCTCGACCACCTCTTCCTCTGTCAATTTTAAATGCTCAACCTTCAAGAGCCGGTTTGATATAGCCGGTTGAAAATACTCGTAAAATTTCTCCAGCCTCCAAGTCTGATGCTGATCCTCTTCATCGCCCTCAAACTCAACGATCAGCAATATAAGCTCTGCAGAAATTCCTTTGGCTTTCCTGTAAAGGAATATTTTGTTGAGCATTACATATAATCTCTCCTGGAACATCGGAGAAAATGAAGATTTAGGGCGAACTTCGATGAACCTTTCAAGGTTGGCGCCTTTGATATAGCCGTCAAAATTTATCCTTCGGCTCATGATCGGATCAATCTCATCAAAAGCTTGTGAGAAAACAGCTCCTTTAATTACTTCTGAATCTGGGACTGACAGACTTTCTGCATACTTTTCAATCGCCAGATCCTCCGAAACTTTCCAGCGCTTGTGCCTAGCCTGATTCTGCTCCCTCCTGCGGGCTTGCTCAGCAACATAATTAACAACTTGCTGATTTTCCTCTTGCTCCTTTTGATCCTCGTCGGGCTCAGAGTCTTTCGCCTTAACCACGCCCAGCAGCTTAAGCCACTCATCGGATGGGGCATTGTAGGTATTGTTAACTTGAGACTGTTGAACATTTGAAACAATTTTAAAGAGTTCATGCCTTAACTCTTTATTCTCTTCTTTTACTCTGGTGTTCTCGGACTGCTTCTTCTCGACTTCCCGGCTAAGGCTCAGCACCTTCCCAAGACTCAAGTTATTAAAAGACTCTGACAGCACCAGAATAGCGATCAAAAAAAGAACAGTTAGAATGCCGCCTGAGATCTCATACGGGGGCTCAGAGAACGAAAAGCTAACGAATACCATTGCTGCTAGTGCAACAGCAAAGAGTACGATGAGAGTCCTAACAAAATTGTTCGGCTCGTTCACTGATACCTCTTCCTTCTCGTTTTAACAGCTAATTCAACGACAAATGACGTATATCCCCGCCGCGCCTATTCCCCAGCAGGTTTTCATCTCTTCCTATCTTAAATATATAAAAATCAATGCATTGCAGCATAGCTCACAATGCGGGGAAGTGGAAATAAGCGTCACTTGCCGCTTATTTCCAAGATAGGCGTGACGTCTATTCCTAATAAATCAGTAAAAAATTCGCATAATTTCAGTAGGTTAATGATTCAGGCCCGGAGTTTTGCGTCATTTGTCGCTGAACTCCGGGCCTTCGGCATTTACCACTCCAACTGAGCCCCAGTCTGATACTCAATCACCCGGGTCTCGAAGAAGTTCTTCTCCTTGCGCATGGTGGCCTGCTCGTCCAGCCAGGGCGAGACATTCCTCGCGCCCGGGAAGGGCTCGTCCAGGCCGACTGTGCGGGCGCGACGGTTGGCCACGAAGCGGAACTGCTCGCTGTGGTACTCCGCGGAGTAGCCGAGGATGGGGTCGCGCAGGATGTACTTGGCGTAGGCGCTTTCGGCGGCCTCCGATTCGTCCCACATCTCGCGTACGGCTTTCGGGTCGAAGGTGATGTTCTCCTCCTCCACGATCTGGTTCACCACCTTCAGGCCGAAGGAGAAGTGCATGGCCTCGTCCCGCAAGATGTACTGCAGCTGCTCGCCGGTGCCGCGCATCAGGCCGCGGCGCTGGAGGGCGAAGATCGGGCTGAAGCCGTTGTAGAACCAGGTGCCCTCGAACACCGCCGCAAAGAACAGGTAGGACATGATGAATTCCTGCAGGTCGTCGCGGTTACGCAAGTTCATGTCCGGGCGCATGGCGGCGTCCAGCCGGCGGTTGGCAATCTGGATCTTGCCGTTGATCGCCGGCACCACCCGGTAGCGGTTGTAGATCTCGCTCTGATCCAGGTTCAGGGTTTCGATGCAGTGCTGATAGGCCCAGGTGTGCATGGCCTCCTCATACACCTGCCGGGCCTGGTAGATTTGCAGCTCCGGCGCGCTCATCTTCTCCATCACCGCCAGGCCGATGTTGCGCATGGCCAGGATGTCGGAGGTGGTGAGGTAGGCCAGCACGTTCTCGTACACGTGCTTCTCCGGGGCGGTCAGCCGGTGGTGGTAGTCGTGAACGTCTTGCGCCATGTTCACGTCCAGCGGCGTCCAGTGGTTCTTGTTGGCGTTCATGAAGTACTCCCAGGCCCAGGGGTACTTGAACGGCGCCAACTGGTTAACGTCGGTGTCGCCGTTGATCACGCGCTTGTCGTCCACGTTCACCGGCGCCGGGCCGGTGCGGTCACCGGCGCTGGCTGTGGCCTGGGTTTTGGGTTCGTCGTCCCAGTCGAGCATGATGTTGCCTCCTGAAAAATAAGTAAGTGGTTACTGACAGGCTTCGCAGTCTGGGTCGTCGATGCTGCATACCTGAGGCTGGGGCGCCATCTCTGGCGCCGGTGCGGCGGCTGATGCGGTCTTTTCTGCCCCGGTAGCCCCGAGCGAACGCAGGTAATAGGTGGTTTTCAGGCCCCGTTCCCAGGCCAGCTGATACAGGGCATCCAGCTTCTTGCCGCTGGGCTCGGCCATGTACAGGTTCAGGCTCTGGGCCTGGTCCAGCCATTTCTGCCGGCGGGCGGCGGCTTCCACCAACCAGCGGGCGTCGATCTCGAAGGCGGTGGCGTAGCGGGCCTTGAGTTCGGTAGGAATACGGTCAATCTGCTGCACCGAGCCGTCGAAGTATTTCAGGTCGTTGACCATCACGTTGTCCCACAGGCCTTCGGCCTTCAGGTCCCGCACCAGCGCGGGATTCACCACGGTGAACTCGCCGGACAGGTTCGATTTCACGAACAGGTTCTGGTACGCCGGCTCGATGGACTGCGACACGCCCACGATGTTGGAGATGGTGGCCGTGGGCGCGATCGCCATCACGTTGCTGTTGCGCATGCCGTGCTGTGCAATCAGCTCGCGAATCGGGGCCCAGTCCAGGCGAGCCTCGGTGTTCACCGAGAAGTCCCCTTCCCGTCGTGCCTCTTTCAGCAAGCTGATGGAATCGATGGGCAGAATGCCCTGGTGCCACAGGGAGCCGTCGTAGCTGTCGTAGGCACCGCGCTCGCCGGCCAGGGTGGCGGAGGCGCGAATGGCGAAATAGCTGAGCTGTTCCATAGCCAGGTCCGCGAACTCCACCGCCTCGGCGCTGGCGTACGGCAGGCCGAGCTGGTACAGGGCGTCCTGGAAGCCCATCAGGCCCAGGCCGACCGGGCGGTGCTGGAGGTTGGAATTGCGGGCCTGAGGCACAGCATAGAAGTTGATGTCGATAACATTGTCGAGCATGCGTACGGCGGTGTTAACGGTGCGCTCCAGGCGCTGAACGTCCAGCTCGCCATTGGCGATGTGAGCGGCCAGGTTCACCGAACCCAGGTTGCACACCGCGATCTCGTCGGCATTGGTGTTCAGGGTGATTTCGGTGCACAGGTTGGAGCTGTGCACCACGCCCCGATGTTGCTGGGGCGAGCGCAGGTTGCACGGGTCTTTGAAGGTGATCCAGGGGTGGCCGGTCTCGAACAGCACGGTCAGCATCTTGCGCCACAGCTGCTTGGCGGGGATCTTCTTGAACAGGGCGATCTTGCCCTGCTCCGCCAGCGCCTCATAGTGCTCGTAGCGGCTGCGGAACTCGTTGCCGTACAGGTCGTGCAGATCGGGCACGTCGCTGGGTGAGAACAGGGTCCAGTCCCGGTCTTCGCGCATGCGTTCGATCAGCAGGTCCGGCACCCAGTTCGCGGTGTTCATGTCGTGGGTGCGGCGGCGCTCGTCACCGGTGTTCTTGCGCAGTTCCAGGAACTCTTCGATATCCAGGTGCCAGCTTTCCAGATAGGCGCACACCGCGCCCTTGCGCTTGCCGCCCTGGTTCACTGCCACCGCGGTGTCGTTCACCACTTTCAGAAACGGCACCACACCCTGGCTCTGGCCATTGGTACCCTTGATGTGCGCGCCCAATGAGCGGACCGGGGTCCAATCGTTGCCCAGACCGCCGGCCCATTTCGAGAGCATGGCGTTGTCGCGGATGGCGCCGTAGATGTCTTCCAGGTCGTCGCCCACGGTGGTCAGGTAGCAGGACGACAACTGGGAATGGCGGGTACCGCTGTTGAACAGGGTTGGCGTGGAGGCCATGTAATCGAAGCTGGACAGCAGCTCATAGAATTCGATGGCGCGGGTGTTGGGGTCGTCCTCGCGCAGGGCCAGGCCCATGGCCACGCGCATGAAGAACACCTGAGGCAGTTCCAGGCGGGCCTTGTTCCAGTGCAGGAAGTAGCGGTCGTACAGGGTCTGCAAGCCGAGGAAGCCGAACTGGCGGTCGCGCTCCGGCTTCAGGGCCGCGCCCAGGCGTTCCAGGTCAAAGGCGGCCAGGGCTTCGTCCAGCAGTTCGTAGCGGATACCGGCGTGAATGAAAGCACTCAGAGCCTGTGGATAAATCTCCGCCAACGGCACTTCTGTGGATAAATCCAGCGCCGAAACGGTTTGCAGCCGCAGTTGCTCCAGCAACAAGCGAGCGGTGACGGCGCTGTAGTCTGGCTCCCGTTCAATTCGGCTGCGGGCGGTCATCACCAGGGCCGAGAGCACGTCTGCCTCGGCAATGCCGTCGTACAGGTTGGACAGGGCATCCTCTACCAACGTGTCGCCATCGATGCCTTCCAGACCAGCGGCCGCCTGCTCCACCTGCAGTTTCATCAGGCCCAGGTCCAGGGGTGCGGTCTCGCCACTCGCTTTCTTCACGGTCAGGTGTGGATGGGCTTCTACCGGCGCATGAAGGGCGCGTTCGCGGGCGTGTTCTTCCCGGTACAGAACATAAGCCCGGGCCACCCGCTGCTCTTCGGCGCGCATCAGCGCCAGTTCCACCTGGTCCTGGATGTCTTCGATATGGACCTTGCCACCGGCTTTCAGGCGCCGGCCAATGGCGTGCACCACCTGTTCGGTAACCCGGTGCACGGCGTCGTTGATACGGGCGGAACCGGCGGCCTTGTCGCCCTCCACGGCGAGGAACGCTTTGGTTACCGCAACACTGATCTTGGACGGATTGAAGCCAACGAGGGTGCCGTTGCGTTTAATAACCTGAAGGGATTCGGTGTTGGCCGGGGCCGTGGGCTGGGGTTCGGCCAGAGCTGAGGTGGACATGCTGTGTTCTCCTGAATACGCGTTGAATTCCATAACCTTCGCGTACGCAGGACGGAGCGGGGGGCGCTCGCCAAGACCTGGCGGAACGTCCCTGTCCGTTTGCTGCTCACCTTAATCGGGCCGTATGCAGGCGCCTGAGTCGCGAAGGTGCAGTCGCGCTGTTCTCCAATGTGGTGGACAACAGCACCTCCCTGGCAGGTCTTCGGACTCAGGAGCAGGAATCGTTTGATTCGGCCTCGCGTGGCGACTTCCCGGCTTGCACCAGTGTCTTTATGCCACGCTCGTTCTCCAATACCGCTGCGCGTCAGTTCCGGATTCTCACCGGATTCCCGATACCACGATGCTCAAAAAATCAACATATGGTATTTGACCAAGGATTCGAACACTATATACACGATATTGCGATGGGACAAGGCGAGGCTCAAAAAAGGCCCCCTAAGGGGCCAAACACGTGACTGACTCGGCACTGAACATCAGTGGCTGATCATCCAAGGCCGCATGGAGGGGAACATTTTCTTGCCATCGGCGGTGTAGAACAGCATCGACTTGCCGGGTTTGGGCGAGCCACAGCCACAGCTGCGGCTGTGCTCCTGATCGTTCGCCCGTCGGTCGACGGTGGAAAACACCGGTTCATGCCGGGATTTTTCGTTCCTTTCCTGAGCCGCCTTTTTTGCCGGGTCCATGGCCGCAATGTGTGGTGGCAGCACAATCACCCGTGGCGACAGGGTCTGACAGGTCGGACACTGGGCCGGCTTGGCGGCGTCGTCCATGGTGGCCAGGGTATTGAACAGGCCGTGCTCCCGGCACTTGTAGTCATACACAGGCATGGCGCTTACTCCTTATCTTTCGACAGAGGTACGTCCATACCCCCGCTGACCATCTTCTGCGGTCCGTCGGCGGACGGGTTGATATCGAAGTCGAAGATGCCCGTTGGCAACCAAAGGGTGGCGCAGGCATTAGGGATATCCACCACACCGCTGATGTGCCCTTCCACCGGCGCACAACCCAGAATCGCGTAGGCCTGAGCCTTGGTGTAGCCGAACTTGGTCATGTACTCGATGGCGTTCAGACACGCCTGGCGATAGGCCACGTGAACGTCCAGGTAATGCTGGCCGCCATCCTCATCCACCGAGATGCCTTCGAAGATCACGTAGTCGTCATAACGAGGTTTGATTGGGCTGGGCTTGAACACCGGGTTCTTGATGCCGTATTTCCTGACACCATCCTTGATCAGGTTGACCCGCAGATGGATCCAGCCGGCCATCTCAATGGCGCCACAGAAGGTGATTTCACCGTCGCCCTGACTGAAGTGAAGGTCACCGACCGACAGACCGGCACCGTCCACGTACACTGGGAAATAGACCTTTGAGCCCCGGGACAAGTCTTTGATGTCGCAGTTACCACCGTGCTCACGGGGTGGCACGGTTCGGGCTGCTTCGGCGCCGGCGGCTTTGGCGGCTTCACCGCGCATCTGCCCCATGTGGGCGGTCTCGCCGTTAGGCAGGGTGGCCAATTCCGGCACCCGCTCCGGATCGGTCGCGACCAACCCGGCTTCACGGGTGTTCCAGGTCTCCAGCAGGTCCTTGGAGGGCAGGCAACCGATCAGACCCGGATGAATCAGACCGGCAAATTCTACATTGGGGATGTGGCGGGATTTGGTGAACATGCCATTAAAGTCCCAAATGGACTTCTGCGCATCCGGGAAGTGCTCAGTCAGAAACCCGCCACCGTTCTGCTTGGAAAAGAAGCCGTTAAAACCCCACTGGCTTTCTTCAAAAGTGCCGATGTCCAGAATGTCCACTTCCAGCAGGTCACCCGGCTCCGCGCCTTCCACACCAATTGGGCCGGACAGGAAATGCACCTGGCTGAGATCCACATCGCGCACATCGTCGGCGTTGTCATCGTTCTTGATCTGGCCGCCGGTCCAGTCATAGCACTCGACGATGAAATCGTCGCCGGGCTTAACGGTGGCCACCAGAGGGATGTCTGGGTGCCAGCGGTTGTGAATTTTGTCGTTCTCGTAGGCCGACTTGTTCAGATCGATCTTGATAATGGTTTCAGCCATATCGGAGGCTCCTTGGTATTATTGGCGGATACGTTGAAGTAACAACTTCACTATCCGAAATCCGGCCCCGGGGAGGTATTCGCGAAATGCCCCCGGTGCCTACGTTATTCGACGTATTGGTGTACCGTAACTTCTCTGTTTTCGAGACTGGCCTCGAACCGGAGGGCGTCCGGATTCGCCAGCAGCGCCCTGGCGACCGCCGGCTCCAAGCGCTGGCGAAAGGCTCTCAGCATTTCCCTCGCGCCGTAGCGGGCGTCGTAACCACGGCACAGCTCCGCCCGCACATCGAGCGACAACGACAGCTTCGCGTGTTTTCGTGACAACCGGCGATTGAGCCCCGCCAACTCAATGTCCAGCAGGGCCTCCAGCCAGTTGTTGGTAAGCCGTTTGAAGGTAAGGATCTGATCGATTCGGTTGAGGAATTCCGGGTCGAAATGCCGGCGCAGGGCGGTATCGCGAATGGCCTCGCCCTTGCCCGGAGACAACCCGAGCCAGCGCCGCCAGCCTTGCCGGAAACACTGTTCGTGCGCCTCCGCCTCCAAAGCACCGGCGTTGCTGGTCATAAAGATCAGGGTGTTGCGGAAGTCGATCTCCCGGTTGCCGGAGGGGAACACCAGCCGGCCAGTGTCCAACACGTTCAGAAGCGTGCGCACCACCTCCTTGCTGGCTTTCTCGATTTCGTCGAACAGCACAATACCGGGTTTGCTGAACGACCCCTGAACCTTGTCCAGATCGAACAGGCTGTGACCTTCCTTGCTGCCGACATAGCCCGGCGGTGCGCCGGTGAGCGCGGCGGCGTAGTGTTCCTGAACCAGTGTGTTCATATCAATGCGGCACAGGCCATCCCGGTTACCATGAATGGCCTCGGCGATCAGGCGTACGGTTTCGGTTTTGCCCACACCGGTAGGACCAAGGAACAGGTAAACCGCCAGCGGCCGGTGGTCCTCGCCGATGTCGGCTTTCACTCGCACCAGCATGGATTCCATGGCGGCCAGGGCATCATCCTGGCCCACGATGTTATTCCGCAGACGGGCCATTACGGCCTCGGGCTCGAAGCGGAACCGGGAAACACGAACCGGGCCTGAGGCGGCCCGGTCCTGTTCAATGGACTCCCGATTGGCTTCCAGCCGTTCGTTGATAAACGGCATCAGTGCCTCCCGGGCTTAAGCCCCTGCTGTTTTTTCTTTCCCGTCGAACGGCAGCTCCCCCACCGGGCACTCGGCGGTGCCCACGGTTTTGCGAGTCATGGCTTCGACGTTTTCCTGGGCCTTCTGGGCATCCATCACCCAGGTGCGATAGAACTCGAACGGGCAATCCGCCACGCCCTTGTCACCATCTCCCGAGTCGTGCATGCCGGTGTAACCTCGGTGCAGCAGCTTGAACAGATGATTCTGGGACTGGTCGTTCTGGCGGGCATCGCGAATCTGGCTGACCGACAGCTGTGCGTATTGGATACCCATGTCTTCCTCGCCGCATTCCCCCAGTGTACGGCCGTCAAAACCGATGATGGCGGAATGGCCAAAGTAGGAGTAAACGCCGTCAAAACCAGCAGCGTTCGCCACCGCCACGTAACAGTTGTTGGCCCAGGCCATGCTCTTGGACATCATCACCTGCTGTTCTTTGGCCGGATACATATAGCCCTGGCAGCGCACAATCAATTCGGCGCCCTTCATGGCGCAGTCCCGCCAGATTTCCGGGTAGTTGCCGTCGTCACAGATGATCAGGCTGATCTTCATGCCCTTGGGGCCTTCGGTCACATAGGTGGTGTCACCGGGATACCAGCCTTCAATGGGGCACCAGGGGATGCATTTGCGGTACTTCTGTACAATCTCGCCTTCGTTGTTGATCAAAATCAAGGTGTTATAAGGAGCCTTGTGGGGGTGCTCCTCATGACGCTCGCCGGTCAGGGAGAAAATACCCCAAGTATTGGCCTCGCGACAGGCAGCGGAGAAGATGGCGGTTTCGTCACCGGGAATGGTGGCGGCGGTTGCCATCATCTCGTCATTGTCGTACATGATGCCCATGGTGCTGTATTCCGGGAACACCACTAGGTCCATGCCCGGCAGCCCCACCTTCATACCCTTGATCATGTCGGCTATCTTGCGGGCGTTGTCCAACACCTCGGCCTTGGTGTGCAGCCGAGGCATCTTGTAATTCACCACCGCCACACCAACGGTATCGCTACTACTGGAAATATCACCGTGTCTCATTGCTCTTCTCCTCGTTAAACCGCCAGATAGCTCGCAATCTTGTCCTGATCCGCTTCTTCCCGGCTCTCTTCGTGCACAATCGCGCCCTTTTCAATCACCAGGATCCGGTCTGCCGCATCCATCACGAAGCTCAATACCTGCTCCGACACCACAATCGACAGGCCCCGCTCATCGCGGATGCGCCGAAGGGTCTGCGCGATCTCCTTGATAATGTTGGGCTGGATACCTTCCGTGGGTTCGTCCAGCAGCAGCACTTTGGGCCGGGTGGCCAGCGCCCGGGCAATAGCCAGCTGCTGTTGCTGGCCGCCGGAGAGGTTGCCACCACGCCGGTTCTGCATTTCCTTCAGTACCGGGAACATCTCGTAAAGGTCCTCGGGTACCTTCTTCTCGCCCACGGCGGCCAGGCCGGTCTCGATATTCTCCCGTACCGTCAGGGTCGGAAAGATCATCCGCCCCTGCGGCACGAAACCGATTCCGGCGCGCACACGCTGGAAGCTCTTCAGGCCGGAAAGGTCGTTACCATCCAGACTGACCTCACCGCCTCGCGTGGGCGTCATGCCCACCAGGGATTTCATCAGCGTGGTCTTGCCCATGCCGTTACGCCCCACCACGGCGACGATTTCGTTCTTTGCCACGTCGAGGTTGAGGTCGTCGATGATGGTGCTTTGGCCGTAGGCCACCGAATGATGTTTGATGCTCAGCATGATCAGTGCCCCAGATAGACTTCGATGACTTTCGGGTCCGACTTCACGTGCTCGATTGACCCCTCGGAAAGAACTTTGCCCTGATGCATGACCGTGACCCGATCAGCGATATCGCCGACAAACTGCATGTCGTGCTCGATCACCAGCACCGTATGGTCCCTGGTAATCACCCTCAGCAGCTCGGCGGTTTTCTTGCGCTCGGTAACGGACATCCCGGCCACCGGCTCATCCAGCATCAGAAGGTCCGGTTTCTGGATCAGCAGCATGCCGATCTCCAGCCACTGCTTCTGGCCATGGCTCAACGAAGCAGCCGGCTCATTCAGGGCCTCGGTCAGGAAGATGGTTTCAGCCACTTCCTCTACAGCCTGGATGACCTCCGCGTCGCGCTTGAATCCCAGGGCGCCCATCACGCTGTGTCCCTTTGGGTAGGACACTTCAAGGTTTTCGAAGACGGTCAGGTCCTCGAACACTGACGGGGTCTGGAACTTCCGGCCCACACCCGAGTGAACAATCTGGTGCTCCTTGAGCTTGGTCAGCTCCTTACCGTCAAACTTGATGGAGCCGGAGGTGGCCTTGGTCTTGCCGCAGATCAGGTCCAGAACCGTGGTTTTACCGGCACCGTTGGGGCCGATGATGACCCGGATTTCCTTGGGATCGAGGTAGAAGGACAGATCATCCACGGCCTTGAAACCATCGAATGACACGGTCAGGCCTTCGACCGCCAGCAGGAAATCCCCACTTTTGCTTTTGGCTGCATTCATCACGATTTCTCCGGGCTGTAGGAATCGATCATCGGATCGTAATCAGGAGTCTTCTCAGCGGTCGGCTTTGGCTCTGCGGCTTTTTCCGCGGGCTTGGCCTCCAGCTTTGCACCCTTGTTGCGCTTGAAGATCTTGTCTTCCAGGGGCATGACGTAGGTCTGGTAAAGGCCGGCCAGACCGTTCGGGAAGGCCAGTACGACACCGATAAACAACGCACCCATGGCAAACGGCCAGAGTTCCGGGAAGGATTCTGAGAAGCCACTCTTGGCGGCGTTCACCAGCAAGGCACCGTAGACCGCGCCGAGGATGGACAACCGGCCACCCAAAGCACAGAAAATGACCATCTCGATGGAAGCGACGATGCCGATGAACGACGGCGACATGAAGCCGACGATCAGGGTGAACAAGGCACCACCGACGCCGGCAAAGGCCGCTGCCAGGCAGAACACGAAGATCTTGAAGGCGGCAACGTCATAGCCAGAAAAACGCACTCGGTTTTCCTGGGCGTTCATGGCCACCAGGATGCGGCCCAGCTTCCGGTTCTGGACAAGGCGCGCCACAAACAGGCAGAGGAACAGCATGCCAACACAGACAAAGTACAGGATGGTCCGGGCTTCATCGGTGCGGATGTCCCAGCCGTTCAGGGTCTGCAGATCGGTAATGCCGTTCACACCGCCGGTATAGCCCTGCTGTCCGATAATCAGAATCGTCAGGATTGCGGCGATGGCCTGGGTGATGATGGCGAAGTACACGCCCCCCACGCGCCGGGTAAACATGGCGAAGCCGATAACGAACGCTAGCAGAACCGGCACACCGATCACCGCCAGCAAGGTAAAGGAGAAGCTGTGGAACGGTTCCCAGAACCAGGGCAGCTCGGTGAGCTGGTTCCAGTCCATGAAATCCGGGATGCCGGGGGTGGACTGAATGGCGGTGGCCTCCGGAGTGGAGGCCTCCAGCTTCAGGAACATGGCCATGCAGTAGCCGCCAAGGCCAAAGAACACACCCTGGCCCAGGCTGAGAATGCCGGCCTTACCCCAGCACATAACCAGGCCAATGGCGACAAAGGCGTAGGTCAGGTACTTGCCCACCATGTTCAGGCGGAATGGGTCCAGCGCCAGTGGCAAAAGCACCACCAGCAACACGGCCAGTGCGACGTAATACAGTCCCTCGCGGGTGGCAAACCATTTCAATGGGGATGAACTGTTCATGACAATCTCCTAGCGACGGACCTTGAGGGCCATGAGTCCTTCTGGACGCAGCATCAGGATGCCGACGACGACCAGCAGGGTAAGCACCTTGGCCATGGAACCACTGAGGAAGAACTCCATGGTGGACTGGGCCTGGGATATACCGAAGGCGGACACAATGGTGCCGATCAGGCTCTGGGCTCCGCCAAACACCACCACCAGGAAGGTATCGACGATATATGCCTGACCAGAGGACGGACCGGTGGAACCGATCATGGTGAAGGCAGCACCAGCGACGCCGGCGATGCCACACCCGAGGGCAAAGGTGGCTCGGTCGATACCGGCACTGTTGATGCCGACAGCTTCAGCCATGGGTCGATTCTGAACCACCGCCCGCACTTTCTTGCCATAGCCGGATCGGTACATCAGGAAATACACGCCCACGGCAATGGACAGCGCGATGATCATGACGAACAAGCCGTTGATGGGCAGCTCCACCAGGTCAGTCACCTGGATCGCCCCCATCATCCACTCGGGCAGATCCACACCCACTTCCCGGGCGCCAAAGATGGATCGGTAAGCCTGCTGCATGATCAGGCTCAGACCCCAGGTGGCCAGGAGGGTATCCAGTGGTCGGTGATAGAGTCGCCGTATCATGAGCCATTCAACGAATGCCCCCAGGGCAGCACAAATCAGGAAAGCCAGAACCATGGCGACGAAGAAGTAACCGCCGAACAGGCTCGGCAGATAGGACTGGAAAAAACCGGAGGTCAGGTAGGTTGTGTAGGCGCCGAGGATCATGAACTCCCCGTGGGCCATATTGATCACCCCCATCTGACCAAAGATGATGGCCAGGCCCAATGCCATCAGTACGAACACTGAAAACAGGGAGAGCCCGGCAAACCCCTGCATGGCAAATATCGACATCAATTCACTGCTGGTGTAGCCATCAAACATGACCCTTACTCCCCTTTAGACCAACTTACCCTTCAAACCCTTAATCTCGTGTTGCAGAGGCAACGGATGCTGGCGCCCGGGGGGCGCCAGCAGTCCGGGCTTATTGGTACCCTTCGGGGAACGGGTCCGGTTCCATCAGTTCTTCGGTCTCGTAGACAACCTTGTACTGGCCGTCAGGTTGAGCTTGACCGATGCGGGTCTTGGACCACAGGTGATGGTTTTCGTGGATGCGCACGTAACCTTCTGGCGCTTTGGTGAACTCGATGCCTGCGAACTCTTCGCGGATCTTGTCGATATCGAAGGAGCCGGCTTTCTCAACCGCTGCTTTCCACAACCATGGGCCGAGGTATGCCGCCTGGGTGACGTCGCCGATAACCATGTCATCGCCGTAAGCGTCCTTGAACGCCGCCACGAATTCCTGGTTGTTGTCGTTGTCCAAACTCTGGAAGTACTTCATGGAGGCGTAGATACCGTCTACGTTCTCACCACCGATACCGCGGATTTCGTCCTCGGTGACGGAGATGGTCAGCAGTAGTGGCTTCTCGTCAGTGAAATCGATACCGGCCGCTTTCATCTGCTTGTAGAAGGCCACGTTGGAGCCACCTACGACCGAAGCAAAGATGACGTCGGGCTTCTTCAACTTGATCTTGTTGATAACCGAGTTGAACTGGGTGTGGCCCAGTGGGTAGTACTCCTCCCCGGAGACCTTGAGGCCGAGCTTGTCCTCAATGTGCTTACGGGCGATTTTGTTGGAGGTGCGCGGCCAGATGTAGTCCGATCCGAGCAGATAGAAGCTTTTCGCGCCCTTCGTTTCGGCCGCCCAGTTAAGACTGGCAAGGATTTGCTGAGTCGCTTCCTGGCCGGTGTAAACTACGTTTGGCGACTGCTCAAGCCCCTCGTAGAAGGTCGGGTAGTAGAGCATGCCGTTGTACTGCTCCATGACCGGCAGTACTGCTTTTCGGGAGGCCGAGGTCCAGGCACCGAAAATGGCTGCCACATTGTCCTGACGCAGCAACTTACGGGATTTCTCAGCAAACGTCGGCCAGTCACTGGCGCCGTCTTCCTGAACAAACTTGATCTGGCGACCCAAAACCCCGCCAGAGGCGTTGATCTGATCGATGGCCAGCTTCTCCGCCTGCACCGAGCCGATCTCACTGATGGCCATAGTGCCGGTAATAGAATGCAGGATGCCGACCGTGACGCTGTCATCCGTCACCGCCAGGCCGGTGGTGTTGACCTCAGCCGTACTCGGCATGGCCGCTTGAGCGGAAGTTGCCAGCATGACGGACGCTGCCAGTGTCATCAGGCTCTTTCTAAACCCCAGTCCCTTGCTTAAGGACCGCCCGCTGGCGGTTGTCTCTGTCGTACCCATGGTGATTCCTCGCAGTGTTTGAAAGCCGGTACCGCGCTTCCTTGCGAAAGCACAGCGCCCACGTCAAACATTCTGCTCGCCCCCACCAAAGGTGCCCATTCGCCAATCACCCCAGCGCACTACGTCATTTGACGCATTCCTGTCCCCGGCCACAAAAGCTAAAACGCGGGTACACGATTTGAAGGTGACCGCTTTTACTGGCGCACCGGGCTATGGCACGGAACTTGATGCTGCTTTCAAGTCCGGTACACCGAACCACAAAACCGCACCAAAATTGGGCACTCTTCCCAAGTCACACAGGCAGAGCATCGATGGCCGCACGACAGAACATTTTCCGGGTTCGGCGTAGTTACAATCAGTGGGTCGCCAACCAGACGCTCGAAGACTATGCCCTGAGGTTTACCGCCAAGAGCGCCCGTCGCTGGTCCGCCGCGCGGGTGAGCAACACCGCTCTGGGGGCAATCTCATTTCTGGCCATGGAAGCCATTGGCGGATCAATCACCCTACATTACGGCTTTGATAATGCGGTGGCCGCCATTCTGATGGTCAGTCTGGTGATCTTCCTGACCGCGATACCGATCAGCTTCTACGCCGCCCGCTACGGCGTAGATATTGATCTGTTAACCCGGGGCGCGGGCTTTGGCTACATCGGCTCCACCATTACCTCGCTGATATATGCCTCGTTCACTTTCATCTTCTTCGCCATTGAGGCGGCGATTATGGCCATGGCCCTGGAGATGCTGTTCGATATTCCCCTGGTGCTCGGCTACCTAATCTGCGCCGTGGTGATCATCCCGCTGGTTACCCACGGCATTACCACCATCAGCCGGTTCCAGGTCTGGACGCAGCCGGTGTGGATCCTGCTGCAGCTAGCCCCCTTTGTGTTCATCATCTATGCCGATGCCTCCTCCATTAGTGACTGGACTCAATTTGAAGGTCTGGGTGTGAACACCGGACAGGGCCTCAATGTGGTGATGTTTGGTGCCGCCGCGGCGGTGGTGTTCTCGCTTATTGCCCAAATTGGCGAGCAGGTGGATTTTCTGCGCTTCATTCCGGAACCCCAGAACCGGGCGGAACAACGCCGGTGGTGGCTGGCAGTTATGTCCGGCGGACCCGGCTGGATTGTGATTGGCATGCTGAAAATACTGGCCGGCTCCTTCCTGGCGGTGCTGGCCCTGAATCAGGGTATTTCGGCCTCAGAGGCGGCAGATCCGACCCAAATGTACTTGGTAGCGTTCAGCTACATCACCCACTCCCCGGAAATATCTCTGGCGATGGCCGGCATTTTTGTCATCCTGTGCCAGCTCAAGATCAACGTAACCAACGCCTACGCCGGCTCTATCGCATGGTCCAACTTTTTCTCCCGCTTGACCCACAGCCACCCCGGGCGTGTGGTCTGGCTGTTCTTCAACGTGGCGATCGCCTTGCTGGTGATGGAACTCGGTGTCTACCGGGCGCTGGAGGAAACGCTCGGCTTTTACGGTATTATCGCCATCGCCTGGGTCGGTGCCCTGGTGGCCGACCTGGTGATCAACAAGCCACTCGGACTGAGCCCTCGGCACATAGAGTTCAAACGGGCCCATCTTTACGACATTAACCCGGTGGGTGTCGGTGCCATGCTGGCCGCCTCGGTGGTAGGCATCGTGTGCCACACAGGCACGCTGGGCGACTACGCCCAGGCACTGTCCCACTTTATTGCCCTGGGCGTGGCATTGATAGCGGCGCCCTTGATTGCCTGGAAGACCGGCGGTCGGTTCTACACTGCCCGGCCTTTCGTGCCCCTGGCCACGGACCATCAACTGGTCCAGTGCACCATCTGCGAGCACAAATTCGAGCCGGAGGACGTCACCACCTGCCCGGCCTACGACGGCACCATCTGTTCCCTGTGCTGCTCCCTCGACGCCCGGTGCGGCGACGCCTGCAAACCCGGCGCCGGTTATCAGGAACAACTGCAGCAGTTTCTCGGCAAGCTGATTCCGCAAACCATACTGAGCCGTCTGCACTCCCGGCTTGGCCACTTCCTGACGCTGCTGGTTCTGATCAACGGCTTGTCCGGCCTGCTTTTGTCCCTGATCCATTACAAGACCCCCGTCGCCTCGGCGCCCGAAGCACTGCTGCTGTCGGTCACCTTGTGGAAGGTTTTCTTTATCCTCCTGATTGTCACCGGGGTAATCTGCTGGCTGTTTGTGCTGGCCCATGAAAGTCGCGTAGTCGCGGAGGAAGAGTCCGGACGTCAGACCCGGCTGTTAATGGAGGAAATCGTTGCGCACGAAAGGACCGATCAGGCACTGCAACAGGCCAAGGAGCAGGCAGAAGCGGCCAATGGTGCGAAAAGTCGCTATCTGACCGGAATTAGCCACGAACTGCGATCACCGCTCAATGCCATTCTCGGTTATGCCCAGCTCATGGAAAACGATGACTCGATACCCAACCACCGTAAAGAGGCCCTGGGAGTTATTCGCCGCAGCAGCGAATACTTGGCCGATCTGATTGAAGGGCTGCTGGATATCTCCAAGATTGAAGCCGGCCGACTGGATCTGCACCGTGATCAGGTGCGCATCGAACTGTTGATGGAACAGCTGGTGACCATGTTCCGACTGCAAGCCGAGGAGAAAGGGCTGGCCTTTGATTACCATTGCCCGAATCCGCTTCCGGAAATGGTGACCACCGACGAGAAGCGCCTGCGCCAGATCCTGATCAATTTGCTCTCCAATGCCATCAAATACACCGACCGGGGCGGAGTTTCCCTGACCCTGCGTTACCGCAGCCAGGTGGCGGAATTCACAGTACGGGATTCCGGCGAGGGCATTGCCGAAGAAAACATCGACCGAATCTTCCGGCCCTTCGAGCGGATTAGTCTGCCTGGACAGAGTCGCATCGGGACGGGTCTGGGCCTGACCATCACCCGTCTGCTTACCGAAATCATGGGCGGTGACATCAGCGTGGAAAGCGAACCCGGCAAGGGCAGCACCTTCAAGGTCAGCCTCATGCTATCGAGTCTTCACAGTTCCAGCCCGCGTTCGATTTCCGCGCCAGCCCGCCGGATCTACGGCTATCACGGCCGCCGTCAAAAGGTGCTGCTGGTGGACGACGACATATCCCATCGCCAGGTGGTCCGCGCCATGCTGTCGCCACTAGGGTTCGAAATCACCGACATAGACAATGCCCTGGAGGTGGAGGCAACAGTACAGACCGAACGACCGGACCTGGTGCTGCTGGATGTTTCGATGCCCGGGCGAACCGGATGGGAGGTGCTTCAGAGACTGCGCGCCGACAAACAAGCAATGCCGGTGGTGATGGTGTCTGCCGACGCCAACGAAGGTCACTATGGCGCCGATTCGCCGCGCCTGCATGATGATTACATCATCAAGCCGGTGCGCCTGAACCTGCTGCTGGACACCATCGCTCGGGTACTGGACCTCGAATGGCGGTTCGAGAAGAGCGCCGAACCGCTGGCGGCCATCCCAATGCCGGCAACCGGCGATCTGCCGCTGCCGGACGTGGTGCATCGACGGTCGCTGGCCGACCTCGCCCGCATCGGCCACCGCAAAGGACTGCTGGAGGAACTGCACGATCTAAAGCACCAAGGCGAGGCGATGGAGCGCTTTACCGAAGAACTGACCCAACTCACCAACGATTTTCAGTTTGAAAAAATTCTTGAATTACTTGAGGTAGCCGAACATGAAGCTCCATGATGATCAGAAAACCATTGTGATGGTCGTGGATGACGCAGTCGACTCAATTCGAATGATAAACGACGCTTTGGAAGAGGCCGGCATGACGGTCCTGGTGGCCCTTGAAGGCAACCAGGCACTGACCATCAGCCGCAACATCACCCCGGACGTGGTGCTTATGGATGCGCTCATGCCGCACATGGATGGCTTCGAAACCTGCCGCCGACTGAAGGAAAATCCGGCCTTTGCCGACATCCCCATCATTTTCATGACCGGGCTAAGCGACACCGAGCATGTGGTCATGGGGCTGAGCGCGGGTGGCGTCGACTACGTCAACAAGCCGATTAACACCACAGAATTGCTGGCGCGAATGGACGTGCACCTGACCAATGCCCGGATGACGAGGAGTGCCCGCTGCGCTCTTGATACAGCCGGACAGAATCTGTTTGCCGTGGATCGAGAAGGCCATCTTCTGTGGGCTACTCCGCAGGTAAGTCGGTGTCTGCCGGACAACAATCACCCGGAATTTCTCGAAGTGAAAGCACAAATCGAGGAATGGCTCGGCCATAACCTTGAGCCCGGACACAGCATGCCCCTGAGGATCATGGATACGCCGCGATCGGTGGAATACCTGGCCCTGGTGGACGGCCGCGAATACCTGCTGCGGCTGAAGACACCCCAGAACCAGAACAGTGCCGCGGCGGCGCTCAGGGAGCGTTTCCAACTGACCCTGCGGGAATCGGACGTGCTATTGTGGATTGCCAATGGCAAAACCAATCGGGAAATCGGGCAGATTCTGGATATGAGTCCGCGCACGGTGAACAAGCATCTGGAGCAAGTGTTCCGGAAGCTGGGCGTGGAAAACCGGACAGCGGCCGCCGCCGGCGCTATCCGTCTGCTGGCCACGCAATAATCATCGTCAGGCACTTTTCAGCGCATAGACTGTCACCCCCGTAATCCCACACGATTCCTGCAAAGGAGGCATTTGTGCGTCTGAGTGCTCTGACATCCCTGATTTCTGCACTGGTGCTGGCCACCAGCCCCTGGCTGACACCGCTGGCAATGGCTGACGGTGCCAGCCTGCCGGCCTTTTCAAGCTTGACATCCCTGGACCAAGACTCCGGCTGGGAACCTTTGGAGTTCCCAAAGATTGACCAGCACTCTCGGTATGAGCTGGTGACTGATGAGGGTATGAAGGTGGTTCGCGCCCAGACCAACGGCGGTGCCTCGGGTCTGATTGCCCGGCTCGACTTGCAACCGACCGACTCGCTGATTCTGCGCTGGCGCTGGAAGGTATCGAACGTGTTTGAGAAGGGCAACGCCCGGGAAAAGTCCGGCGACGACTACCCGGCCCGGATCTATGTGGCGTTCAAATTCCAACCAGATAAGGCCGGGTTCTTCGAACGGGCCAAACGCAAGGCAGTGGAAGTGGTGTTTGGAGAGTCCCTGCCCGGCAATGCCCTGAACTACATCTGGGCCAATGAGGTACCCGTAGGTGACATTGTGCCCAACCCCTATACCGACAGCACGATGATGGTGGCGGTTAATTCCGGCAACGCACAGGCCGGCGAGTGGGTCACCGTGGAGCGGGATATTGTCGCAGATTACCGCCAGGCCTTTGGCGAGGCGCCGCCACCGCTGGTGGGCATTGCCATCATGTCGGATTCCGACAACACCGGCGAATCTGCCACTGCCTGGTACGGCGATATCAGCCTGTCGCCTTAAAGGGGCAAGGCGTTAGCGGTATTGCTCGGGGAACCCGGGAATAACAAATCCTGGGGATAACTCGCGCACCGGCGGGACTTCGCCGGCCTCGACCAGTCGCAGGTAGGCATCGTCAAATTCCTCCCGCAAGATCGTCGCCCGAGGGTGGGCCAATGAGAACAGCCAGGCAGCATTGCGGGTGCGCACTTCCGATTGAACTATGTGATTATCGGACGGTTGAGTCAGGATCTGCTCAATGGGTTGGCGGTAATCGAGCACGTAATCGCCGCGGTTGCGCTTGAGCATATTGATGGCCGCACGGTGATTGGGCGCCTCGGTAATGCGGATGTCCTCGGCCTGGTTCAGCCAGTTAATCAGGCCAGCGTAGGTGTAGCCGGCAACCACGATAACGCGCTTGCCACTAAGCTGATCGAAATGCTCGAGTGGATGCCCCCTGTCCTTGTGATACCAGACACTCAGCTGGACTGGCATCGGGCTGACCCAGCTTTCCAGCACTTCACCGTTGAGAATCGGGATGTTGGTCAGGCCGGGCCAGACATCGATCTGGCCGTTTTTCAGGTACAGGTAAACCCGACTGATCGGCAAATGAACGAAATCGGGAACGTAACCGGCTTCCCGAACCACCTTCCGGGTGATGTCGATCAGCTCGCCGTCAACGTCGCCATCGTCATTGCGAAAGGTGATCGGTGGGAATTCCACGTAGGCAATGCGCAGCGTCTTGGCGGTCGTTTCTTCGCCTACGGCAGGGGTGGCCGCCAACAAGGCAAACAACATCAGCCAAAAACCGTGGACCACGGCGCGGGACCAATCAGTGCGGGTGTGCCGGTTACTGCGATGGTTCATTGAGTATTTTTTTATAATCAATTTTCGCTAGAGCTTAACAGACCCGCAGCAAACTGCACTGACTGGTTTTGATCTTTTTCGAACCGTTTATCAAACGTGGTTAATCACCATGTATAGACCAACCCCACCCATCACCAGGGTGTAGGGGAAGGCCATAATCACCATACGCCCATAAGACAGCCGAACCAGCGGCGCAATGGCTGAGGTAAGCAGGAACAGGAACGCCGCCTGGCCATTGGGAGTTGCCACACTTGGCAGGTTGGTTCCGGTGTTGATGGCGACAGCGAGTGCCTGGAAATGGGGGTAACTGATGCTACCGGCGTCCAGCGCCTGCTTGACCTCACTGATGTAAACCGTAGCTACGAATACATTGTCACTGATCATCGACAGGATGCCGTTAGCAACAAAGAACCAACCCGGCTGGCTGCTTTCCGGCAGGCTCAGCACCAAGTCGATAATCGGCTTGAACAGATGCTGCTCATGGATCACCGCGACCACCGCAAAGAACACCACCAGCAGTGAGGTGAACGGCAACGACTCCTGGAACGCCTTGCCAATCTGGTGCTCATCGGTGATGCCGGTGAACGACGTGATCAGGATAATCACCAGCAGACCGATCAAGCCCACTTCGGCCAGGTGAAACGCCAGGCCAATCACCAGAATGGCGGCGGCCAAAGCCTGAATCCAGAGCGCGGCCTGGTCGGCCTTGGTGCGCTTGGAACGCTCATTTTCAGCGAACTCTTCCAATACCCGGCGAACTGGCTTGGGCAGGCGCCCGCCATAGCCAAACCAGCGCAGCTTCTCCAGCGCCCAGCAGGTGAACAAACCGGCAAAGAGCACCGGCATGCTTACCGGCGCCATCGTCAGAAAGAAATCGGCAAAATCCCAGCCCACTACTTTCGCAATCAACAGGTTTTGCGGCTCACCCACCATGGTGGACACGCCACCGAGGGCGGTACCGATGGCGCCGTGCATCAGCAGGCTGCGCATGAAGGCACGGAAATTTTCCAGGTCTTCCCGGTGCAGTTCGACCACCTCTTCATCACTGCCCGCGTTGTGATCGTTGTGGTGATAGCCCTTACCGGAGGCAACCTTGTGATACACCGAGTAAAAGCCGACCGCGACACTGATGATCACCGCCGTTACCGTCAGGGCATCCAGAAACGCCGACAACACTGCGGCGGCGCCACAAAACAGCAGTGACAGTGCAGACTTGGAACGCACGCCTACTAAGATCTGGGTGAAGGTGACCAGCAACAGCTCCTTCATGAAGTAGATCCCGGCTACCATGAACATCAGCAGCAGGATCACCGGGAAGTTGGTCAGCACTTCCAGGTACACGGCATCGGGTGTGGTCAGGCCAATCAACAGGGCTTCCACCGCCAGCAGCCCGCCGGGCAACAACGGGTAGCACTTCAGGGCCATAGCCAGGGTAAAGATAAACTCGGCAATCAATAGCCAGCCCGCCGCGGCCGGCCCCAACAGATACATGACAATCGGATTAACAAGCAGGAACAGCAGGATGACCTGCTTGTACCAGACCGGAGCCTTACCAAGAAAATTGTGGGTAAAGCCGGAAATAACGGTATTGGGCATGGCGAAAGTCTTCTGAGAGCACGGTTTATTGGAATTTTTTCGTAGTTATTCGTGGCTGATCGCAATCAAAAGGGGTCAATGCGTCGACCAAGCTAATTATTTTCGTATTATTACTAAAATATGAAGAATAAGTGACCGCATTTTACCCGATTTCTCGGGTAATGCGGGCACTTGGTGAAAAAATATTACAAATTCATCTTAACGATGCTTCCAGTCCGGACTGCGCTTCTCCAGAAAAGCCGCCATGCCTTCCTTTCGATCTTCGGTGTCCAGACTCGCCCAGAACAGACGGCGTTCGTAATCCACACCCGTCCCCAGTGACGTCTCAAACGCCTGGTTAACGGCCTCTTTATTAAGCATCGTGGCCATCAGGGAGTTTTGGGCAATCTGACCGGCCATGGCGAGGGCTTCGTCCACCAGCGTTGCCGCCGGAACAATGCGACACACCAAGCCGCTGCGCTCGGCCTCCTCGGCATCCATCATGCGCCCGGTCAGGCACAGATCCATCGCCTTGGCCTTGCCGATGGCCCGGGTCAGGCGCTGGGTTCCACCGGCTCCTGGCAAAATTCCCAGCTTCACTTCCGGCTGACCAAAGCGGGCCGAATCGGCGGCAATAATCACATCGCACATCATCGCCAGTTCACAGCCGCCACCCAGTGCAACACCGGCGACCGCGGCAATGACTGGTTTCCGGCACCGCGTGACCTGCTCCCAGTTCGAGGAAATGAATTGCTCCCGATAGGCCCGGGAAAAATCCATCGCCTGCATCTCGGAGATGTCTGCGCCGGCGGCGAACGCCTTTTCGTTACCGGTAATAACGATTGCCCTGACCTCGTCGTCCTGTTCCAGATCTTTGAGCAGATCGGAAAGCTCCGACATCAGTTCACTGTTCAGAGCATTGAGAACCTTAGGACGATTCAGCCGGATTAACGCAACCGGGTCATGGCGCTCTAGCAAGATATTGTTGTAAGTCATTACCGCCTCCAAAGCCTTATTAAGGGATGAGTCCGTCCAAAGGTTTTGAACGATACCTTGGAGGCTGTCAACTAGCTGAAAGTGGACCGGCATGCGAGCGGGGCCCGGCAGGACCCACGGCCGCAGGAGTTGCTGGAGAGTTTGCTGAAGGGATTACTGGTCGAAGTGGATGACAGTCCGGATGCTTTTGCCCTCGTGCATGAGCTCAAAGGCGTCGTTGATGGCATCCAGCTCCATGGTGTGGGTAATAAAGTCGTTAAGCTTGAACTCGCCCTGTAGGTATCGCTCAACCATACCCGGTAGCTCAGAGCGACCCTTAACCCCGCCAAACGCTGAGCCTTTCCAGACCCGGCCAGTGACCAGCTGGAACGGACGGGTTGAGATTTCCTGACCGGCGCCGGCTACACCGATGACCACCGACTCGCCCCAGCCTTTATGACAGCATTCCAGGGCGGACCGCATAACGTCGACGTTACCGATGCATTCGAAGGAATAGTCCACGCCGCCATCGGTCAGTTCGACGATGACTTCCTGGATTGGCTTGTCGTAATCCTTGGGGTTTACGCAATCGGTTGCGCCCAACTGGCGGGCAAGGTCGAACTTACTCTCGTTGATGTCGATGGCAATGATGCGACTGGCTTTCGCCATGACGGCACCAATGATGGCAGACAGACCAATGCCACCCAGACCGAAAATGGCGACGGTGGCGCCCTCTTCTACCTTGGCGGTGTTCATCACCGCGCCCATGCCGGTGGTCACGCCGCAGCCCAACAGACAGACTTCCTCCAGCGGCGCGTCCTTGCTGACCTTGGCCAGGGCAATTTCCGGCAACACGGTGTACTCGGAAAAGGTCGAGCAGCCCATGTAATGGAAGATGGGTTCGCCATCCTTATAAAAGCGCGAGGTACCATCGGGCATCAGCCCCTTGCCCTGAGTTTCGCGGATTTTCTGGCACAGATTAGTCTTGCCCGACAGGCAGAATTTGCACTCGCCACATTCAGGGGTGTAAAGCGGAATAACGTGATCACCCACTTGAACACTGGTGACCCCCTCACCAATCGACTCAACGATACCACCGCCTTCATGGCCAAGAATGGCCGGAAAATTACCCTCCGGGTCATCGCCAGAAAGGGTAAACGCATCGGTATGGCAAACGCCGGTGGCGACAACACGCACCCTGACTTCTCCTGCTTTTGGGGGCATGACATCCACTTCTTCAACTGACAGAGGTTGGCCCGGTCCCCAGGCAATTGCTGCTTTTGATTTGATAATTTCAGCCATAACGCTCTCCGCTGGTAGCTTGTGGACGGCGATTAGCGCCATCTGATTTGTGCATGCATTGTATTTATCCACAATCAATTGATAATGGCCCTGTTCATCAAATTACTTTTACTGTGCTGTAACAATCACCAGATCTGGCAGACGTGGAGAGAACGGGCATGTATCGCTGGGAGGGAGTGAACGAGTTTGTTGCGGTCGCCGAAACCGAAAGCTTTACCCAGGCAGCCAGAAGACTCGACGTCTCGACCGCTCAGGTGAGCCGGCAGGTCAGTGCGCTGGAAACCCGGCTGGCCACCCGGCTCTTCTACCGGACAACGCGGCGGGTATCGGTCACGGAGGCAGGTCGGATTTACTACCAGCATTGCCGGCAGGTCCTGGATGCGCTGGACGATGCCGAGCGCTCCATCACCAACCTGCAGTTATCCCCAAGGGGCAAGCTCAGGCTGACCGCACCAATTACTTACGGTGAGAAGAGGATTGCGCCCCTGGTGAACGAGTTTGTGTTGCGGTATCCGGAACTGGACGTCGAAATGAACCTGACCAACCAGAAACTGGATCTGGTGGGCGGAGGTTATGATTTAGCCGTACGGCTCGGCAAGCTGGAGGACTCCAGCATGATGGCCCGGCGCCTGTCATCACGGACCCTGTATGTGTGCGCATCGCCCCAGTACCTCGCGGCGCGGGGCACGCCCCATGAGCTCGCGGAACTGGCGCAGCACAACTGTCTGCAGGGCAACCTGGATTACTGGCGTTTCCAGGAACAGGGCCAACCTCGCAATGTCCGAATCAGCGGAAACATCCGATGCGATAGTGGCAGGGCGTTGCTGGATGCAGCATTGAAGGGAATTGGTATTGTTCAGTTACCGGATTATTACGTGCAAACGGCACTGGATTCGGGCCAGTTGCTGCCGCTGCTGACAGATTACCGAGAGGATGATGACGGTATCTGGGCGGTCTATCCCCAAACCCGTCACCTGTCTCCGAAAGTCCGGATGCTGCTCGACTTCCTTGTCGAGTCGCTGGGAACGTCAGGGTCTGACTGAGCCTAGCGCGCCGTGCTCACGGTTGCGCCTGAGGGCGCGGTATCAACCGCATCCGCCAGCAACTCGGCGGTGATGGCGGAGAGCGTCCAGCCCAGGTGGCCGTGACCGGTGTTGTAGAACACCGTGGGCAGGCGGCCGGGGCCGACTCGCGGCATCATGTTCGGCAACATGGGACGCAGACCGGCCCAAGGCACCACGCGGCGGGTGCTGACCCCGGGGAAGCATTCCTCCACCCAGCGTGTCAGCGGCTTGATGCGGTCGTCGCGGATGTTGCGGTTGTAGCCGTTGAACTCGGCGGTACCGGCAACCCGGAAACGGTCATCACCCAGACGACTGGTGACCAGCTTGGTGGCATCGTCCAGCAGGCTGACGGTCGGCGCGGCTTGCTGAGAGGCCTCGTCGTCCAGCTCCACGGTGATGGAATAGCCTTTCACCGGATAGATGTTGACCCGGTCACCCAACTTGGCCGCCAGAGCGCGACTGCCAACGCCGGCACAGATCACCACGCCGTCGTAGGTTTCGCGGGACTGCTCTTTGCCGTCGAAGGAGGTAACCCAGGCGCTGGAGGCATCCGCGCTCAGTTCGGTAACGGTGTGGCCGTAGTTGGTCTTAACACCACGGCGCTGGATCGCGTCAGCCAGGCCGTTGGTGAACTTGTGGATATCTCCGGTGGAATCGCTCTCGGTGTAGAAACCGCCGTAGTAGGTGCCGGCCAGCGTGGGCTCGATTGATTTCATTTCCTCGGGAGTCACCGGCCGACGCTCGAGGCCGCCCGCTGCCAGCAGCTTGGACACGTTCGAGGCGTGGTCAAATCCAGCCTTGTCGCGGTAGATGTGCAGGATGCCCTGCTTCTTCAGATCGAAATCGATGCCTTCGTCCTGCGCCCACTGGAACAGGTGTTCACGGGCCGCAATGGCCAGGCGGGCGGTTTCAGTGGTGTTCTTCTCGTACTGGGGAATGGCGGCGATGAACTCGGCGAACCAGCTGAGCTTGTGCCAGGACGGCTTGGGATTGACCAGCAGCGGGGCATCGCTGTGCATCATCCACTTCATGCCTTTGATGACGGTCTGCCAGTTGTTCCAGACCTCGGCGTTGGACGCCGACAACTGGCCACCGTTGGCGAAGGACGTTTCCATCGCCGCATAGCGGTGTTTCTCGTAAACGGTGACATCCAGGCCGCGCTTGGCCAGGGTGTAAGCCGTGGTAATACCGGTAATACCACCGCCGATAACTGCAATTCGCTTCATAGAACTCTCCAAGAGGCGTCCAGGGTTCCCTTTCCCCACAGCCTGTTAACACAGCATTCTGTGTACAGCATGGTAGAAAGCACCCCTTCCGTCACGGTACCTGAGAGATTCACGCGCCAATTCCTTGGAATCAGCGGCTTGCTCCTTCGGTGTGCCAACGGACGCGGACGTCGGCAGCTCTTCGGAAAGTATTCATGCTAGCGGTCCGTTTGCCTGAGAGTTTCCGGGGCAGTTGCTCCTTCGGCGCCGGCCACACGGGAGTGCGACACGGTCTCTCCCGCTAGCATGTCAGATCGGCGATTATCGCCAACCTGGTCTGCAAAATAGCAAATTTACACTGCGCAAAAAACCTTTATGTGGATGCCACCATGGCTCTACCGGTGCGAAGGCGCCTTCAGCCACTCAAGCAAGGCCCGCTCAGGCAAGCCTCGACTGAAATAAAACCCCTGAACAATCTCACACCCCAGCTGTGTAATAACAGCCAGCTGCTCCTTATCCTCAACACCCTCGACCACAATGCGGAGTGAGAGACTTTCAGCAATCGCAATCATCGACCGCACCAAGGCTTGATCGTCCTCCGACTGGGCGATGTCGGTGATGAAGGACCGATCAATCTTGAGAACCGAAACTGGCAAACGCTTCAAGTAGCTCAATGACGAATATCCGGTGCCAAAATCATCAATGGCCAGCGTCACGCCAATATCACGCACGGCTCTTATGTTATTGCTGAAGACTTCTGCATTAGAAATAAAAGTGCTTTCTGTAATCTCGCATTCCAGGCTATCGGCCGGGATGTTCGCTAATTGCAGTTCCGCGCTTATGATCTGACCAAGATGAGGGTCGTCAAACTGCTTCGGAGACAAGTTGATGGCAATAGGGATTTTATACCCCTGATTCTCCAAGCGAGCGGCCATTTGACAGGCTTCACGGATTACCCAATAACCGATTTCCACAATAAGCCCGGTTTCTTCGGCAACCGGAATAAACTCTCCCGGCGACACCGTACCCATGATCGGATGACGCCACCTCAGCAGCGCCTCGGCTCCCACCGTCACCCCGTTTTGTGCATTCACCTTGGGTTGGTAGCTTAACTCGAACTGACCTTCCGCCAACGCTTCGCGTAATCCACTCTCGATCGTCAAAAGGCGAGAGGTTCGATTTCGTATTTCGCTGGAGAAAAAACGATAGCTCCCGGGCCTGGTCTGCTTGGCGTCCGTCATTGCCGAGTCAGCGCTGAACAACAGGTCCTCAGCACAATCACCGTCACCGGGTGCCAAGGCGATGCCGATATTCACGCGAGTAAAAATCTGCTGTCCGTTGATGTCGAAGGGGTCCAGGAAGATCTTTTGAACTTTTTGCGCCAAGTGGGTCAACTCAACCGGGGTCCCGGCCTCGGGCAGAACCACACCAAACTCGTCTGAACCAACCCGACCGACGATCGCATTTTCACGTGTCACTCGCCGGATGCGCTCAAAGGATTCTCTCAGTACCTGATCGCCGATTTCGGTGCCGAAACTGTCGTTCACTCGCTGGAATCGGTGAAGGTCAATGGTCAGGAAAGCCACACTGTGGGTGCTTTCACGTCGCTCGATCGCGGTTTGTAATTCCTCGCACAGCAGCTGACGATTGGGCCCCTTGGTCAAAAGATCGAAATACGACGCTCGATGCAGTTTTTCTTCCAGTTCGAGGCGCTCGGACAGGTCTTTCCCAACCGCAAGGTAATACTGGGTCTCACCAGTGCTACCAAGTACCGGCGTCACGGTTTGGTGGTTGTGGAACAGTTCGCCATTCTTTCGGCGATTGATAAAGATATCGCTGAAACTCTTGCCTCTCGTTAGGGTTCGCCAGAATTTCTGGTAGAACTCGGCATCATGTTGGCCGGATTTCAGAAGCTTGGCATGCTGGCCGACTGCTTCCGCGGCGGAGTATCCGGTCATACGTTCAAAGGCGCCATTAACATACACAAGGCGGCCTTCGGCGTCCGTCACAAATACGATGTCTTCTGCTTGATCCAATGCCTGAGACAGAAATCCGAGGCGTTGATTGGTGTTCTTCCAATCGGTGATATCGCCGGCAATGCCGAACACGCCAATTTGCTCCCCGCTCTCATTCACAACAACGCCTTTGGTAGTGAGCAGGCTACGACCGGGACGGTTCGGGTGAACTTCTTCGATGGTCGAGGATTCTCCAGCGTCGAGCACCGCCTTGTCCTGCCGCTCGATCGCCCGCCAGATTTCTTCATCGTCCCAGATATCCCGGTCACGACGGCCTATATAGGTGTCCAGGGGCAAGCCGGTCATATCGCTCACAGCCTGATTTACGTAGAGATAGCGACCGGACTGATCTTTCACGAACACGGCGTCGGTGGTGTTCTCAAAGATACTTTGCAGAATGGCGTGGCGGGCCGCGCTTTCTTGTGCCAGCGCCTTCTGTGCAGAGATATCTCGGACAATCGCCAGCAAGAATTTCTGACCATCAATGGTCACCTTGGAAAGACTGACCTCAGCATCAAACTGCTGACCGTCGGCCTTCTTGTGACGCCACTCAAATCGCAGGGAATTGCATTCATCAACGCGCTGTAACAATGTTTTCGCACGTTCCTCGCTGGACGCTCCGTCGGGTTGGAGCTCTGGGGAGAGATCGATGGGAGAGGAGCCAATAAGATTCCGGGGAGAGACGCCAAAAAGTTCGCCCGTGCGGGAGTTACACTCGAGGAAGTGCATCCCATCCATCAGGAAAATGCCATCATTGGCATTGTCGAAAACTGCTCTGTAGCGCTGCTCATTCCGGACGACATTGTCCAGCGCACGCCGGGTCTCATCTATATCCGTAATGAAACCTTCAATATACCGACCGTTCTCTGACTTGACCGAGCGCCCTTGGTCGCGAACCCAGCACAGGTTTCCTTCAGGCAACCGTAAGCGGTAATGCACGTCATAGACCTTGTCATGGCGCAATTGGCTTTGAATGTCCCTCCTCACCTGCTCCTGGTCTTCAATGACGTCCCAGAATCTGAGATTAGACGCCAAAACTTCTTTTGGTCCGACACCAAGAAAGGCTTCTACCCCGTCGCTTACATAAACGAGCTCTCCCTCAGGTCGGTCGGATATCCGGTAAACTACCCCTGGAACATTACCCAACAGAAGTTCCAACGACCTTTGTTTTCTGCGCAGTTCAGCTGCTACCGATTTGCCAGTACGCACCACCCAGAGCGAGCTAGCCAAAATCAGAGGAATGGCCAATAAACCGATAACGCTCAGGGCAACCCAATAGGGTTCGAGAAATTCACTCTGGTCGATTTTAGCGACCACACCAAGCTCACCGTTTCGAGCCGGCGCATAAGCCGCCAGCACGTCATTACCTTCGTAGTCAAGTCCGGTCATCCAGCCAGTAGAACCAGAGAGCGCCTGTTGCATTGGCTCGGCCAGCTTGGCATTTCTAGGAATGGTCATCTCGTTAAGCGAGCCTTCAAACTGCTGGGCAACCAGAAAATTCAGCCGTCCATCAGTTTCTGCAGCGACCAGAATTTCACCGGTCTTACCCAACCCTGGCGCCAGATCCAGACTTTGAAGAGCCCGCCGCATCTCTGCCCGATTTCCGAACTCGTCCAATACCCGCGATAGGTTGTTCACTTCGTCTTGCAGAAAGCCAATCTGATTTTGGAGTGCACTTTGGTAGAGGTAGGCTCCGCCCGCTAACAAACTCAATAGCGGCAATAAACCTGAGATAAACGCAATGAGGATAAAACGGTGATAGGCGTGTTTGGCAGAGACTTCGTGAAGCGGAAACAAAAGTGACTCACCCCGTTAGATTGCTGCTAGTAAATCACAGTGATTCATTGAGGCACATCGCGTGCCAGGAAAGAATTAAAGCCTACGCCCCCATTAGTAATACTGCAAATACAGGTTTTGACAACACTGCTAATAGCTAAAACCGTTACGATTTATAACATTTGAGCTGTTAAAGATTGTGCCGTTTCAGCCGATTATATAAGAACTACAATGGCTTGCTGCCGTGCCCAGTTGGCATCGACCTAACCCAGGTTGATGAACGCTCCCCATTGATCGTAAATCCAATCTGATTTCCCGGAACGACTTAATCATGCCCATCTCCATACGTAACCGCCTTCTTATTCTTGCGCTTGTTCCTGTCTTGCTGCTCGCGGCCGCACTATTTCTGACGTTCACCGCCGAAACCTCCGGTCTGGTGGATAAGCAGATGACGACCGTTGAGCAAAGCGTCAATGACATCAAAAGCGACGAGCTCAAACACTATATGGACATGGCCTACACCTCGATCCAGCATATTTATGAGAATGGGGGGTCGTTTGAAGAGGCGCTGCCGATTCTGAAAAACCTCAAATACGGGGACGACGGTTACGTTTTTGGCTACACCGAACGGGGCGATCGGGTTCTCCTGGGCCAGTCAGACAAGGGGTTGGGTGACAATTTCTGGGATCTGAAGGACAAGAAAGGCGAGTATCTGGTGCGGGGCCTGATCCGCGCCGGCAAGAGCGGTGAAGGCTACTATACCTACTGGTTTCCCCGGCCGGGCGAGACTGAGCCGTCTCCGAAGCAGGGCTATGCAATCTATCTGGATCGCTGGGACATCATGCTGGGCACCGGATTCTACTTCGATGACGTAGCCACCGTGCTTACCAAACTGGAAAACGCTGGGGAACAGGAGCTGGACGCAAGCCAGGCGGTTTTTGCTGGCATTGCAGCGATTACCGTCCTGCTGGCCGGCATTGTCGGGTACAGCATCAGCCTTACCATCAGTCGCCCTATCGCAAGCATTTCCAGGTCAGTGGAAAACCTGTCCGCTGGTGATGCGGACCTCACTGCCAGGGTGGAGGTCAACGACCGGTTCGAGCTGGGCAGTCTCGCTGGCCACATGAACACCTTTATCGGCACCCTCTCTGATCTAATTCGTGATACCAAAGCCAATGCCGAGCGCACCCATGAGAACGCCGAATCGATTAACCAACACACGAGCCACCTCTCAGCCCTGGTAAATGAACAAGGAGCAGAAACCGAGCAAGTTGCCACCGCTGTCACCGAAATGACTACAGCCGCCAATCAGATCAGCCAAAGCGCGGCCAGTGCCGCAACCTCCGCCGTCGAAGCCAACCGCGACACCGCCAAATCGAAAGAGATCATTGCTAACGCGGCGGCTGAAATGAATGCACTGAACAATGACGTCGGGGCGTCGGCCTACGAAGTGGAAGAGCTGGGTAAAGGCGTCGACAGCATCAACTCGGTGCTTGCCGTGATCAACGCCATTGCCGAGCAAACCAACCTGCTTGCCCTTAATGCCGCGATTGAGGCTGCCCGAGCCGGTGAACATGGCCGTGGTTTCTCGGTGGTGGCTGATGAGGTGCGCAACCTGGCCCAGAAGACTACCCACAGCACTGAGGAGATCGACAAGATGATTACCGATCTCAAAAAGAAAGCGGCCGCTGCCGTTGAGTCGATTCGGACGTCGAGCCAACGCAGTGACAGGGCGCTGCAGGCGAACGCCCAAGCGGTTGAATCCATTGAACGGATAGTGACGGCGATTGGGGAAATTAACGAAATGAACGAACAGGTAGCGTCTGCTTCGGAAGAACAAAGCAGCGTCTGTGAAGACATTACCGAGCGCCTGGTGACCATCTCTGACAAGTCTGCTCAGACCGCTGAGAAGGGCCGGGAAAGCAATGTTTCCGCGCAGACCCTGCTGTCCAATGCCGACGCCCTGGCGCAGTTGGTAGGACGGTTCAAGACCAGCTGATTCAGGCGGGTGGATAGGCGGTCATAAGACGCCTATCCACTCCGGTCTGCAAGGGTAAGGAATTAAACCGTCAGCACTATTCGACGGTCACACTCTTGGCCAGATTGCGCGGCTGATCCACATCGGTGCCCTTCAACACCGCCACATGGTAGGACAGCAGCTGCAGCGGCACCGTGTACACGATGGGTGCGGTGATCTCATGCACCGAGGGCAGCTGCATCACGTGGATGCCCTCTTCCGCTTTCACGTCGGCGGCGCTGTCGGCAAAGACAAACAACTCACCACCCCGGGCCCGGACTTCCTCCAGGTTGGATTTAAGTTTTTCCACCAAGGCGTTGTTAGGCGCCACAGTGACCACCGGCATCTCGCTATCAACCAGTGCCAACGGGCCATGCTTCAGCTCACCGGCCGGATAGGCTTCGGCGTGGATGTAGGAAATTTCCTTAAGCTTGAGGGCACCCTCCAGCGCCACCGGGAATTGTGAGCCCCGGCCCAGGAACAGGCTGTGGTTTTTATCCATGAAGGCCTTGGACATCTCGGCGATGTCGGCATCCAGTGCCAGCACCTGGTCGACCTGACCCGGCAACTGGTGGATAGCCTTGACGATCTCCGCTTCCCGCTCCTCAGTGAGGCCATTGTGACGGGCCAGAGCCAGGGTGAAGATCAGCAGCGCCGTCAGCTGGGTGGTGAAGGCCTTGGTGGAGGCTACGCCAATCTCGGGTCCAGCCTGAGTCATGATCACCAGGTCGGATTCACGAACCAGGGAGCTGCCGGGTACGTTGCAAATGGCTAGCGCGGCCCGGAAACCGGCCTGTTTGGCCTGTCGCAGGGCAGCCAGGGTATCGGCGGTCTCGCCGGACTGGGAAATGCACAGGAACAGGGTGTCACGCTGGATCACGTGCTTGCGGTAACGGAATTCCGAGGCGACCTCGACCGAACAGGGAACGGCAGCCAGCTCCTCAATCCAATAACGGGCAACCATACCGGCGTGGTAACTGGTGCCGCAGGCAATGATCTGGACGTGATTGACGTCCTGCAACAGGTTGGCCGCATCGGTGCCCAGCGCTTGCTCCAGTACCCGGCTATCGGTAATCCGGCCTTCCATGGTGGCTTTGATCACCCTCGGCTGCTCGTAGATTTCCTTGAGCATGAAGTGGCGGTATTCGCCCTTGTCGGCCGAATCTGAACCGTGCTCGAAACGGATGATCTTGCGCTCGACCGGGGTGCCTTCGCGGTCATGGATGGTCACCGCGTCGCGACGGATGTCGGCGATATCGCCTTCTTCGAGAAACATGAAGCGGTCGGTCACCGGCAGCAGCGCCAGCTGATCAGAGGCGATGAAGTTCTCACCGATACCCACGCCAATCACCAACGGGCTGCCTTCCCGGCACACCACCAGGTGATCCGGCTCATCCGCATGCACCACGGCCAATGCGAAGGCGCCGCGCAGACGGACGATGGCAGCTTTCACAGCGTCGTACAGATTGCTGTGCTTGCGGTAATACTGCTCGATCAGGTGGGCGACCACTTCGGTGTCGGTCTGGGAGGTAAACTCAAAGCCATCGGCCTTCAGCTCGTCCCGCAGTTCCTGATAATTCTCAATAATGCCATTGTGGACAATGGCCAGGCGATCCCCGGACATGTGGGGGTGGGCATTGATCTTGGACGGCTCGCCATGGGTAGCCCAGCGGGTGTGGGCAATACCCAGATGACCGGTCAACGGGTTGGTTTCAATGGTCTCGGCCAGCGACGCCACCTTGCCAACCTCACGGGCGCGATGGGTGACACTGCCGCCATCAATGACTGCCATACCGGCGGAATCATACCCCCGATATTCCAGACGGCGCAGGCCCTCCAGAAGAATGCCCTGAACGTCCCGTTCCGAAACCGCACCTACAATGCCACACATGCTGCTATCACCTGTCCTGTAATACTATTAATCAGATTTCTTCGGCCGTTCCCAGCCAGAAACGTTGCGTTGGCGCCCGCGCGCCACGGCCAGCTCACTGCCTGCGACATCACGGGTAATGGTCGACCCGGCACCGATGGTGGCGTCTGCCGAGATCCTGACTGGAGCAACCAGTGAGGTATTGGAACCGACAAAGACACCGTCGCCAATCTCGGTCCTGAACTTGTTAACCCCATCATAGTTGCAGGTGATGGTGCCTGCACCCACATTCACATTACGGCCCAGTGAGGCGTCACCCACGTAACTGAGGTGATTGATCTTGCTGCCCTGGCCTACTACTGCCTTCTTGGTTTCCACAAAGTTGCCAACCTTGGTGTCGGCGGCCAGTTCGGTGCCCGGGCGCAGACGGGCAAACGGCCCGATCTGGGCATTGGCGCCAACACTGGCGCCCTCGATCACGCTATGGGCGTGGATCTGGGCACCGTCGGCAATCCGCGCATCCTTGATTACGCAGCCCGGGCCGATGGACACGCCACTGCCAATCGATACCTTGCCTTCAAATACCACGTTGACGTCAATCAGGATGTCGTTACCGATGGTCAGGTCGCCCCGGACATCGATCCGTGCCGGGTCGGCCAGAGTAGCGCCTTCGGTCATCAGCCGATCGGCTTCCCGGCGCTGGTACCAGCGCTCCAGCTCAGCGAGCTGTAACCGGTTATTAACCCCCTGAACCTCAAACGCATCACCAGGCTGGGCTACGGAAATGGACAAACCATGATCCACCGCCATGGCGATGATGTCCGTCAGGTAGTATTCGCCCTGGGCATTCGCGTTGGACAGCGTTGGCAGCCAGCTCTTGAGGTGCTTGGCAGATACTGCCAGGATGCCGGTGTTGACCTCATTTATTGCGAGCTCGGTCTCGGAAGCGTCTTTCTGCTCCACGATGGAGGTAACCTGACCGTCGCTGTTGCGAACAATTCGGCCGTAGCCGGAGGGGTCGTCCAGAGTCACCGTGAGCAGTCCCAGACTCTGTTCATCCAGTTCCGCCACCATGGCTTCCAGGGTTTCCACCCGGGTCAGTGGCACATCACCATATAGCACCAGCACCCGGGCTTCGTCCGGCAGATCCGGCAGCGCCTGGGCAACCGCGTGACCCGTGCCCAGCTGTTCACTTTGCACGACCCAGTTCACCGAGGCTTCCGGAGTAACGGCCTTTACCTGATCCGCGCCATGGCCAATCACCGTGTGAATCGTTTCTGCGCCAAGCTGCTTGGCTGTTCCAATCACGTGATGCAACATCGGCCGTCCGGCCACTGCGTGCAGAACCTTGGGCAGAGCGGATTTCATTCTCGATCCCTGACCAGCGGCCAGAATTACAACGTGTAGCGGGCTCATAACAATAGATCCCCGGATCAATGGTCGGGCAGTTTATTTCCAAATAAAAAAAGCCGCTTCCCTAACGAACCACTGGCCGCCCTCCACATCTAATGAACGGGAGAGTAACCTGCAATCCGCGTCAGGATGCGGCTTCAGATCAAGCGAACTCTAGACACTAACGCGATTAGCGAAAGGTCTTGCGCAGTTTCTGGATCGTACGCAACTGAGCTGCAGCTTCTGCCAGCTCGGCTGCGGCACGAGAGTACTCGAATTCGCCAGTTTTGTTTGCCAGTGCCTTCTCGGCTTCGCGCTGGGCTTCCAGTGCCGCTGCTTCGTCGACATCCTTCGCGCGTAGCGCCGTATCAGCCATCAAGGTGATCAGGTTGGGCTGTACTTCCAGATATCCTCCGGAAACGTACAGCACTTCCTCTGTACCACCTTGTTTTACGATCCGCACTGCACCGGGCTTAAGCGCGGTCAGCAACGGAGCGTGGCCGTACTGAATACCCATCTCACCCTCGGTGCCGGTAGCAGTCAGTGTCTCTACCAGCCCGGAGAAGATTTTATCCTCGGCACTTACGACGTCACAATGTACGGTCATAGCCATTTCTTACGCCTCTTGGGTCAGAAAGTGAAGAAAAGGTTTATTTCTTTTCCTTCGCCTTCATTGCCTTAGCTTTTTCGATCGCTTCCTCGATGCCGCCGCACATGTAAAACGCCTGCTCGGGCATGTCGTCATAATCACCGTTCAGAATGCCCTCGAAGCTGGCGATGGTCTCTTTCAGAGACACGTACTTACCGGGAGAACCGGTGAATACCTCAGCAACGTGGAACGGCTGCGACAGGAAACGCTCGATTTTACGGGCGCGGGATACGATCAGCTTGTCGTCTTCAGACAGCTCGTCCATACCCAGAATCGCAATGATGTCCTTCAGTTCCTTGTAACGCTGCAGAACGTTCTGAACACCACGGGCAACATTGTAGTGCTGCTCGCCGATCACCAGCGGATCCAGCTGACGGGAAGTGGAGTCGAGCGGATCGATCGCCGGGTAGATACCCTTCGAGGCGATGTCACGACTCAGTACTACGGTCGCGTCAAGGTGCGAGAAGGTGGTGGCCGGAGACGGGTCAGTCAGGTCGTCCGCCGGTACATAAACCGCCTGGATGGACGTGATGGAACCGTTCTTGGTGGAGGTAATACGCTCCTGCAGCTCGCCCATCTCCTGGGCCAGAGTCGGCTGGTAACCTACGGCCGAAGGCATACGACCCAGAAGTGCAGAAACCTCGGTGCCGGCCAGGGTGTAACGGTAGATATTGTCCACAAACAGCAGGACGTCACGGCCTTCGTCACGGAACTTCTCAGCCATGGTGAGGCCAGTCAGGGCCACACGCAGACGGTTTCCGGGAGGCTCGTTCATCTGGCCGTAGACCATCGCTACTTTATCAAGGACGTTAGAGTCCTTCATTTCGTAGTAGAAGTCGTTACCCTCACGAGTCCGCTCACCAACACCGGCGAATACGGACAGACCCGAGTGCTCTTTGGCGATGTTGTTGATCAGCTCCATCATGTTGACGGTCTTACCAACACCGGCGCCACCGAACAGGCCAACTTTACCACCCTTGGCGAACGGGCAAATCAGGTCGATAACCTTGATGCCGGTTTCCAGCAGGTCTGCGGAGGCTGCCTGGTCGGCATAGCCCGGGGCTTTCCGGTGAATACCCCAGCGCTCGTCTTCGCCAATTTCGCCCTGCTCGTCAATGGGGCGACCCAGAACGTCCATAATACGGCCCAGCGTCTTGGTACCAACCGGTACGGAGATCGGCTTGCCGGTGTTTTCTGCTTTCAGGCCACGTTTGAGACCTTCGGTGCTGCCCATGGCGATGGTACGTACAATGCCGTCACCCAGCTGCTGCTGGACTTCCAGAGTTGTCTCACCACCTTCAAGCAGCAGTGCGTCATAAACGCTTGGCACGGCGTCACGTGGGAATTCCACGTCGATAACCGCGCCAATGATCTGAACGATGTGTCCGCTACTCATGCTCGGTTCCTCGTTATCTTGATAGTCAATAAAACCAGTAGGATTGTGGGCCGGATCAGACCGAAGCCGCGCCGCTCACAATCTCCGAAATCTCTTGCGTAATGGCTGCCTGACGGGCCTTGTTGTAGGCCAGCTGGAGCTCGTCAATGATGCTGCCTGCGTTATCAGTCGCGCTCTTCATGGCAATCATCCGAGCAGCCTGCTCACAAGCCAGATTCTCCACCACTCCCTGATACACCTGGGATTCGATATAGCGTGGCAACAACCCATCAAGAATGGGGCGGGAATCGGGCTCGTAGATGTAATCCCACTGGTGACCGACGTCCTCGTCTTCGCCTTCAGGCAACGGCAGAAGCTGTTCTGATTGCGGCTGTTGCGTCATGGTATTAACGAACTGGTTACTCACCAGATACAAGCGGTCAATCTTGCCTGCCTCGAATGAATCGAGCATCACCTTGACGTTACCGATCAGCTGTTCTGCACTGGGGTTATCGCCCAGATGGGTCAGCGCGGCAACCACATTTCCGCCGTAGTTGCGGAAAAAAGAAGCGCCTTTTTGCCCAATGGCACAGAGGTCGGTCTCAACACCTTTAGTTTTCCATTCGCGCATTTCGCGAACGAGGAGCTTGAACACGTTACCGTTCAGGCCACCGCAAAGTCCCCGGTCGGAGGACACCACGATGTAACCTACACGTTTGACGTCGCGCTCCTCCATGAACGGATGACGGTAATCCTGGTTTGCCTTGGCAACGTGCCCGATTACCTGACGCATCTTTTCGGCATACGGGCGAGTCGCCTGCATGCGCTCCTGAGCCTTCCGCATTTTACTCGCCGCCACCATTTCCATGGCAGACGTAATTTTCTGCGTGCTCTTGATGCTTCCGATCTGGTTACGTATTTCTTTTCCGACGGCCATAAGTCACTGCCTTTTCAAGTTAGACACTCATGTAGACCAATGAGCCCGCCGCAGCGGGCTCCGGGCTTACCAGCTTTGAGTGGTCTTGAATTTCTCCAAAGCAGCTTTCAGGCCGGCGATAATTTCGTCGTTGAAATTACCTTCTGCACCGATCTTGTCGAGCAGGTCCTTCTGTTCCGCGCGCATCCAGTCGATCAGCTGTGCTTCGAACTTGACCACAGCGTTGACCTCTACGTCGTCCAGAAAGCCTTCGTTAGCTGCATACAGAACGGTACCCATCTCGGCAACCGACATCGGGCTGTACTGATTTTGCTTCATCAGCTCAGTAACGCGCTGCCCGTGCTCCAACTGCTTACGGGTGGCTTCGTCCAGATCGGACGCGAACTGAGCGAAAGCCGCCAGCTCACGGTACTGGGCGAGGGCCAGACGAATGTTACCGCCAAGCTTCTTCATGATCTTGGTCTGGGCAGAGCCACCAACCCGGGATACCGACACACCGGCGTTCATCGCCGGACGAATGCCGGAGTTGAACAGGTTGGTTTCCAGGAAGATCTGACCATCGGTGATGGAGATAACGTTGGTCGGTACGAATGCGGAAACGTCACCGGCCTGGGTCTCGATAATCGGCAGAGCGGTCAAAGAACCGGTCTTGCCTTTCACTTCACCATTGGTCATCTGCTCGACGTGATCAGCATTGACCCGGGAAGCACGCTCCAGAAGACGGGAGTGCAGGTAGAAAACGTCACCCGGGAATGCTTCGCGGCCCGGCGGACGACGCAGCAGCAGGGAAATCTGGCGGTACGCTACGGCCTGTTTGGACAGGTCATCGTAGATGATCAGGGCGTCTTCGCCGCGATCGCGGAAGTATTCACCCATGGAGGTGCCGGAGTACGGAGCGAGGAACTGCATCGCCGCCGGATCGGCCGCACCAGCTGCAACCACAATGGTGTGATCCATGGCACCGTGCTCTTCCAGCTTGCGGACTACCGCAGCAATGGAAGACTGCTTCTGGCCCACCGCAACATAGATACACTTGATACCGGTGTTCTTCTGGTTGATGATCGCGTCGATCGCAACCGCAGTCTTACCGATCTGACGGTCGCCGATGATCAACTCACGCTGGCCACGGCCGATGGGGACCATGGTATCGATCGCTTTCAGACCAGTCTGTACAGGCTCGTCGACGGACTGACGGGCGATAACGCCCGGTGCAACTTTCTCGACCGGTGAAGTCTGGGAGGTCCCCAGCTCGCCCTTGCCGTCGATCGGGTTACCCAAACCGTCAACTACACGACCCATCAGTTCCGGACCAACCGGAACTTCCAGGATACGGCCAGTACAACGAACCTTCTGACCTTCGGCCAGATCTTCGTAGTCGCCCAGCACAACCGCACCAACGGAATCGCGCTCCAAGTTCAGCGCCATACCGAACGTGCCATTGGCAAATTCAATCATCTCGCCGTACATAACGTCGGCCAGACCGTGAATCAGTACGATACCGTCAGAAACCGACAGGATCGTACCTTCGTTTTTTGCTTCGGAAGAGATGTCGAGCTTCTCGATTCTCTTCTTGATGATGTCACTGATCTCGGATGGATTCAGTTGCTGCATGCCTTTGTCCTCAAACCTTGTGCTGAAATCAGGAGCCCAGAGCCTTTGCCATTCTGGCCAGTTTGCCTCGGACTGAAGCGTCAATAACCAGGTCGCCTGTGTGAACCACTACACCACCGATCAGGGACTGATCTGTCGCGGCTTCCAGGGAAACCTTGCGCTCCAGCTTTTTGGACAGTGCGTCGATCAGTTGCTGCTGTTGCTCGGCGGTCATCTCGTAAGCCGTGCTCACCTTCAGGCTCACCGTACGCTCAAGATCGGCCCGGTACAGGTTGAACAGGGCTGAAATTTCCGGCAACAAAACCAGACGCTTGCTTTCAGCGAGAATCAACAGGAAATTTCTGAGTGCTTCAGGCAGCGGCTCTTCGAAACAATCTGCGAAGAGTTCCGCCTTGCGTTGCTCAGACAGGCCGGGATTGGCCAGGATGTTCTTTACCTCTTGGTCAGCCGCTACCTGAGCAGCGAAAGCCAGCGCCTGATCCCACTGATCAACAGCATTCTGGTCTTGCGCGGCAGCGAAAACGGCTTTCGCGTAGGGTCGGGCTAACGTAGTCAGTTCTGCCATGGTGACCCTCTTTTAGAGTTCTGCGGCCAGCTTTTCCAGCATCTCGCTGTGAGCTTTGGCATCTACAGAGGTTTCCAGGATTTTCTCGGCACCGGCCACGGCGAGTGCTGCCACTTCGGCCCTCAGTGCGTCACGAGCCTGAACACGCTCCTGTTGAATTTCAGCTCTGGCCTGCTCAATCAAACGCTCGCCTTCCTTGCGGGCATCGTCTTTGGACGCCTCAACAATCTGGGCGGCGCGCTTGTTAGCCTGATCAACCAGAGCTGCAGCTTCTTCTTTCGCCTTGTGCATTTCCTTGGAGGCTTTTTCCTGCGCAAGTTCAAGATCGCGGGACGCGCGATCTGCGGCAGAAAGGCCGTCGGCAATTTTCTTCTGGCGCGCTTCCATGGCTGCCGTAATCGGCGGCCATACATATTTGACGCAGAACCAGACGAAAATAGCGAAGGCAATTGATTGCCCTATTAACGTAAGGTTTATATTCACGGCACAGTACCTCTTGCTATTCGTTGCGTCCTGGTGTCCGGAAAACCGTGCGCGGTTTCACTGAAGTGACACCGCGCACGACTCTTTCGGCTGAATTAACCAGCAACAACGAAGATCAGGTACATCGCGATACCAACGCCGATCATGGGTACTGCGTCGAGCAGACCGGCCATGATGAATGTTTTGGTTTGCAGCTGGTTAGCCATTTCTGGCTGACGAGCTGTGGACTCGAGCAGCTTGCCGCCCAGCAGACCAAAGCCGATGCCGGTCGCCAGAGCGCCCAGACCGATGATGATCGCTGCTGCAATAAATACCATTTCCATTGAAGACTCCTCAGTTTTCTCAGATAGTTAAGGGTTTGTGTATTAGAGCGTTTAATCAGTGATCTTCGTGCGCCGCGCTGAGGTATACCACAGTCAGCGTTGTAAAGATAAAGGCCTGAAGCACTACCACCAGAATGTGGAAAATCGCCCAGGGTACGTTCAACGTCCACTGTATCCATAGCGGCAGAAGCGCAATCAAGATAAAGACAACTTCACCGGCGTACATGTTGCCAAACAGACGCAGAGCCAGACTGATTGGCTTGACAATCAGTACCAGAATTTCAAGGAACAGGTTGAACGGAATCAGCGACCAGTGGTTGAAAGGCTGCATAGACAGCTCTTTGGTGAAGCCTCCAATGCCTTTCACTTTCAGGCTGTAGAAAATGATCAGCAAGAACACACCGATGGAGATACCGAAGGTTCCATTGGGATCGGTGGTGGGCACGATCTTGAAGTATTCCAGTCCCAAGGCATGGGCAATGGAGGGAATATAATCGACCGGAATCAGCTTCAGACAGTTCATCAGCAGGATCCAGACAAAGATAGTTAGAGCTAGCGGTGCAATCAGCGGATTGCGCGCGTGGAAGCCATCTCTGACCACACCCTGAATAAATTCAACGGTCATCTCCACCACGTTCTGCAAACCAGTGGGGACGCCTGTGGTCGCCTTTTTAGCGGCGTAGCGGAACAGACCTAAAAATACGATACCCATAAACAGGGACCAGCCCAAGGTATCTACGTGAAAAGCCATAAAGCCCATGTCCGATGCTTCCTGAGCGGTTCTTGCAAACGTCCAGGTCGCTTCGTCCACTAGGGTACCGTCAGCGCGCTCATAGCCTTCCGGGAGTTTCCCGTAGGTGAGATTCTGTAGGTGGTGCTTTATATACTCTACTGGGGTATCAGCTGCCATACTGCTCTCGTCCAGTCATCGCCGTGGTTGCGGCCGGATAAAGAAGCGCAACACGCCACTCATCACAACCATCACAGCAAAAGTGAATAACAGAGCCGGTACGTGTACTGGCTCCATTAAGATGAAAACGGCCGCAAAAAACACTGCGGTAAGGGCGATCTTGGTACTTTCCGCCCTGAACATGGTGCCCACCATCAGACGCGCACTTTGCGCGCCTTGAAACCGGAACATCCGGTGAGCGAAATACGCGTTTGGCACAATAAATATAAGACCGCCGACAAACGCGGAATAACCAGCCAAACGACTCTCTAAACTCCACAACAAGCTCAAAATGACAATCGCCGAAAACTCTATGGCGAACCAACGGGCCAGCGGCAGGCGGATGATTCTTGACCGATTAGAATTCATACCGCCTACTGTCACTCCAAGCGCGCGAAATTATATGTGTTAACCAATAGGTGTTCAACAGAACCGACGCGAAAATGTGGTGGTAAATTAACCAGTTCTGCCGTCAAATCCCATCGCTTTCACACAAGTTGTGTTTTCATACCACCAAAGTCACGACATGTGGTGGATTTCGGAATAAAACGTGTTTCGAGAGGATTTCTCTAAAACGTTAACGGATATGGCCCAATATTCCGTCAAGCTCATCCAGTGAACTGTATTCAATCACCAGCTTGCCCTTGCCACGTTGACCGTGGGCTATGGAGACCCGGGCTCCGAGGCGCTCAGCCAGGTCATCCTGCAGCGCGCGAATGTTGGGATCGACCGAGGCCTCGCGGCCGGACTTCTGGTCCGGCGTTTCCTGCTGAACCCGGCGCACCAGCGCCTCGGTCTGGCGCACAGACAGAGATTTGGCGACCACCTGCTTGGCGACCTGCATCTGCTGTTCCGGCGGCAGGGTCAACATGGCACGGCCATGGCCCATTTCCAGGTCGCCATGCTCGAGCATCAGGCGAACGTCTTCGGTCAGGCCAATCAGGCGCAGCAGGTTGGTGATGGTGGTACGGGACTTACCCACAGCCTCTGCGACCTGAGCCTGGGTCAGGCCAAATTCGTCCTGCAGACGCTGGAGAGCGAAGGCCTCTTCGATCGGGTTCAGATTTTCGCGCTGGATATTCTCGATGAGCGCCATGGCAATGGCCGCTTCATCGGGCACATCCCGAATGATCGCGGGAATGCTGTCGAGCTCAGCCATCTGGGTGGCGCGCCAACGGCGCTCACCGGCAATCAGCTCGTAACGACCTTCGGCGATGGGACGCACCACGACTGGCTGCATCACCCCTTGCTGACGGATGGAGTCCGCCAGTTCCTGGAGTGCTGCCGGGTCCATGTCCCGGCGTGGCTGGAAGCGGCCACGCTGGATGAGGTCGATGGGAACCTCCCGCAGTTCGCCATCGTGATCCTTCAGTTCCTGGTCGAGATTGACCTTGGAGCCTGCCAGCAGGGCACCCAGGCCACGCTCGCCCAATCCTCGTTTCTTCGCCGCCATGGTGTCAGTCATTCTTCCCGTTGAAATTCGTTGTGCGTTATTGAGTGACAGGGCGGTATGTTACACCGCCACCGGCGCGGATGTCTTTTTTGAGCCGTGACGCCTGACCATTTCACCGGCCAGGGCCAGGTAAGCTATCGCTCCCTTCGAGGCACGGTCGTATTTCAGCGCCGGCATACCGTAACTGGGCGCCTCAGCAAGCCGGACATTACGAGGGATGACCGCCCGGTAGACCTTGTCGCCGAAATACTCGCTGAGCTGACCGGACACGTCCAGGGTCAGGCTGTTGCGCGGGTCATACATGGTGCGCAGTATGCCCTCCAACTGCAGATTCGGGTTCACCGTCTCCTGGATCTGTTCAACCGTGTTCATCAACGCCGCCAGGCCTTCCAGCGCGTAATACTCGCACTGCATGGGAATCAGCACGGAATCGGCTGAGGATAGCGCGTTTACAGTGAGCAGGCTGAGCGAGGGCGGGCAGTCGATGAGGATGTAATCGTAGTTATCCCGAACCGTGTTCAGGGCCAGACGCAACCGATGCTCACGGCCGATCTCGTTCATCAATTCGACCTCGGCCGCGGTCAGGTCGCCGTTGGCCGGCAGGATATCAAAGCCGGAGGCTTCCGCCAGAAACGTGACTTCGGCGGCAGTGGCGCGCTTAGTCAGTAAATCGTAGCCAGACAGCTCCAGGGCGTTTTTATCCACACCACTACCCATGGTGGCGTTGCCCTGGGGATCCATATCCACCAACAGAACCCGGCGCTTGGTGGCGGCCAGAGACGCAGCAAGGTTGACGCAGGTGGTGGTTTTCCCCACACCGCCTTTTTGATTGGTCACTGCAATCACGCGCGCCATGTCTCGCCTCCTGTTTGCGGGTTACTGGGAATGATCGGCTCGGGTGACCACCAGCAGGTGACGGTCGCCATCGGCTCCGGGGACTTCCAGGGAATGGCTGGATTTTACCTGCCAGCCGGCCGGAAGCGCAGCCACCTCATCATCCGGAAACTGACCTTTCATGGCAAGGAACTCGCCGCCATTTGCCAGCAAATCACCGCACCAGGTAACCAGGTTCTCGAGCGCAGTGAAAGCCCGGCTACTGATCTGGGTGAACGGCTGCTCCGGCGTACAGGCTTCAGCCCGGCCGTGGATAACCTCGACATTGCCCAGCCCAAGCTCAAGCACGCATTGATTCAGAAACCGGGTTTTCTTGCCATTGCTGTCGAGCAGGGTGAATCGGCGCTCCGGCAGGGCAATGGCTAGGGGGATGCCAGGCAGGCCGCCACCAGCACCCACATCCAGCAGATGCTCGGTAGTAACATTGGGCAGAATACTGAGGCTGTCGAGCAGTTGCCGAGACACCATCTCGCGCTCGTCGCGAACCGCGGTCAGGTTGTAGGCCCGATTCCATTTATTGAGCAGGTTCAGGAAGGCTAGCAACTGCTGTTGCTGGGCCTCGCTCAGGGACACATCCATCGCCACCAGCCCGTCCCGGAGCTGGCGCTGCCAAAGTGCGTTAGTCATAGAATCAGGTCAGGCACTCTGTTTACGCAGCAGATCACGCTTTTTCAGGTGCACCAGGATCTGACTGACCGCAGCCGGGGTCACGCCCTGAACCCGGGACGCCTGAGCGACGGTTTCCGGGCGCACTTCCTTGAGCTTCTGCTTGATTTCGTTAGACAGGCCACCAATGACGTCGTAATCCAGATCCACCGGCAATTCGGTGTTCTCATTGCGGCGCAGGCGTTCAATCTCATCCGCCTGACGGGAGATGTAGCCCTCGTACTTGATCTCGATCTCCACCTGATCGGCAACGTTCGGATCGTCGGCGCTGTCGGCACCGATGTCGGCAATGTGGCTGTACGCGATCTCCGGCCGGCGCAGCAGCTCGGCCAGGGACTGGTCCCGGGTCATCGGCTGCTTGAGGAAACCGTTGGCCCGCTCCCCGGCGTCGGTATTCGGGTGAATCCGGGTGGTTTCCAGCCGACGGCGCTCCTGGGTGATGCCCTCGCGCTTGTCGTTGAACACCTGCCAGCGATGATCATCCACCAGGCCCAGCTCGCGGCCGGTTTCGGTCAGGCGCAGATCGGCGTTGTCCTCGCGCAGGATCAACCGGTATTCAGCGCGGCTGGTGAACATACGGTAGGGCTCACTGGTCCCCATCGTGATCAGATCATCCACCAGTACACCCAGGTAAGCCTCGTCCCGGCGCGGGTACCACGCCTCTTTGTCCTGAGCCCGCAACGCGGCGTTGATGCCCGCGAGCAATCCCTGGGCGCCGGCTTCTTCATACCCGGTGGTACCGTTGATCTGGCCGGCAAAGTACAGGCCCTGGATAAACTTGGTTTCCAGGGTGTGGCGCAGGTCCTGCGGATTCAGGTAATCGTACTCGATGGCGTAGCCCGGGCGCGTGATGTGGGCATTCTCAAAACCCGGAATCGACCGTACCGCCTGCAACTGGATGTCAAAAGGCAGGCTTGTGGAGATGCCGTTGGGGTAAAGCTCGTTGGTGGTCAGACCTTCGGGCTCGACAAAGATCTGGTGCGAATCCTTGTCGGCGAAACGGTTGACCTTGTCCTCGATAGACGGGCAATAGCGCGGTCCAACGCCTTCGATGCTGCCGGCGAACATCGGCGAGCGGTCAAAGCCGCTGCGGATGATGTCGTGGGTGCGCTCGGTGGTTCGGGTTACGTAACAGCAGATCTGCTCCGGGTGCTGAGCTCGGCTGCCGGTGAACGACATCACCGGGGCCGGATTGTCGCCCCATTGCTGTTCCATCACCGAGAAGTCCACGCTGCGGGCATCAATCCGCGGCGGCGTACCCGTTTTCAACCGACCAACATTGAACGGCAGTTCCCGCAGGCGCTGGGCCAAGGCGTTGGCCGGGGCATCACCGGCACGGCCGCCGGAATGGTGCTGCATACCGATGTGGATAACTCCGCCCAGGAAGGTGCCGGTGGTCAGGACCACGGTCTTGGCGTTGAACCGGATCCCGGTCTGGCTCACCACCCCGGTGACCTGATCGTTTTCCACAATCAGATCATCAGCTGCCTGCTGGAACAGGGTCAGGTTGGGCTGACTTTCCAGCACTTCCCGGATTGCCGCCTTGTACAACACCCGGTCAGCCTGAGCGCGGGTCGCGCGCACAGCCGGCCCCTTGCGACTGTTAAGTACCCGGAACTGGATCCCGGCCCGGTCAGTCGCCGTGGCCATGGCACCGCCAAGGGCATCGATTTCTTTCACCAGGTGGCTTTTGCCGATACCGCCGATGGCCGGGTTACAGGACATCTGGCCCAGGGTCTCGATGTTATGGGTCAGCAGCAGGGTCTGAGAGCCCATGCGCGCCGCGGCCAGCGCGGCTTCAGTGCCGGCATGACCACCACCAATGACAATGACATCGAAACGGGTTGGAAAATCCACAGTTCACCTCGGAAATCGGGGGATAAAAACAGGGCGGCGAGTATAACGCCTCGGCCGCCGAATTGCAGTTGGAATGTGCAAATTTTAACCAGAGCCGAGCGGTGTTGAAAGCCGACAACGCATCAGGCCGCGGAAAAACCCGCCCTTTTCCTGTGGATGACGGTAGTGGATAACCGAAATACACCGGCTTTTCAAACGCTTGTACAGCTCTTCTTAAAAAAGTTTTTAAGACAGTTATCCACATTTTCAAGCAAGGGTTAACTGCCCTAAAATTGCACTTAAAATATTGTTTTTGTTATTTTTATTAAAATGCGTCCAGAGGTTTTCCGACGTTTATTCAATTAATTATCCACAGATTTCGCCGACTCTGAACGCCGCAGGCGCCACACCACCAGCCAGACCGAAGCGTTAAGCAGTGATAACAACAGGAAAAATCCGGGAATAGTCACTTCCAGTACGCCAAGCACCAGAATGCCCACCAGGGCACTGACCACCATGAACAGGGCATTAATCACATTGAGAGCGGCAATGATGCGGGCACGCTTGTGATCCGGTGTTTCGTGCTGAATGAAGGCGTACAAGGGGACAATGAACAAGCCACCGCAAACGCCAATGCCTACCAGATCAAACAGCACCCGCAGGTACACCGGGTCCGTCAGCAGGGTTAGCCAGGTCGATTGCATCGGCGATTCCGGCACCGCAAAGAACAGATCGATGCCCAGCAATGTCAGTCCCAGAGCGCCCCAAGGCACCGGTACCAGGGAAATTTGGTGCCGAGTCAGTCGCTCACAGAGCATGGCACCGGTTGATATCCCGACAATAAACGTCGACAGCAAGAGGGTGACTACGGTTTCGTCCCCAAGGAGGCTGGTGCGGGCAAAATTCGGAAACTGAGTCAGGTAAGCAGCGCCGAGGAACCAGAACCAGGAAATGGCCAGCACCGCCAACAGCACCCGGCGGCGCTCGGCGGCAATGACCATCAACTGCCAGGTCTCCTGTACCGGTCGAAACCGAATCGCGCCGGCCAGGTTCCGATCGCCGGTTGGCGGCACCTGGCGGGCGGCAACATAGCCCAGTACCGCCATAAGCAGTACCGCCACGGCGGTCAGTTTCGCAGCCAGGTCATAGCCCATCAGTAGCCCGGCGACGATGGTACCGAGCAGGATAGCGACGAAGGTGCCCATGCTGACCAGTCCATTGCCGCCGACCAGTTCCTCATCCGCCAGCACCTGGGGCAGGATCGCGTATTTCACAGGCCCGAAGAAGGTGGACTGGGTACCCATCAGGAACAGCAACACCAGCAGCAGCTCATACCAGCCAAACCACAGGCCGATGGCCGCCAGCGCCATGATGACAATTTCCGCCAGTTTGACGGTGCGAATGATCCGCGCCTTTTCGTAGTTGTCCGCCAGTTGCCCGGCAATCCCGGAGAACAGGAAAAACGGCAGGATGAACAGAAACGCCGCCAGATTGACCACGACATTGACCGACAAGCCCATCAGACCACCGGCGCTGAAAGTGATCAGCAGCAACAGGGCGTTCTTGTAGAGATTATCGTTAAAGGCGCCGGAGAACTGCGTCAGGTAGAACGGCAAAAACCGCTGTTGCCCCAGCAATCGGAACTGGCTTTGTGGCTCCATGAATCATCCTGTTTTAGTGCACAACGCGGTCGATAATACCCCGGGGCGCACCGAGGTCGTGCAAATCCGTCGAGTTGATTCGTGTTGCATCCGGTTGCCTGCCAGTCGCCGCAGGCCTGACCGTCACTCGTTAATTTTGGCACGAAATCCGCATGTTAGGTGTATTTTAATGCGTTCAATCCACGGCCAGGACGGCTACAACCACAGCAAGGTTCGAGGTTGCTGAATGAGCAGCGTAGTCCGACTTTCCCGCCGAAGCCATGCCCGTGCTCACTCCGAGCCAGACATTATCCACAACTACGATTTCAGATCGGTGTATCAACCGATCCTGAGTCCGACCCACCAGAAACTGGTGGGCTTTGAAGCATTGGTCCGGGTCAGCCAACACGATCAGCCGGTTTCTCCCCTCAGCCTGTTCGAGCAGGCCGCCACTCTGGACCAGACCCCCGAGCTGGATCGGCACCTGCTGCATCTGCACCTGGCGAACTTCGCCGCCGGTGAAAGTCCGGTCTGGTTATTCCTGAACATCAATCCTGACACCTGCGTGCATCCCGATGCCTCGCTGGAGCGACTGGCCGCACACTGCCATGGCGCCGGTATCGAACCGGACAGGGTAGTCCTGGAGTTGGTGGAGACAGCCTCGGACAACCCCGAAGCGTTGATGGTGTTTATCCACAAGGCCAAGACGTTGGGTTTTCAGATCGCGATTGATGACTTCGGGATGGGGGACTCGAACTTCGAACGGCTGTGGCAAATAAACCCCCTGATTGTAAAACTGGATCGCAGCCTGCTGGTCAATGCCGAAAAGAACAACCGGGCCCGATTGTTGTTGGAAAGCCTGGTCCGGATGATCCGAGAAAGCGGCAGTCTGGTGCTGCTGGAAGGTATCGAGAACACAGCGCAAGCCAGAATTGCACTGGCAACGGAAGCCGATCTGTTACAGGGATTTCTGCTCGGCAGGCCTGAGTGTATCACCCATAGCGTTGTGGATAAGTCTGAGTCCCGACTCCATGATGTCCTGGTCCACTCCGATGAATGGTCCCTGCAGGACCATCAAAACCAGGAGAGCTACCTCCGGCTGTTGCGGTTTGAAATCATGGATGCCTGCCATGGACTGGCTCGCGGCCATGATTTCCGGGAAGCCTGCCAGCGCCTGTTAGAGCAAAGCGGTGTAAAACGTTGCTTTGTCCTGGATGCCAACGGCGTACAGCTGGGCAACCTTGCTCACACCGACAGTGATAGGAATCGCCGCCGGTTCAACCCTCTGTACCACTCGGCCGGCGCTCGTTGGGAGCATCGCGAGTATTTCCGCAATGCCCTTGAGCGGCCTCAACAGATCAGTAGCTCGCGGCCGTACGTCGGCCTACCCGACGCCAAACGCACCATCACCTTATCCACAAGCCTGTATAGCGGGGCCGGGGCCCAGGTCTTCTGCGTGGACATCCACCCCGACGAAGTATTCTCGGGCCAGATGTCATTCCCATCGACTCTGTGACTCTGCGGGCTGGCTCGACCACTGAACCCGCGGTCGAGGTCAGAAATCGTCGGCCCGCATTTGCGGTGCGGCTGAGGTAACAGAGCCCCCGGCCGGTCCACCGGCCTGACGTTCCAACTCCTTCTCCACCGCATTGGCCGATTTGGCAAAGCGCGCCAGCAGGTTGTACAGCACCGGGATGATGAACAGGGTCAGCGTGGTCGCGAACACCAACCCACCCAGGATGACCACACCAATCGCCGCACGGCTTTCGGCGCCGGCTCCGGTGGCAATCACCAGGGGCACAGCCCCAAACACGGTGGAAATGGTGGTCATCAGTACCGGCCGAAAACGCAGGCTGGCTCCTTCCAGAATGGCGTCTTTGACGGCGTAGCCCCGGTCCCGCATCTGATTGGCAAACTCGACAATCAAGATGCCATTCTTGGCCATGAGGCCGAGCAGCATGATGATGCCAATCTGACTGTAGATGTTCAGGCTGATGCCCGACCACCAGAGCGCCAGCAAAGCGCCGGTCACCGCCAGCGGTACTGACAGCATAATGATCAACGGGTGGATCCAGCTTTCAAACTGGGCAGCCAGCACCAGGAACACAATCACGAAGGCCAACCCGAAGGTCAGATAGATGGCAGCGGACGATTCCTGGAATTCCCGGGACAGGCCCTGGTAGCTAACCCGCGCCTCCGGAGGCAAGTTATCCACAGCCAGGTTATTCAGATAGTTCAGGGCCGAGCCCAGATCGTAACCATCGGCCAAAGACGCACTGATCACCACCGCCGGCAGCCGGTCAATGCGACGCAAATCCGGATTGGCACCGGTTTCCTTGATCGACACCAGGGCCTGCATGGGAATCAGAGCGCCGCCCTCGCGGGGGCGCAGGAAAATCTGGCCCAGGTCCGCCGGGGTCGCCCTATCGGCATCCGCTGCCTGCACAATCACGTCGTACTCGCGACCGCGATCCAGATAGGTGGTCACCTGGCGTGACGCGAGCATGGTCTGCAGGGTGAGACCGACATCCTCGATGGTAATGTCCAGGTCGGCGGCGCGCTCGCGATCAATCGACACCCGCAATTCCGGACGGGTCAGTTCAAAATCCGTGTCCAGATTGAGCAGGTTGGGGTTGTCCTTGGCCCGCTCCACCAACTCGTCGCTCCAGGCCTGGACCGATTCGTAATCCGGACCGGCCACGACAAACTGAACCTCCTGGTTGAAGCCCCGTTGGCCCAGCCCCGGCGGGTTCACCGCCACCGTCCGGATACCCGAGATCTGGCTCAGCTTGCCCCGCAACTCACTGGTGATCTGTTGTTGCTTGGTACTCCGTTCTTCCCAGGGCGCCAGGCCCATGATCATGAAGGCGTTGTCTTCCTCATCCCGAAAGCCAACGATCGACAGCAAGCGGTCAGCCGCACCGGATTCCAGGTAAGGCAGCAGCTCGGCCTCGGCCTGACGTACATAGTGATCAGTGAATTCCACGGTTGAGCCCCGCGGTGCACTGGTCGGCATGATGATGATACCCCGGTCCTCGGTCGGCGCCAGTTCCTGAGGCAATTGCGGGTACACCACCGCAGCCAGGATCATCCCGGCCAGCCCCAATCCCAGCAACAGCCCCGGCTGGTTCAGGGCGAACCGCAACAGGCGCTGGTAACCGTGGGTCAGGCCATCGAGCACCTTCTCACTGGCCGCCCACAAGCGGTGGCCCTCGGCGGTTTCCGGGCTGTGGCGCAGCCACTTGGAACAGAGCATCGGTGCCAGGGTGAGCGCTACCACGCTGGACACCACTACGGCAGCCGCCAGGGTGAAACCAAACTCGGCGAACAGCCGGCCGACATTGCCGCCCATGAACGAGATGGGCACAAACACCGCGACTAACGTGAGGGTGGTGGCAATCACGGCGAAGGCCACCTGTTTCGCGCCCCGGTAAGACGCCAGCAGCGGCGGCTCGCCGTTATCGATGCGGCGCTGGATGTTCTCGAGCATGACGATGGCATCGTCCACCACCAGGCCGATGGCAAGAATCACCGCCAGCAGGGTCAGCACGTTGATGGAAAAGCCCAGGAAACCGAGGCCGATAAAGGCGCCAATCACGGCCACCGGAATGGTCACCGCCGGAATCAGGGTGGCCCGCCAGGAACGCAGGAACAGGAAAATCACCAGGATCACCAGGGAGACGGCAATAGCCAGGGTGATCACTACCTCCTTAATGGAGGCGCGGATAAAGATCGATTCATCGTAGCTCTCGGCGATGGTGACTTCCGGGGGCAGGGTTTCCCGAATGTTCTCGAGTTCGGCCTGAACCGCATCGGACACCGCCACGGTATTGGCCTTGGACTGACGGATAATGCCCATGCCAATGGCGGTTTGACCGTTGGCGCGCAAACGACCAACATCGGATTCCACGCCCATCTCGACATTGGCAACCTCGCCCAGCCGCAGCAGGTCATTGCCGTCGCGCCGGATGACCAGGCGCTGGAATTCCTCCACCGTCGACACTCGGCCCTCGGCCCGGACCGTGAAGTTACGGGTGGAAGAATCCACCGAGCCGGCCGGCAGTTCCACGTTGTTGGACCGCAGCGCCGCTTCGACTTCCGCCACGGTGATATTCCGGGCCGCCAGCCGCTCCCGGTCGAGCCAGACCCGGATGGCGTAACGGCGTTCACCACCGATGAAGACATCGGCAACACCATCCAGCACCGACAATCGGTCGGCCAGGGCCCGGTCAGCAAAATCACTGAGTTCGGCACTGTCCCAGACGTTACTGCGGAGCGTCACCCACATCATCGGCCGGGCGTCAGAATCGGCTTTCCGCACCACTGACGGATCGGCTTCCTCGGGCAACTGGTTAGCAACCCGGGACACCGCGTCCCGGACGTCATTGGCGGCGATATCCACATCCCGGTCTGTGGAAAACTCGATGCTGGTGCGAGACTCGCCCTGTTCGGTTGACGATTCGATCGAGCGGATGCCTTCGATGCCGCTGATCGCACCCTCGATCACTTGGGTAATCTGCGTGTCCACCACCTCGGCGGCGGCGCCGGTGTAGTCGGTGGAGATCGAGACCTCCGGTGGATCAATGTCCGGATACTCCCGCACCGGCAGACCCAGTAACGCCGCCAGACCAAAGACCACGATCAGCAGACTGATGACGGTGGCAAACACCGGTCGTTTAATAGAAACATCGGACAAAACCACGCTCAGGACTCCATGGACTGAACGAAGCGATTCTCCGGAATCGCGTTGTCAGCGTCCTGGACCCGAATCCGGTCGCCATTGCTGATCCGGTCCTGACCGGTAACGATCACCGCATCCTCCAAATCGAGGCCTTCAGACACTTCAACCCGGCCCGGCATTCGGGAACCCAAAGTCACCGGGGTCCGGCGGGCCACGCCGTCCTCGGCGACAAAGACATACTGCTCATCGCCGCGGATCATCACCGCCTGTTCGGGAATCACCAAGGCCACCCGCTCCCTGAGGATCAAAGTGGCGGACATGAACTGGCCAGGCCGCAGCTTGCCGTCCGAGTTATCGATCAAAGCCCGTACTGGCAGGGTGCGGCTGAGTGGGTTGATGCGGGTACCGAGTTCCACCAGTTCACCGGTAAAGCGGTCTTCTGGGTAGGCCGGCGACAGGCCAGCCACACTTTGGCCCAGGCTAACCTCGCCCAGGAAGCGTTCAGGAATGGCAAAATTCAGTTCCATCCGGTCGGTAGCGTCCAGGGTAGCGACGGGGGTCCCAGCGCTCACATAGGCGCCAATGTCGATGTCACTGAGCCCAAGCACCCCGGCAAAGGGCGCTTCAATACGGTGGTTTTCCAGCCGGACCCGGGCCGCCTCACGCTGGGCTTCGGCCACACTGACCGCGGTGCGCAAGGCATCGACTTCGGCCTGGGAAACACTGTTGTTAGAACGCAATTGCTGGGCGCGCTGGTATTGGCGGCGGGCATCGGCGAGCTGGGATTCGATGACCTGGAGGTCCGCCCGGGCCTGGCGATCATCCAGTTGCAGCAGGACCGTGCCCTGATCCACCCGGGTGCCACTCTGCAGCTGCAGCGACACCACCCGGCCACTGACTTCGCTGGTCACTTCCACCGAGTTCAGGGCCTCAAGGTTACCCACTGACTTGACGACATCGCGCACCGTATCCCGCTCGGGTAGCCGAGTGTTGACGGCCGATGGCGGACGTTCACGACCGCTCTGCGCCTGCTCACCGGACCCTAGATTCAGATAGCCTACTGCAGCCCCGGCGGCTACAACCACAAAGCCCAGTGCCACCAGCCATTGCTTCCACATACACAGTTTCCAAAATCAGTGAACGTCGTCGGGTTCGTTTATCGTTTCTGGATCACCAGTACAATCTCCCCAACATCGATACCCCATTTGCTCAGGGTAGTTTCGTTGATCAGGGTGTCCGGGGTCACCAGGTACATCCAGTCGTCCATGCGCACATCCAGGGTGCCGTCCCCGTACGCCAGCCGCAGCACGTAATTCATGTGAATGGCATTACCACGCCATTGCATCAGCCCTGGCTCAACCACATCGCCGGCGGTGGCCCGATAGCCGTCGTCCACCGGGGTAAGGGTCCAGGTCCGAGTCTGAACTTCACCGTCGTCGAAGCGGAAAACCTCGTCCAGAGTGCCGTTACCGTCGTTATCCCAGGAGGCGCTGATGTCCGCATCGAAAGTGCGAATGGCCTCACCGGCGTAGTCCTTGACCACACCCCGGGCCGAGAGTTCACCGGTAAAAAACTGGGCCGGGATCAGCGCGGGCTCACGATCGGCGTAATCGTCCAGGGAAGCTCCGGCGCACCCTGCCAACAACCACACCGCAAACAATAACCAGAGTAGACGAACGGGGCCAGCAACAAAGACGCTTACCGAGGGGCTTTGCATGATTTTTACACTCGCAGGCAAAAGGTGGATGAATGATCTGTGTACAAGATACGCGCTGTTGGTTATGCCCGATCAACAATCAGGGGCCTGTGGAAAACCCCGTCATTTCGGCCAATTGTCTTTTCTGACAGGACCGGGGGTGGTTTTCGTCAATGGCAGCGCCGGGGGAATACCGTACAACAGTAGAAATGGGCTCATCCCAACGATGACTTATCCACAGCCAAGGATTACGAGGAACCGTTATGCCGGTTTATAAAGCGCCATTGCGCGACATGAAATTCCTGCTTAATGAAGTGTTTGACTATCCCGGGCATTACCAGCGCCTCGCCAGCGGTGCCAACGCCAGCCCCGATATTGTGGACGCCATTCTTACCGAATGCGGCCGGTTCTGTGAAGAAGTCCTGAGCCCGCTGTACCAGAGCGGCGACGAACAGGGCTGCACCCTGACCGATGGTGAAGTAACCACTCCTGCCGGGTACAAGGCTGCCTATGACCAGTACGCCCAGGGCGGCTGGCAGGGCCTGTCGGCGCCCGAGGAATTTGGTGGCCAGGGCCTGCCCGCGTCCATGGGCCTGCTGAAGCAGGAAATGATGGGCACCGCCAACTGGTCGTTCTCCATGTACCCGGGCCTGTCCCTGGGCGCCATGAACACCATTTTTCTGCACGGCAGCGACGACCAGAAGCACACCTATCTGACGCCCCTGACCGAGGGCCGCTGGGGCGGCACCATGTGCCTGACCGAGCCGCAATGCGGCACCGACCTGGGCCAGGTGAAAACCAAGGCCGAGCCCCAGGCCGATGGCAGCTTCAAGCTCACCGGCACCAAGATTTTCATTTCTTCCGGTGACCACGACCTGACCGAAAACATTGTCCACATTGTGCTGGCGCGCTTGCCGGATGCGCCCAAGGGCACCCGTGGCATCAGTCTGTTCATCGTGCCTAAATTCCTGCCCACAGAAGATGGCGGCGTTGGCCCGCGCAACGGCGTGAGTTGCGGCAGCCTGGAAAAGAAGATGGGGATCAAGGCCTCAGCCACCTGTGTCATGAACTTTGACGGTGCTACCGGCTTCCTGATCGGCCCGGAAAACGAAGGCCTGAACTGCATGTTCACGTTCATGAACACCGCCCGTATTGGCACCGCCATCCAGGGCGTTGGGCCGGCCGAGCTGTCCTATCAGTGGGCGCTGGACTACGCCCGGGACCGCCGCTCCATGCGCGCACTGTCCGGCAAGAAGGAACCGGAACAGGTCGCCGACGCCCTGATCCACCACGGTGATGTCCGCCGCATGCTGCTTACCCAGAAAGCCGTCGCCGAGGGTGGCCGGGCCATGCTCTATTACGCCGCCCGACTGGCCGACCACATGGTGGAAGGCCACACCGAAGGTGACCTGGACAAGGCCGCGAAATACGACGACAAGCTAGGCTTCCTGACGCCGATCCTGAAAGGCTTCCTCACCGAAATGGGTTGCGAGGCGGCCAACCTGGGCATGCAGGTGTTCGGCGGCCACGGGTACATCCGCGAGCACGGTATGGAACAGATTGTGCGCGATACCCGGATTGCTACCCTGTACGAGGGCACTACCGGCATCCAGGCCCTGGATCTGCTCGGTCGCAAAGTCCTGGTGATGACCCAGGGCGGCGCGGTTCGGGAGTTTACCCTAAAGATTGCCAACTTTGCCCGCAAACAGCTGGCCGACAAGCGGCTGCGGCCGTTCGCCGTGGAGTTGCTGAAACTGACTGCGCAGTGGAATCTGCTGACGGTACGGGTAATGCTGGCTGCCCGTAAGGATCGCGATGTGGTCAGCGCTGCCGCGTACGATTTCCTGATGTACAGCGGCTACGTCACCATGGCTTACATGTGGCTGCGTCAGTCGGCAGTGGCTGTGGATAAGTTGGCGAACGGTGGTGAAGATTCCGAAGCCTTCTACCAGGCCAAGCTGGCGACCGCAGAGTTCTATTACGAGCGCCTGCTGCCCCGGGCCCAAGCGCACGCTACCAGCATGCTCAGTCCAACCCGTAACCTGATGCAAATCGACGCCGAGGACATGGCGTTCACCGGCTGATTAACCCATTGAGGAAATCCCGGGTACGCCCGGGATTTTCTGGCTTGAATTTCAGCCAGTTCATCCTCAACTCCACAAAGGGACTTATTCCATTCACGTTTAACCCATGAGGTGAGCACACACCAACGCGAGCATAAAAGAAGGAGGTTCGAATATGGAAACTCGTGCTGACGACTTTTATCCCACCCGCCTTGAGCGCCCGAGCCAAGCCTTTGAGCGTCTCGAGCCTGTTATCCACAGCACCGGTGCGGATCGCACGCAAGGTCCGTTGAGCGAATCGGAGCTGGCTCAATACGAGCGTGATGGCTTTCTGGTGTTCAACAATTTCCTGGATGCCGAGACCGTACGGCGCTTTCAGCAGGATCTCCGTGCCTACGAACGCGACGATAACGTGCTGCGTTCAGAAGGCACTATCACCGAGCCGGGCAAACAGGAAATCCGGTCCATTTTTGGTATTCATGAGCTTTCGCCGCGCTTCGATCGCCTGACCCGGGATCCAAAGATCCTGGACATGGTGCACCAGTTGCTGGGCAGTGACGCCTACATCCACCAGTCCCGGATCAATTTCAAACCCGGTTTCCACGGCAAGGGCTTCGACTGGCATTCCGACTTCGAGACCTGGCACGCCGAGGATGGCATGCCGCGTATGCGCGCCGTCAGCTTTTCCATCGCCCTGACCGACAACACGCCATTCAACGGGCCGCTGATGCTGGTACCTGGCTCCCACAAGACCTTTGTACCCTGCGTCGGTCGCACTCCTGAAGACAATTATCAGTCCTCGCTCAAGAAGCAGGAACTGGGCGTACCCAATGAACGGGACCTCGGGCGCATCGTCGATCAGCACGGGATCAAGGCGCCAACCGGTCCGGCCGGCTCCCTGATTATCTTTGAGTGCAATACCCTGCACGCCTCCAATGCCAACATGTCACCCTGGCCGCGCAGCAACCTGTTCTTCGTCTACAACAGCGTGGAAAACCAGCTGGAGCAGCCGTTCTGTGGCAACAAGCCACGGCCCGACTTTCTCGGTAATCGAAGTGCGACCGAGGCTTTGCAACCCGTGAATACCGGAGACCTGCAACGGACCGGTTAAGGCAAAAACAAAAAAGGGAAGCCGCAACGGCTTCCCTCGGACAGATCAACCAATCTGGATTACTGATTGGTGGTTCTAAATTGCTCGATAAAGGCCTCAGATTCGGCAATCGAATCTTCCATATCCTGGATCAGGCGATCCACGTCGGCTCGAATCTGGCTGAGTTCCTGCTCAAGGGCACCGATGGCCTGGGCGTTCAGGTTATGTTTCAGGAACAACACCTGATCCTCAAACGCCTCCAGTACCGGAGCCATCTTGGCTTCGGCACGGTGCATGCGGGCAATCAGGGTATTGTACCGACTGCGAGTGTCTTGCAGCTGACGTTCGCTATTGCGGCGCAGGGACGCGCTTTCGTAGAGCTCGAGCTCGTCCTCCCACTCGTCGAACAGCGCCTCAGAAACATCCTCCACCGCATCAATCCGGTCACGCACTTCCTCGGCAACGTCCTGGCTGTCTTCGAACGCCGTGCGGATGGTGTCGTATTTCTCCTGCAAAGGCGTGTCCGGTGTCTCGACCACACTCTGGAACCGCTCTAGCGAGGAACGAAAGGTTTCCTGCGCATCGGTCTGGGCATCGCGGGCGTCTTCGACCCGATCGACCAGAATCTCGCGTTTTTCAATGCCCAGCTTTTCCATGGCGCTGTAATACATGGAACTGCAACCAACCAATACCAGACACAGCAGCAGCCCGCCCACCGTTGAGATAGAGCGAAGGCTTTGGGTGGTAAGGCCAAGCTGCATACTAAACATCCTGATTAAAGTCCGTACTTGGTTTCAATGGCCTCAAACATACCAGATTCACGGATGGCTGCCAGGCCGCTCTGCAACTTGGCTACGACCTCGTCCGATGTCTCCAGGTTCAGGGCCAGGAATAACTGGGTATCGTTGAACGAGAACACCGGGACCAGACCTTCAACATTTTGCTGTGACGCCACGTAAGGGCCACCCAGGCGGTCGGCCAGCCAGAGATCGATCTGGCCCAATTCCAGTCGCTTCGGGTTCAGGTCATCGCTGTCCAGCGCCGATACTTTGTAGCCCTTCTTGATCAGGTATTCCGATTTTACGTCGTTCCGGTATCCACCGAACACCATGCCCTTGGCGTCCGAAAGCTCGTCCATCTTGAAGTCAGAACCCGGTGGTGCGAAAACTGTCCACAGGTTGTCAGTTAGGGGCCCCACCCACTTGAACAGCGGCGCCCGCTCCTCGGTGTAGGTGGTACAGAAGATGCCGTGGTTTTCTTTGCTCAGGGCACGGTTATAACCGTAGTCCCAGTTGCGGAGCTTGATGCGATAGTCAAGATCGGTCTGCTTCAGCGCCGCCACCACCAGCTCCGTACACAACCCGTCGATGTCCTCCTGGTTATGCTCAAACGCCCGCCCGGAGGCACTCATGTTGTACGGAGGAAAATTCTCAGTGTAGAGATAGAGCCGTTCTTCTGCCTGCACGGTGGTTGTGGACGCCATCAGCGCCACTGCCACCGTGACGAAACCTGCTACTCGTTTGATCACACCTTTACTCCCCAGAGTACTCAATAAGTAAATTCCCTAATTAGAACGCTAGATTACCGCTCTGCGTTCCCCGATTGGGAGATAAAAACGTATCAATTGGTAACGGAGCTGAAACAAAAACCAGGCTGACCGCCGGCATGCCGGCAATCTGCCATTACTTTCCGATGCAGAAACTGGAGAAGATTTTGCCCAGCAGTTCATCCGGACTCAGATGCCCGGTGATTTCGCCCAGGGCGTCTTGGGCCGCACGCAGGTCCTCGGCAAGCAGTTCGCCGGCACCATAACCTTCCAGCTGGCCCTGCCCCTGCAACAGGTTCGCACGCGCCCGCTCGAGGGCGTCCAGGTGCCGGCGCCGGGCCAGGAAGCCACCTTCGGTGGTGCTGGCAAAGCCCATACACTGCTTGAGGTGATCCCGCAGCACGTCCAGGCCGTCGGAAGATTTCGCTGCCAGCCGGATCACCGGCGCAGTACCGCTGTCGGCGTTGGTGAAGCCCACGGTTTCTGAAGACAGGTCGACCTTATTGCGCACCACAGTAACCGGGGCATTGGCAGGTAAGCGGTCGATAAAGTCTGGCCAGATCTCGTGGGGTTCGGTCTGCTCGGTGGTGGTGGCGTCCACCATCAGCAGGATCCGGTCGGCCTGGGCAATTTCATCCCAGGCCCGGGCAATGCCGATTTGCTCAACCTCGTCCGGGCTCTCTCGCAGGCCGGCGGTGTCGATGATGTGCAGCGGCATGCCATCGATGTGGATGTGTTCCCGCAACACATCCCGGGTGGTGCCTTCAATGGCAGTCACGATGGCCGCCTCGCGACCGGCCAGGGCATTGAGCAGGCTCGACTTGCCAGCGTTCGGGCGGCCGGCGATCACCACCTTCATGCCATCCCGGAGGATAGTGCCTTGCTGGGCCTCGCCGAGGATGGTTTCCAACCGGTCGAGCAACTTTTGCAGATCACCAGCGACCTTGCCGTCGGCCAGGAAATCGATTTCCTCTTCGGGAAAGTCGATGGCCGCTTCCACGTAAATGCGCAGGTGGGTTACCGCATCCACCAGATCGTCGACACGGCGGGAGAACACTCCCTGCATGGAGCGCACAGCACAGCGGGCGGCCTGCTCCGAACTGCTTTCGATGAGGTCGGCGATGGCTTCGGCCTGGGCCAGGTCCAGCTTGTCGTTCAGAAAAGCCCGCTCGGAAAACTCCCCCGGCCGCGCTAATCGGGCCCCACGGCTACACACTTCCCGCAGCAGCAGATCGAGGATAACCGTGCCGCCATGGCCCTGGAGTTCAAACACATCTTCGCCGGTGAAGGAATGTGGGTTCGGGAAGAACAACCCGATACCTTCATCAATCAGGCCACCATTCTGGTCCAGGAAAGGGCCGTAATGGGCGTAGCGCGGCTTGGGGACAAAGCCCAGCATTTGTCGGGCGATGTCCGCGGCCGCTGGGCCCGACACCCGGACAATGCCTACGCCGGCCTGGCCGGGGGCAGTGGCTATGGCGGCAATTGTGTCTGCTGTCTGGCTCATGAATATTCCTTCGGGCACAAACAACAGAGGCTCCTTCACGGAGCCTCTGTCTGGGTCGGATCAAAAATACCGATCAGTACTTTTTACCAGCCGTCTCTGCTTCAATCTTGCGAGTAATGTACCACTGCTGACTGATCGACAGAATATTGTTCACCAGCCAGTACAGTACCAGACCGGCCGGGAACCAGAGGAAGAATACCGTGAAGATCAGCGGCATCATCTTCATGATCTTGGCCTGCATTGGATCCGGCGGTGTCGGGTTCAGGTGCATTTGCAGGAACATGCTGGCGCCCATCAGGATCGGCAGAATGAAGTACGGATCCATCTGGGACAAATCCTGAATCCAGAGCATGAACGGGGCATGACGCAACTGCACGCTCTCGAACAGTACCCAGTACAGGGAGATAAACACCGGCATCTGCACCAGGATCGGCAGGCAGCCGCCCAGCGGATTGATCTTTTCACGCTTGTACAGCGCCATCATTTCCTGGGACATGCGCTGTCGGTCGTCGCCGTACAGTTCCTTCAAGCGGGTCAACTGCGGTGCTACCGCTCGCATCTTGGCCATGGACTTGTAACTGGTGGCCGACAGGTGGAAGAAAACGCCCTTGACCAGCACAGTCAGCAGGATGATGGCGACACCCCAGTTGCCCACCAGGCCGTAGAACCACTCCAGAATGATGAACAGCGGCAGCGAAATGAAGAACAGGAAGCCGAAATCGACGGTGCGGTCGAGGTTCGGTGCAACATTTTCCAGTCGATCGATGATCTTTGGGCCGACGTAGGCGCGGGCGCCCACTTCCACAGTGTCACCTGCAGCCACGGTGGTGGCCGGATACACAAAGCCCATCACGTACAGGGGCCCGCGACGGGTGGTCTGGAACTGGGCCGGTTGATCAGGCTCCGGTACCCAGGCAGTCAGGAAATAGTGCTGCAGGAAGGCCAACCAGCCATTGGTAACCGACTGATTGATCGGAGTTTCCGACAGATCACCAAAATCGAACTTCTCGTAAGGATCTTCCGAAGAACTCATCACCATGCCCAGGAACGCCTGAATACCCATGCTGTTCTGCGCGGTGGGGTCGGGAGCCTGGTCCCGGACGATCTTACCGGTGAAATTGGCTTTCCAGGTCTCATTGGACTGGTTGTCGATCAGGTAGCGCACGCCGATTTCATAGCTGTTGCGCTCAAACTGATAGCGTTTGGTGATCTTGACGCCGTCATTGGTGGTGTAGGTCAGATCAACGGTCAACTGGTCCTGGCCGTCAGACAGTTCATAGCTGGCAGAGGTGGTCTGATACACCGGCGCGCTGCCATTGGCACGGCTATCCGGGCCATTGCGGCCAATCAAGCCACTTTCCATGACGTAGGTGCGGCTGTTGGTGTTGGTCAGCAGCTTCAATGGTTCCCGGCTGTTCAGGGACTTGTCGTAATCGGTCAGCGAGCTGTGGATAAGATTGCCACTGACCCGGTCAATAGTGAGCTCAAAGACGTCGGTGCGAACGGTAACAAACTGGTTTTCAACGGTAACGTCGGAATCTGTCGCGGTGGCGATCTGCTCTCCGCTCTCCGGCGTGCTGAACTCCTCACTGGTGCCTGTGCTCTGGTTCTGCTCAGGAAGCACCATGCTGTCTTCGCCGCTGGTGGTTGAACCGGTGTTGGTCTGGACCACTTGTTCGGTTTGCGGCTGCTGATGGTAGTCCTCATTCCAGGCAAGCACCATCAGATAACTGACAATAGCCAGGCCGGCAAATAATACGATGCGTTGAATATCCATAGAGTTACTGTCTGGTCTGGGTTGTAGTGTGGGAGAGCTCAGCCTTCAGGCAGGGTGTTACGGTTTTGCTGCGTTCGGATTGTGCCATACCAGGCACTGGATCATAACCGCCCTCGGCCCAGGGATGACATCTTAATAACCGGCGGCTAGCGAAAATCAGTCCCTTCAATGCACCGTGATGGTTGATCGCTTCAACGGCGTATTGTGAACAGGTTGGATAATGGCGGCAATGACTGGCCATCATGGGACTGAGGGCGTACTGGTAGAAACGGATAGGAACAAGCAAGAGTTTACGCATCAACCCGATCCTTTGCCGGCTGGTTGTGCTGATGTTGCGTTTGAAGACACCGATTGCTGGTGTTTCCGCTTCAGTCGACGCCACAAATCGTTGAGCGCAGCCGTAACCGTTGGGGTTTCCAGATTGGCCAGCCCCTGGCGGCCGAGAACGACAATATCCAGGCCGGGGTAATCGGTCTGGTGCCGAAAGGTCTCCCGAACCTGTCGCTTAATCCGGTTTCTCTGGACTGCAAGCTTCAGATTTTTCTTGGAAAAAATCAAACCGATCCTGGCGTGTCCGAGATTATTCGGTGTCGCCAGGATCAGAAAATTCCTGTGCGGAACTTTCAGCTGTACGTCATCGAAGACTTTGCCGTAATCAGCCGGTCTGAGCAGACGGTGCGATTTCGGGAAACTCAAAGCCTTCATGAGGCGCGCTGGTTACGCTGACAGACGTGCGCGGCCTTTGGCACGACGACGGGAAATAACCTTGCGACCGTTGGCAGTGGCCATACGGGCACGGAAACCGTGTACGCGCTTACGCTTCAGGACGCTTGGTTGAAACGTTCTCTTCATGGTGATGATCTCACAATTCGTAAGTTGAAAATTCGTATGTGGCTGGAAAATGTACAGCCAAAACAGGAGCGGCATGATATGCAAATGCTGGGGAAAGTTCAATGGGTATCGATAAGTGGTTTTCACAGGTGCTCATGGGCCGGACACGTCAGACCCGGTAATAGAATCTATAGGTTCTTTTAGAATTCTCTTTAGGGATTAATTATTACTGTTATTACTGAGCCTGTTTTCTGTGGATAAGCAACGAAAAAGCTGTTTAGCCAGTAAGTTACGGAGATGATAAGGGGGCTTACAAATACCGATGAGCCCTGTGGACAATGGCACCACGAAATGTGCATAAGTGACTTCGGGGGATCACCTGTTAGTTATCCACCGTTTGGTCCTAGGGTTAAACACAGGGTTGAAGGCAGGGTTTGCACAGGGGGGTGTGGATAACAGTTTTGAAAGAATTTTCTGTACACAAGGCTGTAGGTAAGTCCGTAACTAAATGATAAATATATTCTTTTATTTCCACAGCCTGTTCATGAAATAGGCGGCGGTCTTTCACTGGTGGGCCCATCGGGTTAGAATCTCGCGTTATCTCTTTGGATTGGATGTCTCGCTATTCTGATCTGAGACATTTCTGGGTTATCAGGAGCAGGCTGTCGTGCCGAACACCATGTGGCATCAATGTCTTGAAGTACTCCGGGACGAGTTTCCCGCACAACAGTTCAACACCTGGCTCAGACCCCTGCAGTCCGATCTCAGGGAGGGGCAGCTGATGTTGTTCGCCCCCAACCGGTTTGTTATGGACTGGGTGAATGAGAAATACCTTCGGCGTATAGAAGAAGTGTTGAAGGATCTGAACGGAGGCCAGGCTCCCCGTGTAAATATGAAGGTTGGCTCTGCGCCGCGGAACAGTGAGCCGGTGAGCCGGTCCGAGGTCCCGGTTCGATCCAGTGGTGCGGTTCAGGAAGAAAGCGGCAGCCGGGTTACCGAAGAAGAAAAAGGTGTCGCGGTTAGTGCCGGTGACAATACCTCGGTGCGCGCCAAACCAAGTCAACCAAGTAACGAGCGTCGGCCGGTTCAGGTCGAGGGCGACATCAAGCACCAGAGTTTCCTCAACGAAGGCTTTACCTTCGATACCTTTGTAGAGGGTAAGTCGAACCAGTTGGCCCGGGCGGCCTCGATGCAGGTTGCGGAGAATCCGGGCGGAGCCTATAACCCCTTGTTCCTCTATGGCGGCGTGGGCCTGGGTAAAACTCACCTGATGCATGCGATCGGTAATGAGATTGTTCGGCGGAAACCAGGAGCCAAGGTGGCCTACCTGCGCTCGGAGCGGTTTGTGGCGGATATGGTCAAGGCGCTGCAATTGAACGCGATTAACGAGTTCAAGCGCTATTACCGGTCGGTGGACGCGCTGCTGATCGATGATATTCAGTTTTTTGCCCGCAAGGAGCGCTCCCAGGAAGAGTTTTTCCACACCTTCAATGCCTTGCTTGAAGGCGGACAGCAGGTCATCGTTACCTGTGATCGCTTTCCCAAGGAAATTGTCGACATGGAAGAGCGTTTGAAGTCCCGGTTTGGTTGGGGCCTGACGGTGATGGTGGAACCACCGGAACTGGAAACCCGGGTCGCCATCCTGATGAAGAAAGCGGATCAGGCGAACGTAAAACTCAGTAGTGAAGCGGCCTTTTTTATCGCCCAAAAGATCCGATCAAACGTTCGAGAACTTGAAGGGGCGCTGCGTTTGGTGATAGCGAATGCTCACTTCACGGGCTCGGAGATTACCCCGCCGTTTATCCGGGAAAGTCTGAAAGATCTGTTGGCCCTGCACGAGAAGCAGGTCAGCATCGATAACATTCAGCGTACCGTGGCCGAGTATTACAAGATCAAAGTGGCCGACCTGCTGTCCAAGCGTCGGACGCGGACGGTGACCCGGCCACGTCAGGTGGCGATGTCGCTGTCCAAGGAGTTGACCAATCACAGTCTGCCGGAAATTGGTGACGCCTTCGGTGGCCGTGACCACACTACCGTGCTGCACGCGTGCAAGAAAATCGTGGAACTGCAGGAGACTGATCCGGGTATCCGCGAGGATTATCAGAACTTTATGAGATTGCTGACCACCTGATGCCGGGCGTTAGCGCAAAACATTCACCCTTCAACATAAAAGAATGCTGAGTGCCATGAAACTGACGATCAGCCGTGAATCCCTGCTTACCCCGCTGCAAAGCATTGCTGGCGTGGTTGAAAAGAAACAGACCATGCCGGTGCTGTCGAATGTTCTGCTGGTAGCCGAAGATAATACTCTGACGCTGACCGGCACGAATATGGAAGTGGAACTGGTGGCCCGTGTTACTCCGGTGCACGTGGACCAGCCCGGCCGTATCACCGTACCTGCCCGAAAGCTGGCCGATATCTGTCGGGCACTGGGTGAAGAAGCGCCACTGGAGCTTGGGCTGGAAGGTGACCGTTTGCACCTGCGCTGTGGAAAAAGTCACTTCACCCTGTCGACCCTGCCGGCGGAGCATTTCCCGAATGTTGAAGACGAAGCGGAAAGCTTCCGTCTGGAGCTGCCGCAGAAAGAACTGGAGCGAATGTTCGATGCCACGGCATTCGCCATGGCACAGCAGGATGTCCGTTATTATCTGAATGGCCTGTTGCTGGAAGTGGATCAGGGCCATGTCCGCACCGTCGCCACCGATGGCCACCGGCTTGCCATGGCTCACCTGGAGTTACCCACAGGTTGTCCGGAGCTGCGGCAGGTGATCGTGCCCCGAAAGGGTGTGCTGGAACTGGCTCGGCTGCTGGATGATGTGGAAACACCGGTGACCCTGGTGATTGGTGATAACCACCTGCGGGCTACCGTCGGTGCCTACACCTTTACCTCGAAACTGATCGAGGGCAAGTTCCCGGACTACAACCGAGTTATCCCCAGGGGTGGCGACAAAGTCGTCCTGGCCGATCGGTCGACCCTGAAGAATACGCTTCAGCGTGCCGGTATCTTGTCCCACGAAAACATTCGCGGGGTGCGGCTGAATCTGGCGCCGAACGAATTGCAGGTGTTTGCCAACAACCCGGACCAGGAACAAGCCGAAGATGCCCTGCCGGTTGAGTACCAGGGCGAATCTCTGCAAATCGGGTTTAACGTTGGCTATCTGGTGGATGTGATGAATGCACTGGATGACGATCAAGTGAAGATCACCCTGTCCAATCCGAACAGCAGCGCACTGATCGAGTCCCAGATGGACAATCGGTGCCTGTACGTTGTTATGCCGATGCGGCTATAGGAGAAACACCATGGGCACCGTGACGAACGGAATCAAGGGCGCCTTCAGGATTGGACAGACCCTGTCCGTGCTGGGGCGTACCGGTGTCAATTGGGTTCGGGGCGATCGCCCCCCTACCCCGCGTCTGTTACGGCAGACCTTCGAATCCCTGGGCGCGACCTACATTAAGCTGGGTCAGTTCATCGCCAGCTCCCCCACCTTCTTCCCGAAGGAGTACGTGGAGGAGTTCCAGTATTGTCTGGATAAAACCCCCAACCTGCCCTTCGGTGTGATCAAGAAGATTATCAGCGACGAACTGGATCGGCCGCTTGACCAGGTGTACGCGGATATTGATCCGGTGGCGCTGGCGTCCGCCTCAATTGCCCAGGTTCACGCGGCACGGCTGGTGACCGGTGAGGACGTAGTCATCAAGGTGCAGAAGCCGGGTGTGGAAAACATCCTGCTGACTGATCTGAATTTCCTCTATCTGTCGGCGCGCATTCTGGAGACGCTGGCACCGAAACTGTCCTGGACCTCGTTGTCCGGGATTGTCGAGGAAATCCAGCGCACCATGATGGAGGAATGTGACTTCATCAAGGAAGCGAATAACCTGAAGGTATTTCGCAACTTCCTGAACGACAGCCACAACGAAGACGCCACGGTACCGCTGGTGTATGAACATTGCAGCACCCGCCGGGTACTGACCATGGAGCGTTTCCACGGTGTACCGTTAACAGACCTGGAAAGCATCCGGGGGTACGCACGGGATCCGGAGCGGACTCTGATTACCGCGATGAACACCTGGTTCGCCAGCCTGACCCAGTGTGAATTTTTCCACGCTGATGTGCACGCCGGTAACCTGATGGTGCTGAAAGATGGACGGGTCGGCTTTATCGATTTTGGTATTGTCGGGCGGATCAAGCCGGACACCTGGCAGGCGGTCAGCGATTTCATTTCCTCGGTGATGGTGGGGAACTTCGAAGGCATGGCCGATGCCATGATTCGCATCGGCGTAACGCATCAGACGGTATTGGTCGATGAACTGGCGGCAGACCTGCGTCGGTTGTATCAGCAAATGGATAAGATGGTGCCGGATCAGGTGCCCTATGAAGCCGATCAGGCCGAAGACGATGTAAACCACATCCTGATGGATATGGTGAAAATCGGCGAGAGCCACGGCCTGCATTTCCCACGGGAATTTGCCTTGCTGCTGAAACAGTTTCTCTACTTCGATCGCTACGTCCACATCCTGGCGCCGGAAATGGATGTGTTCATGGATGAACGATTGAACATGCTCCACTAAGGCGTTCGCCTTACCGGGCGGGCTTTTGTACACTAGGGCAGCGTTACACAAGTGGTAACGCTGCTTTTTTTTGGTCGCCTCAAACTCCCCTCCTCGCCACGTTGAGTTCCCGTTTTTATGGCGTTAGTGAAACTCCAGACTCAGCACTTTCGGAACCTGTCCTCTACCCCGGTCAGTTTCTCGCCGTCCTTCAATTTATTGTACGGCGAAAACGGCAGCGGCAAGACCAGTGTTCTCGAGGCCATTGGTTATCTGGGGCTGGGGCGGTCGTTTCGGGTCAGCCGGCATCAGGCGGTGGTTAGTCATGGCGAGCAACAGTTCACCGTGTTCGGTGGGCTGGATCGGGGCCTGGATGCGTCGGCGGAACCCGATGCTTCTGGCGTGGCCCACCGGCTCGGGATAGCCCGGGATGTCAGCCAGAAGGAAACCACTCTGAGGGTCGACGGCGAAGGCGTTCGCAGCCTGTCGTCGCTGGCCATGCACCTGCCGGTATCGGTCATTGATCCCGGGGTTTTCGACATCGTTGCCGGCGGCCCTGGTAAACGCCGGCAATTTCTCGATTGGGCAGTGTTCCACGTGGAACCTTCGTTTGCCTCAACCTGGCAACAGTGTCAGAGAGTGACTTCACAGCGGAATCAAACGCTGAGAAATGGTAGACTAGACGAAGCCCTGCTACGGGTCTGGGATAGTCAGTACGCGGCCCTGAGTGACCGCATCAGCGCGGCCCGAAAAACCACGTTTGATCGGTTCAAGGTCGCGTTCCAGGCTCTGGTTCAGGAAGTCGATGTCGGATGGACTCAGGGTCTGAAACTTGAGTTTTATCCAGGCTGGGATAGTAGCCAGTCATTGCTGGATATTCTGGCCAGTCACCGGGAACAGGAACGTCGGATGGGGCATACCTTGTATGGTCCGAATCGAGCTGACATCCGGTTAAAATTTCAGGGCCGGCCAGTATCGGAAACCTTTTCCAGAGGCCAGCAGAAAACCCTTGTTATCTTGATGAAGATTGCCCAAGGCATGGTGTTAAGTGAACTGGGTAAGCAGGTGACGTTTTTGCTCGACGATATTAATGCCGAGCTGGACGTGGGTCACCGGGCCATGCTGGCTCGAAAGCTACAGGCACTGCGTTGCCAGGTGTTCATCACGTCCATCGAACACCCGCAACCCGAAGCCCTGTGGCCCGATAATCAGGCACCGGAGTACAGAATGTTCCACGTGGAACATGGCAAATTGACGGAAGAATAAAGCCGGACCTGCCGGACTTACCATCGCCCGGACGGCGAGTAGGCCGGTCACCGGTACACCCTTCAGGAGTCTCGAATGAGCGAATCGAATTACAATTCCTCCAGTATCAAAGTCTTGAAAGGACTGGATGCGGTACGGAAGCGGCCTGGCATGTACATCGGCGATACCGATGATGGCACTGGCCTGCATCACATGGTCTTTGAGTTGGTGGATAACTCCATCGATGAAGCTCTGGCAGGCTACTGCTCCGAAATCGGCGTTATCATCCATCCGGATGAATCCATTACCGTTAAGGACAATGGCCGGGGTATCCCGGTGGACCTGCACGAAGAGGAAGGGGTCTCCGCGGCCGAGGTCATCATGACCGTATTGCACGCCGGCGGTAAGTTCGACGACAACTCCTACAAGGTTTCCGGTGGTCTGCACGGTGTCGGTGTTTCCGTGGTTAACGCCCTGTCCTCTACCCTGACCCTGACCATTCGTCGTGACAACAAGGTGTACGAGCAGACTTACACCCACGGCGTGCCTAACGCTCCGCTTGGAGAAGTGGGCGAAACCGAAATGTCCGGTACCAAGGTGCATTTCATTCCGTCGCCGGAAACCTTTACCCACATCGAATTCCACTACGATATCCTGGCCAAGCGCCTGCGGGAACTGGCGTTCCTGAACAGTGGCGTGCGCATCCGTCTGACCGACGAGCGCAGTGGCAAGGAAGAAGTGTTTGAATACGAAGGCGGTCTGCGGGCCTTTGTTGAGCACCTGAACACCAACAAGACCCCGATCAACCGGGTATTCCACTTTAACCGTGAACGCGAAGACGGCATTGCCGTGGAAGTGTCCATGCAGTGGAACGACGCCTTCCAGGAAAACATCTTCTGCTTCACCAACAATATTCCCCAGCGTGACGGTGGTACCCACCTGGCTGGTTTCCGGGCCGCACTGACCCGCTCCATGAACAACTACATTGAGCAGGAAGGCCTGGGCAAGAAGGCCAAGGTCAGCACCTCCGGTGACGACGCTCGGGAAGGCCTGACCGCCATCATCAGCGTCAAGGTGCCGGATCCGAAGTTCTCCTCCCAGACCAAGGACAAACTGGTCTCTTCCGAGGTGAAAACGGCGGTTGAGCAGGAGCTGTACCAGAGCTTTGCGGACTACCTGCAGGAGCAGCCGAACGAAGCCAAGCTGATCGTCAACAAGATGATCGAGGCCGCCCGCGCCCGCGAAGCCGCCCGGAAGGCTCGTGACATGACCCGCCGCAAGGGTGCGCTGGACATTGCCGGTCTGCCCGGCAAGCTGGCTGACTGTCAGGAAAAGGACCCTGCCCTCTCCGAACTGTTCATAGTGGAGGGTGATTCCGCCGGTGGCAGTGCCAAGCAGGGTCGCGATCGCAAGACCCAGGCGATCCTGCCGCTCAAGGGTAAGATCCTGAACGTCGAGAAAGCACGGTTCGACAAGATGCTGTCGTCTGCAGAAGTCGGCACCCTGATCACCGCCCTGGGCTGCGGTATTGGGCGCGAGGAGTTCAACCCGGATAAGCTCCGTTACCACTCCCTGATCATCATGACCGACGCCGATGTCGACGGCTCGCACATTCGTACCCTGCTGCTGACCTTCCTGTTCCGCCAGATGCGGGAAATCATCGAGCGTGGCCATGTCTTCATCGCCATGCCGCCCCTTTACAAGGTCAAACGTGGCAAGCAGGAGCAGTACCTGAAGGATGAGAAGGCCAAGGAAGCCTACCTGACCCAGACCGCTCTGGAAGGCGCTCAGCTGTTCGTAAATGCGGACGCTCCGGCGATCAAGGATTCCGCGCTGGAAACCATGGTCAAGGATTACCAGGCGGTGATGAACATGATCGGACGCCTGTCCCGCGCTTATCCGGCGAAGGTGCTGGAGCAGATGCTGGACAACGTCACCCTCAAGTCTGAACACCTGCGCGACGAAGAGTCTGTGGCACGCTGGGTAGCACGCCTGGGTGACGGCCTGGCTCTGGATACCCGCACCGGTACCAAGTACACCTTCTCGGTGACCAAGGACCCGGAGCGCGACCTGTTCCTGCCCAAGGTCACTATCTATGTTCACGGCATTCCCCATGAGCATGTGTTCAACCACGAGTTTTTCGAATCGTCGTCTTACGCTGCCATCGCACGCATGGGCGAGACCCTCGATGGCTTGATCGAAGACGGGGCCTACATCCAGCGTGGCGAGCGCAAACAGTCGGTGCTGACGTTCGAGGGCGCCCTGGCCTGGTTGATGAAAGAAGCCCAGCGCGGCTTGAACATCCAGCGCTATAAGGGACTGGGTGAGATGAACCCGGAACAGCTGTGGGAGACCACGATGGATCCGGAAACCCGTCGGATGATGAAGGTGACCATCGAGGACGCCTTTGCCGCCGACCAGATCTTCACCACCTTGATGGGTGACGACGTCGAGCCGCGTCGGGACTTTATCCAGACCAACGCACTGGAAGTCACCAACCTCGACGTGTAACGAAAGCCCTGCTCAGGGCAAAAAAAAGCGGCGCTGGATCTCTGATCCGCGCCGCTTTTTTTATGCCTGTTTCAGTTTCCAATTATTCCTGGGACATCGATTTTTTCTTTTCTTTTTCAGCGATATGCGGTGCCATCACCTCTTCCAACGTATAACCGGTCAGGCGCCGAATGGTGCGCCACAGGTAATAGAAAATCAGCATCATCATGATCATCGAAGGAATGGCGATCATCGGATAGCTGACCAGGGTCATCTTGCCGAGTTCTTCGTTGAAGGCTTCTGTGCCTGACGGGCTGGTGACTATCCAGCGGGCAATGACGTAGTTCATGATCGAGGAGAACAGGAAAGTACCGGCAAAGAAGTAGCTGGCCTTCAACAACCGTGCCTCGAACTCATCAACACTGCCCTTCTCTTCCAGCGACCGGTGAATCTTATCCACATCCAGAATTTTCGGGTTGTACAGCAGGGTGCGCACCAGCGGGTATTTGGTACGGGTGGAAATCAGCACCGCCAGCCCGATCACCGCGGGTACCGCAGCCTCTTTTACCGCCAGCCAGCCGGCGTCCAGTTCGAGCAGGCCAATACCGCCGGTGAGGCCGACACTGATCAGGCCCAGCACCGCGATGAAATTCTTTTTGTGATAGCGAATCAGCTCGAACAACCCCCAGCCCAGCGGAAACGCCAGACCAATGATCAAGGCATTAACTGGGCCCAGGTGTGCTTCGCCACTGAATTTCATCAGTATGACTGACGGGATAACGATGCTGACTAATAGGTCGACCCAGGGCCTGGGTTTGTGATCGGGAGTGGATGTGTTGCTTGGTGAGGTCATAGATCAGCCTGATGCAGGGACCGACAGCAGACCCAGGAATGGGTACTGCCGGATACAAAGTGTTCCGGCAGTATACGACGATTTCCCTGGCTTTCGAAGCTATCGACCGGTCCTTCCTGCCTGCCCCTGAACCGGCAGACCGCCGGCCGATAATGCGAGCATAAAAAAGCCGGATCTGGGGGGCCAGATCCGGCTTTCTCGTTCCCTCGGTTGCTACCAAAGGGCGAAGCGTACGCCCTTAGGCGCCAACTTCCTTCAGGGCTTCTTCCACGATGTTCAGCCCTTCTTCCAGCACCTCGTCTTCGATGGTGACTGGCATCAGGAAACGCAGAGTATTGGCGTACATGCCGCAACTCAGCAGGATCAGACCCTTCTCCTTGGCCTTCTTGGTCACTGCAGCCGCCAGTTCCGGCTTGGGCACGCGGCTGTCTTTGCTTTCGACCAGCTCGAACGCCGCCATGGGGCCGAGATTGCGGACGTTATCCACATGGGCAAATTGTTCCTGCCACTGGCTGAAGCGCTGCTTCAGTTTATCGCCCAGCCGCTGGCCTTTGGCCAGGATGTCTTCTTCCTTGAATACATCGAATACGGCCAGGGCCGCGGCACAGGCCGTCGGGCTACCGGTGTAGGTGCCACCCAGGGAGTTGGGGCCGGAGGCGTCCATGTGCTTGTCGGTACCCACGATGGCGGAGATCGGCATGCCATCGGCCATACTCTTGGCCATGGTCATCATGTCGGGCTCAACGCCGCTGTGCTCAATGGCAAACATCTTGCCGGTCCGGCCAAAGCCACTCTGGACTTCGTCGACGATCATCAGAATGCCGTGCTCGTCGCAGATCTTGCGGATTTCTTTCAGGAAGCTGGTAGGCGCTGCGTAGAAACCGCCCTCACCCAGCACCGGCTCGATCACGATGGCCGCGGTGTCTTTGCCCGGGGAGTCCGCCTTCATGGTCATCTTCAGACCACGCAGGGCTTCGTCTTCGCTGACGCCGTGATAAGGCACCGGATAGGGGGCACGGAAAACGGTGCCCGGCATCGGGCCGAAGTCGGTCTGGTAAGGCGCGGCCTTACCGTTCATGGCCATGGTGTAGAAGGTCCGGCCGTGGTAGCCGCCGTCGAAGCAGATGATGTTGCTGCGACCGGTGGCTGCGCGGGCTACCTTGATGGCGTTTTCCAGCGCTTCGGCACCGGAGTTGGCCAGCATCACCTTGGCGTGACCGCGCACCGGTACAACACCGCTGAGTTTTTCCGCCAGCTTGACGTAGCCCTCATAGGGCATAACGGTCTGGCAGGTGTGCATCAGCTTGTCCAGCTGGGCCTTGACCGCTTCCACCACCTTGGGGTGACGATGGCCAATGTTCAGAACACCGATGCCGCCGGCGAAATCGATCATGCGCTTGCCGTCCGCATCCCAGAGTTCCGCGTTGGTGGCGTGATCGGCAAACTGTTCGTTGGGACTTGCCGCGCCCGCTGCAACGTAGCGTTCTTTGAGTGCCTGCAATTCTTTATTGCTCACTTTGCCTTCTCCCTGAGTTCAGGTTCGAAATGGTTCATCAACCAGTGTAAGGAGTACGAGCGGGAACCACAAACCGACCATTGTGGAGTGCTGTGGCAAATATCAGGGAAAACGCTCCCGATTCAGGCCGATGCGTCCCGAAACTGCAGCCGCGCCAGGCGCTGGTACAGCTCATTATTCGCCATCAGCTGATCGTGACTGCCCACCGCCAGTAACCGGCCCTGGTCCAGCACCGCGATGCGATCGGCATCGCGCACGGTTGCCAGCCGGTGGGCAATCACCAGGGTGGTCCGGCCCCGGGTCAGCGCTGGCATGGCTTCCTGCACCAAGTGCTCACTTTCCGCGTCCAGGGCACTGGTGGCCTCATCCAGCAGCAGAATAGGAGCATCCGCCAGCAAGGCCCGGGCAATGGCCAGTCGCTGTTTCTGGCCCCCGGATAGTCCGAGCCCGGCATCGCCCAGGGGCGTGTTGTAGCCCTGCGGCAGGGCCTGAATGAATTCGTCGGCGTGGGCCACCTGGGCGGCCCGGCGCACCTCGTCGTCGCTGGCTTCGGGCCGGGCATAGCGGATGTTGTCAGTGACCGTGCCATGGAACAGTGCCGGATTCTGCGGTACCAGGGCGAAACAGCGCCGTAACTCCGGCAGTGACCAGTTGGCCGTATCCACGCCATCAATCAGGATGCGGCCCTGCTCCGGTTGGTAGAAGTGCAGCAGCAGATCGAACAGCGTGGATTTGCCGGCGCCGGAAGGCCCGACCAAGGCCAGAGTTTCGCCCGCGTGAATCGCCAGTGTCAGCTCGTTCAGTGCGGGCTGTTCGGGGCGGCCGGGGTAATGGAAGGTCAGCGATTCGATGCCGATGGCGCCGGTAATCTGGCCTGGGCGATCTTGCGGCACCGGTCGGGTAAAGGCGGACTGGGTCTGCAGCAGTTCGAACAGTCGGGCCGCCGATCCGGCCGCCCGCTGGAGTTCGCCGATGACCTCGCTGATGGCGCCAGCCGCCACGCCTACCAGCAGGCTGTAGAACACGAACGCCGCCAGTTCACCCGGTGATATGCGTCCGTGGATCACATCCAGACCGCCAATCCAGATAACAATGCCGACCGCGCCCATCACCAGGGTGATTGCCAGCGTGGTTAGCCAGGCGCGCTGGCGAATGCGATCGCGGGCAATGGCGAAGGCTTTTTCCGACACCTCGGCGAAATACCATCGGTCGTGGGGCTGGTGGTTGAAGGCTTGAACGGTTTTTATCTGGGTCAGGTTCTCACCCACGTAGCTGCCGACGTCGGCCACCCGGTCCTGACTCAGGCGCGACAGCTGCCGGACCCGGCGACCGTAAAACAGGATGGGGGCAATCACCAGCGGAAAACCCAGCAGAATAATGCTCGCGAGTTTGGCGTTGGTGACGAACAGCAGGATGAGGCCACCCACTAGCATCAGGGCATTGCGCAACGCGATGGAGACGGTGGAGCCAATCACCGATTGCAGGACCGTGGTGTCGGCGGTGAACCGGGACTGGATTTCCAGTGCCCGGTTTTGTTCAAAGAAGCCAGGGTGCAGGTCGATCAAGTGGTTGAACACCCGTTTACGGATGTCCGCCACCACCCGCTCACCAATCCAGGACACCAGGTAGAAGCGGGCAAATGAACCGATGGCCAGGCCCAGTACCAGCACGAAAAACAGACCGATGGCGCGCGCCAGCATGGCCGGCGATTCGGTCGCCAGGCCCTGATCCACCAGGATACGAAGCCCCTGCCCCAGACCCAGGGTAATGCCCGCGGTGAACACCAGCGCGATCAGGGCGCCGATTACCGCCTTGCGATAGGGGGTGATGAATTCAATAACCAACTGCAGGGCGCGACGATGACGGTTGTTGATGATTTGCCTCCAGAGTTTTGCGTACACTCAGACACCGGGGCCGGTTGAGACCATCCGGTTCCCACATCATACGGCCGCGGCCGTCGCTTTGCCCTGTCCAACAAGGAACTTTCTGTGCGCGCCTACGCCGATCACGATTACCCTGCCCACCATAAACCGGACTGGAAGGTGATCGCCGGGCTCTGGCCTTATCTGGCCGAATTTCGCGGTCGGGTGGCGCTGGCGCTGGTTTTGCTGGTGCTGGCCAAACTGGCGACCGTGGCCACCCCGGTGGCGCTCAAGTACATCGTCGACTACCTCGATCAGAATCGTGGCGGCGAGTTGCTGCTGTGGATCCCGGTGCTGCTGGTGCTGGCCTACGGGTCGCTGCGTTTTGGTGCCACCCTGTTCAGTGAGCTGCGCGATGCGGTCTTTGCCCGGGTGGCGGAACGGGCCATGCGCCGGGTGTCGTTGCGGGTGTTCCGGCATTTGCACAACCGCGAGCTGGCGTTTCACCTGGACCGCAAGACCGGCGGTCTGGCCCGGGACATCGAACGCGGCACCAACGGTATCAGTTTCCTGCTGCGCTTCACCCTGTTCAACATCGTCCCTACCCTGCTGGAAATCCTGATGGTGGCCGGCATCTTGTTGGTGGTGTTCAACGCCGGCTACGTACTCGCCATTCTGGTGGCCGTGGTGGTCTACGTGCTGTTCTCGATCCGGGTGACCGAGTGGCGGACACGATTTGTGCGCGAGGCCAATGCCCGGGACAACCAGTCCAATTCCCGGGCGGTGGACAGCCTGCTCAACTACGAAACGGTCAAATATTTCAACAACGAGGCCTTTGAGGCCGAGCTTTACGACCAGGATCTGCAGGACTGGGAGCAGGCTCGCCTGAAGAACCGGCTGTCACTGGCGGTGCTGAATGGCGGCCAGGCGCTGATCATCGGGGTGGCGCTGATTGTCATCATGGCGATGGCGGTACGGGAAGTGGCCAGTGGTACCATCACCCTGGGCGACTTCACGATGATCAACGCCTATCTGATCCAGCTGTTCATTCCCCTGAACGCCCTGGGCTTCGTGTATCGGGAAATCCGTCAGGCCCTGGTCAATGTCGAGCGCCTGTTCGGCCTGCTGGGGGATGAGCCGGCCATTGAAGACGCGCCCGATGCCCGGCCGCTGAGGATTACCAGCGGTGAGGTTGTCTTCGATCATGTCGAGTTTGCTTACCGCCCGGATCGGCCCATCCTGCAGGACGTGACGGTCCGGATTCCGGCCGGCCACACGGTGGCGGTGGTGGGTGCCAGCGGCGCTGGAAAGTCCACCCTGGCCCGGCTGTTTTTCCGGTTCTACGACGTCGATGCCGGTGCCATCTGCATTGATGGCCAGGACATCCGCTCGGTCACCCAGGACAGCCTGCGCTCGGCCATTGGTGTGGTGCCCCAGGATACCGTGCTGTTCAACGATACCCTGTATCGCAATCTGGCCTACGGCCGGCCCGATGCGAGCGAAGCGGAAGTGTACGAGGCCGCGCGGCTGGCGCATCTGGAGGAGTTTATCCACAGTCTGCCGGACGGCTATGAGACCCGGGTTGGCGAGCGCGGACTGAAGTTGTCGGGCGGCGAAAAACAACGGGTGGCGATTGCCCGGGTGATCCTGAAGAATCCACCCCTGCTGATCCTTGATGAGGCCACCTCGTCCCTGGATTCCTTATCGGAACAGGCCATCGTTGGCGCCCTGAATGAAGTCAGCCGGCAGCGAACCACCCTGGTGATTGCCCACCGCCTGTCCACCGTCCGGGATGCCGATACCATCCTGGTCATGGACGCCGGCCGGATCATCGAGCGTGGCCATCACCAGGAGCTGCTGGCCCGGAACGGTCGCTATGCCCAGCTGTGGCACCAGCAGCACCATGGCACCCAGGCCGATACCGACGAGTCCGGGTCTAGCGCAGACTGAGCCGCTGGGCCAGACCGGAGGCCCGGACCACCTGTTGCTGCACGCTGTCCTGTAATACCCCGGCATCGCCGGTGATCAGGCTGAACCAGTTGCGGGCCCGGGTAATCCCGGTGTAGATCAGCTCCCGGGTCATCACCGGGCTGAGCCGGTCTGGCAACACCAGGCAGGTGTGGTTGAATTCCGAGCCCTGGGATTTGTGTACCGTCATGGCGTATACGGTTTCTACCTGCTGCAGCCGACTCGGCGAAATCCAGCGAATGGTGTCGGTGCCGTCAGACGCCGGGAAAGCCACCCGGGGTGTGGTCTTGGGGTGGCCCTGATGATCCCGGTCCCAGGGCACCTCCACGGTGATCCCGATATCCCCGTTCATCAGGCCGAGATTGTAATCGTTGCCGGTGACCAGCACCGGACGGCCGCTGTACCAGGTTTTTCCGGCATCAATGAGCCGGTGCGCCAGCAACTGTTGGGTTACCAGTTCGTTGATGCCTTCCACACCCCAGGGGCCTTTGCGTAGGGCGCACAGGATCTGAAAATCCGCGAATGCCTCGAGTAAAGACCGCGCCAGCTGATCCCACTGCTCGCGGCTGCTGTCTGCGTTTAATTGGGCGTCATTAAGCCGTGTCAGATAGTGCCGGTAGCCCACGGGCGGCGTTAGCAAGCTGTCCTTGCCGGGCCGGCCCTCGCCCCGATTCCGGAAGGCCTCCGGGCTGCCGCTGATGGCGTGGTTGGCCACCAGCGCCAGGGTGCTGTCGCGATCCGGGCGGCGCCAGCCGCCGTTCAGCCAGATCACATCGTTGAAGCCGCCATCACGACAGGCGGCCAGGGTGCTCGCATCCAGCCGGTTGGTGTTGACCGCCTCGGCCAGTTGGCCAATGCCGCTGTACTCGTCGAACCGGAAACTCTTGCGCAGCATGGCCACGGCCTGGTCCGGCTGCTGGCCGTCCGGGTCCTGCAGCTCGCCGGGCAAGGTGTGGCCGGTGATGGCGGTCAGCCAGTCGGCGGTGGCCGGGGTGTAGTGAGCGGCGGCCGCGCGCTGGCACAGCTCCCCCAGCACCGCACCGGCATCCACCGACGCCAACTGATCCTTGTCGCCCAGCAGAATCAGTTGCGCCGAGGCCGGTAGCGCCTCGAATACCGAGGCCATCAGATCCACATCAACCATGGAGGCTTCGTCGATCACCAGGATATCCACCAGCAGCGGGTTGTCCCGGTTATGCCGGAACTGGCGGGTGTCGGGCCGGCTACCCAGCAGCCGGTGCAGGGTGGTGACCCGGGTGGGGATGTCATCCAGACTGACCTGACCGGGTAACTGTCCCAGCGGCAGTTCGCTGGCCGCGCCGCCGATAGATTCGTTCAGCCGTGCTGCGGCCTTGCCGGTGGGGGCTGCCAGGCGGATTCGGTACTTGCGGCCGTCGGCCCGGTCTGAGGTGGTTCCGGCCACCGCCTGCAATGCCGCCAACAGCTTGACCACAGTGGTGGTCTTGCCGGTTCCGGGGCCGCCGGTAATCACCGCAAACCGGTTCCGGGCGGCCAAGGCACAGGCCAGCTGCTGGTAATCGACCTCGCTCTGGTGGCCAAACAGGATCCCCAGGGCCTGGCTCAGGGTGGTTGAGGCGGTACTGGCGGTATCGGCCAGGGGCGATGGCAACGCCAGACGGCCGTGGATACCTTCGGCTATCCGTTGCTCGTAGCGCCAGAACCGGCGCAGGTACAGGCGACTGTCGTTCACCACCAGCGGTGTAGTCAGTGAACCATCACTTACCGCGCAGCTATTGTGAATAGTGGACAGGCAGTCAGCCAGCTTGAGCCTGGCCAGAATGTCCCGGGGCGACAGGGCAGTCTCCGTATCGGCTGCCGGCACAAAGGGAATGTTGTCCTCCGGTGGCAGTGCCAGGGTCGCCTCGGCGTCCTGCAGCAACTGGCTCAGATCGATACAGACATGACCCCGGCCGACCTGGTGCGAGGTCAAAGCGGCCAGCAACAGCAACAAGGGTTCAGGGGCTTCGCCCTGCTCTTCGCTGAGACTGCGGATCAGTCGGGCAAAGCCGACGTCGAGGGGCCGCAGCCAATCCTGCTCTTGCCACTGCGCGAGCAGCGCATCCATGGTGTCCAGACAGGCAAACAGCTGTTGGCGATCGATCGCCGGCGCGGGCGCTGGATCCGGGATGCCCGTGTCGATTTCGCTGCCGAGATCGAGGGCGAACTGTTGATCGGAATGACGGGTCTTGCTCATGCCATAGCCTCCCCGGCCGCGGTTTCACCATCGAACAGGGCATCGAGCTGTTCGATCAGCGCCCTTGGCGGTTTGTCGGTAAAGGCCCCGGCGGTACTGGCCCGGTAGCCGCGCAGGAACAGGTAGACTGCGCCGCCGACGTGTTGGTCGTAGTCATAACCCGGCAACCGGGCACTCAACAGGCGATGCAGCGCCAGCAGATAGAGCACGTATTGCAGGTCGTAGCGTTTGTCCAGGATCGCCTCGCCCATGGCCTGGTCGGTGTAGGCACTGTCGGTGTCGCCCAGGGCGTTGGATTTGTAGTCCAGCACGTAGTACTGCCCGTTGTGTTCGAACACCAGATCGATAAAGCCCTTGAGCATGCCGTTGAAGCGCCCGGCCTCGGCTCTGGGCCGGTCTGCGCCGTTCAGGGTGTGGGCTTGCACCAGCTGGTCCAGGCGGCCGATGCTGACGTTGCGGCTCTCAAACCAGAATTCCAGTTCCGGTCGCAGCTGGCCTAGCTCGGCCAGGCTGACCTGCTCGGGCCGACCACGCTGCAGCACCAGCGGCTGCTGGATCAGCCCCAGCACCCAGTGCTCAAGCGCCCCCGCCCAGTCGCTCCAGCCCCGGGTACTGCAGCGTCGGCTCAAATAGTCCCGCAACAGCGTCGGGTTATCGGCGATGGTCCGAAAGCCCTGCTGGCAGCACCACTCCAGGACATCGTGCAGGAAGGTGCCGGGTCCGGCGCCCTTGGGGAAGCCATGGTGGTCGTCCGGTAGCGCTGGCTCCGGGGCACCGGTAAGGGATTCGGGGCCGACGTCCTGGGCGCTTTCTTCGAGCAGGTTCTGGGTCTCGGCGTCTTCCACCTCACCCCGGAACACCACGCCGGTGCCGCTGAGCCCGCTGTATTCAATCGCCGAGTAACTGGCAATCCACCAGTCCTCCCGGGCCTCGCGCTCCGAAACCAGCGCCGGTCCAAGAGTATCCGGGGCTGGCTGTTGATAGCCGGAATCGGAGGGCTCGGGCAGAGGCGTGACCTGGATGGCCGGTTCGCCATCGGCCACGGCCGTCAGCCATCCGGTCAAAGGCGCCGGCCGTCCAGTCAGGGTTGCCTGGTCGCCGCCCGGCTCAGGCGGTTGCGCCCCACTCTGTCCGGTCACCAGATAACCCAGTCCGCTCTGGGACCATTGGTCGATTTCGGCGACCCCAACCCAGGTGGCAAATCGGGCCCGGGTCAGCGCCACGTAGAGTTTGCGGATGTCTTCGCCCAGGCGTTCCCGGTCGGCCCGGGCAATGTCGTCCGGGCCGGGATCGAACACGGTCACCAGTTTGCCCTGGTCGTCGTGGTAACGGACCCAGGCCTGGGACTCTTTCTGGGCCCGGAACGAGGTGCCGAAGGGCAGGAACACCAGTGGGTATTCCAGGCCCTTGGATTTGTGCACGGTGATCACCTGCACCAGGCCGGCGTCGCTTTCCAGGCGCAGGGTGCGATGCTCGTCCTCTTCGTCGGCGGCCCGCAGGATCTGGGTAAAGTGGTGCACCAGGGCGTGCTCGCCATCCAGTTGCAGGCTGTCCTGCTGCAGCAGCTCGGCGATGTGCAGGATGTCGGTCAGGCGGCGTTCACCGTCCGGCCGTGGCAGCAAGCGCGCGGGCACCTCGAAGTCCATCAGCAGGCTGCGCAGCATCGGCAGCACACCCTGGTTCTGCCACTGCTGCTGGTAGCCCATGAAGCGCTCAATTTCACGCTCAAGGGCGAGCTCATCGGTCAGTAACCGATTCAGGTCCTGCCAGGTTTGCGCCAGGGTCGGGGTTGCCAGCGCCGCCCGGGTGAGGCTCAGCTGTCGCGGCTCCGCCACCGCGCGCAGCCAGCACAGCACTTCCGCGGCCGTTGGCGAGGTCAGCACCGAATCCCGGTCCGACAGGTACACGCTCTTGATGCGCCGTTCGGCCAGGGCCGCGCGAACCGCGCCGGCCTCGGTCCGGTTGTTCACCAGGATGGCAATGTCGCCGGGGCGGACGGCTTGCAGGTCGGAGACATCGTCGGTGCGGGCAAAGCCGGCCCGGCCCTGCTGGCCCAGAGTCAGCAGGCGGGCAATTTCGCTGCCGCAGGCCTCGGCCAGATCCGCGGTTGCCGCGCCCTTGGCCAGGCCTTTCGGGTTGCCGGCCTTGTCCTCGGCGCCGCTCTGAAGGGCCCACAGTGTCAGGCTGGGCTGGACGTCGCCGTCGACTGACCACAGGCGTTTGGTGCCGTTGGCATCCACGCCCTGGAATGGCAGTGGCGAGCGATCCCCGGGGCCAAACAGAAAGGCGCCGTCACGGCTGGTCCGGTCGGCGTGCTCGAACACCCGGTTGACCGCCTGCACCATGGGCCTGGCGGAACGGAAGTTCCGACCCAGGGTGTAGGTGCGTTCGCGGGCGCCCTGGCGTGCCTGCAGGTAGGTGTAGATGTCGGCACCGCGGAAGCCGTAAATCGCCTGCTTGGGGTCTCCGATCATCAACAGGCAGGTGTTGGGGTCGTTGTCCGCGACCCGGTACACCCGATCGAAAATGCGGTACTGGACCGGGTCGGTGTCCTGGAATTCGTCGATCAGCGCGACCGGGAACTGCCGGCGGATGGTGGCCGCCAGCTGGTCACCCCGGGGGCCGTGCAAGGCGTCGTCCAGGCGGGTGAGCAGGTCGTCGAAGCCCATTTCCGAGCGTTTCTGTTTCTCGGCTTCCAGCCGCTTGGCGATCCACCGGGTGGCGTGCCGAAGTAGGTCAGATTTGGCGCTCGGCAGGTTCTGGCTGAAGGCCATCAGTTCCTCGATGGCGGTGAAGGCGGCGTGGTCGGGGGCGGGCTCGTCGCCCTTGAGCTTGGTTGGCAGCACGGTCGGGGTCTGGTTCTGGAACCCGGCCTTGTCGAGGCCGTTCGGCACCAGCGTGTCGGAGGCCTGCCAGTCCAGCAGGGTATCCCAGGCCGCAACCATCGCTTTCTTGCTGCCGCCGTGCAGACGCTTGGCCTTCTGCAGTTCATCCAGCAGCTCCAGAACCTCGTCTTTCCAGCTGGCCCACGGATAGTCTTTCAGCTGCTGGGCCCTATCCTGGCGCTGGCGCTGGACCGCTTCGATGACGGCTTTCACGTCGCCCTCGCAAGGGGCCAGCTGCTCGGCCTCGGTCAGCAGGTTGCGAACTGCCAGGCGCAGCTCGCCCGGGGTTTTCCAATGGCCGAGCACATCGTCCATCAGCGTCGGCGGCAACGGGTAAATGAAGGTGCGCCAGTAATCCCGGACCACCTCGTCCAGCAGGTCGCTCTGGTCGGTTTCCAGGGTCAGCTTGAACAGGCTGCCACTGTCGAAGGCGTGCTCACTGAGCATGCGATTGCACCAGCCGTGAATGGTGGACACCGCGGCCTCGTCCATCCACTCCGCGGCCAGCAACAGTTTCTTGCGGCAGTCCGGCCAGGACGACGGATCCGGATAGCTCTGGTCCCGGAGCTGGAAAATCAGCGCGGTTTCCGGCGACGCCGTGGCCGCATCGGCGGTGTCGGAAAACACCTCGGCGGCCTGGGTCAGGCGGGTGCGGATGCGGTCCCGGAGTTCCTTGGTGGCGGCGTCGGTAAAGGTCACCACCAGCAGATTGGGCGGCAACATGCCCTGGGCCAGCGGACTGTCCGCCGGTTGCTGGTGCCCCAGCACCAGACGCACGTACAGAATGGCAATGGTGAAGGTCTTGCCGGTACCGGCGCTGGCCTCAATCAGGGTGCTGCCGTGCAGTGGCAGGGTTAACGGATCCAGGTTCGGATTGCGGGTCATGGTGTCGGTGCTCATGCCTCTGCTCCCACTGTGCCGGCTGCGGATTTGCCCTGCTCGGCTTCCCAGAGCGGAACATAGAGTGCATGCAGCAGGGCCTCAAATTCGCCGCTCGCCAGCAGTGCCTCCGGGCTGTCGAAGGCACCACGCAGGTAGCCGGTGTCCCGCTCCAGGGCGATCTGGTAGGCCTGTTCGGCTTCGGCGATGGCGCGGTCGTGATCGCCCAGGTATTTCTTGCTTTGATAGTAGCTGGCGATCCAGGCGAAGCCGGCGTCGCAATGCAGCGGCAGCGCCCGAGTAATGGCCTGCATCCAGCCGGCCAGAATGGCGTTCAGCTGAGCCCGTGCCTGCTCTGGCGGCATCGGTGGGAAACGGAATTTCCGGCCCTCTTCCTTGGCCAGAATCAGAGTTTCGAAGGGTCGGTCAGTCAGCTGGCCCGCCAGGTGGATGAGCCAGTCGGCCATCAGGTTGGCGTAGCGCACCCGTCGGCCGGCGCCGGAGCCGGCCAGCAGGCTGGAGCGGGCAATGACCAGCCGGCACAGCTGGCCGTCCGGACCGGAGCGTAGGCCGTCGATCAGGTCCACCAGTTCGACCGCGCCAGTGGGGTCGCTGTAGCGGTAGTCCAGGGTGATGGGTTCAGCCAGGGCTTCCGGCCAGCTGCTCAAGGCACTGCGGTAGCGCTCGAACAGGTCCGGTAATCGCCCCGCCAGTTCGGTGCGCAGCCGGTGCTCGGTCACGCCCATGCCCAGATCGCCGCGCCGGGCCATCCGGTCCAGGGTGAGCTCCAATCGGTCGTGCAGCTCCGGTTCCGAGCCGGCTTTCAGGACACTGTTCTGGATCAGCTCGTTGTCCAGACGCCAACGGTCCAGCCCGGTCAGGTCGAAATTCTCGTTGTCGGTATCGTCGTCATCAACGGCGTCAAAGCGAACCTGCAGCCGACGTTGGTAAAAGGTATCGATGGGCTTTTTCAGGAACTGGGCAAGGTCGCTCAGGGTAATCGGCTCCTCGGGTTCCTGGTACGGCAGCGGTGCCTGCTCGGCGCCTGGCAATGCGCCGCCGTGGGCGGCGCGCCATTCCCGCTCATAGGTAAACAGGGTACCGGCGCGCAGCACCTCGGTGATCGGCTTGGCGGCGCTGTCCTCAGCACTGGAAAGCCCGTTGGCCCGAGGGAAATAGTCCCGGCTGAACGGTTGCAGCGGGTGCTCGGTGGTGAGCCCTTGGGCCACTGGTATATCGCCGTCACCGCACCAGCGCCAGAGGCTGTCGAGATGATCCCGTAACTGCCCTACCAGAACCGACGGCGGCCGCTCGGAGTCATCCCGGATGCTGCGCCCGACCCAGCTGATGTACAGCTGTTCCCGGGCCGACAGCAGCGCCTCCAGGAACAGGTAACGGTCGTCTTCCCGGCGTGAGCGGTCGCCAGGGCGATAGTCCTCGGCCATCAGATCGAAATCCACCGGGGGCCGTGACCGCGGGTAGTCGCCGTCGTTCATGCCCAGCAGGCAGACCCGGCGAAACGGAATCGCCCGCATCGGCATCAGGGTGGCGAAGTTGACCTTGCCGGCGAGAAAGCGCTGATTCAGGCCGCCTTCGTCCAGACCGTCCAGCAGCACGTCCTTGACGATGGTCAGTGGCAGCGGCTGGTCCTGCAGGCCGGCGGCCAGGGCATTGTCCAGCCACTGCTCAAGCTGACGTTGAAACCGGTTCAGCAACAGCAGGTCGCTGCCTTCAAGCTGATCAAAGAAGCGCTCGAGCATGGCCGAGAACAGGGTTTCCCAGCCGCTGGGGGTGCGGGCTTCCTGCAGTTCCTGCCAGAGCAGTTCCAGTTGGTGGACAAAGTCGTTCAGCCGGCCGGCCAGACTGGCTTGCAGGCCACCGATTTCGCCGTAGGGTTCAACCCCGCCCCAGGGCTCGTCATCGCCCATGCCGTAGCCCAGCAGCATGGCCTGAAGGCCTTTTTGCCAGGTGTTGCGGTCCAGGTGTGCCGGCAGTTCCAGGCTTTCCCGGTGCCGGCCGTGCAGGCCCCAGCGGATGTTGGCACCTTCCACCCACTGCCGGGCCAGCGGGATCTCGTCCTCGCTGATATCGAAGCGGTCACGGATGCCGGGCACCTCTAACAGACTGATGATCTCACTCATGGCGAACCGACTGCGCGGCAGCGACATCAGGGTTTCCAGCGCAATCAGCACCGGTTCGTGGTGGCGTTGGCCCTGATCCGAGATGGTGTACGGGATGTGGCGGTTGCGGTCGGACGGGTCACGGCCAAACACCGCCTGTATGTGCGGGGCGTACACGTTGATGTCGGGAACCATGACAATAACGTCCCGGGGCCTCAGGGTCGGGTCGGCGTTGAATGCTGCCAGCAACTGGTCGTGCAGGATTTCCACTTCCCGCTGGGGACTGTGGGCATCGTGAAACACCAGGGACTGATCCTGCGCCGGGGTTATCTGGCGATACTCGTCCCGGATATCCCGCAGCGGGGTCAGGTTGTAGATGTCGTTCTGGAGCTGGTGCAGCAGACGCGGGGCATCGGGCTGGCCGTGTTCGGAAAAGATGTCGATCTTCTGGTCCGGGGTCTGGAACCGGCTCCGGTACTCGTCCGGGTTATCGAATTCATCCAGCAGCCGAATGTAATCCCGGCCCTGCTTACCCCAAGCCGCCAGCAGCGGATTGGCGTGCTGGTGCAGCTGGTCCGGATCGTCGATCTGGGACAGCGTGGGATGGACACTGCCGCGCTTGCGTTCCGCCTTCAGCAGTTCCCGGTCACTGATGATGTCGGCCCAGTAGAACTGACAGGGGTTGTGCACACACAGCACCACCTGGCTGAAGCGACTGAGCACGTACAGCGCCTCTAGCGCCTGTCGGGGCAGCGACGATACCCCGAACACCACGATTCGCCGGGGGAGACGTTTCGGGTGCGCCGGCGCGGTCACGGTCTGGCCCACTTCCATGAACCGGGTGTGGATCTGCGAACGACTGGTGCGCGCCTCGACACCGACGTCTTCAACCAGGCGCCGCCACAGTACGGGTTGCCAGCGTCGCTCCGGGTCCAGGATTTTTTCGTCATTGCGGGCGGTGATCACCACATCCCGGCCCTGCTCCCAGGCACTGAGCCAATCGGCCCGGAAGACCTGATACTGGTCGAACAGATCGGCCACTTTTTCGGCCAGCTGGAAGGTTCGAAGTTCTGGATCGCTGCCGTCGAGAAAGCGAGCCAGGGGCGTGAAGACTTCGTCCTGCCCGACCAGTTCCGGCAGCAGCCGATACAGCCGCCACACCAGCCGGTGCTTGTCGAACGGCGACTGTTCCGGCACATCTCCGGCGGGCAACACCGCCCGATAGGCCTGCCAGATGAAGCGTGCCGGGAACAGGAAATCCATACCGGCGGCGATGCCCAGGCCGCCACCCTCGTCCGACCGCTGCTCCGCCAACGCCAGTTTCAGCCACTGGGCAATGCCGTTGCTCTGCACCAGAAAGGTCTCGCTCTCCAGGGGCGGCAGCGGTGTCTGCTGGCACACGAACACCACGGCTCGGCGCAGGTCTTCCAGGTGATTGGCGTGGATGGCATGGAAGCCGGGTTCGATGGCGGAATGGTCGGCCATGGGGGTCCTTTTATTAGGAGATCCGGTACGAATGCGGGTTTCAATCCTGAGGGTACAGGTTACCGCATGTGGTCACAGAATCAGACCGCAATAAGAGGAATGGCCTGGCAGATAAACGTGATGAGAAAAACTGGGAGCGAGCGAACACCGGCGTTTTGCCGGCGCTGTCGTCGACGGGTTCGGTCAGCCCGGATTCAGAGTGGAACCCGCATGGTTTCAGAGCTGGTTACGGGCATGCCAATCATCTCGTCGGTGCCGGTAGGCGGAATCACTTCGGTCTTCGCCACCTGGTAATCGTGGAAGAAGTCCCGCACGGCACAGGCGCCGGTAAACATAACGACGTGGTCGTGGGTATCGGTCAGGACATAACCTACGCCATCCAGATAAAAGCGGGCCATGTAATAACGGCCTTCCATGGAGACGATTTCCAGCAGGGAGATGGGATCGTGTTTGTGGCTTTTCAGTTCGCCGGTATTCATGTGCATAGGAAATTGACCTCGGATTTATCGGCGTCGTCCAAAAATGTACGAGGCCGGTGTGCAAACAGGTCAATAAACGATCAACAAAGGTGGGTGAAGTAGGCTGGGGTTGCCGCGAGGCAAAACGGATCTGTGGCGCAAGCAGAAGCGTATTGTTTATTACATGAACAATGGAGGGTATCTCGATGGATAGTTTCGCCATCATCCCCAACCGCGCGAGCCTGACCGCCCGAGTTTTCCTGGTTGCTTTGGTACTGCTGGCGCTGGTGCTTACCGCCCGGCCCCTGGCGGCCGACAAGGATTCCGACATTCGGGAAACAATCCTGCGGCAAATTGAAGCCTTCGCCAATAATGATGAGGAGCAGGCCTGGGCCCATGCCTCCGAAGGCATCAAACGCCGTTTCGGCAGCTCGGACGTGTTTATCAACATGGTGCGGCAGGCGTATCCGGCAGTACACAGTGCTACCGCGATCGAGTTTACCGATCGGGTACCCCACGGCGCCTTTGAAATCCAGGGGGTGCGACTGCAGGGGCCTGAAGGCAAACGTTGGGACGCTTACTACCGCATGGTGCTGGTGGACGGCGTCTGGAAGATTGCCGGGGTTCAGCTCAAGCCGGCAAAGCTGGGCATCTGATCGCTGCCACTTAATTTCGATCAGTTTCGGTCACCTGCAATCAGTTACACCAGGTGGCGGCCGCCGTCCAACGGCAGGTTGCGCCCGGTGATGTAAGGGTTGTCGAGCAGGAACTGCAGGGTCTGCACCGCCACGTCCACCCCCGGCTCAATGCCCATCAGGGATTTTTTCAGGGTTTTTTCCCGGTAGGCCTCACTGTCACCTGGATTGAACATGATCAGCGATGGGGCGAGGCTGTTCACCTTCACCTTGGGCGCCAGCAGCCGGGCAAATGACAGGGTCAGGTTGGCCAGGGCTGCTTTGCTGGCGGCATAGCCGATGTGCTTGGCACTGCCCTTTTCGACCACGTAATCGGTCATGTGGATAATGTCGGTGGGTAGCTCATTGTTTTCCAGCAGCGCCCGACACGCCAGGTTGATGCGGTAGGGCGTCATGGCGTGAATCTGCATCATCGCCTGCATCACCTCGCCCGGATCGGTGTCGTTACTCTCCGGCAGCCAGTCTGAGGCATTGTGGATGATCGCCCGCAGGCTATCGGTTTTCGTCATCAGGGTGTCGATAAAGGCATCGATGCCCTCGTTCGTGGCAAAATCCGCGTGCACGCAGTCGGCCCCGGCTTTTTGCAGGGCGTCCACCGCCGGGCGATAGGTGCGGTAAGTGGCTATTACCGGCTGGCCCTGCTCGAGACAGGTTTTGGCAAACGCCAGGCCAATGCGTTGGCCGGCGCCGGTGATCAGAATGGGAGCGGTCATGGCATTCTCCTGTCGATGAGACATTGAATACGCCAGAATGCCGGCCTCGGGTCATCAGCCCACCACAACCCCGACTGCCGTCAACCGAATCAGCCACCAGGAGGCATCACCCGGACCATGGCCAGCCCCAGACCCAGCTATCGGAAACCGGGCACCGCGAATCTTGAGAACCCGCTGTATTACCTGGAAAACATGGAGACCGTGGTGGCCTGGGTCCGGGATCACCACGCCGATCTGTTGACCGACGCCGAGCAGTGCCGGCTGACTGGATTCCTGACCCTGCCGATGCCGGCGCGGGCCCTGCTGACCCGGCTGGTGATGCGCACCGGAGAACATTTTCGCACCGACAAACTCAACTACCCCGAACTGACGGTGGCTGAATCCGTGGCGCTGGAGCCGCTGATCGCCAACGACTGGCTGGAGGCCGAGCCGTTACTGGAACTTGAGCAGTTGTTCCGTCTGTACACGCTACCGGAGCTGCGGTTGGTGTTTGCCGGCGAGCTCGAGACCCTGGGTTTGCCAAAATCCCTGGCCAAGTCCCGGATGTTGGAGAACCTACACCCCCGCTTTCCCGACCCGCGACCATTGGCGGACTGGCTGGGCCGGTCGGCGGCACCGGTGGTGCGCCTGAAGCAGATGGCATTGTTTGATCGTATCCGGCTGATGTTCTTCGGCAACCTGCGCCAGAGCTGGTCCGATTTTGTGCTGGTGGAGCTGGGACACCAGCGCTACGAGCCAGTACCGTTCACACCGGATTCCCGCGCCTTCGCCCAGCGGGCGGAAGTGGACTGTTACCTGGTCATGCATCAGTGCCGGCAATGGCTGGACGAGGGCGTGCCTGCGGCTGAGGTCTGGCCGGAGGTGCCTGGTGAATTGAGTAATCCCTGGCTGACCAGCCGGCGGAACCGGCTGTTGCTGGAGCTGGGCCGGCAGGCCGAACGCCAGGGTGAGCGCGAACTGGCGGTGAGGGCGTTTGCTGCCAGCGGCCATCGGGAAGCCAGGCTGAAACAGCTGCGGCTGCTGGAGCGATTGAAACGCTTTGACGAAGCCTGGGCCATTGCCACCGCCTGGCAGCAACAGCCCCTCAGTGATGCCGAGGCCCAGGGCCTGGCGCGAATCCTGAAACGGCTGGCCGTCAAGCTGGCCCAACCCTCCCCCCTGAGTTCCGGCTATCCCCAGCTGCGGGAGTGGTCGGTGGCGTTGCCCAGGCCGACAACCGGTTCGGTGGAGTTCTCGGTGCTGCAACATTTATCACAGGACCAGGCGCCGGTGTTCTATGTCGAGAACACCCTGATCACTGGCCTGTTCGGCCTGCTGTGTTGGAGCACTGTCTTTGAGCCACTGCCCGGCGCCTTCTTCCATCCGTTTCACGTCGGCCCCGCGGACCTGACCCGAGACGATTTTGTCGAGCGTCGGCAGGCGTCGTTCGATCGCTGTTTTGCTGCTCTTTCAGATGGCAGCTACCAGCGCCGAATTCTCGACACCTATGACGCCAAGTACGGCATTGCCAATCCGTTCGTGATCTGGCCGGTGCTTACGCCGGATCTGCTGGATCTGGCTTTGGCCTGTATTCCGGCCGCGGATCTGGAGCAGCTGTTCCGGCGCCTGTTGCTGAACATCCGCGAGCACCGAAGTGGCTTTCCAGATCTGATCCAGTTCCACCCGGAGGCGCCGGCGTCCGCGCCGCGCTACCAGATGATCGAGGTGAAAGGGCCGGGTGACCGATTGCAGGACCACCAGATTCGCTGGCTGGCTTTCTTTGCCGACCAGGGCATTCCCGCCAGTGTCTGTTACGTGCGCTGGCACCCTGAAGGAGCCTCGACGTGAAAGTTGCGGTCCGGACCCTGTGTGAATTCGCCGCCCGGGAGGGCGACCTGGATTTCCGTTACACCCCGGCGCCCAGCTCCGAGGAGGGCATTGCCGGTCATCAGGCGATCCAGGATCGGCGCGGTTACGGTTATAAAAGTGAGTATTTACTAACCGGAGAGTGCTTGGGCCTGGAGCTTTCGGGCCGGGCCGACGGCTACCATCCACACCAGGGCCGGCTGGAGGAAATCAAGACCCACCGGGGCGACTTGTCCCGGATCCGGGAGCATCAACGGGCCCTGCACCGGGCCCAATTGCGGGCCTACGGGGCGCTGCTGTGCCGGCAGGAAAAGCTTAAAAAACTGGAGTTAGTGCTGGTGTATTACGACACCGGCCGGGACAAGGAAACCCCGATTGCTGAAACCGCCAGCGCCGAGCAGCTGTGGCAGGAACTGGAAGCCCTGTGTGCCAAATACCAAGCCTGGGCCGAGTGGGAGGCGGAGCACCGTGAGCGTCGGGATGCTCGACTGCGGGCCCTGCAGTTTCCGTTTGCCGATTTCCGGCCCCGACAGCGCCAGCTGGCGGAGACCGTGTACCGCAACACCCTGAACGCCGGCACCCTGCTGCTGGAGGCACCCACGGGCCTGGGTAAGACCCTGGGTACGCTGTTTCCGTCTCTGATGGCGATGCCCGCCGCCAACCAGGACCGGCTGTATTACCTGACCTGTCGCAACACCACCCGGCAACTGGCGGTGGATGCCATCGAACGCCTGCGGGCGGCCCAGCCCGACCCCGACGACTGGCCGCTTCGGACTCTGGAACTGGTGGCTAAAGACGACGCCTGCGAGCATCCGGATAAGGCCTGTCACGGCGAGTCCTGCCCACTGGCGAAGGGGTTTTTTGACCGGTTGCCGGATGCCCGTGCCGAGGCAGTGCAGGCCGGTGCCACCCTGACCCGGGATCGGCTCGCCGCGATTGCCGCCGGACACCAGCTGTGTCCGTATTTCCTGGCCCAGGAAATGGCGCGTTGGAGCGACGTGGTGGTGGCCGATGTGAATCGGATGTTCGACCAGTCTGCCCTGCTCCACGGGCTGATCCGGCAGAACCAGTGGAAGGCCTCGGTGCTGGTGGACGAAGCCCACAATCTGGTGGATCGCGGCCGGGGCATGTACTCGGTGCGCCTGGATCAGCAGCGTCTGCTGCGGCTGCGCAAAACCGCGCCGAAAGTGCTGAAATCGCATTTGGATCGCACCGCGCGGGCCTGGCAGGGAGTGATTCGCGATCATGGTGACACCGGTGACACGGCCGTCTTTCTTGCGCAGTTGCCGTCGGCACTGACCGGCAGCCTGCTCGGGCTGGTGTCGGCGCTGACCGACTTCCTGGCCGACAACCCGCCCGATCTGGCGTTGCAGGAGCTGCTGTTCGAATCGGTGGCGTTCATGAAGCTGGCGGATTCCTTCGGTGACCATTCCCTGTGCGAGTTCCGGCGCGAGGGCCGGGGCCGGGCGCAGCTGACGATTCAGAATCTGGTGCCGGCGGACTTCCTGCGCGAGCGGTTTGCGGCCGCCAGCTCGGTGCTGTTGTTCTCCGCAACCCTCAGTCCGGGCATCTACCATCGGGATCTGCTGGGGCTGCCCGAGGACAGTCGCTTTACCTCGTTGCCCAGTCCGTTCAGTGCGGAGCAGTTGCAGGTTCACTTCACGCCCCGGATCAGTACCCGTCAGGCCCATCGCCAGGTCTCGGCCCAGCCTATTGCCGCGCTGATTGCCCGCCAGTACCGGGCGCGTCCGGGCCACTATCTCGCGTTTTTCAGCAGCTTCAAGTACATGAACGAAGTGGCGGTTGTGCTGGCCCGGGAGGCGCCAGAGGTGCCCCAACGCTCGCAACAGCCGGCCATGAGCCCGCAGCAACGCCGGGACTTTCTTGAGGGTTTCCATCGCAAATCCGGGAGCGTGGCGTTTGCGGTGCTTGGTGGCGTGTTCAGCGAAGGCATTGATCTGCCCGGCGATCAGCTGATCGGGGCGTTTGTCGCTACCCTGGGCCTGCCGCCCTTCGACGCCTGGCATGAATTACTCAAGGATCGTCTGCAACGACGGTTCGGCGCCGGCTACGACTATACCTATCTGATCCCGGGCTTACAGAAAGTCGCTCAGGCCGCCGGTCGAGTGATCCGCACGCCCGAGGACGAGGGTGTTATCTGGCTGATCGACGACCGCTTTCTCAAGCCGCCGGTGCGGGCCCTGCTCCCGGGCTGGTGGTTTGAGACGCCTGTGGAGCCCTGGCCGGACGGTGCTTCAGGGTCCGGTTGATGGTGACCGGCTGAACCGGTGCTTGGGGCTCGGCGATGGCGGCCAGGGCCTGATCGAGGGCGGCAGCGGCAATGGCTTCATGATTCTGGGGCAGCGAGTGCACCGGCACCGGCAGGAAATCCAGCAGCCGGTCGTCGCCAAAGGTCGCCAGTTTCAGTGCCGGGGTCAGGCCGCCGGGCTGTTCCAAAAGGACATCCAGTGCCCCTTGCAGCAAGGTGTAGGAGGCGGTGACCAGCGCTTCCGGTAGCGCCCGGTAGCTGAGCAGGTCCCGCATCAGGGCGGCGCCGGTCTGCCGGTCGTAGCGGGCGCCGCTGGATACCTCAGTGGCCCAGCCTAACTGCCGGGCCGCGGCTTCAAAGCCGGACCGGCGTTCCCGGGTCATGGCCAGGTCCGGTACGGCATCGAACCAGGCCACGGTGCCGGGGCCTTCGGTCAGCACCGAGCGGGTCAGGCTGTCGGCGGCGCACTGGTTATCGCTGACCACGCAGCGAATCAGTTCCGGCGACTGCGCCCGGTCCACCGCGATAACCGGCAGGCCATCGGCCTGTATGTCAGGGTAGAAAGGGTCGTGTTCCGACAGTGCGCTGGCCACGATCAGGGCGTCACAACGCCGTGCTTTCAGGGCGTAAGCCAGGGCTTTTTCGGTCTCCGGGTTATCGTCGGAGCCGGCGATCAGCAACTGGTAGCCGCGGGCACGGGCACCCTGTTCCAGCAGCTTGGCCAGCCGGGCGTAACTGGTGTTTTCCAGGTCCGGCAGGATGAAGCCCAGGGTTTTGCTGGCACCGCCGCGCAGGGCCGCAGCCTGGGCATCGACCTGAAACCGGTGCTCCCGGGCGATCGCCAGAACCTTGTCGATGGTGTCGGGCTTGATCCGCCGGGCCACGCCCTGACCATTCATGACATAGCTGGCGGTGGTTCTGGAGACACCGGCAAGTCGGGCGAGTTCGGCGAGTGTCATGGCGGTTCCCTGTTACGCGATTGCTTGATTTTCGATCATATCTGATACATTATCGATTCTATGTTTGCTGACACGATTCAGCAACCCCAAACATACGCTCACCACAACAACAAAGCGAGGCAACTTCGATGCTGACGCTGACCGCCAACGATGTTCGACTCGGCGCTACCGCCGTCGACTGGCAGGACGCCCTGACCCAGGCTGGCCGGGACCTGGAAACCGCTGGTCGCACCTCCTCCGATTACCTGAACGGCATGATGGCCCGGGAACAGCAATCGTCCACGGTACTGGGTAATGGCATTGCCATTCCCCACGGCACCCCGGACAGCCGTACCGCGGTGCAAAAGACCGGCATCCGCCTGTTGCAGTTTCCCGATGGCGTGACCTGGCACGACGGTGCCCGGGTGCATGTGCTGGTGGCTATCGCCGCCCAGTCCGACGAGCATCTGGATATTCTCCGCCACCTGACCCGGGTATTGGATACTCCGGGCCTGGCCGACAAGCTGGCGCGCACCGGCGATGCGGCAGAGCTGGTGGCCTTGCTGAGCAAACCGCCGGTGCTGGCGAAATGCGACCGGGACAGTCTGTGCCTGGGGCTCGAAGCCACCACCGCCACTGAACTGGCGCTGATTGCAGCCGCCCGCCTGCAGAGTCTGCACTGTGTCGACACCGACTTTCTCACCGAGATCATCGGGCAGCCTCCGGTGGCATTGGGTCAGGGCCTGTGGCTGGTGCACCACAGCCGGGGCGCCCGTCGTCCGGCGTTGTCACTGGCGACGCCGAAACGCCCGGGGCTCGAGTTTCAGGGCGTGTTTTGCCTGGCCGGCCCGGGGGATGAGTGCAATGAGTTGCTGGCCCGATTGGACCAATTTCTGGCCGCCGGCGAGCCGATCGAAGGTCTGGGAGCCGAGGCTCTGCTGGCCCGGCTTTCTGGTGAAGCGGCCGATGCCGTCACGGCCAGTGTTACTCTGCTGAATAGCCACGGTTTGCATGCTCGCCCGGCTAAGCAGTTGGTCCAGGAGGCGCGCCGTCACAACGCCAGCATCCGGGTACGATTGCGGGAAGGCGATGGCGGTGCCGTCTCCGCCACCAGTCTGACCCGGATCATTGGCTTGGGCGCGCGCCGGGGCCAGACCCTGATCCTGTCCGCTACCGGTGAAGATGCCCAGCAGGCAGTGACCGCCCTGACCAAGGCCATTACTGACGGCCTGGGTGAAGCGGTATCGCCGTTGCGTGCCGAATCTTCACGGCTGGCCCAGCCCCAAAACCAGAATCAGAACGAACCAGAGCCTTTGGTGGACGACCAGCCCCTGAAAGCAGTCGCGGCATCGCCGGGGCTGGCGCTGGCGCCGATTTTTGTTCTGCGCCAGCCGACCCTGACCTTCCCGGACACCGCGGCCGACAGCGAAACCGAGATCATGCGCCTGAACCGCGCTTTTGATGCCGCCGACAGCCAGCTACGGACCCTGATTCGCCAAGCCGAGGGTGGTGAAGCGGCGCCGATCCTGTCGGTTCATGTGGAAATGCTGCAGGACGAAGATCTGTATCAGGCCGCCCTGGAAGCGATCAACGAAGGCGCGTCCGCCGAGGCCGGCTGGTGGCAGGCCATCGATACCGCCGCCAAGGGTCAGGAGGCACTGGCGGACCGGCTGCTGGCTGAGCGTGCCGCGGACCTGCGCGACGTCGGTCGGCGTGTGCTGGCCAACCTCTGCGGCGTGGAAATGCCCAAGCCGCCGGAGCACCCGTATGTACTGGTGGCCGATGACCTGGGGCCGTCCGATGTCGCCCGGCTGGATACGACGCGGGTGCGGGCGTTGGTTACTGCCCGCGGTGGCGCTACCTCCCACAGCGCGATTTTGGCCCGGGCGCTGGGACTGCCCGCGGTGGTGGGAGCCGGCGACGCAGTGCTGAAGCTGGTTGATGGTGCCGAGCTGGTGGTTGACGGTGAGCGCGGCGCGCTGGTGCCGAACCCGGGCGATGAGCGTCGGGCCCAGGTTGCCCGCCGGCTGGAGCGGTTGGCCGCCCTGCAGGCTGAAGCGCACGACAACCGGCACCAGCCGGCCATCACCCGCGACGGTCACCGGGTGGAAGTCTGCGCCAATCTGGGCAATACCGCGCACGCACCCGATGCGGTGGCGCGCGGTGCCGAAGGCATTGGGCTGCTGCGTACCGAATTCGTGTTCATGGCCCATCCGGAAGCGCCGGACCTGGCGACCCAGATTGCTGAATATCGTCACGCCTTCGACGCGCTCAATGGTCTGCCGCTGGTGGCTCGGACCTTGGATGTGGGTGGTGATAAGCCGCTGGACTACTGGCCGCTGCCCCAGGAAGACAATCCATTCCTGGGTATGCGTGGTATCCGGTTGTCTCTGACCCGGCCGGAGATCCTGGAAACCCAGGTCCGCGCCCTGCTGACCGCCGCCGGCGACCGGCCCCTTCGGATTATGTTTCCGATGGTCAAGGATCTGGAAGAATTCCGCGCTGCCAAGCAGATTGTGCAGCGGGTGCAGTCCGAGGTTACCAGCGCCGACGTGCAGATTGGCGTGATGATCGAAGTGCCCTCCTGTGCCCTGCTGGCGCCGACACTGGCCCCGGAGGTGGACTTTTTCTCCGTCGGCACCAACGACCTGACCCAGTACACCCTGGCCATTGACCGTGGCCACGGCCAGCTCTCGGCCGATTCCGATGCCCTGCATCCGGCGGTGCTGCGCCTGATTCAGATGACCGTGCAGGCGGCCCACGCCCATGGCCGCTGGGTTGGGGTTTGTGGCGAGCTGGCCTCCGACCCCCAGGCGATTCCGGTGCTTGTTGGCCTGGAGGTGGACGAGCTGTCCGTCACCAGCCGGCGGGTACCCCTGGTCAAGGCCTGTATCCGTGATTTCACCCTGGATGCAGCCCGGGAACGGGCCAAGCTGGCGTTGTCCAAGGCCACGGCGGTTGAGGTACGCGATGCCCTGGAGTCGTTCTGATGGCACGCATTTTGACCATTACCCTGAACCCGGCACTGGATCTCAATGCCGAGCTGGATGCGCTTGAGCCCGGCCAGGTCAATCGCACCACCGCTACCCGGCTGGAGCCGGCGGGCAAGGGCATCAACGTGGCCCGGGTGCTTGCTGGCCTTGGCCATCAGGTGACCGTGTCCGGTCTGCTGGGCGAGGCTAATGCGGCACCGTTCGAGCGGCTGTTTGCCGATGAAGGCCTTACCGACCGTTTCGTGCGGGTACCCGGGCGCAACCGGGTCAACATCAAGCTGGCGGAACAGGACGGCCGGATCACCGACATCAACAGCGCGGGTTTCGAGGCTGCCAGCGACGCCTTGAGTCGTCTGCTGGATCAACTCACACCCTTGGTAGCCGAGCATGATGCCATCGTGATCGGTGGCAGCCTGCCGGCGAGTTTGCCCGCGGCTGCGGTCGCCGATCTGGTGACTATGGTTAGGGCTGTGGATAAACCGGTGTGGCTGGATACCAGTGGTGACGCCCTCACCTGCGGTCTGCAAGCGGGGCCATTCGGCATCAAGCCGAATATTGAGGAACTGTCGGCCTGGGCCGGGGGTCCGCTGGTGTCCCGTCAGCAGGTGGCTGACGTAGCCACCGCATTGCAGGCCCAGGGCCTGGCTCATGTCGTGGTGTCCCTGGGCGCTGACGGTGTGCTCTGGTTCGGCCCCGATGGCAGCTTCCAGTCCGAGCCCCCGCCGGTGTCCGCGCGCAGTACGGTTTGCGCCGGCGATACCCTGCTGGCTGGCCTGCTGCACGGCTTGTTAAATACCGACCACTACGAACCGCCGGTGGCCAAGTTACGGTTTGCCACCGCCCTGTCCGCCGAATGTGTGCGCCATGCCGGGGTCGGCAATCCGGCCGCGTCGGATTTTCATTCACTTGTCGAACAAACCCGGGTTACCCCCTGGCCTGGGGATAACAACAATGGGGAGGTGCCGTTATGAACCTGATTATTGTGAGTTCCTGTCCCCAGGGTATTGCCACCAGTTTCCTCGCCGCCCGGGCGCTTGAACGGGTTGCCCTGGAGCGGGGTTGGAAGGTGACCACGGATATGCGTGGCCGAGACGGCCAGCATCCGGCAGCCATCGGCGAGGCCGACATTGCCGCCGCTGACCTGGTGATCGCGGCCCTGGGCACCCCGGTGGCGCTTGATGCCTACGCCGGCAAGGCCGTGTACCAACTGCCAGTGACCGAAGCACTGGCGGCGCCAGCGGCGGTTCTGGAGACTGCCCTAAAACAGGCCCGGCCCTGGGTGCCCAGCGAGACGCAAGAGGTTGCCGAGGCGTCAGTAGTGGCGGCTGACACCGCAGCCCGACAGATTGTCGCTGTGACCGCCTGCCCGACCGGTGTCGCCCATACCTTCATGGCGGCAGAAGCCTTGACCGCGGCGGCCGAGGCAGCCGGACACCGAATCCGGGTTGAAACCCAGGGCTCGGTGGGCGCTCAGGATCCGCTGACCGAGGCCGAGATTGCCGCTGCGGATGTGGTCATTTTGGCCTGCGATATTGAAGTGAATCCCGAGCGCTTCTCTGGCAAGCGGGTCTGGCGGACCTCCACCGGCGCGGCGCTGAAAACACCGGCCGACACGGTACAGGCCGCCCTGGCCGAGGCTCAGGTACTGGATGCCGGGAAGCCACAGGCCAGCTCACCAGCCGGTGGCGAATCCCGTGGACCCTATAAGCACCTGCTCACCGGGGTTTCGTTCATGCTGCCGATGGTGGTGGCCGGTGGCCTGCTGATTGCGCTGTCGTTTGTGTTCGGGATCGAAGCGTTTCAGGAACAGGGCACCCTGCCGGCGGCGTTGATGCAAATTGGCGGCGGTACGGCCTTCAAGCTGATGATTCCGCTACTGGCCGGCTACATTGCCTGGTCCATCGCCGATCGGCCGGGCCTGGCTCCGGGTATGATCGGCGGTTATCTGGCCGGTGAACTGGGGGCCGGGTTTCTTGGCGGTATCGTCGCCGGCTTCCTGGCCGGCTATGTGGCCCGCTTTATCAGCCGGAAACTTCCGTTGCCCGAGAGTATCGAATCACTGAAACCGATCCTGATCATTCCCTTGCTCGCCAGCCTGGTGACCGGGCTTGGCATGATCTATGTGCTGGGCGAACCCATGGCGGCGATCATGGATGCACTGACCGGCTTCCTGGAAAGCATGGGCACCACCAACGCCATTCTGCTGGGCGGTGTCCTGGGTGCGATGATGTGTTTCGACCTGGGTGGCCCGGTGAACAAGGCGGCCTACACCTTTGGCGTCGGCTTGCTGTCGGAAGGCAGTGGCGGTTCCGCGCCGATGGCAGCAATTATGGCCGCCGGGATGGTGCCGGCCATTGGCATGGGCGTGGCGTCGTTTGTGGCCCGCCGCAAGTTCGCCGAGGCGGAGCGTCAGGCTGGCCGCGCGTCCTTTGTGCTGGGGCTGTGTTTCATCTCCGAAGGCGCTATTCCGTTCATGGCCAAGGATCCGCTGCGGGTAATTCCGGTCTGCATGTTGGGCGGGGCCATCACTGGTGCCCTGTCGATGCTGTTTGCCGTGAAACTGATGGCGCCTCACGGTGGCCTGTTCGTATTGGCTATTCCCAATGCGGTCAGTGTGGTCCTGCCCTACCTGATCGCCATTACCGTGGGATCGCTGGTGATTGGTCTGGGCTATGCGCTGCTCAAGAGTGGCAAGGCGGAAGTAGCTGCCCCCGCCGTCTGATCGCCAATGCCACGATAAAAAGGCCCTCAAGTGAGGGCCTTTTTATTAACCGAAGTGGAAAAACGCCAGCTTGTTGCCGTCCGGGTCTTTCACGTAGGCACCGTAGAACTGGTTCGGAATTCGTTGGCCGGGTTCGCCATCGCAGGTTGCACCCAACTCCAGGGCCTTGCGGTAATGGGCATCGACGGCTTCTTTGGAGCCAGGCTGCAGCGCAACCATGTTGCCATTGCCTGGGTGGTTGGGTTCCTTGTTGAATGGCTCACACACCGCCAGCATGGGTGTGCTCATGTTCTTGCCAATGAAGGCCAGCCGCCCGATGTCCAGCAGGACCTTGGCATCCATGTCTGCCAGCAGTTTAGTGTAGAACTCCTTGGCCTTGTTGATGTCGCTGACACCAATGGTGACGTAACCGATCATGTGTACTCTCCATTACTGAATGTTTTGGACGTAGTGAATACGCTGCCTGTTGCGTCGGGATCATCCTCCCTGGTCATTGGCCACTACTCGGTTCCGACCTGCTCTCTTCGCTGCATACATTGATTGGTCGCAGGCCGAGAGTAAATCCCGTACGGATGTGATATTTGACCCTGATCCGCACCAGTTAACCACACCGGCACTGAAAGTGACGCCGAAGTTTTTTCCGTCATCACTCACGAAGCTTTCTGCCTGCAGGACAATTCGCAGGGATTCCGCAACTTGCCCAGCTTCGGAAAGCCCGGTATTGGGCATAAAGATGATGAACTCCTCACCCCCGGTGCGCGCCACGATATCGGATTTCCGAGTCCTGGATTCGATGATACTGGCGAATCTTTGCAGCACTGCATCACCGGTGGGATGTCCATAGGTGTCATTGATGGTTTTGAAGAAATCGATATCAAGGGAAATCAGCGAAAAAGTATCCCCATAACGCTCACCCTGTGCCACAGATTCTTGCAGTTTCCTGAGCATGTACCGACGGTTATAGAGGCCTGTCAGCTCATCAGTAATCGAGAGTTGTTCCAGCTCGAGCTCCAGGTGCTTCTGGGTGTCGATATTGACCGTTATGCCGTGCCAGCTGATTCTGCCATCCGGGTCTTTCTCGGGTCGTGATACGCCCTTGAGCCAATAGCTCCCGTGATTAGTCTGAACACGATACTCACAAACCCACTCGTTCAGCGTCTCGGCAGAGATGGCAATGCTCTCGCGCACCCTGGCGATATCATCCGGATGAATCAGGTCAAAAATCCTGTCTGGTTCAGTTAAGCATTCTTCGGCGGTTAGCCCATAAAAATCCAGGGTCTTTTCGCTCAGGTAGGAAAAGTAATAGCGACCGTCCGGTTCCAGGACAAAGGTATAGATAATACCTGGTAGAGATTTGGCGAGCTGCTCCATCTGATGCTGGCTCAGCTTTTCACGGGTTACATCCAGATGAGTTCCCATGAGCCAGCGCGTGTCCTGACCATCTTCATCTGTTAACAGTGTGCCGCGGGTGTGGATGTAACGCCAATCTCCGGTCTTGTGGAGCATACGGACCACGCATTCAAACTTTGGGGCTTCGCCATTCAGGTAGCGAGTCAGAGCTTCCTGGGCCTGCTTCAGGTCTTTCGGATGACACAGGTCCTCCCAGGTCTTGAACCTGAGGGGCTCCAGCTCTTCCAGGGAATAGCCAAGTAAGTCGGCCCATCGGTCGTTGTAAACCACCTCATTAGTATCAAGGTTCCATTCCCAAGTGCCGGCACCGGTGCCCTGGAGAATTGCTTTCAGCCGGATTTCCGGAGTCAGTTCCATATGCCCCTTATCTGAGCAAGGTACTCAGATTACCCAAAGATCATTACTTTCACGGCTTTCCCAGTCAAAACCATTCGCCCACTCGAGGGCCTGCTCCAAGGGCAGTGGTTTGCTGTAGAAAAAGCCTTGGCCAAGATCACATCCCAGTTCGATCAGTTTAGCCTCTACCGCCGCCGACTCAATTCCTTCAGCCACGAGGCGTCGCTTGAAGCTTTTCGACAGGCTTATGATGGCGCTGACGATCATATCGTTATCGGAATTTTCGAGCATATCAAATACGAACGAGCGGTCGATTTTGATTTCCTGGGCAGACAGCCGGCGGAACAGATCCAGTGACGAGTAGCCTGTGCCAAAGTCGTCGAGCGAGACATCAACGCCCAGTTCACGGCAGGCGCTGAGATTCTCAAGAACGCGTTCGGTACCGTCCAGGGCTGTCGTTTCCAGAACTTCCAGGATCAGGCGCGAGCGAATGGCGTCCGGACATTCGCACAGGGCTGCCTCCAGATCCTCCTTGAAACTCGATCCCAGAAAGTGCGAGGGGCTCAAATTTACGCTGAGGGTGTAGGGTAGCTGTTGGCTTTCAAACTCCCGCAGGCGTGAGATAGCTTCAGCCAGCACGAAGTTGCCAACCTTGCGGGCATACTCGGTGTATTCGATGTGGTCCAAGAAATGATCAGGGCTCAGGAGGCCATCGTCGGGGTGGTTCCAGCGGATGAGCGCCTCGAAGCCCTCCACACACCTGTCGCCGAACTGAATCTTTGGTTGGTAATAGAGTTCCAGCTGCCCAAGCTCAAGAGCGCTGTCCATTTTTTCAAGGACTTTGATCCGCTCCTTCCGCGAGTAGTGAGAATCCAGATCAAACAGCACGTAATGATTTTTGCCGGCCTCCTTGGCGGCGTACATGGCCTGGTCCGCGTGACGAAGCAATTGATCGGCATCAGAGTCATCGCCCGGGTATATCGTGACACCCATGCTGCCAGACAAATGCAATACATTGCGTTTATAACTGATGGGCTGTCGGATTGCCTCCAGGAGTCTCGAATAGACTCGCTCATCATCGACATCCCTTAAGATAGCCACAAATTCGTCGCCGCCAAGGCGCGCAACCACATCATGGGTCCTGACGCTCATAAGAAGCCGACCGGCAACCGATTTCAGTACGGCGTCACCGACGGCATGGCCGTGTTGGTCATTGATTTCCTTGAAGCCATCGAGATCGATAAAGCACACCGATACCACACCTTGGCGCTGGTCCGCTTCAAACAACTCTTGTTCAAACAGTTCGGTCATCCGGCGGCGGTTCGGCAGGCCCGTCAGCTCATCGTAGTTGGCTGCATGCTCGAGATGTTTCTGATGTTGCCGCTTTTCCTGATAGAGGCGTTTCCGCTCGATCAGATTGCCCAAGGTCTGGGTCAGCGGTTCCAGCTCCTCGGCCAGTTTGGCGGTATAGCCGCCGAGGCGGTTCGCCAGTCCTATCAGGCCGATTTGCCGGTCGCCGGAGAGTACCGGAATACCAATATAGGCAGTTATATGGGGATGGCCTTCCGGCAGTCCTTTGAGCCGGGGGTCTGAGGCGATTTCGTTGGAGACAATCACTTCGCCAGTGGCCATTGGAAGACCGAGGATATTGTCGAGGCGATTGAAAATCATGCCCCGGCGCTCAACCTGTTGGTAAAGCGCCTGGGTTGCCGGGCTCCAGGCAATATTGGTGATTGCGCCAATCTTCAGGAAAGGCGTATCGCCTTCACGCTCATGTACCTCGCCAATGAATCCGAACTGGCTTCCGGTCAGCGTCAGCAGGTCGCTGAGCATCAACTCGAAGGCCGCATGTTCGTTGTCGCTGGTCAGAAAAACGTTCTGAGCCCGGTGAATGGCACGGCTGAGGTGAGAAACTTTGACGTATTCGCCGGCACTCGTGGTGAGGAATGCCCTTTCAAGTTCATCCTCCAGAAGACTCGTGAGGCTGCGTAGTACGTCCAGCTCAATCTCGGAGAATTTTCGCGGCTTGTCGTCAATGATGCAGAGTGTGCCGATCTTGAAACCGCTGGGTTCGCGAACCGGCATCCCTGCGTAGAACCGGATGTGCGGCTTACCGGTAACCAGGGGATTTTTCCGGAAACGGGGATCTTTGGTGGCATCCTCCACCAACAGTATCTTGTCTTGCTGAATGGCATAGTCACAGAAAGCAATTGAGCGGGGTGTTTCCGAGGCGTCCAGTCCCTGGCGGGATTTGAACCACTGACGTTCGGCGTCTACAACTGAGAAAAGCGAGGTTTTTACCCCGTAGTAGTGTTTTGCAATCCGGGTCAGCCGTTCAAAGCGCTCCTCTGGAGGTGTATCGAGAATGCCCAACCGATCAAGCGCAGCTAACCGGCGTTTCTCGATGCTCGGGTTTACCATGGGCCTGACCTCCGGAGACGGTTCAGCGATTATTTGAACCTCACAACCAATTCGTGAAGTTCGCTCGCAACGCGCTCCATCGCTCTGACACTATGAGTGGATTCTTCGCCCTTGGCCAGATTGTTCGTTGCCAAAGAGGAAATTCTCTCCACTTGCTCGTTTATCTGGTCCGATACCTGGGCCTGCTCCTCAACAGCGGCCGCCATTTGCATCGCCATTTCTGCGATGTTGCTGACAGTGTCGGCGATATCATTCAGGGTTTGCTCTGCCTCCAGCATTTGATCAAGGCCGGCATCTGCTGCTGCTGTGCCCTGATCCGCGATAGTTACGGAGTCTGCTGACCGGCTGATCAGAGCTTCGACAATCCCGTGGATGTCGCTGGTTGAGTTTCGTGTCCTTTGTGCAAGGCTGCGAACTTCGTCGGCCACCACTGCGAATCCGCGACCGTGTTCTCCGGCACGGGCCGCCTCAATGGCCGCGTTCAGAGCTAACAGATTGGTTTGGTCAGCAATGTCTTCTATGATCTTGGCGGCTGATGCGATCTGGTGGGTTTGGGTGGACAGCTGGCCGACGGAGGCGCTGATGTCATGAACTGTTTTTTTGAGATTCTCGATGGCCTTGCGGGTGCCAGCTACGACGGCTGATCCTTGTTGAGCAAACTCGCGGGCGCCTCCGGCTTTGTCTGCCGTTGACTGAACGTTGGCAGACACATCGGCGATGGTCTGGGACATTTCATGAACTGCCGCAGCCACCTGTTCGGTCTCTGACTGTTGGTTATGGAGTGTTTCCTGGGCTTCGTAGGCGATCTCCAACCCTTTGACTGCGGAGGATTTCACCTGCCCCGCGGCGTCTTCCATTCTGGTCAGTACCGCATCCAGGTGGGACTGCAGGGCCATCACGGCGACCTTGATGCGTCCAAGCTCCGAGTCGTCATCGGTGTAACTCCGGGCGGCAAGATCATCGCTGAAACTGTTCCCCAGTAGCTGCATCACTGAGTGCATCAGTCGCTTCTTGGAGAAATGCATCCAGACGGCATACACCACAACACCGGTGGCAAGTGCCAGCTCAGACAGGTACTGGTGATTCGTCAGAAAAAGCACGGCTGAGGCGATGAACACAGCACCGAGGAAAAGGCTGGCCGGGTGAACGCGATGCCAGAGTGGGGTGGACGATTTTCCCGCGCGGATTGATCGGTACAGCTTTTCGGCCCGCGCTACGTCTTTCCGCTCCGGACAGGATCGGACGGATTCGTAACCAACAATGTGGCCATTTTCGGTGACCGGTGTGACATAGGCGCTGACCCAGTAGAAATCACCGTTCTTACACCGATTCTTGACCAGACCCATCCAGGGTTTTCCGGCCTTCAGGCAGGACCACATGTTTTCATAGGCCTCGGGAGGCATGTCCGGATGGCGAACAATATTGTGAGGCTGGCCAATCAGCTCTTCGCGGCTGAAGCCGCTAACATCCACGAAAGCCTGGTTGCAATGTTGGATCTTGCCTTTCAGGTCGGTTGAAGAAATGAGTTTCTGGGTTTTATGGAAGGTTCTTTCAATATCGGTAACGGGCAAGTTTTTGCGCATCGCAAATTCCTGGAAGTTAGCGGAGACAGCGTTTTCTCATCAGAATACATTCATTCCTGAACGTTTCCACGATTTGTTGCGATTTGTTTTGAACAAGATTTAAGTAGGTCGCGAACGTCCGCGTACAGCAATGCCGGAACAGAGGGTTCCCCCATTGGCTGGTATCAGTGAGCGCCAGACCGCCGTGCTGGCTTGGCCATCCATTCATGACCTCTCAGCATCCCGTGCCAGTAAAGTGTTGGCAGCTGTTTCGCCTCCTACCATGGTCCAGCCCGGCCGGCTATTGTGAAGCTGACGTTTTTCGATCGACTAAAAGAAGTTTCAATCATGATCAAATCACTCAAAAACCTTGACCATGGCGGCACTGATCGCCGTTGCATCGTTTGGTGCTCAGGCAGACGGCCACAAAGGCGGCGTCGATGAAGTACTGGTCATTCTTTCAAGCGATTCCCTCCAGACCCAGGGCATGGCAAGGGCGCCTGCCGACCTGTCGGTTCATACACGGTTTGGCGACGTGGCAGGCGACTGGCCGGTGGACATGTTTGTCGCACGAGTTTTTATGAGGGCGATATTTTCAGCGACTATACGGCGACGGACCCTGCGCAGGGGCAGACTTCGTTCAAAAGCGAGTATGACGTGGTGCCATGGACAGCAGGTTTGCAGCTAAGCAGGCAGTTTTGATACAGAAGGAAGTCAAAGCGGGAAAGTGGTCGGCGTGGCAGGATTCGAACCTGCGACCCCTTCGTCCCGAACGAAGTGCGCTACCAAGCTGCGCCACACGCCGATCAACGGCCGGTATTATACGGATTCACTTTGGTTTTACCAGCCCTCGGCGGACAAAAGCGCATCCGTAAAGTTGCTGAGATTATCGTAGACGGCGACCTCGGTTCCAGGGATCGGTCGAGCGTCCAGATGGCGCTCGGTGTCTTGGCCATTGCCGGTGCGTACCAGCACCGGCTGGCAGTGCCCGGCGACGCCCGCTTCCAGGTCCTTACGGCTGTCCCCCACCATGATGGCCCCGTCCAGCGAGTCCAGGTGGTAATGACTCTGGATCTGCTCCAGCAGGCCGGTTAAGGGTTTCCGGCAGTGACAGTGATCGTCCGGATGGTGGGGACAGTAGGCGATGATATCGATGCAGCCACCGGCGGCCTCTACCAGGCTCTTCAGTTTTCCGTGCATGGCATCCAGTTCCGCGAGGCCGTAATAACCCCGGGCGATGCCGGACTGGTTGGTGGCAATGGCGATACGGTGGCCGGCGTTGCACAGCCGGGCCACCGCCTCGATGCTGCCGGGAATGGGGTGCCAGTCGTCAGCGCAGCAGATGTAGTTGCCATCGTACTCGTTGATGACCCCGTCCCGGTCGAGGATGATCAGCATCTTGGTTTTTCGCCCCTGCGTCTTCGTCCGTTAGCCGGCGCTTGGCAGCAGTGAAATGTCTGCCACTCGCAGGAACAGGTTACGCAGGCGATTCAGCAGTGCCAGACGATTGTTCCGGGTGGCGTCGTCTTCTGCCATCACCATCACCTCATCGAAAAAGCTGTCCACCGGCTCGCGCAGACTGGCCAGGGAGCGCAACGCACTGGCGTAGTCGCCCTGCTCGAACAGCGGCACTACCTTGCCCGCCTGTTGCTCGACCTGCTCGGCCAGCCGCTGCTCGGCGGAATCCTGCAGCAGGCTGGTGTCGACGGTTTCACCGATGTGGTCGCCACCCTGTTTGGTCAGGATGTTGGAGACCCGCTTGTTGGCGCTGGCCAGGGCCTGGGCCTCAGGCAACTGACGGAAGGCTTCCACCGCCTTGACCCGACGATCGAAGTCCAGCGGACGGGTCGGACGACGGGCGTGCACCGCCAGGTAAACTTCGGCGCCAATGCCCAGCTCATCGTAATGGGCCCGGAAGCGTTCGAGCATGTAATCCACCACGGTGGACGCGGTATCCGGCTCGGTCAGTACGGTAAAGTTCTCCGCGGCCCACTCGCAGCAGGTTTGCAGATCCAGCGGCAGTTCCCGCTCGATGATGATGCGCAGCACACCCAGGGACGCCCGGCGCAGGGCGAACGGATCCCGGGTGCCGGACGGTGGCTGGTTGATGCCAAACAGGCCCACCAGTGAGTCCAGGCGATCGGCAATGGCCACGGCACAGCCGGTGGCGGTGGTGGGCAGGTCATCGCCGGCAAACCGGGGCATGTACTGCTCGTTCAGGGCCTTGGCGACGTCGTCGGCCTCGCCATCGTTGGCGGCGTAGTACTGGCCCATGATCCCTTGCAGGTCGGTGAACTCCAGCACCATCTCGGTGACCAGATCGGTCTTGGCCAGCATGGCCGCGCGCTCGGCCAGGGCCGGATCGCTGTCGATGGCTGCGGCAATCTTGCTGGCCAGGGCCGCGACCCGAACCGACTTGTCGTAGATGCTGCCCAGCTTTTCCTGGAATACGATCGGTTTGAGTCGATCGATACGATCTTCCAGGCGGCTCTTGCGGTCGGTTTCGTAGAAGAAGGCGGCGTCCGACAGGCGCGGGCGAATGACCTTCTCGTTGCCGGAAATCACCTGGGCCGGATCCTTACTCTCGATGTTGGCCACGGTAATGAACAGCGGCAGCATGGCGCCATCGGCACCGACCACGTGGAAGTACTTCTGGTGCTCCTTCATGGAGGAGATCAGGGCTTCTGCCGGAACCTCCAGGAAGCGGTCCTCGAACCGGCCCATCAATGGCACCGGCCACTCGTTCAGGGCGGTGACTTCATCCAGCAGTTCCTCGTCGATCACCGCCTTGCCGCCGGCTTCGGATTCGGCCAGTTCGGCCACACCGGCGCGGATCTGGGCCCGGCGCTCGGCGAAATCGGCGAGCACGTAGCCTTCCTGCTTGAGCACCACCTCGTAGTCGCTGGGGGTGGGCACAATCAGTTTCTTCGGGCAGTGGAAGCGATGGCCCCGGGTCTTGTTGCCCGGCTTCAGGCCCATGATCGGAGTGTCGATCACCTTGTTGCCGAACAGCATGATCACCCAGTGGACCGGACGCACAAACTCGGTCCGGTGCGCACCCCAGCGCATGCGCTTGGGAATCGGCAGCGCCGCCAGCGACTGGTCGACCAGTTCCGGCAGCAATTCCACCGTGGGCTTGCCCTGCTCCACGGTACGGTAGACCACCCAGGCGCCCTTGTCGGTTTCCAGGGTGTCCAGCTGGTCCGGGGTGACACCCAGGGAGGTGGCAAAGCCGGTCAGCGCCCGGGTCGGGTTGCCGGCATCGTCAAAGGCGGCTTTGACCGCGGGGCCGCGTTTCTCAACCGGCTTGTCCGGCTGGGCATCGGCCAGGTCACGGATACGAACCGCCAGGCGGCGGGGCGCGGCGAAGGCCTCGACCTTGCCAAACTCAATACCGGCGACTTCCAGACCCTTGGCAATGCCCTGGGTGAAGGCATCGGACAGTGGTTTAAGTGCTTTCGGGGGCAGCTCTTCGGTGCCCAGTTCGACCAGAAAATCCTGTGTTGCCATGATTACGCGTTCCCCTGTTCCTGCTGAGCCTTCTTCGCTTTTTTGCCTTTCTTGCCTTTGGCCTTATCATCGGCGGCGTCGGCCGCGGCCAGTACTTCCTCGCGCAGAGCCTCGGGGGCCAGCGGGAAACGAAGTTTACGGCGACTGTCGAAGTAGGCCTGTGCGACAGAACGTGCCAGGGTGCGAACTCGCAGGATGAAACGCTGGCGTTCGGTCACCGAGATGGCGTGCCGGGCGTCCAGCAGGTTGAAAGTGTGGGAAGCCTTGAGCACCTGCTCGTAGGCCGGCAGCGCCAGGCCGGCTTCGATCAGCCGGGCACTTTCGCGCTCGTGCACGTCGAAGCTGTGGAACAGGAACTCGGTGTCGGCGTGCTCGAAGTTGTAGGTCGACATTTCCACTTCCTGCTGGTGGAACACGTCGCCATAGGTAACAACGCCATCCGGACCTTCGGTCCAGACCAGGTCGTAGACGCTGTCCACGCCCTGCAGGTACATGGCGATACGCTCAAGGCCGTAGGTCAGCTCGCCGGTGACCGGGAAGCATTCGATACCGCCAACCTGCTGGAAGTAGGTGAACTGAGTCACCTCCATGCCATTCAGCCAGATTTCCCAGCCCAGGCCCCAGGCACCCAGGGTGGGCGATTCCCAGTTGTCTTCCACGAACCGGATGTCGTGTACCAGCGGATCCAGGCCCAGGGCCTTCAGGGAATCCAGATACAGTTCCTGAATGTTGTCCGGTGATGGCTTCAGGACCACCTGGAACTGGTAGTAGTGTTGCAGGCGGTTTGGGTTCTCACCGTAGCGACCATCGGTCGGCCGACGGCTCGGCTGGACATACGCGGCGTTCCAGGTTTCCGGCCCGATGGCCCGCAGGAACGTCGCCGGGTGGAAGGTACCGGCACCCACTTCCATATCCAGTGGCTGGAGGACCACACAGCCATGCTGCGCCCAGAAATTCTGCAGAGCCAGAATCAAGCCCTGAAAGGTCTTGATGTCCGGAGTAGTTTGCTTGGTTGCCTTGTCTGTCACGACGTTTGCCTACTGATCGATCTGAATGTGGCGCCCCGAGTTGGCCCGGGACACTCTGAAAAAAGGCGCATTATACGCCTGCCAAAGCGGTATTTCTAAGTGCAGTTCACTGCCTTGATTTTGAACTAGAAGAAAGTCAGTCCCACCTGGAACAGTTTTTCCACTTCCCGGATCCGGGTTTTATCCACCAGAAACAGGATCACGTGGTCATCGGGCTGAACCCGGAGGTGATCGTGGGCGATCAGGACCTCACTCCGGCGCACGATGGCCCCGATGGTGGTGCCCTCGGGCAGATTGATCTCATCCAGCCGCTTGCCGACCACCTTCGAGGAGCGGTGATCGCCATGGGCTATGGCCTCAATGGCTTCCGCCGCGCCCCGGCGCAGGGAGTGAACATTCACTACGTCGCCGCGACGAACATGGGTCAGCAGGCTGCCGATGGTGGTTTGCTGGGGCGAGATCGCAACATCGATGTCGCCGCCCTGGATCAGGTCAACATAATCCGGGTTGTTGATCAGGGTCAGTACCTTGCGCGCGCCCAGGCGCTTGGCCAGCAGTGAGGCCATGATGTTGGCCTCGTCATCGTTGGTGACGGCGCAGAACACGTCGGTGTTCTCGATGTTCTCTTCCAGCAGGATGTCCTTGTTGGCGGCGTTGCCTTCCAGCACCACGGTCTTGCGCAGGTTTTCCGACAGCATCACGCAGCGCTCGTGGTTTCGCTCCAGCAGTTTGACCTGGTAGCGGTTCTCGAGGGTGTGCGCCAGGCGCTGGCCGATGTTGCCACCGCCACAGATGAAAATGCGCTTGTAGTTCTTCACCAGGGGCTGGAGTTCGCTCATCACCGACCGGATGTGGTCGGAGGCGGCGATGAAGAAGACCTCGTCGCCGTCTTCGATCACCGTGTCGCCCTGGGGCATGATTGCCCGGTCTTTCCGGAAGATCGCCGCTACCCGGGTATCGATGCGCGGCATGTGGGTGCGCAGGTACGAAAGCTCATGGCCGACCAGCGGTCCGCCCTCCATGGCCCGGATGGCTACCAGCCGGGTCAGGCCCTTGGAAAACTCAAGCACCTGCAGGGCGCCCGGGTTCTCGATCAGCCGGGTAATGTGCTTGGTGACCAGGTGCTCCGGGCTGATCAGAACATCAATGGGAAAGCCGCGTAGACTGTCCAGGTCTTTGGTGCGATCCTTCTGATAAAACAGGTCCGACTTGGCCAGATAGGCACTGGCGCGTACCCGGCAGATGGTGGTCGGGGTCTTGTAGAGCAGCTTGGCGACCTGGCACGCCACCATGTTGGTCTCGTCACTGCTGGTGACCGCAATCACCATGTCGGCGTCTTCGGCACCGGCCCGCCGCAGCGAGGTCGGGTACGAGGCTTCACCCTGCACCGTTCGGATGTCCAGACGATCCTGCAGCTCGCGGAGTCGGGCCCCGTCGCTGTCGATGATGGTGATGTCGTTGGCTTCGTTGGCCAGGTTTTCCGCCAGTGTGCCACCGACCTGGCCGGCACCGAGGATGAGGATCTTCATGCTTCGGGTTTCTCCAGTACGGCGTAGTAAAAGCCGTCATGGCTGTTCGGATCGGGGAGTAACTGACGCCCCGGGCCCATGTCCCGTCCCCACGAAACCTCGGGTTCCATAAGGAGGGCCGCTTCCTGCTGTTTGCGGAAGCGCTGGATTATACGGTGGTTCTCCTGGGGGAAGACCGAGCAGGTTGCGTACACCAGGCGACCACCGGGTTTGAGAATAGACCACATAGCCTCAAGCAGCCCAAGCTGGATACTGGCGAGGGGGACGATATCCGACTCACGCCGCAGCAGCTTGATGTCCGGGTGGCGCCGGATAACGCCACTGGCACTGCAGGGAACGTCCAGCAGGATCCGGTCGAAGGGCTCGCCATCCCACCATTGATCGATATCGGCGGCGTCGGCCTGTTTCAGGGTGGCGGCCAGATCCAGGCGGTCGAGATTTTCCTGCACCCGTGGCAGCCGGGCCTCTGATTCATCAATGGCCACCACCTCGGCCAGCTCGCTGCACGCCTCGAGGATGGCGCAGGTCTTGCCACCCGGCGCGGCGCAGGCATCGAGTACCCGCTGCCCCGGAGCAAGATCCAGTACCGTGGTGCACAGCTGGGCGGCTTCATCCTGAACACTGACTGCGCCATCGGCAAACCACGGCAGGCGGTCAACCGGCACCGGCTGTTGCAACTGGATGCCGTTGGGCGCAAACCGGGTGGCCACGGCGTCGATGCCGGCCTCGGTCAGCAGCGCCAGGTACTCGTCCCGGCTGAACCGGAGCGCATTAACCCGCAAAGTCATCGGTGCCTGGGCGTTGTTGGCGTCGACGATGGCGTGCCAGTCCTCGGGCCAGTTGTGGCGAAGTTTTTCCACCATCCAGGCCGGATGGCTGACCCGGCTGGCGTCGTTACTCGGTTCCGGTGCCCCGGTCCGTTCGGCGACGCGCAGCACGCCGTTGACCAGCCCGGTCAGATGCGGTTTGTCCAGGGCCCGGCAGGCCTCCACGGTTTCATTCAGCACGGCGTAGCTGGCCTGCTGGCTGAAACGCAACTGGAACAGGGCAACCAGCATCAGGTGGTGAACAACGCGGTCGGAGGCACGCAGTGGTTTTTTCAGGCGGCCCTGAAGTTCGTCGTCGAGTCGGTGAAACCAGCGGCAACTGCCGTAGCACAGGGCTTGCAGCGCCGGCCGTTCACTTATCGGAAGACGCGCCAGGGCTGGCGGCAGGCACTGGGACAGGGACTGACCGTTTTCCACCGCCAGCAGCACACTGGCGGCAATGGCCCGCAGGGGCTGGGGCTGATCGCTCATGTCAGTGCAGCTCCTGGCCGGGCAACAGCAGCTGTTTGCCGCCGTTAATCAGGTCGTTCACGCTCTGGGCCCGGGAGCCTGGCAGCTGCACTCGGGAAATCCGCAGGGTGCCGTTACCACAGGCAACGTCGATGCCTTCACGCTCCCTGCGCAGTACCGTACCCGCCGGCTGCTGGTTGTCTTCGTCCAGCACGGTGGCGGCGTGGATGCGGATGCGCTGGGTATCCAGATCGGTGTAGGTGCCGGGCCAGGGATTGAAGGCGCGGACCAGGCGTTCAATGTCAGCGGCATTCCCGGTCCAGTCAATGTGGCCTTCGTCTTTCACCAGTTTGTGGGCGTAGCAGGCAAAATCGTCATTCTGGGCTTCACCGGTCAATTCGCCCTTTTCCAGCAATCGCAGGGCTTCGACAATGGCCTCCCCACCCTGATCGGCCAGGCGGTCGTGCAAGCTGCCGCCGGTATCGCTGGCGTCAATGGCGGTCATCGTTTTCAGCAGCATGGCGCCGGTATCCAGGCCTGCGTCCATCTGCATGATGGTAATGCCAGTTTCCCGATCGCCTGCGGCCAGGGCGCGATGGATCGGCGCGGCACCGCGCCAGCGCGGCAGCAAGGAGGCATGAATGTTAAGACAGCCGTGGGTGGGAATGTCGAGCACGGCCTGGGGCAGGATCAGGCCATAGGCGGCCACAATCATCACGTCCGGCTTGAGGTCGGCCAGCTCTTGTTGAGCTGCCTCGGACTTCAGGTTTTCCGGTTGGAACACCGGGATATCGGCGTCCAGGGCCACCTGTTTGACTGGGCTCGGCATCAGCTTGCGGCCACGACCGGCGGGCCGGTCCGGCTGGGAATAAACGCCGACAACGGTGTGATGGGTGCCCAACAGGGCTCTCAAGGCGGTGGCAGCAAAATCGGGGGTGCCGGCAAAAACAAGTCGCACGGTGCTGAAGTCTCTGTCTCGTTGAATACGAAAAGACCGGGTCGTAACCCGGTCCGAGGTCTGTAGTCCTGCAAGAACGGCGAACCGTTTGCCAGTCAGGCGCTCTGTTTATGCAGTTTTTCCAGCTTCTTGCGAATCCGGTTGCGCTTCAGGGAGCTGAGATAATCGACGAACAGCTTGCCGTTCAGGTGGTCCATCTCATGCTGGATACAGACCGCCAGTAAACCCCGCGCTTCGAGTTCGTAGGGCTTGCCGTCCCGATCGATGGCTCGGATCATAACGTGCTCGATTCGGCTGACGTCTTCGTAGAAGCCGGGTACCGACAGGCAGCCTTCCTGCATGTCCTCAAGATCGCCATCAAGAACTTCAACCGACGGGTTGATGAACACCCGGGGCTCGCTCTTGTCTTCGGACAGATCCATCACGATGATCTGCTTATGCACGTTGACCTGAGTCGCCGCCAAGCCTATGCCGGGCGCATCGTACATGGTCTCGAACATGTCGTCGATCAGCGTACGGATGTCGTCTGTGACCTCGTCCACCGGCTTGGCAATGGTGCGCAGTCGGGGATCCGGGTATTCGAGAATATCTAGTATCATGTCGCTCGTGTTTAAACCTGTCTGACTGTGTTCAGTGTTGGCGCTACTATCCCTTTTACATAGTTCTTGCTAGATAGTCCTTGCAGATTCGGGTGTGTAACTTTCTGAAAGCAAGTGCAACTGATCGCTAAAATGCGACAGCGTACTGCGCAAAAAATCACCCGTTACCTAATATAATCGGGATGCAACCGCAGGATTCAACGGTTGCCGGCCGCGCTTACGCGATACTGCTATTATCCAATAATTCGTCGATTGAGTACAAACTGATCAGTTAATAGCTAAAATCTTTCAATGTCCGGGTAGAATTTACTGGAAGAACAAAAGATAACATCACAAATTCCGGGACTTCTTCTATAGTATCAGGAATAACAACGTAATAAGCTGCAAGCAACAGGCTGCATCCCAACAGAATGCAAAGACTCAAGGCACGCGATCAAGGACTTACACAATGAGGAAACTGCTGTACGCTCTGGCAGCATTTACGCTGCTGTTCACCTCCTGGGCCCACGCTGCACCGGAGCTGAGGTCCGACCATCCCGAGCGTTACACTGTCGTGAAGGGTGATACGCTGTGGGATATTTCAGGCCGATTTCTGAACAACCCCTGGTACTGGCCCGAGATCTGGCACGTTAATCCTCAGGTCAAGAACCCGCACCTGATCTACCCGGGTGATCGCCTAGCCCTGGTGTACATCGATGGCAAACCTCGGGTGACCAAGGTTGCCTCCAGCGATGTCGTCAAGCTGTCACCGCAGATTCGCTCCGAAGCCATTGATACGCCGATCCCGGCCATTCCGCTGGACGCCATCAGCAGCTTCCTGACCGACACCCGCATTGTAACCCCGGCCGAGTTGAACGCCGCACCCTACGTGTTGGAGGGTGAAGACGGTCGCATCATTACCGGTGCCGGTGATCGCGTTTACGCTCGCGGCGACAAGCCCGCCGACAAGGTCGGGATCTTCCGGCGCACGAAGGAATTTGTTGATCCGGAGTCCGGGGAATTCCTGGGCCTGGAAGCTCGCAGCATTGGTGCCGGCAATGTCACCGCCGAAAACGGCGACGTACTGACTCTGCGGCTGACCAAGTCGAACCAGGAAATCCGCATTGGCGACCGCCTGTTGACCAGCGTGAACCGGCCAATTGCCACCAGCTTCGTGCCCAGCGCGCCGGAGCAGGACGTAGAGGGCCAGATGATCGCTGTGGACGGCGGTGTTAGCCAGATCGGCCAGTACGACGTGGTCACCATCAACCGTGGTGAGCGTGATGGCCTGGAGCCGGGCAACGTCATGTCGGTACTGAAGAGTGGCAACATGGTTCGGGACCCGGTCACCGGGGAAACCATTGAACTGCCGTCCGAGCGCGCCGGTCTGATGATGATCTTCCAGGCCTACGAGAAAATGAGCTATGGCCTGGTGCTGCAGGCCACTCGCCCACTGTCGGTGGGTGACAAGGTGACCAACCCCTGAAGCATTGGGGTTAAAGAATATGGCCGGGCCAGGATGGCCCGGCTTTTTTCGTTTACAAGGATGACAACGTGACCGATCAACCCTTCCCTGACACCCGGGCTTCGGGTGCCTCCGGCTGCACCACGGCCGAGTGGCTGCTGTTGAGCTGCTTGCCCAAGTTCGGGCGGCGTCTGCGCCGTGACCTCAGCACCATCTACCCTAATCTCACCGACGTACTGGCCCTGAATCCCGCGACCCTGAAGGCCCTTGGCCTGCCTTCGGAAACCTCCGCCGCGATCCAGGCCTGGCAAGGCGGTGACCGCCAGCACCCGGTGGCGGCAAAGGTGGCGACGATCCAGCGGGACTGCGAACGCCTGGGCATTGCCGTGATTACGTCATCTGACCCACTGTTTCCCGATCCCCTGCGCCATGTTCACGATGCGCCCCTGGTGCTCTACACCCAGGGCGACCCGCACCTGCTCAGCCAGGACCAGATCGGGGTGGTTGGCAGTCGCCACGCCACCCGGGCCGGGCTGGATCATGCTCGCACCTTCGCCGCGGAACTCAGCCGCCGCAATCTGGTGATCACCAGTGGTCTGGCTCTTGGGGTTGATGGCGCTGCTCATGCCGGGGCGCTGGATGCAGGCGCGCCCACTGTGGCGGTAATCGGCTGTGGTCTCGACCGGGTCTACCCGAGCCAGCACCGGCGGCTGGCGGCGCGAGTGATTGCTCAGGGTTTGATGGTGTCGGAGTACCCGCCCGGTACTCCTGCCCGGGCTGCCCACTTTCCCCAGCGCAACCGGATCATCAGTGGCCTGAGCCGGGGCATCCTGGTGGTCGAGGCCGGCCTGAAAAGCGGCTCTTTGATCACCGCTCGGCTGGCGCTGGAGCAGGGCCGGGAAGTGTTCGCGATCCCGGGCTCGGTACACAGCCCGGTTGCCCGTGGCTGCCACCATCTGATCAAGCAGGGCGCAAGGCTGGTGGAAACCGTTGATGATATCCTGGAAGAGCTGGGTACCTGGTGGTCGTTTCAGGGTGAGTGCAGCGCGGACACCAGCTCGAGTGATGTCTTGACCACAGCCACGCCTGCGGTAAAACCGGGTGCCGGTCTGGCCAGTCGGGAAATCGCGGTGTTTGAGGCTTTAGGGTATGATCCGCAGTCAACCGATGCACTGAGTTCGGCGACGGGACTGCCCGCGGATCAGCTCATGCAGGCCCTGCTGCTGCTGGAGTTACAGGGGCTGGTGGGCTCGGCTCCGGGCGGCTTTCTGCGCATCGCCTGAACCCAGTGTCAGATTCACTTTCGATTTCAGCTGACGAAGATCAACATGACGGCACCCAACCCCCTCAGTGACTGGCAGTTACAGTGTGCTTATCGAACCCTTGCTGGCGGTGGAGTCATCGCCTACCCCACAGAAGCGGTCTGGGGGCTGGGTTGTGATCCCTGGGACGAGGAGGCGGTGGAACGCATTCTCGAACTGAAGCAACGGCCGATGGACAAAGGCATGATCCTCGTTGCCGCGTCGGTGCAACAGGTCCGGTTCCTGCTTGATGCCCTGCCCCCAGAGATTCAGCGTAAAGCCGAGCAGCACTGGCCAGGGCCAGTCACTTGCTTGCTGCCCGATGTGCACGAACAGGTGCCCGAGTGGGTGCGCGGCCGCCACAGCACCATCGCGGTGCGGGTCAGCGATCATCCGGTGGTGCGCGCCCTGTGCGAAAAGGCGGGCCGTCCCCTGGTCTCCACATCCTGCAACCCCGCCGGCCGCCAGCCAGCCCGGTATTCCTGGCAGGTTCGCCGTTACTTTGGCGACCAGTTGGACCGCATTGTGCCCGGGGCCCTGGGTGGCAATCGCCAGCCCAGCCGGATTATTGATATTGTCAGTGGTCAGCAGCTTCGCTAGGAGAATTCATGTCACAAAGTCCGGACATCAACGCCGTCAAACACTACTTGCTAGGCTTGCAGGAGCGCATTTGCAGCCGTCTGGAGGCGTTCGAGGACGAGGCTACCTTTGTCCGTGATGCCTGGGACCGGCCTGAGGGTGGCGGCGGGGTCAGCCGGGTCATCACCGATGGCAAGGTGTTTGAAAAAGGCGGGGTGAACTTTTCCCACGTAATGGGAGAAACCATGCCGGCGTCCGCCACTGCCCATCGTCCGCACCTGGCCGGAGCACCCTGGCAGGCCATGGGCGTGTCTCTGGTGATGCATCCGAACAACCCCTACGTGCCGACGTCCCACGCCAACGTGCGGTTTTTCATGGCGACGCCTCCGAACGCCGAGCCGGTGTACTGGTTTGGCGGTGGTTACGATCTCACCCCGTATTACGGCTTCGAGGACGACTGTGTGCACTGGCACCAGACTGCGCGGGCAGCCTGCCAGCCGTTCGGGGATGGCCTCTATCACCACTTCAAACACTGGTGTGACGACTATTTCTACCTCAAGCACCGGGATGAACCCCGGGGCATCGGCGGTCTGTTCTTCGACGACCACAACACCGGTGATTTCGCCCAGGACTTCGGGCTCATGCAGTCGGTGGGCAACAGTTACATCGACGCCTACGAACCCATTGTCCGCCGCCGCATGTCGCAGCCCTATACCGAGCGCGAGCGGGACTTCCAGCTCTATCGCCGGGGCCGCTACGTCGAGTTCAACCTGGTGTATGACCGGGGCACCCTGTTTGGCCTGCAGTCCGGAGGCCGTACCGAGTCCATCCTGATGTCGCTGCCGCCGCTGGTGCGCTGGGACTATGGCCGGGTACCGGAGCCGGGCTCCGAGGAAGCTCGGCTGACCGAGTTTTTCCTGACCGGACGCAACTGGCTGGAGACCAACCATGAACAATGATCTGTACGCCGTTGTCGGCCACCCCATCAGTCACAGCAAGTCGCCCCGGATACACAGCCTGTTTGCGTTGCAGACCGCCCAGGCGGTTGAATACACCGCCATCCAGGCCCCGCTGGAGGATTTTTCCGGCACGGTCCGGGAGTTCTTCCAGCGCGGTGGCAAAGGCCTGAACGTAACGGTGCCGTTCAAGGAACAGGCCTGGCAGTTGGCAGAGGTCCGCACCGAGCGGGCCGAAAAGGCCGGCGCCGTTAATACTCTGTACCGGGATGACCAGGGCCGTCTGGTTGCTGACAACACCGATGGCTGCGGTCTGGTTCGGGATCTGACCAGCAATCATGGTGTGCGCCTGAATGGGGCTCGGGTGCTGGTGCTGGGCGCCGGCGGTGCGGTCCGGGGCGTGCTGGGTCCGATTCTGGAGCAACAGCCGGCCTCGGTGACCATCGCTAATAGGACCGTGGCCAAGGCCGAGGCGCTGGCACAGTTGTTCGCACCGGCGGCTCCGGGCGTGGCGCTAAACGCGGTTGGCTTCGAGCAGCCGGACCAGCCCTATGACCTGATCGTTAATGGCACCAGCGCCAGCCTTCAGGGCGATCTGCCGCCGCTGTCGCCAACTGTGATCGGCAGTGAAACGGTCATCTACGACATGATGTACTCTTTGCAGACCACAACCTTTAACCAGTGGGCCCTGGATAACGGGGCTGGGCGAGTGTTCGATGGCTTGGGCATGCTGGTGGAACAAGCGGCCGAATCGTTCCGGATCTGGCGTGGCGTGCGGCCGGAAACCGCTCCGGTTATCGAAGAGTTACGAAACGACTAAGCCTGCGGTCGGGTTTTGGGCTAGGCTCAAGGTCATCTTCCTAAAGGGGTTTCAATGGACATACTCACCCTCGTCGGGCTGGTTGCTGGTGTACTGATCGTGGCCATGGCCATGCTGGCCAACGCCTCATTCCTGACATTCCTGAATTTGCCGGGCCTGGCGATCGTTCTTGGCGGCACCTTCGCGGTTACCCTGATCAAGTTCCGCATGCCCTCGGTCATGAGTGCCTTCCGACTGGCTTTCAGCGCCGCCTTCACCGACCGGGTGGCGCGGCCGGCGGCACTGGTACGGGAGGTTGGTGCCCTGGCCCTGGTGGTTCGCAAGGAAGGTATCCTGGGTCTGGAAAACCATGACACTGACAACGATTTTTTACGCAAGGCAATTAATCTGTGCGTTGATGGCCATCCGCCGGAGTTGGTTGAAGAGGCCCTGGCTCAGGAAGCCCAGCAGATATCCGAGCGTTACGAAGTGGCGGAACGGGTGTTCCGCGGTATCGGCGAATCGGCCCCGGCGATTGGCATGCTCGGCACTCTGATCGGCCTGGTGCAGATGCTCAATACCCTTGATGACCCCTCCTCCATTGGCCCGGCCATGGCCATTGCCTTGCTGACCACCTTGTACGGCGCCTTCATTGCCCAGCTGATCGCCCTGCCATTGGCGGACAAGCTTCAACTCAAGGCAGAAGACGAGACCCGCAATCAAATGCTGATCATCACCTCGATCAAAAACATCATGCGTGGTGAGAACCCGCGGGTCATGACTGAACTGCTGTCCTCGTTCGTCCATCCCGATCATCGCACGGCTCTGGCGCCGGAGCGGGAGGCCTGAGGCTTTGGAAGTCGTTCAGCAGAAGAACCGCAGCCGGCTGAAGAACTCCACCCCGGCCTGGATCGTTACTTTTGCCGATCTGGCCACGCTGCTGCTGACGTTCTTTATTCTGCTGCTGTCGTTTGCCGAGATGGATGTGGATAAGTACCGGGCCATGGCCAATTCCATGGCTGTGGCCCTCGGCTCCAGCAACGTGGTGGGCCAGGACGTAGGTGGTTCGCCGATCACCCTGATCGAATCGGACACCGTGTCCCTGCCCGAACCCAGTGACAGTCAGCCAATGGTCCCGGAGTTCATTGACGAACGCGCCGAGGCTGAGACCGACACCAAGATTCCGGGCGGCGTTATCGACCTGGCCAGCCGGCTGGTCAGTGAGTTGGAGTCCGAGGTGGCATCCAACGCCTTGAACATCAATTACGACAAGCAACAGGTAGTTATCCGGTTCTCCGAAGAGGCGACTTTTCGTTCCGGGGCGGCGGATATCAAGCCGGAGATGATTCCGATCATCGAGCGGGTGGTGGGGGTATTGGCTGACTGCCCCGGTAATGTCTTCGTCTCGGGTTTCACCGATGACCGGCCGATTTCCAGCGACCGTTTCCGCTCCAATTGGGATCTGTCAGCGGCCCGGGCGGTGTCGGTGGTGCACGAACTGGTGCTTAATCGCCAGGTACCGGCTGACCGGGTGGTGGCCGCCGGTCGGGCGGAGACCAATCCGCTGGCGCCGAACAACTCGCCGGAAAACCGGGCACTGAACCGCCGGGTCGAGATTGCCATCCGGGATCCTCAGTGCCAGGAGGCCGCCCGGGCCGGTGACGAGCCCATCGAAATTCTTCCCTAGCGGCCGGTGGCACGTCCTCGCCTTATGCTTAAGGCAAAGATTCTCATAGAGAAATCATATAACTGATCCGATTTTTGGGCCTTATACTGTGCGGCCTGTGGCAGAGCCATGGTGTGTGGCGCCGAACCCCAAAAGTATTGAATCATGAGAGAGCGATTATGAGCGGACCCGACAAGCCCAAAGTCATCGGTGAGGAATGGAGCGATGAGCGTGTAAAAAGCTTTCTCGCCCTTGATCCCTATGACAGCAGCAAGAATGCCGATTACAACGCCCTGTTCAAAGCCTATCAGGCCATGCGTGCCGGGGACTTCGAGCGCTTTATCGGATTCTTTGTTGAGGCTGGGCGGGATCTGTATGCGGTGAACGAGCGGGGCGAAACCATTCTCGACCTGATTTCCGAGCATCGCCGCAGTGTTGATTACGCCCAGGCCTTGGAACAGGCCGGTGCCAAACGGTCGGCGACCGCCGGGAACTGAGTTCCCGGCGTCACCAGCTGAGTGCGCTTGAGCTTATTGGACATCCACCTCGATGGCCTTGGGCTCCTTCGGTTCAGCTTTCAGCAGCGTGAGAGTCAACAGCCCGTCCTTGAAGTTGGCTTTCACGCTGTTCTCATCGACATTTTCCGGCAAGGTAAACCGGCGCATAAAGCTGCCGTAAAAGCGTTCGATACGATGCTGCTTCTTGTCGGTGCTTTCCTCTTCGTGCTTGCGTTCACCCTCGATGGTCAGCACGCCGTCGTGCACGGTCACCTTGACGTCGTCTTTTGACATGCCCGGAAGCTCGGCATCGATGGTGAAGGCCTCGGCGGTCTCCTTGATGTCCACCGCCGGTGTCCAGTCGCTCCGGCTGAACAGATCCTTGCCTTCACGTTCACTGGCCCAATTCGAGCCGAACATTCGGTTGTACCGGTTTATCAGGTCGTCGAATTCTCGGACCGGATTCCAGCGGGTTAGGTTGCTCATGGCGATACCTCCTCATCACGATTACGAATCTGTTTACAGCGTCTCAGCTTCGCTCGCGGAACTGCCTCACACCGGTGGCGCCTGCCGGATGGTTATCCGTGAACTCCTGCTATTAGCGAATGTAGGATCGCCAGAACCGTTTTCAAGGACCCTGTCGTCTATTTTTTGATCTCGGTCAGTCTTCCTGCTCCGCCCGGTATTCGTCTTTCAGCCGGACGTAATTGGCGGCGGTGTAGGTGAAGAAACTCCGCTCTTTGTCGGTTAATGCCCGTGCCTTCTTGGCGGGTGAACCGACGTACAGGTGACCCGATTCCAGCGTTTTGCCCGGTGGCACCAGGCATCCGGCCGCCACGATGACCTCGTCTTCCACCACGGCACCGTCCATAATGATGCAGCCCATGCCGACGAGTACCCGGCTGCCCACGGTGCAGCCGTGCAGCAGGGCTTTGTGGCCGATGGTGACGTCGTCACCAATGGTCAGCGGGTAGCCACCGGGGTTGTAGTCGCTGGCGTGGGTGATGTGAAGCACCGAGCCGTCTTGAACACTGCAGCGGTCGCCGATGCGGATCTGGTGCATGTCACCGCGTACCACGGTCATCGGCCAGATCGAACAATCGTCGCCGGTCTGGACGTCGCCAATCACCACGGCGCTGGGATCGATCCAGCTGCGTTCACCAAATTGTGGTGCTTTGCCCTTGTGAGAACGTACATTCGCCATTACATATATCCTTACTGGAATTACCCGGTGGATCGGGGTGCCTGTGGGAAGATCTTTTCAAAACTGTGCGGAGCCATGGATGGCGGAGCTCAAGCGTCACATGGACGTGCTTGAGCGGGTTTTGAAAAGATCTTCCCTCAGGTGCCTTGCCCCGAAGCAAGATTTTAAGAAGCTACCTTACCCACGAACAGCTGAGAAGGGGACCTATGAATAACCCGTTACTGACTCAAGATCTTCTGCCGAAGTTTGACCATGTCCGTATCGAGCACATGGAAACGGCCATTGATCAGATTCTCAGTGAGAACCGGATGAAAATCGCCACCCTGGCGCAACAGGACGATCCGACCTGGGAAACCCTGGCACAGCCGATGCAGGCGCTGGACGACCACCTGAGCAATGCCTGGTCGGTGATCTCGCACCTGAACGGCGTGAAGAACACCGATGAGCTGCGCAAGGTCTACAAGAATTGCCTTGAAAAGCTCACCGAGTACAGCACCGAGGTGAGCCAGAACGCTGCCCTGTGCGAGGCGTACAAGAAACTGGCCGCGCGCGACGACTTTAAGGATCTTAGTGAAGCCCAGCGCAAGTCGGTGGAAAACACCCTGCGTGACTTCCACCTGGGCGGCGTCGATCTGCCCGAGGAACAGAAACAGCAGTACGCCGCCCTGTCCCGGGAACTGGCGGAGCTGTCCAACCGCTTCAGCGACAATGTTCTGGACGCGACCCAGAACTGGTACAAACACATCACCGATGCCAGTGAGCTGGCTGGCGTGCCGGAGAGTGCCCTCGACGGCGCCAAGCAGGCGGCCCAGCAGAAGGAACTGGATGGCTATGTCATCACCCTGGATTTCCCCAGCTTCTTCCCGGTGATGACTTATTGCGACAACCGGGACCTGCGTCGGGAAGTGTACGAGGCGTTTGTCACCCGCGCCTCCGATCAGGGCCCGGATGCCGGCACCTGGGACAACACGCCGCTGATGGCGGAAATCCTGAAGCGTCGTCACTCCCTGTCCAAGCTGCTGGGCTTCAATAACTACGCCGAGCGGTCGCTGGCCACCAAGATGGCCCGCAACACCGACGAGGTGCTGGACTTCCTGAACCAGTTGGCGGACAAGTCCAAGCCGGTGGCCGAGCACGAGTTTGCCGAGCTCAAGGCCTTCGCTCGCGATGAGTACGGTGTCGACGATCTGCAGGCCTGGGATGTGGGCTACTACAGCGAAAAACTGCGCCAACAGCGCTACGACATTTCCCCGGAAACCCTGCGTCCCTGGTTCCCGGTCGACAAGGTAGTGCCGGGGCTGTTCCGGGTGGCAGAGAGGCTGTTCGACGTGCAGATTGAAGCCAAGCCCGAGGTGGAAACCTGGCATGAAGACGCCACCGCCTACTGCATCAGCCGTAACGGCGAGCCGCTGGCCTGGTTCTACCTCGACCTGTTTGCCCGTCAGGGCAAGCGTGGTGGTGCCTGGATGGCGGATTGCCGGGTGCGCTGGCGCAACCTGCGCGGCCAGCTGCAGTTGCCGGTGGCTTTCCTGACCTGTAACTTCACGCCGCCGGTGGACGGCAAGCCGTCGCTGCTGACCCACGACGAGGTCACCACCCTGTTCCACGAGTTCGGCCATGGCCTGCACCACATGCTGACCCAGGTCGATGTACTGGATGTTTCTGGCATCAATGGCGTGGCCTGGGATGCGGTCGAGCTGCCGAGCCAGTTCCTGGAAAACTGGTGCTGGAACCCGGAGTCGCTGGCGCTGATTGCCTCGCATCACGAAACCGGTGAACCGTTGCCGGAGGATCTGCTGCAGAAGCTGCTGGCGGCGAAGAACTTCCAATCCGGCATGGGTATGGTGCGTCAGCTGGAGTTCTCCCTGTTCGATTTCCGCCTGCATGCGGAATTCAGTGAGGAAGCACCCACTAATCCGCTGGACATGCATCGTAAGGTGCGCGAAGAAATTGCCGTGATTGAGGCCCCGGAATTTAACCGCTTCCCGAACGCGTTCTCGCACATCTTCGCGGGCGGCTATGCGGCCGGTTACTACAGCTACAAGTGGGCCGAAGTGCTGGCGGCCGATGCCTTCTCGCTGTTTGAGGAAAAGGGCATCTTTGACGCCGAGACCGGTACCTCATTTCTCCAGAACATCCTGGAGAAAGGCGGTTCCCAGGAGCCGATGGAACTGTTCAAGGCCTTCCGCGGTCGTGAACCCCAGGTAGACGCCCTGTTGAAACAATCCGGCATCACGGACGAAGCTGCCTGAGCCAATGTGTACCGGCAGTCGTAAAGACTGTCGGTCACCTATTTCCGGAGTTTAGTTATGGCGAGCCCAAAACGCTTCATCGCCGGCGCTGTCTGTCCCCGCTGCGCGGAGATGGACAAGATCATGATGTACACCACCGATGACGACGACCAGGTGCGAGAGTGCGTGGCCTGCGGCTTTACCGACGCGGTGTCGGATGCCGAGCAGCCGTCCTCCAATCCTGAGTTGGAGACGCGGGTGAACAAGCGTAAGAATGAGGATGACCACACTGTTAAGCAGGTGGTGTTCTTTAAGTCTGGGGATGATGACTGAGGTTTTTTTCTTGGACTGGTTGGTCTGGGGGCTGCGAGGGGGCAGGGGGATGTTTTCCCCTTGGAAATGGAACTCGCTGCGCTCAGACATCCATTTCTGGCGGTAAAAAATCCCCCAACCCCCTCACGTCAGACTCTTCAGAGATTTCTGGTTTAAAAACCTGTCTATACCGGCAAGATGCCCGGCCCTGCGTCAGTTCTTGATGATATTTCTGTGCAGTCAGAAAGCGAGGGTGTGGGGGTGCTTTTCTGCCGGGAAAAAGATGTCTGAGCGCAGCGAGTTGTTTTTCCCAGAAGAAAAGGTCCCCCGCGACCGCGCAGCCCGCCAAACCAGCAGGCTACGTTTTTTAGGCCACTTCCAAAAAAGTCAGAGAACCATAGCCGCCAACCAGCCAAAGCCCAGCAGCGGCAGGTTGTAGTGCAGGAACGTGGGTACCACGGTGTCCCAGATGTGGTTGTGCTGGCCATCCACGTTCAGGCCAGCGGTGGGGCCGAGGGTGGAATCGGAAGCCGGAGAGCCGGCATCACCCAGGGCGCCAGCGGTGCCGACCAGGGCGACGATGGCCAGGGGGCTGAAGCCCAGTTGCAGGGCCAGCGGCACGTACAGGGCGGCGATAATGGGAATGGTCGAGAAGGACGAGCCAATGCCCATGGTGATCAGCAGGCCGACTACCAGCATCAGCAGGGCCGCCAAGGCCTTGTTCTCGCCAATGGTGGCGACGGAGCTGTCCACCAGGGTGGCGATTTCACCGGTTTCGCGCATGACTTCGGCAAAGCCAGAAGCGGCGATCATGATGAAACCAATCATCGCCAGCATCTTCATGCCTTCGGTGAACAGGTCATCGGCTTCTTTCCAGCGCACCACCCCGGACAGGTTGAACAGTACGAAACCGGCCAGGGCGCCGAGGATCATGGAACCGAGCCAGAGCTGCACCACGAACGCGGTAACAATGGCGACCAGTGCCATTACCAGGGTGCGAGGGCTGTAGCTGGCATCCACGCGCTCGGCTTTGGTCAGTGCCTCCATGTCGTAGTCCCGGCCACCGCGGTAGCTGAAGAAGACCGCAATCAGCAGGCCGCAGAGCATGCCCAGTGCCGGCAGTGCCATGGCTTTCATCACGTTCAGGTCTGAGGCATCGACGCCGTTGGCGTTGATCTTGGCGACCAGAATCTCGTTCAGGTAGATGCCGCCAAAGCCAATCGGCAGGAACATGTACGGGGTAATCAGACCGAAGGTCAGGACGCAGGCTACCAGGCGGCGGTCCATGTTCAGTTTTGCCATTACGTACAGCAGTGGCGGCACCACCAGCGGGATAAAGGCAATGTGGATGGGCAAGATGTTCTGGGACGAGATGGCCACTGCCAGCAGCAGCCCAATGATCAGGAATCGCATACCGGTGACGGCAGCGCCATCCTCCTGCCGACCGACCAGAGCCAGGGCACGATCCGCCAGGGCGTGGGCCAGGCCGGATTTGCCGATGGCGACGGCAAACGCCCCGAGAGTAGCGTAGGACAGGGCTACGGTGGCACCGCCGCCGAGGCCATTGTTGAAGGCCTCAATGGTGGCGTCCAGGGACATGCCGGCAATCAGGCCGCCGGAAATGGCACCAATGATCAGGGCAACAACAACGTGGATGCGACTCAAACTCAGGACGAGCATGATCGCAACCGCGGCAACAACGGCATTCATGGCAGACTCCGAATAGGGATAACAGGTTTGTCCGGTCCGTTCAGGGGACCGGGTTCACGAAAAGCGGGCTAATGTGCAGGAAATGATCGCTACAGTCAAAGCGCGATGGCGCGCTCAGTCGTCACCGATGCGGGAAAACCGGGGTACCTGTTCACCGGCCAGTTCTACGGTTTCCCGAAACATCGACAGCGGCCGCACCCAAAGGCTGTGATCGCCGTACAGACAGCGATAAACCACCAGCCATTCTTCGGTCTCACTGTGTCGGGCCAGGTCGATGACCTGGTAGTCCTTGCCCTTGTAATGGCGGTAGCGACCGGGTCGGATGGTGTGTCGGGAGTCGGTCATGCGCTGCCTCGTTGAAAACAAACCGGATTGGAACATCGGATACGGGACGGTATCGCCCCGAAGGTCTAGACTAAAAATACATTCTGAGCGGACGCGCTAAAACTTGTTTAGGGCCCACGCAGTGTAGTTTATGTCATCGGGCCCGAAAACCGGAACCTGTCTATGAAGTACACCGCCAATTCTGCGGCCCTGTTTTGGTTGGTAGTGGTCACGCTTATGAGCGTGAACCAGGCCAATGCTGATCCCGCTGCAATCCGCTGGTTCCAGGATGCGGGCCAGCCGTTGAATATCAATGAGGTCCTGGCTCGGGAGCCTGATCGGTGGCAATCGATGGCTGCCGGCCGGGGGCTGAACCTGGGGTTCAGCGACAGTACCTACTGGATTCAGGTGGTGGTGACACCGACATCGGAGAACCAGGTGCTGGAGATCAGCTACCCGCTGCTGGATGAGGTCGACCTTTTCTGGGTACTCAATGGCCGGGTCATTCGCAGCTACCAAACCGGTGATGCCCGGCCCTTTTCCAACCGTCCCGTCGACCATCGTAATTTCGTCTTCCCGGTACCTTCCAACACCGAACCGATTACCGCCGTCCTGCGGGTGAAAACCCAGGGTGCCGTCCAGGTACCGGTGGAGGTGGAAACAGCGGTGGAGTTCCTGGCCGGTGAGCAACTGTCCTATGGCTGGCAGACCATGTTCCTGGGCATCATCCTGGCACTGGCGTTGTACAACCTGTTTTTGTTCACCATCGTCCGGCAACCCACCTACCTGTGGTATGTGCTGACCGTGGTGCTGTCGGGGCTGGTGCACCTGCATTTCAAGGGCCTCCTGTTCCAATGGCTGTGGCCGGAATTGCCCGGGCTGAACCGATACGTCACCATTCCGCTCACCGGCCTGACCATGATCGCGGCGCTGGTTTTCAGTCTTCAGTTCCTGGCCGTTGCGCGCTACAGCAGGGCCAGTTACCGATTCCTGCAAGTCTTGATGGTGGGTGCCGGGGTCAGCATCGTGATCGGCGCGTTTGGCGCGTACCAGACGGCCGTCACCCTGGTGGCGGTATTAGCGGCGATTGCAACCCCGGCCGCCTGGCTGGTCGGCATCTATGTCTGGTCCAGGGGCCAGAAACTGGCGGGTATTTACGTGCTGGCCTGGACGCCGCTTTTGTTGGGCCACCTGATTTTGGCCGTCAGTAAACTGGGCTACCTGCCAACCACGTTCCTGACCGAATTCGGACCCCAGATTGGCGTCGCCATTGAGGTCATCCTGCTGTCGTTTGCTCTGGCCTACCGGATTAACCTGGAGCGTCGGCGCCGGCTACGGGCCCAGGAACAGGCTCTGGGCATTCAACGCCAGGCCAATCAGACCCTGGAAGAACGGGTTCGGGAGCGCACCGAGGAACTGCAGCGGGCCAACCGCAGGCTGGAAGCGATCAGCCTGACCGATGGCCTGACTCAGGTCGCCAACCGGCGCAAGTTTGATGCACGTCTGAAGGAGGAGTGGTGCCGGACTGGTCGTCAGAAGCTGCCCATGAGTCTGTTACTGCTGGACATTGATTACTTCAAGTCGGTGAACGACCGCTATGGCCATCTGGTAGGGGACGACTGCCTGATTACCGTTGCCGCCATCTGTGCCAACGAAATCCAGCGTTCCGGGGATCTGCTGGCGCGCTACGGCGGTGAGGAATTTGCGGTGCTGTTGCCGGCCACGCCGGCGGAGGGGGCCGAGCAGGTGGCGGAGCGCCTGAGGCAGGCAGTAGAGAACGCCACGGTGTATCCGGGTGCGCAGGAAGCGGCGGTCAGTCTCAGCGTCAGTGTTGGCGTTGCCACCGTGATGCCGACTCAGGATGTGGCTTCGGATGAGCTGGTTCGGCGTGCCGATGCCGCACTCTATGGCGCCAAGGGTGCTGGCCGGAACCGGGTGATGACCTACCGCGGACTCCGCACGGTGTCCGCGGGCGATCAATAACACCACTCAGTTTTTCAGCTTGTAGCGGCCCGGACCGAGGAAAATGACTGCGACCGCGGTAAACAGGAAGAAACCTTGCAGCTCCAGTGCCCAGCCGCCGTTGCTGCCCAGCGACAGCAGCTGGTGACCATGCACCAGGGCAATCGCGACGAGCATGTTGAAGATGATCAGCAACGCACCAATACGGGTGTGATAACCCAATATCACCATCAGCGGCGCCAGTAACTCACCAATAAATACGCCGTAGGCCAGCACCGCGGGTAAGCCGTGGCTAAGCAGCTCACCTTCAATAAAGCCGATGCCATTAAGCAGTTTGGCGATGCCGTGGAACAGCATGAGCCCGCCCAGGGTCAGGCGGATAATCAGTTTTCCCAGATCGACATTTTCCAGCAAAATCAGTGTCTCCCAGTGTCGGTGAATCAAGGGGCACAAGCATACCCTGTTGCGGGAGCCGCTTATAGATTACGAATGTCGGGGTGCATCGGAATCAGGCGTTTCAGCAGGCGGTTCTGGGCGCCGGTACCGATTCCGTTCTGCTCCATGGCCAGGATCAGGTTCTCCGCCAGGGCGTTGAACTGGGTCTCGGTGATGGCCATGTCGGCGTGGGCCTTGCGCATGGACCGGCCGCTGTAGGTGCAGGGCCCACCGCTGAGCTGGCACAGCTGATCGGTCAGGTGGCGGTGAAACTCGGCCACGTTCACGCCTTTGAACTGATGGTTGATGCGCTCGTCGTCTACGATCAGATAGAGCAGGTCCTCGACAATCTGCGCCAGTCCGGCCCGCTCACCCAGCTGCTGGTACAGCGTCGGTTCGGTGTTGCTGTTGGTCTCACTGTCCGGGGCAGTGGTCAGGGCCTGGCAGCCGGCCAGGGCGAAACCGGCAAGCAGCATAAGGACACGGCGGGCCAGACCAGTGAACCGGGGTGTGGTGTGATGGCACATGTCAGAAACTCCCCTGCAGCGACAGGTAAAGGCCTTGCTGGTCGTCCAGAGTGGCGACATCGCCGAGATTAACCAGGGCTGCGGTTACCGCCAGGCGCCGGTCCGGCACCCAGGCGACAAACAGGTCCCACCAGTCGTCCTCGTTGGCAAAGCTAAGGTTGTCGGGCTTCTGTCGGTACTCAGCACCTACCAGCCATTGGCGGTTCACGAACACACCGACACTGGCCTCCGCCATCACTTCATAACCGTTATTGCGATCACCGCCAAAACCCAGCAGGCCGCCCTGGTTGGCTTTGGTGGCACGGGCGGTGGCGTTCACCAGCAGGTTGCGATCGAACACGGCGGCGAAAATCAACTTGCTGGCACTGAGCAGCAGGTCAGTGCCGCTGTCATCCCGGGCGCCGATGGCGTCCGGGACGGTGAAATCGCGCTGGCGCTTGTACTGGACGCCAGCGCTCCACTGACCCCAGGGACTGTAGAGCACGTCGCCGGCCAGCCGCACCTTGGCGCCGATAATGTCCTGATTGAGCTCGTCCTGCTCCAGGCCGAAACCGTCTTTCAGGGAGAACACCAGTTCGTCCAGATCGAGTGTTTGGCGAGCCACGGTCAGCTCAATCCGGTTATTCCAGTTCACCCCGGCGCCGGTGACCGACAGGCTGTAGTCATCAGTCTCGGCTTGGCTGAGCGCGAGGGTGCCGCCCCACTCCTCGTCGCTGGCGTAACTGCCGAGCAGCGCCCAGGGCACCAGTCCGCCGCCGGCACTGCCCTCAATGGTGGATACGCCACCGGTGGCCCAGATCCGGCTGCCGATGGCGGCGGATGCGGGTGGGCAGGCAAGGGCAAACAGCGTGGCCAGTATCAGCAGGCGGTGGGTCATGAATGATCTTCCAGCAGGTATTCTGTTAAATCTTGGCGGCGGCTCGCCAATGTCTGGGCAGTTTCGACCAGTTGGTCAGCGGCTACCGGCCGGCTCAGGTAGAAGCCCTGGGCAAGGTCACACCGCCACTGCTGCAGTAGCTCCCAAGCGGCCAGGTTCTCGATGCCTTCGGCCACCACTTTCAGGCCCAGCCCGTGGGCCATGTCGATGGTCGACTTCACGATCAGCTGGTCCTGGGGTTCGGTGTCCAGATTCAGAACAAAGGATTTGTCGATTTTCAGCTCCTGAACCGGCAGCTTGCGCAGCTGCGACAGGGAGGAGTAGCCAGTGCCGAAATCATCGACCGAAAGGGTCATGCCCAGTGCCCGGAGCCGGTTCAGGGTCGCCATCGCCTCTTCCGGGTCCTTCATCAGGGCGCTCTCAGTCACCTCCAGGGTGATTCGTTCCATGCCCTGGTGCCAGTTTCCGAAGGCCCTGGTGAGGTGATCGGTAAGCTCAGGCCAGGTCAGGTCCATGGCCGACAGATTGATGGCGACACCGGCGTTGACTCCCTGCTCGGCCCAGGCCCGAGCATCCTCGGCCACGCGCTCCAGGATATGGGCGGTCAGGTTGTGGATCTGGCCAGACTGTTCGGCCAGGAAAATGAACTCTTCTGGTGATACAAAACCGAGCTCTGGATGGATCCAGCGGACCAGGGCCTCGACCTGCACCAGCTCACCAGTACGGGTGTTCAGCTTGGGTTGGTAGTTCATATGCAGGCCACGATTGATAATGGCGGAGTGCAAGTCGGCCGTAAGTTGCAGCTCGCGCAAGTGGCTTTCGTCCTGGCCCGGGCGGTATCGGGTAACCGGTTCCGGGTGATCCTCAGCTTGTTCGAAGGTCAGGTTCAGACGCCGGCGCAGTTCGTTGGTGCTGGTCGCATCGCTCGGCAATTCCATGGTGACCATGATGGCACGGACGGAAAAAGGACTGTTGTTGATCTGCAGAGGGGATTGAATCACGTCCAGCAGGTGACGGGCCAGAGTGTCGACCTGGTCCGGATGGCGTGCCGGGATCAGGGCCAGGAACTCGCCGCCGCCGGTGCGGGCAATCAGCTGGGCGTCGGGCAATTCACTTTGTAACCGCCGGGCAATGCCCTGTAGCACCGAATCGCCGAATTCCAGGCCCAGGGTGTCGTTGACGTCGGCCAGGTCGTTCAGCTTCAAGCCGATCAGTGTGCAGGAGCCGCCATCATCAAATAGGGCCTGGGCCGACTGCATCAGTGCGTTCCGGTTGCCCAGCTTGGTGACCTCGTCGTGAGCTGCGGCATAGCGGATTTCGGCTTCTCGCTCCCGCAGGCGGACCAGCATGTCTCGTAAGGCATCCCGCAGTTGTTTTAATTCGCCACCGGTGCGTATTTCAGGCGGCGTCGGGCTCTGACCCTCCCCGACGGCCCGGGCGTAATCCGCCAGTTGTAGCACTGGGCGGCCCAGGGTTCGGGCCATCACCAGGGCCAGCACGATGGCGAACAACAAGATGACCACCACCAACACCACGATGACTTGTGTCCGGGTGTAATAGCTCTGCAGCGTAGCTTGCCGACTAATCAGCAGCACGGCCTGGATGTCGCCCGAGTCGTCGTTACCCAGGTTGATGGCGCGGCTGAAGTAGTGCTGGCGGTTCAGCAACATCCGTGGTGCGTCGTCGGCCTGAGTGAGCTCGCGCTCCATATCCAGGTCAAAGTCGTGGGCATTGGTAGCGGCGAAAATCTGATAGGCGTCGTTGTTATCGGAGCGCGCCCGGAACACCACCTCAGTGCCACTCAGGCGGGCGACTAGAAGCGCCAGCGCCTGGTCGAGGGCAAAGCCGGCCACCAGCTGGGCCCGAAGCCCCGGAGCTTGAACCGGGACCTGCAGAATCTCATAGCCCTGGCCATCCAGGTAGGCAAAGGTTCTCGCAAACCCCTGGCCGGTTCCATGATGAACCAGGGCATCCGCGATTTTCGGAGCCTGCTGATTCAGCGTAGACGCAATCAGCTCGCCCTTGTTATTGATCAGAACCGAAAAATCGGCCTGGGCCCGGCGGCTGTGATTTTCCAATGCGCTGTCGATGGTGCCGGGATCGCCACTGGCGATGGCGGAGCGAAAGCCGAAGTCCTTGACCACAACCTTTAGTCGGGACAGTACCAGGTCTGTTCGGCGTTCCAGGACTTCCCGGGTCATTCGTTCGCCGATGTTGAGCTGCTCGTTGGCTCGTTTTTTTTCATCTTCAAAAAGATAGACCATGAACAGAGCGGCCATGGTCAGGCTGACCAGCACCACCAGTGCGATCATCACGGTAATCAGCCGGCCTCGGAAGCCCATATGGGTTTGCGGTCTCATTAAAGCTCTTGGAAACGTTGTTGAAGAAGATCCATGGCGTCGTCGGCTGGCAGCTCCGGCGCCAGGCCGATGCTCACTGACCGGTCGCTATCGTCATCCAAGGTCCGGGAAATGGGCTGGGTATTGTCGAGCAGGCGTGGGTGCCAGATTTTTAATGTCTGCGGACCGGCATCGGATACCGGCAGGGTGACGCGGCCGTTGGCATCAGTCTCACCGATGGCGGTGGTTTGGCTGACTACGATAAAAGCCTGCATGTGATCGTGGATATTGCAGCCCAGCTCGACAATACCGGGGTTGTCGAACAGCACCGGGGTCGGGGGCTTGCCTGCGTACAGCTCAATATTGAAGGTCTTGGCCGGGGAAAACGAATACACATGGTGTTGGGTGTTGTCACGGTTGGGGAATTCGACCTGTGAGCCAACCGGCAGGATCAGGATCTTTGGCTGGAATTCGCGATCTTTCTGATAAATTTCGGCGCTTATTGGCGCTACTTCGTCCACGCGATCCAGGTAGACCACGGCACCGGCGACCGGAGCGTTGCTGTCGGAGGTAGTGACGGTGAGACTCAGGTTGGCTGCCGTTGCTGACATCGGCCACAACAGGAACGCCAGCGCTGCGACTACTACTTTTCTCATGAAACGTCTGACCCTATCAGGCTATTCCGGACCCCAGGGAAAATCGAATGTGGTTCCGAACCAGTAAATTTTCCCAGTAATGCCGCATCCAGTCCCAGGCGGCATTGTTCACCTGCTCTACGAACGGATCCAGGTTCAGCTCATAGTAGTCTGGCGTACCGGCAATCTGAAGCACGGTGATGGTGATGGCATCGTCCAACTCATTCGAGAAGGGTTCGCCAATAAGCTGATGAGTCAACAGGTTAGCACGGGTGGCTTCAAGATCCACCAAATCGCTGGCGCGAATGGAGCGATTATTCTCGTACATTTCCTCCATCAACCGATGACACAGATAGGCCCGGATCAGTAAGCCATCCAGGCCATCGTATTTCACGATCAGCGCTGACGGACGAGTGAAGTATTGGGTGGCAGCTTCCACAAACGGCGCGAACAGCTCGGCCTTGCCGGCTTCCCGGGCGCAGGCTTCGACACATTCGATCAGACGGGGTGCCATTTCGATGTATTCCACCGCGAACTGGAACAGCGAGGTGGCCGGTTGATAGCCCTCAATAGTGACGGACGAAGGCAGGCAGGCCGCCTTCTCCCGGAGTTGCTGGAGAAAGATGCCCGAACGTGCTTCCTTGCGTCGTGCTTGATCAATGATCTCGAGAACCACCTGTGGTGTCATGTCAGGAGATGCCGATGTTGTAACGAATTGAGGTCGCAAGGCCCCTCCCGTAGTCCGTATACCGTATCTGGGCAGGTAAGCAGCGGCGGACGGTCCACTACAGGCCTGCCATTTCCGACAAGTGTAGTCGACATTTTGCGCCTTGCCGGTTCAATACCAGGAAAAAACGAGCGTGAGTGAGTGTGCTTCGGCTGTCTGTTCAGGCGCGTTCAAACCAGCGCTGGTGTCGGCTGTGGGACCAGCACAGCCAGCCCATGCTGAGCGCCCGTGCCAGCATCAGGCAGATCAGCGAAAACCACAGGCCATGGTTGCCCCAGCCGGTGGTGAGCCACCACACCGGCAGGAACACCACCAGCGCCGAGAACAGCATGGTGTTCTGCATGTCCCGGGTGCGGGTGGCTCCGATGAAAATACCGTCCAGCAGGAAGCCCCAGACCGCCGCAAAGGGCAGCAGCCAGAGCCAGGGCAGATATTGCCAGGCGGTGGTGCGAACCTCTTCAATACCGGTCAGCAGCGCGATCAGGCCCCGGCCCCCGGCGACAAACACGACGGTCAGCAACAGGGCACCCCAGAGCGACCAGCGCATCGCACTGCGGAACACCGCCCGGAACCGACTCCGGCTGCCCTTACCGATGGCTTCACCGATCAGGGCCTCGGCAGCATTGGCAAAGCCATCCAGGGCGTTGGATATGAGCAGCAGGAAGGTCAGCAGCACCGCGTTGGCGGCCAGGATGGTATCGCCCTGGCGGGCACCCTGGGCAGTAAAGAACGCCAGCACCAGCAGCAGGGCAATCGTGCGAACCATAATGAAGCGGTTGACCTGGAGAATGGCCAGGTAGTCGCTCAGCTGGCCGAACAGGGCCCGGGTCAGGCGCTGTCCCTCGGGCATCCGGGTCAGCACGATGGCGAAGCCAATGCCGGCAGCGCCGTATTCGGCAATCACCGTGGCAATAGCAACGCCCCGGCTGTTCCAACCCAGACCGGTGACAAACAGGATATCCAGCACGATGTTCACGCCGTTAGCCACGATCAACATGATCATCGGGCCGCGAGCGAACTGGGTGCCAATCAGCCAGCCCACCAGGGTGTACTGGCACAGTACCGCTGGGGCACTCCAGATCCGGATGGCGGCGTACTCGGCGGCCAGGCTACTGACGTCCGGACTGGGGTTCATCAGATTCAGGCCCAGGGCAATCAGCGGCTGGTGCAACAGGATCAGCAGCAGCCCGATGGCCACCGACAGCAGCACCGAGCGCAGCAGCAGAGCGACCTGGCCGAACCGGTCGCGTTTGCCCCAGGCCTGGGCGGCCAGGCCGGTCGTGCCCATGCGCATGAAGCCGAAGGTCCAGTACAGGATGCTGAACAGGTTAGCGCCGACGGCTACCGCGCCGAGGTATTCCGGGCTCTCCAGGTGGCCAAGCACCGCGGTATCGACCAGGCCCAGGAGCGGCACGGTCAGGTTGGTCAGCATCAATGGCCAGGCTAGCGCCCAGAGACGCCGGTCGACGGCAGGCAGGTGGAACATCTATATCGCTCTGTTTTTTAAAAAGGTTTGGTTAGTAGTATTGGATTTAAATGATTTTTTAGCCTTTTTCGGATCTGTGTCTATACTCGTTTCTGAGGTATCCATAAGCAGGCTTCCACACTGATTCCAGGGTGTATGCGAGCGCCCGAAAAATCAGTGGGATAACGCAAATCCGACAAGAATAACACTCTGTGGAGACACAGTATGCGCGTGCACGCTCAGCGGGCAGGTGCCCTGATAGGTGGTCTTATGTTCCCGGCCGTGTCCCTGGCGGACTGGACGTTGAACATGACCCCCGGGGTGACCGGCATCAGTAACGAAATATTCAGCCTTCACATGATCATTCTCTGGATCTGTGTCGCCATTGGCGTCGTGGTGTTCGGAGTCATGTTCTGGTCCATCTTCGCCCATCGAAAATCTCAGGGTTACAAGCCTGCGAATTTTCACGAGAACACGCTGGTGGAGATTCTCTGGACGATCATTCCCTTTGTTATCCTCGTTGTCATGGCCATCCCGGCCACCGCCACCCTGGTTGACATGTACGACACCACCGAATCCGATGTCGATATCAAGGTCACCGGCTACCAGTGGAAATGGCAGTACGAGTACATCAACGAAGATTTCGGCTATTTCTCCAACCTCTCCACGCCTCGTGACCAGATCAACAACCGGCAGGCCAAAGGTGAGAACTACCTGCTGGAAGTGGACAACCCCCTGATCATCCCTGTGGGCAAGAAAGTGCGTTTCCTGCTGACGGCGAATGACGTGATTCATTCCTGGTGGGTGCCAGACTTTGGCGTGAAGAAAGACGCCATCCCCGGCTTCATCAACGAAACCTGGACCCGGGTCGATGAGCCCGGCACTTATCGTGGACAGTGCACCGAATTGTGCGGCAAGGACCACGGCTTCATGCCGGTGGTGGTGAAGGCCGTACCCCAGGAGGAATACGACACCTGGGTGGCTGAGCAGAAAGTTGCGGCCGAAAAAGAGCGTGAGCTGACCCAGAAAGACTGGACCATGGCCGAGCTGATGGAACGCGGCGAGAAAGCCTACCAGACTGCCTGCGCGGCCTGTCACCAGGCGGACGGCAGCGGTGCGCCCCCGGCCTTCCCGGCCCTCAAGGGCAGCAAGATTGCGCTCGAGGACATGGCCGCCCACATCGATATCGTGGTCAACGGCAAGTCCGGGACTGCGATGCAGGCCTTCGGCAACCAGCTGAGCGAGGTGGACCTGGCGGCGGTGATTACCTACGAGCGAAACGCCTGGGGTAACAACACCGGCGAAATGGTCACGCCGAAAGAGATTTTTGATTACAAGAACGAGCAGTAATCAACGCCAGATAACAGATATCACCAGCCACAATAAATGGCGGTAACGGGGGTTTTCATGAGTGCGGTTGCAGATACCCACGCCCAGGATCATCATCACGGCCCGGCTAAAGGTTTCAGCCGCTGGCTGCTGACCACCAACCACAAAGATATAGGTACCATGTACCTGATCTTCAGTTTCGCCATGTTCCTGCTTGGCGGAACCATGGCGATGGTCATTCGGGCGGAACTGTTCCAGCCCGGTTTGCAGATTGTGCAACCGGAATTCTTCAACCAGATGACCACCATGCACGGTCTGATCATGGTGTTCGGGGCCGTCATGCCGGCGTTTGTCGGCCTGGCTAACTGGATGCTGCCGCTGATGATCGGTGCCCCCGACATGGCGCTGCCGCGGATGAACAACTGGAGTTTCTGGCTGCTGCCTTGTGCCTTCCTGATCCTGGTTTCGACCCTGTTCATGGAAGGCGGTGCGCCCAACTTCGGCTGGACTTTCTACGCACCCCTGTCGACGACCTATGGGCCACCGAGCACCACCTTCTTTATCTTTGCCGTCCATATCATGGGGATCTCCTCGATCATGGGCGCGATCAACGTCATTGCCACCATTCTGAACCTGCGTGCCCCGGGCATGACCCTGATGAAAATGCCCCTGTTCGTCTGGACCTGGCTGATCACCGCGTTCCTGCTGATTGCAGTGATGCCGGTACTGGCGGGTGTGGTCACCATGATGTTGATGGATATCAACTTCGGCACCAGCTTCTTTGATGCCTCCGGTGGCGGCGACCCGGTGCTGTTCCAGCATGTGTTCTGGTTCTTCGGCCACCCCGAGGTCTACATCATGATCCTGCCCGCGTTCGGCGCGGTCTCCCACATCATCCCGGCGTTCTCCCGCAAACCGTTGTTTGGCTATGCTTCCATGGTGTACGCGGTGGGTGCTATTGCCCTGTTGTCGTTCGTGGTCTGGGCCCACCACATGTTCACCGTGGGTATCCCCATCGCCGGCCAGCTGTTCTTCATGTACGCCACCATGCTGATTGCGGTGCCCACCGGGGTGAAAGTGTTCAACTGGGTGGCCACCATGTTCCGCGGCGCGCTCAGCTTCGAGGCCCCGATGCTGTTTGCGGTCGCCTTCGTGATCCTCTTCACCATCGGTGGTTTCTCGGGCCTGATGCTGGCCATTGCTCCGGCTGACTTCCAGTACCACGACACCTACTTTGTGGTGGCACACTTCCACTACGTGCTGGTGCCCGGTGCGATCTTCGGTATCTTTGCCTCTGCCTACTTCTGGCTGCCGAAGTGGACTGGCCACATGTACGACGAAACCCTGGCCCAAACCCATTTCTGGCTGTCGTTCATCGGCATGAACCTGGCGTTCTTCCCGATGCACTTCCTGGGGCTGGCGGGCATGCCGCGGCGGATTCCGGATTACGCCCTGCAGTTCGCCGATTTCAACATGGTCTCCAGTGTTGGCGCCTTCATGTTCGGGGCTACCCAGCTGTTGTTCCTGTTCATTGTGGTGAAATGTGTTCGTGGTGGTAAGGCGGCTGCCGCCCAGCCCTGGGATGGTGCCGAAGGCCTGGAGTGGACGGTTCCGTCACCTGCGCCCTACCACACCTTCGCCACGCCCCCGGAAGTGAAGTAGGCGAGGCCCGAGATGGACGAGCGCACTCCGGCACCCGAAGCACGCCCTCGCACCAATGCGCGGGTGGTGTCCTGGTGCCTGGCCGGTGTGGTGGGCATGTTTGCCTTTGGCTTTGCCCTGGTGCCGCTGTACGACGTGTTCTGCGAAATCACCGGCATCAACGGCAAGACTGGTGGCCGGTACGAGGCAGTAGCGGCGGCCGAGGCCGATGTCACCCGCACGGTGCAGGTGCAGTTCCTGGCCCAGAACGGCCCGGGCATGCCCTGGACCTTCCGGCCGGTGACCCGGAGCATCGACGTTCATCCCGGTGAGCCGGTGACCGTTGCCTTCTTCGCCCAGAACCCGACCGGAGCAGCGATGGTAGGCCAGGCGGTTCCAAGCCTGTCGCCGTCCGAAGGTACCCTGTATTTCCATAAGACCGAGTGTTTCTGCTTTAACCAGCAACCCCTGGCGGCGGGTGAAAGTACCGAGATGCCGCTGGTGTTTATCGTTGACCGGGATCTGCCCGAGCACATTACCAAGCTGACCCTGTCCTATACGCTCTACGATCAGAGTAAAACGGCCACGGTGTCAGACACGGATCGACCTATCACAACAACAAACGAAAACGGCTAAGCCATCGGAGATTGTCATGGCGGATAATCAGAGCTACTACGTTCCGGAACAGAGCAAATGGCCAATCATTGCCACCGTCGGCCTGGGTTTAACCCTTTACGGGGTGGCATCGATCATGGTGAACAGCAAGCAGGGCGAGAGCACTGACGGCTCCTGGTTCCTGTTTATGATAGGCGCCGTGATCATGGCGTATATGCTGTTCGGCTGGTTCGGCAATGTCATCCAGGAAAGCCGGGCCGGGCTCTACAGTGATCAGATGGATCGGTCTTTTCGCTGGGGTATGAGTTGGTTTATTTTCTCAGAAGTGATGTTCTTTGCCGCCTTCTTTGGCGCTTTGTTTTACGTGCGGGTGTTCGCCGTGCCCTGGTTGGGTGGTGAAGGTGATCGCGGCAGTTCGGCCATGCTTTGGGACGGCTTCAGGGCAACCTGGCCACTGGTAGAAAACCCGAACCCGGAGGCGTTCCCTGGACCCAAAGAGGTCATCAGTGCCTGGGGTCTGCCCCTGATCAACACCCTATTGCTGGTGACCTCTTCCTTCACCGTGACGGTGGCCCACCATGCCTTGAAGGCGGGCAATCGGACAAAGACCAAGCTCTGGCTTAGCCTGACCATCGTCCTGGCCCTGGTGTTCCTGTTTGTCCAGGGCTACGAGTACATCCACGCCTATCGTGATCTGGACCTGACCCTGGCTTCCGGGATCTACGGCAGCACCTTCTTCATGCTGACGGGCTTCCACGGTGCTCACGTCCTGCTGGGTTCACTGATGCTGATCATCATGTTGCTGCGCATCAACAAGGGTCACTTTACTGCTGACAACCACTTCGGTTTCGAAGCTGCAGCCTGGTACTGGCACTTCGTGGACGTGGTCTGGTTGGGGTTGTTCATCTTCGTTTACATCATTTGAGCAGGATTAACGGGATTAAGACGGTTAAAAGGGAGTCGGATTCAGGGTCAGGCTCCCTTGCCACAGCGCAATCAGAATCAAGGCCAGGAGCAGTATGCTAAGCGTGACCCGGACCGCCAGGGAGTTCACCACCCGATTGGTTTTACCGCCATCCTTGATCAGAAAAAACAGGCCACTGAACAGACTGACCACCACGGCCAGCATTAACACAACGATTACGGCTTTCAACATGGAATATCCCGGTGCTGCAGATGAAGTGAACGGGTGGGCCGGCGGCAACCACGCAACCCCAGAGATCACTATAGCAGAGCATGTCTGATCCGCAGGGCAGAGCCCGTCACTGGCACCTGGACTGGCGGCTGATGCTGTTCACCGGGGTTTTCTTGCCGTTGCTGATTGGTCTGGGGCTGTGGCAGCTGGACCGGGCCGGACAAAAGCAGGCACAGCTGGAACAGTGGCAGCAGCAAGCATTGGACCTGAGTTGGCCAGAGCTGGTTAGTCGAGGTCTGGATTCGGGGCGGCCAGTGACGTTGACCGGGCGTTTCGGTGACTATAACTGGCTACTGGACAACCGCACCCGGGATGGTATGCCCGGCTATGAGGTCCTGACCCTGTTCTTGCCGTTGCAAGGCCCGCCTGTGGTGGTCAACCGGGGCTGGGTTCAGGCGCCTCGGCACCGCGAAGAGCTGCCAAGGGTGCCGTCGCCCGAGGGCGTGCTGGAGGTGTCTGGCCGCATCAGCGAGTATCCGGAACCGCCCGTGCTGAATGATCAGACCCCGGCTGAAACCAGCTGGCCACGGCGCGTGCAAAGCCTGCCCAGGGCCGTAGTGGCCGACGAAATCACCGACATTCCCGAGGCGATCATCCGATTGGCCGACAGCGATCAGCCCGGTGCTTTTCGCGCCGATTGGGCACCCGATCGGATGGGACCACAAACCCATTACGGGTATGCCACACAATGGTTTGCGTTGGCGCTCGCACTGGGTATATTGACGGTAGCTGCGAGCTACCGAAAGACAGGAGCCAATAATGACAACGACAATGGCTAACCAGGCATCCGATGACAACAACGGACCGTCTCCCGAGCAGGTCCGCCGGGGTCGGCGTACCGCCATTCTGCTGTTTGCCATCGGGTTCGGCCCTATGGTGTTTGCCACCATCATGTTCTACACCGGCTGGCTGAATCCTGCCGGTCATACCAACAATGGCACCCTGATCCAGCCGGTTGTGTCGGTGCAAACCCTGAACCTTGAAACTGCAGCGGGCAAGCCGCTGGCGGATCGGTTTGGCCCGGACGAGGTCGAGCCCGAGTGGTTGCTGCTGGTAGCCGCGGGCGACTGCACCAGCGAGTGCGAGGAACTGCTGTATCTGGCACGACAGGTCAACATTGCCCTGGGTAAGAACGCCAACCGGGTGTCTCGCGCAGCGGTGTTGGGCAGTGTCCCGGCGGAGCTGGGAGCCCGCTGGCAGAAGGAGTACAGCCTGATGGAACGGCTGGTTCCGGCGCCCGGCACCACGCCAGCCTGGCCCAAGGGCATTGATCCGAAGTCCCAGCCGCGCATTCTGCTGGTCGACCCGTTTGGCAATCTGATGATGCATTACGGCTCCGACAATACCGGCAAAGAACTGCTCAAGGACCTCAAGCACCTGCTCAAGATTTCCCAGATCGGATGACCGCACCGTGGAGGACTCGCGTGTGAATCAGCAGTCGTCAGCTTCTTCGCCCCAGGCCCGGCGCCTGTTTAACTGGGCCCTGTTTGCCACCCTGCTGGCTGTGGTGGTGATCATGCTTGGCGCCTGGACCCGACTGGTACATGCCGGGCTGGGTTGCCCGGACTGGCCCGGCTGCTACGGTTTTCTCACTGTTCCCCAGAGCGAATCCAGTATCGCCATTGCCAATGCTCGCTTCCCGGACACCCCGGTGGATGTCGAGAAAGGCTGGCCGGAAATGATTCATCGCTATGCCGCCGGCACCCTCGGCTTGGTGGTGTTTGGCTTGGCGGCCTATGCGTTTCGTCATCGTAAGCTCGGTGTTCCGGTCAAACTGCCGCTATTCATTGCCGGCTTTATTGTCCTTCAGGGCGCCTTTGGCATGTGGACCGTTACCCTCAAACTCTGGCCCCAGGTGGTCGCCATGCACCTGCTAGGCGGCTTCACCACCCTCAGTCTGCTGGCCCTGCTCACCCTTCGGCTCCGACATACGAAGGCAACTCCGGAACCCCGGACCACCGGCGCACCGCGGCAAGGCTTCCGGCCCTGGCTCTATGGCGGCCTGTTGCTGGTAGTGATGCAGATCGCCTTTGGTGCCTGGACTGCCGCCAATTACGCCGCCGTGGCCTGTACCGATCTGCCCACCTGCCAGGGCCAGTGGTGGCCGGAAGGCATGGACTTCCAGCACGGCTTTGATGTGACCCAGCAGGTTGGCCCCAACTATCTGGGTGGCCAGCTGACCGCCGATGGCCGGGTGGCTATTCATATGACCCATCGCATTGGCGCCATGGTTGTCCTGGGTTATTTCGCTGTCTTGCTGGCACTGATGTGGCGCCAGCGGCAGGCATCGGGCCTGACCCAGGCCATCGCCCTGGTGGCGCTGGCACTTGGCGTGCAGATCCTGCTCGGGCTGGCCAACGTGATCCTGCATATCCCCCTGGCCATTGCCGTTGCCCACAACGCGATGGGCGCGGGGCTGCTGGTGACGGTGGTGCACCTGATCTGGCGCCACCATCGGTTACCGGAACTGAACACCGCGAGTGCAATACACACAACAACAATTAACCGGGAGGTTACGGCATGAGTGAACGAGTGGAAGCATTGCCGGCCCAGACAACTGCAAACGAATCCATTACCTGGCGCGATTTTCTGGAGCTGACCAAGCCTAGAGTCGTAGCGCTGATGATCCTCACCTCGGTGATCGGCATGCTGCTGGCGGCCCCCGGGGTTCCGGGCTGGGAGGTGCTGTTGTATGGCAACCTGGGTATTGCCCTGCTGGCCGGTGCTGCCGCGGTGGTAAACCATGTGGTGGACCAGAAGATCGATACCGTGATGGCCCGTACCCGTAAACGCCCGGTAGCGACTGGCAAGATTGCCCCGGTGGACGCCCTGCTGTTCGCCACCCTGCTGGCCTGCGTGGGTATGGTGGTGTTGATGTGGCAGGTAAACGCCCTGACCGCCTGGCTGACCCTGGCATCGTTGGTGGGTTACGCCGGGGTTTACACCCTGTTCCTTAAACGTGCGACCCCACAGAACATCACCATTGGCGGTCTTGCCGGTGCCATGCCGCCGTTGCTGGGCTGGACGGCGGTCACCGGTCAGGTGGAAGGCCATGCCCTGCTGCTGGTGCTGATCATCTTCGCCTGGACCCCGCCGCACTTCTGGGCCCTGGCGATTCACCGCAAGGAAGAATACGCCAAGGCCGGCATTCCGATGCTGCCGGTAACCCACGGCAACCACTTCACCGAGCTGCACATCCTGCTGTACACCTTCATGCTGTTGGCAGTGAGCCTGCTGCCGTTTGTGACCGGCATGTCCGGTGGTATCTACCTGATCGGCGCCCTGGTGCTGGGCTTGCGGTTCCTGCACTATGCCATCCGCCTTTGGAAAGGCGACGATCGCCGGGTAGCGCTTAAGACCTTCAAGTACTCGATTACCTATCTGATGGCACTATTTGTGGTCTTGCTTGTCGATCATTTTGTATTCTTCTGACGCAGGCACCGTGCCTGCGCAAACGGGAAGCGCCATCCGAAACACGCTGTGAATACGTCCGTGTACGCTCGGCTCCGCCATCCATGGCTCCGCACGGTTTCGGATGGCGCTTCCCGCCTGCTTCTCTGACTTCGGTATTGGAACCCCAATGAACAGCTCTATTCGCCTGACACTGTTTCTGCTTCTGCTCCTGGTTATTCTGATCTTTGGATTGGTGATCGGGCGTCAGGTTTACATGGTCGGCGGCCAGGAACCTGAGCCGGCGCCGGTATTGGCCGAGCTGAACACCTATGTTTATGACCAGCCCCGGGAGCTGGTGGAGTTCACCCTCACCAATGAACAGGGCGAAACGGTCACCCGGGAAAGTCTCCGGGGCCGCTGGACCTTCGCCTTCGTGGGCTACACCAATTGTCCGGACATCTGTCCGGCGGCCATGGCCAACCTGCGCCGCACCGACCAGTTGCTGTCACCCGAGCTGCCGCAACCGGACTATCTGCTGGTCACCGCCGATCCGGAACACGACACTCCTGAGAAGCTTCAAGCCTACACCGACTTCTTCGGGGACAACTTCCACGGCCTGACCGGCGATCTGGATACTCTGCGTTCTTTGGCGAAGAGCTTGAATGCGGTGTTCATTCACCGTGATGTGGATGGTGAGCTACTGGTGGACCACAGTGGCCACTTCGCGCTGTTGAATCCCGATGGCAAGCTGGCCGCGGTGCTGCAGCCGCCGCACAAGCCTGAGGATCTGGCTGAGGCGTTTGAGCGGATTTATGAGTGGGCGAGGGAGAATCGGGAGCGGTTGGGGTCTTGATTCTTTTTTAGGACTGGTTGGGTATGGGATTGATCGGGGTGGCGGGGTATTTTTCCTTGGAAATGGAACTCGCTGCGCTCAGACATCCATTTCTGGCGGATAAATACCCCGCCATCCCTCTCTAGCTGACGAAACCGATATCGCTGGTAAAGACAATTCTGGCCTCAATCACAAACTAATAAATGCTCCCAATCGACGAAATCCTCTCCGAACTCAAGCAAACCCTGGAACGGTCCACCACTGCGCTGCTGCAGGCGCCGCCTGGTGCCGGTAAGACTACGCGGGTGCCGCTGGCGCTGTTGGATGCGCCCTGGCGGAATGAAAAGACTATTCTGATGCTGGAACCGCGGCGGCTGGCGGCTCGGTCGGCGGCTCGGTTCATGGCCAAGCAGCTGGGCGAAAAGGCAGGGCAAACGGTTGGGTATCGGACTCGGCTGGATACCAAGGTGTCGTCAGCCACCCGGATTGAGGTGGTGACCGAGGGCATTCTGACCCGGCTGATTCAGGCCGATCCGATGCTGGAAGATTACGCCGCCGTGTTGTTTGATGAATTCCATGAGCGCTCGTTGCAGGCAGATCTGGGGCTGGCGCTGGTGCGGGAATCCCAGCAGGCGTTGCGGGAGGATCTGCGGGTGCTGGTGATGTCGGCGACGCTGGATACCGCGCCTATTGTCCGGGTGCTTGGCGAGGTGCCGGTGCTGCGCAGCGAAGGCCGTGCGTTTCCGGTGGAGGTGTTGTACCGGCCGGCGCCGGCTCAGGCTCGGCGGGTCTGGATGGCTGATCGGGTGGTTGCGGTCATTCACGAGGCGCTGCAGGAGCAAACCGGATCGGTGCTGGTATTCCTGCCCGGGGCCGGGGAAATTCGTCGGGTTGCTCAGCAGTTGCAGGGTGCGGTCCCGGACGACGTGGTGGTGACACCGTTGTTCGGCAACCTGAAATCAGACGAGCAGGATCGAGCCATTGCTCCGGCCATGCCAGGCCAGCGCAAGGTGGTGTTAGCGACCGCCATTGCCGAGACCAGCCTGACCATTGAGGGGATACGGGTGGTGATCGACAGCGGCCAGCAGCGCCGGGCGGTGTTCGATGCGAACAGTGGTATGACCCGGCTCATCACCGGTCGGGTGTCCAAGGCTTCGGCGGAGCAACGTAAGGGCCGAGCCGGTCGTCTTGAACCGGGTGTCTGTTACCGGCTGTGGAGTGAATCCGAGCAGTTTGGGCTGGCTGATTTTACCCCGCCGGAAATCCAGGAGGCGGATCTGGCACCCTTGGTGCTCGAGCTGGCCCAGTGGGGCGCGCGCTCAGCGGATCAGGTGGCCTGGATCGATACGCCCCCCCAGGCGCACTGGCATCAGGCCGTGGCGTTGTTGCAGTGGCTGGATATGCTGGCGCCCGACGGTGCCATTACCGAGCATGGCAAGGCGGCCCGGGATCTGGGGGTGCATCCGCGCCTTGCGCACATGGTCTTGCGGGGCCGGGCCCTGGGGCTGGGCGCCTTGGCGGCCGATTTGGCGGCATTGCTGGGGGATCGGGATCTGTTGCGGCCCGGTGCGGGAGCGGATTTGCACGAGCGGGTCCGGCTGATTCAGGGTGAGCGTGGGCATGGCGGTGTCGATCCGGCGCGACTGCAGTCGGTCCGTCAGGCTGCCAAGCGTCTTACTGTCAGAGATAATCGCGCCGACCAGCTTTCGACAGAAGCCGAAGTCGGGCGCTTGTTGGCCCAGGCCTACCCGGACCGGATCGGACGGCGTCGGGCCGGTCAGGCGCCCCGGTACCAGCTTAGCAATGGCAGAGGCGCTAGCCTGCGGGACGACGATGCCTTCGCCCGTCATGACTGGCTGGTGGCGGCCGAGCTGGACGGCCAGGCGCGGGAAGCCATGATTTATCTGGCCGCACCCGTAGACCTGGCGGATCTGGAACAGGATCTCGCCAGCCATATCCATGAGCGCGAGGAAGCGGTCTGGGATGATAAGCGAGGCACGGTGGTTGCGCGCCGGGTTCGCAAACTGGGGGAGCTGGTGCTGGCAGAGCAGGCGCTGAAGCAACCGGACCCAGTACTGATCCAGCAGGGTTTGCTCAATGCCGTGCGGCAAAAGGGTCTGGCCAGCTTGCCCTGGACCAAGTCGGCCCGACAATGGCAGGCACGGGTGCGGTTGTTGGCCAATACGCGGCCCAATGACTGGCCCGATGTCAGTGACGAAGCCCTGCTGGTCAGTCTGGAATCCTGGTTAGCCCCTTTCCTGCCCGGGCTGCAGCGCTGGTCTGACCTGCAAGGACTGAATCTGCAACAAGCGCTGCAAAGTCTGTTGGATTACGATCAGCAACAGCAGCTGGAGGCGCTGGCCCCGAAGGCATTGACGATTCCCACCGGTCAGTCGGTGGCCCTCAATTACACCACCGACAATGGCCCGGTGCTGGCTGCCAAGCTCCAGGCCCTGTTTGGCTGGACTGAAACACCTACGCTGATTGGTGGTCAGGTGCCGGTGGTGATTCATCTGTTGTCACCGGCACAGCGACCACTGGCGGTTACCGCCGATCTGGCCAGTTTCTGGCGCAATGCCTACCCTGAAGTGCGTAAGGACATGCGCGGGCGTTACCCGAAGCACCCCTGGCCCGAGGATCCGTTCACTGCGGAGGCGCAACGGGGTACTAAAAAGGGTACGAAAAAACGCCCTGTTCGCTGATCCGCCCGGTCACCAGATGTTGCGGAATGGTCTCGAAGTAGACGTTGCGCACGATGATCAACGGGCCTTTGGGGGCGCCGAGCTGCTCCGCTGGCAGCTCTTCCAGCACGACCCGATCGCTGCTCTCGTTGCTGTCCCGGAAGGTGTCGGCCAGGACCCAGAACGGAACGCTGCGTTCCCGGGCTGCCAACGCCAGTAAGCGGGTACCGCTCTTGTTGACGAAATGACCATCGGTCAGCCAGCTGTCGCAACCGGTCAGCACCAGATCCGCGGTGGCGACGAATATGCCCATCTGGGCATCGGTGACCAGGGTTACCGGTACGCCGAGCTTGTTCAGCACGCTGGCCAACTGGTGCCCTTCATGACCGGGACTGCTCTGGGTGCAGATTACCGAGAATCCAACGTGCTCCTCCATCAGGCGTTGGAATAACCGCTCCAGTACCGAGCTGGCGCTGTGAGTCATGATCACTGCGCCTTCGGGAATATGGCTGCGGGCATGATTAATGAGGGTGTCCGTGGCGACCGTAAGCTCCTCATGCACCGCCTCAATGGCTGTTACCGGCTCACTATTGTGTGCCTGTAATCGCTCCTGTACCCGGGCCATGGCATTGGCGATGACCACCATGCTCGGCCGGGCGTCCCGGAGTTTGTCTAGCAGGGCGGTCAGCTTGCCAGGTTTGGGACGTTCGAGGCGGACATACTCGGCCAAGTCGCGCAGGATTTTCAGCGTGAGTTCGGTAGCGCCCGACTGGTGATCGGCATGAAGTGAATCGAGCAGTGCTTGGGCAGCAGGATCGAGTCTGGCCATGGTCGCGGTCCGCGGTGGCTATATCCAAAGCTTAGCAGGCTAACGCCAATTCGCGACGATTGCGGGGCTGAACCGAAGTGTTGATAAAACGCTTGCCAGCGGGGCCGGACTGGTTAAAATGCGCTCACTTTTCCACCGTGCGGCGGTAACCATGCACCTCGTTTCGTTCAATGTGTTTCGTACCCTGGGCCTGCCCAACACCACCGTTCTAAAACCAGACCAGTTCCTGCAACACCGACAGCTGCTGCAAGAGGCGGATTGGGTGCTGTTCCCGGAATACTGGCAGCTCAATGCCCTGGTGCATGGCCTCAAATGCCGGGTGTTTCCAAGCCTGGCCAGTTACCACATCGGCCACGACAAGGTGGAGATGACCCGAGCATTCCAGACCGTTGCACCGGCACACACGCCCTGGACCTTGATCGAGGCCAATGGCCCGGTCGAGCGGGAGCGAATCTGGCAGGCCATGCCGCATCCGTTTGTTGCCAAGCTGCCCAAAGCCAGCATGGGTGAGGGTGTGTGGCTGATCGAATCCCGGGCCGACTGGCAACGCTATTGCGAAGTGACCGATGTACTTTACGCCCAGGAATACCTGCCCATTGACCGGGACGCCCGGGTGGTGGTGATTGGTGATCAGGTGCTGACTGCCTACTGGCGAACTCAGGCCGACCAAGGTTTTTACAACAATGTGTCTCGGGGTGGGCGCATCGACACCAGCCCGGTGCCTGCGGTGATGACTGACCTGGCCCTTAGTCTGGCCAAGGAACTGGGGGTGGATCACGCCGGTTTCGATATCGCCCTGGTTGACGGCTACCCCTATGTCCTGGAGTTCAATCGCCTGTTCGGCAATAAGGGGCTGGCGGCCGGCCACGAGTTGCAGGACGCCATCCTCGGCTACCTGCGCCAGTCCAGTGAGCCTTCGGACCCCCGGGAGCCCTCGGACCCGAGACCGGCCTGGCCAACGGCGGTCTGAGCCCGGGCCAGGCGCGCCAAAGCCGGTTACAGGTTCTTGTAGCGATTGATGTCGAAGATGCCGGCCTGCAGTGGCTGGTGTTCGCGCTGCCATTGGGTGATGTCGTGCAGGGTCTCCCAGAATCTGGGGTGGGTGCGACGAACACCCCAGAGGCTCACCAGGCGGTCAAACTTGTCCTGCTGGTCTGAGGTTAAGGCCGCCAGACGATCGGTGAACAGCCCGAGCTGATCCGCCGGCACATCGAACATGAAGTTCGGATAGCTGCCAATCACGCCCGGGTAGATGGTGAGCTGATCGTTTTCGGGCTGGTAACGCAGGTCTTCACCAAACAGGAAAGCGACGCTGCTGTGGGAACGGTCGCGGATCAGGGTGTAGACCGTGCGCTCGCCCTGGCTATTCCAGACCCGAACGAAAGTGACGTCAGGCAGGTAGTGGATACCTGGGAGGAACTCGGCGCGGGTCGCAGCCAGGCTTGAAAGCTGGCGATCAGCCCGCTGAATCCACGGTGCCTCGTTTTTACGCCCGCACTCTTTGCCTCCGCAGCGGTTAATCGGGTCGTCCCGTTCGGCGTTGAGCTGGCGGAAATTCAGCAGCAGGCGGGCGCCCAGTTCTTCGTTGTAGGCGCTGGTTGCGAAAGGCACCTGGGATGGTGCGGAGTTCTCCATGTCCGCGTAGCTGAAGCTCAGCTTCAGGTCGCCCGCGCCCTGGTACCAGCGCTGCAGGACCTGATTCCGTTCGCCCGGGGGGATCAGTCGCAGGTAGTTTTGCTCGCCGCCATTGCGGATCAAATCGAAGTACAGGCGGGTTTGGGCCTGGTGCGCGACCGTGCCGAAGACGTCAAAATTCACCACCAGTTCGTAGTAGGTGCGCTCAAACAGCGGGTAATCCATCCACCAGCTGGTGAGCGGAACCTGGCCGATAAGGCCGCGTTGGACCGAGGCATTGTCGTGATGCCGGAAGATGGTCAGCAGGGCGTTGGTGTTGCTGCCATCGCCGTCCCAGACGTGGTCCAGTGCCGCACCCTCAGGATAGGCGTTACGGTAAGCCTGGTTCCGCAGCTCGGTGTAGCGGTTGCGCTTGTCCCGGTACAGGCTCCAGTTGTCCCCCAGGTCGAGCAGGTCGTCATCCTGGCCGGGCAGTGCCAGCAAGGGGGTGACCGAGTCCCGGTAGTCGGCGTCGGTGATGAACAGGTCGTCTTCGGGATCGTGGAACACCGTCCAGAAATGATCTCGGATCACATCGGTGGCGATCTGGCCCCGGCACACCGGGCCGCGAATGAAGGTGCGGGTGAAGTATTCGGCGTTGTCCAGCATGAACTGGTAGCGGGCCCGGGCCGGGATGGCGCTGAAGGTGGCGAAGGGGTTGGCGCGGCTGCTTCGGCTGTAGTCGGGCAGGCTGCCGACTTGCCAGTTGCCGGTGTCGAACAGACTGCGGGTGCGTTCGAATGCCTCGGTGCCCAAGGCCAAGGTGATGTGACGCTTGTGCACAATGCTGCCGGCCACCGGTCGGATCCGGTAGTGCAGTGGTCCATTGGGCGCGTCGTTGGGCCGACGGCTGGCGATCACGTCGATCGGTTGTCCCGGCGGGGTGTGCGAACGCACCAGCTCGAAGTACCGGGTGTCGGCGCCGGCATCCTCGAAGTACAGGTGCGCCAGGTACAGATGCTCGTACAGCCAGCGGCTGACCAGCTGTTGGCGATCGGACTTACCGTTAAGCCAGGTTTCCCAGCGCTCGATGTGTGCCTGTTCCTGGGTGCTGGTTTCCGGGCTGACGGGGCTGATGGCGCCGCCCTGGCTGAGCCAGCCGGTCAGGGTGGCGTACTCGTCATCGGTGAGCCCAGCCACGGCCAGGGGCATGCCTTCGTAAGGGTGGTCGTCAGCGTAGTCGGCGAAGTTGTCGTTGCTGACGCACTGGTTGCTCCGGGACAGGCCCAGCTCAATGTCTTCAGGCAGCTTGCTGTTGGGGGCAAAGGCGTGGCGCTTGCCCAGGCGAATCATGTTCTCGAACAGGCTGCGAGTCTGGTCGCCCCGGGCCAGCACGGAATAGAAGCCCAGGTCCCGCCACTGTTGTTCGGTTTCGGCGTCGATCCCGAGGCGGGTGGTGGCCTGTTTGTTCAGCCGGGTGCCGTTGTACACCCCTTGCGGGTGGGCGCCCCGGATCAGGCCATCGGCGTATTCCATTTTCAGCTGGCAGGGAGCGTCGAAACAGCTGTGGCAGGCCAGGCACTTGGTTTCCAGGATCGGCCGGACGTCTTCGTTAAAACTGACCGGGGTTTGGGTGGGCGTCGGCAGGGCCTGAGTCTCGGGCGGGGCGACCGTTTCAGCACAGCCACTGAGCAGAATCAGGCCCAGAAATACCAATGCAAATGCTTTTGCCACGCTCAAACTCCCTTTCTAAATCAGCTTGTTAGTAATCTGGTGTTACCGCTTTGCCCGGTGATCTCGGTCAGTGTGCCGGAAGCGCTCGGTTATGGGTAGATATGCTCATATCCGGAACCCTAAAAAAGCCCGATGATCGCGCCAATTCCGGGGGACTGCAGCCATGCTGTGGTGCCCCTTTTTTATGTCTGTGTGCCCATTGGAGGGAAACACTATCCATGACTGAGTCAGCCAACGCCAACATCGCCGATTACTACGACGCCGAAACGTTTAACCGCATCAAATCGTTTGCCGACGGCAAGGAAACACCGTTTGTGGTGATCGACACCGCCACTATTGATCGTCAGTACAACGAGCTGGTGGAAGGCTTTCCGTACGCCAAAGTGTACTACGCGGTAAAAGCCAATCCGGCTCAGCCGATACTGACCATGCTGCGGGACAAGGGTGCCAGTTTTGATATCGCGTCGGTGTACGAGTTGGAGAAGGTTCTGGCTCTGGGCGTGACCGGTGATCGCATCAGCTACGGCAACACCATCAAGAAGTCGAAGGACATCCGTACCTTCTACGAGAAAGGTGTGCGTATGTTTGCCACTGATTCGGAAGCGGATCTGCGCAACATTGCCAAGGCGGCTCCGGGCTCCAAGGTGTATGTGCGTATCCTGACCGAAGGCACGCTGACGGCAGATTGGCCGCTGTCCCGTAAGTTTGGTTGTCAGACCGATATGGCCATGGATCTGCTGATCCTGGCTCGTGATCTGGGCCTGGTGCCTTACGGTGTGTCGTTCCATGTTGGTTCGCAGCAGCGTGAAATCGGTGCCTGGGACGCGGCCCTGAACAAGGTGAAGGTAATCTTCGAGCGTCTGCGCGAAGAAGACGGCATTGAGCTGAAGATGATCAACATGGGTGGTGGTTTTCCGGCCAATTACATCACCCGAACCAACGAGCTGAAGGTGTACGCGGAGGAGATTGCCCGCTTCCTGCACGAGGATTTTGGTGCCGAGCTGCCGGAGATCATCATTGAGCCAGGCCGTTCGCTGATTTCCAACGCCGGTGTGTTGGTGAGTGAGGTGGTGTTGATTTCCCGTAAGTCGCGCACTGCCCTGCACCGTTGGGTGTTTACCGATGTTGGTAAGTTCTCCGGTCTGATCGAGACTTTGGATGAGGCGATCAAGTTTCCGATCTGGACTGACAAGGTGGGTGAAGGCGAGGACTGTGTGATTGCGGGTCCGACCTGTGACAGCGCGGACATCATGTACGAGCATCACAAGTACCCGTTGCCGCTGAACTTGGCGATTGGGGATCGGATGTACTGGTTGTCGACTGGGGCCTATACCACCACTTACAGTGCGGTGGAGTTCAATGGCTTTCCTCCGCTGAAGGACTATTACATCTAAAGTTGGGGGTGGCCGCGAGGCGGGGTGCTTTTCCTCTGGGAAAAACAACTCGCTTCGCTCAGACATCTTTTTCCCGGCGGAAAAGCACCCCGCCCCACGGCTTTCAAGCCTTGGAGGTGAGGTTCGAAAAAAGGGTCAGCCTGTAGGCTGGCCCTTTTTTCGTTCCAGGTCGAGAGTGAAGGCCAGCGGTAGCACCAGCAGGCCGTAGCCGATCATGATCAGCAGGGCGTGGCGGGCGTCGCCGGTCCAGTCTGCGACGAGGCCGCCGGTCATGGGGACAACGAAAGCGACGGTGTAGCCGACCAGGAAGGTGCCGGCGGACAGGCGGCCGGTTTCGGCGGCGGAGACCACCAGTGGTGGGATCGCAACCAGCAGGATCAGGAGCATGCCGGCGACCAGGCTCATGAGGGTGGCGCTGATGATGGACCACCAGCCGCTGGCGATAACCGCGCCGATGGCGCCGAGGATGGCGAGACTGGCGAGGGTGGCGATGATTTCCCGGCGGCCGACCCAGCGTCGGGCCATTTTGAGCATGATCAGGGACGCGGCGACCTGGGCCAGGTTGTACCAGAACAGGGCCTCGGACAGTTTGTCGAGCTGGCCCTGGGACTCCAGCAGGTTGGCCATGTAGGCATTGAGGCCGAAGAACAGGCTACCGGACAGGCCCAGCAGCAGGCCGAGCCGGAGCGTGAGTCGGTTGTGCCAGTCCGGTAGCCAGGCCGGTTTCCGTACCGGTCGGGCGCGGTCCCGTTTGGGCAGGAACAGGGCGGCGGCCACCAGCAGGGCCGGTAATGACCAGGCCACCAGGGTGGCGCGCCAGCTGTTGTCGAGCAGCGGCATCAGTACCGGCAGGGTAATGCCGGCGCCGATGAATTCGCCCATCAGCATGCCGTTCATATAGATCGCCGAGCCCAGCGCCAGATGATGCGGTTCCAACCAGCGTGGCAGCAAGGCCGGCAGTGCCGGCTGCATCATGGATACTCCGAAGCCCATCACGGCGCTGGCAATCATCAGGCTCAGGGTGTCGGGCACCAGGCCGCGGCCGGCGGAGCCGATGACCATGATTACCATGGCCAGGGCCAGGGTGTTGCGGGGGCCAATGCGGGCGATGGAGAGCGAGCCGGGCATGGAGCCGACGGCCAGCATCAGGATAGGTAGGGTGGTCAGGGCGCCGGTGAGAGCCTGGGACAGCGCCAGTTCGTCGCTGATGAAGGGTGCCAGCGGCGGCGCCACTAACACCGGAACGCGCAGGTAAACTCCGGCCAACCAAAGCAGCACCGCCACCGGCAGCAGTCGCGCTGGCGGTGGCGGTGTGGTTGTGGCGTGTGTTTCAGCCACAGTTAAAGATCAGTCTTCGCTGGTATCCGGCAGGTAGGCGCCGTCTTCGTCGTGCACTTCGCGGCCGGTAACCGGCGGGTTGAAGGAGCAGATCAGGCGCATGTCTTCGGTGCCGCCGTACAGGGTGTGCTGATCGTGCTTGTCGAGTGCGTACAGGGTGCCGTCGGTGATTTCGTGGGTCTCACCGGTGGCCTTGTCCAGAATCTTGCCGTTACCGGCGACGCAGTAGACCGCTTCCAGGTGGTGCTTGTACCAGAGGTTCAGTACGGCACCGGCAGGAATGATCGTCTCGTGGAATGAGAAACCCATGCCGTCTTTTTTTAACAGCATCCGGCGGCTGGTCCAGCCCGGTCCGGTAACTTCGCGTTCGGTACCAATGATGTCTTGCACTCGTACAATTTTCATTCACATTCCCCATTGTGTGATGGAACAGCCTAACAGTATAAACATCCCTGTTACGCCCGATTCAACCGCCAGTGGTCGTAGGCGGCCATGCTTTGCTCGATGGCAGTGATGAATTTCTGTCGCTGACGGTCGTCCAGTGGCCGCCGTTTTCGGCGTTTGTCGAAGACCTGCTGAATGATCTGACGGCTGCTCCTGTCGAGGTGTTCGAGCCAGTGATGGTCTGCTGGTTCCAGATCCAGAAGCTCGCGTCCGGCATGGTTGCGCTGGCTGATGTGCCACCAGTGATCCACTGCCCTACCCAGTACAACATAGCCGAATTGACTGTCCTGTACAGGTCCGAAGGTGGCAGTTTTCAGGCCATCCTGCAGGGCCCCGATGTGCAGGGCCGGCAGCATCAGCCGGTCGCCGTAGAAATAACTGCCGGCGGCGCCGATCAGCCCTCCGACCAAGGCCCCGGCGCCAAGGGAGTGGCCCAGGGTCAGGGCGTCGAGGCCGGCTCCACCGACCGCGCCGGCACCGAAGCCGGCGGTCGCCAGATAACGCTTGCTGACCGACCAGGCTCGGCGGCTGTCCTCGGAAAACAGGTCGTGCTCGTTGTGCCACTCCAGTTCCGCTTCCTGGCGCTGGATTCGCTGATGCTGGTACAGGTGCTCGATGTCGATGCGCAGGGACTGTTCCCGTTGTCGTTGATGCCGGTACCAGCGCTGGCGCAGTTGCTCGGCCAGGGAGTCGTCACTGGTGCCGGCGCTCTGGTTCTGGGTCAGGGTGCGTTTCTCCTGGTACGCCATCAGGTCTTCCAGAGCACGAGCAATGATCGCCGCTGACTGACCGCGGCGTTTCAGACGTTGGTCTGAGAGGAAATCCGTGGCCTGCTCCAGGGGCGCTTCCCAGTCCGGCTCCAGTTGTCCGAACGCGCGCAAAAGTCCGAGATGTTGTTCGAAAGGTGCGCGAACGGCGTCGAATTTCCGCACAACTTGGAAGAATTGGCCGAGCGCAGCCTGCCAGGTGTCACTGTAGTCGTCCCTGCCGATACTGTTGATCAGCGCCAGGCTGGGGCGACCGGTCCAGCGCAGGATGGTCATTTCGGCCTCGTGCTCGGCGCTGTAGGGCACCGAGCCATCGACCACGTAGATGATGCCGGCGCCGTCTACCAATGGCGTCAGCAGTTCGCATTCGTCGGTGAACCGGCCATCGCCCTGGTGCTGAGTCACAAAGGCCTGCACGGTCTGGGCGTGATCGGAAGCCGACACGCTGTGGGCCTGCAGCCACTCCAGGACCCGGCGCGGGCGCTGGAAACCGGGGGTGTCCACCAGGGTATACAAGGTGTGGCCGTCTACGCTCAATGGGTAGGCCTGGCGCTGGCGGGTGGTGCCGGGTTCGAGGGCAATGGCAATGGCATCGTTCTGGGACAGGGTGGCCACGACACTGGATTTGCCCTTGTTGGGGTGACCGACGACGGCAAAGACTGGGGCGGCCGTCACGGCAGTTTCCTCGATTCTGTACCTGGCTCGAAGCCTGGTTCGGGGAGCAATTCGGTATGCGGATCCCGCCAGTGCAGGCGCGGCACACTGACACTGGCAAAGCCGGTGCCCAGCCGATCGGCAAAGCGCAGCCATTGGCTGAGCTGGTGCGGCTCCGGTTCCCGTTCGCTGTCCAGACTCAGCGGCACCAGTGCGACCCGGGTTCCGGTGGGCCAGAGCTCGCGGGCGTTGGCAAGAAAGTCCTCAAGTTCACCGGTGGGCGGCTCCCAGCTGCGGGTGATTACAATCACTGCGGGTTCCGGACTTGCGGCGAGTTGATTGGCAATGTCGGTCTGTGCCGCCTGGTCCTCAGCCAGGCTGGCTCGGCCACCGGCCCGGAACAGGCGGGTGTGCTCGCCGACCAGGGTCTGCGGCAGCGCCGGTTCGCCAGCGCCGGCCCAGCACAGCAGCAGATTGCTGTCGGGCAGTGGCTGCAGGCTTGTGTGGGTGTCGGTGTCGGGCAGGTCGGCGGCATCGTTGTGGTGGTTGCCGGTATCCAGGGTTGGCGTTTCCATCCGGTACAGCAGCGCGTGCATGCCCGGATGGTTGGCCAGGAGCTGGCGTGCCTTGCGCCGCAGCAAAAGGATTGATGCCAGGAACAACAGCAGTCTCGGGATCAGCACCCAGCTAATCCACAGCATGGTGACAAAGGGCCACCAATGGCCCCAGCGTTCAGGTGCAATGGCACCGGTGCCAGCCCCGGCCCGAAAGAACCGGGTTGCCTCCACCAGGGCCAGATCCGGCACCGCGGCTGGCCAGAGCGCCGCCCAGGGCGTAGCCAGGGTAGTGAGCAGTTGATGGTAGCCGCTGGCACCGGCATCCAGCGTGGTACTCCAGCCAAAGGCCAGGTCCTGCACCGCCACCATCAGTAGCAGCGTCAGTACGCCGGTGGCCGCGAAGCAGATGCCGCCCAGGTGGGCAGCCCGGGTCATCAGCATGGGCTGAAGCCGGGACGCGGTTTCGGAGTGGCGCTCTGATGCAAGCCGACGCACCAGCCAGCGCCAGGGCTGCCAGCCGGCCAGGGACTGGGCGGTGGTGAACAGGGCCAGCAGCAACTGGAGCGCGACAAACGCCAGGATGACGGTGATGTTGATGCGCTGGCCGCCCTCGTAGAACAGCAGTCCGAGCATGGTCAGGCAGCCGAACACGGCACCTCCCAGGGCAAAGCCGGCATTGATCCGGCGCCAGAGACGCAGGGTTTTCTGGCCGGCGCTGGCTATGCTGCCGGGGCCGCTCAGACGCGCCATGTGCTCGAGCCAGCGCCGGGCATTCGGGGCCTGGCCCTGCTCCGCGCAGGTCAGGGCGAATTTGCGATCGCGGCGGTGCAGGAAGGCCGGTGGCTGATCCTGGTCTCGCTGGCTGCGGGCATCGAAATCCAGCAGCAGTCGGAGGGGGCTGTCTGTCATGCAGTATCCCGGTGGTGAATTCGGCGTCTCATCCGTTGATGTTAGGATATAGGGATTCCGCCCACCGATACCAATTTACGAGCTGCCATGCCCCATCACCTGATGAACCTGCGTCACGTGCCCGACGACGAGGCCGACGAAATCCGGGCGCTGTTTGAAGACCACGAGATTCGCTACTACGAGACCCCGCCGAGCAAGTGGGGCATCAGCATGGGGGGCTTCTGGGTTCATGATGACGACGAGGCTGCCCGCGCCCGGGAGCTGTTGGATGAATACCAGCGCCAGCGTCTGCAGACCCAGCGACAAGCCTATGAGGCCAGTCTGGCCGCCGGTGAAACCGGTGGCATCTGGGCGATGATCCGACGGCGCCCGGTCCGCACCCTGGCGGCGGTGATTGCCATCGTGGTGATTGCCGGGGTCAGCCTGCTGCCGTTCGTGCGCCTGGGCTGATCCAGGTTAGCTATCGCCTTTCTTCGCCAGGAAACGGATAGCCGCGTCCACGGCATCACCGGCGGTGAGAAAGCTGGTGATGTGGCCGCGCAGGTGCATCCGGAACAGTTCGGTGTCGACGCTGTGTTCGGCCAGGGTGTCGCGAAAGGCTTCTGCTTGCCGGATCGGCACCAGTGAATCCATGGTGCCGTGGAACAGGAAAAACGGCGGTGCCTGGCGCGAGACGTGAGTGATGGGGGACGCCTTGCGGTACGTCTCCGGAATGTCCTGGGCACTGCCACCCAGGAACTGACGGATCAAACGGCCCGAGTCGAAAGCCATCAGATCAGAAGGCAACCCGCCCACCGCCACCGCTTCCAGCGCGGTGTCCGGCCCGCCATAGGGCTGGTTCAGTTCGCTGTCGCTGCTGGCAACCACGGCCAGCAGCGCCACCAGATGCGCGCCGGAGGAAAAACCAAAGCCACTGACTGCCGAGGTGTCCAGGCGGTATCGGTCGGCGGCCTGGTTTAGCCAGGTCCGAGCTACCTGCAAATCATGCAACTGGGCTGGGAAGGTAAAGTCGGGAGCAAAACGGTAGTCGATGTTCAGCACCGCAAAGCCATGACTGGCCAGCTCCTCGGCGATCCAGTCCATGTCCTCCCGGGACCGGCGTTCCCAGCCGCCGCCGTGCACCATCAGCACCACTGGCCTCGGTGTCGATTGTTCCGGCAGGTAAAGGTCGGCGTACAGGGCCTGGGGCCAACCGTCGGGGGAGAAGCGCAGATCCCGTTCCACCGTGTACCCGGTTTCGTCAAGGGCCACCTCGGTGCCGGGCGCATTGGTGTGCGTTGAGCAGCCTGCCAATAGCGCCACACTTCCCAGCAGCCCGGTCAGCATCCGGCGGGCCAGCCTGGATCGGTTCTGAATCATCGTTTCCCTCTCGTCCCTAATGGTCAATGATCAATAGTACGACTCTGGCTGTCGGCCGGATGCGGCCGGCGTTTTTTTCCTACCGATGATAGGCAGTTGTCCGATTCTCCAGACGGTGTCCGGAATGGCGGACAGGCCGTCCTGCGCCTCTATCCGGGGCTTTGGTGAGCCCCGGTCGGTCTGTAGTTGTCCGGATTTCCGGATTGTTTTCACCTTTTTTCGGCCCGAATTCAAAGCTGTTTTGAATTTATTACTTAAAAACAGCGAGTTGGGCGGTTGGCACAGGATACGCATAACCCTGGTTGGGCTGGAGCCCACGGGCATGACCCGTTCGTTAACAACAACAAACAAGGAACGACAATGAAACGAATCCTACTGGGCATCGTGCTCGGTGCCTCCGTGTTTGCCTCTAGTGCCTGGGCCAAAGGTTACTTCCCGTTCAACACCTTGCCCGGATTTATTCAGGGTGACGTTGAACAGACCTCTTTCGATGGCGTCACCGACGACCTGCTCACCGCCGGTCTCGGCGCATCCGGGCTGGCCGGGCCCGCGCCGGCATTCGATGATCCGCTAGCACCGACACCGGCGGAGCTGCGCCGATTGGCCATTTACAACAACTACCGGGCCCTGGTGGATACCGCGCCTGGCGGTGGCTACGGCGTGTTCTTCGGTCCCGGTGTCGATGCCGATGGTGAGGGGCTGATTGCCGGCGATGAATACCGTGCCTTCATAAACGTCCGCGGCAGCAATGTGCCCGTGACCGTGATGGTTCAGGTACCGGCCAGTTTTGATCCGCGCAATGCCTGCATGATCACCGCTCCCTCGTCCGGGTCCAGGGGTATCTATGGCGCCATTGGCACCGCCGGTGAGTGGGGCCTGAAAAAGGGCTGTGCCGTGGTCTACACCGATAAGGGCACCGGCACCGGTTCCCATAACCTGGAGACCAACGCCGCCCAGCAATTAAATGGCACCCTGACCGAGTCCGGACAGCCGGTGCAGTTCCGGGCCGACCTGTCTGATACGGCAAGAGCAGATTTCAGCGCCGTCTGGCCCGACCGGATGGCATTCAAACACGCTCACTCCAAAGCCAACCCGGAAGCGCGCTGGGGTCGCCATGTACTTCAGTCCATCCGCTTCGGCTTCTACGTGCTGAATGAAAAATTTGGCCGCCCGCTGCGTAACGGCAAAACCCTGATTACCCTCAAACCGAGGAACACCCTGGTGATTGCCTCCAGTGTCTCCAACGGCGGCGGTGCCTCGGTGCGCGCTGCCGAGCAGGACTGGTGGGGCCTGATCGACGGCATTGCGGTGTCCGAGCCGAACGTGAACCCGCGGGTAGATCGGCGCTTTACCATTCGCCAGGGCGACGGACCGGTAATCACCGAACACAGCCGCAGCCTGCTGGACTACACCACCGCACTGGCGGTCTACCAGGGTTGTGCCAACCAGGCACCGGCGGTCCGCGACAGCGCACCCCTGAATGCCGTGTTTAACCCACCGGGCATTGGCGAAAACATCTGTCATGCCCTGGCGAACAAAGGTTTGGTCTCCGGCGCTACCCTGGACGAGCGCGCCACCGATGCATTGCGGATTCTCAACGAGGACTTTGGCATTCAGCCGGAGCAAAACCTGTTGGCACCGGTGCACTTTGGCCTCGCGGTGGCCCAGGGAATTTCCATGACCTACGCCAATGCCTACGCCCGGGCCGGGGTTGAGGACCGACTCTGTGATCTCAGTCTGGCCGCGACCGATGTCGCCGGTGCGGTGACACCGCTGGCGCCGGCCACCGAAGCTGCGCTGTTCTCCGCCAGTAACGGTATTCCGCCAACCGCCGGGGTGGACCTGGTTTACGATGGCGCAGCGGGACAACCCACCAATCTGGCGGCCAGCGCCTCACCCAGCTCCAGCCAGCAGGACTACGGTCTGGATGCCCTGCTGTGTCTGCGCAGTCTCGCTGAAGGCCGTGATGCTGTGGCCGGCGGTCAACTCGATGGCGATGCCGACGAACAGGCCCGTGCCATTGCCAAGGGCATTGCCCGGATCCGGGCCTCCGGCAACCTGCGCCGTAAACCCGCGGTGTTCGTGACCGGCCGGGCCGATGCCATCCTGCCCATCAATCACACGTCACGGCCTTACGTGGGCCTGAACCAGAAGGTTGAGGGCCGCCTCAGCAACCTGCGCTACTACGAGATCCTGAACGCCCACCATCTGGATGTGTTGAATGGCTTTCCCGGCCTCGCCGACCGCTATGTGCCGCTGCACCACTACTACTTCCAGGCCCTGGATCTGGTGTGGGAAAAGCTGAAGCATCGCCAGCCCCTGCCGCCGAGCCAAGTGGTTCGTACCCAGCCCCGTGGCGACATCGGCACGCCGCTATCTGCGCAGAATTTGCCAGCCATTGATCCGAATCCGGCCGATGCCGACCGCATTCTGTTTGTGGACAACCAGCTGCGGATCCCTGACTAAACCGGAGCTCAGCCGCTCCGGCTGCATTCGGAGCGGCTCAGTTTGCCCCCACCGAAGGGGCCCCATATACTTCCTGACTGCATCCGGGCCACCGGATGCTGGGGTTTTTACGATGAACGACATTCAAGCCGGTGATGGTGCGCGGTACATGACAGAGCTGTTTTCTGAAAAGAACAAAAACGGACTGACCCGTGACCTGATCGAAGCGCTGTTCCCGATGTTCGAGGAAGCCAGCGCCGGTGCCATTGCGGTGGATGGTCAGAGTCGTATCACCTGGATCAACAGCAGTTATTCACATTTGCTCGGCCTGGGCGATCCAGCCCGGGTCATTGGCAAGCCGGTACGTCAGCTGATCCCGCAGACCCGGATGCCGGAGGTGGTTGAGTCGGGCAAGCCGTTGCTGCTCGATATCATGGAGCACAACCAGCAGCAGCTGGTGGTGACCCGGCTGCCCTACTATGACGAATCTGGCCGCATCGTGGGTGCCGTGGCGTTCGTGTTGTATGACGATCTGCAACCCCTGACCCCCCTGGTTTCCAAGTATCGGCGCCTGCATCAGGATCTGGCCGCGGCCCGCAAGGCCTTGGCCAAGAAAGTACGTGGCACCCGCTACAGCCTGGGTGATTTTGTTGGCGCCAGTCCGGCGGCCCTGGAGGTCAAGCGTCGGGCCCGTCTAGCGGCTGGCCGCGAAATGCCGGTACTGCTGCTGGGTGAAACCGGCACCGGCAAGGAAGTGTTGGCCCAGGCCATTCACACGGTATCGGCCCGTGCCGAGAAGCCGTTTGTTGGGGTTAACGTCGCCGCCATTCCGGATAATCTGTTGGAAGCGGAATTTTTTGGCGTGGCGCCGGGCGCCTACACCGGGGCCGACCGCCGCACCCGGGACGGCAAGTTCCAGCTCGCCAATGGCGGCACCCTGTTTCTGGATGAGGTCGGTGACATGCCCCTGCCGCTGCAGGCCAAGCTGCTACGTGCGCTGCAGGAAGGTGAGATCGAGCCCCTCGGTTCAAACAAGATCGAGCGGGTGGATGTAAGGGTCATAGCGGCCACCAGCCGTAATCTGGAAGCGATGATTGCCGAGGGCAGTTTCCGTTCGGATCTCTACTACCGGCTCAATGTGCTGGAAATACCAATTCCGCCTCTGCGGGACCGGTTGGCCGATCTTGGCGTGTTGTGCGAAGCATTATTAGGCGAGATCTGCGAAGGCCTTGAACTTCGCGGCGAGATCACCGACGCCGGCGTGTCGGCCCTGGGCAGCTATGACTGGCCGGGCAATATCCGGGAGCTGCGCAATGTTCTGGAGCGCGCCCTGACCATGGGCGAAGAAAGCGGAATACTGGACGCCGATGCGGTGTTCAAGGTGCTGCCCCGCAGCAGCGCCCGGCCGATCTCTTCCCTGACGCCGCAGCCGGTGCGCCCGCTGGCCCAAACCCTGGCCGACGCCGAAGCCCAGGCTATCGAAGAGGCGCTGGTGGCCAGCCGAGGTAACCGTACCCGCGCCGCCAAGTTGCTGGGGATCTCCCGATCTGTGTTGTACGAGAAGCTGGCGAAATTGTCCTGATTTCCGGACACATGTCCTGACATCCGTACAAACCCTTACGACTGATGTCTAAATATGTCTGGTTTTCCGGACAAAATCGTTCCGGACAATCCTGCCAATAAATCGTTAACTGACTGAAAATAATAACAAATTGTCCATTGGCATGTTGTCTGCAGTGACTGGCGTGCAGGACGTCAGAACAACGCAGAAAACAAGATTGACGCCTTTCGTTGGACCCCCAAAATACCCGTGTCCGTCTGTTTCCTGCGATGTCTGACTATACTCAGACTAGGCCTGTCTGGGGTTGCACCCGGCAGGCCAGCCAAAATAACAATGCTAGGAGACTTGCCAATGAAACTTTTGAAGGCCATCACCGGGATCGCCGGTGCTATTGCCCTGACGACGGGTTCCGCGGTAGCTGACGATCTACGCTGGAAGATGCCCGTTGCCTTCGCCACCAACCTGCCCGGCCTTGGTTCACCGGCCGCCTGGGTTGCCGATAATCTGACCACCGCTTCTGACGGCAGCATCCAGGTTCGCGTATACGAGCCAGGCAAGCTGGTTCCTCCCTTCGATATTCTGCAATCGGTTTCAGACGGCAAGGTTTCAGCTGGTTACACCTGGATCGGTTACGACCAGGGTAAAGTGCCTGCGATCCCCCTGTTTGCTGCTGTCCCCTTTGGTATGAAGCCCTGGGCTTACACCGGCTGGTATTACTACGGCGGCGGTCATGAAATGCTGCAGGAAACCTATGCCAACAAAGGTTTCAATGTGCATGCACAGCTGTGCGGCATTATCGGACCCGAAACAGCAGGCTGGTATTCCAAGCCCATTAAAACGCTGGAAGACTATAAAGGCTTGAAGATTCGCTTCGCCGGTTTGGGTGGCAAGGTACTCGAGAAGCTGGGCGCTTCCGTCACCATGATGCCCGGCGGCGAACTTTACCAGGCGCTGGAAAAAGGCACCATTGATGCCACTGAGTTCTCCATGCCTGCCATCGACCAGATCCTCGGGTTCAATCAGGTCGTCAAGTACAACCTGTTCCCGGGTTGGCACCAGCAGTTCACGGCCCAGTACATGCTGATCAACAAGGACGAGTGGAACAAAGCGACCGCCGCCCAGAAGGCGCTGGTTGAGGCATCCTGTACTGCGGCTACCACTCGTGGTCTGGCCGAAGGCGAGTACAAGAACGGTAAGGTTCTGGCCGAATTCCAGGACAAGGGTGTTCAGGCTGACCAGATTCCCCGCGACGTTCTGCTCAAGCTGCGAGACGTGACTAATGAAGTGCTTGAAGAAGAAGCGTCCAAGGATGCTGACTTCAAGCGCGTTTACGAAAGTCAGCAGGAGTTCATGGAAACTTACAAGGTGTGGGATACCCGCGCCTACGTTCCAGCGGACCTTTAAGGTTCGGGGCTGACCCAGAGCACCGGGCACAATTCCGGTGCTCTCGCATATAGTCTGGATGGCCCTACGGGGCCATCCTTGTTTCACGGCAGGCTTTCTGAACGAGGAACTGTTGTATGACAGTGTCTGATAAAGGCTCACCGCCCGATGTGCAGGTATCGGTGTCGGACGCCGATCAATATATTCATCACCACACGGAGCTTCCGACTACTTCGCTCAGCCAGTTTATGGATGGTGTGATTTCTGCAATAGGCAAGAGTGCTTCCTGGCTCTGGGTCGTGGTTACCGGCGTGATCATCTACGCGGTGGTGGGCCGTTATGCCTTTGGCCAGGGGTCGGTCACTTTGGAGGAAGTGCAGTGGCATTTGGCCGGCGCAGGCTGGCTATTGGGCCTGGGCTATACCCTGGTCACCGATGATCATGTCAGGGTGGATGTCCTTCATGAGCGCATGTCGCTCAAAGGCCAGGCCTGGATTGAACTGCTTGGTTTGTTATTGCTGTTGTTACCGTTTCTCGGGCTGGCAGTTTACGAAATGATTCCTTACGCCTTCAGTTCCTGGGAACAGGGCGAGACCAGCCAGGCTCCTGCAGGGCTTCCCTACCGCTGGATTCTGAAGAGCATTCTGGCCGTGTCTTTTATTCTGCTGATTCTGGCTGCGTTATCCCGTCTGCTGAAAGTAACGGCTTTGCTGTTCGGTTTTCCAAAGCCAATCCGGATCGAATCCGGGGACAATAAGAAAGAGGATGCGTCCTGATGGAGCTTGAAACCCTATTTGTGATCGGCATGTTCCTGACGTTCGGGGCATTGTTGATGACCGGTTTTCCAGTTGCGTGGGTGTTGGGTGGCACCGCGGTTATCTGGACAGTCGTCGGTGTCGTCGCCGTCGAGAATTTTGGTGCAAATCTCTGGTTTGATTATTCCTCCTCCATGGGGCTTGTGCCTGAGAGGATATGGAAGGTTGTCAACAGCGAGACCCTTGTCGCTCTACCCATGTTTATCTTCATGGGCATCATGCTTGACCAGTCCGGAGTCGCGGAGCGACTGATGAACAGCATGGTCAAGCTGTTTGGGGCTGTGCGCGGCGGTTATGCCGTTACCGTCATCGTTATCGGCGTACTGTTGGCAGCGACTACGGGTATCATCGGTGCGTCCGTGGTGCTGCTGGGCATGCTGTCACTGCCGGTGATGATGGAACACAAGTACGACAAGGGCTTTGCCGTGGGCACCGCCTGTGCCACCGGTACCCTGGGAATTCTGATTCCGCCCTCCATCATGTTGGTGTTGATGGCCGACCGCCTGGCGGTTCCCGAAGCGTCAGTGGGCGATTTGTTCATGGGCGCGTTCTTCCCCGGTCTCATGCTTGGTGCCATGTACGTGACCTACGCCATGGTTCGTCCCCTGCTGCAGCCGCACATGGCGCCGGTGCCTGAGGGCACGGAAAAAGTGACCTGGAGTATTGTCTGGGAAGTGGCAAAAGCCGTTGTGCCAACGGCTGCGCTGATTCTGGGCGTGCTCGGCTCTATCTTTGCCGGGGTAGCAACGCCCACGGAGGCATCCGGTGTTGGTGCTCTGGGCGCCCTGATACTGGCTTTGATGGCAGGTCGACTGAACATGAAGGTACTGAGCTCCTCCATGCAGCAGACAACCCGCACGGCTGCGTTCATTTTTGCCATCTTCCTGGGTGCAACAGCCTTCTCTGTGGTGCTGCGTGGACTGGGCGGTGACCAGGTCATCGAGGATGCCCTGCTGGGATTGCCATTCGGCCCCTACGGCATTGTGCTTTCCATCCTGTTCGGCGTCTTTCTGCTCGGCTTCTTCCTGGATTGGGTGGAAATCACCCTGATCATTTTGCCCCTGGTAGCACCCGTGGTGCAGCAGCTTGGCTTTGATCTGGTGTGGTTCACCATCTTGTTCGCGATGTGTCTGCAGACGTCGTTCCTGACCCCGCCGGTCGGTTTTGCCCTCTTCTACATCAAGGGCGTGGCGCCGCCGGAGATCAGTGTGACCGATATTTACCGGGGCGTTGTTCCGTTCATTATTATTCAGCTGGTTGGTCTGGCTATCGTATTCGTCGTGCCTGAAATCGCGACCTGGCTGCCAAGCGTGGCTTATGACTAAGGAGAAATTACCAATGCGTCTGGAAAACCGGATTGCACTGATTACCGGTGCCGGTCGTGGCATCGGCCGGGCCATCGCCGAGCACTACGGCCGCGAAGGTGCCCGTGTCGCGGTTGCTGACCTGACCCTGGAAAGTGCCCAGGAAGCGGTCGACGCCATTGAGCAGGCCGGCGGTACCGCCATGGCCCTCGCCATGGACGTCACCGACGAGCACGCCGTAGACGCCGGTGTGGCCGCTATTGTTGAGAAATGGGGCGGGCTGGACATCGCCCTGGCCAATGCCGGCATTCAGCACATCGATGCTGTGCACAAGCTGTCGTTTGCCGACTGGCGCAAGGTGATGAACGTGCATCTCGACGGCGCCTTCCTGGTGACCCGGGCTGCACTCAAGGAGATGTACGCCAGCGGTGGCGGCACCATGCTGTACATGGGCTCGGTGCACTCCCTGGAAGCCTCGCCGTTGAAGGCCCCGTACGTTGCAGCCAAGCACGGCATGCTGGGCCTGTGCCGGGCCGTGGCCAAAGAGGGCGCCGAGCACGGCGTGCGCAGCAACATTATTTGCCCGGGCTTTGTCCGCACCCCGCTGGTCGACAAACAGATTCCCGAGCAGGCCAAAGAACTGGGCATGTCCGAGGAAGACGTCATCAGCAAGGTGATGCTGAAAAACACCGTGGATGGTGAGTTCACCACCGTGGAGGATGTTGCTGAGCTGGCCGTTCACCTGGCGGCGTTTCCATCAGCTGCGCTGACCGGCCAATCTATCGTGGTTAGCCATGGCTGGCACATGCAATAAGACACAGGAGAGACGGATGAGTCACACAGAACAAGCGCCGGTCGTCTGGTCACCTTCAGAGACAATGCTCCGGCATTCGCGCATGGGGGAGTTTATCGCCTGGCTGGAAGGCCAGGGTTATGGCCCCTTTGCCGATTACCACGCCCTGCACCAGTGGTCGATCGACGATCTGGAAACCTTCTGGGCCAAGGTCTGGGAATATTGCGGCCTAGTCTACGATACGCCTGCTGAGCGGGTGCTGGGTAAGCGTGACATGCCGGGCGCTGAGTGGTTCCCGGGCATGAAGCTGAACTTTGCCGGCAATCTGCTGCGGCTGGCGGATGGTGAGCATGCCAATCACGAAGCCGTGGTGGCCTACTGCGAGACCCGGCCTGTGCTGCGCCGCACCTACGCCGAACTGAAAGCCGATGTTGGCGCGCTGGAAGCCTTCCTGACGTCGAAGGGCATTAAGTCTGGCGATCGAGTGGCAGGCGTGGTCACCAATGGTTATGAGGCCATGGTTGGCATGCTCGCCGCCACCAGCCTGGGCGCCATCTGGAGCTCGGCCTCGCCTGACTTTGGGGTGGGCGCCATCCTGGACCGCTTCAGCCAGATTGAGCCGTCGGCACTGATTGCGGTGAATGGCTATGGTTACGGCGGCAAGGTGTTCGCCCGCCAGGACGATTTCGCCGAACTGATTGCTGGCCTGCCTTCCCTGAAATGTGTGGTCAGCGTGGCCCAGTTGCCGGACCAGGCACCGATTTCAGGGCCGCTGGTCACCGCCTGGGACCAGGCCATTGCCGCCGGCGCCGGTCAGGCACCGTCGTTTACGCCTCTGGATCCGGACCATCCGGTCTATATCCTGTACTCCTCCGGCACCACCGGCCAGCCCAAGTGCATCGTCCATGGCAGTGCCGGCTTGCTGGTTAACCACGCCAAGGAGCTGATGCTGCACGGTGATGTCGGTCCGGAAGACCGGTTCCTGTATTTCACCACCTGTGGCTGGATGATGTGGAACTGGCAGGCGTCCGCGCTGATGACCGGCGCGGCTGTGATCACGGTCGATGGCTCACCCGGCTACCCCAGCCTGAATTCCCTGTGGGAAACCGTGGCCACTGAAAAAGTCACTCATTTTGGTACCAGCGCCCGCTTCCTGGCCGGTTGCCGTAAGGCCGAGCTGACCCCGGCCCAGGATCTGGATTTAAAAGATCTGCGGGTGCTGTTCTCCACCGGCTCACCGTTGTTGCCGGAGGATTACGACTGGGTTTATGAAGATGGCGCGCCCGGCGTGCTGCTGGGCTCCATTGCCGGCGGCACCGACATTTGCGGCTGCTTCGTGGGTGCCACACCGTTGCTGTCGGTGCGCCGAGGCGAAATTCAGTGCCGGTTCCTGGGTGTCGATGCGGTTGCCTACGGCGACGACGGCCAGCCTGTTACCGGTGGCAGGGGCGAGCTGGTCTGTCGCCAGCCGCTGCCCTCCATGCCGGTGAGCTTCTGGAACGACACTGATGGCGCGCGCTACCGTGGCGCCTACTTCGAAACCTTCCCGGGTGTCTGGGCTCATGGCGATTTCATAGAATTTACCGAGCACGGCGGCGCGATCATTTATGGCCGCTCCGACGCCACTCTTAACCCGGGCGGTGTCCGTATCGGTACCGCGGAAATCTATCGTCAGGTTGAGACCATCGCGGAAGTGAAAGACAGCCTGGTCGTCGGCCGCCAGATCGAAGGCGACGTGGAAGTCGTCCTGCTGGTCGTACCGGCCGAAGGTCAGAGTCTTACAGAGGATCTGATGAAACGGCTGCGCACCCGCATTCGCGAAGGCGCCAGCCCGCGGCATGTGCCCAAGCACATTGTCGACGTGGCTGACATCCCCTACACCCGCAGCGGCAAGAAGGTTGAACTGGCGGTGGCCCGCCTGATCAACGGCTCAACCAAAGCGGACAATCGGGATGCGCTGTCGAACCCGGAAGCGCTGGATCACATTCGTGATCAGTTGGCAGCCGCCGATTTGCTGCCAAAAGGGTAGCATTGCCTGAATCTGACGAGCGGTGGGGTTGCCGGCCTCCCAAACTGGGCGCAGCCCACCGCGCGAGTCAGCCGCGTAAGGGAAAAGGCCTGGTTCGAAACTGTGCCTCGCCAAGGATGGCGAGGCACAAGCGCCACAGGGATGTGCTTGAGCGGGTTTCGAACCAGGCCTTTTTTCTTGCGCCACTCTAATGCCCGAATGTACGAAAGTTTCGTAAATTCGAGGCATTTCATTGTCCTGTCACGGGAATTAGCGAACTTTTACTCCGTTCTTATACTAAGATCGTAACCCCATTTCGCCAAAAAATGGTATCTTAGTAGGTCTATCAAAAGTTCCTAATCAGTCATTGCTTGGGTAAGCCGTTCACAAGACGCCAGACCTAGCCATGACCGTCCTGAACCCACCCAATAGCCTGAGGACGAAAATGACATCATCCAAAGCCAAGATTGTCTATACCCTGACCGATGAGGCACCTGCCCTCGCAACACGGTCACTTCTTCCTATCCTGGAAACCTACGCCAAGCCGGCTGGTATCGAATTTGAAACCAGCGACATCTCCCTCGCGGCGCGTATCCTGGCGAATTTCCCGGACTTCCTCGAAGAAGGTCAGCGGGTTCCGGATGCACTGGCAGAGCTGGGCGAGTACACCAAAGACCCGGACGCCAACATCATCAAACTGCCAAACATTTCAGCCTCCATCCCGCAGTTGCGTGCTGCCATCAAGGAGCTGAACGAGCAGGGCTTCAAGGTACCGGAATACAAAGAGCACCCGGAAACTGACGAAGAAAAAGACATTCAGTCTCGCTACGCGAAGGTTCTGGGTAGTGCCGTAAACCCGGTCCTGCGTGAAGGCAACTCCGATCGTCGCGCGCCGACTGCTGTAAAAGCCTTTGCTCGCAAGTACCCGCACTCCATGGGCGAGTGGAGCCCGGCGTCCCGCACTCACGTGGCGCACATGCGCGGCGGCGATTTCTACTCCAGCGAACAGTCCGTCACCCTGGACAAGGCCACAACAGCCCGCATCGTGTTCGAGAACAAGCAGGGCAAACAGACCGTGCTGAAGTCCGAACTGCCGCTGCAGGAAGGCGAAGTTCTGGATGGCATGTTCATGAGCAAGACCGCGCTGGTGAAGTTCTTCGAAGATGCGATCAAAGATTGCGAAGACACTGGCGTGATGTTCTCCCTGCACGTCAAAGCCACCATGATGAAAATCTCCCACCCGATCGTGTTCGGTCACGCGGTGAAGGTTTTCTACAAGGACCTGTTCGACAAGCACGGCCAGCTGTTCGATGAAATTGGCGTGAACCCGAACAACGGTCTGTCCAGCGTGGTCGAGAAGATCAAGCAGCTGCCTGAGTCCAAGCAGGAAGAAATTCAGGAAGACCTGCACGCGTGCTACGAGCACCGCCCGGAAATCGCCATGGTTGATTCGGTCAAGGGCATCACCAACCTGCACGTACCGAGCGACGTGATCGTTGACGCCTCCATGCCGGCGATGATTCGTAACTCCGGCAAGATGTGGGCCCGGGACAACAAGCTCAAGGACACCAAGGCGGTAATGCCGGAGTCCACCTACGCCACCATCTATCAGGAAGTGATCAACTTCTGTAAAACCCACGGCGCCTTTGATCCCACCACCATGGGTACGGTACCGAACGTTGGGCTGATGGCGCAGAAAGCCGAAGAATACGGTTCCCACGACAAGACCTATGAAATCAAGGAACAGGGTGTTGTTCGTGTAATTGCCGAAGACGGCACCGTGCTGACCGAGCACAACGTTGAGAAAGGCGACATCTGGCGCGCGTGCCAGACCAAGGACCTGCCGATCCGCGACTGGGTCAAGCTGGCGGTCAGCCGCGCCCGTGCCACTGGCATGCCGGCGGTGTTCTGGCTGGACGATGAGCGTGCCCACGACGCTGAGTTGATCAAAAAGGTTCAGACCTACCTGAAAGATCACGACACCGATGGCCTGGAAATTCACATCCTGTCGCCGGTTCGCGCCATCCGCTGGACCATGGAACGCCTGATCCGCGGCCTGGACACCATCTCCGTGACCGGTAACGTCCTGCGTGACTACCTGACAGACCTGTTCCCGATCCTGGAACTGGGTACCAGCGCCAAGATGCTGTCCATCGTGCCACTGCTGAACGGCGGTGGTCTGTACGAGACCGGTGCCGGTGGTTCTGCGCCCAAGCACGTGCAGCAGCTGATTCAGGAAAACCACTTGCGCTGGGATTCCCTGGGTGAGTTCCTGGCAACGGCGGTGTCCCTGGACGAGCTGGGTGAGAAGCAGAGCAACGAGCGCGCCCGCCTGCTGGGTCAGACCCTGGACAAGGCCACCGAGCGCCTGCTTGAGAACAACCAGTCACCGTCCCGCGTGACCGGCGAGCTCGACAACCGCGGCTCCCACTTCCACCTGGCCCGTTACTGGGCGGAAGAGCTGTCCAATCAGGACAGCGACAAGGATCTGAAAGAGTTCTTCGCCAAGCTGTCCAAGCAGCTGGAAGAGAACAAGGACAAGATCCTGCAGGAGATGACTGACGTTCAGGGCAATCCGGCCGACATCGGTGGTTACTACCACCCGCCGACGGAGCGGGTCTGCGAAGTTATGCAGCCCAGCGCCACGCTGAACAAGATCCTGGCCGACGCTCGTGCTTCAGTGAAGTAAGCGTCGTAGGGATCCAGGTCCGGCCATTGGCCGGATCGAAAAAAACCCGGACAGCCTTATGGCTCTCCGGGTTTTTTATGGCCAGCACTTAGTCTTCGTCCTTATCTTCCTCGACGCTCTGGCCAGTTTCCCCAGCGTGGCGGAGTTGCAATAACGTCAAGGGTGGGCCGACCAGTTCGAAAATCACCGTAGCACTAATCACCAGCGGCAACAGGTAGCCCAAGTGAGGAAACCGTTCTGTCGCCAGCAGGGCGAGGCCGAGCGCGACACCGGCCTGCGGCATCAGGCAGGCGCCGATACGATTGCGCGTGTGGTCATCAGATCCGGCCAGTAAGCCGCCAATCTGGCCGCCCAGAACCCGGCCGGCAATTCGGGCTCCAACGTAGGCGAGGCCGAGGGCACCCAGTGCCGGGAGCAAAGACCATTCCAGCTGGTAGCCAGCCATGAAAAAGAACAGTGCGAGAAACGGCTCGGAAATACCTTCAATGGATCTAAAAGGACGGACATGATGTTTTGCCCGGTTAGCCACAACAATCCCGAGCGTCATGCACGTCAGCAGATAAGAGGCCCCAAGCAGGCTGGCTAGGCCAGCTGCGATAAAAACGAATCCGGCGGATTCCAGAAGCATGGGCTCGCCCGGCCTCAGGCGACCGGTCAGCCAGGCCATGGGGAAGCCCAGCGTAAGACCAAGCACTATTGAGCCGCCGACTTCAGCAAGTCCCTGGCCCAAAATTGTCCATCCCAGATCAGAGGAACCGGCCAGCAGTCCGGCCGTCACGAGAGCGAGACTGAACAGGATGACGCCCCAGGCATCGTCAATGGCAACCACCTGGTAAACAAGCCTCGTCAGTGGGCCTTGGGCGCCAGCCTCCTTCAGCACGTCCATAGTCGCCGCCGGGGCTGTTGCCGTGGCGATTGCGCCGAGGAGCAACGCTGCGACGCCGTCGCCGGTGATTAACCAGACTACCAGCGTGACAACCGTTGCCGTGGCCAGAGTAACCGCCAGACTGAGGATCAGTGCTTCCCGGCCTTCGTGCAGGTCTTTCATGGACATTCTCTCACCGAGCAGAAAGCCGACCAGTGCCAAGGTCAGGTGAGTGACAAAGCCAAAGCTTTGATCGCTACCTTCCGGAAGCAGCGAGAGCAGGTCTGGGCCAGCGAGGGCTCCAAGCAGCAGCATCAGGGTGACTCGAGGTACATGGATCTTTTGTCCCAGGCCGTGGGCTGCAAGAGCCAGCAGCAAGGTCCCACCGATCACAAGCAAATCCATTGCATGGTGCACAGGCGTTTCCTGATTAATCCTGTTGGAGTTCCATAAACTGGCCGCCGGTGAGCTTCGCCAGATCGCTCGGCGCCAACTCTATCTCCAGGCCGCGCCGGCCGGCACTGACAAAAACGGTGTCATAACTCTGAGCCGAGCTGTCGATAAACGTTTTTAGTCGCCGCTTCTGGCCCAGTGGGCTGACCCCACCCATGACATAACCGGTACTGCGCTGGACCGCCTCCGGGTCCGCCATGGCGGCTTTTTTGCCGTGGGCCGCGCGGGCAATCCGTTTCATGCTCAGCATCGCCGTCACCGGGACTACTCCGACTGCCAGTTCCTTGCCGTCCACGGCCACCACCAGAGTCTTGAACACACGGCTGGGCTGAACTCCGATCTTCTCCGCGGCTTCGGAGCCGTAGCTCTCGCTGCCCGGGTCGTGGTCGTATTCGTGAATGTCATGCTCAATTTTGGCTTTCCTGGCGGCATTGATTCCCGGGGTCATGGACTCTCCTCGTGGATTCGGTCAGATTAAAATTTAGCACAGAGAGGGTGGGAAGCTGTCTCTGGAGCGCGCGCAGGGCTCGACTTACGCTGAGGTGGTGGCTATTTTTTAAGACAATCCTGTATTTTGTCCGCGAACATTTGGCTCAACAGATAGATGTGAAAAATCAATGACTCAACTCCTCAACCGCCCTATCCCCAATCGCTTGTTGCCGGTGCTCCGGGCCGTTTGGGCGGCATCAATATATCTGGTGGCCGGGTTTGCCTGGATTGCCTTTTCTGATCGTCTGGTGGAGGCGTGGTTTGAAGACCCGGCCATGTTGTCCCGGGTTCAGACTTGGAAGGGCTTTTTCTTTATTCTGGTCACGGGCCTGGTGGTGTTTACGATCCTGCTCCGGCAACTGCACAAAGATCGCACCCTACTGACCTTGCAGTATGGTCAAAGCCAGGCGTTGCGCCAACGGGAGCGACAACTCACGGTGCTCATGGACAACCTGCCGGGCATGGCGTATCGCCGTCTGCGCGACGACCAGTGGAGCCTGTTGTTTGTCTCCGACGGCTGCGTTGAACTGACCGGTTACGAGCCGTCTGAGCTGATTGATAGCCGGCGTCTGGGCTATTCGGACTTGGTGGATGCACCAACTCGCGAACGCGTGGGACAGGTGATCTCTGAGGCCTTCGCCAACAATGAGCCGTTTTCCGTCGAGTACGCCCTGATCCGCAAAGACAAGCGAGAGATCTGGGTCTGGGAACGCGGGCGTGCGGTGACGGATGAACAGGGCGATACCCTGGTAGAAGGGATTGTGCTGGACATTTCTGAGCGCAAGAAGCTGGAAAGTGAACTGGCTGAGATGGCCACCCGGGACCCCCTTACCGGGCTATTCAATCGCCGAGAGCTATCCCGATTGCTTGAGGAGGAGCTGGAACGCGCTAAACGTTACCAGCGCTCGATGGCGATCCTTTGGATCGATTTCGATCATTTTAAAGACGTTAACGACACTCACGGTCATGCCGCCGGTGACTCGGTGCTGAAGTCGGTCAGCAAACTGTTCCTCGACAGTGTCCGCAGTGTTGACTGGGTGGGTCGATTTGGCGGAGAGGAGTTTGTTATCGTGCTGCCGGAAATGGATGCGAATGAGGCCCATGAAACTGCGGAACGGATTCGTGATTTGGTCAGTTCGGTGCCCCAGCCGCTGGGTGACGGCCGTTCGGTTCGCCTGACGATCAGTGTTGGGGTAGCGGTCTACCCCAACCACGGTCTGACTGCTCCTCAGCTTCGGGCTGCTGCCGATCGAGCCATGTACCGGGCCAAAGATCGAGGTCGCAACTGTGTTTCTATGGCACACCTCTCCCCCCATGTTCATAATGAAGCTTGAACCGGCCATAACAATAATTCCCCTGAACTAAGGTTGTACCTGGATGAATCGTATAGCGCGCCGTGCCCTGCACACCTGCAAAGTCCCCGCCGACTTGTCCGCTGTTACTTATCGCGATGCTGCGGGCGAACGCCCGGACGTAGTTGGTGTCAGTCAGGAGACGACTGATGCCATTTGGCAGAGTGCCGAGGCTTTGTATCGTACTGGCGTGCATCCGGGCTTGCAGTTGTCACTGCGGCACCGGGGCGAGCAGGTTCTGCACCGGTCTCTCGGCCACGCCACCGGCAATGGTCCGAACGACAGTGAAGGCGTTCTGAAGTCGCCGATGACGACCGATACGCCCATCTGCTATTTCTCTGCCTCCAAGGCGGTCACAGCGCTGCTGATTCATATGTTGGCTGAGCAAGGCCTGGTCAACCTGACCGATCCGGTCGCCTATTACTGCCCGGAATTTGCCCAGAGTGGCAAGCGCACGATCACCGTGCATCAGGTGCTTTCCCACCGCGGAGGCATCCCCGCCATTCCTCGGGATACTCCGATTGATGTGCTCTGGCAGAGGGATGAAATCTGGCGCCTGTTGTGCGAGGCCAAGCCGGTGGAAGTCGACGGCGCCAAGGTGGCCTACCACGCCATCACGGGCGGCTTTGTTTTGCAGCGGGTGCTGGAGAAGGTCACCGGCCAAAGCATTGAGGAATTTCTGGATGAACACCTGCGCCAGCCCATGGGCATGAAATGGTTCACTTACGGCATTGCCCCGGGGAACCTGCACCAGTTGGCCAGCAATTACGCTACCGGTCCGACGCCCCGGTTCCCAGTGTCCTGGATTGTCAATCGTGCCCTGGGCAGTGACATCCATACGGTGGAAAAGGTCACCAACGATCCCCGATTCCAGGAGGCGGTCATTCCCGCCGGCAACCTGGTTGGCACTGCCGAAGAAATGAGCCGGTTCTACCAGATGATGCTTAATGGCGGGATCTGGAACGGCAAGCGCATCTGCAGCGAAATGACGGTTCGGCGCGCTATCCAGCAGTTTGGTTCACTGCAGATCGACCGTACCATGATGATTCCGATGCGCTTCAGTGCCGGCCTGATGCTGGGCGGAAATCCGGTGGGCCTGTGGGGGCCGCAAAGCCGCGATGCCTTTGGCCACGTTGGCCTGATCAACAAGCTGTGCTGGGCCGATCCAGCGCGGGACATTTCGGTCAGCCTGCTGAACACCGGTTTCCCGATTGTTGGGCATCATCTGCCGGCCTTGGCCAAGTTTGTCTACACCGTCTGCAAAAACTTTCCCCTGATCCCGGAAAGCCAGCGGCCACTGGTGGCCGCGTAAGGCCGCCCGGGTCAGAGCGTTCTCAACTGATCTTCCAAAATGCCCAGCACTGACGACAGGATGTCGCGGAAGTCGGTCAGTGTCTGGGTCCTCTGGATCACATCCTCACGGTTTTCATCCAGTCTCTCCAACTTGGGCACCACCCGCCGGATTCCCTCGGTAATGACTTCGTACGGGTAGTGATGGTCCTGGATGCTGAGCTTGTTCATCTCGGCCACTTCCTGACTAAAAATGCTGATGATGTCGTACAGCATGTCCTTGTGATGGATGTTGCCGGCTTCCCAATAGGCGTCATCCAGCAGTTCCAGCAAGGACAGGTATTCTCGGAGGGTATCGGAGACGGAAGTCTGGGGCATGGTCACTCTCGGACAGTACAGGGAATGAATTAAAGGGAACTATAGCAGGGCTGGCAACGTGGAGAGAGTGGTGGCCCAATTTAGGCGCTTGAATAAAAGTGAAACTCTGTTCATTTTTATTGCACTCGGCGGAGTAGCTGGGCACACTCTGAAGCTGGGAGATGGACCTTATCAACACTCAATGGACGAGATGCCGAATGGACAAGCCAGCGCCCACGCCCGCCCGCCAGGGCCAGTTCGAACGAACGGTGGACCTTGATCAGCACGACAGTGTCCGCAACCACGTGCACCAGCGCGTCAGCTCGGAAGTTGAGCGCTTGCAGCGTCGCATTGAAGTCCTGCGTCTGACCCAGGCACCCCACGTCGCGCTCATGATTTCCAGTTACCAGCGCATAATCGACCAGAAAAAAGGTTTTCTGCAGAACTGGGACCTGAGTGATCGGAACATGAGTTGATCGGCATGGGCCGGATCAGTTGCGCAGCCCGCTAGGCGCGGTCGCGTAGCTTGACCTTGGAGTGTCCAGATTCAGGCAGTAATCCGGATTGGCTTCGGTTTGCCCGGGGTTGTCGGGATCGTTCTGCTGCGGTGGTTCGTCCAGTGAGGTGAACACCGCAACCGACGGATCGGTGTAGTTCATTTCAATGCGCAGACAATCAATGGTTTCCCCCGCAAACTCGAACTCCGGCCCACCTTCAGTGCCCCCGTTGGTGCCAATAGCCGTGCCATCAATTCGTACAATGTCGGTGTTGAGTCCCTGATAATACCGGACAAACGCCATTTCCCGCTCGCCCTCAATCACGATGCTGCCTTCTGTGAGTGCCCGGGCGCCGTCATTGTATCCGGAGGTCTGGAAGTCCCGGGCCAGGTACTGGGTACCGAGGGTGGCGCTGGGGTTGGTGGTATCTGCCCCGAACGACCCGGAAGCCACCCAGTTAATCACCCGTGTGACCCGATTGGAGCTGTCCGGCGCGTACACCCATTTCACGATCGGGTAACGCCAGCTGTACTCGGACACCTCCAGCCCGTCTGTCAGCGCCTGCTGATCGGTGAATCGGATTGAAACGTTGTTGGTGGTGTTGCTGTACTCGCCAGCCTGTCCGTCATTAATGCGCTCGCTCATGTAGCGTCGGCCATCGATAAAATTGCCAATAGCGCTTTCACCAATCACCCGGCGCATCAAATCCAGCGGATTGCGCACCGAGGCGATGGCCGTTGGGTCGTCGTCTGGATAGTTCAGCTCCAGAAAGACGGCGAGTTGGGCGCGAATGCCTGCGGCGATATCCTGGTCTGTGGTGTCATCGCTGTCAGCCGGCTCTACCGCCAGAACCAGGTCACTGAACAACAGGATGTCGGTGGCCTCGGTCAGGGTAAAGGTCGAAAAGGTGACATCCACATTAGTGGCGGGGTTGAAGGCACTTGGCCCGGAATCCTCGGAACCGCAGCCGGCAAGCACCAGAGGGATGCAGGCGATCTGAATGAAGTGGCGGATATGTCTCATTTAGTCGGACTCTGAGGTGCGCAATCGCGGGTAAACCGCTAAAGTGATCGTCTGCGGGATTCTCGGCCCCGCTGTGAATGCTGACAATAAACGATAAGACAGGCATCTGCCCGCAAGGAGATCACATTTTGCGGCAACGGCATTATTCGACATCGGCCCCGGTGGTTCGCGCTGCGCTGCGCGTGCTGGTGGCGTTGTTGATCCTGCTGACGGCATCTCTGTCGTCGTCAGCGTCCATTCAGCCCGCCTGTCGTGACGGCTCCCTGGTTTTGAACAGCAGTACCACCGCCGTCCGTGACCTGAGCCGTTGCATCTGGTACCTGGAAGACCCTCAACAGCAGCTGGAGTTCAATACCGTCAAGGATCGCGGTCTCAGCGCCTTTACCCGGCACGAGAGGGGCGTGCTCAACTTCGGTTACACCGAATCAGCCTACTGGGTCCGGTTTGACGTGCGCACGCTCGGTAGCGCCGGAGCGAACGACTGGATCCTGGAGCTGGCTCTGCCCCTGGTGGATGAGGTGCGTTTGTATCTGGTGCAGGGGGGGGAGGTTGTGCAGCAGAGCCGGGCCGGTTACCAGGACAATTGGACCGAGCGGGATCTGGCCGTCCCTAACCCTACCTTCCGGCTCGGATTGTTGCCGGACTCGGTCAACACCGTCTATTTGCGCATTACCAACACCAATACCTTCCGCCTGCCTCTCACCCTCTGGCATCCCAATGCCTATATCCAGAAAGTGTCCGTGGACGAGGTGGTGCGGGGACTGCTGTTAGGCGCCGTGCTGGCCATCCTTGCGTACAACCTGTTCGTTGCAGTATCGGTGCGCGAACGCAGTAACATCTATTACGTGCTCTACCTGGTTTCAGCGGCCATATTTATCGTCACGGAACAGGTGCATGGCATCCAGTTGCTGGACAGCCGGCCGGCTCTGTTTGATAAGGCCTACCTGCATTTACAGATCATCATGACCTGGTTCTGGGGTCTGCTGATGGCCCGCCACCTGCTAGAAACCCGGGAGCGCTCGGCCGATCTCGACCAGGTGCTGCGGCTGTGCTTGTACTCGGTGGTGGTAACAGGCGTGCTGTCGCTGTTCCTGCCCTACCATGTGGCGATGGAGTGGATCGTCATTGGCTCACTGGTGCTCAGTGTGGTGTTGATCGTGGTCAGTTATCTGTCCTGGCGCTATTACAACCCTGCTGCCCGCTCCTACTTCTTTGCCTGGACCCTGGCGTTGATTGGGTTCGGGGTTTACGCCCTCACGGTGATGGGCTATCTGCCGCTCAACCCCCTCACCAACTACTCACCACAGATCGGGCTGACGGCCCAGATCATCCTGTTTTCCTTTGCCTTGGCCGACCGGATCAAGCAGGTTCAGGGCGAAGCCCTGGGGTGGAGCCAGCGGGCATTGTCGAACCTGCAGCGCTATCAGTCGCTGTTTGATAATGCCATTGAAGGTGTGTTTCAGATGTCGCCGGATCGCCGCTTCATCACCGTCAATCCTGCGATGGCAGAGCTGATGGGGTACAGCAGTGCCCGTGAATTGTTGGCCCGTAACCTCGATGTGCTGGAAACCTGCATTGTTGATGACCGGGTTCGGCAACGAGTGGTGGCGCAGCTGGAAGCTGAGGGTATGATCAAGGGCGTGGAAACCCGGTATCTGACCAGCGATGGCGAGGAGCGCTGGGCCAACATCTCCCTGCACACGGTGTATGACGCGAACGGCGAGCCCACCCATCTGGAAGGCACTTGCATCGATGCCACAGAAAGTCGCCAGCGTCAGCGCATTGAGCGCGAACGCGAACAGGAGCGGCTGGAAAAGGAAGTGGCGCGCAATTCGGCCGAGGCCAAGAGCCAGTTCCTGGCCAACATGAGCCACGAAATCCGGACCCCGCTGGCGGCGATCATTGGTTATGGCGAGACCTTGCTGGAACCGGACCTGAGTCCTCAGGAAAAGCGCAGCAGCGCGGAAACCGTTGTGCGTAGCGGTCGGCACCTGCTGGAACTGGTCAACGACATTCTTGATCACTCCAAGATCGACGCCAACAAACTGGCCGTGGATGTGGTGCTGGTGGACCTGCCGGAGCTGCTGGATGAAATTCGCGCATTCTTTGCCCCGAGAGCTCGGGAAAAGGGTCTCGAATTCAGCATTGTCTGTGAATATCCGTTGCCGGAACGGATTCTCACTGACCCCACCCGGTTGCGGCAGATAATTATCAATTTGTGCGGAAATGCGCTTAAGTTCACTGAAAAGGGCTCTATCTCCTTGTTAATTCGGTGTGATCGAGAACGCGAAACCCTGATTGCCCGAGTGGTTGATACCGGCATCGGAATGAAGCCAGAACAGCTGGTACGACTGTTTGATCCGTTTGCCCAGGGCAGCGCCGCCATCTCCCGGCAGTACGGTGGTACCGGGCTGGGGCTGAGTATTTCCCGGCGCCTGGCAGAAATGCTGGGTGGCGATATCGAGGTGCGCAGCACTTACGGCGAGGGCAGTGAATTTGAACTGTCGATTCGCACCGGAGCCCTTGCCAACGTTTATTTCCTGCAGGATGCCTCGGAACTGAGCCAGCGCCGGCGTACCATTCCGATGGTGCTGGCGCCGAGTCTGACGGGGCGCATTCTCTGCGCTGAAGATAACGAGACCAACCGGCGCTTGGTGTCGCTGTTGGTGGCGCGCACGGGTGCCGAGTTGGTGCACGTTGGCAATGGTGCTGAGGCCCTTGAGCTGGCCCTGCGCGACTACTTCGACCTGATCCTGATGGATATCCAGATGCCAGTGATGAATGGCCGCGATGCCACTGCGGCGTTGCGGGAGGCAGGCGTCAATACCCCGGTGATCGCGCTCACCGCCAACGTCATGGCCGAAGACATAGCCGACTACCGCCTGGCGGGCTGCAACGAGCATCTGGCCAAACCCATTGATAAACAGCGTTTCTACGAGGCCCTGGCCAGATACCTGGAGTTCACGCCGGAATCGGTCGAACTTCCGGCCCGTGCCTTTAAGGGCCGGGTGCTGGTGGCTGAGGATAGCGAGGACAATCGTCGCCTGGTGGAGCGGATGCTGGGCCGTCAGGGGCTGGAGGTGCTGGCGGTGGCCAGTGGTGAGGACGCGGTGCGCCGGGCTCTGTCCGAGTCGATCCATCTGGTGTTGATGGACAGCCACATGCCGGGCATGGACGGTGTTGCCGCCACCCGGCTATTACGGCAGACCGGTTTCCGGCGCCCCATTATCGCGTTCACCGCTGGAGACCAGAAAGAGAGCGACGCCCTGTTGGCGGCCGGGTGTGACGACGTGCTCAACAAACCCATTGACCATACTCATGTTCAGGCCCTGCTGGAACGGTACCTCCGGCCCCAGACCGGCAGTGTCAGGAGCGACGTCGAGGATGAAGACATTGAACGTCTGGTGCCTCAGTTCCTGGCAGGTTTGCCGGAGTGTCAGCGGCGCATGGACTCAGCCTGCACTCATGGCGATGTCGAGACCCTGAAATCCGAGGCACATCAGATCAAGGGCACCGCGGGGGCCATGGGCTACCCGAAAATGACCGAGCAGGCGGGCAGGGTTGAGGCCCTGCTGAAAACCGCGGCTCCGGATTGGGGGCGGGTTCGCGGCGAGCTGGACGAGCTCAATGCGATGATTGAACGAGCGTGTTCGGCAGCAGCCACATCGCCACGATCGCACTTCTCAGAACAATGACAGGAACTGGCCAATGAATAACAAACACCCCCGCAGCGAACAGTTTTCCTTGAGCATGATGTACGGTACCTACGCCGATATCCTGTTCGTGCTCTTCCCATTTCTGGTGCTGGGCATGCAGCGACTCTGGGATGGCCGGCTCCACGAGACCCTGATGCGCCCGGACCTGAGTATTGCTGCCGCCATCCTCGCCGGCCTGGCTATTGGTAAGTTCGTGCTGGGGTTGGTGACCAACCGGGACCTGGGGCGGTACAAAGAGCGGATCGTGTTCTTTATCGCCCTGACGCTGTTTGCCGTGCTCGGGCCTGCGATAATTCTTATGCTGAGTATACTGGGAAGCAACCAGGTGCCCGGATTCGTCGCATTTGTGCAGCCGATTCTGCTGATTATCGCCATCTCCCTGTATTCCACGGCGGTCAGCATCAGCAACATCCTGACCCGTTTTGGCACCGAAGGCGCGGATTCAGGGGCCGGCTATGGCGATGCGACGGCTGACACCCATCACTCCGTCGATGTCCGGCCTGGACCGCTCGATCTGCCACGACGGTCGGGCAACGATCCGCTATGAAGGAACCAGACAATGACCGGGTGCACAAAACTGAAGGAGACAATCAATGAGTGACCTCAGGGTGCTGGTAGTAGAAGACGAGCCAATCATGCGGGAGCGGCTGGTCAGTATGCTTTATCAGGCCGGTGCCACTCAGGTATTTGCCTGTGTCGACGCGGCGGCAGCCAAGGCGGCGTTCGCGGATCAGGAGTTTCAGATTATCCTGCTCGACCTGGGGCTGCCCGATGGCGACGGGCACGAGTTGATGCGGGCGTTTAAAAAGACTCGGGCCGAGCAGCACATAGTATTGGTGACGGCCGACGATTCCATTGAAAGCATTCAGCGTGCGATCAGTGCCGGCGCTAATGGCTATGTGGTTAAACCCTATTCCCAAGAAAAGATTTCCGATGTGATTAGCAACTATTCAATAGTGCACGGCGGTGAATCGGCCGTGGTGCTTGAGTTCAACCGGCCCCACTAGACGCTCTGGCGCTGCACCGGTCCTGCAGGCAGGACCGGCGGCGGTTAAGTATCAAGCCACCTGACGGGCAATCCATGAATTGTAGCGAGTGGCCAGGGCTCTGACATAGCGGGCCTCGGCGCCATCAAGATTGCCGAGTACGCCCTTGAAGATCCAGCCACGCTCGTACACACCCAGCACTCGCTGTTCGTCGTCGAGATTGACTCGCTGGTTCAGTTTTTTGCAGATCGCATCCAGCAGCGGCAGCTTGGCCGGACGCTTCAGGGCTCCGGGACGCTGATGGTCAGGCTGGTTTGCTGCACGTGTTGTCGGTTGTCTTTTCATGATGTTCTCCTTGTCGTTTTGCGGCTGCAAAAACAAAACCCCGGAGCCTGAGCAACCGGGGTTCTTGCGGAGAAGCTGACCCGGTCGCTGTTGAGGCTCCCGGGACTGACCGAAAGCCGTTAGATGTCTTTCACCATAGCGCGCGCAGATTGCGCGACGCGGCAATCTGTAGCGGACTGGAAACAGGTTTGTGTGATCATCTCGGACATACCGGCTCTTTGTGGTTCGGTTCAGTCATCAGTGTATAGGCTAGTTGCGGGTTTGCAAGAGTCTGGGAGCTTCGGCAAACCCGTACAGACGGCTTGGGGCTTGGTCGGGATAATTTCTAGTGTCACGTGTTTTACGTTGTGCAATCCACAGGTTCTGGTGAGCCGGAAACTGCATGGATCTCTCCTTTCTACGCAGCCTTTTGGCTGCGTTTTTTTTGATAGTGGAAACCTCGTAGCCATTACTTCGTACAGAAATTTGACATTAACTTGGTGATAATTTGCGCATCGATTAATCATTCATATCGAATTTCAACGAGGTTGTAACCTAAGCAAATGACCGACCAAGCCGGTTCTATCCGCAACAAATTCCGCTCTCACGTAATTATCGAACTTGCCCTCATCGCCGCTCTGGCGCTGTACATGGTGTTGGCACAAGAAAAGCCAGTCGGCGAAGATCTTATCTTTACGGTTGTCGGTGCAGGCTTGATGGCCCTGGTGACCTACTGGACCCTGAACACCCTTCAGGATGGTCTGGAAGTCATTGCCCTGCGCGCGAAAAGCGTCCGCCACTAACGGCCAGATTTTTCGGGGTCTATCAGTATCAGGCATCAGGCCTGATGGCTGTGATCCGTAGATGGCAGGGGCGCGTTGTCTTCCGGTCGGATTCGTTCCCAGGTCTTGTGCAGAATCAGCGCATCGTTGGCGGCCCGGTGTACCGGTAAGCCCAACTCGACGATGACCTCTTGGCGAACAGCCGACCATTCCCGGACCTGCTGTGTGTTCAGCAGCATGGATATGGATTCAAGCTGGAACTCCGGCCGTACCTTGGCTGCCCGGAATAGCCGGTGCAGCCAGAAGCTGTCGAAGGTCCAGGCATCGCAAAAAACCTGGTTTGGCAGCAGCTCGTTGAGGTGATGCGCCACGTCCCGTACCGAGGTGCCCTCGGCTTCCAGCGTTGCCCGCGAAATGCCGTGGATACGTTCCGCACTGTCTGACCAGTCCTGCCAAAGTACGTGTGGGGCGATCAGCCAGCTATGAAGTGTGCCATCGGGCATGCAGAGACCGACCTCAATCGGGTAACTCGCGATCAGGTCGAGGCTGGAAGCCTCAAAATCAATGAATGCCGGGTGGCTGTCGGTGGTCATGGGCTCAGTGTAGTCGATGCGTTGTTTTTAGCCGAGTTTACCCGCCCCGGTCGTGAGACGCGAACCCAACCTGTGCCTGCACTGTTACAATATGTCCACTGATTGTAAAAGCCTGATGACAGCCACCTGTATTGGGCGCGGCCGTTGGCCGATTGAACCCGCACCACACCGACTGGGGATTCCGAATGACTGACACCGTGGTTGTAATCTATTCCGGGGGCATGGACTCCTACACGCTGCTGCATGTGGCCCGGGCCCAGGGCCTGCATGTGCATGCGCTGTCGTTCAATTACGGCCAGCGTCATGTTCGGGAGCTTGAGTCCGCATCGGCGGTGTGTGAAAGCCTCTCTATTCCCCACAAGGTCATCGATATCCGGGCCATGGGCGAGGTTATGGCCGGCTCGGCGCTGACCTCGGACGTAGATGTGCCCGAGGGCCACTACGAAGAGGACAGCATGAAGGCGACGGTGGTCCCCAACCGCAATATGATTCTGTTGTCACTGGCCACCGGTTATGCCGTTACCGTTGGCGCCGGTGCCGTCTGGTATGGCGCCCATGGTGGTGATCACGCCATCTACCCCGATTGCCGTCCCGAGTTTGTCGAGAAGATGGATGCGGTATGCCGGGTAGCCAACTACGAACCGGTAGGGGTCGAGGCGCCGTTTATGGCCCTGGACAAGGGCGAGATTCTGGCCGAAGGACTGAAGCTGGGTCTGGACTACAGCCAGACCTGGACTTGCTACAACGGCCGGGAGCGAGCCTGCGGCCGTTGCGGCTCCTGTGTCGAGCGTCTGGAGGCTTTCGCCAGCCATGGCGTAACCGACCCCCTGCTCTATGAGGAGAGCGTCTGATGTATCGGGTCAAGGAAGCGTTTTACACCCTGCAGGGCGAAGGTGCCCAGGCTGGGCGTGCCGCTGTATTCTGCCGGTTCAGTAAGTGTAACCTGTGGACTGGCCGGGAAAAGGATCGGGCCGGGGCGGTGTGCAGTTTCTGCGATACTGATTTTGTCGGCACTGACGGCCAGAACGGTGGCCAGTTCGAGACCCCCGAGGCGCTCGCGGCGCACATCCGCAGCCTGTGGCCGGATGCCCCTGGGCGCCCCTACGTGGTCTGCACCGGTGGCGAGCCTCTGCTGCAGCTGGACGTGCCGCTGATCGAGGCTTTGCACCGGGAAGGTTTCGAGGTGGGGGTGGAAACCAACGGCACTCTGCCGGCCCCGGCGGGCATCGACTGGTTGTGCGTGAGCCCGAAGGCCGATGCCCAGGTGGTGCTTGAAACCTGCGATGAACTCAAGTTGGTTTATCCCCAGGTCCTGGCCATGCCGGATCGATTCCAACACATTCGTGCCCAGCACTATTTCCTGTCACCGATGGCATCACCGACCGTGCCCGGGTCAGGCCCGGATCCGATCAAGCAGAGCAACACCCGCAAAGCCACCGAGTACTGTCTGGCTCACCCCCAGTGGCGCCTGACCCTGCAGATGCACAAGATCATCGGCATCGACTGAACTGCTGACTTAGACGCTGGCGGCCATTGCCGCCGGCGATGGCTTCGCCTTGGGTTGCCGCGCCCAGTTGCGGTATCGGCTCGGACTGCTTCCGGTCCAGCGCTTGAAGGCGCGGGTAAAGTTGGCAGCGTCGGCGTAGCCAAGGGCGTCGGCAATCTGGCTCAGGTTCATGCTGGTGGTGGTTAGCAAATCCCGAGCCCGCTCCAGTCGTACCTCATCCACTAAATTCTGGAAGCTGGCGGATTCCTCCTGCAAGCGACGTTTCAGCGTTCGTTCGGACACGAACAAGGTGGCGGCCACCCGGGCCAGTTTGGGCGGGAATGGGTAGCTGGTTTCAATCACCCGCCTTACCCGACAGGCAAAGCCGGCGTCTTCCGTCAGCTCTCTGAGTGCTTCGTCGCACTTAATTCGAGAGGACTCAGCAAGCTGGTCGTCGCAGAAGCGGATCGGCATATCGAGATGGCTGACTGGGATTAGCAACGCATCTTCGATGGCTCCGTATTCCACCGGTACCGGCAGCGTCGGCCGGAAGCGCTGGAAGAATGCGGGCTCCGGCCCCCGCCGCAGGATCCGGAAGCCGGGCACGGTAGAGCCCGTCAGTTGTGCCCCCATGAAAATACAACCGAACAACATGGCGTCCATGATGAAGCCCTGCAGCGGCCCCAAATCCTGATCACAGGTCACCCTGTAGCAGGCATTGCCCTTGCTGTGCCGGGTGGTGACGTGCAGGTTCGGTGCCCTCAGTGTCAGGTAGCGGGTCATCAGTTCCAGCGCCTGCTCCAGGGTGCGGCTACTCATGATTGCGGTGCCCAGAGCCCCGTGCAGGGGCATCTTCAGTTCCCGGGCCAGCATGATGCCTAAGCCGGGCTCGCCGCTTTCAATGATGGCCCGGGTCACGAATTCGCTGGCTTGAGCCTGGCTGACTCTGAGATCGGGGCAATTGAGCCTGTGAGGATCAAGACCAACCCGCAACAGCAAAGCTTTTTCATCGACACCAATATTGTGCAGCAAGTCGGCCAACAGGTGCAGGTAAATGGCCGGCATGCCCAGATCCTGTGCGGTGGAGGTGGACGTGCGCATGGCTGTTCCTCGTGTTCTGGCTGTTGTTGTTATCAAAGGACGTAGATGGTTATTAATTATGACCTGTACCGGCGTTGCCCCCCATGACCTCAATGACAGCGGGTTGGGCCTAACGGGCCAATTGACCCATTCGGACAGGCCGTGATCTTAGGCGGCGGGGACGGGCTCAGTGGCTGTGGCGGGTCACGAAGTCGCTCAGGACCCGGGCCGAGCGGCTTGGGTTTTCCAGCATCGGCAGGTGGCCGACACCGGGAAAGACGTGCACCTCTGCCTCGGGCATCGCATTGGCGAACCAGTCGACACAGCGAGTCGGGGTGATCTTGTCCCGGTCACCCCACTGTACTTGCAGCGGTGGCGTCGAGGGGCCGAGGTAGCGCATCGGTGCCAGTCCGTCGGCCGCCATGTCTCGGAAAATATGGCGCAGGGCAGGGGCACGCTGGAGCAGATCCGGGCCCAGCAGTCCGGCCATCGCAAGCCCGGATGCACTCACCTTGCCGTCGCCGACACTGTTGAACATGCGATATACCCCTTTCCAGTCCTGTGGGATCAACAGGGCATCACGGTCGGATACGAACCGGGCCTCCGGATCGCTGTCCGGGCGTTCTGGAATACCGGCGCTGTTCAGCAGGGTCAGTGATCGTGGCGCGGGCGCCAGCTGGTGGGCCAGCACGGCGGCAATGGCACCGCCCATGGAGCTGCCGGCCAGGTGCAGGTTATCCGTGGGTAGGCCGGCAAGCCAGTCCCGGAGGCGTCGGGCCTGGGCTTCATAGCCGTAAAGGGCGTCCACCCGGTAGTCGCTCTCACCCAGACCCGGAAGATCAGGAACCAGCAGGTGCCAGTGCTGCGGCAGGCGTGGTAGCCAGAAGCTCCAGTTTTCCTTCATTGAGGCGAAGCCATGGATCAGCACCAGGGTCGGCCGGTTCGGTCCCGGGGTGCCGCGTTCCAGATAGACCATGCGGTGGTTATCCACCGTAGTTACCCGTCGCTTGGCTTGATGCAGCAGGCGCTGACCGATTCTGGCGAGGGGCCATAGATTAGGCGCGGGCAGGCTCATGGGCTTATCACTCTGGTCGCAGAAGGTCGACGCCCAGTTTAGCGCCCGTGGATTTTGGAACCTTGGCCAGTGAGCCTGCCTTCGGTGGCGATGCGGCCACAACCGAACCCTGGCACAGGCCTGTTCACGCCATCAGAGCCGGATGTCAGTGATCACCGGGTTGTGGTCGGAGGAGCGCCAGGGCAGAGCGGGTTTGATGTCGAGCGGGCCGTCGTAGGCCAGGGCCCGGGGCTCGTCGGCGTTGAGTAGCCAGGTGGTGGCGGTAAGGATTCGGGGCTGCAAGGGGCCGGATGCCAGCGTGTAGTCGAGCGAGCCTCTGGCGCCTTTGTAGCGGTAGGTGTAGTGCGGGCAAGTGCTGGCATCGCAGGGCTGAAGCTGGTGCACCATGCTGGCAAAGCCGGCGCTGCGAAATACCTCAAGCGGAGTTTCCCGGGCGTACGAGTTGAGATCACCGGTAATTAGGGTGCCCGCCAGATGGTCAGGCGTGGGCAAATCCGAGAGCCATTGCACGATCGCCTGGGCGGCCCGAACCCGACGATCGTTGTAGCAGCCCTGACCATCCTGCTGGTCAAGGTCGGCTCCGGTGGCGCCCCGGCAGGACTTGGATTTCAGGTGCAGGGCGATGATTCGGACCTCAGCGTCGCCAGCGTTGGCTCGGAACACCTGAGTTACCGGTGGCCGGCCCCGGTGCCGGAACAGTGCGCTGGTCAGGCGCTCGGCCCGACCACTGGTTTGCACCCGATCGGAGCGGTACAACAATGCCGTGCGGATCTCATCCTGACCGTCCGCACCTGGGGTGGCTACCACCCGCCAGTTTGGCCCCAGCGCCTCGGCCAGGTTGGCTACCGAGCTGGTGGCGTCATAACCGTCGTTTTCCAGTTCGGCGAGTGCCAGGATGTCCGGGTCCGGCGCCCGCAAAGCGGCCAGAAGGCGCTGGTGCTGGTGTTCGTAGTCGGCATGTGAGCGCGCGCCACGGCTGGTGGGAAAACCCTGGCCGTCGCCACTGCCGTTGAAGTAATTGGCCAGGTTCAAGGTGACGAGGCGCAGGTGTGGCTGTTCAGGGCGTGCTGGTGGCGGTTGCCTGGGGTTGGCCGGCAGGAGTTTCGGCGTTATGTGGGGCTGCAGGCGCCAGTCGCCGAAGCGGAAATCCAGAACGCCGGCTAGCTGACTGAAACGGTCGCCGGCACGGACAGTGTTGTCGGCTGTCAGCCCACCCGGAGGCCAGGGTACTGGCCGAGGATGTTGTTGCCGGTGGCCGTCATCCAGCACCACCCGCTGTAGGCGCTGGCGCTCGGTGGCTTGCTGGGCCGATGGTCCGGGCTCCAGGTACTCGGTGGCGTTGACTTGGTCGGTCTGGGCCAGGGTTAGTTCGCCGTAGCGGGCAAGGTTATGACTGTCGATCACCGTTAGCGGCTGCTCGAAGCGTACCCGCATGCTTTCAAGGGTTTCCGGGTGCTGTGGCCAGGGCAGGCTCAGGGCAACAGGAGCAGGTACTGGCTCGCGCCCGCAAAGAGTCAGGGCCTTGATGCCAACCAGTTCGGTGAGCCCGTGAAACTCCTTTACAGTACCGGTAATGCGCAGGCGATCGCCGATGTCACCGGTGCTGCGACGGGTGTACACGAACAGGGCTTCGGAGGTGCGCGGATCGGAGTCGGTCTGGTGGTCGGCCTGCTGCAGGTAGAAGCCCTGAAAGCCGCCCTTTTGACGGCTGTCGTGGCTCATTACGGCTTCGACGGTGACGGTTTGGCCGGCCATGGGCGAGTGGTCACCGGTACCCTGAATGCGGGCAATGGGAGTAGCTGGGTCACCACAGGATGTCGCTGCCGCGCCTGCCGGGGGCAGGAGCAACAGCGCCAGGGCGGTGGCACGAAGTAGAAAACGGGCGGTGGTGGTCACGCCGCCAGTCTAGCAGACGCCGGCTACCGCTTTCAGTGCCCGCTCCCGCTTGCTGCCAAAGCCCAACTGGTCCGGATTGGCAAGCTCCAGCTGCTGCACCAAAGGGTCCGGATGCTGGTTGTCCAGGGTAATACCCAATCGGGACAGCACATAAGGCGCCAGGGCCGCGCGGGTTTCAACCTCAAGCCGGCCCCGCTCCATGCCATAGTCCCGGGCAATGATGCGTTGCTGGGCTTCTGTCAGACGTAGATCCGGGGTCAGCACCATGGTGACTTCGCGGTTCCAGTCGTTGTCCTGCTGGCGGCCGCGTTTGGCGCGCTGGCGCAACGCCTCGGGCGGCCGATGGAAACGACTCAGGGCGAAATCCCGAAACTCCCGGTTGGATTCGCACCAGGCCCGAAGGTGCCAGCTGTTGCCAGTGCACACCAGGGTGTGGGGCTCAAGTATGCTCTCGACCGCCTCCGGGCGACTCAGGGAAACGTAGCTGGCACGCAGCTGCCGGCCGTGACGTGTCGCCAGCACAACCGCGCGCATGGTTTCCGGAGAGATGACCCGGTTAGGACCCTGCACGATGGTGCTCTCGGGCAAGTCGATATCCAGTGATTCGAAGGTGGTGCTTAGGTTCTGCTGGCGGGCCAGCAGATCCCAGTACTCGCCTACCAGCCCGCGGGTAACCACCGGTTGGAAGTTCGGCGCCGGGACATAGCCCTTGAGATGCCGGTCGTAAACCAGGTTGCCAGGAGCAAGCTCGCGCAGATAGGTATTGATGTCCTTGGATGCCTGCTGGCGACCAATGCCAAAGCTGTGACAGATGTGGTTGGTGGTCAGGCGACCTTCCCACAAAGCAATGGTTTCGATCAGTCGGTAGCGAAGCAGCAAATCCCAGCGGATGGGCCAGTCCGTTTTTTTCATAACCAAGCGCTCACGAGTCCAATAAATAGCTGAAAGTCATGTTACCTGCTCTCGTACGTGCAGTCTGTTACGACCCATTAATGTAAAACACTGTAAAACCGCATGGTGGCGGAGTTGCAGGGGTGTCGACTACGCTTCCAGGGTGTCTCGGCAAGTGCTTAGTGGTGGTGAATATTTGGTACTGATCTAATGCGCGTCCGGCCGGTTCCGGATCTTGATGTTGTCGGTTTTCTGTTACCACCTACCGTATCTGTAATTCCCGGAGTCTGTTGCATGACCCAGATGGTCGCTTCTCTGTCTGCCCTGATTATTAGCATCGTGCTGCTGGTCAGCGGTAACGCCTTCCTAATGACCTTGCTGGGTATCCGGTTGAGTATCGAAGCGGTGTCGCCCGACATCATTGGCTGGATTCTGGTGTGTTACTCCATTGGTTTCGTGCTCGGCACCCTTTATGTCCATAAGGTCATCGGTCGGGTTGGCCACATTCGCGCCTTTGCGGTATTCGCGGCAGCTTCTGCAGTGGCGGCACTGCTCTACCCGATGGCCGTATCCGAGCCGTTCTGGGCGGTACTCCGGGTTATTTCCGGGTTCAGTATTGCCGGTGTCCTGGTGGTCATCGAAAGCTGGTTTTCCAGCCGCGCGACTAACACCAACCGGGGCGCCCTGTTTGCGGTCTATCAGATCGTATTCTATTCCTCAGCCGCGGGCGGTCAGCTGATCGTCAACGTTGGTGATCCGGCCAATTTCATGCCCTTTTCGCTGGCGGCCATCCTGCTGACTCTGGCCCTGTTGCCGCTGTCGCTGACCCGGATGGAAGCGCCAGCCATTCACCAGGTGGACCGGATTTCCATTTTCACTCTTGCTCGTGAGTCGTTTACCGGTGTTGCCGGCGCCCTGACCTGCGGCGTCATGATTGGTGGTTTCTACGCCCTGGGGCCAGTGTATGCGACCCTGGTCGGCCTGGACGTTGCCAAGACCTCGACGTTTATGGCAAGTGCCATCGTGGCCGCCATGATCCTGGCCTGGCCGCTGGGACGCCTGTGCGATCACTTTGACCGGCGCCGGGTGCTGTTCTGGGTCGCCATACTGGCGGCCAGCTCCGCCGTTGCCGTGGCGGTCCTCGGGGCGGATAACATCTGGCAGCTGACCTTGTTTGTCGGCCTGTTTACCGGGCTGTCCGCCACCCTATACCCGGTGGCGGTGGCCATCACTAATGACCGGATGGAGAGCAGCCGGATTGTTGCGGCCAGTGCCACACTGTTGCTTAGTTACGGCGTTGGCAGCGTGATCGGCCCTGTGGTCATGGCCGAACTGATCAATGTACTGGGGCCATCTGGGCTGTTTTACGGCAACGCTGGTTTCTTGGCGGTGCTGGCGCTGATAACCAGCTATCGCATCAGTCACACCGAGGATGTGACCGTACAGGATCAGGAGCATTACGTTGCGGCCATGCCGGAAACTTCTCCGGTATTGACGGAAATTGACCCCCGTAACGAAGAATTCCATGAGTCGCCCGAGATGGAGGACATCCAGCGGGCGGCCCAGAATCCGGCAGGCTGATCCGTCTCTCGGTTTTCTACGACGTTGTTTTTGTCTTCACATCTGTATTTATAGCAATGGTTAGCATACTATTGTTACCTTTCCGATAATGTCAGTTTTAAGATCATTATGAGGTTGGCGTGCCAGTCCGGTTGGATGGCACTCCGCTGACCCGCCTATTTGAACGGAGTTTGAGGCATGAGAGATCAGTTCCCCTTTGCCGTGGCCCGGGTTACCCGTCGCTGGAGAAAAATGCTTGACGAGCGCCTGAAGGATTTGGGCGTAACCCAGGCCCGCTGGAGCACCATGGTGTATCTGGACAAGGGCGGCGAAGGCCTCACCCAACGGGAGCTGGCCAGCCTGATGGCCATTGAGAACCCGACCCTGGTGCGGTTGCTGGACAGCCTGGAAGAGCAGGGGCTGATCGAGCGTCGGCCCTGTCCCAATGACCGTCGCGCGCGCCGGTTACACCTGACCCCGGCTGGCCGGGCGTTCATGGACGATCTGACCGTGCGGGCTGAGAAGCTGCGGGAGCAGATGCTGGACGGCATCAGCGACGACGACATCGAAACCACGGTCCGGGTTTTCACCAAGATCCTGGAAAACGCTGAAAAGCAGAAGTAAGCCTTGAGCGACAACACGGTCGAGGGTCTCCGGGCCCGATACGGGGAACGCTGGCGTTGGCTGGCGGTGGCCACGGTGATGCTCGGCACCATGGCAACGGTGCTCAGTGCCACGGTGGTCAACGTTGCCCTGCACGACATCATGCTGGAGTTCGGCATTCGCCAGGGCCGGGTGCACTGGCTGGCGACCGGGTTTATTGCCGCTATGACCACCACCATGCTGGCCTCGTCCTGGCTGCTGGACCATTTTGGTGTCCGCAAGACTCTGGCCGGCGCCATGTTCATGTTCACCGTGATCTCCATTGCCGGCGGCTTTGCTGCCACCCCGGAACAGCTCATTGCCGCCCGTATTGGCCAGGGCGCGATGGCTGGGCTGATGCAGCCCATGGGCATGTACCTGGTCTTCCGCATCTTTCCCCGGGAGAAAAGGGGGCAGGCCATGGGCATCTACGGCATGGGGGTGATCCTGGCGCCCGCCCTGGGGCCGGTATTGGGCGGCTTTCTGGTCGATCAGCTGAGCTGGCGTTACGTCATGTTTGCGCCGGCACCGGTCACCATCATCGGTGTTGCCATGGCTTGGCGCTTTTTACCCTTGCCGCCCTCCCGCCCGCAGCCCTATCGCTTTGACCTGCTGGGCCTGATTCTGCTGGGCGCTACCCTGGCGCTGTCGCTCGACACTCTGAACCGGTTGCAGAATCTGGCTGGCCAGGAGGTGCGCGTGGTCATCGGTGGCGTGCTGTCAGGCCTGGCACTGGTGTTGTTCCTGTTCCGGGAGCGGCGCACCCGTCATCCCCTCGTCAACATCTCGCTGTTGCGTAAGCCGGTGTTCCTGTACGCCAATCTTGGCGCGTTGGCGCTTGGTCTGGCACTGTTCGGGTCAACCTACCTGATACCATTGTTCGTTCAGACTGCGCTGGATTACACCGCCACCGACGCCGGCTTGCTGATGTTGCCGGCCGGGGTGGTTCTTGGCATGACCTTTCCCCTGGCCGGACGACTGGCCGACCGTCAAAGTGCGCGCAAACTGGTGGTGTTTGGCATCGGGCTGTTTGCCGCATCGGCGGTGTTGTTTGCGGTGTCGGATCTGACGCTTGCGTTCGGCTGGCTGGCACTCTGGACCGTGGTCGGTCGCATTGGTATTGGTTTTATGCTCCCGGCGTTGTCCACTGGGGCTTTGAATCCGCTGGCTCCGGAAGAATTGGGCGCTGGCTCCAGCACCATCAATTTCGCCCGCCAGTTGGGGGGTGCCTTTGGCGTTAACATGGTGGCATTGACCATCGAGTTTGGTGAGCACCGCAATGGCATGCCGACTATCGAGGCGTTTCATACCGCCTGGTGGCTGGTGGCGGTGTTTGTTGCACTGGCGGTAATCCCGGTCTGGAAAATGCGGGCCTAGTTGTTACCCGAGGGCTTATTGCTTAAACTGTTCGCTCCTTCAGGGGAGTAGCCTCCGCGCCACGCAGATTGTGACGGCCGGACGGTAGTCAACACACTTGGAGCTCATTCTCCATGGCTATCGTGTTCCACCGGATATTGGTGGAATTGGCAAGACCTGAGGCAGGGCATCTCCCAAGGGCGGAAGGTGCGCTGTCTCATGTCTGAGAATCCGCCCTGGAGCTCTTTATGGAAGCCTTTCTGGCCTCAACGGCCGCTGTTGCCATTGCTGAAATTGGCGACAAGACCCAACTGTTGTCCCTGTTCCTAGTGGTGCGCTACGGCCAGCGCCTGCCGATCATCCTTGGCATCTTCATTTCGACCTTGCTTAACCATGCCTTGTCGGCCTGGCTCGGCGCCTGGATTGCCGGGTTTATTCCCGAGGCCTGGCTGCCCTGGATCCTGGCGCTGAGTTTCGTGGCCATAGCGGCCTGGCTGCTGATCCCGGACAAAGACGACTCCGAAGATTCCCGCTTTCTGGGTATGGGTGCCTTCATGGCCACCACGGTGATGTTCTTCCTGGCTGAAATTGGCGATAAGACCCAGGTGGCCACTGTGGTGCTGGCCGCACGCTACACCGAGACGGTATGGGTAGTTCTTGGTACTACCGTGGGGATGTTGATTGCCAATATACCGGTTATCATGGCAGGGCGGTGGCTGATGGATCGACTTCCCCTGGCTACCGCAAGAATCTGTGCCAGCGTCTTGTTTTTGGTGCTGGCGATTGTGACCATCGCCGCCACTTTCATGAACTCCTGATGCTGGCGGCTGTCACGGTACCCGTGTCGACAAGACGGTTGGAAAGAATCTCTATGTGGTTCAGATGTGTAAAGTTTGCCCTGATGGCTTTGGTTCTGATGGTGGCGCCGCTGCAGGCGGCCGAAGACAGCAAGTCCGGCCCCGACGCTAAAGCAAAAGGCGAGGAAACGGAGCCGGATCGTTCGCCGCGCGTACCGACCTTTGAGCTGGATGGCGACCTGGCGGGACGGATCGATGTGCTCACCACCCGCTACGAGGACACCTTTGCCGGTATCGGGAACCGGATTGCCTTGGGCTATCTGGAACTGGTGAAGGCCAATCCTGGCGTTGACCCCTGGCTGCCTGGTGAGGGCACCACCATTACCCTGCCCCGTCGTTACGTAATGCCGGACGCCCGGCGCGAGGGCATCGTGATCAACCTGGCCGAATACCGCCTGTACTATTTCACCGAGAACGGGGTGCAGGTCTACCCGGTAGGCGTCGGCACGGAAGAGAACCCGTCGCCGCTGACTGACGCCAAGGTGACCATGCCGCTGGAGTCTCCTGCCTGGTACCCACCGGCCAGTATTCGGGCGGAGTACGAGCGTGATGGCGACTATCTGCCCCGTATGATCCCGCCTGGCCCTTCCAACCCGCTCGGCACCCACGCCTTGTTGCTGAGCGAGAAGGGCTATCTGATCCACGGCACTAACAAAAAGTTTGGCGTCGGGATGGCGGTCAGCCACGGTTGTTTCCGTATGTACAACGAAGACATCTCGCGCTTCGTTTATCAGGTCGACAAGGGTACGTCGGTGCAGGTGGTCCGGGACCCGGTCAAAATCGGTTTGTCTGGCGGCGAGGTGTGGCTCGAGGTGCATCGTCCGGACGAGGAATACCCGCGTTCGGATCGCGACGAACTCTGGCGTCAGGCGTTGGCCGAGGTTGAAGTCTTCCGCAAGCAGCATCCCGGAGTGGAAATCCAGCGTCGGGCGATCGAAATCGCCGTTGATCAGGCTGATGGTATTCCCACCATGATCGGGGAGCGGGTCACCCAGGTGGCGGCCGACGAAAGCTCCGAGGACAAAACCCCGAATACCGACCAAGACTCGACATCCACGCTGTATTTCTGAGCCTTACGCACGGCTCTTCTCAAAAACAATGACAACAACAAGGAGAGCCCATGGCTCGTACCATCCTGATTACTGGTGCCAGCTCCGGTCTCGGCGAGGGCATGGCCCGGGAATTTGCCGCCCGGGGTGACCGCCTGGCCCTGTGCGCCCGCCGAACCGAGCGCCTGGATCATCTGAAAGCGGAACTTGAACGGGATTATCCTGGCGTCACCGTCAGTGTCCGGGCCCTGGACGTGGACAATCACGACCAGGTGTTTGAGGTGTTCCGTGCCTTCCAGAGCGAATTCAGCACCCTGGACCGGGTCATCGTGAACGCCGGTATCGGTAGCGGTCAGGCCCTGGGAACCGGCAACTTCGAGGCCAACCGTCAGACCGCTGAAACCAACTTTGTCTCTGCCCTGGCCCAGATGGAAGCGGCGATGGAGATCTTCCGCCAGCAGGGCCAGGGTCACCTGGTGACCGTGTCCTCGGTATCGGCGGTACGGGGCATGCCCGGCAGCATCAACACCTACGCCGCCACCAAGGTCGGCCTTGCGGCACTTTCGGAGGGTCTGCGTGTCGAACTTGCAAAGGCGAAATCTCCGATTCGTGTGACTACACTGTATCCAGGCTACATAAAAACGGCCATCAACGAACAAGTAAAGAATGCGCCGTTCCGTGTGGATGCCAAAACCGGCTGCAAGGCCATGGTAAAAGCTATTGAATCTGGCCGGGCGGAGTGTTTCGTGCCGGGCTGGCCGTGGACGGCCGTTGGATTCCTGCTACGCCGCTTACCCGTGTCGGTGTTAGCGAAGGTGTTCTGAATTTCAATCAGGGGCGGGGAGGTGGTATGCAGGATTTCAAACCCGTGTCTTCAACCCGCGCCAAACGACTCAAAATCTGGGGCGCGACCCTGGTCGCCGGTCTGGCGCTCGCGCTCGGATCCCTACTGCACCAGGTTCACGCCGAGCAGGAAGCCTCTGGCACCGCCCTGGTGCTGACCATCGACGGCGCCATTGGCCCGGCCACCATGGACTACATCACCCGCGGCATCCGGCAGGCGGAAGCCGACGGCACTGCCTTGGTGGTGCTGGAAATGGATACCCCTGGCGGCCTGATGGATTCCATGCGCGACATCATCAAGGTCATCCTCTCTTCTGACGTGCCAGTTGCCACCTATGTCTCGCCCCAGGGCGCCCGGGCCGCAAGCGCCGGCACCTACATCCTGTATGCCAGTCACATTGCCGCCATGGCGCCGGCCACAAACCTGGGCTCAGCAACGCCGGTACAGATGGGCGGCCTGCCGGGCAGCCCTGAGCCGGAACCAGAGCCAGCTAATGGTGACCAGAACGAAGACGGCAAGCGCCGTGGCAATACCGCCATGGAGCGCAAGGTGCTGGAGGATGCCGTCAGCTACATTCGCGGGCTGGCCGAGCGCCACGGCCGCAACGCCGACTGGGCCGAGGAGGCCGTGCGTGAAGCGGTCAACCTCAGTGCCAATGCCGCTCTGGAGCAAAACGTGATTGATGTGGTGGCGCCCAGCCTGGGCGATCTGTTGCGGCAGATCGACGGTCGCACCGTGCGCACGGCCCGCGGTGACTTGGTACTGGCGACCAGTTCGCTGGCCCTGGTGCGTTCACAACCCGACTGGCGTACCCGGTTGCTCTCTGTCATCACCGATCCCAATGTTGCCTACTTCCTGATGATCATCGGTTTCTACGGCATCATCTTCGAGCTGGCTAATCCGGGAGCAGTGGTGCCCGGGGTGATCGGTGCCATCAGCCTGATTCTGGCGCTGTTCGCGTTCCAGGTGCTGTCAGTGAACTACGCTGGCCTGGCGCTGATCCTGCTCGGACTGGCCTTTATTGTCGGCGAGGCCTTCGTGCCCAGCTTCGGCATTCTGGGCGTGGGCGGCATTGTCGCCTTTGTTACCGGTTCGGTGATTCTGATGGATGGCTCGCACCGTGACATCTCGCTACCCACCATCGGCGGGACTGCAGTGGTAGCCGCCGGCTTCATCCTGTGGACGGTGACCAAATTTATTGGCCTGCGGCGAAAAGGCCCGGTCAGCGGCAGTGAGCTCATGATCCGCGAGCACGGGCTGGCGCTCGAAAATTTTGCCCAGGAACGCGACCAGTACAGGGGCCATGTTCGTCTGAACGGCGAGCGCTGGAATGCCATTTGTTCAAATCCGGTCGGTGAAGGCGATTCGGTGCGAGTCATGGCAATGGATGGGTTGACGGTAACCGTCGAGGTTTTGGACGCGCACCGCTGATCCAGTACGGACAAGCCAGTGGCAATATTAAGGAGGCCGCATGATTGGCGAACTGATTCCTTACCTTGCACCGACTGTGGTGTTGCTGCTAATTCTTGGGTCGGCGATCAAAATCCTGCCCGAGTACCAGCGCGGCGTGGTGTTTTTTCTGGGACGTTTCCAGGGCGTGAAAGGGCCTGGCTTGATCATCGTCATCCCCGGAATTCAGCAGATTGTGCGAGTCGACCTGCGAGTCGTCGTCTTGGATGTGCCCAGCCAGGATGTGATTTCCAAGGACAACGTCACGGTTCGGGTTAATGCCGTGCTGTACTTCCGCGTGGTGGATCCAGAACGCGCCATCATCCGGGTTGAGGACTTCAACTCAGCTACCAGTCAGTTGGCACAGACCACCCTGCGTTCGGTGCTGGGTAAGCACGATCTGGACGAAATGCTGTCGGAGCGGGACAAGCTGAACTCGGATATTCAGGAGATCATCGATGCCCAGACTGAGGAATGGGGCATAAAGGTCGCCAATGTCGAGATCAAGCATGTGGATCTGAACGAAACCATGATTCGCGCCATTGCCCGTCAGGCCGAGGCGGAACGTGAGCGGCGGGCCAAGGTAATTCACGCGGAAGGCGAGTTGCAGGCCTCGAAGAAGCTGGTGGAAGCGGCGAACGTCATGTCGGCAAACTCGGGTTCGATGCAGCTCCGGTATTTGCAGACCTTGGCTGACATGAGCAATACCAATACCGCCACCATCGTTTTCCCACTGCCGATGGAACTGATGACGACGTTTCTGAAGCAGAACGCACCAGCATCACCCGAAAAGCCCGAACCGGAGGCATAAAAAAAGGCCGGGTTACCCGGCCTTTTCAGCATCAGCGTAAGCTGAGCTTCACTTCATGCTAGAACGCTCGAGCATACGCTTGGCGCGCTCGTTCGCTTCGTTAGCAGACTTCTGAGCAGCCTTGGCAGCGGCCAGAGCTTCTTCGGCGGTCTGCTGGGCAGTGCGTGCAGAGCTGGCAGCGCTGTTAGCGGTGTTCAGTGCATTCTCTGCAGTTTGCTCTGCGGAATTCGCAGTTGCATTGGCTTCGTCGATAGCTGCCTGGTTAGAGGCACAACCGGCGGTCAGTACAGTAGCCATTGCAAACCCGGCGATAGTCAGTTTACGCATTGTAAATCCCCTTATTGGTCGAATTATTTCCTAAGATCCGTGAAGTCAGTTCAGTTCATGGACGACTTTCTGTCAAATCGGCCCGATAGGCGTTGACTACCGGAGTCGTGAAACAGTGTAAAACACTCTGAGACAAAATGTTAACTGGGGATACGTATATTTTCACGGCTTATGACAACAACTTAATGCAGGAGTCAGTAAACGGTCAGGGAAGGATGCGAATCGGGGTGCCGTTGGCGACCAGTTGCCAGATTTCGTCCATCTCCTCGTTGGTCACCGCAATACAGCCGTCGGTCCAGTCCAGGCCGCGGTACGCGAAGGCCATGTCTTCGGCGTCGTTGGGCAGGCCGTGAATCATGATGCTGCCACCGGGGCTCAAGCCCCAGGAACGGGCCAGTTCCCGGTCCTGTTCGCTCGGGTAGGAGATGTGAATGGACTTGTAGAAGTCGCTGCTGGCATTGCGCCAGTCCAGGGTGTAATCGCCTTCAGGGGTGCGCTCGTCGCCTTCGTAGAGCTTGTGGCCCTCAGGATTGTCGCCCAGGGAGATGCGATAGCTCTTCACCACCTGATCATCGTCCATCAGATACAACCGGCGTTCGCTCTTGCGCACCAGCACCTTGTTGATGTCTACCGAGTCGTGGTCAAACACCTCCGCGCCGGGCATGGTCAGGTCGGCCCGTGCCAGCAGTTCGCTAGCCGCACCGGTGAGGGGGGCGAGCGCGGTGGTTGCAAATAGACAGACGGTGATCAGAAAACGGGTCAACATAGCCTTAACTTACCAATGGTTAATGTTCGAGCAGCCACGTTTATAACATAGCCGGTCGATGGAATGTTGAGGGCTTTTGTTAACTTTTTCAGTGATCTCTTTTCAGGATCAGGTGTTTTGTGAACCCTCCATTTTCAGACCTACCTTGGTGACCTGGTCAGCGTCAGTCGCCCGGGCAACGAGCACAACCGGCCCCAAGGTTACCGTGTCACCAACAACCGGATGGCCCTTGGTGCGCTTGGCAAAGCACTCGGCGAGGGACAGTTCCGGTGGCAGGTCGTCGAACTCGATACCGTACACCTGCTCAACATCGCCCAACAGGGCATCGCCATTAAGCACAAAGTCGCCGAAGAAGGCCCGTTCGGCCAGGTAGCGGGGCGCTTGCCGGCCACTCAGGGCCTTACTCAGCTCAGGCAGTACCTCTGGGGTGGCAAACATCGCCACTATGTCGCCGCTGGACACTTGCAGGTCGCCGTTGGGCTGCAGGCACACCCGGTTCCGGAACACGCCGGCGACGGTGGTGTTTTCCGGGAACCGCAACTGGCTTAGAGGTCGTGGCGTCGCCCAGGGCTCGCCGCGCAGTGGGAACAGCATCAGCTCATGATCACCGGCACCGGGGGCATCCAGTGGCAGGCGCCGGTACGGATCTTCGCCGGACGGGACCTCCAGCCGGAGCTTGCGGGCTAACGGTGCCATGGTTGTGCCCTGGACCACCAGCGACACCAGGACAATGAAGAAGGCGGCGTGGAAGACCAGTTGCGCTTCTGGCAGGTCGGCGATGATTGGAAACAGCGCCAGCACGATTGGCACTGCGCCACGCAGGCCAACCCAGCTGATAAAACCCAGTTCCCGGCGGTTAAAGGCGAAAGGCCAGAGCGTCAGCAGCACCGTCAGTGGCCGAATCACGAAAATCAGTGCCAACGCCAGGATCAGACCACCGCCCAACAGGGGCAGCAGGTCGGAAGGTGTGACCAGCAACCCCAGCATCAGGAACAGGCACAGCTGGGCCAGCCAGGCCAGGCCATCGTGGACCTGCAGAATCATTGGCATCATCCGCACATGGCGGTTGCCAATGATCACACCGGTCAGGTAGATCGCCAGGAAACCACTGCCACCTAACGCGTTGGTCGCGGAGAACACCGCGATACCGCCGGCGGCCACCAGCAGCGGATACAGCGAGGGCGTCAGCCGGATCCGATTGGCCAGCTCTACCACCAGGTAGCCGCCCAGGATGCCGGCCACGCTGCCAATGCCGAATTGCTTGATCAGCATGATCAGGGCCGACCAAGTGGGGCTGTCACCGCTGTTACCGATCAGCGTCACCAGCATCAGCGTCAGGAAGATGGCCATCGGGTCGTTGCTGCCCGATTCGATTTCCAGGGTCGCGCTGACCCGCTCGTTCAGGTGCAGGCCCCGGCCCTGTAGCAGTGAGAACACGGCCGCAGCGTCGGTGGAGGAAATGATCGCTCCTATCAACAGAGCGGTTAGCCACTCCAGGTCAAAGACCCAGCGCGCCACTACGGCGGCGCCGGCTGCGGTCATGAACACGCCCAAGGTGGCCAGCACCAGTGCCGGGCGCAAGCCCACCCGGAAGGTCTCGGCCCGGGTGCGCATTCCGCCATCGAGCAGGATCACCCCGAGCGCCAGATTGGCAATCAGGAAGGCCAGTTCGAAGTTGTCGAACTGAATGCCGCCTGGGCCGTCTTCGCCCATTATCATGCCGACCCCGAGGAAAATCAGCAGCACCGGCATACCCACCCGGCTCGACAACGGGCTGAGCACAATACTGATGACCAGCATCAGGGCGCCAATCAGGGTTAGGGTGGGATCCATTAATGCTCCAGCTAGAGTACTTGCTCATTTGCGCACGGACTGCTTAGATTGCTCACGCAGTCATCGCAAAGGCGGGTGTAGTTCAATGGTAGAACGGCAGCTTCCCAAGCTGCATACGAGGGTTCGATTCCCTTCACCCGCTCCATTGCTTCCTCAGAGTTTACCCCGAAGCCACCTAGTGTAATTTGAGACGAGGCTGCATCGCACGGCTGATTTTGTCCATCAACCAGATGATGCCGGCCCGGACGGGGCCATGCAGGGCAACCTGGTGCATGCGGTACAGGGACACGTAGAACAGTCGGGCGACCTTGCCCTCAATGTACATGCTGCGCCCGGACAAGTTGCCCATCAGGTTGCCGACGGTGGTGTAGTGGCTGAAATTGATCAGTGAACCATGATCGTTGTAGACAAACGGCACGGCATCGCCGCCCGTGATGCGGTTGCGCAAGGTCTTGAACAGCGTATCAGCCTGCTGGTGTGCGGCCTGGGCCCGGGGCGGCACAGGTCGGTCGGTATCCGGTTGCGGGCAGGCGGCACAGTCACCCAGGGCGAAGACGCTGTCGTCGCGGGTGGCCTGCAGGGTCTGCTTGACCACCAACTGGTTGCCTCTGTTGGCTTCCAGTCCGTCCAGATCGGCCAGGAACGCCGGTGCCTTGATACCGGCTGCCCAGATGGTCATTTCCGAGGGTAACTCGGTGCCGTCTTTCATAACGATGCTGGCACTGTGCACTTCGCTGACTGGCTGTCCGGTAAGCACATTGATGTGTTGATGCTCCAGCTCCCGGTTGGCGGCAGCCGACAACCGTGCCGGCAATGCGGGCAGAATGCGGTCGGCGGCTTCGATCACGGTGATTGAGACATCCGAGGGTTTAAGGTGGTTCATGCCGTAAACCGGCAATTCCCGGGACGCCAGGCGCAACTCGGCGGCCAGCTCGACACCGGTGGCGCCGGCACCAATGATGCTGATGTTCAGGGCGTGATTCTGGCCCTGAAGCGCCTCGTGGTTTTTGCGCAGGAACGCATTGAGCATCAGGTTGTGGAACCGGCGGGCCTGACTGAGGCTGTCCAGGAACAGGCAGTGGTCCTGCGCGCCCGGAGTGCCAAAATCGTTGGCGGTACTGCCGACGGCGATAACCAGCGTGTCGTAACGGATGCGCCGCTCCGGCACCACTTCGGCACCGTCCTGATCGTGAAAGGCGGATATCACCAGCTGTTTGGCGTCGCGATCCAGACCATTCATGCGGCCGAGCTGAAATTCGTAATGGTGCTTGCGGGCGTGGGCCCGGTAATTGATTTCGTTGGCGTTGGCATCCAGCGAACCGGAGGCAACTTCGTGTAGCAGTGGTTTCCAGACGTGGGTCAGCCCGGCATCCACCAGGGTGACGCGAGCCTTACCTTTTCTGCCCAGCTTGTTGCCGAGCCGGGTGACCAGTTCCAGCCCGCCGGCGCCCCCGCCGACCACCACGATGTGATGAAGGTTTTCCATAACAATCAGCCCCAGAAGTGAAGAAAGCCAAGCACTCTCCAGGCAAAATGCTTGGCTGTCGTCACTGGGACGGGGCAGAAAATGTAGGGTACTGATGCTGAAGGGAATAGAATAACGCGGAGGGCACCCCAGGCACAATTGGACGGAAGTGCTACGGGTGCCCGAAGGGCGACGGTATCAGTGCCGCACGCGGTAGCTCTCCAGAATGCTGGCGACATCGGCGCCCAGGTCCGACAACTCATCCGGTGCCAGATCGCGTTCCGCCATGGAGCGGATCGCAACAATCTGGGCCTGCAGCAGTCGCGCCAGGCGATGGCAGTCGGTGGATGCCAGCAATTCACCCCGGGCCTTTGCGGTTTCCAGGGCCTCGCACAGGGCCTGCTGGATGTTGGCCAGTATCCGGTTGGCCTGCTCAGCCAGCGCCGGATGGGTGTTACTGGATTCCAGCAGGGTTTTTACAATCATGCAGGCCCGGGAGGGCTTGGCCTGGGTTTGAGTGCCAGTCTGGGCGATACCGCGCAGGTAAGCTTCCAGACCATCGATGATGGACTCGGCCGGCTCCAGGTAGGTCTTCAGCTCCTGGCTGCCTTGTTCGGCGTACGCGGCCAGGGCTTCGGAAAATAATCCATCCTTACTGCCAAACGTTGCGTAGATACTGCCCGGGCGCATATCCAGGGCCTGCTCAATCTGTTTCATCGAGCTGCCGTGGTAACCACGCTCCCAGAATAAGGCAACGGCTTTTGCCAATGCGGTTTGTCGATCGTAGCGGGCGTGCCTGGCCATAACTTCGGTCCGTTTCAATTTTCCAGTGATGTTGAATGAATGTTCAAATTATAACTTGAGTGATCACTCAATAACAGTTATGGTGATGGTGTTGTTGAGCAATCACTCAAAAAATCACTCAAATCAGGAGCGTGATATGACCGACTTTACCCTGCACGATACAAATTCCGCACCGGAAAAATCCAAGCCGCTGCTGGAGAACTCTCAGAAGGCGTTCGGCATGATCCCGGGGCTGCACGCGGTTATGGCTGACGCGCCGACCGTCCTCGATGGCTACCAGAAGCTGCATCAACTGGTACTGGACAGCAGCTTTGACAACGACGAGACCACCGTGGTGTGGCAAACCATCAACGTTGAGCACGCCTGCCATTACTGCGTTCCGGCGCACACCGGCATCGCCAAGAGCATGAAGGTGTCGGATGACATCATTAACGCCCTGCGTGACGAGACGCCGCTGCCCAGCGACAAGCTGGAAGCCCTGCGTACCTTCACGTTGGCCGTCGTTCGCAAGCGTGGCGAAGTGAATAGCGAAGACCTCAACGCCTTCTATGAGGCGGGTTACCAGCGCAGTCACGTGCTGGAAGTGATTCTGGTGCTGTCGCAAAAGGTGATGAGTAACTACATCAACCACATCGCCGAAACTCCGGTCGACGAGCCGTTCCAGAAGTTCGCCTGGAAAAAAGCCAAGTAATTTGCTTGGTCATCAACGTGGATGCGGGCCCGGCCCGCATCCGTCGTATGTCTGTTGCCCGCCCTCTTTTTCTGCCCTGCTATTAAGACCTTTGCTGTCCACGCTGCCCTGTCGCCGACTGCGCGGCCCAAATGTCTGGAAACTCTGCTAACGCCTCCAGCCACGCTATCTGCCACCTCTGTGCCAGCGCTCTGCTACTGTTTTAGAAACAGTCGGATAGGAAATCAGTGAGGGTTTGATGAAAATTGCAGTCTATTGTGGTTCCCGTTCGGGCTCAGACCCGCAATTTGCGCGCGCAGCCGAAGAATTAGGCGCCTATTTTGGCAGCCACGGTATCGATGTGGTGTTCGGAGGTGGCCATGTTGGCTTGATGGGAATTGTAGCCGATGCGGTGTTGGCCTACGGCGGTAAGGTGTTTGGAGTAATTCCCGAGCACCTGCGGGACCGCGAGCTGGCCCATCCCGGCCTGACCGAGCTGTTGGTGGTGGCGGACATGCACGAGCGCAAGGCCAAGATGGCCGAGCTGGCGGACGGCTTTGTCGCCTTGCCCGGGGGCATTGGCACTCTGGAGGAGATTTTCGAGGCCTGGACCTGGGGCCAGCTCGGTTTTCACCACAAGCCTTGCGCGCTCTATAACGTGGACGGCTTCTATGACCCTCTGCTGGCCATGGCGCAGCGCATGGAAGAGACGGGTTTTCTGAAACAGGAATACATCGACATGCTGGTGCTGGCGCACACGCCTGAACAGCTGGTGGATGGATTCAGTCGATACCGCCCGCCCCATGAGAAATGGAGCTGAATCATTACTCGGCTTCGTTACGGGCCTCCTCCTCCCTTGGCGGGATTGTTACTTATAGCTGTGGATCATCCTGGCCATTGATCAAGGCGAAAGCGATCACAAGGGCGTCACCTTGGCCATCAGCTTGCGCCAGTCAATGGGCAGCTGCTGCTCCAGGGCCAACAGCGAAGGATCGCGGCTGTGCAGGGCTTCGAAGGGTTGCTTGCTGGCGTAAATCACGGTGTTGTTGGTTTTGCTACGGAACATCAAAAGCTTGGCAAACTGCTTCCGCAGCTGGCGCAAATAGACGCTGCCCGGGTCCGGTGGCCGGTGGTAGTTCAGGGTCAGCCAGCCGTTCGGGCTGAGTACCCGGCTGCACTGGTCGATGAACAAGCGCTGGGCCTGGGCCGGACTCATCCGGTCGCCGCTGTAAAGGTCGGCTAATATCAGGTCGGTGCTCGCATCGGGCAGTTTCGAGAGTGCGTCGCGGGCGTCTGCAATGGTTACGGTCAGGCGGTCACTCTCGGGCAGTCCGAAGTATTCCCGGGACACCGCCACGACCTCCGGACGCAACTCCACGGCGTGGATTTGGCAGTCCGGATACAGGTGGTGGAAGGCACTGGCCATCACGCCACCGCCCAGACCCAAAATGGTGACATGGCGGGGGTGGGCAAAGGCCGCGGGCAACATCATGGCCCGATTGTACTCGTGCACCGGCAGGTGGGGGCGTCGCCGGTCGATCTTGCTTTGCTCGAACGCTGAGTTGAAGGTCAGCACCCGGTGCTTGCGGTAATCGATCACCAGGATGCTGCCGAGGGCGTCCTTGGTGTGGTGAATAATCTCTCCCTGATTGAACACAGGCGTCAGGCACTCAGTCTGGCAATGGCCGATTCCGCCCCGGCCGCGCGGGCATGGTCGAGCGCGGTCGCGCCTTTTTCGTCGGTCAGTTCCAGCTTGGCGCCAGCGGCCAGTAACGGCTCAATCAGATGAACTGCGTTGTTGTCGGCCGCGATCATCAGGGGTGTTTGGCCCTGGTTGTCCGCCAGGTTCGGGTTGGCGCCCTGCTCCAGAAGCACCTCGACGGTCTGGGTGTGGTCGTTGGCGGTGGCCAGCATCAGCAGACTCTCGCCCGCACTGGTGCGGATGTCCACCGGCACGCCAGCGCCGAGCAGCGGCATCAGAAGTCCGGCGGCGCCGTTTCGGGCCAGTTCGAAGATGCCCTGGGCGAAGGCAACGGCGTCTTCGTCTTTCTGGTTGTCCGGCGCCTGCGGCTGGCCCGTTTGCTGTTTGCTCATGGCGGCTCCCCTGGTAGGTCAGGATGGTTGCAAGAAGTTTTGACGGTGGCTGCGTCCAGTCTCGTGCTTCGATCCTCTGGACAGATGTGCAGTTGCATTGCTACAACCGGCGTATCACACACGTATGATTGAACAGGCCGGCTTCAGACACAATGTCTGTAAGCCGAGCCCACGATCAACAGGAGGCAACGTCGTGAAATTAGAAGTTCGAGGCATCGAAGAAGGTCAGCCAGTCCCGGAGAAATTTGCGTTTGGTGTCTACAGCGACACCGATCATATGAGTTTTGGTCCCAATCGCAACCCGGAAATTGCCTGGGAGGGCGCGCCGGAGGAAACCAAAAGCTTTGTGGTCATGATGTTTGATCCGGACGTGCCGAGCGTGGCGGATGATGTGAACCAGGAAGGCAAGATCGTGGCCAAAGACCTGCCCCGGGTCGATTTCTTCCACTGGCTGCTGGTGGATGTGCCGGCCGGAACCAGCCGTATCCCCGAGGGAGAGGACAGCGATGGCGTGATTCCCAAGGGCAAGGAATCCGGGCCTAGACCCATCGGCATCCGCGGCGTGAATAGCTACACCCAGTTCCTGGCCGGTAATCCGGACATGGCGGGCACCTACGCCGGTTATGACGGCCCTTGCCCACCCTGGAACGACGAAATCATCCATCACTACCACTTCGAGGTACATGCGCTGGATGTGGAAAGTCTGGGCCTTACCGGCGAATTCGATGGCAACGACGTACGCGAAGCCATGGCCGGACACGTGTTGGCCAGTGCCCGGGTAACCGGCACCTATACGCTGAATCCGGCGCTGCGCTAACCGGGTCGGTGGCCAGGGCGGTGCGGGGAGGCTGTTCGCTGCGCGGATGACGGGTAGAATAGTGGGATGCAGCACTCATCCCGGCTATTCCGTCTGTCTGTTCTGATTGTCATCGCCCTCGCCATGGCCGCCATTTGGCTGGTGTTACGCCAGCTTGGCATGCCCGCAAGTCTGGCTCCGGAAGCATTGTCGCAGTGGCTCAGCCAGCAGGATGGCTTGGGCATGGTGCTGCTAATGCTGCTGATGGTTCTGGCCGTAGTGATTGGGCCAATACCAACCCTGCCGATCAGTGCCACCGCCGGTCTGGTTTATGGCACGGCGATGGGCACTGCGGTTGCCGTTGCGGGTGCCCTGGCCGGAGCCATTATCGCGTTTTACCTGGCGCGGATCCTGGGGCGCGAATTGGTGCAGCGCAAGCTGCACAAGAACCCGGTGTTTTCAGCCCGGGGTTCCCAGCGTTTTCTGTTTGTTGCGGTGACCTTAACTCGCCTGATTCCGGTGTTCTCTTTCGCTCTGATCAGCTACGCCGCGGGCGTCACCGCCATCTCGCTCTGGCGTTACGCCCTGGCGACCACCCTGGGCATGTTGCCGATGACCTTTGTCTTCGCCGGGCTCGGCCATACCTTCGAATTCAACCCGGTACTGACCGTCGTTGCTGCCGTTGTCATTCTGGTGGTCATGAGCACCCTGCCCCTGTACCTCAGTCGCCGCCCCCATTCCCGGCTGTCGCGTTGGTTGCAACTGGACGGTCAGGTCTGATTCGATAGTCCCTGAACGATGGAGCGAGGGCTTCCCTTTTCGTGGTAACGCGTCTACTTCCTTCTCCGTGAACCCGGGGTGTCTCGCCCTGGAGTATTACCTTCGCGTTTAACTCCTGTCAGGGCCATGTTGAAACCGCCTTGACCCCTCCAGCCGCACCTGACCCTTCAGGCCTGGTGCGTCGCCAGGATTTTCTGCAGGAAATCCCGGGTGCGGGGGTCTTTCGGGTGGTAGAAGATCTCACTCGGTGGGCCCTGTTCCACGATTCGGCCGTCGTCGATAAAGATCACCCGGTCTGCCACGTCACGAGCGAACGACATCTCATGGGTGACCAGCATCATGGTCTGGCGTTCCGCCGCCAGTTGCTTCATCAGCGCCAGCACTTCTTCGACCCATTCCGGATCCAGGGATGAGGTGGGTTCGTCGAACAGGATCACTTCCGCGCCGGCAGCCATGGCCCGGCCAATGCCCACACGCTGTTGCTGACCACCGGACATCGACGCCGGGTAGGCATCGGCTTTGTCTTCCAGACCAATGCGTCGCAGGATTTCCCGGGCTCGCTCGTAGGCCTTGGCTTTCGGCCAGCGATCCACCACCAATAGCCGCTCGGCGATATTCTGCAGGGCGGTTTTGTTGGCAAACAGGGCGTAGTTCTGGAACACGAACGCGGTCTGCTGGCGCAGCGACAGGATGTCTTTCTTGGTGGCCCGGTTTACATCCACGGTCAGATCGCCAACGGTGATCTCGCCGGCGGTGGGCTGTTCGAGGAAATTCACGCAGCGCAACAGGGTGGATTTGCCGGTGCCCGAGGGCCCGATAATCACCACGATCTCGCCTTTCTCGATGGTCAGATCGATGCCGTCGAGCACCACTGCATCGCCAAAGTGCTTGCGCAGACCCTTGAGTTCAATCATCGGCTGTAGGCCTTGTTCAGACGGGTTTCCAGGTTGCCCTGCAGCCAGGACAGCATCTCCACCACGATCCAGTACATGATCGCTGCCACGATGAAGGCTTCGAAGTACAGGAAGCTGCCGGACGCCTCTTTCTGGGTGGCGCCCATCAGCTCGGTGACGCCGAGGGTGAAGGCCAGCGACGTCGCCTTGATCATGTCGATGAAGTAGTTCATCAATGTGGGCAGTGCGACTCGGGTGGCCTGGGGCAGGATGATCCGGCGCATCAGTTGGCTGTTGGTCATGCCGATGGACAGTGCAGCTTCGGTCTGACTGCGATCAACGCCAACAATGGCGGCCCGGATGGACTCGGCCATGTAGGCCGAGAAATGCATGGTCAGACCCATGATGGTGGCGGTGATGCCGTCGATGACGGTGAGCGCACTGAACAGCTGGGGCAGCCCGTAGTAGAACAGGAACAGCTGGACCAGCAGCGGCGTGCCGCGGAAGAAGGAAATGAACACCACGGTAAATTGGTTCAGCACCGGAATCCGCTGAACCCGGATGACCGCAAACAGGCACGCCAGGATCAGCGCCAGCACCATGCCCAGCGACGCCAGCTGCAGGGTCAGGGGCAGGTAGCTCAGTAACACCGGGACCAGCCCCAGCATGTAGTCGACGTCGAGAGCGCCCATAGCGTGTTTCCTGTGTGATTAAGGCGCGGTGATGTCGGTGCCGAACCATTCCTCGGAAATGGCTTTCAGGGTGCCATTGTCCCGCAGGGTTTTCAGGGCCGCGTTCACTTCATCCCGCAGGGCCCGGCCACGCTCGGTGTCCTTGAATGGGTAGGCGTTGGTGATCTGGGAGAAGGTCGGTCCGGCCAGTGCCAGCGGCAGCGGCTTTTCCTTGATGATCTGGCTGGCACTGACCCGGTCCATCACAAAGGCATCGACCCGGCCCAGGGCGGTGTCGCGCTCGATGTTGCTTTCATAGGTTTTGATGTCGATTTCATCGGCGTAGGGCAAGTCACGCAGCAGCGCCTCGAAGTTGGAGCCCAGGTTGACCGCCACGGTCTTGCCCTTGAGATCTTCCACACCGTTGATGTCGTCGTTACCGGCCTTGGTGACTACCTGGGCACCGTCGTACACGTACGGCTCACTGAACAGGTAGGCCTGCTGGCGTTCTTCGGTGATGGTGATCTGGTTGGCCACGGTATCGATGCGGCCGGCACCGAGCATGCCGAACAGGCCGGAGAAGGCAGCGGTCTGGTACTCAACCTCCCGGCCCATTTCCTGTGCGACGGCGTTCATCACGTCCACTTCAAAGCCTTTCAGGGTGTCCTGCTCCACGAAGGTGAACGGGAAATACTGGCCAGACATGCCGACCCGGATGGTGTCGTCCTGGGCATGAACGGAAGTGGTTGCCAGTGACAGAATCACCAGTGCAGAAACTAGCAGGGTTTTCATAATCTTGTCCTTTCCGGTTTATTGCCGTGACGTCGTCAATGGCGATTGCGCAGGCGCATGAGAATGAAGATTGAAATCAAGTTTGCCAATAGTTTAGCAATCCAGGAGCGGCCATCGATACGGGCTTTCCTGGAGGTCGGTTTGCTCTGGGTGCGTTATGGCGTTTGCTGGGGATGTTTCGAGCGATCTTCCCAAGCCAGTCTGTGATAGTCAAAGTCTGGCGTGAGCGTTGGCTTGATAATCTGGAAAAACGGCGAGGCATCAAAGTCCCGGGGTGTGAACAGGGAGTGATGCCGGACCCGGTAGGCGGCCCGGGTGCAATCCGCGCAGTCGGGATCGTCGGCAGGCACCGTCCGGATCAGTGGCAGGATAGGGTAGCGTAACTGTTGGAAGGCTTCGGCCAGAAAGGTGGAGCAGATCGCCCGGGTCGGATCGCCACTGCCAAATGCCAGTAGCCGGTGTCGGTACTGGGTGGGCACCGGCGGCGTGGGCAACAGGTACCGGGCCAGGTCGAACACGTTTTTGAGATCGTAGGTATTGCCAAGCCGGCTGAGTGCGAAGCCGGTCAGCTGCTGAATGTCCTCACTGTTCAAACCGACCGGGCGGCAGATCCGGGTATGGCTGTGCCGATAGTACGACAGCGGCAGCGCGCGAATGCCCTGCTCCAGATCGGCTTCAATCAGGACATTGGGCTCGCCGGCGTCGCTCTGGCCCAAGCCTGCATCAGGGCCCAGGTAGAGGGCGCTGTGAGACCAGGTGGATTGGGTCAGGTATTTGATTGCGACGCTGATACGGGTGTCGCCCTCCACCAGCAACACGTCCGCCGGTTGCAGCGCCTGCTCCAGTTGCCAATAGGTCGAGGTCGGTATCGAATTTTCGGTGATCTGCTTGGTCAGGTACCTGGCAAGCCAGCCCGACAGCCAGCGCAGAATGCTGCCCATGTTGTCCTCCCCTGTTTCCTGGCCCTACTTTAGCGGACGGAGCCAGTGCATGTCGGCCCCGAATCACGGCCGTAACAAAATCAGCCTCCGAGTGAGGGCGGGATGCTGACCAGATTCCGATGGCGCCTGGCGTAATACAGGCCACGCGCCATTGGAGCCGGTGCAATAGACAAGGGAGACCGCTATGACGCAGACAGAACTGATTGAGCTTCAGTCGCCAGAGCTGACCGGCCTGAGTGACGAGCAGATTCGCACCAGCCTGGCGGCGATCAGCGAGATTCGTGAATGCTACCGGGACCAGGTGCTGGCCGAGAGTCGCGGGCAAGCATTGGCAGACGTGCGGGAAGACCGGCGCCTGGAAGTAACCGGCACCCTTCCGGTAGATCTGGATACCTGGGCGGAGGCGCTGACCCTGGAGCAACAGCGACGGGCCCTGCCCTGGTTGCCATCGCTTGGATCGGCATTGGCGAACAAGGCTTAACGGTCCTTATCTGGGTCTGGGTCTGGGTCTGGGTCAGGAGTCTCGGGGCGGTGGCTTAAGGCCTCAGTGACGCGATGGTTGATGCGATCGATCACCGCTGGTTCGACGCGCGCAGACGAATGTCCCCGCAGCAATTCCGTGCTCGCCCGCAGATTGCCAATGAACGAGCGACAGTGGCGGCACATCATCAGGTGCATTTGCACGGACAGGCGTCTGCCGGTACTCAGTTCGCCGTCAATGTAGTCGCTGGCAATCCCCGCCAGCTCACGGCACATTAGCATTCGCCGGTCTCCTGAAAGGTTTCCACCATCAGAAAGATTTTCTGACGTGCCCGATGAAGCATAACCCGCAGGTTAGACGCACTGACATCGAGGATGTTACAGACGTCATCGGACTTGTGCTGGTGCGCTTCGTACAGGATCAGGGCCGAACGCTGATTTTCCGGCAGGTGGCCCAGGTGTTTGTCGAGGCAATCGCTCAAGGCGCCGTTCTCCAGCAGGACGTCGGCGGACTCATCGAATCGCAGCTTCGGTGGCGTGGCCCAGCGACCGGAGGTTTTGAAGCGGCTTTCCAATTCCGGCTCGAGGCGTTCGGTAAAGTCGGTGGTGATCTCGCGGTGGCTGGTTCGTAGCAGGTTCTTGCAGCGATTGGCCACAATTCGGTGCAACCAGGTTTTCAGGCCTGAACGGCCCTCGAAGCGGCGGACGGCGTCGATCACCGTCACCCAGCAGTCTTGCACGATTTCTTCAGCGTTGGCGGGGTCGACATAGTAGCGTGCAACCGCGAGCATGCCGGCGGTGTAGGTTGAGACGGCCTCGGTAAAGGCGGCCTGTTCGCCACGCTTCAGGGCTTCAACCAGTCTGCTTTCATCAAGATTCGGATGCGCGTTCACGGTCATCTCTGCCGATTGATGGTTGTTCAGCCATTGGTCAGCGCCGGGCTGCTCAGGTTCCCCAGAAATTAGTCTGAACGTGTTTTTTGTTCTCAAGCTTAGATCAGGAACCAGATTTTTGAGGGGATTGTTATTAATTTGTGACCTTTACTGCTACTGACTCACGTACTCTGTACCTGATGCGATTTATGTCAGTACAGGAACTTTTTTCCACAAGAACTGTAACAACCGCTCCGCTTTAGGGTCGATGACGTAACCAATGTCTAGCAAAGGATGATGTGATGAACGCGAAAAAGTGGCTGATGATTCTGGCCATCGTGGTGATAGTGGTGGCCTTCTGGAGCAGCGGAGCCCAGGAATACCTGACCCTTGATGCCCTGAAAGCTCACCAGCAGAGCCTGGACGCCTGGATTGTTGACCATGCCTGGATGGCCGTCGGTGGTTACATGGTGATTTACATTGCGGTCACGGCGCTTTCGTTGCCGGGCGCGACCATCATGACTCTCGCCGGCGGTGCGTTCTTTGGCAATGTCTATGGCCTGGCGGCGGTGTCCGTCGCCTCCACCATCGGCGCCTCCATCGCCTTTCTGGTGGCCCGTTTCCTGGCCCGCGACACCCTGAGGAAGAAATACGCCAGCACGGTGGCGCGTATGGATCGGGGCATCGAAAAAGACGGCGCCTTTTACCTGGCTACCTTGCGGCTGGTGCCGGCCTTCCCGTTTTTCCTCATCAACATCGCCATGGGCCTGACCGCCATGAAGCTGCGCACCTACGCGCTGGTCAGTTGGGCTGCCATGCTGCCGGGCACCTTCGTGTATGTAAACGCGGGCACCCAGCTGGCGCAGATTGAGTCCACCGGTGACATTGTCTCTGCCGACCTGCTGTTGTCTTTTGCCTTGCTGGGGCTGTTCCCGCTGATCGCCAAATTCGTGGTCGGCTTTATCCGCCGGCGCCGGGTGTATGCCGGCTGGCAGAAACCGGACTCGTTCGATTACAACCTGCTGGTGATCGGGGGTGGTTCCGCCGGCCTGGTGTCGGCCTACATTGCGGCTGCCGTGAAGGCCAAGGTGGCTTTGATTGAGCAGCACAAGATGGGCGGTGACTGTCTGAACACTGGCTGCGTGCCGTCCAAGGCCCTGATTCGCAGTGCCAAGGCCGCGGATACGCTGCGCCACGCTGACCGCTACGGTCTGGAGGCGGTGCCGGTGAAAGGCTCCTTCAAGGCCATTATGGACCGGGTACAAAACGTCATTGCCAAGGTCGAGCCTCACGATTCGCCGGAGCGTTACCGGAAACTTGGCGTTGACTGCATCTCGGGCCACGCCAGTTTCGTATCTCCCTGGGAGTTGGAAGTTACCCACAGCGATAGCCATACCGAACGCCTTACCGCGCGTAGCATTGTTGTTGCCACCGGTGGCAAGCCGGCGATGCCGCCGATTCCCGGCCTGGCCGAGATGGAACCGCTGAATTCCGACAACCTCTGGTCCCTGGAAACCCAGCCGGAACGGTTGCTGGTGCTGGGCGGCGGACCGATCGGTTCGGAGCTGGCCCATGCCTTTGCCCGCCTCGGTAGCCAGGTAATTCAGGTGGAGATGGCGGACCGGCTGCTGATGAAAGAGGACAGCGACGTTTCCGCGCTGATCAAAAGCCAGTTTGAGCAAGATGGTATCGACGTGCGCCTGGGTCATGCGGCCAAGGAATTCGCCATCGAAGACGGCGAGAAGGTGGTTTACTGCGAGCATCAGGGTGAGAGGGTGCGTATTGCCTTTGATCAGGTGCTGGTAGCTGTGGGTCGTGCGGCCAATACCCGGGATCTGGGGCTCGACAAGATCGGTGTCGAAACCCTGCCCAACGGTACGGTGCCGGTGGAAGAAGATATGAGCATGCGCTACCCGAACGTGTTTGCCTGCGGCGATGTGGCCGGGCCCTACCAGTTCACCCACGCCGCCGCGCATCAGGCCTGGTACGCCGCAGTGAACGGGCTGTTTGGTCAGTTCAAGCGGTTCCAGGTGGATTACCGGGTAATGCCCTGGGTGACCTTTACCTCTCCGGAGGTGGCCCGGGTTGGTCTGAGTGAGGCCGAAGCCAAGGAGCAGGGTGTTGCCTACGAGGTGACCCGCTATGGCCTGGACGACCTTGATCGCGCCATTGCCGAAAGTGCCGATCATGGCTTTATCAAGGTACTCACACCGCCGGGCAAGGACAAGATCCTGGGCGCCGTGGTGGTCGGCACCCACGCCGGTGAAATCCTGGCGGAATTTACCCTGGCCATGAAGCATGGTCTGGGACTGAACAAGATTCTCGGGACTATCCATCCCTATCCCACCTGGAACGAGTCGGCCAAGTTTGCCGCCGGGGAATGGAAGCGGGCCCACGCGCCACAGGGCGTGTTGAATCTACTGGAAAAACTGCACGGCTGGCGCCGTGGCAAAGACACCAAAGAATCTCGGAGCGTATATGCCCCTGACTGAAACACGGCCGGCCCGGAAGCGCATTCCGGCGGTTGAAGTGCTTGAACCCAGAGCTCGGGACAGCTGGACCCACACCCGCAACGGTGATCCGCGTGGTTACATTGATGCCGATCGCCTGAAGGAGCTGTGGATTCACACCGGGACTGCTTGCAACCTGGCGTGCCCGTTCTGCCTGGAAGGCTCACACCCGGGCGATGGCCGTATTCCGGGCATGAAGCTCAGCGATGTGACGCCGTTTATCCACGAAGCCCTGGAGATGGGCGTGGAGCAGTTTTCGTTCACCGGCGGCGAGCCGTTCGTGATCCGGGATTTCGTCAATATTCTCGATTACGCCAGCCAGCACCGGCCCTGTTTTGTGTTGACCAACGCCACCGAGCCGCTGCTCAAACGCAAGCACCAGGTGCTGCCGCTGCTGGATAATTCCTACCCGATCCATTTCCGGGTCAGTCTCGATTTCCCCAGCCGGGCCCGTCACGACAAGGATCGCGGCGATGGCAGTTTTGATCAGGCGCTGGAGGGTATCCACTGGCTGCTGGAGCAGGGCTTCAAGGTGTCCATTGCTCGCCAGACCGATCCGGACGAGATCCCGGCGGAAGTGGAGGCGGAGTTCCGCGCCATCTTCCGGGAGTGGAACATCGCCGAAGACCTGGCCTTTACCGCGTTTCCGGATCTCGGTACGCCAGGATCCGAGGACGGCAGTCCGGAAATCACCGAGACCTGTATGGAGAAGTACCCGACCAAAGAGGCTCGGTCGCATTTCATGTGTACCTATACCCGGATGCTGGTGAAGAAGGGGGATCAGGTGCGGGTTTATGCTTGCACGCTGGTGGATGACGATCCGCAGTACGATTTGGGCGGTACCCTGGCCGAGAGCATGGATGAGCGGATTATGTTGCGGCATCACCGGTGCTTTTCCTGTTACCGGTTTGGGGCGAGTTGTTCGGCGCCCGGGTGACAACCGCAGCCTGTTAATTGGGCATTGGCGGCCTGCGGGGCGGGGACTTTTCTCCTTGGGAAAAGAACTCGCTTCGCTCAGACACCTTTTCCTGGCGGAGAAAAGTCCCCGCCCCACAGGCCGCGCCCAACCGGGTGCGTTTCGCTAATAATAAACGTGGATCGATGAGATATGACGACTTTTGAGGGTGCCCTGTTTTGGGGTTTTCTGGTGGTGTACGGCATCGTGATGTATGTGCTGTCGCCCAAGAGCAAGAACGCTAATTCATTTTACAAGGGCGCCGATGATCAGGGTAATCCGGTTGGTCAGTGGTCACTGACCGCCAGTATCTTCATCAGTTGGATTTTCGCCAAGTCGGTGACCAACGCCGCCAACCTGGGTGCTGCCTACGGGGTGACCGGGGGGCTGGCCTATGCCAGTTACTGGCTGTCGATTCCGGTGGCCGGTTACATCATCTATCTGATTCGGACCCAGACCGGAGCCCGTTCGCTGCAGGATTTTCTGACCTCACGGTTCGGGCGGCTGGCATCACTGGCCTTTGCCGCAGCTATTCTGATCCGGTTGTACAACGAAGTCTGGAGTAATACCGCCGTGGTGGGTGGTTACTTTGGGCTTCCGGGGCAATGGGAGTACTACGTCTCGGCCATGCTGTTCACTATCTTCACCCTGGCCTACAGCCTGAAGGGCGGGTTGCGGTCGTCGATCTTCACCGATGTGATTCAGGCCGTGGTGTTCGTGTTCTTTGTCGGGGCCGTGTTGTTCCTGATTGTTCCTGCCAACGACACCAGTGCCCTGCTCAGCAACGGCGAGTTCAGGCTGGATGCCGGTTTTGACCTGTTGTTGGTCGCACTGCTGCAGATGTTCAGCTATCCGTTCCATGATCCGGTCCTGACCGACCGGGGCTTTGTGAACAAGGAAAAGACCATGCTGAAGAGTTTTGTGGTGGCGGGTCTGCTGGGCTTTGTTGCCGTCTTTATTTTCAGTCTGGTGGGCGTGCACGCCCGTCTGAACGGCATCGACGCCATGGGCAATGCCCCGGCCGCGGTGGGTCAGTCACTGGGTCTGGCGGCGTTGTTCTTCATGAGTGTGGTGATGATGACTTCGGCGGGCTCGACGCTGGATTCCACCTTTACCTCGTTGGCCAAATCGCTGGCGGTGGACCTGCCGCGTCTGGCGCGTCGGGCCAAGGATCGGTTGCCCAGTATCCGGGTTGGCGCGGTGGTGATGGTGATTTTCGCCTTTGCCGGTAACCTGCCGATGTTCGCCGGCACCGATATCCTCAAGGCCACAACCATCTCCGGCACCATGGTGATGGGGCTGGGTCCGGTGTTCCTGTTCTACGGCTTTACCCAATGGTCGCCGTGGAGTTTTCACCTAAGCTTCTGGACCGGGCTGACGCTTGGAGTGTTGCTGGCGGTGGGCCTGATTCCGGCCAGCTGGGCTATTGGCGCGGGCAAGTACGCCATGCTGCTGGGTGTCAACGCCTATGGCTTCCTGATCTGCTCCGCTGGCTTTTTCCTGCCGCTGGCTTTGCGACGGCTGGCTGGTCGCTCGCTGGCGGCCGGGGAGGCCTGAGGCCGCATTATGACCGAAGGTCGAAGTTGTCCGTTGGCGTACCGGTACCAAGCCGCGCAGTTGTGTGCTGAGCCCGTGCCGGTGTCGGAAGACGTGGTCTACATCATCGGTGGTCTGTACGGCAATCCCTATGCCTTGACCGAGATTGAGCGTATGGCCCAGGCCGAGGAGCAGGCCGGGCGCCGGGTGCGGCTGGTGTTCAACGGCGATTTCAACTGGTTCAACGCCAGTGATGAGCTGTTCCAGGACATTAACCGGCGGGTGCTCCGGCACACCGTCAGCCTGGGTAATGTCGAGTTCGAGCTGGCCAACCCCAGCGCGGAGGCCGGGTGTGGCTGCGCCTACCCGGACTTTGTTGATCAGGGTGTGGTGGAGCGCTCGAACCGGATCATGACCCGGCTTCAGGGTATCGCCGCCCGCCATCCCGAGCTCCAGGGAGAACTTGCGCGCCAGCCCCGCTATTTGTGCCTGATGTTTGGAGGACTAAAGATTCTGGTTGTGCATGGTGACCCGGACTCCCTGGCCGGCTGGGGGTTGGCCCATGAGGCTTTCTGCGCTGGTAACGAGTCTGCGGTTCAGGCCTGGTTCCAGGCCACGGATGCGGATGTCATTGCCTGCACCCATACCTGCCTGCCGGTGCTGTGGTCGGGGTGGGTCGGTGAACGGGCGCGAACGGTGGTTAATAATGGGTCAGCAGGTATGGGTAATCTGCACGCTGATGCCCGCGGCCTGATTACCCGAATCAGCACCGAAGCCTCTGCAGATAACGCTGTTGCCGGCCATGACCAGGGCAATATCCGGATTTCCCTGGTGCCCGTGGCGTTCGATCTCAAGGCCTGGTTGCCGCAGTTTGATAGCTTATGGCCGGCTGGTTCAGATGCCGCTCTGTCCTATCGATCCCGCATCGCTCAGGGCACGTCCCTGGCACCGGAGCAGGCGGTTTTTGGTTCTGTTCTCTAACCAATTTGTCACTGGCGAAAGCGATAAACCGGGCTATTCTGAATGGATGAACTCGGGGGCCACGGGTGGGCGCAGCGTATCGCTGACTTGATATATATTTTGTGGTCTATATAATTCTGCACTAACTTTTTAAGACAAAAAGATCACGCTATGACATCTGAAGGATCGAATACCACCGCCATCACCCTCCGCACCCCTGTTAAGGATGATGGCTTCCGTTTGCACCAGTTGGTGGCTGAATGCCCGCCTCTGGACCCCAATTCAATTTACTGCAACCTCTTGCAGTGCAGCCACTTTGCCGAAACCGGCGTGGCCGCGGAGAAGGAAGGCGATCTGGTCGGCTTTATCTCCGGATACATCCCTCCCCAACAGCCCGAGACCGTGTTTGTCTGGCAGGTGGCCGTTCACGAGAAAGGTCGTGGACAAGGCCTGGCCAAGCGGATGCTGAAAGAAATCGTTGGCCGTGATGCGTGCAAAGCTGTGACGCACATGGAAACGACGATCACCGCTGACAACGAGGCCTCGTGGGCGCTGTTCCGCTCATTCGCCCGTGATCTGGGAGCTGAGCTCACCTATCACGAGCACTTCGAGAAAGAGACCCACTTTGGTGGGCAGCACGATTCCGAATTCCTGCTGCGCATCGGGCCCTTCACGAAGCCTGTCTGAGAGCCCCGGTCCCCCACGCCGGCCGCGGCCGGTGGTGAACGACTGTGAGACTGTGTTTGGACAAGCTGGCAGACCGCTGAGGTAGGTCTGTCATTAGGCTTTAACCAACGCACGGCGGGCTTTTTTGCGATCAGCACTTCACTGTTTGATGCACTGCTATCCGGCCCCCCGCGCATTTACCTCGAACCTGACATGCTAAGAGGCGAAAATAATGGAAATTTTTAAGTCCACTGAGTCAGAAGTACGCGTATATAGCCGTGCTTTCCCGGTGATTTTTAACCGTGCGAAGAATGCGCACCTGTACACCGAAGATGGCAAGGAGTACCTGGACTTCCTCGCGGGTGCCGGTTCCCTGAACTACGGGCACAACAACGACATCCTGAAGAAGGCACTGCTGGAGTACATTGAGGCAGACGGCGTCAGCCAGGGCCTGGACATGTTTACCACGGCCAAGCACGACTTCATTGAGTCGTACAAGAAGCACATCCTTGATCCCCGTGGTCTGGACTACAAGATGCAGTTCACCGGCCCGACCGGCACCAACTGTGTCGAAGCCGCGCTCAAGCTGGCCCGGAAAGTGAAAGGCCGGAACGGTATCATCTCGTTCACCAACGGCTTCCACGGGGTGACCATGGGCGCGGTTGCGACCACGGGCAACAAGCATCACCGTGGTGGCGTTGGCACCCCGCTGGGTAACGTCGATTTCATGTTCTACGACGGCTACCTGGGGGACGACGTTGATAGTCTGGCGATCATGGACAAGCTGCTCTCCGACGGCTCGTCCGGTTTTGAGCTGCCGGCAGCCGTGATTGTTGAAGCGGTTCAAGGTGAGGGCGGTTTGAATGCCTGCCGCGCCGAATGGCTGAAAGGCCTGTCGGATTTGTGCAAGAAGCACGACATCCTGCTGATTGTGGATGACATCCAGGCAGGTAACGGCCGTACCGGTGAATTCTTCAGCTTCGAATTTGCGGGCATCAAGCCGGATATCGTGACGGTTTCCAAGTCCCTGAGTGGCTACGGGCTGCCGATGGCGCTGGTGCTGTTCAAGCCGGAGCTGGACGTTTGGGATCCGGGCGAGCACAACGGTACTTTCCGTGGTAACAACATGGCGTTCATCACCGCCCGTACCGCGGTTGAGACCTACTGGAAAGACGATGAATTCGCCAATGAGGTGAAGGCCAAGACCAAGGTGTTGGGTGATGCCTTGCAGGCGATTTGCGACAAGTATCCCGGCCAGTTCAAAATGAAAGGCCGTGGTCTGATGCGCGGCATCGAAGCAAAGAATGCTGACGTGACCGGTCCGATCACCAAGCGTGCTTTCGAGCGTGGCTTGATCATTGAGACCAGTGGTCCGAACGACGAGGTTATCAAGTGCCTGATGCCGTTGACGACCAGCGAAGACGATTTGAAAAAGGGCGCCGCTCTGCTGGCGGAAAGCATTGACGAGATCATGCAGGAAGGGGTTAACGAGGCGTCTTAAGACGCCCCGTCGCCCCGGCCGGCCCGGATCTTTCAAACTGCAGGATAGCGAAGGCAAACCTATGACTACGCAACAGCACACCGTTGAGAAAATCGGCGGCACCTCGATGAGCAATTACGAGGCCGTCCGCGATAACATCATCATTGGTAATCGCAGCAAGGACGAGCTTTACCAGCGTATTTTCGTGGTATCCGCCTATGGTGGCGTGACCAACGAGTTGCTGGAGCACAAGAAAACCGGTGAGCCGGGTGTTTACGCCCTGTTTGCCGATGCCGAATCGGACTGGGCCTGGGGCGACGATCTCACCAAACTGGTGAAGTTCCTGACCGACCTCAATGGGGACCTGTTCGAAGATCCCATGCTCAAGCAGCAGGCCGACCAGTTCATCACCGACCGCATCGAAGGCGTCCGGGGTTGCCTGATCGACCTGCAGCGCCTGTGTTCCTACGGTCAGTTCCAGCTCGAGGAACATCTGCTGACGGTGCGGGAGATGCTCGCCGGCATTGGTGAGGCCCACAGTGCTTTCAATACTGCGCTGAAGCTGCAGCAGGAAGGTATCAACGCCCGGTTTGTCGACCTGACCGGTTGGCGCGACGCCGAGCTGCTGCCGTTGGACGAGAAGCTCAAGCAGGCGTTCGACGCCGTCGACCTGACACGGGAGCTGCCGATCGTAACCGGCTACGCCCAGTGCAAGGAAGGCCTGATGCGGACCTTTGACCGGGGCTACAGTGAAATGACCTTCAGCCGTGTGGCGGTCATCACCGAGGCCCGGGAAGCCATCATTCACAAGGAATACCACCTGAGCTCTGCCGATCCCAATATTGTGGGCGAAGACAAGGTGGTACCGCTGGGCCGTACCAACTACGACGTTGCTGACCAACTCGCCAACCTGGGTATGGAAGCGATTCACCCCCGTGCTGGTAAGGGCATGCGTCAGAACGAGATCCCGCTGCGGGTGATGAACACTTTCGAGCCGGAGCACACCGGTACCCTGATCACCGGCGATTACGTCAGTGAGACGCCTCAGGTGGAGATCATTGCCGGCGCCAAGGGTGTGTTCGCGATCGAAGTGTTTGACCAGGACATGCAGGGTGAGCCCGGTTCCGATCGTAAGATTCTGGACGTTCTGGGTCGTCTCAAGGTGCGCTTCATGGCCAAGGACACCAACGCCAACACCATCACTCACTACGTGGGCAGCACCCTCAAGCACGTGAAGCGGGTGGTGCGCGCGTTGAAGGAAGAATTTCCGAACGCTGAGATCAGCACGCGCAAGGTGTCGCTGGTGTCTGCGATTGGCAGTGACATCAAGGTGCCGGGTATTCTGGCCCGGTCGGTGAAGTCGCTGGCGGACAACGAGATCAGTGTGCTGGCCATTCACCAGTGCATGCGCCAGGTGGACATCCAGTTTGTGGTGGATGAAGACCATTACGAGCGGGCGATTGCAGCGCTCCATGAGGTTCTGATCGAGCCCCATAATCACGAGTATGCGATCGTCGCGGCCTCCATCGAGTAACCGCATCCCCTCAGAAAAGCCCGGCCGTTACACGGTCGGGCTTTTTGTTTTTATGGCCCTTTTCCAGCCTTAAACGCCGGTTCCGGCGTCCCCTGTCGATAAATCCATCAGTGCCGCCCGGACGTATTCTTTAGAAATTTCTGACCGGTACCAAAGCTATGCGAAAGACCGATAAGCTGGGACCGTCTCCGACTACGGCCAACGATGGCGAAAGGGATTCCCTGGTTGGGTTGTACTTCAGGGATGCGTCCCGGTATGAACTCTTAACCGATGTGGCAGAGCGTCGCCTCTGTCGAAAACTGATCTTGTGCTACCGCATTCTTAGCACTGAACTGGCGCTGCCGGAAGATACGCCGCAAACCTTCCGGACGGTTGTTGGCAGCCTGGGCGACGCCTGTGCGTTTTCAACACGCAGTCGCCGGGCCTTTCACCTGGCAACCGCTTGTCGCCGCAAGCTGATTCAGAGCAATCTGAGGCTGGCGGTGCACATTGCCCGACGCTATTCCCAGCACGGTATTCCGATGTCGGATCTGATCCAGGATGCCAACGTGGGCCTGATCAAGGGCGCCGAACGTTTTGATCCCACCAAGGGCTTCCGGTTTTCAACCTATGCCTACTGGTGGATCAGCGAGGAAGTGAAGCGTTGTCTGCAGCGCGGTAATCGCCTGGTGCACACTCCCGAAAACGTCATCGACGAGATCCGGCAGTTGCAGAAAGTGTCTCTGAGCATGCATCAGGATCTGGGCCGCACCCCGTCGCAATCGGAGCTGGCGCAGGAGATGGAAGCATCGCCGTCGCGAATCGGTGAGCTCAGAGCCCTGGCGCTGCGGGAAATTTCCACGGATGTACCGCTGGTTGAGGACGGCTCAGTAACGCTGGGCGACAGTCTGGAAAGTGGCGAGCAGGCCGCGCCCGATCATCCGATGTCAGAACGTGACAACACCCGTACCCTGGCGACCATGTTGAGTGAACTCAACGAACGGGAAAAAACGATACTGTCGCGCAGATACGGTCTGGGCCTGCCCGAACCGGACACCCTGCAGGTCATCTCGGACGACCTGGGCATCAGTCGGGAGCGGGTGCGTCAAATCGAGAAGACCGCGTTGAAAAAGCTGCAAGCCAGTTTCAGCGGTTTGGAAGAGAGGTTTGGAGCCTGAGGGTTCAAACGCAAAATCGGTAAGGGCGAAAGGCCCTTACCGGCTAAGACCGATTAAGCACCATGCAGTAACACATACCACGCCGCGACCGTCAGCTGGCAGGCCAGAACCACCAGCGTCAGTACCAGTCTCATGCGCAAATACCAGGATGGCCAGTACACCCGCATCCAGCGTACATCCACCGCGTACAAAGCCAGATAAGCCAAGCTGTAGACCAGTACCTGCCCGAGTGTTGGCAGTAACAGACCAACCCCTGCGATGACGAAAAAGACCTGGCTCAGCACCATGGTGACGAGGGGAGATTGCGGGTAAGAGCAATTCTCCAGCTGCATCGCAATGGGCCAGTACACCCCCGCCATGAACGCGAGAATGCCGGCGCTGTAGACGTAGAACCAGGAGATCGCGGTGACACTGAACTGCGGCAGCAGAAACAGGCTGGCGACGGCGACAATGAATGGAATGAGTCCGGCGATGCCAACGACGATCGCCAGTCGTGCTACGGCGATCACGGTTTCTCCCTCTGATCTTTCTCTTTCTGAACACGGATACGCAGCGGTTCAATCTCCGCTGGCTCCATACCGACCATCTCGTGGTAGGCGGAGGGATGGACGACCTGGGTTTCGCGCACCCGGAAGGATGCCAGGGTATCCTGCAATTGCCACGCGCTGCGGAACAGGCTGGTAATGCCCCGCTTGTCCGACAGCAGCAGTTCGCGCCCGTCCAGGGTCAGGCGCGCCATATAGTGTTGGCCTTCCAGGGAGATGATTTCCAGCAGATCAATGACCAGGTCATTGCTGGCTCTCAGTTCTTCCAGGGTAATTCTCACAATGACGCTCCGGAGTTGAAGATATAGGCAGTCTTACGACTCCGGAGCGGTATGGGATCAGTTGCTGAGCGCCAGGCAGGCCTCATGCTGGGGGCAGTGCAGGAGATGATCGTTCACCATCCCTGTGGCCTGCATGAAGGCATAGACGATGGTTGGGCCGACAAACGTGAAGCCCGCGCGCTTGAGGGCTGCGGACATGGCCTCGGATTCCGGAGTGGTGACTGGCACCTGGCCGATGCTGTGCCAGCGGTTCTGAATCGGGCTGCCGCCCACGAATGACCAGAGGAAATCGCTGAACCCAGTACCCTGCTCCCGGAGCTCGAGAAAACCCCGGGCATTCTTGATGATTGAATTTACTTTCAGCCGGTTACGAATAATGCCGGGGTTACTCAGCAGCTTCTCAACCCGGGCCTGGTCGTAGTGCACGATCCGTTCCGGATCGAAGTGGTCGTAGGCTTCCCGGTAACTGCCCTGCTTGCGCAGGATGGTAATCCAGCTCAACCCCGCCTGCTGGCCATCCAGACACAGTTTTTCGAACAGCGCCAAGTCGTCGTACTCCGGCCGGCCCCAGACCGTATCGTGGTAGTGGACATAGAGCGGATCGGTGCCGCACCAGGGGCAGCGTTCCATGTCGGGCATCAGCAGTTATGCTCCTATTTTCCGGTGAGTCGCTGTCAGGGTCAGATCAGGGCTGGAGACGTCGGATCAACCAGTCATCGCCATTGCGCAGGTATTCAAACCGGTCGTGCAATCGGCTCGGGCGGCCCTGCCAGAATTCGATGCGCTCGGGCACCACCCGGTAACCGCCCCAGAAGCTGGGCAGCGGTATCTCGCCTTCGCTGAATTTGTGTTTCAGCTCTGCCACTTTCTGTTCCAGCAAGCCCCGGGAGGTGATGACCTTACTTTGCTCAGAGACCCAGGCACCAATCTGGCTGCCCCGTGGGCGGGAGGCAAAGTAACGAAGGGACTCGGCCTTGCTGACCTTTTCCACTTTGCCCTGAATGCACACCTGACGATTCAGGCCAATCCAGGGGAATAACAGGGCTGCCCGAGGGTTCTCATCCATCTCCCGGGCCTTTCGGCTGCCGTAGTTGGTGTAGAACACAAAGCCCTTGTCGTCGAAGTACTTCAACAGCACGGTGCGCAGATCGGGCATGCCGTCGTTGCCGGCGGTGGCCAGGGACATGGCGTTTGGCTCCAGGATGCCGGCTTCCCGGGCATCCTCAAACCAGTGCTGGAATTGACGCACAGGGTTGTCATTGAGGGCGTCGCGATCGAGCCCCTCGCTTTCAAAATCACGACGCATGTCGCCGATGTCCATAGAACGTTCCTCGTCATCACGTAACGATGTCCTTTACGATCGCTGAGCATATCGGGTTCAGCCGCGGCTGACAAAACGGGCCCCGCCCGACTATCCTATTGATCAGAGGGGCGCACGCCCCGTATCCCGCTGTTGATAAGGAGAAATTTGTGGCCGCGAGCCGTCGAGCAAACCGCCTGATTAGTTATCTGACGATGGGATTATTGGTGCTCATCGCGCTGTACGTATTGGCGGGTTTCCTGTTGGTGCCCTGGTGGCTGGAGCGAGCGTTGCCCGATCAGCTGGCGGAGCGTATGGGCTGGCAGGTCGAGGTCGACGATGTTTCGTTCAATCCGCTCACTTTCACCGTTGGCGCAGAGGGGCTGTCGGCGCAGGACAGCGATGACGCCAAGGTGCTCAGTTTTGAGCGACTGGCGCTGGATCTGAATCTGGTTCAGCTGGTCAGTGGCACGGTAGGCTTTGAGGCCATTGAGCTTCAGGAGCCGTTCGTTCGTCTGGACCTGCTGGAGGATTACAGCGTCAATTTTGTCCGGGACTGGCAGCGCAATAATCCGGCCCCGGAGCAGCCTGCCGACCGCGGCGAGACCGATGACGCGTCTGCCCTGCCCCGGCTCTATTTCGGCCAGATCAGTATCAATGGCGGTGAGCTGCTATTTCGCGATTTCAGCAAGGCGGAGCCGGCCGAGTTCCGGATCATCCCCCTCGACCTGAGTCTGAATGACCTCGCCAGCTGGCCCCGAGATGAGCCGGTCAGCGACGATAGTCTGCAAGCCGCCTTTGGCGATGAGACTATCGACTGGCAGGGCGACCTCAGCCTGGCGCCCCTGTACTCCAAGGGCTCGGTCAAGGTCAGTGGGGTTGGATTCAAAACCCTGGAACATTTCCTGGCACCTTTCCTGCCCTACGATTTGCGCGGCGGCAAGGTCAGCCTGAGTTCTGATTACGAGTTGCAGGTCGGGGAACGGTTCCTGTTAGTGACCCGCAATGGCAGCCTGTCACTGGATGAGCTGGCCATCGCCATCGATGAGGACAGTGAGGAAGCGGAATTCACCTCGGGCACCATTGGTGTCGATGAGATCGGTTTTGACCTTAATGCCCTGAAGGCCGATGTGGGCCAGGTAAGCCTGGAGGGGCTTCAGCTCGCCGTAACCCGGAATCAGTCGGGCGCCATTGACTGGCTGGCACCCTTCGCGGGGACCGCTGATGAGTCGGCTTCGGAAACCGAGGTGTCGGAATCCGGAGCATCGGCATTCCGTTGGTCAGTGGCCGGAATTTCCCTGTCTGAAGGCCGCCTTCAGTGGCGGGATCAGCAACCGGAAACGCCGGTAGATCTGGCTTTGGAACAGTTGTCGCTGTCGGTCGGGTCCCTGGATCACACTCTGAGTGAACCGGTGAATTACCAGGCTGACGCAACCCTGGCCAGCGGTGGTCGGCTCACAGTCGACGGTCAGCTGACGCCAAAACCCTTCACTCTGGAAGCGGCGGTGTCCGGCTCAGAGATTGCGTTGACCGCCTTTGAGCCCTATTTGCAGGAGGGCGCCAACCTGAGCATTACCGGTGGTACCCTCGGGCTGGATGGCAATATGGACCTGGATGGCCAGCAGGAACCCATGACCGGGACCTTTAGCGGCACGGCGGAGGTGGCTGGGCTGGCAGTTCAGCTCCCAGACCAGGACAACCGACTGCTGTCCTGGCAGACCCTGCGCCTGGCACCGATTGAATACAACGTTGCCCCGGCCCGGCTTGAGATCGGCACGGTGACGCTGACCGGGCCGCAAGTTAGCGTGGTGCGCAACGCCAGCGGTAGCCATAACCTGGCTCGGGTGTTCCGCCCCAGTCCGGACGATGCTGCTGAGGAGGCCGGTGACAGCGAGCCAAGCTTCATTTTCCGGATCAAGCAACTGATGCTGGAGCAGGGCGAAATCGCCTACACCGATCGTTCCATTGAGCCGGTATTCACCACGCTCTTTGACCAGTTGTCCGGCAGCGTGACCGGGCTCAGTAACATTTCGCCGCAACAGGGCAAGGTCCAGATCAGCGGGCGCGTGGGTGAAGTTGCCAAGCTCGATTTCTCGGGCAATCTCGGCACCCTGGGCACCGACGATGTCAGTCAGATGAATCTGGCCATGACCGAATTGTCATTGCCGGAGCTGGGACCCTATTTCGGCCGTTACCTTGGCTATGAAGTCGAAAGTGGCAAACTCAATGTGGATCTCAATTATGAAATCACTGGCACCCGGCTGGACGGCACCAACCTGGTGGTGATGGACCGTTTCGAGCTTGGCGAACCGATCGTCAGTGCTGAAGCCGTTGATGCCCCGGTATCATTAGGGCTGGCCCTGCTCCGGGACCGCGACGGGGTTATCGAAGTAAAGCTGCCAATCAGCGGTGATCTTTCTGATCCGCAGTTCAACATTAGCCGGGTGGTCATGCGGGCTTTTGTGAATGTGCTGGCGAAGGCAGCATCGTCGCCGTTTAGCATGCTGGGGTCCATCGCCGACCTGGCAGGCTTCAACAGCAACGAGTTGGGGCAGGTCAGTTTCAAGCCCGGCAGCACTGAACTGGCGGCGGATGAACCCGCTAAACTGTCGGCCCTGGCCAATGCCCTGTTGGACCGTCCCAATCTGCTGCTGAGTGTTCGTGGCGGAATCGCGCCCGAGGCCGACGGCCTGGCGCTGCTGCGCAAAGAGCTGACCGCAGGCGGTTCCAAGCCGTTGTCGGAGAGTGAATGGCAAGCTGCCCGCCAGGCGTACCTGGCCGGTGAACGCACTTTGCCGCCAGAGGCCCTGAATAATCTCGCCTCAGCCCGGGGCCGAGCGGTCAGAACCGTGTTGCTGGATACCCATGAAGTACCGGCGGACCAGCTGTTTATGCTCGATCCGTCGCGCGAGGCGTCCGTGGACGAGAGTGGCGCGGTGACCGTGCAATTCAGTCTGGACGTTCGCTAGCGTCTCTTGAAGTTGGTCAGGAAGCCGGCGGGCAGTTGCAGCCCCCACTTCTCGACCATCATCCGGTAGGACCCGTCGGTCACCAGCGGCGCTAACCGCTGCATCATGTCGCTGGCGCTGACTGGGCCGTTCTTTCGGGCAATAATCCGGAGTTCGTACCGCTGATCGAGCCGGTCAGAGATCAACAGATGGCGCCAGTCATCAGGCTGTTGAGACAGGTGCATTTGCAGGTAGGCCCGGCTGACGATCGCCACCTCCGCTACCGAGGGGCGGTCGGCCTTGATCAGGTTGAGGTTGCGGCTGTGACTGTCCGAAAACTCGATTTTGAATTTGTTCTTCAGGGTTTTGGTGTTGTTTTCCAGGTCTGCAAAACCGTAGTGGTAGCCGGATATGGCAATCAATTGACGGTTTCGGATGTCCTCGAAGAAATCCAGGTCCCGGCCGGGCTTTCTCAGGGCAACGTAGAAGTCTTCATCGATCAAGATCGGGCGACTTACGGTGATGTCCCGATTGGTCCAGCCCCAGTTGGGACTCTCGAAGAACATCACGTCGTATAGGCCGGCGTCGAAATCCAGATGCCGGCGCTTGGGCGAGGTGTGAAAGATCTGAATGTCGATGTCGTCGTGGGCCGCCTCGAGTCCCTGGATCAGATCGGCCAGCAATCCCTGGGGTTGGCGGTCTTCGCTCACCTCTGCAACCGGTGGGAAATGGTAAGCGCCCACGGTTATCACGGTTTTTGCTTGTGCAATCGTAATTCCGCCCAGCAAGAGTGCGGCAATAATGACTGTCAGGGTTCGGTTTAGTCTGTGAAGGACTGACATGATTGACCCGAGTTATGTATCAATTTAAGACATGTTCAGATTAACACCGGGTTTACCTAGGCTGAACGTTTAAATTATAAAGATATGCAAAATAGGAAAGCGCAACATGGTTCACGCTGCAAGCCACTTCTTTGCTTATATTTCACGCCTGCGTTGGATCAGGCGTTGGGGGTTGATGCGCAATGCCATTGAGGAAAACGTGGCGACCCACTCCTGGGAGGTGGCCACCCTGGCCCACGCCCTGGCCCTGATCCGAAATCGCCATTTTGGCGGCCAGGTCAACGCCGATCGGATCGCTGCGGCAGCGCTCTACCACGATGCCACAGAAGTAATCACCGGTGATATGCCGACACCGGTCAAATATCACTCGAAAGTGATGCGTGAAGCTTTTGGTGACATAGAGCACAAAGCGGAAGGGGAGCTATTGGCGCTGTTACCCGAGGATCTGCGCACCGATTTCGCGCCTTATGTACAGGAATCGAGGCTGCCAGCGGAAGACAAGGAGTTGATCAAGGCGGCCGACCGGTTGTCGGCGTGGCTGAAATGCCAGGCGGAAATTCGCGCCGGCAACAGTGAGTTCGAGCCGGCGGCGAATCAGATCAAGGCCCGTCTCGATGAGGACGGGCTGCGGGAAGTGTCGTATTTCATGAATGTATTCGCGCCCAGTTACGACAAGCCTCTGGATAACCTGCTGGAGTAATTGCTCCAGCAGGTTATTTCGGGCCTCAGGCGTCGGCGCCGGAACCGACCAGGCCGCCGCGCAGGCCGTCACGTCGCAGGGATTGACGGACAGCGTCCTCGGGGCTGCCCGCCAATTCCCGGAACATGCCCATGGAACCGAGCAGGGCTGAGGATTCGTAGGGCACGAACACCCGCTCACCGTCTTTGGCCATGGTTGGCAGGGCCTTGATGTAGCTTTGCCCCAGCAGGTAGCCGATAACGGTTTGCTTGTTGTTTTCGGAGTCACCCATGGCGCTTAGGACCAGGCGGATGGATTCCTGCTCACCCTGAGCACGCAGGATGGCGGACTCCTTGTCGCCCTGGGCGTTGAGAATCGCCGATTCGCGCTGACCCTGAGCCATGGCGATGGCTGCGGACTTCTCACCCTCGGCCTCGGTGACCGTGGCCCGACGTTTACGCTCGGCGGCCATTTGCAGGCGCATGGCCTCTTCAACTTCCTCGGGCATGCTGATGTCCTGAACCTCCACCCGGGTCAGTTTAACTCCCCACTTGGAGGCCGGCTCTTCCATCTCGGCCTGGATGGCGTTGTTTACCTCGCTGCGGGATTCAAACAGCTTATCCAGCTCCATCTTGCCGACCACGGAACGCAGGGTAGTCTTGGCCAGAACTTCCACTGCTTGGCTCATGTTGGCCACCTCGTAAACCGCGCGGCGGGGGTCGATGATCTGGTAATACAGTGCGCCGTTGATCTTGACCGTCACGTTGTCGGTGGTGACGACCGGCTGACCGGGGAAGTCCATCACCGTTTCACGGCGATCGATGCGGGTCTCGTCGCTAGTCACCGGGTGATACTCTTCCCCCATGCGTACGTAGCGGATCATGGTGATCGGCCGGGGCCGTTCAATGAACGGGATAATGATGTTTACGCCACTTTCGAGCACGCGGTTGAACGACCCCAGGCGTTCGATGACCATGACCTCTGACTGGCGAACGATCACCAGGCCCTTGGCAACGATAAAGATACCGATAATCACAAAAACCAGGCTGAGCACCAGCCCCGGCGTAATGAACGATTCCATGTTTACTGCTCCGTGTGAGTGATGGTTTCGACGACGGCGGTGGTGCCGTCAAAGTGCTTGAAGAGAACCTTGGTGCCTTCCGGAAGTTCAGTGGTCCCGGTGCTTGCGACTCTCAGACGATAGAAGTCACCGTTCACCTTGATGCCGCTGGCGCTGTCGAAGTCCCGGATCAGGGTTCGGTAACTCCGGCCTTGTTCAACGCCCGTGCCAGTGGTGCCATAGGCTACGCCTTTGGGCGAAAACCGTGGCCGAATCCAGCGAACGGCAACGGGCACCAGCACGCCGGAAAAAATACCCATGCCGACCAGCTGCCATTCCAACGGCAAGCCGATAAAGGCCAGCACCGAGGTCAGGGCCGAGGCAATGCCCAGCGCCAGCAACAGCAGAACGCCGGAGGTCAGCTCGGCCAGGCTGAGAACCAGCGCCAGTATCAGCCAGAAATGTGTCAGACTCCATTCCATATACAGCTACCATTGTCCAGAGGTGGAGGGCTGGCGGTACTCGCCGGCCGACGGAAATCGATTGTACCCAATTCCGGCAAGGGCGTCTCAGGGTGGCCGCAGTGCCTGCTGGCGACGTCGGTTGGAGCCATACTCAGTGCCCAAGCAACTGGTAAAGTAATAGCCTGACCGAACACTAACAAAAGGGGTCGTGTGACCATGAAGGATCTGACGAACAAGGTTGCTGTTATTACTGGCGCAGGCTCAGGTATCGGGCGTGCGCTGGCCAAGGCCCTGGCAGCCCGGGGCTGCCGGTTGGCGTTGTCGGACGTCAACGAAACCGGGCTGGCGGAGACTATGGCCGAGTTGAAAGACGCGGAGGTAAGGAGCTATCGCCTCGACGTGTCCGACCGCGATGCCATCTACGCCCATGCCGAGTCGGTCGCGGCAGATTTTGGTCAGGTCAATCTGGTGATCAACAACGCCGGTGTGGCGCTGTCGGCGAGCATCCGAGAAATGACCGACGAAGACTTCAAATGGGTCATGGACATCGATTTCTGGGGCGTTGCCCACGGCACCCGCGCGTTCCTGCCGCACTTGATCGCCTCCGGCGATGGCCACGTGGTCAACATATCCAGCGTGTTTGGTCTGATCGGTGTGCCCAAGCAGAGTGCCTACAACGCTGCGAAGTTTGCGGTGCGCGGTTTTACCGAGGCTCTGCGCCAGGAGATGAAGCTGGAAGAGCAGCCGGTGGCGGTCAGCTGCGTCCACCCCGGCGGTATCCGGACCAACATTGCCAACGCGGCCCGCATGGGTAAGTCCGAGAATGCCGCGGCTCAGCGCAAGGGCTTTGACAAGATGGCAATGACGACGCCGGAAAAGGCTGCGGCCATCATTGTTAAAGGGATTCTCAAGGACGAATCCCGGATTCTGGTCGGACCGGATGCCTGGGGTATCGAGGCCATCAATCGATTGCTCGGCGCTGCTTATCAACCCCTGGTGGAACGATTCTCCCGCAAAAACCTTTATCGCTGAGTCATGCCGGGCTACGCCGTGGCCGGTTGGTGGGCCAGAGGGAGCAGGTTTACAGGCTCCGAGTAGGGTCTATACTTGCTCGCAGCCAGGGGAAACAGCATGGACACACCTCATCAAACGGATTTGGGGGCGACTCTCGAACAGAGTCGGTCGGGTCTCAGGGATAGCCACCGTCGCTCCTTGATGCGGCTGCTTTTTGCGGTTACCGGTGTCGCCTTGGCTGTCTTTGCCTGCCTGCAAATACTGAACGGATTCTGGTGGGTCGGTGCCGGAGAGCTGGCCGCCAGCGCGCTGCTGTTCTTCGGGAGCTGGCGTTTGCAGGTCACCCCGATTCTGCAGCAGTGGATCTATGCCTACCTGGTACTGCTGTTCTCGTTCTTCCTGATCATCATGGTATTGCCCCAGGCTTCGGTTTCAGCTTTCGTCTGGATCCTGATGATCCCGGTGCTGGCGTACCTCCTGCTCGGCAAGCGCGAAGGCCTGATATTGTCGCTGCCGTTCATGCTGGTGGGGACTTCCATCTATTACCTCCACCTTGGTGATGTGGGCAGCCCACAGGTATTGATTGATCTGCTGAACCTGGTGTTGTGCGCGGTCCTCATGCTGACCTTCATCCATGTCTACGAACAGCGTCGGGAAGAGGCGGAACAGCGGCTGGTGCAGATGGCCCAGACCGATGCCCTCACTGGTCTGGCCAACCGCAGCAGTTTCCGGGCTACTCTGAACCGGACCATCGCCGAATGCGAGCGCAGCAGCACGGTATTTGCGCTGGTAATTATGGATATCGATCACTTCAAGGTGGTTAACGATACCCTTGGCCATGATGCCGGTGATCGGGTGCTGCAAAGCATTGGACAACGTCTGACAGAACGGCTGCGAGCAACGGACTCCGTTGGCCGCCTGGGCGGCGAGGAATTTGGGTTGATTTTGAGGGATGTGAAATCCGTGACAGCCTTTGAACTGATGGATGAGCTGCGACAGCGCATCGCCGACTGCCAGTTGACCTATGGTGACGCCCGTATCCGGGTAACCGCCTCCTTTGGCATCGCACAATGGCCAGACCACGGTCGAAGCGCGGTGGACCTGTTTCGCATGGCGGATCGGGGCCTGTACACCGGCAAGCGAGCCGGGCGTAACTGCGTGGCCCGAGCCGATGGTGGAAGACTGCCATCATCGAATCAGATTCAGGCTGGGCGGACGGGCTAAATCGGTTACCCTTGTGGTTTCATCCACACCTTGAAAGGACCGTCCCGGTCATGTGCGAACTGCTGGCAATGAGTGCCAACACCCCCACCGATCTCTGTTTCAGTTTCACCGGCCTGACCCGACGTGGCGGTGACACCGGGCCCCATAAAGATGGCTGGGGCGTGGCGTTCTACGAGGGTAAAGGCGTGCGGGCGTTCCACGATTCAGACGCCAGTGCCAACTCACGCCTGGCGGAAGTGGTGCAGACCCACCCGATCAAAAGCGAAGTGGCGATCTGCCATATCCGGCAGGCTAACGTGGGTGAAATCTGCCTGGCCAATACCCATCCCTTCATGCGGGAACTGTGGGGACGCTATTGGGTCTTCGCCCACAATGGCCAACTCACCGGATTCCGCCCGTCGCCCGGCTTTTACGAACCGGTCGGCGCAACCGACAGCGAGGCGCTGTTTTGCGACATCCTCAATCATCTGCGCCGGGGCTGTGATCGCGATACCGCGACTGAGCTCATCGTCGAGCGTCTGGTGGCGCTGGCACGGGACTATGCCCGCCAGGGCGTGTTCAATCTCCTGCTCAGCAACGGCGACTGGTTGTTCACCTACTGCAGCACCAAGATGGCCAGCATTACACGCAGAGCGCCATTTGGTCCGGCGCGCCTGAAAGATGCAGATGTAATTGTCGATTTTGAATCCGAGACTACCCCCAATGACGTGGTCAGCGTTGTGGTGACCGAGCCCCTGACCACGGACGAAGTCTGGGACGTTTACCAGCCTGGGGAATGGCGGCTCTGGCGTCGAGGTGAAGTGGTAATGACAGGAACGGCGGCCCCTTAAGGCCGCCGGCGGTCATCGCAAAGCGTATGCCCGCTCGTTTACTGCAGGGTTCGCCGATTACCATCGCGATACGCGGGCGCCGCGTATTGCTGGATCTCAGCCTTGAATCTGGCGACCAGCTCGCTGTTGTCCTTGTCCCACGGATGGAACCCGGGTTTGAAGTATTCCAGCCAGGCCGGGATCAGGCTGGAAAAGGTGCCTTTCGGACCCCAAAGGCGCCAAAGGCCCTTGGCCGATGATCTGATCGAAAAGTTCTTGCGGTCGTTGAGCATCATTCGGCCAGCAAACCAGGTCGTCATTAAACCCAGAAACGCCGTACTCACTACCAGATAGGCGGTGCGCTCGGCGTAGGTACCACCAGCCTGCTGGAAGACGTCGTAAGCCACCGCCTTGTGCTCGGTTTCTTCAATTGCGTGCCAGACCCAGAGTGGGCGCATACTCTTGTCCATGTCTTCCCGTAGCTCATCCCGCTCCAGCAGCATGTCCGCCAACAGTGCGGTAACGTGTTCCAGGGCGCAGGTCACTGCCAGCTGATGTCGTTTCGGCAGTCGCCGGGCCGTGTCCAGTAGTACCTTCAAGTCCCGCTCCATGTCTTCAACTGGCATACCCTGGTCGTGCACGTGCTGGTTCATGGCAATATGTTCGAGGGAGTGCATGGCTTCCTGACCAATAAAGCCGCGAACTTCTTCCTTCAGCTTGGAATCATCCAATAGGCCGCGGAATGCGCGTACCGAGTCCACAAAAAATTGCTCGCCCTGTGGAAACAGCACCGACAGCGCGTTCCACGTGTGGCTCACCAGATAGTTCTGGCCGACCCAGTATTGCGGGATGTGGTCGCCGAATTCAAAGCCCATGCGCTGGGGTTTGATGCTGACGTTGTCCGGCGTATTGGATGCCCGGGGGCTGGTGACGGGTGGTGTTTCGTGTGTTTTTGAGTTCAGCATGGATGACTCCTTACCTTGGCTGATGTCCTGTGACCAGTCTGTGAGAGTCAACAATTTGAAGGAATGCGCGAACGGGACGACGACCGTTCAGATTGGGCCAGGGACGAACCATGATTGACTGTGCTGACGCTCAACCTTTTTCCTCGCCCCACTGTGGTACTGACGGGCATTTGCTAGAGTCTGGAGAGTGTCGTTGTGAACTCCCGTTAAGGATCCTTGTATGGCAACAACAGGCGCGGACAACGAGCGGCGAATGCTGGGGCTGTTCCTGGTACCCGGGGTTTACATGCGGGTCCTGGCAGAGACCGTTCGACAGCTGGGCTATAACGATCGCAGTCTCTACGAGAACCTGGCGTTCGGGCCCGAGGATCTAAAATCGAACGACAGCCGGGTTTTTATTACTGACGCCATGATCATGGCCCAGCGCGCCGTGGATCTGACGGGCAAGCATGGCCTGAGCTTTGCCCTGGCCCGGGCGCTGCGGCTCACTATCCACGGCACCCTGGGTTTTGCCGCTCTTACCAGCCCCACCTTTGAAGGTGCGCTCAATTCGGTGCACCGCTACCTGCAATTGCGGGCGCCGTTTCTCAGCATAAAGCAGTCCCTGAAGGACGACCGCGTGTTGGTGCAGCTGTGCACCGAGTTCGAAGTGCTTGAGCTTGAGCCTTTCCTGTCTGAGACAGTCAGTGCCACGCTGATCCTTCTGACCGAGCAGTTGCTGGACCGGGGCGACGCCGAGCGCCGGGGTTTTGCCCTGGACGCGGGCAAATTGCCCGGGGTTAGCGTGTGCCTCCGCAGCTCGGAGCCAGTCTATTATCGCCAATTTGCCAACCAACTGCCGGTGCAGTTCCATTACGGCCAGCCGGAAGTCATGTTGGTGTTCCCCAGGGGGCTGCTGGATGTGCGCATGCGGCTGGCTGATGCGGAGGCATCGGATATGGCGCGGGATCAGTGTGAATTCGAGCTGCAAAAGGCGCTGAAAGAACAGGGCGACATCACCCTCGCGATCCGCAACATGCTGCGCATGATGCCTGGCCCACTGCCGTCTCTGGAGGATATGGCAGAACGCTTCTGCGTGTCTTCTCGAACCCTGAAACGGCGCCTGGCCGAGAAAGACACGCACTACCGGGAGATCGTCGAATCGGTGCTGAAAGATCGCGCCATTCAGTTGTTGCGTTACACCAGTCAGTCTGTCAGCGAGATTGCCTATGAGCTGGGCTACGCCGATCTGTCGAATTTCAGCCGGGCATTCCGCAAGTGGACCGGAAAGTCGGCCAGCGAGTTTCGTGAGGGTGGGCCGGATCCGGCGCCCGAGTTAGGGCCCTGAGGGTTTGGAGTGGGGTCGCAGAGTGGATGTTAACGCCAAAGAGATTTTCCATTTTTTATCCTTTGTATTCAGCGACTATGCCCCCATTGTCTGTTGGACCGGGCTTGGATTATTTTCCCAAGGGAAAAATAATCTGAACCGCGGCCAGCCACCAATCCATAAAGGCTGGGCCACCAACTCAAACTACAAGGAACACCATGGAAGCCCGAACAGACACCCACAGCAAACTCTTTGGCTATCTGCTTTGGATCTTCGGATTCCTCGGCTCCCACCGCTTTTACTACGGCAAGCCGATCACCGGCACCATTTGGTTTTTCACCCTGGGCCTGTTCTTCATCGGCTGGATCATTGACCTGTTCCTGATTCCGGCCATGGACCGGGAGGCGGACCTGCGGTTCCGGGATGGCGAAGTCAGCTACAACATCGGCTGGCTGCTGCTGACCTTCACCGGGGTCTTCGGTTTGCACAGGATGTACCAGGGCAAGTGGATCACCGGCATTATTTACCTGCTCACCGGCGGCCTGTTCCTGCTGGGCGTGCTGTACGATTTCTGGACCCTTAACGACCAGATCTCCGAGCGCAACAAGGAGCGGCGGTTCGGCTGATCACCGAGCTGCCGCCTGCTCCAGCTCGGTCAAACCCTCTTCCAGGTAGTCCAGCATGCGCTGGAGGCTGGGCAGGGTGCGGCGGCAGCCGATGAGACCAAACTCCACCTGATCGTTGTAGCTGGTCAGCGTCATGTTCAGGGCCAGCCGGTCCATGGCGATGGAGACCGGGTACATGCCTTCCAGCTTGGCGCCATTCCAGTAACTGGTCTCCTTGGGGCCGGGCACGTTGGAAATCACCACGTTGTAGGTCTGCCACTTCGGGGCCAGCCCGGTGAGCAGGTGGAACGCCGCAGGCGAGAGCATCATCGCCGTGTAGTTGATGATCTCCTCCGACGACATGTTGGCGTAGCGGTCTTTCGCGGCGCGAATGCCCTGATGGATTTTGATCAGCCGTTCCACCGGATCGGGTTCATCGGTATGCAGGTTGGCCAGAATAACGCCGACCTGGTTGCCTTCCGCACTGTCATCCTTGCGCAGCGACACGGGCACCATGGCGATCAATGGCTTCTCTGGCAGTGCATCCTGATTCATCAGATAGGTTCGCAGAGCATTGGCACACATGGCCGTGACCACGTCGTTGATGGTGGTGCCGAAGGCTTGGCAAATACCTCGGATCCGCGCGAGGGAGTAGGACTGGGCGGCAAAGCGGCGGGAACCGGTGATCTTTTCATTCAGCACGCAGCGCGGGGCATGGAAGATGGAGTCGTATGCCGGATCCTTGCGGGCCTCGTTCACCGTTCTCAGCAGCTCCCGGGTCACCTTGGGCAGGGTGCCCAGTTGTTTGCCCGATGCCCCCAGAATCTGGCCGATGGTCTGCCAGAGCGAGGGCTGGCCATCATCCGTTTTCCTGCCACTGCGCCGGGGCAGTGCCCAGATCGGCGGCATGTTGCGCTGTGACGGATCGGTGGACAGCATGCGCTGGAACATGCGCATGGCGGAAACTCCATCCACCAGGGAATGGTGAATCTTGCTGTACAGCGCGAACTGACGGTTGCCCAGTCCTTCAATCAGGTGGAATTCCCACAACGGCCGTTCCCGATCCATCAAGTGCGAGTGTTCGGCGGAGACAAACCTCAGCAACTCCCGGACTCCGCCGGGTGTGGGCAAGGCGTCAAAGCGAAAATGGTGCTCCAGATCCAGGTGGTCATCGTGTACCCACACCGGCTGGGCCAGGCGACTATCCAGCCGCCGGTCAAACGGCGAGGTTACCTGGGTTTGCTGGCGGAGTTGCTCCGCCAGTTGGGCAACATAGTCATCCGGCGCATCCTCAGGAAACGAGAACAGCTGCAAGCCGCCGACGTGCATGGGTTGCTGGCGCTTTTCGAGCCAAAGGAACAACTGGTCGGTGGGGCTGAGTGACTTCACAGAGGCATCCTTGTTCTTAGTGTTTGCCCTGATCTTACACGAGAAAAACACCCTGAGAAGTCACTGCTCGGTAAATCGTCGAACCCGGATCAGGCCGCCTCGGTTTCAGACTGCTTGACCGGAACCTCGAGCCGGATTTCATTGCCGTCCAACAACACCGGGTAAGTCTGAACCGACACCGCCTCGTCCTCCAGGCACTGGCCGGTCACCAGGTTGAAGTGCTGCTTGTACAACGGCGAGGCCACCACCGGCTGACCTTTGAGATCACCGGTGAGCCCCCGGGCCAGCACATTGGCACCGCTGAACGGATCGGTGTGACTGATAGCAAACAACGCCGGCAGCCGATGCGGCAGGTAAAACACCGCCACCGGCCCCGCTGCGGTCCAGACCGCAATGCCTGATTCTGGCACCAGGTCCTCAACCGTACAAACCGCTTCCCAACAAGTCCGAGCTTTCATAGTTTTGCTCCTTTGATTCCTAGCTGTCGATATCCGAAAGTTCTGTGAGTGAGGGGAATGGGGGTACTTTTCTGTCAGGGAAAAGATGTCTGAGCGAAGCGAGTTATTTTCCCAGAAGAAAAATACCCCCATGCCCCTCGCTCCACCCCCCCAAAATCAAAAGGCTAGGCCGACTCAAGCACCGGCCGCCGCTGATCCCGCTCCGTCGTCCACTGCTGCACCGGATCCTTCTTCTCCGGCGCATTCACAAACTCCCGGAACCGCTTGCGCTTCTCCGGATCCTCCACCGCCGTCTTCCACTCACACTGATAAGTGCCAACAATGCCGTCCATGTGCTCCTCCAGTTCCGCACAGATCCCCAAACTGTCCTCCAGCACCACCTGCTTCAGGTACTCCAGGCCACCTTCCAGATTCTCCATCCAGACACTGGTGCGCTGCAGCCGATCGGCGGTGCGGACATAGAGCATCACCACCCGATCGATGGTGCGGATCAGTTCCTCGTCTGAAAGGTCGGTAGCAAACAGATCGGCGTGGCGCGGACGCATGCCACCATTGCCACAGACATACAGATTCCAGCCGTTCTCCGTGGCGATCACCCCGAAATCCTTGCTCTGGGCCTCGGCGCACTCCCGAGTACAGCCGGAGACCGCCATCTTGACCTTGTGCGGTGCCCTTAGGCCCTTGTAGCGATCCTCCAGACGGATCGCCATGCCCACACTGTCCTGCACGCCGTAACGGCACCAGGTGCTGCCGACACAGGATTTCACCGTACGCAGGGACTTGCCGTAGGCGTGACCGGTTTCAAAGCCGGCAGCGATCAGCTGTTCCCAGATCTCCGGCAGCTCACTCAAGGTGGCGCCAAACAGGTCGACCCTCTGACCGCCGGTGATCTTGGTGTACAGGTTGTATTGCTTGGCCACCTCACCCAGCACAATCAGCTTGTCCGGGGTGATCTCGCCACCGGGAATACGCGGCACGATGGAATAGGTGCCGTTCTTCTGCATGTTGGCCATGAAGGTGTCGTTGGTGTCCTGCAGTGGCACATGGTCGGTGGCCAGGATGTGTTCGTTCCAGCAGCTGGCCAGAATGGAGCCCACCGCCGGCTTGCAGATGTCGCAGCCGTGACCACGGCCGTGCTGCCGGATCAGAGTGGAAAAGGTACGAATGCCGTTCACCTTCACCAGGTGGAACAGCTCCTGGCGGCTGTACGGGAAGTGCTCGCACAGGTCCTTGCTGACCTCCACGCCGCGTTTTTCCAGTTCGCTGTCGACCACGTTTTTCAGCAACGCGGTGCAGCCGCCACAGCCGGTACTGGCCTTGGTTTCGGCCTTGACGCTGCCGAGGTCGCCGCAGCCGGCGTCAATGGCGCCACAGATGTCGCCCTTGGTGACGTTGTGGCAGGAACAGATCGACGCCGTTTCCGGCAGGGCATCCGGGCCCAGGGCCGGGGCACCGCCCTGGCTCTCCGGCAGGATCAGGGTTTCCGGGTTGTCCGGCAGGGCAATGCCATTGAGGGCGTATTGCAGCAGGGTGTCGTAGTGACTGTTGTCGCCTACCAGGATGGCGCCGAGCAGTTTCTTGCCATCCTCGCTGATCACCATGCGGCGGTAGTGGCCGATTTGTTCGTCGTTGAAGCGGATGTTGCGGGCGCCCGGAGTCTGGCCGTGGGCATCGCCGATGGAGCCCACATCGACGCCCAGCAGTTTCAGTTTGGTGCTCATGTCGGCGCCGGTGAACGCGGCCTCCTGATCGCCGTTCAGCACCGACGCCAGGGTGCGGGCCATGGTGTAGCCGGGGGCGACCAGGCCGAAAATGCGCTGATCCCAGAGCGCACACTCGCCGATGGCGTGGATGTGCGGGTCCGAGGTGGTGCACTGGTCGTTGACCACGATGCCCCCGCGTTCGCCTACCTCAAGGCCGCTGCTGCGGGCCAGGGCATCCTGGGGCCGGATGCCGGCGGAGAACACGATCAGATCGGTTTCCAGGTGGCTGTCATCGCTGAAGTTCATGCGCAGGCGAGCTTCTTCACCGGCAACAATGGCGGTGGTGGCCTTTTCGGTGTGTACCTGCACACCCAGCTCTTCGATCTTGTGGCGCAGCAGCGCGCCGCCGTCGGTGTCCAGTTGTACCGGCATCAGCCGGGGTGCAAACTCCACCACATGGGCCTGCAGGCCCAGGCTTTTGAGGGCATTGGCCGCTTCGAGACCCAGCAGGCCGCCGCCGACCACCACGCCGGACTTGCCGGCCTGGGCGCTGGCACGGATAGCATCCAGGTCTTCCAGGGTGCGGTAGACAAAGCAGTGGGGATGCTCTCTTCCCTCAATGGGTGGCACGAACGGGTAGGAGCCGGTGGCCAGCACCAGCTCGTCGTAGTGGTAGTCGCCCTTGGGAGTGGTCACCGTGCGCTGGTCGCGATCCAGACCCGTGACTGGCTCGTTCAGCAGCAGTTGGATGCCTTGTTCGGTGTACCAGTCTGCTGTGCCCATGGCGAGATCGGCGTGAGTGGAACCGGCAAAGTACTCCGACAGGTGCACCCGGTCATAGGCCAGCTGTTTCTCTTCGCCAAAGACCAGGATGTCGTAGTCTGCGGCGGCAGGGCTGGCGACCAGCTGTTCAAGGAAGTGGTGGCCAACCATGCCATTGCCAACGACGATCAGGGTTTTCTTGCTCATGGTGATGTCCTCTCTCCTGGCAGCGGCTCAGGCCGCCGCCTCACAAAATGGTTTGCCAAAGGGCAGTTGGGCGCGAATGCCGGTAATGTCGGTGTGGTCGGTGATCAGCTCCTGGTACCAGGGACCCTGGTTGGTGTTGCCAATCAGCACCACACCGATCAGGCGGTTGTCGCGGACCAGTAGATGGCTGTAACTGCCGGTGTCGAAATCCCGGAAGATCAGCGATTCGGTGGCCTCGTCCGGAGCCTGCTGACCGCATGAAAACACCGGCACGTCGCTGATCTTGAGCCGGGTGGCGATGACCGATGGGGCCCACCCGGCCGCACCGCTGTCGTCGGTAAGCACCCGGGCGAGTATCCGGGCCTGTTGGTAGCCGGGCTCCACCAGGCCAAAGGTTTCGTTGCCCAGTTCACAGCACTCCCCCAAGGCGTAGATGTCAGGGTCGCTGGTGCGCAGCTGCGGGTTCACCCGGATGCCCCGGCCGCAGTCCAGGTCCGCGGCCTCGGCCAGTTCCCGGTTTGGCACTATGCCGGTGGCGATGACCACCAGATCGGTGCTGATCAGGGTCTGGTCACTCAGTTGCACGGCCCGGACCCGATCCCGGCCCAGCAGCTGAAGCAGCGCGGTGCCGGTAAGAATGTTCAGGCCCTTGCGTTCCAGTGCCTCGGCCAACAGTTGGCCGCCCACGGTATCCAGCTGCCGGTTTAACAGGTGGTTACTGCGGTGCAGCAGGGTGACGGCCATGCCGCGACTTTGCAGGCCGGCGGCTGCCTCCAGGCCCAGAAATCCGCCGCCGACCACGACCGCGCGCTGCCGGGTTTCGCTTTGCTCGATCAATGTCCGGGTGTCGTTGATGTCCCGGAAGTAGCGGACACCGTCCAGGTCTTCACCCGGGAGCCCCAGTTGCCCTGGCCGGGAGCCGGTAGCCAGTACCAGAGTGTCGTAATGCTGGCTGCGACCGGTCAGGGTGGTCACGGTGCGTTCCTGGCGGTTGATGGCGCGGATCGGCTCGCCGTGATGCACCCGGATGCCGTGGCTGGCGAACCAGTCGTCGGGCTTCAGTATCAGGCTGTCCTCATCGGCATCACCGCTCAAAAGCGCCGAAAGCTGGATGCGGTTATAGGCCGGCCGGCTCTCGCCGTTGAAGACAATGATGCTCTGGTAAGGCACTGGCGCCCGGGCCATCAGTTCTTCCAGAAAGCGCTGCGCTACCATGCCGTGGCCGCAAACCACCAAGGTGCGCTCCCTGTTTCCGTTCTTAGTCCTGGCCATAGCCGCGCTCCGATTTCCTGAACCTTTTCCTGAACCCACAAAAAAAGCCGGAGCATCGCATCCCCGAGGGGAATCGATGGTCCGGCGCCAATGCCAACAACAATGATCTGATGGTCCGGCCGAATCCTTGGCCGGGACGTTCATCCTTGCCAAAGACATTGCGATCTTCGTGCCAGTTTTTTAAGTCTAATTAAATCAGATAGATACTGATTTCAGGTGGATGTGCTGGGGCTTTCTGGCAGGGTTAACTGCCCCGTGCTGGGGCGTTTTGCACGACTTTGAGGCTTCCTCTGGCGTAGTTATTGCTGCGGTTATTGCTATTGAGACAGCACGGCCAGTGCCGGGAGAACTTCCATGAACGCCAAGCGACAGCAGCACAACCCCAAACCACCCACCGCCGCGGACTTCCTGATTGCATCCCGGCAATGCGAACTGATGAACCTCCAGTACTTTCTGCAGATGGGCAAGGTGGTGCAGAGCATCAGTAACCTGGTGCACGGCCTGCAGCGTGAGCGGGGCGCTTCCAACGTGTTTCTGGGCTCGGGTGGCGACAAATTCGCCGACGAACGGGAAGCGATGATCCAGGACTCTGATCGGCTGACGGAGCTGTTCGAGCAGGCCTTGGCCGAGGTTCAGGAGGCGCTGACGGCTCACCCGGTCAGCAGCCACCTGTTGAACCATCTCGCCACTGCCCTGCACGGCTTGCAGCAGTTGTCGGCCTTACGGTCCCAGGTGGCCGGGCAGGCGGTGTCGGCGGCGGAAGCCACCGAGGCTTATGGCAACCTGATCCACGCCTTGATTACGGTGGTGTTTGAGGCCGCCGATACCGCGGTTGATCCGTCCCTGGCCGGTCTGCTGGTGGCCATGGTGCACCTGATGAACGGTAAGGAGTTCTGTGGCCAGGAGCGTGCCGTGGGTTCCGCCGGGTTCTCCAGTGGCGGCTTCGACAGTGCACTATCCAAGCGCATGACGCACCTGGTTGAAGCACAGGAACGCTGTTTTGAGGTGTTTGTCAGCTTTGCCGACGACGACAGTCGTGCCTTGTGGCAGACCTTGCGGTCCCATGACCGGGAGACGGAAATCGAGCGCCTGCGTCAGCTCGGCTGTTCCGTGGGGCGCTACAAAACCCTGGACTCCGGGCTGGCGGATCGCTGGTTTGCGCTGATGTCGGAACGCATGGATGAACTCAAGAAGGTGGAAGACGCCGTTGAGGGCAGTTTCCACATCCGCTGTGTCGAGCGCTTTGCCGAGGCCCGGAACTCCCTGGCCCATCAGGAAACCCTGATCGCATCACTGGACGCACAGAATCCGCCGGCGCAGCCGCTGCTGGTGCTGTGCGATTCCGCTGACGATGCCCGGTCCGGGGAAGCCTGGAAGAGTGAGGGCGTGGGTCAGCAGTTTGGTCGCTCCATCTTCGATCTGGTGCAGGAACAGACTCGTCGGTTGCAGCAGATGACCGACGAACTGCAGAGTGCCAAGGAGGCCCTGGAAGACCGCAGAACCCAGGAAAAAGCGGTGCTGCTGCTGATGGAACATCGCAAGATCGACAACAACGAGGCTCACCGGGTGCTCAGGAAGCTGGCCATGGACCAGGGCAAGAAGCTGCCCGAGGTGGCCCGGGCTCTGGTCTCCATGGCCGATGTTCTGAAGTGACCTGGTTTGAAAAGGCGGCCTGAAAAAGCCACCAGGCTCAGGCGCCTGCGGCGCGAGCGGTGCTCTCTTCCTGTTCGGCGCTGTGGGTTTTGCGTGTTTTGATGTTCTCCAGCTTGCGCTGTTTCTCGTACAGGAACTTCAGCACTTCCTGGCGGTAGTGCACATACGTGGGATCGTCCGCCAGGGTGACCCGGTTTCGTGGCCGCGGCAGCTCGATGCGCAGGTCCTCACCCACGGTGGCAGCCGGGCCGTTGGTCATCATGATGATGCGGTCGGACAGCAATACGGCTTCGTCCACGTCGTGAGTGATCATGATCACCGTGTTGTTAAGCTCCTGCTGAATTTCCATCAGTGAATCCTGCAGGTGTGCCCGGGTCAGGGCATCCAGCGCGCCAAACGGCTCATCCATCAGCAATACGCTGGGTTTCATCGCCAGCGCTCGGGCAATGCCCACCCGCTGTGCCATGCCGCCGGAAATCTCTCCCGGCCGCTTGCTGGCGGCGTGGGCCATGTTGACCAGCTCCAAATTGTGATGAATCCAGTCTTTGCGCTCCTGTTTCGCCATGGACTTGCGGAATACCTGTTGTACCGCCAGTTCCACGTTTTCGTACACGGTCAGCCAGGGCATCAGGGCGTGATTCTGAAACACCACCGCCCGCTCTGGGCCCGGCGAGTTGACCTCATGGCCGTCCAGAACGCAGCCGCCCTTGGAGGCTTGTAGCAGGCCGGCGACAATGTTCAGCACGGTGGATTTGCCGCAACCTGAGTGGCCGATCAGGGACACAAACTCGCCCTTCTTGATTTTCAGGTTGAGGTTGTCGAGTGCGACGAAGGCGCCTTTGGGTGTCTCAAAGGCCATTTCCACGCCGGTTAATTCCAGATGTGCTTTAGTCATGATGGTCTCCGTTATTCATTCCAGGCGACTTTCTTCTGGATCATCAGCATCAGCCGGTCCAGCAGGAAACCGATAAAACCGATGGCCAATACCGCCACCATGATCCGGCTCAGGGACTGGCTGCTGCCATTCTGAAATTCGTCCCACACGAACTTGCCCAGGCCCGGGCTCTGGGCCAGCATTTCCGCGGCAATCAGTACCATCCAGGCGATACCCAGAGAGACCCGAAGGCCGGTGAAAATCATTGGTACCGACGACGGCAGTACCACCTTGCGCACGTGGGTCGAGAACGACAGGCGCAGCACCCGGGACACGTTGAGCAGATCCGGATTGACCGCTGCCACGCCGACGCTGGTGTTGATGAGGGTGGGCCAAAGGCTGCACAGGGTGACGGTGATCATGGAAGTCAGGAACGACTTCTCGAACATCGGGTCGTCGCTGACGTAGGTAGCCGAGACCACCATGGTCACCAGGGGCAGCCAGGCCAGCGGCGATACCGGTTTGAAGATCTGGATCAGCGGATTGACCGCCGCCTGGAAGTGCCGGTTCAAGCCAAAGACGATGCCCAAAGGCACTGCAATCGCCGTTGCCAGCAGGAAGCCTGCGAGCACGGTGATCAGGCTGGTAACCACCTGATCCAGAAAGGTGGGGGCGCCCGGATAGTCGCGAATTTTGACGTCAGCGTCCGGGTTATCGGCCAGGATGCGTGCATTACGCTCTTCCTGCATGGTCACGAACTTGTCGGCCCGGGCCCGTTGGTTGGCGTGTTCCTGCCAGAGCTGACCGCCCTGCTCCCAGACTTGTGCCGGGCCCGGAAAGGCGCCCAGGGACGTGTTGACCTGGGGCGCGGCCAGATGCCAGAACCCGAGGAAGATCAGGATGCCGATGGTCGGCAGCAACAGTTGCTTGCCCGACTGGGCCAGCTCGGCGCCGGTGAACCGGCTTGCCAGTGCTTTCAGCCAGCCGGGTGTGCCGGTTCTGGAAGTGGGGTTGGTTAACGTGGTCATGTCGTTCTCCTGGCTACGCCCGGTTACGGTGTGTCGTCGCCTTTCAGGCCGATCTCAAAGCTGTCGATGTAGGCGTTCGGCTGGCGTGGCGTGAAGGCAACGCCATCAATCAGCTCACCCTGGTAAGGGCGGGCGAAGTTTTCCTGGCTGAAATCCGGGAAGTCCTCGGCCTGCATCAGGCCGTCGTCGATCAGGGACTGGGCGGCCTGGGCATAAATGTCACCGCGATACACCTGGGCGGCGGTTTTCATGTACCAGTCATCGGATTTGGCCTCGGGAATCTGGCCCCAACGACGCATCTGCGACAGGTACCAGATGGCATCCGACGGGTACGGGTAGGTGGCGTGATGACGGAAGAAGACGTTGAAGTCAGGCACCTCGCGGATGTCGCCTTTCTCGTATTCAAAGGTGCCGGTCATGGAGTTGGCAATGACCTCAGCATCGGCGCCGACATAGCTGGGGCGGGCCAGGATTTCCACCGCTTCGGCACGGTTGGCGTTGTTGTTCTCGTCCAGCCAGTGCGCCGCGCGAATCAGGGCACGCAGCAGGTGCAGGTGGGTGTTGGGGTTTTGCTCGGCCCAGGACTGGGTCACGCCGAACACCTTCTCCGGGTTGTTGGGCCAGATCTCATAGTCGGTGATCACCGGTACGCCAATGCCCTTGAATACTGCCTGCTGGTTCCAGGGCTCGCCCACGCAGTAACCCTGAATGGTGCCGGCTTCCATGGTGGCGGGCATCTGTGGTGGTGGCGTCACCGATAGATGCACGTCGGCTTCCAGGGTGCCGCTGGTGTCACCGCGTTGGGGTGCGTAGAACCCGGGGTTCAGGCCACCGGCGGCAAGCCAGTAACGCAGCTCGTAGTTGTGGGTAGACACCGGGAACACCATGCCCATACGAAAACGTTCACCTTCTGCCCGGGATTGCTCCACCACCGGTTTCAGGGCGCTGGCGCTGATCGGGTGTACCGGTTTGCCGTCCTCCTCAGGAATGTGCTGGCTCATGGTCTCCCAGACTTGATTAGAGACGGTAATGCCGTTGCCGTTCAGGTCCATGCTGAAGGCGGTAATGATGTCGGCCTGGGTGCCATAGCCAATGGAGGCCCCCAGGGGTTGTCCGGCGAGCATGTGCGCGCCGTCCAGTTCGCCGGTGATGACCCGGTCCAGCAGCACTTTCCAGTTGGCCTGGGCTTCCAGCTCGACAAACAGGCCTTCATCCATAAAGAAGCCCTGCTCCCAGGCTACCGCCAAGGGCGCCATGTCCGTCAGTTTGATGAAGCCGAGTCTCAGGTCCGGCTTCTCCGGGGCGCCAATCTCTGCTTGGGCCAGGCCGGTGCCGGCCATCAGAGAGATGGCCGTGGCCAGTCCGGTCAGCTGCCTGAGTGTGCCGGAGACGGTTGTCAGGGATGTCTTCATGGTTACTTTCCTCGCGATGTTCTTTCAGGCAAAAAAAAGCGCCTGCCCTCCGTTATCGGAAGGCAGGCGCCTATGCCTGTTGAATCAACAATGATCTGAAATGTTCAAAGGTGTTGATTGCACAGCCTGTGCCAGAGATAAAAAAGTTATTTAAAACAGCCGAGTAAGGATTAAGGCCCGACAATGGGTCGGAATCTGGCGCGTGGTTGCCGATGTGTTTTAGTGCGCTTTTTTGAGCCTTGCACCATTGTGGGCCGTGAAAAGTGATGCTCCTGCCCGCCGGGGTCCGTTATAGCTTCAATGCAGGGATGGCCCTGTTATTGCAACGGTTAACTTAGCAAAAAGACTTCAGATAACGACGAAATAGGCAAAGACGCCCGCTCCCGTGTGCCGGATATACCGGTTCCCGGAAGCGGGCGTCTTTGTTTTAGAGCCGAGAGGATACGACGTGAACAGCGAGCATCAGACAGCGACCGGCGTTCGGACCACCTGCCCCTACTGTGGTGTCGGTTGCGGCGTGACGGCCGGGCCCGGGCAAGTCAGTGGCGATCAGCAGCACCCGGCCAATCAGGGGCGATTGTGTGTTAAAGGCTCGGCCTTGCACGAGACCCTGGTGCCTGCCGGTCGTCTTTTGCGGCCCCGGCTCGCCGGTGTGGAAAGCGATTGGCCCGAGGCGCTGAAAGCCGCGTCTGGAGCCATTCGCGAGGCGGTGGCCAGGCACGGTCCCGGTTCGGTGGCGTTCTATCTGTCGGGCCAGCTGTTAACCGAGGATTATTACGTCGCCAACAAACTGGCCAAGGGCTTTGTCGGCACACCGCATGTGGATACCAACTCCCGACTGTGCATGTCTTCGGCAGTGGCGGCCCACAAACGGGCATTTGGAGAAGACTGTGTGCCCGGCTGCTACGACGATGTGGAGTTGGCAGATCTACTGGTACTGGCTGGCAGCAACGCCGCCTGGGCCCATCCGGTGCTGTACCAGCGCATGAAAGCGGCCAGCCGGGCCGGGCGTCGGGTGGTGGTGATCGACCCCCGCCGGACGGCTACCTCCGAGCTGGCGGACCTGCACCTGAAACTGAAGCCGGGCACCGACACCATTTTGTTCAATGGCCTGCTGGCGTGGCTGACGGAGCACGACGGCCTGGATCAGGGCTATATCGCCCGCTATTGTCACGGCTTCAATGAAACCCTGGAGGCCGCCACCCAGGCAGCTCCCTCGGTCAGCTCGGTGGCTGAGCAATGTGATCTCCCGATGGCCGATGTGGAAACCTTCTACCGCTGGTTTGCGCAGACTCCGCGCACGGTGACCGGTTTTTCCCAGGGCATCAACCAGGCGTCAGCGGGAACGGACAAGTGCAACAGCATTATCAATTGCCATCTGGCCACCGGTCGGGTCGGGTTGCCGGGTGCCGGACCCTTTTCCTTGACCGGCCAGCCCAACGCCATGGGCGGGCGTGAAGTCGGCGGGCTGGCGAATACCCTGGCAGCGCACATGGATTACGACAGCCCGGGTGCCCGGGACAGTGTGGCCCGGTTCTGGGGTGCTGACCGGGTTCCCGAGGGCCCCGGCCTGAAAGCCGTGGAACTTTTTGAAGCAGTGCATCGGGGCGAGATCAAGGTGCTGTGGGTCATGGGTACCAACCCCGCGGTCAGCCTGCCGGAGTCGACCCGAGTGCGCGAGGCGCTGGCACGTTGCCCCACGGTGATCGTTTCCGATTGCATGGCCGAGACCGACACCACCACCTACGCCGACATTCTGTTGCCCGCTGCCGGCTGGGGCGAGAAAGACGGTACGGTGACCAACTCTGAACGTTGTATTTCCCGGCAAAGGGCGTTCCTGCCCCTGCCTGGCGAGGTGAAACCTGACTGGTGGATCATGGCGAACGTGGCCCGGGAGATGGGTTATGGCGAGGCGTTCGGCTACCAGCGGCCGGCGGATATCTTTCGCGAGCACGCTGCGCTTTCCGGAATCGCCGTCCAGGCCAGCGGCAGTCGCCGCCAGTTTGATATTGACTGCCTGAAAACCCTGTCCGACTCTGATTACGACGAATTCGAACCGCTGCAATGGCCGGTTTCAGCTACGCCGGAGGGTGGGATTGCCGGCACCCGCCGACTTTTTGGCCAAGGCGGCTTTGCTACGCCCGATGGTCGCGCCCGAATGGTGCCAATCCACACCGTGAGTGCGGGCCAACAGCCTTCGCCCGCCCAGCCGATGGTGGTGAACGCCGGCCGGATTCGTGATCAGTGGCACACCATGACCCGGACTGCCCTGGCACCCCGGCTGCTTGCCCATCGTCAGGAGCCGTTTATTGAGGTGCACCCCAACGACGCTGAGGCACTGACCCTGGCTGAGGGCGAGCTGGGCCGGCTGACCGGTCGCAACGGTGGCGAATACGTGGGCCGGATTCGGGTGACACCGGATCAGCGCCCGGGCGAGGTGTTTGTGCCCATTCACTGGAACCGTCAGTTTGCCTCCCGGGGCACTGCGACCGATTTGATGATGGCAGTGACCGATCCGGTATCCGGGCAGCCGGAGGGCAAACATGGCGTCGCCAGCCTGCAACCGTTGCCGAGTCGCTGGCACGCCCGCGTGATGCGACGCCCGGCCAGTGGATGGCAGCCGGAGCTGGTCAGTCCCTCGGGTTACTGGGCCCGGCAGCCGCTGAGTCACAGCGAGAGCTGGTGGCTGGCGGGCAACCAGCCGGTGGATTGGGAACGGGAGGCCGATGCCTGGCTGGGCGGTGCGGCTCAGGTGGTGATGGGCGACGTCGCCTGCGGCCGGTTTCGGGCCGCTAGAATTGTTGATGGGCAGCTGCAGGCGATTCTGCTGGTGGCGCCGAGTGCGTCCGAGTTGCCGGATCTGGCCTGGTTGGATCAGTGCTTTGAGGCCGAGTGTCTGAGTCCCGAGCAACGTCAGTGCCTGCTGGCGGCTCGTGCTGTAGACAGCGAAGACACCGGCGCGCTGGTGTGCAGCTGCTTCCAGGTAGGTGAGATGCAGATCGCCAAGGCGATTCAGGCCGGTGAAGACAGTGTGGAAGCGCTGGGTCAGGCCCTGAAATGCGGCACCAACTGTGGCTCCTGTATCCCGGAATTGCGCGGATTGCTGAGCCAATACCCGGCGCCGGAAGCGGCCGAGGTGTCCTGAGCTTTGGTCAGCCGGCTTTGCGCAGTAGCGGTAAGGGCACCCGGTAGCGCAACCCCACAGACCGGCCGGTGCCCTCAACGGTGCAGGTCTTCCGGTTGACCCGGCGAATCCGGCCGCGGATTTCTCGTGTGCCGGCTCCAAAGGTCACTACCTCGCCGACCTGCCAGTGTTTGCGGGCGACGCTTGGATCCGGCAGTTCGAACGGATCTGTCGACAGCGCCATGCCGCGGTCGGCGGCACGGATGGCCAGAGACCGCCGCACCGCCACAGCCCCACCACTGGCGTGCAGTTCGTCCAGAATCTCGTAGAAGTGCCGGTTGTGCACCGAACCCCGGAAGCGTTTGCCGGCATTCTGCTGTAACAGGTGCGCGAATTCATGGCAGCAGGTGTGCGCCAGCAGGTTCAGCGGACTCAGCTGGCCGTCAAAATAACCCCGTTTCCGGATCTCTCGACTGGACAGCCAGCCATGGGCGGTGTCTGGCTGTTGCTTGGCCTCGACCATGCGCACGCCGTAGGTGATCAGGTGCTGTTTTCGCTGGGGGTCAAAGCGGTGGTAGGTGGCCTGGCCGGCACCGACACGACACTGCAGGGAGCTGCCTGGGAGGCGGTCTGTCAGCCAGCCGGTGGCCGGTTGCCAGAGTACGTCATAAGTGGTGTCGCACATCAGTTGGCCGAGTTGCCGGGCCTGGGTACTGGTCATCAAGGAGCCATCTAGCAAATGCTTTTCCGGGAATATCGACGCTGATGATACCCGCTCCCGGGGCCGGCGCAAAACCACATCGGCCAGCACTGAGGCTGGCCGATGTAGAGATAGCAACGCGGTTGGATCAGGCCTCGAACGGCGAGCGCCAGTCGTCAGCGCCGGAGGTGCCGGCAACTGCGTGCTCCCAGGTGACCTTGCGGTATGACAGGGAGGTGGTGACCAGCTGGGTGAAGTCCGCGCTGGCGGCGTCCTGGCAGTGGGGCATGTTGCACTGGATGTCGATGATGGTGGCGTCTTCCAGGATGGTCGAGAAGAAGTGCTCCTGCTTGCCCTCAACGGAGGTTCGGTACCACTTGAGCTCTACTTTGGGCAGCATTTCGCCGGAGGCCAGGGCGTTGTACATCAGCGGGGTGGCCTTGTTCAGGGCAGAGGTGAACTTGAACGGCTTGTGCACGCGCTGGCCGGAAGGCTGGCCTGACTGCGGATCGGTCGGGACAGTAACCACATGGCTGAATTCCTGTACCAGCACTTCGTCTTCGTGACCTTCTACGTAGATGTTGCCGACCGAGTCGGAAGTGAATGCGCCGGCGGTGATGTTGCCCTGTGTCTGGCCTTCGATACTGATATAACAAGGAGTTGGCATTGTCTGCTCCATGACGTCTGATTGAATGAGTGTCCCTGTGGGTCTTCCCTGGACTTCCAGACAATTACAAACTCCGTGCCAGTAACATAAAGGTTATATAAAACAGTGGCTAAGGCGCATTCTGTGTCGGCTTTCGCCGGCATCAGGCAAGACGGTGCCCGTGCGTTGAGCGAGGACTTGCTGACTGGGCCAAATCTCGCCCGGCCAGTCTCAGTCGAATGCGAGGCTGGCCAGCAGCGCTAGCAAAAGCAGCGCTGATAGGCTTTGCCAGAAGGCCACGGGGTGGCGCTCCATCAACGGCGGCCGATGCCGGCTTTGCCAGTCGGCGCCGGGCTGGCGGAGGTCGTGCAGAAATTCCGACAGTGCCGGATAGCGGCGGTGCGGTTCGGGATGCAGTGCCCGGGCCAGGGCGTCATCCACCCACAACGGGACATCTTCCCGGTAGGGCCGGGCCGATTGATAGGTTAGTCGGCGTTGCTGACTGCGGCTGCGGATTCTTGGCACTTCCGCGCCGAAAGGCAGTTGACCAGTCAACAACTGATAAGTGATGACGCCCAGAGAGAACTGGTCGGCGAGCCAGCTGCCGGGTTCGCCCAGCATGGTTTCTGGTGCACTGTACAGGGCCGCGCCGCGAGGATAATGCTCGGTATCGGTGTCGGTCATTTCCTGCAGGCCGGCGACCCGGGTGGCGCCAAAATCGATCAGAGTGACGGTGCCGGAAGCATCCACCAGGATGTTTTCGGGTTTCAGGTCCTGATGCACCATTTCCAGTCGGTGGAAGGCACGTAAGCCCCGCCCGATCTGTTCCACCAGATTGCGAACCGTCTCCAGGGCAGGCGCCGGGTGATCCAGCATCCACTGTTTCAGGGTTCGGCCTTCCACGAATTCGGTCACCAGGTAGACCCAGCTGCGGGGCCTATCCGGGGCGAAAGGCCTTACTACGTGCGGGTTTGAGATGCGACGGGCAATCCACTCCTCAGTGGCGAACTGTTCCAGATATTCCGGATTGTCACGAAGATCGGTGGATGGGATCTTGATCACCACCGGTGTCTGCGTTGCCTCGTCCACCGCCTGGAACACATGGCTGCGGCCACTGGCGTGGAGCTGGCGCTGAATACGGTAGCCGTCGAAGGATCGTCCCGGTGTCAGTTCCGGGGCGAAGGGCAGCTGGCTGAGTTCGCGGCTCAGCTCGCCCGCCTGTTGGGACTTCGGTAGGTTATCGATGCGGATGATCTGCACCGTCAGGTTGTCGTCACTGCCGGCCGCCAGTGCCGCTGCGGCCAGGGCTTTGGCGGCCGCGGTCAGGTCATCCGGGTGCCGTTTCAGCCGTTCCAGGATGTCGGCCTCGGCCAGGTGCTCATAGACCCCGTCGGTGGCCAGCAAGAACGTGTCGCCGACCTGCAGCGGAGCCTGCTGGTAGTCGATGTCTAGCTGATGATCCATGCCCATGGCACGGGTCAGACAGCTTTCGGTTCGGGACAACCAGAGGCGATGATCCGTGGTCAATTGCTCCAGGGCCTGATTGTGAACTTTGTAAATCCGGGAGTCGCCTACGTTGAATGCGTGCGCGGTGGTGGATTTCAGCACCAGGACACTCAGGGTGCAGATGTAACCCCGGTCGAGGTCATACCGGTACTGGCTGCGGCGGGTCTGGGCGTGGAGCCAGGCGTTGGTAGCCAGCAGCACGCGCTGAACCGACTTCTTGACCGACCAGGTTTCTGGTGTAGAGAAGTAGTCACTGAGAAAGCCGGCCACGGCCGACTCACTCGCCACCTGGCTGACATTGCTCGAGCTGATGCCATCGGCAATGGCTACCGCGATGCCTTTGGTTGTTCGCTGTAGTGGATCAGGAATCAGCAGGCCATGAAAATCCTGGTTGATGGTTTTCAGCCCTCTGTCAGAGTACTGACCCACCGTGATTTCCAGTTGTGCTGTAACGGGTTTGCCCCCGTCCGGTGATAACACCGGCGGAGGCATTCCGGCCTGTGCGGTGGCCGGATCAGGACAGGATTCAGGCACGGTTGGCCAATGCCGAGTCATTAAAAGCGGCAGGTGCGGGGCGCTTGGGCGCAGTGCGCACATGGGTGCTGTAGAGCGTGAGTCCGGTAAAGGCCAGACCGCCCACCAGGTTACCCAGCACTGTCGGGATCTCGTTCCACCACAGGTAATCCATGACCGAGAATTCACCGCCCATGATCATGGCGGAGGGGAACAGGAACATGTTCACGATCGAATGCTCGAAGCCCATGAAGAAGAACAGCATGATCGGCATCCACATGGCCAGTACCTTGCCGCTGACGTTGGTGGAGATCATCGCGCCAACCACGCCCATGGACACCATCCAGTTGCACAGCATGCCGCGGATAAAGATAGTGGCCCAGCCGGCAGCGCCGAATTCGGCGTAACCCAGGGTGCGGTCTTCGCCCACGCTGGCGATCTTTGCACCGACAGCGCCCGGGTCAGTGTTGAAACCGTAAGTGAAGATGAATGCCATCATGAAGGCAACGGTCAAGGCACCGCCCAGGTTACCCAGGAACACCCAGCCCCAGTTGCGCAGAATGGCCTTGGGGGTAACGCCCGGGCGTTTGTCCAGCAGTGCCAGCGGGGTCAGCATGAACACGCCGGTGAGCAGATCAAAGCCCATCAGGTACAGCATGCAGAACCCGATCGGGAACAGGATGGCGCCAATCAGGAACACGCCGGTCTGAACCGCAACGGTAATGGCAAACGCCGCCGCCAGAGCCAGGATTGCACCGGCCATGAAGGCACGGATCAGGGTGTCACGGGTGGACATGAAGATCTTGGATTCACCCGCGTCCACCATTTTGGTGGCGAACTCGGAAGGTAATATATAAGACATAGCTGGTTCCTCTGGCCCACAAAAAAACGGCGCTGCCCACCACCTTTACTGCTGCCTGTGCAAGGTGAAGAGCAGACGCCGTTGTCTGAAATAATGTTGTCGCTGTGAGCAGAGCCCACGTTGGCTCTACTGATCTGATTAGTGCAGGGACTGTGCCAGAGTCGTGGGGTGAAGCTTAAAGCTTATTCGGCTCAGGGGCTTACGGAGGGCGGTTTGTTTTTCACAGTGCGGCATTGGTCATTTGGCACGGTGGCACGCACCGGTTCAGTGCGTATTTTTCGGTCAGTGCTGCACTGTGGTTCGGACCGGTTCGGTTCAGTCAGGTCTCAACGCAGACGGAATCGGACGGGCAGAGCGTAGCTGAAACTCTGGCCATTCATTCTGGCAGGCACAGCCGGCAGGGGGGCGGCGTCTCTGAGCATCTCCAGGGCGGCGTCATCGAGCAACGGGTGGCCAGAACCGGTTTTCAAGTGCAGTTCCAGCAGTTTCCCCTCCCGATCGAACCTGAAGACCACCACTGGCGTGCCTTCCTGTCCCAACCGACGCGCCCGTCTGGGGTATTGGTAATGCTGGCTCAGATGCCGGCTGAGCTGCTTCAGATACTCGTCGATTCTGGCAGAACTGCCCGCTTCAAGCTGGACCTGCTGGTTTTTCGGTTCGGTACTCTCGGCAACGTCCGTGGCTGTGGTTGCCGACGGTTCCCGCGGGCTGGTTTCGGCCGCCGGTTCCGGTTTGGTGTTTGGCTCCGGTTCTGGCTTAGGCACTGTTTCAGGCACTGGTTCGGGTTCGGGTTCAGGCTCTGGTTCCGGTACGGGCTCGGGTTTTGGCTGGGGCTCCGGCTCTGACGGCTGTTCGGGGGTCGGCTCAGGTTGGGGTTCCTGTTGTGGCGCCAGACTGATGCGAACCGCCGGGGCAGTGTTGCTGGGCGCCTCACCCATTGCCAGTTGGGTGATCGGTTGCTGGGGTATAGCGAACAGCAGGATCAGCCCAGCGGTCACGACCGCGACCAGTAACAGCCCCGTCCTGATCAACTGTGGGGATGCTTTCATGGAGCCGGTTCCGTCAACAGCAGGATTTCGGTGTAGCCTGCGTCTTCGAGGGTTCTGAACAGGCTCTCCAGTTTGGCCATGGCCAGGCCCTCGGCCGCGGCGACGGTCAACGGCTGTTGTGGATCTGCCGGCGGCAGCAATGCAAGTAGGCGTTCCCGGTTCAGGACCTGGCCGGCGATCTTCCAGTCGCCCTTGCTGGTCACCGACAGCTCGGCCCGGGGTTCCTGCTGCTGCGCTCCGGTCTCGGCAGTGGGCAGCGTTGGCAGTGGCTCATCGGCCATCTGGCCGGCCACGATAAAAAACATCAGCAGCAGAAACACCAGATTGATCAGTGGCAATAGCGCATCTTCCACGCGCTCCATCAAGGTCTTGCCTGAGCTGAACGGTGGTGGAACCAGGTCGGTCATGGGGTCTGTTCGGGTTGCCTTTGCCAATGGGTTTCGATGCCGGCGGCGTCCAGGCGGGTCAGGGCCTGGGTGAACTGTCCCAGTCGGGTTTGTGGCCGGGTGCCCAGAGTGACTTCGTTCACCCCCTCTGCGGCAAGGGCTGGAATCAGCTCATCCGGTGTAAACGCCTGCCCCTGCCATAGCACCCGGCCGTCGTTGCCTACGGTCAGTGCGGGAATCGGATCGCCAGCCTCGGTGCGCTTCTCCGGGGTGGCATTGGCCAGTTCCAATGAGCCCACGGGCAATAGACGGCTAGTGAGCATGAAAAACACCAGCAGGATGAACACCACATCAATCAGCGGTGTCATGCGAATGGGAATGGGTCGGCTGGGCCGGGGTTCAACCAGTTGCATGGGCCAGGCGCTGTCGACTGCGTGCTGCGAAATCCTGTGGCTCGCTGCTGTCTTGGGTGTCGGCTTCCGGTCCCAGCTCGCCCTTTGGTCCGGCTGTCGCGACCTTAAGGCCGTCAGCGCCATTCAGGACAGTCACCAGGGTGCTGTTGATGGTGGCGTGCAGTCGGCGCAGCCGGAACTCGATCCAGGCGGCCAGGGCCGCAAAGGGGATGGCAATCACCAGACCAGCCGCGGTGGTGGTCAAAGCCTCGTAGATGCCGCCACTGAGTTGCGTCGCGTTGGCACGGCCCTCGGATGTCGCCATGGCGCCAAAAGCGTCGATCATGCCCATTACCGTACCCAACAACCCCAGCAGCGGCGCGAGCGCGGCAATGACCTCAATGATCTTAAGCGGGGCTTCAAACGGCTGCAGTGCTTCCTGGGCATCCCGTGCCGCCGTGGTTTTGATGCGGGCCTGGTCGCGCTGGGCCTGACAGGCCTTGGCGGTATCGAGTACCAGCGGCAGCAACGGGTTGAGCCGGCCGACGGCGCTGGCCTGCTGGCGGAACGTCTCGGGCTGGGCATCAGCGGGTGTTTGTTGCCAAACCGTCATGAAGCGCTTCAGTGGGCGGGTCAGGCGTGGTGCGTAGAAAGCACCGATCAGCATCAGGTAGAGGAAGGTTACGAACCCGATTACTGCGAGGGCGGCCAGCACCATCATGACCGGCCCGCCCATCTCAAACAGCTGGGCGAGCGGGCCGTTGAAGGGCTCGGCTGATGAGAGCAGGGAAGAATCTGGCATGGGGATCCTCGCAAAAATAAATTCAGCTGCGAATGATAACGCTTATCAATACGTTTGCAAGGCGTAATCTGACAATCGCCCCAGCTCTGTTAAAATGCCCGGCGCCAGCCCTCAATTCATCACGCCCAACTACAACGTGGTCAGCTGCGGAGACGATCTGATTAGTCCAACCTTTACTCCAACCCCCAAGCATTCAACGCTGGAAGAAAATGATGATTAAACGCTGGCTCGGGAGTCTGGCGAACCGTGCGGTGGTGCTGGTGATTGGCTTCACCTTGTCGTCGGCGTTGGTGGTTGCCGTGGTGGGCGCCGTGCTCAGTCAGAGTGAGCTGGAACAGCAGGCAAAAAACCAGGTAGCAACCATTGCGCAACTGGTTGCTGGTGAGCTGGATGACAAGCTAGCGCGCCGGCTGGATACGATTAGTCATGTGGCCCGCAGCTTTGCCATGGATGAAGCCATGCTGGAGGGTCGCGCCAATGCTCTTATTGGTGAGCAATATGCTCTCCAGGACCTGTTCGATGCTGTTTACCTGATTGATTCCAAAGGCAATGTTCTTGCAGAAAATCTCTCGGATCTTGATCTGATCGGCTCTAATTTAAGCCACCGTGATTATTTTCAAGACGCATCCCAGCGGTTGACCCCGGTTATTAGCGAACCCTACGTCTCGATTTATCAGGATCAGCCGGCGATCACTATCGTTGCGCCGATCTTCGATCATCGTCAGAAATTCATTGGCATGCTCGCCGGCGCCCTGCTGCTGAGCGGCGAGAATTTCATGGAGGAAGTTGCCGACCTTCGTATTGGCGAAACCGGCTACCTGGGTGTGGCCACCCGCAGCGGTATTACCCTGGCTCATGGGCGGACAGGCCAAGTGATGGTGCCTGTGCGCGTTGGTAATCCGGTGCTCAAGGATGCCATGGAGGGGTTTGAAGGTACCCGGCAAACCCGCAACGGCGAGGGCGTTCGTACCATCATGTCGGTCCGGCAGATGGATCAGGTGCCCTGGTTTGTCGCGGCGGTATGGCCGGCTCGGGAAGCTTTTGCACCGATTACCCGGATGACCGATGCCTTCCTGTGGACGTTGCTGGGCATTGTTGGTGTTGTGACCCCTTTTGCACTCTGGCGCTTCCGACGGCTGATGGCGCCCCTTCAGGTGCTGGGTCAGCAAATCAATGAGCGGCACCTGGGGGTTCGTACCGTGCCGGTGGATGTCAGCGGTGGTCGGGAAATCCGGCAGGTGGCTGAGATTTTCAATACTGTCATGGACGAGCGTGAAGACGTATTGACCTCTCTGGCAGAGCGCGAGGCCTTTTTCCGTTCCCTGACCCAGAGCGCGCCGATAGGCATCATCCAGACCGATGTTCTTGGCCGCATCGATTTCGTGAACCCGGCCTTTGAAAACCTCATTGGGCGGCCAGCGTCGGAACTTCAGCATACTTATCTGATCGAGGGCGTCCTCGAGGCTGACCGGGAAGCAGTATTGAGTGGTTGGAGGCAGTCACTCAGGAACAAAGAGGTGTTCCGGGGTCGATTCCGCATTCTAAGTCGCGGCGAGCGGGACCTGATCTGGGGTGATGTGATGACTTCGGTGATTGAAACACCGGACAAGACCCTGGGCAGCATTACCGTTGTCCGGGACGTGTCCCGGGAGCTGGAGGTGGAAGAGGCTCTGCGCGAGGAGCAACAACGCGCCGAAAACATCCTCGGCGTGCTGCAGGAAGGCGTGTTGATGGTGGATATTGAAGGCCGGATTCGGTTCGCCAACCAGACTGCTTGCCAATTCCTGGGCGCCGAGGGCGACTGCGCCCAGCATAATTTTTTTGATCTGGTGGAAATCTGGAGCGAAGAAAAGGTTTTGAGCCACAATGATTTTCTGACCGGTGGCGACATCGACAGCCTGTACGCCACCCTGAAGAACCGCAACGATGGTCGGTACGATATCGACCTGACCGTGCTCCATGTTCGTCAGGGCCGGTTTAACGAACGTATGGTGTTCGTGATCCGGGACGACAGCGAACGTCGTCGTCAGGAAGAACGCCTGTCCTGGGAGGCCACCCACGACAGCCTGACCCATCTGCTTAATCGCCGGGCCTTCAGTGCCTCCCTGCTCAAGTGCCTGAGTGAAGTGACCGAGCCGACTGCGCGTTCGGTGCTGATGCTGATCGATCTGGACCATTTCAAACCCGTTAACGACCAGGGCGGCCACCTGCTCGGGGACGACTTGCTCAAGCGTCTGGCCGATCTGTTCAAAGACACGGTTCGACAGTCCGACACCGTCGCCCGCCTGGGTGGTGATGAATTCGGCATCATTTTGCCCATGTGCGGGCTGGAGCGGGCGGAGACGCTGGCCGAACGCATCCGGGCACGGGTTCAGGACTTGCGGATCGAACAGGACGGTCGAAGCTTTGGTGTTACCGCCAGTATCGGCTTGACCGAACTCGCCCCCGGTGACAGCGGGCCGCGAGAAGTCATGGCCCGGGCCGATGAGGGCTCCTACACCGCCAAATCCCGTGGTCGCAACGCCGTGGTGGTGATGCCAGCCCGGTCCTGACGCTTACCACCAGCCTGAGGACTGGCCGGCCTGCCACAATAGCCGGGCGGCCAGGGCAGTTAAGATCAGGTTGAAGGCCTGGTGAAACCAGCGGTTACTGAGTGACTTGAGCACGTGCAGGCCCAGCCAGGTTCCGGCAAAGCCACTGGCTATCATAGCCAGGATGAAGGGCAGCCAATCCGGGAAGACAAACCCCGCTACCGTGAAAACCAGCGCCTTGGGCGCGTGCTGCAAGGTCATGGCGGTGGCGAAGGTGGCCACGGTGGTGAAGCGGTCCCGGTGAATCTGTTTGATAAAGGCCGCAACCAGTGGCCCGGTGGCGCCGACAAACAGGCTGATGAAGCTGGTCAGGCCCGAGGCCAGAAATATTCCCGTGTTTCCAAACGAGGCCTTGGGCAGGGCCGGTCCCCAGCACAGAAACAGCACGAACAGGGCGATGGTCAGTTGCCAGGCTGCGGCCGGCAGATCGACCAGCAGCCAGGCCCCAAGGGCCGCACCCACCAGTACACCCGGCGCAAAGGCGCCAATCACCTTCCAATCGACCTGTTTCCGGGTAAGCAGCGCCCGTCCGCCGTTGGAGCCCAGCTGGATCATGCCATGCACCGGGATGATGGCCGCGGGCGGCATCCAGGTAGCCATCAGTACCAGCAGCAGTACCCCGCCGCCGGCGCCCAGGCTGGCGGTGATCATGGAGGTCAGGACCGAACACGCTAACAGGAACGCCGCAACCGGAAGGCTCAGGCTGTCGGGCAGGAGAGTTATTTCCATGCACAGAAGTCCGTGCTGTTCAGCCGGGGGGTGCGGCACAGGGCTTCCGTGGCCAGCTGCACGTCGGCCACGTAATACAGGGAGGCCAGCCCGAGGCGATCACGGCCCAGGTTATGGAACACCATGCCGAAGGCAATGTCGCCGGCGGTGAATCGGTCATGGTGTTCGGCAAAGTAGGCGGCGGGCTTGGACAGGGCCTCGTCGGTCAGCAGGGCCTCAACCCGGCCCGCGCCACCATGGTAGGCCTGGATCAGCAGCAGGGTGAACAGGCGCTGTTGCTTGGTCTCGGGCAGGTGGCCAAAGCGCTCGGCAAATGCAGGCTCGAGATTACGGGCATTCTGATTCATCAGGCGCAGAGCGCAGTCGATCTGCGCCAGACGGTGCCAGTAGTTGCGTGGTTTGATCCGGCAGTCTGACAGCGCCGAGGGCGACAGTTGCAGGATGCCCCGTGCATTAGCGCCGGAATGGGCGCGGGCCTGGCCACCGCTTTCGATCAGGATCTGGCCTGCCAGATACAGGGGCAGCTCCCGCGGCAGGTCCAGGCGACCCTGGTCCTGACGGGTCTGGACGACATAACGAAGAGCGGAATGCAGGGATTCCGGTTGGCCGCTGGAGGCGAAATTCAGATCGTCCCAGGCACCCCAGATCCGTTCTGAAGGCAGGGTGCCAAGGTAGCGGGCCACCGCCTCGTCCAGGTTCACGTGTGGCTGGTCGCAGGCCAGGGCGAAGGGGTACCCGGTCTGGCCTGTTTTGCCAGGCAGCCAGGTGTCGGTGCGGTTATCATCGAACAGCTTTTGCCGGGTATCGTTGAGCCGGGCCTGGGTTTCGTCCCGATCGGAGCCATCGCTGATCCAGGCCAGAAACTGGCCCCGCATATCAAACAAAATGTGGCGATCGGTTTCGGCGCAGTAACCGGATTCCTTCAGCACCCAGCCGCGAATGGTTAACACATTGCTGTAGACCCCCTGGCTGACCCAGTAGGGCGAGCTCCGAACCACCTGGGTCCAGTCGTCACTGGTGGCGGTTTTTCCCGGGTTGGCGCTGGCGGTGCCAAGCGTCGCCCAGGCCAGGGTGAAAAACACACAGAGCTGTCGTAAGCTCATGACTCTCCAAACCATATACGAACCACTCAAGAGAAAACCGTGACCGTCCCGGGACCACAATAACAAACGGAACCGCTCATGAAGCAATCAGAATATCTGAGGTATGACGCCACCGCACTGGCAGATTTGATCCAACGTGGCGAAGTAACGCCCCGGGAAGTGTGTGAGGCGGCTATTGACCGGGCCACCCGGGTCAACGGCTCGCTGAACGCCATCTGCCATCCTCAGTTCACGGAAGCCCTGGAACAGGAGTTTCCAGCCTCGTCGGTGTTCTCCGGGGTGCCGCTGCTGCTCAAGGATCTGGCCCAGGAGCAGGCGGGTCATCCCTGTACCTATGGCAGCCGGGGTCTGACCCGCAATATTGCGTCCCAGGACTCAGAGTTTGTCCGGCGTGCGCGGGAGGCTGGCCTGGTGTTCCTGGGCCGCACCGCGACTCCGGAATTTGGGCTCAAAGCCGTGACCGAGTCCGAGCTGTGGGGGCCATCGCGTAATCCGTGGCAAACCGAATGCACTCCCGGTGGGTCCAGTGGTGGTTCCGGTGCGGCGGTGGCTGCGGGCGTGGTGCCTATGGCCGGTGCCAACGATGGCGGCGGTTCCATTCGCATTCCGGCGGCCTACAACGGCCTGTTTGGTCTCAAACCCTCCCGGGGCCGCATTTCCAGTGGCCCGTTGGTGGGTGAGGCCTGGACCGGCGCCTCTTCTGATCACGTGGTCAGCCGCACGGTTCGCGATAGTGCGGCCATGCTGGATGTCCTTAGTGGGTCGGCCCCCGGCGACCCGTTTGAAATCCCGGCGCCGGCGGGACGGTATCGGGATCTGATCCAGCAGTCTCCGGGCACCCTGAAAATTGGTGTGTTCACGGCCTCGCCCTACGGGACCGAGGTGGCCCCCGACTGCGTTGGCGCGGTGGAAGCCACGGCGCGGGTGCTGGAAAATCTGGGCCACACGGTGGAGTACGCCCGCCCGGACTATGACGGCATGGCGCTGGCCCGCTGTTACCTCGGGCTCTACTTTGGCGAGGTGTCCGCGATGATGGCCCGGGCGCGCGAGGAGTTCGGTGCCGGGGACGACAGTTTCGAGCTGGATACCCGGCTGATCGGGATGCTGGGCAACACCATGCCGCTGTCGGATTACGTTCGGCGCCGGCAGCGCTGGAACGATTTTGCCCGTGCCCTGGGCACGTTCTTTGGCCGTTACGATCTTTATCTGTGCCCGACCACCGGCCAGCTTCCGGCCCGGATCGGCGAACTGGATACCCCGGCGCACCTGAAACTGGTAGCCAAAGTGATGCTGGCGCTGAAGGCGGGGAAGCTGGTGCACCGCACTGGCCAGGTGGATCAGATGGCGATGGAGAGCCTGGCCCGCACCCCGTTTACCCAGCTGGCTAACCTGACGGGTACCCCGGCGATGTCGGTGCCCATGCACTGGAGTCAGTCCGGTTTACCGGTGGGCGTGCAATTTGGCGGCCGGCACGGCGATGAAGCCCGGCTGCTGCAACTGGCGGCTCAGCTGGAAGAGGCGAGCCCCTGGTTTGGCCAATACGAGCGCCTGGAGAACGCATTCGACGGCTAGGGGTTGTGATCCGGTTGGGGAAACTCCACGTTTATCTTTGTGTGCGGAACAGGCTATGCTGTCTATCAGGAAGGTTCCTTCCTTCCTGAACGACCCTGATGGCATCGAGGAGGCGAGCGTATTATGAACCAACCGATGGCAATCGATGATCTGGTGTCAGTAGCACAGGCCGAGGCAATGGGGGAGCTGGATGCCCCTATGATGGCGATCGTCCTGTCCAGTGAACAAAGCTACGACTTGCCCATTAACTCCCTTGAAACCGATGCCGACAAGGCCCGCTGGGGACTGATCCTCCGCGCCGCCCGCGAGCATGTGGAAGCGGATGCCGTGGCCGTGCTGTACCCAGCCTGGACCACCATTCGTCACAAAAACCCGGAAATGGCGCCAGACAGCGAATCGGAGCATGCCGATGCTGACGCAGACGCCGCTGATAACAGCCCGATCGATACCTTGTTCGTTCAGCTACACACCCGAGATCACGTGTACTGGCGGGGGTTCGAGCAGATTCGGGATCCCAAGCATCAGCGCATTGTCGGCTTTCGCCGAATCAAGGCGCTGTCCACCGACTATAAACGGGACGAAGCCCCGTCGGTTGCGGCTTGGCTCAGCACCTTGTTCGAGCCACTGCCCGATGAAGGCCAGGAAACTGATGTCGATCGGGAACTGGCTGATCTTCTTGAGGAACCAGAAGTCAGCGCAGCCCTCTACCCCAGGGAGCTGAGAGCGCTGCACTAAGCAACGCCAGCTGATTCTTTCATCAATTGTCTCCGGCCGTTTAGCCCCTAAACGGCCGGTGTGCGTTCCCATACCCACATCAGACTGACGCCAACCACTCCCAGAAGAACCACCGGCACCAGTGCCCGCTGATAGAGCGGTGTTGCTTGCGCCAGTAAGTTTAGCAGCGGGAAGCAGATCGCCAGCAATGCCAGCTGGCCAAGCTCAACGCCCACATTGAACCCTGCCAGGGCGACGGCCAGATTGGCGGTGCCAGAGGTCAGGTCCGACAGCACGCTGGCAAAGCCGAAGCCGTGAATCAGCCCGAAGCCAAAGGCCAGCGGCCAGGTTTTGCGCCCGAGCACTGGCCAGACCACGTTCACCGCCGCCACCACAATGGACGCTGCAATCACCGTTTCCACCCAGGCAATGGGCAGGCTGACGATCTTCAGGGCCGCCAGCGCCAAAGTGATTGAGTGCGCAACCGTAAAGGCAGTGACCACGCCGGTCAGCTCGATGATCTGCGCTCGGGATGGCAACCAACGCTGCGGCGAGGTTATTGAATCGTTGCGGGAGAGGCTGGCCGGAAGCACCAGTACCAACAAAAACAGGATGTGATCCAGGCCGATCAGCAGGTGCACCACGCCTTCCCAGAGAAACGTGGTGAAGCTGTGCCAGAGTCCCGCGCGGCCAGCCGGGCGCAAATCCACAGTTTGGCTGTCTGGTCCCGCCACTGCCAGTGACGATTCGTTGCCAGCGCTGATCTGAATCAGCCCGCGGTGCAGGCTGTCCTGCGCGAAGAGCAGCTGGTAGTTAAGGCTATCCGGGGCCTGACCGCCGTCGCAGAGCACCTGGTAACGGGTGGCGGCGTAGGCGCCATCGCTGTGCTGGCTGATTCCCGACTCCTCGCCCCTCAGCTGGCAGGCGGTATTGTCAGCCGACAGAGTAATGGCTGCCTCGATGGCAGCCAGGATCGCCCCTCGATGCTGACGCAACTCGCCACCGGTCACCTCGCCGTCGCGGTTGGTATCCAGGGGAACCAGCAGGGCCAAATCCCGCAGAGCTACGTCGATCCTGAACTGCCTGGAGTCGGTGTCCAGGTACATGAAACTGTCACTGGCCTTATGGGCCAGCACTGGATTGGCCAGTGCCAATAGCCAGAGAAATACGGTGAGTAGTGGTAGGGGAATTGGCCGGAACATCACGGTGCCTCCGGGTAGCGCTGGTCAATCTGATCATACTGCGCCAGCCATTGGTGTAAACGCTCTAGGGCGGGCTGGTCTCCAGCGCTGTGTGCAGCTCTCAAGGCCAGGCGGGTGTCCATGGGTTCGCGCTGGGTCTCCCAGTTGGCCAGTGCATGCTTCAGGGCCAGCGTCGGACGGTTTTCGATGTCGAGCTGAAAGCGGGCGAAATCCCGCTGATGCAGCAGGGTGCCGCGCCACTGGGCTTCGGCAAACCGTTCCCGCAGGGAGTCTGCCAGCGCTTCCGCCGCCGGGGCCCCCGCTTCGCGCAGGGCAATCGCTCGGATAACCGCCAGAGCATCGACCTGTTTATAGCCTTCGGTGAGTGCCAGGGTTGCCTGGAGATTGCCTGCCTGCAGGTGCCAATCTGCCAGTTGTGTCCGGGTGTAGAGATCATCCGGTGATTGTTGAAGCACGATACCCCAGTGGACGGCTGCCGAGTCGAGGTCCAGCTGTGCTGCAAGATCGCCCAATGTGCCTTCGGCCCAGAGTTGGCCGGTTAGGTCGGCATTGGAGGCTGAGGCCTGTTGGGCTTGCAAGTGCGCGTAGGCGGCGTCGGCCTGGCCGGTTCTGGCGTCGGTTTGCGCCAGACAGCTGGCAGCAATCAGCCCGGGGTAGATGCCTGCCAGTTCCTGGCAGTGCTGTCGGGCTTTGCCATAGTTGCCCTGCACCAGCTCGAGGTTGGCCAGGGTCAGCCGCGATTGAATCCGCTGCTGGCGCTGTTGTGTGGTTTGCAAGACCCGCTCCAGATCCTGCCGGGCCGCATCGAAGCGGTGCAGGCTCTGGGCCAGGGTGGCACGCAGAACTCGTAGCCGATCCGTAAAGCCAGCCTCCGGCCAGTCTTGCAGCAGACGCTCGGCGTAGCCCAGGAATCGGGGGTCGCCGGTCGATCGGGCCTGACCGATCAGCTGTTGTACCTCATCAGCCAATGCCTCGACATTGTCGGGGGTAGAGCTTAGGTCGGGCGACATGTCCGGAAGCGTTGCCAACACAGCATGGTCAGAAAAATCGTTTTGGATTGGGCTCGGCGCACTGGTCACCACTGATGCCGACAGCAGTGATCCGGCCAGAGTAAGCCCAAGCCAAAAAGCCCTGCCCGGGAGGGCAGGGAAGGAAATCGCCGGACGACGACGGATGTCGCTCCGGCGAAGGGTCTTCTTAACGGAACAGGTCATCGTAGGCCTGTGGGTTGTTTTCATCGTTGAAGCTGAAGTCCGTGTCGTTGATCTCCACCGCCGCACGGGTATCGCTGGTGTTGGCGATTTCCGCTTTCACGAAGGTGGTGAAATCCACTGACGGATTCGGTCGCTCAAATCCGACGCTGGAGCCGTCGGTGCAGCCCGCAAGCGTCAGTACTGCCGCTAGAAGGCCTGAGATAGTGAGAGCTTTTTTCATGATTGTCTCCTTATCTGTCGGCTATGGACGCTGCGGGTTGGGTGAACCGGAAATGGGATGGCCCAGATACGGGAACTCGGTTAGCAATGGGCCAGTAGCTGTGACCGCCCCGTCCGTGAATTCTGTGTCTTTAGCGGTGGCATCACCGGGCATAAGAGTTTCGAAGTCCGGATGTACGGCGTCGAATCGATCTGCATAAAGGACACCCATCGCAACACGCAAGGCGATATCGACAACGTCGTCAACTGGGCGCCTTCCATTCGGGAAGCCTGCGAAATCAGGATTAACAATAGTGCCCATGCCATCAGTTTCAATCACGCCCAGATCGTTCTGGCTTGTCAATTCAGTAGGAGCGATGGTTGTGTTAAGTCGCAACATCTCACTCAGAACAACATTGCCACTTGGACGATTCAAGCCTGGTACACCGTTTAGAAATGCCCAGATCAAGTCTGCTCGTGGAAATGCAGTAGGTGCATCGGCTGCTCCCGGGAAACCGGCCGTGTCAGCTTGCTCGCCAAATAGAATTTCTACCAATGCCGGCAAAGTTGGAGTCAGGACATATGGAGCAAAGTTGCTTGCGTCGTCCTTGGGTTCGCTGGCATTGAACTTGTTCTTATCACGCAGACCAATAACTACTTCATTGACCAAAGGTGAACCAAGGCGGGAAACCTGAGTGTAAGCTCCACCCTCGACAGTCGCACCCTTACCCATATCCGTATCGGTGAACTTGGTGGGTTCGGGATTGAGAACCCGGGCTTGGCGCAGGCTCGCTGAGGTCCAGCCACCGATGACCGGTTCGCTACCTGAAGTCAAACACTGTGTCGGTACTTCGATCGCCAGAGAGGTAACGTTTTTATCGTTTAGGATGTTGAGGCCGAGATCCCGGCCGTTGAACCCCGCAACATCGGCGAGTGGTAAATTGACTAGGTCGAAAATTTCGCCGAGGTTGACGGCAAAGGCTTCTTGCCGTTGTCCGACAAAGACACGTCCCATGCCACAGCCTGGAATACTGATATCATTGACGTGACTTTTTGCGTAGGTGGGATAGTTGGAAATGGTCTTCGAGCCGATGTTGTCCGCCGGCTTACTAAAATTGGTACCGCCTGACATATCCGTTACTGCCTGGACAGTCCCGGTACGACGGTCCCCCCTAATAACGTCGATGGAATAGGTTTGACGGGATTGAAGCGCCGGATTATTAGCATCCGCGCTCGCGTCTGCCCCAAGAGCTGCTGCGGTTTTCAGCGGGATGGCAACGTCAGTCCCATCGATATTTAGGGTGAAATCCTGGTTTACGGTCTCGAAGTCAAACTGGAACGTCAGATCTTCTACTGCATCACCATCATTATCGATATGAATCTCGTAAATCGCGTTTTCGTCGAGATCAAAATAGTTCGGACCGCCGTATGCATCCTGTAGAGGCAAGTAGTTGGCGATCAGGGTTACGAAATCCTCTCGGCCTGTCTCATAACTGCGGAACATGTAAAAATCAGTACCGTCTACTTTCGGAACTTCGGTGATAAACGGAGCTTCCCGGTGACTGGACGCCTGGCTCAGGCTGGCGCCTAAACAGATTCCCGCTACGGCGACTGCGAGGGCCGAGCGTTTTGTGGCTGTGTTCATTGCGTGTTCCTCGTCTATTGTTGGGTTGTGCAACAGAAGCAACGGGCAGCGTTGCGAGAAAGATGCACCCCTGACTGAAAAATAAATTCGACCACTGTGCTGCATCTCACCCGAGAGTCGGCGCGTACCCAGAACAACAACGAGTGGAGCTGAAATGTCTCGAATCGACGCCAGTCAGGATGACCTGATGCGCCTTTTGATTGCGGTGTCCCATGAGGACCGACGTGCGTTCCAGCAGATGTATGAGCTGATCTCCGGCCGCATGTACGGCGTTTGCCTGAAGCTGGCTGGGCAGCGGGAACTGGCGGAAGAAGCCTTGCAGGAGACCTTTATTCAGATCTGGCACCACGCCCGTGAGTATCACAGCGATCGCGGCACGCCCCTGGGGTGGATGATGACGATTGCCCGCTATCGCACCCTGGATTTAATGCGCGCCAGAAAGGTTCGCCAACACGCCGGCGAGGATCAGCTGGAGCATGTGGAGGATCAGCGTGCCGGTCCGCTGGATGAATCGCTCCGCAGTGCTGGCGCGACCCAGTTGACCGGGTGTTTGAGTGAACTGAGTGACGTGCAACGGGACAGCATTTTGCTGTCCTACTACAAGGGCCTGACCCACGACGAATTGTCGCAGGCGTTGAGTTCTCCGATCGGAACGGTGAAGAGCTGGATTCGGCGCGGTTTGATTGCCCTCAAGAGGTGTCTCGAAAAATGAAGATGACAACGGAACGTATTGAGAGCCTGGCGGCAGAGTATGTGCTGGGCTCTCTGCATGGTCGGGCCCGTCGTCGGTTCGAGCGCTGGATGATGGAATCGGGCCGGGTGCGCCAGGAAGTCTGGTACTGGGAACAGAAACTGGGCCAGCTGTCTGCGGAAGTACCTTCGGTGGAGCCACCCAAATCAGTCTGGCAGGCGATTGAACGTCGGCTCTGGCCGGACACGGCCAAGTCTGGCGCGCGTGCGGGATCAGGGCTGCGCTGGCTATGGCCGAGTTGGAGTCTGGTGGCCACAGCGGCCGCGGTGATGATGGCGGTATTGATCGTGCAGCAGCCGGTGCCCGCACCACAGCTGTCTGGCGCGATTGTCCAGGCCAATGTCAGTGATCCGCTCTGGCTGGTCAGTGAGTCTGGGCCGGACCGGTTGCTGAAATTGCGTTCGATTGCGGCCAGCGCGGCTGATGCCGGCAAGGATTATGAGCTCTGGGTAGTGCCCGAACAGGGCCAGCCGTTATCGCTCGGGGTCATCCCGGCGGGCGGCGTGCACCAGGTCACGTTGACTGACGAGGCCCGGACAGCGCTGTCCCAGAGCCGTACCCTGGCGATCAGCCTGGAGCCTGTGGGCGGCTCGCCAACGGGTGCCCCCACCGGCCCAATCCTGCACGTGACCAAACTGTATGAACTCTGACGCCGCCTAGCGGGCGGCCATCAGGGTCAGGCACAGCTGGGCGTTCTGGATGAAGTGTCCGAACGCCGTCAGCTGCTGCTCGGAGGGCGTGTAATCACCGGCGGCGTTGTCCGCATAGAACAATCCCACGAGGCGGTTGCCGGCCCGGAGTGGCCCGATCAGGGCCGGCACCCGGCCTAGCCAGCGGTCGTAGCTGACCGAGCCTGGCGTTGTTCCAGGCCGATAAATGAAGCAGCCGTTCTCAGGTAGCAGGCCGCCGAGCATGCCACTGCCGTTTCTTGCGATGGTGAGGTGGTCGCGCCAACCTTCCGTGCCCCGGCCACTGAGTTTTCGTGGTACCAGAGCCTGTCCGTCCCGATCCGACATCAACAGGGCCACCCGTTGCATACCGATGGCCCGGTGTATGCCCTCAATCACCAGCTCGCAGATCTCGTTGATATTGGGCTGCTCGGCCAGGCTGTGGGTCAGGTCGCGAAGGATCTGCAATTGCAGCTCCGGATCCATCTCCGGGGCCAGGGCCTTGGGGTGATCATCGGCTTTGCGATTGCCGGGCATCAGCGCGGTGACCTGAGGAATGCCAAGGGAAACGGCTACCCGTGCGGCTTCTGAAGCGTTGACCTTGATCCGGTCCCGAACCGTCGCCGGATTCTCGTCAATGTCCTTGCCTAACTGCTCCAGCACCTTGTCCATTTCGGCGCCACTCCAGCCCTGCTCGGACAAACGGGCCATTTCCACCGAATGGCGCACCAGGCTGGCGGCCGGGGAATTGGCGGGCCCTGGCGAGACCACATCGCGGATAAAAGGGCCCAGTGACCAGGCTTCGACCAGGCCACGGGTAATTTCGGTAAAGGTGGAATGCAGCACCGCCTTCTGGGCTGGCACGGGGGCTTCCTCCAGTCGCAGGCGCTGCTCCAGTTCGTTGGCCTGATCGGTCTCGCAGGACCAGAACGCCAGTTCACCAATGTTCATCAGCAGGGCGCCAATGAACACTTCTTCCAGGGCGGTTTCATTGCGTTTGGGCATCAGGCACCGGGCCTGAACCGCGGCGTGGATAGCCCGGGCCAGGCAGCTCAGCAGGTGTGGTCGGTCGTTGCGTTGCAACAGCGCGTCGACGATCAGGGATGAAATGGCCATGGATTTCACGGCGTCGAATCCGATCAGGGTGATGGCGCGGCTGACGGTACTGACCTGGGTCCGGGTCTGGTTGTAAAACACGGTGTTGGACAGCCGTAACACCTGGGAGGTGAGCTGGGCGTCGTTCAGGATGACGCTGGCCAACTCGTTGACCGTGCTGTTGCGGTTGTCGGCCAGTTCATTGATGCGTCGCAGCGTATTGGCCAGAACCGGCAGTTCTACCTTGCTCAGATAGGTCACCCAGGCCTGGGTCGAGGTCATCCGTGCAGGGGTGGTCTTGTTGTCGGTGGTCACAGTAGTGGTCTCGGGGCGGTGATTGTTAGGATTCGGAGCGCCTTTCAAGTCAGTCTAATGCACCGCGGGAGTGGGTGTCAGGTAACGGTTTGTGTAAGGGCAACTACCCACACGGGCGATAGGCCCCGAATTCGGGTTTGGCGGCCGAATGGGCTATAATCGCCGGCTTTAATCGCTGCACCCACAAGGCGCTGACCGTGATTGTATTTGACCAGGTACAGAAGTCGTATCAGGTGGACGGCCGGGCGATCCCCGCGCTTCACCCCACTGATATGACCATTGAAACCGGCGAGGTCTTTGGCATCGTCGGTCATTCCGGCGCGGGCAAGTCCACGCTGGTTCGTCTGATCAATCTGCTTGAGCCGCCCTCCGGCGGTCGGATTCTGATCGACGACGAGAACATCACCGACTACAGCGCGTCTGAGTTGCGCGCGTTCCGGCGCAAGGTTGGAATGATTTTTCAGCACTTCAACCTGCTGTCTTCGAAAACTGTAGCCGACAACATCGCGTTTCCCATGAAGCTGGCGGGTATTTACTCGAAAGCGGAAATCCGGGACCGGGTGCAGGAACTGCTGGCCCGGGTCAGCCTGAGTGATCACGCCAACAAGTACCCGTCACAGCTGTCTGGTGGTCAGAAACAGCGGGTCGGTATTGCCCGTGCGTTGGCCTGCCGTCCAACCATCCTGCTGTGCGATGAAGCCACCAGCGCCCTGGACCCGCAAACCACCCAGTCGGTGTTGAGGCTGCTGGCGGACATAAACCGCGAACTTGGTTTGACCATTGTGCTGATCACCCATGAGATGGACGTGGTGCGCCGGGTGTGCGACCGGGTCGCGGTGATGGATGCCGGCCGAGTGGTGGAAATGGGGCCGGTCAGCGAAGTGTTCCTGCATCCGCAACACCCAACCACCCGGGATTTCGTGTTCGAAAGCGAGAGCATCGACAGCGAAGAGATGCAGGAAGATCTGCAGAAGGCCAAAGGCCGTATCATGCGTCTCACTTTCAAGGGCGATGCCACCTACAAGCCGTTGTTGGGCAGCGTGGCGCGCGAATCGGGTGTCGATTTCAGCATCCTGTCCGGGCGTATCGATCACATCAAGGACACACCCTACGGGCAGCTCACCTTGTCGCTGGTCGGTGGTGACCTTGATGTTGCCATGAGCGCGCTCAAAGCCGCCGACGTTCACGTGGAGGTGCTGCGCTGATGGAAGCCTTGATGGACGGACTGTTGAGTAACGTGGATTGGTCAGAGATTGGCCTGGCCAGCTGGGACACCCTGATCATGGTGGGCATGTCCCTGCTGTTCAGTGTGCTGATTGGTTTGCCGATCGGGGTGCTGTTGTTCCTTACTGGCAAGCGCCAGCTGCTGGAGCAGCCGGCGGCATACGCGGTGTTGTCGTTCGTGGTGAACGTGCTACGGTCGGTGCCCTTTATCATCCTGCTGATCGTGATGATTCCGTTCACGGTGATGCTGATAGGCACTTCGCTGGGTGTGGCCGGTGCCATACCGCCGCTGGTGGCAGGCGGAGCGCCATTTTTTGCCCGGCTGGTGGAGACGTCGCTGCGCGAGGTTGATCGCGGAATTATCGAAGCGACCCAGGCCATGGGCGCAAGCGTAAAACAGATCGTGTTCGGCGCCCTGTTGCCAGAGGCACTGCCGGGTATCATCGCGGGCATTACCGTCACCGCGATCACCCTGGTGTCCTACGCGGCCATGTCCGGCGTTATTGGTGGCGGTGGTCTGGGCGATCTGGCGATCCGTTTTGGCTACCAACGTTTCCAGACCGATGTCATGGTTATTACCGTGGCGTTGTTGGTGATTTTTGTTCAAGTGCTGCAAATGCTGGGCGACCGCCTGGTGCTGCATTTCAGCCGTAAATAATTCAAACAGGAGATACTCTTATGAACCTCAAGAAATCATTGGCGGCGCTGGCCGCAGCTGCAACTTTCTCTGTTGCCGCTTCTGCTGAAGAACTGTCCGTGGCAGCAACACCGGTGCCGCACGCTGAAATCCTCGAATTCGTAAAGCCAGCTCTGGCCGAGCAGGGCGTCGAGCTGGATGTGAAAGTATTCACTGACTACATCCAGCCCAACATCCAGGTTGATCAGAAGCGGATGGACGCTAACTTCTTCCAGCACCAGCCGTATCTGGATGAATTCAATGCTGGCCGTGGCACCGAGCTGGTTACTGTCACCGGTGTTCACGTGGAGCCGTTCGGCGCCTATTCCAGCAAGATTGATTCTCTGGAAGATCTGGAAGACGGCGCAGTCGTGGCTATTCCCAACGATCCTACCAACGGTGGTCGTGCCCTGCTGCTGCTTCAGAAAGCTGGCCTGATTACCCTTGAGGATGCCAGCAAGATCACTGCAACACCCCGTGACATTGCTGACAACCCGAAAGACCTCGACTTCAAGGAACTGGAAGCCGCAACGCTGCCGCGCATCCTGAACCAGGTCGACGTGGCCCTGATCAACACCAACTATGCGCTCGAAGCGGGCCTGAACCCGACTGAAGACGCGCTGATGATTGAAGGTTCTGATTCGCCTTACGTGAACATCCTTGTTGCCCGTCCGGACAACAAGGACAGCGACGCCATGAAGAAGCTGGCCGCGGCTCTGAACTCCGATGAAGTGAAGGCTTTCATCATGGAAAACTATGAAGGTGCCGTCGTCCCGGCATTCTGATGGCAGCCGCCTTTTCGGGCGGTAATTGCCCTATAAAAAGCCAGCGGACTTGAGCCGCTGGCTTTTTTTTGCCCATACGCAACACCCTGTCAAATTAAGGTCATGCTAACGTAACCCTCTGAGTGAACACTGACCTGTCAGTACATTTTGTCAGACCATTCATTTCAAAAGGAGCTGGGTATGAAGTTACGTCTACTGGTAACCATGGTGTTGTGTTTGGTGCCCTTGGCGGTCGCCCAAGCCCAGGCGTCTGTTGAAGTCGGGCCGCGACCATTCTGGTTGGTGGACGACATGGATGAGGGCCCGCTGAAACAGCGCCTGCAGGCCTGTCGCACCAAGACTATGAAGCGAACGGATTTCTCCATTGGTCATCGGGGCGCACCGCTGCAGTTCCCGGAACATACCCGTGAATCCTACATTGCGGCCGCCCGTATGGGCGCTGGTATTGTTGAGTGCGATGTGGCGTTTACCAAGGATCGGCAGCTGGTCTGCCGTCATGCCCAGAACGATCTTCACACCACCACCAACATCGTCACCGTGCCCGAACTGAACGCCAAGTGCACACAGCCGTTTGTGCCGGCAGATCCGGCCAGCGGCCGGGAGGCGCAGGCGGAATGCCGGACCAGTGACATCACTCTGGCCGAGTTCAAGTCGCTGAAAGGCAAAATGGATGCTTACGATCCCATGGCGACTACGCCCGAAGAGTATGTCGGCGGTACCGCGGACTGGCGCACCGACCTTTACTCCTCTCGCGGCACCTTGATGAGTCACAGGGAGAGCATCGAGCTGTTCAAGACCCTGGGGGTGAAGTTCACGCCGGAACTGAAAACGCCAGTGGTGGAGATGCCATTCGAGGGTGATTACAGCCAGCAGGATTATGCCCGCCAACTGATCGCCGAGTATCGCGAAGCCGGCGTGAACCCGAATGATGTCTGGCCGCAATCGTTCAACCTGGATGACGTCCTGTTCTGGGTGAATGAAACCCCGCGCTATGGCCGTCAGGCGGTGTTTCTGGACATGGCTGAACCCACGGCGCAGAACAGCTCCCTTTCTTATATGGAGGGGTTGAAGAAGCAGGGCGTGAACATTCTGGCGCCGGCGATCTGGAAGATGCTGGCACTGAACGGCAACCAGGAAATCGTTCCGTCGGAATACGCCAAAAATGCCGGCATGGCTGGCCTCGATATGATCGCCTGGTCACTGGAGCGCAGTGGTCCGTTGGCTGAAGGCGGTGGTTGGTACTACCAGAGCGTGACCGACGCCATCAACAACGACGGCGACATGCTGACAGTTCTTGACGTGCTGGCCCGGGAGGTTGGCGTTATCGCGGTCTTCTCCGACTGGCCGGCAACGACGACGTTGTACGCCAATTGCATGGGGCTGGCGAGCAACAGCGACGACCATTGAATGAACAGAAGATGACGATTTTGTAGTCCGATTTTAACCCCCATCAGGCAGGAACCCGGTTAAGGTGCAACCACGCAATCGCATCGTAGGTATGTGATTGCATGGAAGAAAGGACATCTGAACTCACTAGGAGGACTGCCTTATGAATTCCACAACCCGTTTTGCCTGTGCCACCGTTCTGACCGCGACTGCGTTTACCGCGCCGGCTGTCTGGGCGCAGGATGGTGTTGATCGTGAACAGACTGGGCCTTACATCAGTGGTAGCTATGGTGGTTATAAGGCCCACGGCGGTGAATTCGAAGACGAAAACGACATGCTCGGTGTCGCCTTGGGCTACCAGTTCAATCCGTTCTTTGCCCTGGAAGCGGAATACATCGATTTTGGTAATTTTGGTGAAGACGACGTTGAAGGGAAATTGAAGGGTGCGGGGCTAAGTGCCGTTGGTCGGCTCCCGCTAACTGACAGCTTCGGCGTATACGGTAAGGTGGGTGCCTTTGCATCAGCGTTCGATGTAGACGCGTTTGATGAAGACGAAACCTACGATGAGGTGAGTCCGTTTGTGGGGGCCGGCGTCGATTTCCGGGTCACGCGCCAGCTGACCGCATTTGCCGAGTACAACCACTACAACGTGGATATCGACGAAGATGACTTCAACGGTCAGGTCACCAACGATGGACCTGAATTTGATACCGGTCGAGTTGGTCTGAAGTACCAGTTCTAAGGATCAGCAGGGGCGCGGCCAGCGGCCGTGCCCCGCGTTAAATGCCTACTGTTTGTTTTCCAGATCGCCAAACCGATCGGCAAACAACGCTGACGACAGATAGCGTTCCGCCGAATCCGGCAGCACCACCACGATATTCTTGCCCTTGTACTCTGGCTGTTTGCTGACACGAACCGCTGCAACCACCGCCGCACCGCAGGAAATACCGCAAAGAATGCCCTCTTCCTGCATCAGGCGATGAGCCATCTCCATAGCGTCTTCGTTAGACACGGTTTCCACCTGATCCACCATGTCCAGATCGAGATTTTTTGGCACAAACCCAGCGCCAATGCCCTGAATCTTGTGGGGAGCGGGTTTGGGCTCTTCACCGTTGAGGGTCTGGGTAATGATCGGTGAATCGGTTGGCTCCACGGCCACCGTGGTGATTTTCTTGCCCCGGGTTTCCTTGATATAGCGTGAGACGCCGGTCAGGGTGCCGCCAGTGCCCACGCCGGACACAAAGACGTCGATCTCGCCGTCGGTGTCCTGCCAGATTTCCGGGCCCGTGGTGTCCTCGTGGATGCGAGGGTTGGCCGGGTTCTGGAACTGTTGGGGCAGGAAGTGGGTATCCGGGTCGGCGGCGACTAACTCTTCGGCTTTGGCGATTGCCCCCGGCATGCCTTTCGCGGGCTCGGTCAGAACCAGCTCAGCACCCAGTGCCTTGAGTACCTTGCGTCGTTCCAGGCTCATGGAAGACGGCATGGTGAGCACCAGCCGGTAACCGCGGGCCGCCGCGACGAAAGCCAGCGCGATGCCGGTATTGCCGCTGGTGGGTTCTACAATGGTCATGCCGGGTTTCAGGACCCCACGTTTCTCGGCATCCCAGATCATGGCCGCGCCGATGCGGCATTTTACGGAATAGGCGGGGTTGCGGCCTTCAATCTTGGCCCAGATGGTGGCCCCGTCACTTACCCGATTGAGCTGGACCAGGGGGGTGTTTCCGATGGAAAGGGAATTGTCCTCGTAGATGCGTGCCATGGTGTCCTCCTTGTGATTTTTTTGCAGTCTAGCACCCATCAATCCCTGATGGCGCGCACTTCCAGCCGGTTACGGCCATTCTTCTTGGCGGCATAGAGCGCCTGGTCCGCGAGCCGCAGGAAATGCGCTGGCGAGTCGTCTGGTTCCGGCACGCCGGTGGCCAATCCGATGCTCACGGTAAGGTGGATTTCCTTTCCGCTATAGACGGTTGGGCCGTCGGCGACGGCATCGCGGAATCGGTCGAGGCGCTCAACAATCTCTTTCGAGGTCTGGAAGGTGGTGAAAATGACAAACTCTTCGCCGCCAAAGCGGGCCAGGCGATCGGTCTCGCGCCTGAAATGATGGCGCATTTTTTCGGCCAGAGCTTTCAGGCAGTGATCCCCGGCTTCGTGGCCGTAGGTGTCGTTGATACCCTTGAACAGATCAGCATCGACCATGGCGACGGCAAATCCGTCGCGGTTGCGCTGGCACCATTGAAAACTCTTGCGGAACTCACGGTCAAAGTAGCTGCGGTTGCCCAGCTGGGTCAGATCGTCGGTCACGCTCAGGCGGGCGAGGGCGGCGTTGGCTCCCTCCAGCTGGCGGTTAACCCGGTCAAGCTTGCGATTCCAGTAGAACAGCAGTGAGGCGCCAAACAAGGCAATGCCCAGCACTTGCCAGACCACGCGGTAATCCACCGACTGCTCAATCTTGATGTTGCGCCAGTAACTTTCCAGGTTTTGCCGTTCCTCCGGGGTCAGGCTGTCCACCAGTTTTTGCATGATGTCGAGCAGGAAGGGCTCATCACTGCGGGTGGCGACCGATAATGACCAGTCAGCGGGTATGCGGCCAATCACTTTGATATCGGCCAGGCCCAGCTCCTGCAAGTGGTACATGGCGGTTGCCAGGGTAGTGACGTAGCCATCCAGCGCACCGTCCTGCAACCGTTTCAGACCTTCGGTCTCATACTCCAGCTCGACCGGTTTAAGACCGGGGTAGCGGTATTCCAGAAGCTCGGCAAAGGCGTAGCCCCGCACCAGGCCTACTCGCTGGTTGCGGAGGTCCCCGACGTTTTCAATGAACGGCGCCTCGATGCGTCCCAAAATAATGTTGGGTACGTGCAGGTACGGCGTAGTGAAGTTCATGTACTGAGCCCGCTCGGGGGTGCGCATTGCCAGCGAGAGCATATCGCAGCGCCGGTCCCGTGCCGCCTCAAGGCTGGCCTGCCAGGACTCGGTTTGCACCAGCTTGAACTGTATGTCGCCGCGTTCACTGTACAGGCGCAGGGCCTCAGCCGATAAGCCGGTGTGATTACCTGATGAATCCAGCCCCTCCAGGGGCATCCAGTCGTTGTCAATGCAGTAGGTGATGGTTCGGTTGCGCTGGTCCAGCCACAGCTGCTGTTCAGCAGAAAATTGGGGTTTGCTGAGGCTCTGGTTGTTCGTGGCCGAAGAGGCGCCCAGCCAGCGATTTTCGATCGTTCGCATTTCGGTCGGGCTGATCGTCGCCAGCGCATGATCCAGAATGCTGGCCAGAGGGGCGAGTGACCGGCGGACACCAAATCTCAGGTCCTCCCCGGGATGATCTTCCAGCACCAGTTCACCGGCAATTCGAACGCCCGGGATGCGGAGTTCCTGAACCCAGTAGTTACCGTTGGGCAAGGCTGCCAGCGCCACATCGATGCGGTCCTGCTCCAGAGCTGAAAACATCGATTCCTGGGAGTCGAACACCTTAGTGTTGTCTCCGAGTATGCTGACGACCTCGTTCTGATAGTAAATACCTTTGCTGATACCAACGGATAAACCTTGAAGGCTGCTCAAGTTATCGAATACGAGGCCGCCGTCTCGGGTAAATGCGACATTGGGAATGATGTAGTAAGGAGCGGTAAAGCTGGTAAAGGTTTTGCGCTCTTCGGTCAGCGACATATTGCCGAGAACATCAATGGTGCCATCACGCAGCATTGGAAACAGTTCAGACCACTGGCCGCTGACAGGAATGACCTGAAGCCCGGTGAGATCAGCCAGCCGCGTAAGCACATCCACTGAAAATCCCTGAAGTTTGCCAGCGTCTTTGAAGCTGAACGGCGCATAGTCTTCCATCAGGCCGACCCGAACCGGTCCCAGCTCAGCCAGGAACTCCCTCTGGTTTTCGTCCAACTGAAACTCCGCCCCACCAATAAGGCTGGCACCGCCAAACTCTTGCCAGCGTTGCAGTAATTCGTTTCTTCTCGGTTTGGAAATGGCCGCCAGTCCCAGCTGTATCTTGCGGAACAGCACGGGATTCTCCGCTCGTACACCGATGCGCAGGTCCTCCTGCGCTAGGGGGCCGAGGGGGGCTTCCGCGGCGATCGAAAGGAAATCCAAACCCGCGATTTTGGCCTGGTATTTTAGGCTCAGCCGCGGTCCGATGATGGCGTCCACCCAGCCAAAGGCGAGGGCCCGCACCAGGCCCGGGAAGGAGTCGTAGGTGCTGATATCAATACCCTGTTCGACCAGCAAGTCGCGGTAGTACACGTCTTCTACCACCCCAATCTTCATATCCTGCAGGTCAGCCAGCGACTGAATGTGCCCGATCGGCCGGGTGTCGTCCTGCATCAGGTAGGTTTGTCGGATGTGGTAGGGCTCGGTGAACAGGATTTCCTCAGCCATGCTTTCCCGGTACGAGATGGCGTCAATGGCGTCGAGCTCTCCGTTCAGAAAAGCGGCATAGAGCTCGGGCCAGTTCCCGACTCGGAACTCAAACTCCAGCCCGCTGTTGGCGGCGATTTCCTTGAGTATGTCGGCCGATAAGCCGGAGGTGACTCTACCTTCAAAAAAGGAATAGGGTTTGCTGTCAGCGACGACGCCGATGGAGACAGTGGTTTTTTCGTCGGAGGTTTCGGCGCCCAGGGCCGGTTGCCAGGCGCAAATCAGAAGTACAGTGAAAACGACTAGCCCCAGGCAAGTGAGAAGTGAACTCTTGAGGGGGGCGAACCTGTCGTTCATTGGGTTGCCGGCTGTCAGACATTATTGTTTGTTTCAGTTTAGTCCGTGCAGTCGGCCTTGCCCAACGGGGGCCGGTTGTCAGGAAGAGACCTTGCGGCCGGTGTAGTCGTTGAAATCGGGCCGCTTGGCTTGGTGGTGATCGTCCGTCATGTAGGCCGAGGTCAGGATAAATTCTGCTGTCGCCCGGTTGCAGGCCACTGGAATATTCCACAGCGCAGCGATGCGCAGCAGGGCCTTGATGTCCGGGTCGTGCGGCTGGGGTTCCAGGGGATCCCAGAAGAACACCAGCAGATCGATTTCGCCTTCAGCAATCTTGGCTCCGATCTGCTGATCGCCACCCAGGGGGCCACTGAGCAGGCAACGGATATCGTCCCGTTTGAGATGTTCGCGGAGCAGGCGGCCCGTCGTGCCGGTTGCGTACAGGGTTAGTGCGGTAAAGCGGGTGCGGTTTTCGGCAACCCAGTCCACCAGTTCCTTCTTCTTGTTGTCGTGCGCCACCAGGGCGACGGATTTTACGGCCATTTGAGGTAAAGTCTCCGTGTTACAGAATCCATCCAGGGCTTCAGTGTTTCACAAGCCGAGGGTGGACGGAATAGGACAGAAGGGGTATGCCAGTGACCAGTACAGTTGCCAGTTCAGTGGATTGGACCACCACGCCCGCTGCCGTTTGGCGCCGGCATCGGTCCGGTTTGCGCGCAATCCGCCGCCTCGATCCGGTGCAGTGGGAGGCGTTGACCGGTATCGATCGCCAACAACAGGCGTTGGCCCGGAATACCGAACGATTCCTGGCTGGCCAGCCTTCCAACAACGCCCTGCTCTGGGGCTCCCGGGGCACCGGAAAATCCTCGCTGATCAAGGCTCTGCTGAATCGCTACAGTGATCGCGGTTTGCGGATGATCGAAGTGGACAAGGACGATCTGGTGAACTTGCCGGAAATTGTCGATGACATTTGCGATCTGAGTTTCCGGTTCGTGATTTTCTGCGACGACCTGTCGTTCGATGTCGGCGAATCCAGCTACAAGGCGTTAAAGAGCGTGCTGGAAGGATCGCTGGAATTGCCGCCGGAGAATGTCCGGGTTTATGCCACCTCCAATCGCCGACACCTGATGCCCGAGTTCATGTCCGACAACCTCAAGAGCACCATGCAGGATGGCGAATTGCACCCGGCCGAAGCCATCGAGGAGCAGGTTTCGCTGGCGGATCGCTTTGGTCTTCAGTTGTCGTTCTACCCGTTCTCACAGGACGTCTACCTACAGGCTGTCGATGCCTTGTTCCCGGAGGTGCCGGACCGGGAGGCGCTGCACCGGCACGCCATTCGGTTTGCGACCGGCAAGGGCGTTCGCAACGGCCGCACGGCCAATCAGTTTTATCGCCAGTTCGCGGGGCATCCGTTCGCGCAGGACTAGCCTCAGCCGTTCGGGGGCAGGGTGACGCGGAACCGGGCGCCATCCACGCCGCCTTCGGCGGCATTGGCCGCGTCTACGTTCGCGCCATGGAAATCGGCGATCAGGCGGACAATCAGCAGGCCCTGCCCGAGGTGGCCTTCCTCGCGTCCGTCGCGCAGGGAAACGAACGGGTCAAAGATGTCGGTGCCAGTATTGTTCGGCAGTGCCGATCCTTCATTGAACACGGTCAGGCACAGGCCGTCCGGCTGCGAGGCCAGGGCCACCTGAATCAGCCCACCCTCGGGGGTAAAGTCCCGGGCGTTATCCACCAGTTTGTCCAGCAGTTGCACGATCAGTTCCGGTGAGCCGGTCATGGCCAGCCCTTGTTCCGGGCCGACGTACTGAATCCGGTGGCTTGGGTCCAAGCCCTGATAGGCGGCGGTGGCCTGGGCCGCAACCTCGGCCAGATCGAAGGGCTCCTTGTCGGCGTGATCAAAGCTCTGTTCCAGCCGGGCCGCTTCACTCATGCCGTTCAGGATCTGGCGCAAGCGATCGGTGGCGTCCGAGGCTCGGCGCAGGTACTGCGTCCGCTCAGCTTCCGATTCGCTGTGGCTGAGGTTCTCAAGCGATGAACGCACCACTGCGACCGGGGTTTTCAGCTCGTGGGACAGGCGCCGGGAAAAGCTCTCCAGATAGCGGTTGTAACCATGCAGGCGATCCACCATCTGGCTGAAATGGCGTTGCAGTTGCCCGAGTTCATCGTTGGCTTTGGCGGGTGGCAGGTTGCCGATAATTCGGCCATCGTCGTCAACACTGGCACTGACCGCCCGCTGTAGCCTCGTGATGCGCCAGGACAACCAGCTGGCATAGCCCAGCAGCACCAGGGTCAGGCCAACGATAATCAGGGTGCTGCGGGCAATGACCGAGCCCAGGGCAGAGCCGGATAGGGTTAGCAATTGGTCCAGGGACTGCTCGAGGATCAGAGTGCGGCCGCCAAACACCGGTTCGCTGGTCAGCAGCCAGATGCTGCCATCGCTGTGTCGGACCAGGCCTTCCGACGGTTGCGCCTCCGGGATTAATTTGTGGCCGTCGCCGGGCGCTTGAGCCGGCTCAGGCTGATAGAACCGGATCAGCGCCCGCAGGGCATTGAGGCTGATTTGCTCGGTCACTTCCAGCGGACTGAGCTGGTCAAATTCCGGCCGGGTATGCTCCGCGCTGACCTGCTGTTGAGCTCGCACCCAGCCAGCCGGCTCAAGTACCCTCACCCGCTGGCCGGGGTTGAGGCGCGGCTCCAGTTGCCGTTCCAGTGCCTGGTTCGGACGCACCAGCATGGGCAGCGGTTCTGTTGTCGTGTTCACGCCGACTTGTTCATACTGAACGGTCCAGCGGGCACCAAAACCAAGCCGGCTGCCTGCCGGCGGTGCCGGCATCTGGAGTTCCAGTTGCCACCCTGAACGCGTGGATTGCCAGCTCCCCGTTACCCGGTAGTCGGGGCGCTTACTGGCTTTTCCAGATTCACCATCCCCTCCATTTAGCGCGTAGAACGTGCCGGGTGCGGTGGTGCGGATCAGCCAGGTTTGCTGCTCGACAGCCTTATCGACGGTATCCGCAGGTGACTGCAGCCAGAGCAAAAGGCGGTCGTGGGGCGCGTCGGGATTGCCCGGGTCGTACAGCACCGGTTGCCGGTTGCTGATGCGAATCAGCAGGTACAGGTGGCGGCCATCCGAAGCAGCCTGCCAGGTCAGGGCGGGCTGGCTGGTTTCCGCTTCGCCACTGATTGGCGCTGAGACTGGACTTTCCTCATTCGCTGCACCTTCCTCGTAGCCGGGCCAGTCGTCCGGGTAGCCATCCAGATTCAGCGAGCGGTACAGGGTGTCGACGTAAATGGCGGGCTCATCGGAGGTTACCGGTGATTGACCAATAAGCGCGTCGCCGGCGGTTTCAGCCAGCCGTTTGGCCTGCATCCGAAGCTGCTCGCCGGCCTGCTGGCGTAGGGCGTCGTCCAGTTCCAGCACAAACTGCAGACCCGCCCATGGAATGAACAGCATGAGCAGGCTGGCAACCAGAAGCTGCCGCTTCAGGGTCAAGGCTCAGACCTCATGGGCGTTCCAGCGATAACCCATGCCATAGGCGGTCTGGATGCCGTTAAACCGGTTGTCCACCTGGATGAACTTGCGGCGAATCCGCTTGATGTGGGAGGTCACTGTGTTGTCGTCGAGCACGGTGCTGGCGGCTTCCATCAGCTGATCGCGGCTGCGCACATGGCCGGGATGCCGCACCAGCGAGTGCAACATCCAGAACTCGGTTACGGTCAGGTCCAGCGGCTGGTCGTCCCAGGCCACGGTCATCCGGTCGAGGTTCAGGGTCAGGCGCCCCCGCTCCAGCACTTCATCGGGCTTCTGCAGGGCTTCAGTCCAGGCCTCGGCTCGCCGTAACAGCGCGGTCACCCGGGCCAGCAGATGCTCCATGCTCATGTCTTTGGTGACGTAATCGTCGGCGCCCAGGCGCAGGCCGTGCACCGAATCGATGTCACTGTCCCGGGCAGTCAGGAAAATAATCGGCAGGGTCTTGGAGTGCGCGCGAAGGTCCTGGCACAGGGCAAAGCCCCCTTCCGGCTCCTCGCCCAGGCCGACATCAATAATGGCAATATCCGGCAACTCCTGGCGCAGCACCTGCCAGGCCGATGGCCGGTCGCCGAAGGCCGACACCTGGTAACCGCGGCGTTCGAACGCGACCCGGTAATTGTCGCGAATGGCAGGCTCGTCTTCGATCAGAACAATGTGCTTCTTCATGGTCACGACAGTCTGGTTACGGTCTGATTAATAGGGGAACTGTTATTTAAACATTTGCAGGCATCGGCACAAGGCTGTCACCGATGGTTGCCACAATTGATCATTATTTGCGGCCGGAATGCCCGGTTCTGCCACCTCTTATACCCGCGGGATTGCTGAAATGCTGACACCTCGACCAAGCATGCAGCGAAAAGGATCCCGACATGATGCTCTCCACCGGATTGCTCAAATTAACACCCACGCGCACCGACAGCCAGCGTCGCCGGGCCCGGCGCTTTGCCGAAGGCGTCAGCTTGTGGCTGGCGGTCCTGCTGATGCTGTTTGTCCATCCGCTTTATGCCGAGGCGGATCAGCGCCAGCCGGACAGTGCCGGTGTGCTGCACTTCGTGGACGCCACCGGCCGCTGGCAGCAGCCGGCCATCGTTCTGGACAGTGAGTTTGATATTGAGGTCAGTGGCCTGCTGGCGGAAACCAAGCTGTCGCGACGGTTTCGCAATACCAGCGATGACTGGCGCGAGGGCGTGTTTGTGTTTCCGTTGCCGGAGAAAGCCAGTGTCTATGGGCTGACCATGACCGTGGGTGAGCGCACTATCGTTGGCGAGGTGCAGCCGAAAGCGGAGGCTCGCAAGACCTATGAAAACGCCCGTTCCGCCGGGCAGAGTGCCGCCAACGTCGAGCAGCAGCGGCCAAACCTTTTCACCGCCCGGGTGGCCAACATCCCCCCGGGCGAGACTATAGGTGTTGAGCTTCAATATCAGCAACCGGTGCACTACCACGCGGGGCAGTTTGAGTTGCGGGTGCCCACCACTCTGATGCCGCGGTACATGCCCGGACAGCCGCTGGCAGAACAGCCCCGGGAATGGCACGGCGGCTGGGCGCTGCCGTCGACCCAGGTGCCGGATGCCGATGCCATCAGCCCGTTTACGGTCCAGGCGGATGAGGTTGCCGCCACCAGTCATCGAGCGGATATCCGGATGACCATTGATGCCGGATTACCGTTGGCCCGGGTTACCAGTCCGTCCCATCCGTTGCAGACGAGCTTCGATGGTCAGGCGGTTCAGGTGCAGTCTGAGCAGATACTGATGGACCGGGATTTTGTGATGCGCTGGCAGCCATTGGCCGGGCGGGAGCCAACGGCGGCGGTATTTCACCAGCGCTGGCGGGAGGACGATTACCTGCTAACCATGATCGTGCCTGGGGTGAATGAGGCCCAGGTGCTGCCACGGGATCTAGTGTTCGTGATTGACACCTCCGGCTCCATGGCCGGGGAATCCATTCGCCAGGCCCGGTCGGCACTCCAGCAGGGGCTCGCGACCCTGACCCCGGACGACCGCTTTAACGTTATCCGCTTCAACAGCCAGACCCATGCATTGTTCATGCAACCGGAGGCGGCCACCGCCAACAACCTGGCGCGGGCCCGACGGTATGTTGCTAATTTGCAGGCCGATGGCGGCACCGAGATGGCCCCGGCGCTGGAGCGGGCGCTGGCTAGCTCCGCCAGCGCTGGCGAAAACGCCGGCGAGCGGGTGCGCCAGGTGGTGTTTATTACCGACGGTGCGGTTGGTAATGAAGCCGCCCTGTTTGCCCAGATACGCCAGCAGCTTGGCAGCCAGCGTCTGTTTACAGTCGGCATTGGCTCGGCTCCCAACATGCACTTCATGCGTGAAGCGGCACGTTGGGGCCGCGGCCTGTACACCGCCATTCAGGACCCGGCTGATGTCAGTGGGCCTTTGCAGCGCCTGTTCTCCGCTATGGAAGCACCGGTGTTGACCGATGTCCGGGTGCAGTGGCCGGAGCAAAGCGGCAAGGTTGAACGCTTCCCCGCCCGCACCGGTGATCTGTTCCGGGGTGAGCCGCTGATACAAGTGGTTCGCGGCACCGCACCGTCGGGTGTGGTGAAGGTCTCTGGCCAGTTGCCCGGTGGTCGGCGCTGGGTACAATCGCTGGATGCGCAGCAAGCGGCGCCGGGACGTGGTTTGAATCGCCAGTGGGCCAGGCAGAAAATCGACCACCTGCTGGATAGTGCGCGTGTGGAAGGCAGCGAGCCAAACAAGGCGCGGGTGACCGAGCTGGCGGTGGAGCACAGCCTAATGTCGCCCTACACCAGCTTTGTCGCGGTGGATGATGAGCCGGCCCGGCCGAGCGGGGAAACCGCTGAAACCGAGCACCTACCCACGTTGTTACCCGCGGGTGCTCAGGACGGCATGTTGCGTTACCCCCAGACCGCAACGCTGGCCCCGTTGTTTAGCGCCCTGGGCCTGATTGGACTGATGTTTACCCTGGCCTTCGGATTGTTACGGCGGAGGGCCACCTCATGAGCCGTCTGTTGCTGTTGCTGCTGACATCGTCCGCGACTTTGCTGGTGTTCGGACTGTGGATTCCCCTCAAGGCGGTGGTTGCCCAGGAACTGCTGGAGCTGGCCTGGGCCGAGAGCCAGGCCCGGCAGATCGAAACCCGGCCCTGGCCCTGGGCCGACACCTGGCCGGTAGCCCGGTTAACCGTGCCGGAACTGGGCGACTCGATGATTGTGCTGGCGGGTGGTCATGGCGAGAGCCTGGCATTTGGACCGGGACAACTGCTGGGCGCGGAGGGCAGTCGGGGCCCGGTGATCATTGCCGGTCACCGCGATACCCATTTTGATCAGCTACAGTATCTGAAGACCGGCAGCGAACTGCGGTTGCAGGACCGGGCGGGTGGCTGGCGCCATTACCGGGTTCAGGCCACGCGGATTGTCGACAGCAGATCGGAGCAGATTGATACCCGGGCACTGGCCGACGATGCCTTGATTCTGGTGACCTGTTATCCGTTTGACGGCATGGACGCCCGTGGTCCCCTGCGGTATGTGGTGGAGGCCCGTGCCGAGGTACCGCTAAAACGTAACCAACTGGAACCAATGGATACTGTTGCCGGAATTTGAGGTTAGCGTACACTTGTGCGCCAAAGTTTGGCGATAGAGTTGGATGTCATGGGAGCGTTAAGAAAATTCCTGGCCTGGGTGAGCGTACCGGTTATCTGCCTGTTTGCACTGGTGCTGTATCTGGCCCGGCCGTTTAACCCGGACAACAACCGGTTATTGGCAAAAGTGGTGGCCCGAGTGGGCCGGGCTCTGCTGGGCATGGAGCGGCCACTCGAAGGTCATGAAAACATGCCCTCCGATCGTCCGACCGTGGTGCTTGCCAATCATCAGCACAATGACGACCTGTTCGTGATGGGCGACCTGCTGCCACCGCGCACAGTCACGGTTGGTAAGTCATCGCTGGTGTGGATTCCCTTTTTTGGCCAGGTATTCTGGCTCGGTGGCAACGTGATCCTCAATCGCGCCCGCTCGCACAAGGCCGTTGCGGTGATGCAGGCTACCAGCGAAGCCATTGTTCGCGACCAAAAGAGTCTGTGGGTGTTTCCCGAAGGCACCCGCAGCCAGGGCCGCGGCCTGCAGAAATTCAAGAAAGGCGCCTTCCACGCCGCCGTTGCCTCCGGCGCACCCATTACCCTGGTCTGTGCCCGCCAATACCAGGATAAAATCCTGGGTTGGCGCGGTCAGCGCGAGCCGGTGCCCGTTCGTATCCTGCCACCCATCGAAACGGCCGGGATGACCACCGCAGACATTCCCGAGCTGATGGCCCGATGCCATAAGCTGATGGCCGAGGCTATCGCTGATCTGTAGCCATTCTGTATTTGTCCCCCACTGACCTGTGGAAGTTCTTGAAGCGCCTGGGTAAACAGGGCAGGCTTTGCGGGTCTGAAAAATTGTTGAACGAACTTCACGGAGAGGCAAACCATGAATCTGATTCTGTTTTTGATAATCGGCGGTGTTGCTGGCTGGCTGGCCGGGCTGATCATGAAAGGCCGTGGTTTTGGGGTGCTGGCCAATGTCGGTATTGGTATCGTCGGCTCGGTGATCGGCGGCTTCGTGTTCCGTCTGCTCGGTCTAGCGGCTCAGGGCGCGGTTGGCGAGCTGGTAACGGCAACGGTGGGGGCGGTCCTGCTGCTGGCCATTGTTAGCCAGATCAAGAAGGGCTGACCATGATCGTACCCGTAACCGGAGTGTTTGCCGCGGTCATTGGCATTCTTTTGCTGGTGCTGTCGGTTCAGGTGGTGAAGTTCCGCCTCAAGTTCAAGAAGGGCATTGGCGTAACCGAAGACCGCGATTTTCAGGCGGCGGTCCGGGCCCACGGTAATCTGGTGGAATACGCTCCCATTGCTCTGATTATGCTGGGTATTGCTGAGTTGAACGGTGTTGCCACCGGCCTGGTTTACTGGACCGGCATGGTGTTGGTGGTCGGCCGTATCCTGCATGCCTGGGGCATGTTGAATGGCCGGGGCGGCACCCACTGGGCGCGCTTTCTGGGCATTATCATGACCTGGCTGGCCATTCTGTTCACGGCCGTGCTGCTGTTGTGGAATGTCTGGAAGGTATACGGCTGAGTTACTCAGGCCGGCATCAAAAAAGGGGGCTTGCGAGCCCCCTTTTTTTGAGCCGATGTTAGCCCTGTAACGCCTGGTCCATATCCTGGGTCAGGTATTCCAGCTCCACCCGGCGATTGGCCGCGTGGTCTTCCAGGGTTGCCAGTGGCCGGGTTGAGCCCCAGCCGGTCAGTAGGATCTGGTTCTCGGCTACCCCTTCGTGCATCAGTAGCCTGGCGACGGCGTTGGCCCGAAGCCGGGACAGAAACTGGTTGTAATCCTCAGCGCCAAAATTGTCGGAGTGACCGTGAATGCGCACCCGGACACCCGGGTATTGCCGCAGATAGGTGGCATGCTGCTGCAAAATGGCGACGTCGGTATCGTCCAGCGCATGCTTATTGAAGCCGTAATGAAACTTCATCCGGTGCGGACGCCTGGTATCGGTGGCAAGGGCAGCGGCTGTGAAACCGGACGCCATGGCGGCCTTGGCGATCAGCTCTGGGTTATCCAAAACGAGTACGGTCATTGGCAATTTCCTTGATTCCAGTATCCGGTTTTTCTTGTTAGTCCGGCTCACTATTCGTTGGCGCAGGACTAACGGCAATTGGCGAAAGGTCGATAAGCGTTTGCACGGCAGCCCTGATGGCCTGATTAGATGGTATTTCTGTGACCCTTGCATGACAGGGCGCCAGCTAATCCATGGCATTGGTCATCGTTGCTGGAGTGCATTCGTGACGCCTTACCGCTTAAAAGACATTACAACGCGAAAAGAAGGCCTTACTGTGGTAAAAAAACAGGTTTTCAGGGACAGATTGTGATGAATTGTGACCGCCCATGCTGATAATCCCCGCCGAGAACACCGTTAACTGGAAGCGCCCGCCCTGGATCACCCTCGGCCTGATGCTGACCTGCCTGCTGGTTTTCCTGTTTTATCAGGGTGGGGACAGCCGGAAGATCGAACAAGCGGTGGGTCAGTACCTGAATTCCGACCTGCGATCCCTTGAGGCCCCGGCCTACGAGGATTACCTCCAGCGCCAGATCCGCTTCGAAGGTGCCGAGGACAGGGTCCATGAGCTGCAGCAGTTCCAGGAGCTGCGCGAGGGCGACGAGCCCTTCTGGTTGGCGGTGAGCCTGCTGATGGACCGGGAATTCTACCGCTACCTGCAGAACAACCAGCAAGTGATCTGGGCGCCGGCCGATCGGGCTCGCTGGGCCGAGCAGCGGCTTCCCATCGAAGAGAACTTCATCCAGAAACTCAGTTCCTTCCAGCTTGGCCTGGTGCCGGCTGAAATCTCTCTCTACAACTTGATTACCTACCAGTTCCTGCACGGCGGCTGGGGTCACATCATCGGCAACCTGGTGTTTTTGTTCCTGCTGGGCTTCACCGTGGAAAAGGCCCTCGGGGCCGGGCGCTTCCTAGTGGCCTATCTGATCTGCGGGGCCTTGTCCGGTCTGATGTTCACGGCATTTTCCGCGGGCAGTTACGTTCCCCTGGTTGGTGCATCTGGCTCCATCTCCGGCCTGATGGGGATGTACGTGGCCATCTATGGCCTGCAGAAAATCCGGTTCTTCTACTTTCTCGGGGTGTATTTCAATTATTTCCGGGCTCCGGCCCTGGCCATGCTGCCGGTCTGGCTGGGCAAGGAGATCTACGATTACTGGTTTGCCGGGGCTACCGGTATTGCCTACATGGCGCACGCCGGCGGCCTGGTTGCTGGCGCCGGCCTGGTGTGGATGCTTGGTCGCAGCTGGCTGCAGGTGCGGGAAGAGTTTTTCGAGCCCGAGGAAGACGAGCAGGATGCCCGCTTCACCAGTGGCTACGCCCAGGCCATGGCCAGCCTGGGCCGCATGGAGTTCGAGTTGGCCCACCATCAGTTTGTAGCCTTGAGGGAGCATTATCCGGACCGGCCCATTCTGCTTGAGCACCTGTACCAGTTGGCCAAGTTACGCCCGGATTTGCCGGAGTACCGGGACCGAACCCGGGAGTTGATGAACGACGCGCTGGCCCGGCGCCAGCCGGAGCAGGTGATTGAGATCTGGCAGGAATTCCTCGGCAAAGGCGAGAGTCACCAGCCCCTGGATGCCGAAGACCACAACCGGGTGCTGTTCACCAGTCTGAAACAGCACGATCTGAAGGCCGCCGAAAAAGCCTTTGAGCGCCTGCGCGGTACTGGCGATCAGCTGCTTACGTCAGAGGCCTGCCGGTTGCTGGTGGAGGAATTCGAGAAGTTACAGATGGAGCCGAAGGCACGGCACTACCGGCAGTTGTTGAACGCGAACTGAATGATTGCTGGGTAGTCGGGCGGGCTTGTTCCGAAACCGTGCGGAGCCATGGGTAAAGAGCGAAGCTCTTTACGGACGGGCCAAGGACGGCCCGTTCAGGACTCTCAGTGCGACGCAGGAGCAGTTAGCGCTGAGAGGCGGAGCCGAGCGTACATGGATGTATTCACAGCGTGTTTCGGAACAAGCCCGCCCGGCTAGCCTACTCCTGAACTGCGAAGGTCGCCTTCGGCCCCTTGAGCGGCTCGCGCTTTTCGGCCTGCTCCAGGTAGGTGCCAATCTGTTTGTGCAGCGGATCGTTCCCGCAGCGTTTCTGGATAAAGGTCAGGAACGCCGTCGCTTTTTCCCACTGATTCATTCCGTTTGCCAGCGCCTTGGCGACCAGCAGGTAGGCCTGCGCGAGCTGATCGCTGTCCGGGAAGCGTTTGTGGAAGTCCTGTAGCAGGCGCAAAACGGGTTTGTACTGGCCGCGGTGGTACAGCGCTCGGGCGCAGCGCACCGACAGTTCAGGGTCGTCGAGCCGGAACTGGGGTTCGGCGGTTTGCAGGGTGTCCAGCAGCGCCGCCATGCTATCACCGTCGTTGCGATCGGCCAGCCAGGCCAGCAATCGGGGGTGATAGCGGTACAGCTCCGAGACGTCGTTGCGGGCGGTCAGCAGCTGATGCAGCTGGCCGAGGCGCTGGCTGTTGTCCCGGTCACGCTTCAGGGCTTCTTTCAGCATGGACTGAACCCGGTCGTAGTTGCCGTCTTTCAGATTCATGTCGATGTCCGCATCAAAGCGAGCACTGCGATCACGGTGGTGGCTGTCCTGCTGCTCCAACCCGTCTTGCAGGTCTGAGGCAAAACCCAGCTCCTCTTGATACTGGAACAGCAGGTAACCCAGCATGTGGAACAGGATCAGAGTGAAGGTACTGTTCAAGAAGCCGGCCAGCGGCTGAGACACCCAGAACGGGAAGTGATTAACGGCAAAATCCTGGGCGGCCCCCGAGGCCAGGGTCAGCAGGATCAGGTAACCGTACAACAGGAAATAGGGGCTGCCGATCCGGGAGATCAGCATGGCCAGGTTCATCGGGTTGACGGCAGCGCCCACCGAGCGCTCCATGGCCAGCACCATGATACTGGCCGGCAGCGCCAGCACCACGAACGCCAGCGTCAGCATCATCAATAGCGGCCCGCCCAGCATGCCGGCAGAAGCGACCAGGCCGCCCATCAGCACAAACACCAGAAACTGCAGTAGTACGATGCTGAAGCCACTGCCGCTGAACGCCACGGAAACCGGGGGCGGTTTCAAGTGGCCCTCGGCCGTGTGGTTGATTACCGCGTAGGTGTACTTGAACAGGGCCAAGGCCAGCAGCACCCAGATCACAATGCCTATGAGATTGGCGGGGGCGACAATGGGAACCAGGGTGCAGATGGCAATGACCATCAGCGGATCGCTGTGGAACGGGTACCGGAAAAATGCGCCGATGCGGTTCCAGAAGGGCACCACCTCGGTGGCGGCGCCCAGGTAACGCATGGCCTTGCTGCACTGCGGGCAGAGTGCCCGGCGCTGGCGGGTGTCGGCATCGGGCATACAGCGGGTGCAGTAATGCATCTGGCACTCGGAGCAGTGCCACTTGGCCGGGTCGCCGGGGTGGTAATGGCAGTCGTGTTTCACAGCGGGTTTTGTTCCTGGTCCGTCAGAAAAAGCGTCGGTCAATCATGACAGAACTGATCGGCAATCGCAGCAATCCCGTGACACGGTAGACTGATGGCTGGTCGCCATCGTATCGATCTTGATAGGCACTCAGTCCGGAGGATTTTTGAACCCGCACCATCACCCCAGTCAGACCGCCGATCAGGACGAAGGTCAGCGCAAATACCAGTGGCGCGATGTTTTTCAGCTGGCGCTGAAGCATAAGCCTCGCCTGTTAAAGGCCAATGGCCTGGCAATCATGGCGACCCTTATGAGTGTGCCCGTGCCCCTGCTGTTGCCGGTGCTGGTGGATGAGGTGCTACTGGAAGAGAGCGGGCCGGTGCTGCCGGTGATGGACCAGGTCTTGCCGGAGGCCTGGCAGCAGCCGCTGGTGTATATCGGTGTGATGGTGCTGGTGGCCTTCGGCCTGAGGCTGGCGGCGTTATCGTTCAATGTTCTGCAATCCCGGGAATTTTCCAAGGTTTCCAAAGATGTGGTGTTCCGGATCCGGTCGCGCTTGCTCGGCCGTTTGCAGCGTGTGGCGATGTCCGAGTACGAGACTCGTGGCGCGGGTGGCATCAGCAGCCACTTCATCACCGATCTGGACACCATAGACCAGTTCCTGGGCACCACCATCAGTCGTTTCCTGGTGGCCAGCCTGACCGTGACCGGCACCGCCATGGTGTTGTTGTGGGTGCATTGGCAGCTGGCCCTGCTGATTCTGCTGTTTAATCCACTGGTGATATTTTCCACTATCCTGATCGGCAAGCGGGTCAAGGATCTGAAGTGCCGGGAGAACGAGGCCTACGAGGAATTCCAGGGCGATCTGACCGAAACCCTCGATGCCATTCACCAGCTCCGGGCGGCGAACCGGGAAAAGCACTACCTGCGTCACTTGATTGATCGGGCAAGGACGGTCCGGGATCACGCCATCCAGTTTGAATGGCGCAGCGACGCCGCCACCCGGGCCAGCTTTGCGCTGTTCCAGTTCGGCGTCGATGTCTTCCGTGGCGCAGCCATGGTTACGGTGCTGTTCAGCGATCTGAGCATCGGCATGATGTTCGCCATTTTCGGCTACCTCTGGTTCATGCTGACTCCGGTGCAGGAGATGCTGAACATGCAGTACGCCTGGTTTGCCGCCAATGCTGCCCTGGGCCGGATAAACCGGTTGCTGGAGCTGAAGGAGGAACCGCGTTATCCGGCCCTGGAAAACCCCTTCCGGGAACGGCACACGGTCAGTCTCACACTCAGGGACATACACTTCAGTTACGACGACGAGGCCGTGCTGCGGGGCATCAACCTACGCCTGGAGCCGGGTGAAAAAGTCGCCGTGGTCGGTACCAGTGGCGGTGGCAAGTCGACCCTGGTGCAGGTCATTCTGGGTATGTACACGCCCCAGCGCGGGGAGATCCTGATTGATGACGTACCGGTGCAGAGAATCGGCCTGCCCTGCCTTCGGGAACACGTGGCCACGGTGCTGCAGCATCCGGCCTTGTTCAATGACACCGTGCGCCAAAACCTCACCCTGGGGCGGGAGAAAACTGACACCGAGCTCTGGCAGGCATTGCAGATTGCCCAGCTGGACAAGACGGTGGCGGACATGCCCCTTCGGCTCGACACCATGGTCGGGCGGCAGGGCGTGCGGTTGTCCGGCGGTCAGCGCCAGCGGTTGGCCATTGCCCGGATGATTCTGTCGGACCCCTCCCTCGTGATTCTCGACGAAGCCACCTCGGCGCTGGATGCCGAGACTGAGTACCAGCTGCACCGGGATCTGGAAGCCTTCCTGAGCCAGCGCACCACGCTGATCATTGCTCACCGGCTCAGCGCCGTGAAGCAGGCGGACCGGGTCTATGTCTTTGAGGACGGACGGATTATCGAAGAAGGCCATCACGATGAGCTGATCCGGCAAGACGGACTGTATGCTCAACTGTACGGCGAACGGCAATTGTAGGTATCTTGGAGCAATGCCAAGGCGTTGCTCTAATGGCACTACTGCAAGGGCACTATTCAGCGGGCGAATGTCGAACATTCAGGGGTCCGCGGTTGAACTCTGTTTAATCGGTGCAATAGTTATCGCAACAGCCGGAATACGACGCAAAGGAGGCAGACCATGTCGAACGATAGCCTGAACACCTTGTCCAGCCTGGAAGCGGGAGGCAAGACCTACCACTACTACAGCCTGCCGAAGGCGGCTGACACCCTCGGGGATATTAACCGCCTGCCATTCTCACTGAAAGTTCTGCTGGAGAACCTGCTCCGTAACGAGGATGGCGCTACGGTCGATCGCAGTCACATTGATGCCATGGTGCAGTGGCTGAAGGACCGCGGCTCCGACACCGAAATCCAATTTCGTCCGGCCCGGGTGCTGATGCAGGACTTCACCGGCGTGCCCGGCGTGGTGGATCTGGCCGCCATGCGCGAAGCGGTCAAGAAAGCCGGCAAGGATCCCGCTATGATCAACCCGCTATCGCCGGTGGATCTGGTGATCGACCACTCGGTGATGGTCGACAAGTTTGGCGATGCCTCGTCGTTCAAGGACAACGTCGCCATCGAGATGGAGCGTAACCAGGAGCGCTACGAGTTCCTGCGTTGGGGGCAGCAGGCGTTCGACAATTTCCGGGTGGTACCCCCGGGCACCGGGATCTGTCACCAGGTCAACCTGGAGTATCTTGGTAAGACCGTGTGGTCAAAAGACCAGGACGGGAAAACCTTTGCCTACCCGGACACCCTGGTCGGAACCGACTCCCACACCACAATGATTAACGGCCTGGGCATTCTCGGTTGGGGTGTCGGCGGTATTGAGGCGGAAGCGGCCATGCTTGGTCAGCCGGTGTCGATGCTGATTCCGGAAGTGGTGGGCTTCAAGGTCAGTGGCAAGCTGCGCGAAGGCATTACCGCTACCGACCTGGTGCTGACTGTCACCGAAATGCTGCGCAAGAAAGGCGTAGTGGGTAAGTTCGTCGAGTTCTATGGCGATGGTTTGAAAGACATGCCCGTGGCGGATCGAGCCACCATCGCCAACATGGCGCCGGAGTACGGCGCTACCTGTGGTTTCTTCCCGGTGGACGAGCAAACGCTGACCTATATGCGCCTGACCGGGCGCGATGATGCCCAGATCGAGCTGGTGGAAGCCTACGCCAAGGCCCAGGGCCTCTGGCGCGAGCCAGGTCATGAACCGGTTTACACCGACACCCTGGCGTTGGATATGGGCGAGGTCGAAGCCAGCCTGGCCGGGCCGAAGCGCCCGCAGGACCGGGTTGCCTTGAAGAATATGAAGGGGTCGTTCGAGCTGTTGATGGAAACCGCTGAGGGACCGGCCGAAACCCGGGAAAACAAGCTGGATTCCGAAGGGGGCCAGACCGCGGTCGGTATCCACGACAGCTACGAGCATGCTGCCAGCCAGCCCCTGGAGATGGATGGTGAAACATCCCGTCTCGATCCGGGAGCGGTGGTTATTGCCGCGATCACCTCTTGTACCAACACGTCCAACCCGAGCGTCATGATGGCCGCGGGCCTGATCGCCCAGAAGGCGGTCGCCAAGGGCCTGAAAACCCAGCCCTGGGTGAAAACCTCGCTGGCACCTGGCTCGAAAGTGGTGACTGATTACCTGAAAGTCGCCGGCCTGGATGATGATCTCGACAAGCTGGGCTTCAACCTGGTGGGCTACGGCTGCACCACCTGCATCGGCAATTCCGGGCCACTGCCCGAGGCGGTGGAAAAGGCTATTGCCGATGGCGACCTGACCGTGGCCTCGGTCCTGTCCGGTAACCGCAACTTCGAGGGTCGGGTGCATCCACTGGTGAAGACTAACTGGCTGGCATCGCCACCCCTGGTAGTTGCCTATGCTCTGGCCGGCAACGTCCGGCTGGATCTCTCCAAGGACCCCCTGGGCGTCGGTTCGGACGGCAACCCGGTGTATCTGAAGGACCTGTGGCCAAGCCAGCAGGAAATTTCCGAAGCCGTGGAAAAAGTGAAGACCGACATGTTCCGTAAGGAATACGGGGAAGTGTTCGATGGCGATGCCACCTGGCAGGCGATCAAGTTCCCGGAGAGCAAGGTCTATGAGTGGTCCGGCAAGTCCACGTACATCCAGCACCCACCGTTCTTTGAGGGAATGGGCGAAGAGCCCGATGCCATTGACGACATCAAGGATGCCAATATCCTGGCGTTGTTGGGGGATTCGGTCACTACTGACCACATCTCGCCGGCGGGCTCGTTCAAAGCCGATACACCGGCCGGTAAGTATCTGCAGGAACACGGTGTGGCACCGAAAGACTTCAACTCTTACGGCTCCCGCCGGGGCAATCACGAGGTCATGATGCGGGGCACCTTTGCCAACGTGCGCATCCGCAACGAGATGCTTGATGGCGTTGAGGGCGGTTTTACCCGCCATGTGCCCAGCGGTGAGGAAATGCCGATCTACGATGCGGCCATGAAGTACCAGGAATCCGGTACACCACTGGTGGTCATTGCCGGCAAGGAATACGGCACTGGCTCAAGCCGTGACTGGGCTGCCAAAGGCACGCGTCTGTTGGGGGTAAAAGCGGTGGTGGCGGAATCCTACGAGCGGATTCACCGGTCCAACCTGATTGGCATGGGTGTCATGCCGCTGCAGTTCCCCGAGGGCACGGATCGCAAGAGCCTGAAGCTCACCGGAGAGGAAACCATCAGCATCGAGGGCTTGTCGGGTGACATCAAGCCGGGCCAGACCCTGACCATGACGGTGACCTACAAGGACGGTTCAACTGCGAGCTGTGATCTGAAGTCGCGTATCGATACCGCCAACGAGGCGGTGTACTTCAAGCATGGCGGCATCCTGCACTACGTGGTGCGTGAGATGCTCAAGTCGGCGTAAGCTCTTGGCCCGGCAGGTCAGGCCTGCCGGGCTCTTTTAGCTCAATAGCTTTACCCGGTACTCAATCCAACGCCTGCGCGACGGTGCTACGGGCAATGGGAAGTTCCAGCCAAAACAGCGCACCTTCGCCTGGCGTCGAGGCATAATCCACCGTGCCTTTCATGTTCAGCATCAGCTCGCGGGTAATGGCCAGGCCCAGCCCGGTGCCCCCGTTTGCCCGCCGATCCGAGGCATCCGCCTGGGAGAATTTCTGGAAGATCCGCTCCCTGAATTCCGGGGAAATGCCCTCGCCATGATCGCGAATGCACAGCCTGACGCAGCCTTCGTGGGATTCCGTGAAGATGTCGACCCGTGAATTCTTGGGGGAAAACTTTATGGCGTTGGACAAGAGGTTGGTGACCGCCTGCTGGAAGCGATGCTGATCGACCTGCACGTGGACATCCTGCATGTGGCCGATGTTGATCCTGACATCGAGATCCCGGGCGTAGGGCTCCATGTTTTCCACGCATTCCTGGATCAATTGGCGCAAGGGGTATTCGTCGAGCACGAAAGGCATTTTGCCGGCGGCCAGCTTTTCGATATCCAGCAGGTCATTGATCAATAGTGCCAACTGGCGACTGTTGCGATGGGCGATGTTCGCCAGTTTGGAGGCTTTCTCCGGCAGCTGGCCTACGGCGTTGTTGGCGAGAAGGCCCAGCGAGCCGGAAATGGAAGTCAGGGGGGTGCGCAGTTCGTGGCTGACGGTAGAGATGAATTCGTTTTTCAGGCGGTCTGCTTTCTTCTGGGCGGATATATCCTCGGTAATCAGCCAGACAACGGAATCGCTGTCATGGGTTTCCAGCCGCAGACCCTGCAGCATAATAGGTTTCAGGGTCTGGTCCGGCCCCGGCAGGTACCCCTCCACACCACTGAAGCTGACATCGTTTTCCAGGCGCTTCTGAATGCCCAGGCCGCCCGGAATCGGCTGACCGTGCTGATCGAATCCGCGTTCGAAAAAATGTAGCGATCGGGCCAGGTTGCCGAAGCATTGGTCGAACGCTCGGTTTGATCGCAGCAATGTCTTTCGGTGCCTGCCGTAGAGCGCGATGCCAATAGGTGCCTGTTCGAACAGGCCCCAGAAACGACGCTGCATTTCCCGGTCTTTCAGCATCAGGCTGGTGAGCCAGAAGGTGACACCGGTTACCAGCAGCACCATGACAATGAGTAGACCGCGCGTCAACAGGGGCGCCTCGGGGTGGTCAGGCCACCCTTGTGTCGGCTCAGCGAATAGGGTCCAGCGGGTTCCGGGCATGTTCATGGTCGAGGCGACCGGAGCTTGCCAGTCGGTGGTGGCTTCGCCCAGGAAAATGTCAGCCTGGTCCAGTGGATTGTCCGATCTGGACAGGGCAAATCTCATGCTGTCCTTTATGGGTAGGATGCCAGCGGCCTGGTACATTCGCTCCAGATCCAATATCACGGAAATCACGCCCCAGAAGTCACCGGAATCGCGTTCGAAAATCGGGATACGCCCGGCCAGACCCTGGCCGCCCTGAACCAGACTGATGGGCCCGGAGTAGACGGCCTGCGAGGTCTCCTCGAGTAATTGCTGGATTTGCATGGGGGGCAGACTGCCCTGGCTGAGGTCCAAACCTAAGGCAGCCTCGTTGCCTTCCAGAGGATAGATGTGGCGGATGACGAAGTCGGGCGCCAGACCAATATTTCGCAGTTGCGGTGCCAACTGAAAAATGACTGAGGCGAGATCGCGGAATCGCTCATCGTCAATATCGGGCTCGACCGCGACATTGGCTGCCAGACCCCAGACGGTCTGGATGTTCTGGATGATGGTGCTTTGCAGGTTAAGGCTGCGTTCGTCCAGTTGTATTTGCCACTGCTGACGGACATCGGTCCGATGATTAGCTGTGCCCGCTGCATCCAGCAGCAATGATACCGCGACCATCAGCATCAAGATGGCCAACCGGGATGCCCAGATCAGGACAAAGAACCGAGAGTCGCGGCTATCCGCCTTCATGCAGTGGTGTCCGCCAGAGGCTCACTGGAGGCGGTTTGCAGCCAGAAGGTGGCACCGTCACCCTCAATGGATTCGAAGCCGACTGAACCGCCCATCTGGGTCATGATCTCTCGGGTGATGGCCAGGCCCAGGCCCGTGCCGCCACGGCCCCGGGTATCGGAGCTGTCGGCCTGAGCGAACTTCTGGAAGATTCGAGATCGGAAACTTGCTGGAATGCCTGGACCATTATCTGAAACCTGAATGCGGAAATTGTGACCATCGAAAAGAGTCTCAACCACCACCTCGGAGTGTTCGGGCGAGAATTTGATGGCATTGGACAACAGATTAGCCAAGGCCTGATCGAGGCGGTTGCGGTCAACCAGGATGCGCTGATGTGGATGATGATCCCTGAACCGGATGGATACGCCCCGGTCCACCGCGTAGGTGCGTAAGCGATCAATGCAGTCCTGTATCACAGGGCTGACGGCCTCGGGTTGCATCCTGATCGACATCCGCCCGGAAATCAGTTTTTCCATGTCGAGTAGATCGTCGATCAGACGCTTCAGCTGGTCACTGTTGCGGGCAGCAATGGAAACCATGCGCTCAGCTTTTTCCGGTAGTTGGCCCAGTGCGCCTCCGGCCACCAGCCCGAGGGACCCGGCAATGGAGGTCAGCGGCGTGCGCAGTTCATGGCTGACGGTGGAAATGAACTCGTTCTTCATCCGTTCGACCTTCTTGCGCTCGGAGATATCCTCAATCAGCGACCAGACCAGGGCCCGGCCAGAAGCGTTGGTGATGCGCATGCCTTGAATAACCGCCGGATACACCGAGCCATCGCGGCGAACAATCTCCTGTTCGAGCGGGCCGAAACGCCCGGTGTTTTCCAGTTCTGTCATGACACGGTCACGGACAATGTCGACATCACCTGCGACTAAATCACTGAGGTTGAGCGCCATCAGGTCTTCCCGTTTGTAACCGGTGGGCGTGAGCAAGGCCTGGTTGACGTCGAGGAACGCGTTGGAGTGGTAGTCGTTCAGGGCGATACCGATGGGCGACAACTCGAACAGGCGGCGCAGTTGGTCCTCGCTTTCCTGCAGGGCGAGCTGGATTTTCTTCTTGTCATCGATATCGGTGATGTATCCGTGCCACATGATGCTCTTGTCGGCGAGAAGCTCCGGCGTTGCCCGGCCTTCTATCCAGCGCCAATCGCCTTCACTTCTCACTCGATATTGCTGCTGCCAAACTTCCAGGTTGCGGCCCGAGTTGGCGATGCTCTCCCTGACGGATTGAAAATCGTCGGGGTGGATCTGGCCGAAGCAGGGGGTGGCGTCCTCGGCCACGTCTTCACTGGAGACACCGAAGATGTCTTGGATACCGGGGCTGGCAAATGGGATGGCGGACGAGCCGTCCGGCCAGAGTCGGTACTGATACAGCATGCCGGGAGTCTGTTTGACCAGTTTGGTCAGCATCTGCACGCTCATCCGGCGCTCGATCACGCCGGCAATCCAGCGGGCCAGCAAGGTCACGAAGGTAACCTCGGTTTCGGAAAAGCCCTGAAAACGTGGGGTGGGGGACGAGAAATTCAGGGTGCCAAACAGTTTGTTCTGTAAATAGATGGGGGCGGCGACGTAACTTTCCAGACCAAACTGGTCGTAGCAGCGATGACTTCGGTAGGGGGACCGGGCCATGTGCTCAATAGACAGGCTCTCTTCGCAATCAACGGTGATGGAGCAGTAAGTGTCGCGCAGGGAAAAGCTTTGCCCCGTGCTTAGACCGGAATCCTCTGGCGCATCGAACCATCGAATGGTGTACACGCTGCCGGTGATTTCGCTGACTATGGCCAGGGGCAGGTTCAGGTAATCTGCGCCTAGTTTGAGCGCCTTGCGGATACGGATGTCATCGTCGGTTTCGGGGTCCAGGGCGAGGTCGTTCAGGATGCTCAGGGCCGTGTTCTGCTGCTGCATCTTTTCAAGGTTCGCCATTTCCGCGGTGATATCGGCATGGGTTCCGTACATGCGCAGCGGTTGGCCGTCGGAGGTCCATTCGAAGACCTGGCCCCGGTCGTGCACCCATACCCAATGGCCGTCTTTGTGGCGCATGCGGCACCGGTGGTCGTATTCATCTATTGCCCCGTCAAACAGGGCAGTGAGCAAGCGCTCTGATTCTGCCAGATCTTCCGGGTGCGCCAGATTCTGCCAGGTCTGGATGCTGACCGGTTCCAGTTCCTCCAGGCGATAACCGCAGATCTCTGCCCATCGTTTGTTAAAGACCGTTTCCCCGGTTTGGACGTTCCATTCCCAGGTGCCAACCTTGGTGCCGTCGATGACTGCACGGGCACGACGCTCGCTTCGCTTGAGGTCGGTATAGAATTCCGAGGCGGCCTGAATGTTGATTTCACGCTCGATGCAGTCCGCCAACTCTCTTAGCAAGGCCTGATCTTCGCCGTCGAACCGGCGCGGTTTCCGATCAATCAGGCACATGGTTCCAAGTCGGTATCCCTCGCTGTTGTGCAGGGGCGCGCCGGCGTAGAAGCGGATAGAGGGGGCGTCCTTTACCAGCGGGTTATCGCTGAAACGGTCGTCTTGAAGGGTATCTTCGATGATGAACAGGTCGGAATGAAGAATGGCGTGACCACAAAAGGAAATATCCCGAGGGGTTTCTGGAGCGGCCAGCCCCTGGCAAGACTTGAACCACTGCCGGTTCCGGTCGATCAGGCTGACCAGGGCAATGGGCACATCGAACATCTTGCAGGCCATGCGGGTAAAGCGATCGAAGCGTTCCTCCGGACCTGAATCCAGCAATCCCGACTGGTCGAGGGCAAACTGGCGCGCCAGTTCATTCGACGGCATTTCCGGTGCTTTCATGGTCGACTCAGGCCTCGTTTCCGACAGTGGGTAACTCAATCCAGAAATGAGCACCCTGATCATAGTAGTAGCCCAGGTGACCATTCATGAGGGCGGCGAGCTCCCGGCAAATGGCCAGTCCGAGCCCGGTTCCGGCGGTTGTCTTTGTATTTCCTGTATCCGCTTGGGAAAACCGATCAAACAGGCGCTCGACAAAGGATTCTGGTACACCGTCACCATGGTCTTGAACGACAATTCGTGTGGAGCCTGCGGTTCCTGTCTCGACGAAAACCCTGACTTTTCCATTTGCCGGTGAGAATTTAATAGCATTACTGACGAAATTGTCGAGTATTTGCCGTAATCGATGTGGATCGGTGATCACTTTTTGCCGGGGGTTGCAGTGTGCGCTCAGGACAACGTTGTACTCATCGGCCATGGTTTGATTGTCAAAAACCGTTGATTCGAGAATCGGTAGCAAGGACTCCGGCGCCAATGTGACCGACATCTGTCCCGCAGACAGTTTGCCGAAGTCCAGAAGGTCTGAGATCAAAAGTTGCAACCGAAGGCCATTGCGCAAGGCAAGACTGTTCATGGCCTGGGCTCGCGCGGGCAGATTACCGGTGGCGCCCGAGTCAATCAGACGAAGCGCGCCATTGATAGAGGTCAGTGGCGTGCGCAGCTCATGACTGACGTTAGAGACAAATTGATCCTTCATGGCGCTGATAGTGTCTCTCTCGTCCATCAGATGATTAAAGGCGATGGCCAGGTTGCGAACCTCACTGGCCCCGTCCGGGTCCAGTCGATCTGCCTTGGACGGCGCTCGGACCATTTTGTTGATTTTTCGGGTCATTCGGTCCAGAGGGTTGAGAACAGAACGAGTCAGGAAATAACTGACGAGGGCAATCACCAGTGCGATGCCGAGACTGATCCAGACGAAATGGCTAAATGACTCCTTGGCCGGCGCGGTTGCCCACTCATAAGGTACCGCCCGAACGAATTGCCAGCCTAAGCGTTTCAGGTGGCTGGTGGCGTATATGAGCTCCCGTCCGTCGGGGCCAACAGCATGACCCGATGTGATACCCGAGAGCGCAGCATCGATCAGTTTGTTTTCGCCAGGTGAGGGTAAGGGGGTAATGCCGTTTTGGGCGATAACGCCGCCTTCAATGAACAGAAAGTTTTCACTGTCGATGATCGTGAAGGTCGCTTCGTCATTGGCGATTTCCTCCAGCATTGCGACCGGGACAATGCTGGTTTTACCCAGATTAATCGTGCCGCCTAGTAAGCCTAATAAATCCCCTTCGTCGGACTCTATCGGTGCTAGAAGTGAGAGCAGTGGCACACCGGTCGTGCGACCTATGACGGGCCGACTGATGACCGGTTTGCGGGTTTCCATTACCTGTTGGAAATGCTTTCGATCAGCGTAGTTGGTTCCTATCCGTCCTGGCGTATAAGAATTCTCGAAGATGGCGGTCGCATTGTCATCAAAAACCAGTATTCCGTCTGGAAACAGCGACTTGAGTAATTTTTGTCGTTCCAATTGAGTGGCGATTTCTTCACGGCTCACCAGTTTTTTGCCGTCGCTGAGCAGGCTGGCAGATTCTGACAGCATGTCGAGCTTCAGCTGCAATCGTTGATTCACTTCGGAAGCTATGCGCCGGGTCTCGTAAAGCTGTTGCTCGGTCAGAATATCTTCAAAATCTTCGACCAGAGCGCCATAGGCTACAAACAGCACCGAGCTAACAGTCGCGATGGTTCCCAGCAAGATGATCAGGGCGAGCCGTGATCCGAGTGAAAGTGACGGCACATCAAATTCCTTGTGGCACTTTGGGGTAAATGTTGCTTTGATGTCTGTAGTAGTCTGTCATGAATAATTGATGGAGTAGATTACATTGAAGAGCCATGTCTGAAGAGAATACCTCTGAAGTAGCACGGAAGCTGGAACTTCTCAAGCTGCGTTTCAAGGAAAAAGCGACAAAGGATATCGGGCTGTTGCAACAGACGACTGATCAGTTCCGGGTCGGGCGTTTTGGACCCAATGATGTCGCTGCTGCCTACCATTCTCTGCACCGGCTGGCTGGGTCGGCGGGTACGTTTGGCTATTCGGCCCTGGGTGAGGAAGCCCGTGCACTTGAGATAATGCTGAAGCCGTTGGCGGAAGTCAGTGACGAGGTTGCACCGGAGCAAGTTCAAAATGTCGTTGATGAGGCGTTCGTTTGGCGAGTGACGCGTCTGGTTGATTTCTTGTCGCTGGATCAGGCCGTCGGCCACATAGCCGCTGCTGCATCTGTGCCGGTCAGTGGGGAGATGGCAACAGAATCCTGTGTCCTGATCGTACATTCGGACCCGAACAGAGCCCAGGAGCTGGTTCACGGCCTCGAGCTGCATGGTTTTGTCCCGCTTGCTCTGCCAACCCTCCAGCAAGCCATAGATTACGGCTTGTCAGAGGTTGCCGCCCTGATCGTAGAAGATACGCAGATTCTCCGTGATGGTTGGCAACTGGAGACTGCTTCCGACACGCCACCGGTTATTAGCCTCGGCGCCGGCGATTCGTTCGATGAGCGCTACGCTCTGGCCGAGTGTGGGGTGGATGGTTTCCTGGGTGAACCCGTCGATATTCCGGCGCTTGCCGACTACATGGAGCGGCTGATTACGGAGCGTGAAGAGAGCGGTTCAGGTCGAGTCATGATTGTGGATGACGACCCGGAGCTGCTGGAGCACTACGGTCTGGTGCTGGAAGAGGGCGGACTAGAAGTGTGGCGCGTGAATGATCCCGCCGAGATCCTGAGTGCGCTCTCCGAATTTCGACCAGACATCGTTCTGATGGATGTGCAGATGGGCAAGTACCGTGGCCCCAATCTCGCTCAGATGCTGCGTTTTGAACCCGGCTGGCTGGGATTGCCGATTATTTACCTATCTTCTGAAGACGATCGGGAGTTCCAGGTCGATGCCATGGCGAAGGGCGGCGACGACTTTCTCACCAAACCGGTCTCTGATGACTTCCTGTTGCGGGCTGTCACCGTGCGCTGTTACCGGGCCCGGCAGTTGGACAAGCTGGCGTCTCGCGACAGTCTGACTGGTCTGCTCAAGCATTCATTGGCCAAATCTGAAATCCAGATCGAACATACCCGCTGCCAGCGCCGGGGTGAACAGGCCGTAGTTGCTATGCTGGACCTGGATCATTTCAAGCAGGTGAACGATCGCTTTGGTCATCGAACCGGCGATCTGGTGATCAAGGGACTGGCCAACCTGTTGCGACACCAGCTGCGCAAATCGGATGTGATCGGTCGCTATGGCGGTGAAGAATTTGTGGTCGCGCTCCCGGATTGTTCACTGGAGAATGCCCGCAGGATTATGCAGTCGGTATGCAAAAACATGGCCGGAATAGAATTTCAAAGCGACGGTCAGGAGTTCACGGTCACGTTGAGCGTTGGCATTGTGCCGCTACAGGACTTCCTCACCAGCGACGATGCCATCGATGCTGCCGATCAGGCGCTCTATCGGCAGAAGCAGACAGGCCGTAACGGTGTTTGGGTGGGTGGAGACAAATCAGTACCGGTGAGGACGCTTGGCTAACGCATGGATGCATTGATTGTAGACGATGACGATATAATGGCGGGCCTGCTGGAAACGGTAGTCGCAGGCCTTCATCCCGCCGTCAAGGTGTTTAAGGCGGCAGGCTTTCATGAGGCCCTAACCCTGTGGCAAAAACGGAAGCCAGATCTGCTGATTGTCGATTGGAATCTTCCGGACGGTTCCGGGCTGGACCTCTTGCGCCAGGTTCGTGCCAGCGACAAGGATGTGGCCATCGTTATGATAACCGGTCGTGCCGACCGGGAATCCATTCTCAAAGCTGCGCATTACCGTATTAACGGCTACATCAGTAAACCGTTTCAGGTAGACGTATTGCATCAACGGTTGTTACAAATGATTGGCAAGGAACTTCCCGAGGAGTCGGCCCCGGCTGCTTCGCTGGAGGTCCTTCTGTCAGAAGGTGTGAAGACAGTCATCCAGCTGCCTGTAAACGCCAACGTCGCCAGCATGCTGGAGTTGATGGGGCGCATCGACGATATATCGGCGGCCCAGCTCTCCGAACGCTGGCAGAGCGATCCCGCCTTATGCTCGCGGCTTCTGGACGTTGCTAACCGCTCATCATACCGGCGTACTGGACAGCCGGTGGTCACCGTGCGGGACGCGATAGCCTCCATTGGCGTGCCCATGGCTCTGAACCAGGGGCTCGCGCTGGTTCTGGATGTCAGCGCTGCTTTGTCCTCTGAGCCGCTGGTTTCCTGCGCCTCAGAAGCCCAGAAGCAGGCGGAGGCCGTGGCCCTCGAGGCCCAGCGTGTGGCGCTATCACTGGGTAAACGGTCGTCCCAGTTTTTCACGGCCGGGCTGTTGAGCCGCATTGGCGAGCTTGCGGTACTCAAAGTCATGGACCAGTTCCAGCGGCAGGGCGGCGAGTTGAGTGATGAGCAGGTGTCGCAGGCGCTTAGGGACTGGGCCCAGCCTTATGGCAATAAGTTAAAAATACAGTGGTTTATCCCTGTTGAACTGAGAAACCTCATTGGTGCAGTGCATTACCTCCCGCGGGAAAATGTCACCCAGGAACGGCTGATAATGAGAGCTGGCGCGCTGATTGCCGAAGACGCTGCGCCGGAGTCCGAGCTGGGCAAGATCTTACGTCAGTTAGGATTGGAAAATTGGCACCAGCAATCCAGTGAACACGAGCAGAAGGATGAGGATGATGGGAATGACGGAGACGGAAACCACGCTTGAGCGCATCATGCTGGTGGAAGATGAGGAAGATATTCGTGCAGTAGCAGAGCTTGCGTTGGAAGCGGTGGGTGGTTTCACTCTGACTACCTGTGCTTCTGGCCAGAAGGCGCTGGAAACCCTGGCCGAGTTCAAACCTCAATTGATCGTGCTGGATGTGATGATGCCGGGCATGGATGGGCCGACCACCCTGAAAGCCATCCGTGAGCGTCCCGCTTTTGTCGACACGCCAGCCATCTTTATGACCGCGAAGGTGCAGCCGGAAGAGGTCAATGGCTATCTGTCCCAGGGTGCCGTTGCGGTGATTCCCAAACCGTTTGATCCGATGGCACTGTCGGACAAGATTCGAGACATCTGGAGCAATCTGAAACCGGAACAGCGTTCAGCATAAGGTTCTGATCCGGCCTGCTCTGGTGTCCCGGCTGTCCATTCGGGTAACCTGTACGATTGATCCAGATGGCAATCTTGAGGCTCCGAACATGACGTCAGAATCTTCCAGAGATGAACTGAAGGCAAAACTGAATCTGGAAACTTCCCGCATTCACTGGCACGACCTGCAAACCTACTTTGCCCGTGGCCAGGTGGTCCGGGTTGCTCCGGAGCTTGATCTGCTGGACGTTGCAACGGAGCTAACCGCCGATAACAAGACCCGGTTCGAGCAGTGGATGGCAGATAGCAAGGTGGGTTACGTTCCACCGGCCCTGGCCCAGTCCTGGTACGACAACAACATCGAACTCTGGGCCGTGGTGATCGCGCCCTGGGTGCTGGTGCAGGATCGATCCGATCATGCCCTGCACTGACGCCGCGGATTTGCTGTGAAACTGCATTACTTCCATGGCCGTGAGCCCATCCGGGTGCTGGTGATGATGCGTCAGCAGCAGCGCCTGGAGTTGTTTATCAAACCCCTGGCCGAACAGGCCTGGGGCCTGGTGGTGCTGGCCGGGCCTGACCAGGGACGGCCGGAACGCCAACAGTGCCAAGGGCCCTGGAAAACTCTGGCGCAAGCCGAGTCGGCACTGCGTCGAACGGCCGGCGCCCTGATGGGCAATGGCTATGAAGCCCGCCCCTCCGATTACGTGGTCTGGTCGGTGACCGCCCAGAGGCTGTCGCGGACCATTCAGCCTGACCAGGTCAGTCGGGCCAGCACCGAATTGCTGGACCCTGACCAGTTCGAACCTCTCGTCTAGAAACACACTCCCTTTACGCCTTTCCGAGGATTTTATGCTGACCGGCGCGTTGTTGATTCTTGCTCCGTTGTTTTTAGGCTTTGCTCTGCCGTTGAAGAACCGCCAGGCGATGACGGTGATCCATTACTCGGTCGAAGCGCTGGTGTATTTCATTCTGGCGCTGCTGGGGCTGGGACTGGGACAGATGGAAGGTCTGGCAGACCAGCTCAGCGGTATGGCCGTGCAGGTGCTGGTGCTGGTGGCTGTCCTGTTCTTGGCCAACATGGCGGGGCTGTGGCTTTTCCATCGCTGGCAGCCGATGGCGCCGGCTAAGGGCGAGGCCGGTGGCAACCCCAGCTACCGGCGGCTGTTCCTGGCGGGGTTAAAACCGATGCTGGCGGTTCTGGCCGGCCTGTTGGCGGGTTACTACCTGCTGCCACCCCTGCCCATGGCCGAAACCGTTGCCACGGGTGCACTGATGCTACTGCTGTTTTTCATTGGCCTGCAGTTACGGAATGCCGGACTGTCCCTGCGCAAGTTGCTGATGAACCGACAGGGGCTGGGCATTGCCCTGGCGCTAACAGTCAGCTCATTGATCGCCGGAGCGCTGCTGATCCCGGTATTGGCTTTGCCCTGGCACGATGTGCTGGCCTTGGCCTCAGGGTTTGGCTGGTACTCGTTGTCCGGGATTGTTATTGGCGACGCCTTGGGGCCGGCCTGGGGCGGCGTGGCCTTCCTGAACGATGTTATCCGCGAGATCATCGCGCTGGCCATCATTCCCCTGCTGATTAGTTCCCGGCCGGCGATGGCGATCGGGTATGGCGGGGCTACCGCCATGGATTTCACGCTGCCGGTCATTCGTAGCAGCGGTGGCCTGGCGTGCGTGCCCGTGGCTATTGCTTCCGGCTTTTTGCTGTCGTTCCTGTCGCCGGTGTTGATGGGGGTCTTTCTATCCCTCGGCTAACACAGCCGGGGTGGCACTTGCCGATGACTCGGTCGTGGGAAACCAGTTCAGGGCTTTGTACCATTGATCGGATAACCTTCGCACCGCACTGAGATCATCCAACGAGCGTTCACCGTTCTCGATGGGTAAGGCTTGTTGGATGACTAATTTAAGCATGGAAGATTTCAGACGATGGTAAGCATGTTCCGCCTCGGCGAATTGCTCCGGTGTAGCAACATCCGCTGAAATCAGCTGGCGAAGCTCGGCCAGATAATCCGTGAGTTCTTGTTTAAGCGTTGCCCTTTCAGGGAAAACGCCGGCATCCCTCAAGCGCAGGAGTGCGGGGGCTGAATGGATGGCTTCCGTCAGATAACGGCAGGTCGCGAAACTACGGGCAAGCGCTTCGACAGTGCTGGCCTGCATTCTCTCGGAACGCAGCTTGGAAATGTAATCGGTGATTGCAGTGTTTAGATTCAGTGCAGCCTCAGACTTTGGCTGAATCTGGTCGACCTTCAAAGCTTCCCGGTCAATGCAGCCCCGCAGTAGTCCGCGGGTGAGATCGATCAGGCGTTTCATTTCCTGGTCGACTGCAGCTATTGCCAATTCCGGAGTTTTCACCAGTGTTTTGTCCAAATAACGGGGTTCGGCGTTATCTTCTTCCTGGCCCCGAAACATGCGGCTTAGCAGGTAGGCAAATTGAGGAGCGAACGGCAACATGATCATAGCGCCGAGCACATTGAATAGGGTGTGAAACAGCGCCAGGGAAATTGCCGGGTGGGCGCCCAGCTCAAACCAGTTGGCCAGGATGGCTACCAGCCACAACATGACGGGCAATATCGTCAGGGCAATGAGGCCGGTGACCAGGTTAAAGATGACATGTCCGAGCGCCAACCTCCTGGCATTGGCCGTTGCGCCCAGCACCGCAAGGGCTGCCGTGGAGGTCGTGCCGAGATTGGCTCCGATGACGGCGGCAGCGGCGTTATCCAGGGTTAGCAGGTTGCTGGCGGCGGCGCTGAGAATGATGGCGAGGGCTGCGCTGGAAGACTGGGTCAGCATGGTCGCCAGCAAGCCGAACAAGACATAAAGCGGTAATCCATAGCCCTGCCCTACAATCCCTTCACCGTTGAATTCGTCCGTTAGCACACCCAGCGAGTCTTTCAGCAGGGACAGCGCGAGGAAAAACAGGGCGAAACCAGCTAATGCCTCGCCTAAAGACTTGCTGCGATGGCCTGGGCCAAGCAGTTTGAGCGCCATCCCAGTGGCGAGCAAGGGCATGGCGAAAGCCTCAATCTTTATGCCAAAACCAACCAGACTCACCAGCCAGCCGGTCATCGTAGTGCCAACGTTGGCACCAAAGACAACCCCCAGTGATTGGCCGAGGTTCAGCAGGCCTGCATTGACGAAGCCGATGGTAGCAACGGTTACGGCACTGGAGGACTGGACAACGCCGGTGATGAGCACGCCGGTACCAAACCCTTTCAGTGGCGTCTTGGTCCAGACGCCAAGAATGTGGCGCAGCTGGTGTCCTGCCGAATTTTTCAATCCGTCGGTCATCATTCCCATCGCTAATAGAAACAAGGCCAGACCACCGAGAATCTGGAAAAGAGTAGTAATCAATGGGGTTCCGCCGCAGAGGGTTTATAGAAGCTTAGCAGGCCTGGTGTCAGGGGGCGTGAATAGGGGGAGTCGCAGTGAACAGGAGTGGGCGGTGCCTAGATCATGAATTTCCGGACGTCGATCCGGTAATCGTCCGGGTCGACCGCACGCACAATGCGGTCCTGAGTGCTGGGCTTGGCCAGGTCGAGAGTCTCGACGGTAATCGGCATACGGAACTTGGTGTGGTACATCACCCGAACCACCGGCAGGCGCTGATCTTTCTCGTTGGCTTCCACCACAGCAGCCAGACGGCCACTTTCAAGCAGGACCAGGCTGCCCACCGGGTAGAGGCCGATACAGCGAATGAACTGTTTGACCATGATGGGATCCAGGTGGTCACCACTCCACTCCACCAGCTTCTTCAGGCCTTGGGTGGGGGTGAGGCCCTTGTGGTAGACCCGGTCTGCGGTGATCGCGTCATAGACGTCGGTGATGGCAACCATGCGACCGTACTCCGAGATCTCATCGCCTTTAAGCCCCTCCGGATAACCGGTCCCATCCAGGCGTTCGTGGTGTTGGGCGGCGGTGATCACGCTCAACTCCCCGATGCCTTCGGTGCTGGCCAGGATATCCCGGGAATGCCGGGCGTGCAGTTTCATGACCTCGAACTCCTCGGCGCTCAAACGGCCCGGCTTGTTCAGGATTTCATCCGGGGTCATTATTTTTCCGAGGTCGTGGAGCAAAGCGCCCACGATCGTCTGGTGCAATATGTCGGCGGATAGGGATCGATAATTGCCGAACAGCGACATCAGCACACTGAGGTTGACCGAATGTTCGAGCAGGTAGTTGTCTTTTTCCCGAATCCGGCCCAGGCACCCCAGCGCGTTGGCGTTGCGCAGGACCGAGTTCTGAAGCTCGTTGGCAAGCTGATGGATGGGGGCGACATCAACGGCGCCGCCAATCTTAACGTTATTAAGGAAGCTGCCCACCAGCCCCTGGGCCTGGTAGTGGATGCGTTGCGCCACCACCAGCTCTTCTTCCATGGGGACGTGTGCTCTCAAACCCTGCGTCTGCTCGCCGGCCCGCTGCAAGGCCGCTTCGTTCCGGCGGTCTACTTCGGCGGCGGTTTCCGAATCTTGGGTGTCGAGCCCCCGCGAGGCGTCGATGTATACGTATTTCACCCCCATGCGCCGGATCTTCTCGATGGTTTCCTCTTTTTTAATCACGCCGCGCTTGCGCTGGCTGTTATGAGGAATCCAGTCGTTGTTGAGGTCGGTAATGTACATGCCGACTCTCAGGGCCGAGGTGGGGATGCGTTTGATCATTGATTAGGGAAGAACGTCCGCAGGCTGTTTTGATAGGTCGTGGCCACTACCTCATCCAGAGGCAGCTCTTTTACCTCGGCAATTTTCTCGGCCACGAACGGCAGGTAGAACGGCGCATTTTCCCGTCCCCGGTAGGGCACGGGGGTCAGGAACGGAGCGTCAGTTTCCAGCAGGATCTGCTCAATGGGCGACATCCGTACGATATCGCGCACATTCTCCGCCTTGTTGAAGGTGGTAATGCCGTTAAAACCCAGGCACCAGCCCTGGTCCAGTGCGTACTGAGCGAGCCCCGGGCCGGAGGTGAAGCTGTGAATCACGCCGCGGCGGGTCAGCGATTGCTCAAATTCCCGCAGAATCTCGATGGTGTCGTCGTCGGCCTCGCGGCTGTGGATAACCACAGGGCGATCGGTGTCACAGGCGATCTGCAGCTGACGCCGAAACACGTCCCGCTGTACGCTACGGTCAGCGTTGTCGTAAAAGTAGTCCAGACCGATTTCACCGACGGCGACAATCTTGCTGTCACCGGCATGGGTGCGGATTTCCGCTTCTGTGGCGTCGGAGTATTGCTCAGCCTCATGGGGGTGAATACCCTGCGTGCCATACAGCCACGGGGTCATGTTGCTCAGCTCCCGCACCCGGGCAAGGTTGTCCGGGGACACAGCAATGGTGATCACTTTCTCGATGTTCACCCGCTGGCTCTGCTCCAGAGTTTCCTCCAGGGGACGATCCTTGAGATAGTCCAGATGGCAGTGGGTTTCGATGATCGGATGATCGAAGACGGGAATCTCGCGACGTTTTTTACTCATTGCTCGGGGGTCAACTCCATAGCAGCCAAAGGGCGCTGCTAAGCTGAGAAATGGAATGTGCATATACTACCATTATGTACGATTGTTCACCCACATATGGAGCATAGGAAATTCCCGGCATGTACGTATCAGTGTTTGCAGAGCGCTGGCGCTTTGATACCGGCAACCCTCAGCTCGCGGGTTATCCAACCGTGTTGGATGAAGAGCAGGAATTGCCCTCACTGGAGGCCAGTCTGGACGAGATCGGGGAATACCAGCGGCGGCTCTGGGCCAATCGGGCGCGGGCGTTGCTTTTGGTGATCCAGGGCCCGGACACCAGCGGCAAGGACAGCCTGATCCGGACTCTGGCGACTTACACCGATCCGGCTGGCTTTCATGCCTGGTCGTTCAGTCGGCCCGAGGGCGCCGCCACCTGCCACGACTTCCTGTGGCGGGTGACGCCGCTCCTGCCGGGCTTCGGTGAAGTGGTGGCGTTCAATCGCAGTCATCACGAGGCGGTCATGGCGGAGCGCGTCTGGCCGGTGCGCCCACCCAAGACCTACAATTGGCGCAGCCGCTACCGGTCCATCCGCAATTTTGAGCGCCATCTTGTGGAAGAGGGCACGACGGTGGTGAAAATCTGGCTGAACCTGTCAGAGGATGAGCATCGCCGCCGCTTGTTAACGCGTCTGGATAAACCCCGCAAGCGCTGGAAGTTCGAGCAATCCGATATCGACGGCTGGGTAAAGCGGAGTCAGTATCAGGCTTATGCGGAAGAGGCACTGGCGCAGACCCATACCGCAGAGGCACCCTGGTTCATCGTGCCGGCTGATCGTAAACCCCAGGCCCGGGCGATTGTGGCGGCGATTCTGGCCGAGCAGTTGCAACACCTGGCGCCGGATTACCCCAAAGAGGACCAGGCGGTGCTTGATGCATACCGTCAGTTATTAGCCCGAAATGGGGTTAAGTAGGGTCAAGTTCGCCGAAATTCCGTTAAATGACGGGAAGTTTTCAGTAAAGGGAGTCGTGCATGCGTATTGTTGTCGTCGGTGGTGGGGTCGTTGGTGTCACCACGGCGTACGAATTGAATCGCCGTGGCCACCAGGTGACGGTGCTGGAGCGACACTCGATCGCCGGCAATGAAACCAGCAAGGGTAACGCCGCCCAGCGTTCCTACGGGGTGGTTTACCCTTGGGCCGATCCGAAGATGGTGCTGAAAGCGGTACCCTGGCTGTTGAAGCAAGACGGTCCGTTGAAGTGGCGGATGCCGCCCTCCGTGGAAGCCATTCGCTTCATGATGTCCACCCTGCGTTACGCCTGGGCGCCGGGATTGTTTGGGCTGAACCGCCGCGCCATGCTGCGATTGGGGGTGCACAGCCGGGAACGGTTCCAGGCCCTGGAAAACGAACTTGATTTGGCCTTCGATGGTGATCACGATGGTTTGCTGCACCTGGCCAGCACCCCGGAGGCACTGGATGGCTATCGCGAGACCCAGGCGCTGCTTGCCGAACTGGGTATTGCGTCTCGACTGCTGACGCCGGAGCAGGTTCGCGCCGCCGAGCCGGGCATGGTAGGTAATGGGCCCCTCTACGGAGCTCTGAGTTATGACACTGATGGCACCGGCGACTGCCACCAGTTTTCCCAGGCGCTGGCCCGAGAATGCGAGGCCCGGGGTGTCCGTTTTCGCTATCAGGTGGAAGCCCAGAGTCTGGTTGCCAATGACCATGCCGTTGAGGCTATCAACATCACCACCGAGGACGGTGACCGGGAGCGGATTGAGGCGGATGCCTTTGTTATCAGTGCCGGGTGCTGGTCCGATCATCTGGTTCGGCCACTGGGGTTGGGGCTGCCGATCTATCCGGTCAAAGGCTACAGCCTGACCGTGCCGCTGAGTAACTCCGACCATGCGCCGGTTTCAACGGTTCATGATGACAACTACAAGGTGGTGTCGACCCGGCTGGGCAATCGCCTGCGGGCCACAGGGTTTGTTGAGCTGGCGGACTTTAACCGCGACATCCCGGAGGCCCGGCTGGCCACCATCCGGAAATCCGTGAACTCGCGGTTTCCCGGCTGTGCCGAACTGGAAGCCGCTGAAATCTGGACCGGTTTTCGCCCGATGACGCCCGACGGCCCCGCCATCATTGGCCGTGGCCCGCGGGATAACCTGTTTCTCAACACCGGCCACGGCACCTTCGGTTGGACCTTGTCGGCTGGCAGTGCCGATCTGATTGCCCAGGTGATCGATGGCGAGGCACCGTCAGTGTGCCTGGATGCCTTCCGCCCCGGTCGTTTCAGCGAGTAGCCGTCAGCGGCAGGAACTTTTGGTTTAACGAGAGCAAAGGCCAATGGCATGACAGTACCCCCGGCCGCGAATTTACAAGACCCTGCCGAATCGTTTTATAGCCACTGGATGGCGCTTAACGACTGGCTGCGTGAGCACCGTGGGCTCTGGCAGCCAGCGCCGTTCATGGAGCCGGCGCCGCCATGGACCAAGCAGTATCCGGACCTGGCCCGGCTCATCGCTGAGATTAGTGACGAGCAACGCCAGATTTTGGAAGATGCGCCAGCAAGATTGGCGGCCATGGTCGGAGTGCAGGTGCCCTCGTTGGCACGATACGAGCACCTGACCGCATTGGCGGATCTGAGACCGGCTGAGTCCGAGGTCAGTCTGGCCACCTTGCCGGAGGTTCGGGCGGTGGATATGCCGGGGCGCAAGCGCGGTCAGTCCGGAGCGTTTGCCGCGGCCCTTCGGCCCCTGGAGCAGTCGGTGCTGGATTGGTGCTGTGGCAAGGGCCATCTTGCCCGCACATTGGCGGCGGTGTGCCAGGAGCCCGTTCACGGCCTCGAATGGAATGCCGAACTGGTGCGTGAAGGCAACCGGCTGGCGGTTAAGTACGGCGATGCAGTATCGCTGCAGTGTCAGGATGTCTTGGCCGAAGATCTCGTCTTGCCGCCCGGGTACCACGGTGTTGCCCTGCACGCCTGTGGCGATCTGCACCGACGCCTGATGCGCCGGGGCAGCGAGGCGGGTCTGTCCCGGTTAAGTGTCTCGCCTTGTTGTTATCATCTGACTGATGCTGATAGTTACCGGCCAATGTCGCGTCGGGCGGCCAGCCATGATGGGCTCCTGGCGCCGTCCCGCAGTGACTTGCGCCTTGCGGTGCGGGAAACGGTGACCGCGCCGGCCCGGGTCCGAGAGCAGACCCGGCTGGTGAGCCAGTGGCGATTGGGCTTTGATAGCCTGCAGCGGGAGTTACGGGGCATCGATGAGTATCTGGCGGTGCCTTCGCATCCCTCCAAAGTGATCCATGAGGGTTTCGCCGGCTTCTGCCGCTGGGCCGCCCACAAGAAGGCAATGGCGTTGCCGCCGGATATCGACTTCGACGCCTGGGAAGCGCAGGGTGTCCGGCGCTGGGAGCAAGTGCGACGCCACGAACTGGTTCGCCACCTGTTCCGCCGTCCGTTGGAGCTGTGGATGGTGCTGGACTACGCGCTCTACTTTGAGGAGCAGGGCTATCAAGTGCGGCTGGGGGAATTCTGTGATCGGTCCCTGACCCCGAGGAATCTGTTACTGGACGCGGTCAGGACTTCCGAAGAGGCCAATTAAAAAGGCGCCCCGAAGGGCGCCTTTTCTGGTTTCCCGTTTACCTGTTGGATCAGTTGCCGCCCCAGTTGGCTTTGGGGTCAGGCGTCATCCGCAAATAGGATTTCACGGCCTGATAGCCCTGGGGGAAACGTTGCTTGATCTCGTCTTCATCCTGCAGCGACGGCACGATGACAACGTCTCCGCCACGCTCCCAGTTACCCGGGGTGGCCACCTTGTGGTCATCGGTCAGTTGCAGCGAATCCACCACTCGCAGTACCTCGTTGAAGTTGCGGCCGGTGCTGGCCGGGTAGGTGATGATCAGGCGCACCTTCTTGTTCGGATCGATCACGAACAGGGAGCGAACGGTCAGGCTGCTGTCGACGTTGGGGTGGATCATGTCGTACAGTTCCGACACTTTCCTGTCCTGATCGGCGATGATCGGGAAGTTGACCGAGCAGCCCTGAGTCTCGTTGATGTCCTTGATCCACTCCTGGTGGGAGTCAACAGGATCAACGCTCAGTGCGATTGCCTTGACGTTGCGCTTGGCAAATTCGTCCTTGAGTTTGGCCGTCAGGCCGAGCTCCGTGGTGCACACGGGGGTGAAGTCCGCCGGGTGTGAAAACAGGATGCCCCAGCTGTCACCGAGCCAGTCATAGAACGAGATCCGGCCTTCACTGGAATCCTGTTCGAAATCCGGTGCGGTATCTCCAAGACGTAAACTCATAAGCTCTTCTCCTTTTCTGCGACGTTCGGCAGGTGCCGTTTGCCCGGCATAAACCCTGCCGGAATGTTACTTCGCCCTGACTCAAACGTGGGTTCGGCCAGGGCGAATTGCAAGGGCCTAGACTTCACCGAGCGTTTTTTCCCGCTCGAAGTGCTCCCGGGTCAGCTTGAACACTACTGGGCTCAGCAGCAGCAGGGCTATCAGGTTGGGCAGTGCCATCATGGCGTTCAGGGTGTCGGCCACCAGCCAGACAAAACCAAGGTTCAGGGTGGCGCCAACGGGAATCGCCAGAATCCAGGCGACCCGGTAAGGCACGATGGCTTTTACGCCGAACAGGAATTCGATGCAGCGCTCACCGTAGAACGACCAGCCAAGGATGGTGGTGAATGCGAAGACCGCCAGGGCGATTGCCACCAGGTAGTTACCAACGCCGGGCAGCGCTTCTGCGAAAGCCAGGGAGGTCAGCTCGGCGCCGGACACGCCCGAGGTCCAGACACCGGAGGTGATGATCACCAGCCCGGTGATGGTGCAAATGATGATGGTGTCGATAAAGGTGCCCAGCATGGCCACCATACCCTGGTTGATCGGGTTTTTGGTTTGAGCCGCAGCGTGGGCAATGGGAGCCGAACCCAGGCCGGCTTCGTTGGAGAAAATACCCCGTGCCACACCGAATCGGATAGCCGCCCATACGGCAGCACCCGCAAATCCACCTTCAGCAGCAATGGGGGAGAATGCGTGCTGCAGCACCATGGCCAGTGCCGCGGGGATATCGGCGGCGTTAATTGCCAGTACAATCAGGCCGGCGACCAGGTAGGAAATAGCCATCAGCGGCACCAGTGCGCTGGCTACGTGACCAATCCGGCGAATACCGCCGATCAGGACGGCACCAACCAGTACCATGAGGATAACACCGGTCAGCCAGTGCGGCAGGCCGAAGTTGGCCTCCATCACGTCGGCAACGGAGTTAGCCTGTACGGTATTGCCAATGCCAAAGCCGGCAATGGCCGCAAACACCGCAAAGAAAACACCCAGCCAGGCCCACTTCTTGCCCAGGCCGTTACGGATGTAGTACATCGGCCCGCCAACATGGTCGCCACGTTCATCCACTTCGCGGAAGCGTACGGCCAGGACGGCTTCGGAATACTTGGTTGCCATACCGACTAGGGCGGTCAGCCACATCCAGAACAGGGCGCCGGGGCCACCGAGAAACACGGCAGTCGCCACGCCAGCGATGTTACCGGTACCCACGGTGGCTGACAGTGCCGTCATCAGGGCCTGAAAAGGCGGAATCTCGCCTTCAGACTCGGCACCGGTGGCCTTGCGGCCCTGCCACATCAAACGGAACCCGGCGCCTAGCTTGAGTACTGGCATAAGCTTGAGGCCCAGGCTGAGGAATAGCCCGACACCGAGAATGAGGACCAGCATGGGCGGCCCCCACACCAGCGAATTGAGTTGTCCGACGAATTCAGAGATGGCTTCCATGGGGATCTCCCGAAGTTAGCGATAGTTGCCCTTTATTTTTTGCCCTTTTGAGGCGTAACCCTCGGAGTTTAAGCGATAAAATCTCCCTGTAAACTATCGGCCGGGTTTTCTGTTTTCCTTTCCGGGGTCGATTGCCTATGGTTATAGACAGAGGCCCGCATTCGGGCCGGGACACCTGAATTCAACGGGAGGAGGCCTGCCCATGCGTTCACTGAAAGTCTCAGATGTCATGTGGAATCACATTGAGCCTGTCCGTTGTGGCACGCCGCTGACCCGAGTAGTGAAATCCCTTTTGCACAACCATGTAACCGGATTACCGGTGGTGGATGACCAGCGTCACGTTCTGGGCTTTGTATCGGAGCAGGATTGTATTCACGCCCTGTTGGTCAGCAGTTACCACTGCGAGGGCGACCCCATCGTGGACGACGTAATGTTCCGTGAGCCGGTTACGGTTTCTCCGGAAATGGCGGTGGTAGATCTGGCCCAGAACCTGGGTGCCGGAAAGCCCAAGGTCTATCCGGTTATTGACCATGGCAAACTGATCGGTATTGTGACGCGTACTGCCATCCTGGCGGAGTTGGCGCGTTCCGGCTGTGGTCTCGAGTTGCCAAAGTACGCCAGCGCCGACGACTGAGAATCTCTTTATCTGGTAAGGATGCTATGGAACTTTTATCCACGAACGTGTGTTTCGACGGTGAGCATCGTCGCTATCGTCATCACTCCGTGACTCTGGACTGTGACATGGAATTTGCCGTGTTCCTGCCGCCGGGTGCGGTTGGGCAAAATCCAATCAATGCCCCTGTGCTGTACTGGTTATCCGGTTTGACCTGCACCGACCAGAATTTCATGCAGAAAGCAGGCGCCATGAAACACGCCGCCAAACTGGGGCTTGCGATTGTTTGCCCTGACACCAGTCCAAGAGGGCTCAATCTGCCGGGCGAGGACGACAGCTACGATTTCGGAACCGGCGCGGGCTTCTACATCAACGCCACGGAGCAACCCTGGGCGCCCCATTACCGGATGTACGATTACGTGGTTAAGGAATTGCCGCAACTGGTAGAGGATCAGCTGCCGGTGACTGACCAGCGGTCTGTGAGCGGTCACTCCATGGGTGGCCATGGTGCGCTCATCGCGGCGCTGAAAAACCCGGGCCGATACGTCTCGGTTTCCGCGTTCGCACCCATCGCCAATCCGAGCGAGTGTCCCTGGGGGCAAAAGGCTTTCACCGGCTACCTCGGCGGGGATACGAAAGCGTGGGAGCAGTGGGATGCCACACTGTTAATCCCGACTGCCCGCGAGCGCTTGCCGCTGCTGGTGGATCAGGGCACTGCCGATGAGTTTCTGGACAGCCAGTTGAACCCGGACGCGCTGGCGGAAGTCTGCGAAACCTTCCATCACCGCATCAATCTACGTATGCATCGGGGCTATGATCACAGCTATTTTTTCATTGCCTCATTCATCGATGACCATCTGGACCATCATGCCCAGGCTCTCGGCTTATGCTGAGCCAATAGGGCAGGCCTAGGACCGGAATCCCCAGATCAGGCTGAAATCCATGGACGGCATGACTTCGGGCTCTTCCAGAGCCCGAATGTTGTACTCCAGCATGCTGGTGTCCCGCTCAAAAGTGCCGCTGTAGCGATTGCCCCGGGGCCCGAAGATCGCCTTAACGAAGGGGCCGCGGGCGCGCACCGGGCGGCCGCAGACCACGCCCACTTCATTGTTATCAAGCCGTACGAGAACGCCGGGAGGGTAGTCTCCCAGAACCTTGAGCAGAGCCTTGGGAATGGCTGGTCGGAAGGTGCCGTCGCCTAGTGTGGCAATCAGACGGCGGGCATCGGTGACATTCATCCGGGTCCGGTAGGCTCGCTTGGTGATCATCGCCACGTAGCGCTCGCACAACGCCAGAATTTCTGCCTCCGGGCGGATTTCAGTACCACTAAGCCCATGTGGATAGCCTTTGCCGTCGGCCTGCTCATGATGCTGGGCAATGATGGCGGCGAGCAGTTTGTTGTCGATGCCGGCGTCCTGCAGTGCTTTCATACTCCGCTCCGGGTGTTTACTGATGACCTGTCTTTGGTCCGGGCTGAGCAGCTTGTTGGAGGCATTGAGCTGGTCCGCCACCGGCACCAATGCCAGATTGGCGGTCAGGGCGGCGGCGGTGAGCACGCTGGTGCGTTTATCATCCAGGCCAAACTGACGCGCGGTGAACTGGCTGAGAATGGCGTAGAACAGAGTCTGCTCAAGAATCGTGGGGCCGATGGAGTACAGGTGCACCAGGGCGAGGCTGGCGTCCGGCGCTTCGATGCAGGTGCGCTCAATCATCCGGGTCAGGCCCATCAACCGTTTCTGGGCCGAGGGATCGCCATCGGTGATAGCGTTCAGGGTCGCCTCAAGGCTCTGGAGCAGGTCAGCATAGTCGGCGAAGGGATTGCGCTGCCGATGATCTTCAACGATGTCTTCTTGGGGACGCTCAATCTTGCGGGGCTTGAAGCGGCCGCGCTCGAATAATTGTTCCAGCTGGTTATCGGTCTGAATCACATAGCCCTGGCGCAGCAGCACGTTACCGTTGGCATCGTAAACGTTCCAGGGCAGTGGCCGGCCCAATTCCAGGGCGCCGGGAGCAATTCGGACAAGATTGTTCAAAATTAGGAATCCGATTTACAGGTTTAGATTATCCAAAGTGTAACTCTGAACGACACCTAGGCTCTATATCCCGTTGATGCGGATTGATTCTTTTACTCTATTTAACAGCAACAGGAGGTTGTCTGTGGTAAAAAATGATTAGGGGTTCACATTTTGTGGCGGTGCGTCATGGATTTGTAAAATCTATCTCCGGCAGGAAGATCGAACACCAGCGTTGGGCTATGCTAGCGAACTAAATATAACCTTCTGTGGGTATGTCCCAGATGTTTTACCGCCTTAAAACGGATTTTCGGCTATCGATCATTACCCTGCTGGGCGCCAGTGCCATTCTCGGCATTACACCTTTTGCAGTATTTCGTTTTTTACAGGGAAACCTTCTGGCGGCAGTGGTCGATGTCGCTATTCTCGCGGGTATTGTCGGTAGCGTGGTCTGTGCCTGGGTAACGGGCCGAACCAAATTCAGTGGTTTGTTCCTGGCGGTTATGACCTCGTCCAGTGCCGTGGTTGTCGGTGCAGTGACTGGCGAGCCGGGGTTGTTCTGGCTGTTTCCGTGCCTGGTCACCAGCTTTTTCCTGGCCAGCCCCCGCTTGGCCATCATCATAAACCTGAGTGCGATATCAGCAATGATGGCTCAAGCTGACATTTTTCGCTCACTGGTCCAGATGTGGTCCTTTGCCGCCGGGGCTGTGGTTGTCAGTGCCTGTGCCTATGTCTTCGCCTTCCGTAACGAATCCCAGCGCGAACGGCTCGAGCACCTGGCCACCATTGATCCGCTGACGGGTGTTCGCAATCGCCGCTCGATGGATCAGGAATTGGCTTGGGCAGTCGCCAACGCCGATCGCACGGGCGAGACCTACTCGATTGCCATGCTTGATATCGATCACTTCAAACAGATCAACGATCGTTATGGCCACGGCGTTGGCGACTCAGTCCTGGTTGAAATGGTGGCGTTAATCCAGCAACACACCCGGCGCACCGATCGATTATTCCGCTATGGCGGCGAAGAGTTTGTGCTGCTGTTCCCCGGAACCGGTGGAGAGGGTCTGGAGACGGTATTAATTAACCTGCAACAGGTGCTGCACAAGTATCTCAGGCACCCTGGCGGAACGGTCACTGCATCTTTTGGGGTAGCCCAGCTGATAGTCCGGGAAGATGTCGACAGCTGGCTTGCCCGTGCCGATGCCGCGCTCTATCAGGCCAAGGAATCTGGCCGGGACTGCATCATTTTTGCTCAACACGATTTGGCGCATACCGAAAAAGCCGCCAGCCCAGCAGAATACTCGCTGACGTAAGCCCGCCGGTCAGGCCGACCCAAAAGCCAGCCGCACCCATGGCGGGCCAGAGTACATCCGTGAAAGTCAGCAAATAACCCAGTGGTAGCCCCACGCCCCAGAACGAAAACAGCATGATGAACATGGGGATGCGGGTGTCCTTGTAGCCCCTCAAGGCGCTGATGCAGGTGACCTGAATCACATCGGCAATCTGGAACAGGGCGGCAAAAAATAGCAGCCGGATGGTTACCTGTTGCACCTCGATTTCGCCGGTATAGAGCGCCGCGATACCCTTGGAAAAGACCCACAGCAATACCGCGAACACCAGTGCCGTGGCGGCCGCCAAAATCAGTGAACTGCGGGAGATCAGCCGGGCGGTGTCCGGCGCCCCCGCGCCCATCAGGAAACTGACCCGCAGAGTTAGCGCCATGCCAATACTCAAGGGCAGCATGAACAGCAGTGAAACCACGTTCAGCGCAATCTGGTGGCCGGCGACCACCACCGGTCCGAGTGGCGCCAGGAAAAGAGCAATGACTGAAAACATGCTGGCTTCCACGAAGATGGTGAAGCCAATCGGCACGCCAAGCTTCAGGATGTACACGAGGCCGGCCAGCTCCGGTTTGGCCCAGTCCGCAAGCAAGTGAAAGCGGCGATAGGCGTGGCTGCGGTTGAGGTACACCAGCAGTGCCACGGCGGCGATGCCGTTGGACAGGGAGGTGGCCCAGCCGCAGCCAACCCCGCCCATGGCTGGCAGGCCGAGTTTGCCGTAGATAAAGATGTAGTTCAGCGGCAGGTTGATCAGGGTGCTCAGTACCGAAAACGCCATGATCACCCGAGTGTGGCCAAGGCCGTCGGTTAATCCCCGAAGCGCGGTCATCATCAGCATGGCCGGCACACCCCAGGCAAAGGCGTTGAGGTAGTCCTGGGTTATCCCGGCGGTATCACGCTCCAGATTAAGCAGGGCCAGCACCGGATGCACGTTCGTTAACAACAGGATCATGATCACCGAACCGGCGGCCGCCAGATACAGCCCCTGCCAGGTGGCGGGCATGATCTTTTCAAGGGTGCGGGCACCGTTGTAGCCGGAAATGATCGGCTGCAGCGCGCCCAGCAGGCCCATGAAAAACAGGAACAGCGGCATCCACAGGCTACTGCCGATGCCCACGGCCGCCAGATCCCTGGCACTGGCGTGACCGGCCATAACGGTATCAATCACGCCATTGGCCATCTGGGCAATCTGGGCGATCAGAATCGGGCCGCCGAGCATTGCCAGGGTACGCCATTCGATCAGGGTTCGGGTCACCAGTGGCTGGCGCACTTCCGGTAATGGCTGGTGAGTTTCGTCCATGGCTGGGCTGGTCCGGGTTGTCGAGATTTTGGGTGTGCAGGCCGGGCATGGTAACCGATTGGGTGAAACCCCTGCATCGGTGTTTATGCGCCTTTTCGCCACTGCAAGGCTGAGCCAAAAGCGGTAAAGTACGCGCCTCGATTTCAAAGGGGGTCAGTGACAATGGGTTTACTGGTTTTTGTTACGGTGCTGTGGGCATTCTCGTTCAGCCTGATCGGCGAATTCCTGGCCGGCCAGGTGGACAGTGATTTTGCGGTGCTCAGCCGTGTGTTGTTGGGTGCTCTGGTGTTTCTTCCTTTCACTCGCTGGCGCGGTGTGCCGTCGGGCATGAAGCTGGGCATACTGGTTACCGGCATGCTGCAGTTTGGTATCACCTATCTGTGCCTGTACCGCTCCTTCAGTTACCTGAGCGTGCCGGAAGTACTGCTGTTCACCATCTTCACGCCCCTGTACGTAACCCTAATTGATGACGCCCTGTTCCGGCGCTTCTCACCGGTGGCCCTTGTTGCCGCCGCCGTTGCCACTCTGGGCGCGGGCATCATCCGCTACGATGGTCTGAGTGAGGATTTCATTACCGGTTTCCTGTTGCTGCAGGTGGCCAACTTTACCTTCGCCGCCGGCCAGGTGGGCTACAAGCACATCATGCAGCGCCATCAGCTGGCACTGCCGGCCTACCGTACCTTCGGCTACTTTTTCATCGGCGCGCTGGTGATCGCACTGCCGTCGTTCCTGATCTTCGGTAATCCGGACCGCTTGCCGACAACCTCGCTGCAGTGGGGCGTTCTGGCCTGGTTGGGTCTCGCGGCCTCCGGCCTGGGTCTGTTCCTTTGGAATCGCGGCGCCTGCTACGTGGATGCCGGCACCCTGGCGATCATGAACAATGCCCTGGTGCCCGCCGGTTTGCTGGTAAACCTGCTGATCTGGAACCGGGATGCGGACCTCACCCGGCTGGCTATAGGTGGTGGGGTGATTGCACTTTCCCTTTGGCTAAATGCCCGCTTCCATCCCCGGGCGCGTCTCGCGGCCCGAACCGCGGGTGCCAGCGCCGACTGACACCGCCAGAGAGTCCGCACCGACATCGATAGTTCGCCAGCGCTGGCATCATGCTGCGAGTGCTGGCAGAATTCCGCTCCAGCTGCCTGGGCCCGGCCCCGGCGTATGTATTCGTTCCCTATTCCTCAGCCAAAAGCACAGGAAATCATCATGACTCAGTCCAACTCGGCTTCGGGCAATGGCGCAGAGGCAGCCCGTGGCCTCTGGTCCTCCCGGTTGGCATTTATTCTTGCGGCAACCGGTTCTGCCGTAGGTCTCGGCAATATCTGGAAGTTTCCCTACGTTACCGGTGAAAACGGCGGTGGCGCCTTTGTGCTGGTGTATCTGCTGTGCATCGCGATCATTGGTATCCCCATTCTGATGGCCGAGGTGTTCATCGGTCGGAATGGCCGGCACAACCCCATTACCAGCATGCGGCTGGTGGCGGAGCGCAACCTGAAATCTCCGATGTGGCGGATTTCGGCCATCGTGGGCATGATCGCGGCGTTCGTGATTCTTTCTTTCTATTCGGTGATTGGTGGTTGGTCCGCGTCTTATGTGGGACACGCGGCCATGGGCGACTTCACCGGCGGTACCGCGGAGTCCATTGGCGATCTGTTCGGTGGCTTGCTGGCGAGCCCGGTCCAGTTGCTGATCTGGCACACCGTCTTCATGGCACTGGTGGTGCTGGTGGTGTCCCGGGGGCTTAAAGGTGGCCTGGAGAAAGCCGCCACTATCCTGATGCCGGCTCTGTTCATCCTGCTGCTGGTGGCCGTGGGTTACGCCACCACCACCGGGCACTTTGGTGAGGCGGTCAGCTTCCTGTTTACGCCGGACTTTGGTGCCCTGTCGGTCAGCGGTGTGCTGATTGCGCTCGGCCACGCCTTCTTCACCCTGAGCCTGGGTATGGCAATCATGATGGCGTACGGCTCGTACCTGGGCCGGGACATCTCTATTGCCCGCACTGCCATCAGTGTTGCGGTTATGGATACCGGCGTGGCCCTGCTGGCGGGTCTGGCCATTTTTCCGGTGGTGTTTGCCAATGGCCTGGAGGCTGGAGCTGGCCCGGGGCTGATCTTCCAGACCCTGCCGCTGGCGTTTGGCAACATGCCGATGGGTGGGTTGTTCGGCACCCTGTTCTTCGTACTGCTGCTGTTCGCCGCCTGGACCTCGGGTATTTCTCTGTTGGAGCCGGTGGTTGAATGGGTTGAGGAGAAGACCAGTATGGCCCGTACCGGCAGTGCCATCCTGGTGGGCATACTGTGCTGGGGGCTGGGTATAGCCTCGATTCTGTCCCTTAACGTCTGGTCCGACGTGGCCCCCCTGGCCATGTTCGAGCGGTTTGAGGGCAAGACCATCTTTGACCTGCTGGATTTCTTTACCGCCAACATCATGCTGCCCCTGTCCGGTCTGCTGACCGCGGTATTCGTGGGCTGGTTCGTGGCCAAGGAATCCCTGAAGCTGGATCTGGCGCTCGACGGCGGCGGCTTCAGGCTCTGGTTCGGGCTGATCCGCTACGTGACGCCAGTGGCGGTCATTATCGTGTTTGCCTATAACCTGATGGGCTGAGCACAGACCGCTGATTTGGTAGAAAGAAGCGAAGAGAAACCGGCTCTCACTGGAGAGCCGGTTTTTTTATGGGCGCTTCACTCGGATTCGGAAAAGGCCCGGAGTTCATCCAGGTGGGGGCGAATCGCCTCAATGTCGGCCGGTGGCGCATTTCTCGCACTTTCCATTGCGCCCATCGCGCCTTCCATCATGGCGCGCATTTGAGCTTTCTGGGTTTCGGTCATGTGTGGGCTGTTTTCGATCTCGGCCATGGCCTCGGCGATTTCTTGTTGAGCCTGAGGGTTCTGCTCCTGCAATTCGATGGCCATCCAGGCCCGGAAAATACGGTCGCCAGTCAGGCCCCATTGCTGCAGATCGCTGAAGCCGTGTTCCTGGACGATGTCTTCCAGCTGCTCATAGACTGGCTGACCCTCCATGTTACGCACCGTGTTAGAAAAAATTTGTGCGAAATCGGGCGCCTCGGAATCGGCCTCCCTGGCGTTGGCTTCCATCTCGTCCTGAATGGCCTCAAGTTCCGGCTCCAGGGCCTGGGCCGCTGACAGACTGGCCAGAAAGGATTGAACCTGGGTGTCGGTGAGGGCCTCGGCGGAAGAGGCTGGCGTGGAGCCAAGGGCAAGCAGGATCATGAGAACCGGTGCAAGGGCCCGGATGAACAGGGAAACTGGTTGGGGGTGGGTGTCGGGCATGGGACCTCTCCTTGTCGAAAAGCCCCGGTTCAGCGTTCCCCGGGGTTTATCTGAGAGTAATCCCTGAAGTGTGAATCTGCCAGCCTGCCGGATCCGTCTTACGAATCACCGCAGGCTCAGCAGACTCCGGACCGGGTCAGAAGAAGAGATCCGGCAACCAGGTGGCAATTTCCGGGAACACCATGATCAAGCCGAGGCCAACGATCTCCACCAACACGAACGGAACGATGGATCGGTAGATATCGCCCATGGTGATGCCTGGCGGCACGATGCCTTTCAGGTAGAACAGATTGAATCCGAAAGGCGGCGTCATGTAGCCAATTTCCATGTTGATCACGAACAGGATGCCGAACCAGATCGGGTCGAACCCGAGGCTTTCAACAATCGGCATGAACACCGGCAGCGTGATCAGCATGATACCGACCGGGTCCAGAACCATGGCCAGCAAGAACACAATCACCATCATCGCAATGATGATGCCCCAGGGACCACCCGGGATCATGTTCATCAGGCTTTCGATCAGCTCTTGGGCGCCCATGCTCTGATAGGCGGCGCTGAAGGCGTGAGCGGCAAACAGGATCCACATGATCATGCCGGTCAGCTTGAAGGTGCGGATGGCCGCTTCCTGCAGCACGCTCCATTTGAACTGGCGATAAACCGCGGCCGAGATCAGCGCACCGAGAACACCCATGGCGGCGGCTTCGGTCGGCGTGGTGATGCCCCCGATGATTGAGCCCAGCACCATAATGACAACACCGATCGGCAGCAGAACTGCCCGCAGGGCCCGGAATTTTTCCGGCCAGCTGGCCCGTTCTTCTTCCGGCAGTGCCGGCGCCAGTTCCGGCTGCAGATGGCAGCGCACAATGATGTAGATCGCGGTGAGTACCATCAGCAGAACACCCGGCATGATGCCGGCCGCGAACATCTTGCCCACGGATACGCCGGTGATCAGCGCGTACAGAATCATCAGGATGCTGGGAGGAATCAGGATGCCCCAGCCACCACCGGTGTTGATCACGCCCAGCGCCATGCTCTTGTCGTAGCCGCGCTCCAGCATGGAGGGCAGGGCAATGGTGCCCATGGCGACAACCGCGGCGCCACTGATGCCCACCATGGCGGCGAATACCGCGCAGATACCGAGGGTGCCTAAGGCCAGGCCGCCCCGGAGGCCGCCGCACCAGAGGTGCATCATGCGGTACAGATCCCGGGCCACGCCGGTGCGCTCCAGGATCATGGCCATGAACACGAACAGAGGGATGGCCACCAGGGTAAAGCTGCCCATGGTGCCCCAGATCTGGGAGGCGACCATGTAGAAGGAGTCGAAGCCCCAGGTGAAATACAGGAACACCACCGACACGCCGCCCAGCACGAATGCCAGCGGCAGGCCCAATAGCAGGAAGAACAGCAGTGCTGCGAAGAACATCAGGGTCAGGACTTCAATACTCACAACTGTTCTCCCTCAGGCTCGCCCTGATCCGGCGTGTAGTAATCCAGGTTGAAGGCTATGGCAATGTCTTCCAGTAGTTTGACCAGTCCCTGCAGCACCAACAGACCAGTCCCGAGAGGGATCGCCAGTTTTACGGGCCAGATGGGCGGGTTCCAGGCCGAATAGGAGGTCTCCCAGCTGGAGATGGACTCCTGGGCCATATCGATCCCGAACCAGAGCAGGGCCAAGGTGAAAATGAAGAAAATCACCGAGGTGAACAGGTCCAGCATCGCTCGCTTGCGCGGCTTCAGGTGAGAGTGCAGCAGGTCGACATTCACGTGGCCCCGGTGCGCCATGATGTAGCCACCGGACATGACCGCGTAGATGCCGAACAGCATCTGGGTGAACTCATTGGTCCACACCGTTGGGGCGTTCAGCAGGTAGCGAAAACCTACTTCCAACAGCAGGAACGCGAACATCGCAAAAATGAGCAGGGCTATCCAGCGCCCGACAAAGTCGTTGAGACGGGTAACCCCTCTCATGAATGCACTCAGCACACTCATGGCATTCTCCGGAAGGACGGTGACTGTATTTGGTACGGAAAGGCCGGAGTCGAAACACTCCGGCCTGCAAGGTGCTGGTTAACCCGCTTTAGAGGTAGCCAAGCTCCGAGAGATAGCTCTTCAGCATGTCCAGAGCTTTCTTGGCGTTGTCGCTGCGCTTGCCCTCTTCGTCCCACATGGCTTGGGCGGTCTGCACCAGCTTGTTCTGGACCTCGTCCGGCAGCACGTTAACCTCAACGCCCTGCTCGGCAATGGCCTTGGCCAGGGTGATGCGCTCTTTGTACAGGTACTCGTTGGTGCGAACCCAGAACTGCTCGCTCAGCGCGTCCTTGACGATCTTCTGCATGTCTTCCGGCAGCTTATCGAGCGCCTTCTGGCTGACGATGATGGCGTCGGTGCCGGCAATGTTCAGGGCTGGCTGCACGTGGTACTTGGCCACTTCGTACAGCCCCATGCTGGAGGCGCCCTGTGAAGCACCCCAATGGGCGCCGTCAACAATGCCGGAATCCAGGGCAGAGTAGAGTTCGCTGCCCGGGATGTAGGAGGCGGCAGCACCGGCTTCGGTCAGGAAGGTCTGCAGCGCGCCTGAGGAGCGGATCTTCAAACGGGTAAAATCATCCCAGTTGTTGATGGGCTGTTTAACCACCATCTCGGTGGGGTAGACCTTGTCGGTCGCCCAGTACACGTTGTGTTCGGCGGCTTCTTCGCGGAGCATTTGCTCAAAGCCCAGGTTCTGATGGAAATAGGCCGCTTCCCAGACGTTGCGGAACGCGAACGGCAGGCCAGAGGCGATGCCCGCCAGCGATACCTTGTCTTGAGCGTAAGCCGGCGAGATGGTGCCCATCTCCAGAATGCCACGGCTGACGGCGTTGAAAATCTCTTTGGATTTGAACAGGGCGCCGGCTTCGTAGAGCTTCAGCTGCAGGCGGCCATCGGTGCGTTCGTCCAGAACCCGCTGCAAGCGCATCAAACTGTCAGTGTAAGAGCTGCTGGAGCCGGGCCAGTGTGACTGGACCTTCCAGGTGTAAGTGTCCTGGGCGGCGGCTGGTGCTGCGCTCAGCGCAGCAGAGATGCCCAGAGTTAACGCCGAGGCGTATACGGTCAGACTCTTGCGAGCGTTTGCGAACAGGTTCATGGCAGACCTCATGATTGTTGTATTCATTTTGTTTTTAGTTTCACTGTGCAGAACTGACGACTGCAGGGTGAATTTATGTTCTCTGAATCTATCACAAGATTGGTCTTTTGCAATAGGATGTTTAGCCACAACTCGTGATTAATCTTCAGACAGGATAGTCCAATGATCGATGCCCAGCAGTCTGGCGGAGTACTTCACCTGGTAATTAATCGTCCGGAAAAGAAGAACGCCCTCACCCGCAGTATGTACAACGATCTTGCCGAGGCAGTCACCAGGGCCAATCAGGATACAGAGGTCAGCGCCATTGTGCTCTCTGGCGCCGGGGGGGTGTTTACCGCCGGCAATGACCTGGACGACTTCCGGGCCCGTGCCACCGATGCCAATCCCAAGCCATCGGCGGGGCTGGCCTTTATAGAGGCCTTAATGGACTGCGATACCCCGGTTATTGTGGCGGTAGAGGGATTGGCGATTGGTATTGGCACAACCTTGCTGCTGCATTGTGATTCGGTGATCACCGGCCGCAGCGCTACCTTTAAGACCGCGTTCGTGGATCTGGGTCTGGTGCCTGAAGCGGCTTCCACCGTGACCATGCCTCTGCACTTGGGCGCTCGCCGGGCTGCCGACCTGTTACTGATGGGCGAGGTGCTGAACGGCGCCGAAGCCTGCGAGTGCGGGCTGGCCAGTAAAGTGGTGGATGATGGCGCAGCGCTGGACGAGGCCCTGGCCCAGGCGACACGGCTTGCCGGCAAGCCCAGGGACGCCCTGCGTGCCAGCAAGCGGCTGATGCGCGCACCCTGGCGCGACCAGATCAAACAGGCTCTCGAACGGGAGCGGGAAATTTTCTCCGAAAGGCTCCGGTCCGAGGACTGTCAGGCCGCGCTGAACCGTCTGTCGCGGCGCTGATCCTGGAGAGCGCCCGAGCGGCTAGGCTTGCGGGCTCTTGTTCCAGTAGGGCGCGCGCAGTTCCCGCTTGAGGACCTTGCCGATGGTGGAGCGGGGCAGTTCGTCCCGCACTTCAATGGCGGCTAGACGCTGGGACTTGCCCAGCCGGGCATTGGCCCATTCCAGGATGCTGGCTTCGCTCTCGTTGTGGCCCGGCTTGCGAACCACCAGCCCCAGCGGCGTTTCGCCCCAGTGTTCGCTGGGAATGCCAATCACCGCGGCATCCGCGATCGCCGGGTGGGCCAGAAGGGCCTGCTCCAGATCCACCGCATAGATGTTGAAGCCGCCGGAAATAATCATGTCCTTGCGGCGGTCCAGAATATAAATGAAACCGTCCTCATCGATCCGCCCCATGTCGCCACTGCGATAGAACACCTCGCCGTCGGGGCTGGTCCACAGCATCTCGGCGGTCTGCTCGGGCCGGTTCACGTAGCCGCGCATCATGGAAATGGCGCGCCCGACAATCTCACCAATCTCCCCCTGGGGCAGCTCATGGCCCTGGTCGTCGATAACCCTTACCTGGGCGCCCTCGGTGGGCAGCCCGACCGACTCCCACTTGTCCGGGTAGGCGGCGCAATCCAGGCAGGTCGAAATGCCACCCTCGGTGAGGCCATAGACTTCCCGGATGTTGCCCGGCCAGCGGGCCATGGCGTCGGCGATGACTTCGGCCCGAAGCGGAGCGCTGGTGCACAGCTTGAGCTTGAAGCTGGACAGATCAAAACGATCGAAGTCGGGGTCAGCCAGAATGCGCTGGTACTGCACCGGCACCAGCATGGCGTGGGTCACCCGGTGGCGCTCGGCCAGCTCAAGGAATCGGCGGGCATCGAATTTCGGCATCAGCACCAGGGTGCCGCCGTAGAACAGGGTTGGCAGCACCGACACCAGCGTGGTGTTGGAGTACAGCGGGGTGGACACCAGGTTGATGGCATCACCGTCCAGCCCGAACCGACTCATGCGCGCCATCTGGCGCTGGCGGAACCGGTAATCGTGCAGGATGCCCTTGGGGGTGCCGGTAGTGCCAGAGCTGTAAATAATGTTGAAGGCATCGTCCAGGGTCACCTCCGCCGGATCTGCTGCTGCAGAGGCACCTGATAGCCAGTCGCCCAGGTACTGGCCAATGCCTGCCTGTCCTTCATCGAGCGCCAGGATCTGGTTATCGGACAGGTTCGTCAGCTGAGGCCGGAAATCCGACAGCAGGTCCCGGTTTTTCGAGGACACGAATAGGAATCGGGCCTCACAGTCCGCAAGCATCGCTGCCAGTGCCTCCGGACTGGCCATACCCGATAGCGGCACCATGCAGCCGCCTGCCACCAGTGTGCCCAGGTATAAAGCGACGTAGTTGGCGCTGTTCTCCGACAGGGCCGCGACCGAGTCGCCGGTTTGCAGGCCCTCGGCTCGCAGCCGGTTGGCAATCTGATTGACCTGGGTGAGCAGTGTGCGCCAGCTGATGGCCGTCTGGTCGGTGATCAGTGCGGTGTGGTCACCACGCTCGCGGGCGTGTTGTTGGATCTGCTGGCCGATCGACTCGAAAACCTCGTCCGGATAGGTTGGTGCATAGACCGACATCGAACTCACATTATTTTTCATTTTTGGTCACTCCGGTGCTATGGTGTTTTATCTAGTGAAATTACCTTTCGAATATATTGACTCAAAACCGGAAGGCGTGACAAATTAAAGCGAACGCTAGAAGCACAATGACAACAACAAGCCAATATTGAGGAGCGAACTGCATGGCGCGTTTCGATAACCGGGTTGCCATCGTCACCGGTGCCGGCAGTGGTATAGGTCGTGCTACCGCGTTGCGTCTAGCGCGCGAAGGTGCCCGGGTGGTGCTGGCGGATGTGTCCGATGCTGGCTTGCTGGATACCGAAAACCGCCTGCCGGAAGGGGCCGAGTGTCTGCGCCGGGTGGTGGACGTGGCCGACGAAGCCCAGGTCAAAGCCCTGGTGGATGAGACCCTGGCGCACTTTGGTCAGGTTGATGTTTTGTGCAACATCGCCGGTATTGCCAGCTCCCAGGGTAGCCATCCCCCTGTTACAGATAACGAGCGCGCAGAGTGGGATCAGGTTCTGTCAGTGAACCTGATCGGCTCCATGTTGCTGATCAAGCACACCGCGCCGCACATGCAGGCCCGGAAGCTGGGCTCGATCGTGAATACCGCATCGGTGGCAGGGCTGCGCTCCGGCGCCGGCGGTAACGCCTACAGTGCGTCCAAGGCCGGGGTGATCAACCTCACCATGACCGCCGCCTGTGATCTGGGTGGGGACAATGTCCGGGTGAATGCGGTCTGCCCGGGGTTGGTGGAAACCGGCATGACCCAGGCGGTGTTCGATTACGCCCGTGCCCATGAAAAAGCCCACAAGCTGGGCTCCCGCTGTGAACTGCGCCGCTACGGCGACCCCGAGGAAATTGCCGCCGCGATTCTGTTCCTGGCCAGCGACGACGCCAGTTACATCACCGGTCAGGCACTGCCGGTGGACGGGGGCAACTCTGCCTCCCTGAATATGCCCGGGATGAAAGTCTGATGAGTCACGAGGAATCTGATCTGATGAACGGAACCGATTTGCCCGGTTTTCACAGCCTGCTGGGGTATGGCCAGGCCTCCTGGGAAGAAAACGAGGCGGTGATTGAGCTGGAACTCCAGGCCCGGCACCTGAATCTGGGTGGCGTGATTCACGGCGGTGTGCTGACCTCACTATTGGATATTGCTATGGCGCAGGCCGGAACTCACTGCCCTTATCCAGGCCGCATGCGCAAGGCCATCACCCTGTCGCTGACCACCACTTTCACCGGTCAGTGCTCGAGTGGCGTTATTCGCGTCACCGGCCGAAAGCGTGCCGGTGGTACCCGGATCTTCAACAGCACCGGGGAAGTCCACGATGACCAGGGCAACCTGCTGGCCATTGCCGAGGGTACGTTCCGAATTCGTTCCGGCAGCGACAAGCCGGAAGGTGTACCGATCTGATGACTGAATAAGAACAACAAGCCGGTGAGCGCGCCTACGGTGGCTCACCGAATCAACGCCAGATTTATTAAAGAGGAAGTCGACATGTTTGAACTGTCTGACAAGGTCAAAGCACTACAGGCGCAGCTGACCGAGTTCATGGATGCCCACATCTATCCAAACGAGCACGTGCATCACCAGCAGATTGAGCAGGCGGATAATCGCTGGGCACCGGTGCCGATCATCGAGGAACTGAAGAGCAAGGCCAAGGCGGAGGGGTTGTGGAATCTGTTCCTGCCGGAAAGTGACCTGGGTGCTGGCCTGACCAACTTCGAGTACGCCCATCTGTGCGAAATCATGGGCCGTTCCGAAATGGCCCCGGAGGTGTTCAACTGCTCCGCGCCGGATACCGGCAACATGGAAACCATTGCCCGCTACGGCAATGAAGAGCAGCAGGAACAGTGGCTGAAACCGCTGCTGGCCGGTGAGATCCGCTCCTGTTTCTCCATGACTGAACCGGATGTCGCTTCCTCGGACGCCACCAACATCGCCTGCGAGATTCGTCGCGAGGGCGATGAGTATGTGATCAACGGTCGCAAGTGGTGGTCTTCCGGTGCCATGACGACCACGACCAAGATTGCCATTGTCATGGGCAAGACCGATCCGGACGCGCCCAAGCATCAGCAGCAGTCGATGATCCTGGTACCGCTGGATACCCCGGGTGTGAAGATGATCCGTCCGTTGACGGTGTTCGGCTACGATCACGCCCCCCACGGCCACGCCGAGATTCACTACGACAATGTGCGGGTACCGGCCAGCAACATGCTGCTGGGCGAAGGCCGCGGTTTCGAAATTGCACAGGGTCGCCTCGGGCCGGGCCGGATTCACCACTGCATGCGCACCATCGGCGTGGCCGAGCGGGCGCTGGAACTCATGTGCAAGCGCGCCAATGAGCGCGAGGCGTTTGGTAAGCCCTTGTCGAGCTTCGATTCCATCCGCAAGGACATCGCCCGCAGTCGCATGGAGATTGAGCAGGCCAGGCTGATGACCCTGAAAGCGGCACACATGATGGACACCGTTGGAAACAAGGTGGCCCGTCAGGAGATCGCCATGATCAAGGTGATTGCCCCGAGCATGGCTCTGAAGGTGATTGATCGTGCTATCCAAGTGCACGGCGGCGCCGGCGTCAGTCAGGATACCTTCCTGGCTTCGGCCTGGGCCAAGGTTCGCACTTTGCGGCTGGCGGATGGGCCGGATGAGGTGCATCTGGATTCGGTGGCCAAGCTGGAACTTCGCCAATACCGCTGATCTGAACCCGACCCGAGACATTGGGCGAGGGAACACGCAAACAGGGGCCTTCCGGGACACGCCGTTAATACGTCCCTGTAGGCTTGTGAAAAACTTCCCTGTTTTTCACAGTCCCGGAAGGCCCCTGTTCGCGCGTTCCGCCATCTTCTGAGCATGAGGATCGAATGATGAACAACCCGCTTTTTGATATGACCGGCAAGGTTGCCCTGGTTACTGGTTCCACCAAGGGTATTGGCCGTTCCATCGCGGAAGAAATGGCTCGCCTGGGCGCAAAGGTGGTGATCTCCAGCCGCAAGGCCGAGGCCTGTGAGCAAGTCGCGAATGAGCTGAAAGAGCAGGGCTATGAGGCCATTGCCATTCCTTGTCACGTTGGCAAGAAGGAAGACCTCAAGAATCTGGTCGAGAAGACCAACGAAGCCTGGGGCACCATCGACGTGCTGGTGTGCAACGCCGCTACTAACCCGGTGTATGGACCTACCTCGGAAATGACCGACGAGGCCTGGGACAAGATCATGGACACCAACGTCAAAGGCACCTTCTGGCTCACCAACATGGTGCTGCCGCAAATGGCGGAGCAAGGCGAGGGCGCGGTGGTATTGCTGTCCAGCATCGCCGGCATTCGCGGCAACACCACCATTGGAACCTACGGCGTATCCAAGGCAGCCGAAGCAGCCCTGGCCCGAAACCTGGCGGTGGAATGGGGCCCGAAAGGCATCCGTATCAACAGCATCGCCCCCGGCCTGATCAAAACCGATTTCGCCAAGGCCCTGTGGGAAGACCCGGTCCGGGTAAAACGCGCCGAAGACAAGACACCCCTAAGAAGAATCGGCGACCCAGTCGACATCGCCGGCCTGGCGGTCTTTTTATCAACGAAGGCGAGCGCCTACATAACCGGCCAAGTCATCGTAGCCGACGGCGGCGAAACCATTTGTTAAAGGTATTTGAATAAAGGTATGCCAAGGCTGGTGGGTGGTGTGTCTTTCTGCCGGGAAAAAAATGCCTGAGCGCAGCGAGTTATTTTTCCCAGAAGAAAGATACACCATCTGCCGGCCGCCGCCCCCAAACCAAGGCAATAAAGCATGAGCATCACCCCAGACCTGGTAGACGTCCTACCAGCCCACAAATTCAACGAAGCCAACCTCCTGGCCTGGCTACAACAAGCCATCCCCGGATTCGGCAATCGCCTGCAGGTCCAACAGTTCCAGGGTGGCCAGTCCAACCCCACGTTCCTGCTGGATACCGACAGCGGGCGCTACGTGTTGCGCAAAAAACCACCGGGAAAGACCCTGCCATCGGCCCACATGGTCGAGCGCGAGTACAAAGTCATCCGAGCCCTGGCCGACAACACCTCGGTGCCGGTGCCTAAGGCCCGGGTGTTGTGCGAAGACAGCGAGGTTATTGGCACGCCGTTTTACGTGATGGACTTCATGGAAGGCCGGATCGTCAGCCACTCGGCCCTGCGGGCACTGGACAAAGCCGAGCGGCGGCCAGCACATCATTCGGCCATCGACACCCTCGCAGCGCTGCACTCGGTGGATGTGAATGCGGTTGGCCTTGGTGATTTTGGCCGGCCTGAGGGCTATGTTGCCCGCCAAGTGGCGCGCTGGACCAAGCAGTACCAGGCCTCGAAAACCGACGACCTGCCCGAGATGGACAAGCTGATCGACTGGCTGCCCGACAACCTGCCGTCAACGGACGAGTGCGCCATTGCCCACGGCGATTATCGGTTCGGAAATCTGATGCTGGCACCTGATAGCCCACAGGTTATTGCGATTCTGGACTGGGAACTGTCGACCCTGGGGCATCCACTGGCGGACCTGGCCTATTACTGCCTGCCTTATCATCTGCCGTCAGACCTGGAAGGCATGCGCGGCCTGCAGGGCGAGAACCTTGAAGCGCTGGGTATTCCAACCGAGCAGGAGACCATCAAACGCTATTGTGACCAGAGCGGTCGGGATGGCATCGAAGACTGGCACGTGTACCTGGCGTTTTCCCTGTTCCGGCTGGCGGCTATCCTGCAGGGAGTCTACAAACGGGCTCTCGACGGCAATGCCGCCAACGCCAATGCCCTCGATGTGGGCAAGCGCGCCAACTTGCTGGCCCAGGTTGGCTGGAAGATTGCCAGTGAAGGAGTTCAGCCATGAATGAAGCAGCGGCCCATAGCGGCCCCATTGTTGAGCGTATCCTGATTACCAACGACGACGGCATTAACGCGCCCGGGCTCGCGATCCTCGAGGCGATCGCCCGCAAGCTGGCCAATGAAGTCTGGATTGTCGCTCCGGAGCACGATCGCAGTGGCGCCGGCCAGAGCATCTCTATTCACGATCCCTTACGGGTTTACGAAACCGGGACGCGGCGCTACGCGGTGTCTGGTACGCCGGCGGACTGTGTGCTCTATTCCCTGGCCAAATGGTTTGCGGAAACGCCGCCGGACTTGGTGCTGTCCGGGGTCAATTGCGGTGCCAATATCAGCGATTCGGTGCAGTACTCCGGCACCGTTGGCGCCGTCCTCAGCGCCTTGCACATGAATATTCCAGCCATTGCCCTGAGCCAGGCCTTCCTGTCCCGCGAGGGCATCCAGTGGGACCCGGTCCAGCAATTTGGCGAGCGGGTTATCCGCAAACTCTGGCAGAGTTCTGAAATCCGCGCCTGGAACGTGAACTTCCCGGCCTGTGACGCGGGTGATATCAAGCTGGCGCGCTGGTGCCGGCAATCTACCGGCTCTATCCAAAGGTCCCGGCTGCTGGCCGGCAAGGATGCTCGCAGCCTGCCCTACTGGTGGCTGGGCTTTGATCGCGATTCCCGGCACATCGTCGAGCCGGATGCCGATGTTTCGGTGCTGCGGGATAAAGCCATCGCCATCCAGCCCTTACGGCACGAGGATCCGCTGCCTGGGGGCAGCACCGAATTCGATTTGTCCGCCTCTGCGGCTGACTGACTAACACTGGGAGTACAGCAAACATGTTCACACGCCACTACAAGGTATGGCCGCACGAACTGCCAAAAACCATGACCTTGCCGAAGACCAGCCTCTTCACCAACCTTGAGATCTCGGCGCGGCGGTTTCCGGATCATACTGCGATCATCTTCTACGACGCCCCCATCACCTACCGTCGCCTGTTGGCGGAAGTTGAGGCCATGGCCGGTTACCTCCAGTCCCAGGGCGTGCAGAAGGGTGATCGGGTGCTGTTGTACATGCAGAACTCGCCGCAGTACGTGATTTCTTACTACGCCATCCTGCGTGCAGACGCGGTGGTCATTCCGGTTAACCCGATGAACCGTTCGGCCGAGCTGGAGCATTACATTGCCGATACCGGAGCCCACGTGTGCCTGGCAGGTCAGGAGCTGGAGGGCTTTATTACCCCGCTGCTGGCGGAGACCGATCTGGAGCGCGTAGTGGTGGCCTCCTACAGCACCTACATCAAGCCGGATACTGATCTGAAGCTGCCGGCGGAGGTGTCCGCCCCGGCCTGGTCCGGCGATGTACCGGGCCTGGTGAGCTGGGAAGCCGCCATGGCCGAGGCGCGGGTGCCGGCCGAGCACACCGCCGGCCCGGATGACCTGGCGGTGATTCCGTACAGTTCCGGTACTACTGGCGCGCCCAAGGGCTGCATGCACACGCACCGATCAGTAATGGCCACGGCCGTGCACCGGGTGTTCTGGAACCTGAGTACCCAGAACAGCGTGCAACTGGCAACCCTGCCGTTCTTCCACGTGACCGGCATGACCGGCTCCATGAACGGCCCCATCTATTGTGGTGCGACCTCGGTGATCATGACCCGTTGGGACCGCACCACGGCCTCCCGGTTGATTGAACGCTACAAGGTCACCGGCTGGACCAACATCGTTACCATGGCAGTGGATTTCCTGTCCAACCCGGACATCGGTCAGTACGACCTCTCCAGCCTGAATATGATTGGCGGTGGCGGTGCCGCCATGCCGGTCGCCGTGGCCGAAAAGCTGAAGAAGCTGACCGGTCTGGATTACATTGAGGGCTACGGCCTGTCCGAGACCATGGCGGCCACCCACATCAACCCCAATGCCAAGCCCAAGCCCCAGTGTCTGGGTATCCCGGTGTTCGATGTCGATAGCCGCATCATCGATGTCGATACCCTGGAAGAGAAGGCGCCCGGCGAGACCGGCGAAATCGTCTCCAATGGCCCCCAGGTAACGAAGGGGTACTGGAACCGGCCGGCGGAAACCGAGGCGGCCTTTGTGGAAATCGACGGCAAGCAATTCTTTCGCACCGGCGATCTGGGCTACTACGATGAGGACGGCTATTTCTTCATGGTCGACCGGGTTAAGCGCATGATTAACGCCTCCGGGTTCAAGGTCTGGCCGTCCGAGGTTGAGGCGCTGATGTACCGCCACCCGGCCATCCACGAGGTCTGCATCATCTCCTCTCCCGACCCCAAGCGCGGCGAAACCGTGAAGGCCTGCATCGTGCTGACCCCGGAGGCCGAGGGAGCCACCTCGGTCGAGGACATCACCGGCTGGTGCAAGGAACAGATGGCGGCCTACAAGGTGCCGGCCATTGTTGAGTTTGTGGACGCGTTGCCCAAGTCGCCCACCGGCAAGTTGATGTGGCGCGCGCTGCAGGAACAAGAGTGGGAAGCCAGGAATAAAACCGCATGACTGATAAACCCAGCATTTTAATCGTCGGCGCCGGCGCCATCGGCAGCTTTTACGGGGCCATGCTGAAACGGGCCGGTTGTCCGGTCAGCACCGTAGTGCGCTCCGAGTACGAGGCGGTGAAGGAAAACGGCATCCGTATTTCCAGCCCGCTCGGGGATCTCTCCTATCGGCCGGATCAGGTCTACCGGGACGGTGATTGTCCGCAATCGCCGCCGGATTACCTGATTCTGTGTGTCAAGGTACTGCCGGGCACCGACCGTGCCGAGCTGGTACGCCCCTGGATGGGGCCCAATACCCGCCTGGTGCTGATCGAGAACGGCTTGGATATCGAACGGGAGCTGGCAGAGGCCTACCCGGATAATCCCCTGATCAGCTGCCTGGCCTTCATTGCCGCCAGCCGCACCGAGCCCGGAGTGGTCGAACACAAGGCCTACGGCAAACTGGTGATGGGGAGTTACCCCGAGGGTATCAACGAGGACTGTCGAACACTGTCGGATCTGTTCATCGAGGGCGGTATCAAGGTGGACCTGACCGAGGCCGTGGTGGGTGAGCGCTGGCGCAAATGCCTGTGGAATACCCCGTTCAACCCGCTATCGGTGATCGCCAACGGCGCGGACACCCGGACGATTCTTGATACCGAGGGTGGTGAGGCACTGATTCGGGCCATGATCCGGGAAGTGATGGCAGTGGCTGAAGCCGAAGGCTACCCCATGGAGGAGTCGCTGATTGAGCAGAACATCGAGGGTACCCGCAAGATGCCGCCGTACAAGAACAGCATGGCGTTGGACTACCTGAACGACCGTCCCATCGAACGGGATGCCGTGTTGGGCAACGTGGTGGCTCTGGCGGAACGTAACGGCATTGCGGTGCCACACCTGAATACCGTCCTGGTGACCCTGAAGATGCGGGCCAGCCTGGAAGGCCGGGCTTAAGCTCCGGGTGTTGTTAACAGGCACTGCTGCCAGGCAGTGCCTGCCCTGCCTTTAGAGCACGTACATCACCAGGCTTTCAGCGACACAGGCCGGTTTTTCCTCGCCCTTGATCTCGACTGTGGTGTGGTAGCTGGCCAGGTACCTTTGATCGTCCACTCGGGTCACATCCAGCAACTCCATCCGGGTGCGGATGTCCGAACCGGATTTCACTGCTGATGGAAAACGCAGCTTGTTCAGACCATAGTTGATGCTGGCGCTGGTGCCACTGACTTGCAGCACCTGGGTGTTCAGCTTCGGAATCAGCGATACGGTCAGAAAGCCATGGGCCACCGGGCTGCCCCAGGGGGCTTCCCGGCGCGCACGCTCTACATCCACGTGAATCCACTGGTGGTCGCCGGTCGCATCGGCAAAGGCCTGGATCATGTCCTGGGATATGGTCTGCCAGGGACTGTGGCCGATGACCTTGCCCTTGTAGTCGTTCAGTTCTTCGAGTGTCGGGGTCAGCACGGCATACTCCTTGTTGGTTCTATCGTTTACACCGCGTAGCCGGGGTTCTTGCTGTCCAGCAGGCGCAACAGGGCCGGCCAGGTTAGCTTGGCCGCGGCACCCAGATTCTGTGATTGCTCGGCGGTGGTCTGTATCGCCTGTTCCGACGGCATCCAGGTGGGCCCACAGCTCTGCGCCTTGACCTGAATTTCACAGGCTTTCATCAGGAAGTACAGATAGGTGAACGTTTCTGGCACGGTCTCGCCAGCCGTCAGCACCCCGTGATTGCGCAGCAGCATCATCGACTTGTTACCCAGATCGCTGATCAATCGCTCGCGCTCGTCCAGGTTCAGGGCCACACCTTCGTAATCGTGATAGCTGAGGTGGTCCAGGCAGAGCATGGCGGTCTGGCTCAGGGGCAACAGGCCGTCCCGATGCGCGGACACCGCGACGCCGTCGGCGGCGTGCAGGTGCATGACTGCGCCGGCATCGTCACGGCCCATGTGCACGGCACTGTGAATGGTGAATCCGGCCGGATTGACCCGACCCAGGCCTCCAGCGGCCACCACCTGGCCATCCTGATCCACTTTCACCAGCGACGAGGCGGTGATTTCATGGAACAGCAGGCCGTAGGGGTTGATCAGGAAATGATGCTCCGGACCAGGCACACGGGCGGACAGATGGGTAAAGACCAGATCGTCCCAGCCAAACAGCGCCACTAAGCGATAGGCGGCGGCCAGCTCAGTACGGACCTGCCATTCGGCCTTGTGCAGGGCTTTGTTTTCCGGATGCTCGGTGCTTGTTGCCATTGGTTCACCTCAGTGGATCGGAACAAAAAAGGGGGTGACCTTGCGGACACCCCCTGAACAGGACCTCATGCTCGAAGGGGGAGGTCCCGGACTCGCTATCGTACGGTGTCAGCCGACCTGTAACAGGTTGGCGTACCGCTCAAGGTGGAAGTCGTCATCGCCCAGCTGATGATTGATGGTGATCAACCGCTTGGCGTAGTGCGCAAAATTGTATTCCCAGGTCATGCCAATGCCGCCGTGGGACTGGATGCCGTTCTCGGAAATGAATTGGCCACTGCGTCCGATGACGTTCTTGGCGGCACTCAGGATTCGCCGACGCTCGTCGCTTTGCTCGATATCGGCAACACTGGCGGCCAGGATTGCCATGGAGCGAGCCTGTTCCAGCTCGGACATCATGTCGACCATGCGATGCTGCAGCACCTGGAACTTACCGATGGGTACGCCAAACTGCTTGCGCTGTTTAAGGTAGTCCAGGGTCAGCTCGTTGGCGACTTCCATTGCGCCCACGGCCTCGGCACACAGGGCCGCAATGGCACGGCCACTCTGGTATTCGATGACATCGGCTGCTTTGCCTTCTTCGCCAAGCAGGGCGTCTGCGCCCACCTGAACATTGTTCAGGGTGATGTCGCAGCCTTTGGAGCCGTCAATGGTCGGGTAGGTGCGACGCTCAACACCGGCGGTGTCCGGGCTCAGGGCAAACAGGCTGATGCCGTCGGCATCACGGGTGTCGCCAGAAGTGGGGGCAGAGGTGCGGGCGGAAACCAGGATCAGGTCGGCGCAGTGGCCGGCGATGACCACGGCTTTTCGACCATTCAGGATGTAACCGTCACCGGACTTTTCAGCGCGGGTGGCGACATCGTTCAGGTCGTAGAAGCTCTGGGGTTCCTGCAGGGCCGCGGCCGCTTTCAGCTCGCCGCTGGCAATCCCGCCCAACCATTGCTCTTGCTGACTGTCGTTGCCCGCCTGGGCGATCAGGCCACCGCCGAGAATGACCGATTGCAGATAGGGTTCGAGGCACAGGCCGCGGCCCAGTTCCGTCATAACGGACTGGACTTCAACGCCACCGCCGCCAAAACCGCCGAGTTCCTCGGAAAAGGGCACGGCGGTCAAGCCCAGCTCACTGAGCTGGCCCCAGAATGCCTCGCTGAAGCCGGCTTCGGTTTCGCTGAATTCCAGGCGCTTTTCAAAGCTGTACTCACCGCGAACCAGGCGGGCCACGGTGTCCTGCAGCATCTGCTGCTCTTCATTCAGTCGGAAATCCATGGTCGCCTCCTTAAAGCCCAAGAATCATTTTTGACACGATGTTTTTCTGGATCTCGTTGGATCCGCCAAAAATCGAGAGCTTGCGGTTATTAAAGTAGTGGGCTGATAAGGGCGCTGCATGCTCGTCCGAGAGATACTCGCCTTCGAAACCGTCGGCCAGCTCTTCCTCTACAAACGGCAGGGCGTAGGGGCCAATGGCCCGGCGCGCCAGATCGTTGATCGACTGACGGATTTCGGTGCCCTTTACTTTCAGCATGGAGCTTTCCGCACCCGGTACACCGCCGCCTTCAACCGAGGCGATGATGCGCAGGTTGCTGATACCGGCAGCGGTCAGATCAATCTCCACCTTGGCGATGCGCTGGCTGAAGGTTGTGTCCTCGATCAGTGGCCGGCCGTTCTTGAGGCGGCGTGAAGCCAGCTGCTTGAGGTGTGCCAGAGCCGCCTTGGACAGACCAATCCCGGCGAGGCCAGTGCGCTCGTAGGTCAGCAGGAATTTTGCGTAGGTCCAACCTTTGTCTTCCTCACCCACCAGGTTTTCCACAGGTACTTTGACGTCTTCAAAGAAGACCTCGTTGACCTCGTGTTCACCATCCAGGGTGATGATCGGGCGTACGGTAATGCCCGGGGTGTTCATATCGATCAGCAGGAACGAAATGCCTTCCTGGGCTTTCACTTCGGTGTTGGTGCGCACCAGGCAGAAGATCATGTTGGCGTGCTGGCCCAGCGTGGTCCAGGTCTTCTGACCGTTCACGATGTAGTGATCACCGTCGCGCACCGCGCGGGTTTTCAAGGACGCCAGGTCGGAGCCGGCACCGGGTTCGGAGTAGCCCTGGCACCACCAGTCTTCGCCACTGAGGATGCGCGGCAGGTAGGTCTGCTTCTGCTCTTCGTTGCCGAACTTGATGATTACCGGGGCGACCATGTTGACGCCGAACGGCACCGAGCGGGGCACCCCGTAGCGGGAAGACTCTTCATCCCAGATGTGTTTCTGCACCGGTGACCAGGACACACCGCCGTACTCTTCCGGCCAGTGGGTGGCATACCAGCCCTGGGCACTGAGAATCTTTTGCCAGCGCTGATGGTCGTCCTTGGTCAGGGGACGGAAGGCTTTGACTTTGGCGGCAATGTCCGCCGGCAGCTTGTCATCCAGGAACGCGCGTACTTCATCGCGGAAGGCGAGCTCCTCGGCTGTGTAGTTCATGTTCATGGGCAACCTCGTTTGGCGTCACAGCGAAAATATATACCGCATAGCAGAATTACCCAATGATCGTTCACGGATGGCGCTCCTGTCAACGTCAATGAAACATAATCCTTTAAAACCGATAAAAATGGCTTTAAGGGATATCTATAAGGAAGGATTAACAGCGAATTTACTAGTGATTAAATGTTTATACGGAAGTATGTACCGACAAGCGGAACTGGGTTGTAAAAATGATATGTAGCGTTGGTTGATGGGTAGTTGGGGTGCGCAGTGATCATCTTTGTGCAGGGGAGGGGCGGTTGTTCGACCGCCGGGGAGTTTCCAGACCCTGGCAGGACCTGGAGGTCAGTTCGGATGGCTGCTGGTGTTAGAGGCGAACGGCAACGCCCACGCTGGCGGTGTGCCGATCGTAATCGTAGCGGGCAATGTTGCTGTCGTTCTCCACCTGCTGAACATCCAGCAACAGGGAAAGCGTTCGGTTCACCCGGTATTCGCCATCAATGCCCACCGTATAGCGGTGATCCTTGCGGTTAATCACCTGCAAGCCCTCGGCCGTCTGCAGCCGGTGAGCGCTTCGGTAATAATTGAGGCGATAACCTGCCGACATGCCCAGCTCGAAGGCTGGCGTGAAGGCGTAGCCAATACCCAGTTTCAGGGTCTGACCCATTGGCGAGACGCTGTAAAACTCGGTGCCGGTGTCGAAGTTTTCCCGATCGTCGTAATCCAACCGATAGCGGACATCGCCGCGCCAGGCATCCTGTTTGGCTTTATAGCGCAGGTCCAGTCGGTAGTGCTGGCCGTCGTAGGCGTCGAGTCGGGTGTCCGCATAAACCTGTTCGGCATCCAATGAAATCGTGCAGCGAGCGGCTTCGGACCTAAGCTGGCAGGCACTGGTGACAACTTGGCCGGACAGTCGGGCCCGTTGTTCCTGGGTGCTGCCGCCCCGCCAGAGCTGGTCGCCGCCAATGCCAAGGCTGAATCGATAAGGCGCAGATGACCGTTCCCAGGCCGTGTCGAGACGAACAAGGTGGGTGTTGAAATCCTGTTCGTCAGCGTACTGCCGACCATACAGCTGCAACTGCGCCTTCATGGCATCGTTGCCTTTGCGCAACGGGTAGCCGGAGACCACGCCGACGGATTCCAGAAAGCTGTCGTCGACACTGCTTGGAGCGGTGTCCGGGAAAAGTCCGATGTTTTCTTCATAGCCACCGGCAAGGGAAATCAGGCCCTGCCATTGGCGGGGAGGTGGCATATCGCCCAGATCTTTAAGTTGGGCGCGTGCCAGTTTGCCGAGTTTGTCTTCGGCGCCTTCAATGGCGGCATTGCGGAAGGCGGCACGGGCTTTACGAGGGTTGTCCTGGGCCAGCGCTACCAAGCCCATGTTATAGAAGGCGAGTCCGCGTTGTTTGGTGTCCAGGAGTTGGCGAAACTTGTTCTCCGCCAGGTCATACTCGCCCAGCTTGTAATAGAGCACACCGAGGTTGTAGGTCAGGGCTCGGGAATCAAGCTTGGTTGCGGCGGCCTCCAGGAGCTTCCGGGCCTGCTCAAGATTGTTGTTCTGAAAGGCGGTGATGCCCGCTCGCATCTGCTGTTTGGCTGTCGAGGTTTCGGTGTCGGCAATGGCTGTTCCTTGCGCGAGTAGGCACAGCATCAACAGCAGCAAAGAAAGTCGAGACAACAAGCGGATTTCCCTCGAAGCTGGAAAAGGTTAAGCACATCGAACGTCCCATGTCTCTGGCACGAAAGGTTTAACCTAGCACACTAAGGGATAAATCACATAGCAATAGGGAAGAGTACGTAAACGGCTCCGTTACGCATCCGGGGAGCTTGCTGAGGTATTGGGCAAGCTCTTTTTATTGGCCGGTAACGCCGTCGATAGTGGAGGTGCCGTCTTTCAGCAGATCCAGGTCGGTATCCGGCAGTTCGCCAATAGGCAGACCCGGCTCAGGCATGTCGCCTCCAGGCAGGTCTACCCCCGGCAATTCAATGCCCGGTTGTTCAAGCTCAGATTCACCCGGCAGCTCAACGCCCAGAGCATCTCGTGTTTCTCGGGCTTGCAGCGAGAGGCTCTCGGACAGCTCTTGGGCTTCCGTTGAGAGCTCGCTTGCATCCAGGGTCTCGAAGCCTTCATTACTTTCCAGCTCGGTGACCGAATCCGGAATCTGCATTTCCTGCACAAACGAGGAATCAAGCTCTTCATCATCCGCAACCATGCGCATGGTGATGTCGAGATCCGATTGTGCCGCCGCCAACCCCGGCGCCAACAGCAGTCCCATCAAGAGGGCTTTGGTGAGCAGTGAAGTCTGTATCTTCCATGCTGTCATGACGATGGCTCCATTGGTTTGCCAATGTCAGTTTTAAAGGTCTTTCTCTTTTCGCCATCGCCCAGGTGGGCAACGAGCGTCCCTTCGCCCGGGAAGAGCACGTTCACCGGCAGTGCCAGCAGATTGTCTCCGGGTTTCAGGTTCACTTTCCAGCTCACCTTATGGCGCCCAGGGAACGGAGTGAGCTCCATGTTGGGCGGCAATTCAAGAGTAAGCGTTACATTCTCAACCGCTTGCGCAGACGTAAAAGCCACACGGACCGTCTGCTGTTGCGGGCTGGCTATTTCTTTCGATGCGGGCAGCGCGCTGTCGGCCACCTCGGTATCTACACCTGCTGGCGGCGCCGAAAACTGGCTGCCAATAAAGACGCCCACCGCCAGTGCCGCTGCAATCGCGCCGCCCCAGACAGGGGCATGGCCGGATTTTCTGGTTCGCCCGGTCGCCTGGTTCAGGATGCGCGATTCAAAGTCGCTGTCAGGTTCGGGCGCACGATCACCAGCCAGCTGTTCGGCAATGTACTGCGCGGTGGCCAGGGCCATAGCGCAATCGTTGCACGATGCTGCGTGGTCGCGCAGGGTGCGTTCGGTCGTTTCAGACACCTCGCCAGCGGCCAGGGCATCAACATTATCTTTAAAGTCGCTGCAGTTCATCGCATTCACCTCACTGACATCCACGTCTCGGTGTCTCAAAAGGTTCCAATTCCCTTTGCAATTTTTCGCGCAGTTGAGCACGTACTCGATGAAGTCTGGATTTGATGGTTCCCAGAGGTACGCCCAAAACTTCGGCAATGTCTTCCTGGCGCCATCCCTCGGAGTCGTGCATGAGCAAGAGGGTTCGCTGGTCGGGCTGTAATTCACTGATCATCCGACGGAGCAGGGTGCTCTGCCGATCGTTATCAGTGTGGCTCATGGGGTCCAATTCATTGCCGGGCAGTGATTCGAGGAACGTGGTCTGCTGGTCTGGCCGATCCAGGGCGCTGGCGCTGGTTTCACGGCCAGTCGGACGTTTGCGCAGGGTATCCACAAAGTGGCGGTACAACACTCGGTGCAGCCAGGGTCGCAGCTCTTCCACTTGCTCAAGCTCGTCCACTTTTGGGAACAGTTTGGTCACGACATCCTGCACGAGGTCTTCTGCATCGTGCTGGTTGCCCGTCAATCGAAAGGCAAACGTATGCAAGGTTCGAAGGTGTGGGTGGACCAGGCGCTCGAAGCGTTTTGACTTGGACTGGCGAAAAGGAAGCAAGGCCAAACGTGTACCCCTGATGATGCCCGTGCTTGGGCAGCATGCTGTAGAAAACTGATGTTGTTGCTATTAGTAGCGCCGAGTTTACCAGTGTGGGCACTTCAGGGGTATGCCGAAACTGCAAAAAAAAACCCTCGGTAGAACCGTTCGGACACACTTCAGTACAAAAAAATACGAGATTTCCCGTAAAAAATCCGACTAAGGTTGGAACCATTGCAATTAGACCTACGTGGAAGGATCCCAAAGGCGAAGGATCCGCTGAACTACAAAAAACCCTAAAAGGTGATTGAGTATGTTTATCCGCAACGTGTTGTTCACTGCCGTGTCGGCAGCCACGCTAGGTTTGACAGGCTGTCTTGACAGCGGTGGTCAAACAAATAAGAACGCCAACCCCCAGTACACAATCAACGGCAGCCTTACCGTTAAAGGCACTCACCCACTGTTTGATCCGCTGAAAACCGAATTTGTCATTCCAAGCGATGCGCTGTTTGGCCTGAGTGAAGTCAACGACGGCACCATGCTGAACGGAACCGACCCGGCCAACCCGGTGACTCAGGGTATCGGGTTTCTGGATGGGGCCTCTGTTCTTGCTCCGATCGACATTAAAATCAGCGCCAGTCTCGACAGCCAGCAAACGCTGGATGCTCAGGGCTTCGTTGAGGTTGATGGCAAAGTGGTGCCGAATCCGAACCAGAATGTGTTCCTGATCCCCGTCGAGTACGCCAGTGGCGATGCCGTCAAGGCGCTGAATGCCGAAGCACCGGGCCTGACCCCGGCTGCCCGTTATCGGGAAGCCCTGCGTCTTGAAGAAGCGGGTAACACGGCTGAAGCCGACGCCATCTTCAGCGACCTGCTGACTGAAAAGGTCCGGGTTGAGTTGCTGGATATCGATGGTGGCCAGAACAACCTGATCCGGGTCCTGCCGCTGACCCCGCTGGCCGCCAAGACCCAGTATGTGCTGGCTGTGACCAACGACATTGTGGACGCCAACGGAGAACCGCTGGTCGGCTCCCCCACTTACCAATCCGTTGCTGATCCGGACCGGATTTTGTCGAATGGCGCATTCGCACCGTTCCGCGATGCCATGCTGCCGGCCCGTAAGCTGGCGGCGGACTACTTCGACTTCAAACGTGAATTCGCTGAGTCCGCCGACTTCGGTGCCACCTTCGCGGACGTGCCTTACGCCACCACCATCACCACCACGGCGGTTGAAGACGTGCTGTTGGCCAACGCGGCCCCAGTCACCTTCTTCCGATCTTCCCTGCAGATTTCCCAGCGTCAGGAAGAGCTGGTGAAGCTGGTTAACGGCTTCTATAACCTGAGCGATCAGCCCCTGGCTGAGGGCGCAAGCACTGCCGAGGCGAACCTGAACTCTGCGATTTTCGCGACGCTGACCGATACCTCGTTCCGTCTGTACGACGAGGCGCTCGCCACCATCCTCACCGATGCCAACACCAGTGGTACGGCCGTGGAGTACAGCGACGTCGTGGCGGATGAAGACGCTGACCGTCGCCTGGCTCACGCCATTCAGGTTGCGACCGCTATGGCCACCGACGCCAATATCGATGTCGAAGCGGACGCGACGGCCATGGCCACCGCGGCCGATGCTGTGCTGGATTCCCCCAAGCCGCGTTCGGTGACCATTTTCAGTGAGAAAGAGGGCGGGGATGTGAATCCGGCTCTGCGCCAGAGTGTTGGTCTGGGAGGGCTCGCGGTCGACCTGGATATTCGCGTTTATGAGGGCGAGATCACGCTGCCCTATTATCAGGCCCTGCCGGAAGAAGGCAGTGGTGATGTCCTGAAGACGTCTAGCTGGCAGTCGGCTGATTTCTCCGGAGAGGAGAGCCTGGATGCGGCACCGTCTGATCGTATTTCCTACCGTTTCCCGTTCGCCGGCAAAACCGCTGATACTTCGGTTCCGATCGTGGTTGCAGCGCCAGAGGACACCCAGGCAACGCCGGCTGGCGGATTCCCGGTCATTATCTATCAGCATGCGGCCACCACGGACCGCTCTGCGATCCTGCCATTGGCCACGGCCGCGGGTCTTACCTGTATTGCTGAGGCGGCTGATGATTGCTTCGTAACCATTGGTATTGACCAACCGCTGCACGGCATTTTCGATACCGGCATTGTCGGGCTCACGCCCATCAGCTCGCAGGACGGAGCTTCAGCCGAGGCTACAGAGCGTCACTTCGGCTTTGCTGCCGACGCAGATCTGAATGCAGTTGCGGCCGCAGAACTTGAAGCTCCCGAGTCTGGCAGCCTGTTCCTGAACTTTGCCAACTACGCCAATACCCGTGACAACATGCGCCAGGGCGCTCTGGACCTGCTTAATGTCAATGCGTCGCTGCAAGCCATTGAGGATGCCATCAATGACTGTGGTCCCTGCACCAACGGTCTGCAGATCAACACCGACCGAGTCTACTTTGTAACCCACTCCCTGAGCGGCATGGGCGGCGCGGCCGTGCCCTACGTGACCAACGTTGCTGCTGCCGACAACGCCAACCTGAACCCGATCACGGCGTCCAATTTCTTCAATACTGGCGGTGGCTTCACGCGCCTGGTGGAGAACTCCCAATCCGTGGCGCCCCGTGTATTGCCTGGCCTGGATGACGCCTCCGACGGCATCCTGACCCAGGGCCGGACCGAGTTGAACATCTACTTCAACGTGTTCCAGGGCTTGCTGGATTCCGCCGATCCGACCGCCTTTGCGCCGCTGTATAAAGATGAGCGCGTGTTGCTGACCGAGATTGTCGGGGTTCCAGACGACGCCGACCGTCCGACCGATGACACGATTCCAAATGCGGCGGATGCGGTTGAATACCTGCTTGGGCCGCTGGCGACCACCATTCCGGAAACCGGTTTCGTGATTGAGGGCGAGAATATGCCTCTGGCGGGCACGGATCCGTTGGCGGCTGCGATGAATGCTGAATCCACGCCGGATGCCGGTGCAACCCTTCCGCTGATCACTCGGTACCTCGAAGGTTCCCACGGGAATCCGATTTCCGCCGGTCAGAAGGGCGCGGACGCCTTCTCTTCAAGTGCGGTGTTCTCCGAAATGACTGCACAGATGCTGGAACTGTTCACCCAGGATGGCGAGGACAACCTGACCGTTGACAACCCCTGTGTGGTCAAGGGCGCAGACACTTCTGGCACCGACTGCTCCGCCGAGGGCAACAGCGATGCCGGTGACGGCAGCGATGGCGGCTCTGGTGGCGATTCAGGTGGCGATGGTGACACCGGTGGCGGTGCCGGCGACATCATCGGAGATATCTTCGGCGCCTAATTACAGGGAGTGGCCCGTACCATGGGGCCACCTTACCCCGGAAACCATTCGAAACCCAGTAAATCAGGGCGTTAGCCTCGCCATATGGGGGAGGCTTTGCCCAAAACTTGCGGAGCAAGCGCAATGACAACAAAAAACTCCAAGCTGCCCAAATCGATTCGCCTGGCAGTGGCTGTGAAACTGGCCTGCCTTTCGGCCTCGGCAGCAGCCTTCGATTTCAGCATCTACGAGATTGATGCCTCCTTCAGCACCACGCTGACCGTAGGTACCGCCTACCGTTTGGAAAATCAGGACAAAAGCCTGATCACCCAGGGTAACCTGGGCCCGGAATTCGCGTTCAGCAACGAAGGTGCGTCGTCCAACAACTTCGACGACGGTAACCTGAACTTTGAGAAGAACGAGCCCTACTCCACGATCGCCCGGGGTCGCAGTGAGCTGTTCCTGGACTACGCGCCAGACAGCGACACCCTGACCCGGGTCGGTGCCTTGGCCCGTGCCAGCTACTACTACGACTTCGAGCTCAAGGATAACCCGCGTGCAACGGACCCGGTGGGCCAGCAGCGTGAGCTGAACCCCGAGGCAAAAGACAATGCTTCCGGCGTTGATCTGCTGGATGCCTACGTGTTCACCGACTGGTACTTCGGCGATACCCCGGTATCCATCCGTTACGGCCGTCAGGTGGTCAACTGGGGTGAAAGTACCTTCATCCTGGGTGGTATCAACGCTGTCAGCCCGATCGACGTGCCGGCGTTCCGTGCCCCAGGTGCCGAGCTGAAAGACGTACTGCTGCCGGTTGAGATGCTCTACACCTCAGCGGGTGTGACTGAAGAAATTACCGTTGAAGCCTTTGTTCAGACCGATTGGGAGCCGTTCCGCATCGACGATTGCGGCACCTTCTTCTCGTCTGCCGACGTAGCGGCCGACGGCTGTGGCCCGGTACTGCTGGCCGGTCAGGTGCCGGATTCCCAGGCCTTCGAAGAAGGCTTTATCGCGCCCCGCATTGGCGATAAAGAGCCCGGCGATAAGGACCAGTTCGGTGTCGCGGCACGCTACTTTGCCACGGATTTGAACGCTGAGTTCGGTGTGTACTACACCCGTTACCACAGCCGCCTGCCGTACATCAGTGGTGTGGTGAACAACCCGTCGGATGCGGACGAAACCCAGCAGTTTGATCCGAGCAAGCCTGCATCCCGGTTCCCGAGCTACTTCATCGAGTATCCCAAGGGTATCGACCTCTACGGCGTGAGCATCAACACCACGCTGCCCACCGGCACTTCGCTCGGCGCGGAGTACAGCTACCGTCCGAACATGCCGATCCAGTGGAACACCTTTGAGCTGATCTACGGTGGCCTGCAGCAGCGCGGTCCCGATGGCCAGATCATCAGTAAGCTGGAACAGCGCCGGGCCGATAAAGGTGGTACCTACGCAGGTACCGCGGTTGATGGCTACGACCGTTACGGCGTGTCCCAGGCTCAGGCCACCGCAATCCACTTCATTGACCGTGTCATGGGTGCAGCCCGCTTCATCATCGTGGCGGAAGTCGGTGCGACCTATGTACACGACCTGGCGGATAAGTCTGAGGCCCGCTACGGCCGCTCTGGTATCTACGGTGTGGGTCCGGTACCGCTGGAAGGTGAGAACTTCACCGGCGATTTCTGTAGCAGTGGCCCTGACAACGGTAACCAGGACGATCCGACCCGCGCGTCTGGCGATCCGACCCGCCTGAATATCAATCCGACCAACTGTGGCGGCGACGGCTTCACGACCTCGTTCTCCTGGGGTTACCGGACCCTGTTTGTCTGGGATTACCCGGATGCCGTGGCCGGTATCAACATGCGTCCAAGGCTGTTCTGGAGCCACGACGTGAAAGGTTACGCGCCGGATCCAGGCGGCAACTTCAAGGAAGGCAACAAGTCGATTGGTCTGGGGCTCGAGGCCACTTACCAGAACGCTTACAAAGCCAACATCAGTTACACCAACTATTTTGGCGGCGATTACAACGAGACCAACGATCGTGATTTCATCGCGGCCTCCGTCTCTTACTCATTCTAAGCAACCAACGACTCGTAAAAGGAGTTAACTCGATGAGCACCATGAGAACCCTAATGTACGGCGCTGTGGCCAGCGCCCTGCTGACCTCGGGATCCGCCCTCGCGGCGGTCTCGGCCGAGGAAGCGGCCAAGCTTGGCGATACGCTGACAAAAATCGGCGCCACCAAGGCCGGTAACGGTGATGAAATTCCGGCCTGGGATGGTGGTTTGACCCAGCCGCCTGCGGGCTTTAACCCGGACGACGGTCGCTATGTAGATCCGTTCCCTGAGGACAAGGAGCTGTTCCGCATTGATCAGAGCAACGTGAATGAGTACTCGGAGAACCTGACTCCGGGCCAGGTCGCGATGATCAAGACCTACGATGACTACTTCATTCCGGTCTATCAGACTCGTCGTACCGCGACTTATCCTGAAAAGGTCATGCAGCAGACGATTGAAAATGCCACTCAGGTTGAGTTGGTGGAAAGCGGTAACGGTATGAAGAATTACCAGACCGCGACCCCATTCCCGATTCCCCAGAACGGTTTGGAAGTCATTTTCAACCATCTCACTCGCTACCGTGGTGGTTCGATCGACCGTAACGTGGCCCAGGTTACTCCGCAGCCCAACGGTGACTTCAGCGCGGTGAAATTCACCGAGTCATTCACTGAGCGGGTCGCGCTCTCTGATTACGATCCGTCTGATGATCCGAACGTGATGTTCTACTTCAAGCAGGGGATCACTGCGCCGTCACGTCTGGCCGGTAACGTTCTGCTGGTACACGAGACCATCAACCAGGTTAAAGAGCCGCGCCGGGCGTGGTTGTACAACTCCGGTCAGCGTCGCGTTCGCCGTGCGCCGAACGTCGCCTACGATGGCCCGGGTACTGCGGCTGACGGTCAGCGTACCGCTGATAACCTCGACCTCTACAACGGTGCGCCGGACAAGTACAACTGGGAGCTGGTCGGTAAGAAAGAGATCTACATCCCGTACAACTCCTACCGTGCGGCCAGTGGCGAGCTGAGCTACGACGACATCGTCAAGCCGGGTCACGTTGACCAGAGCCTGACTCGTTACGAGCTGCACCGTGTATGGCACGTCAAGGCGACCTTGAAGGAAGAAGAGCGTCACGTATACGAGCAGCGCGACTTCTACATTGACGAAGACTCCTGGCAGATCTCGCTGATCGACCACTACGACGGCCGTGGCAACCTGTGGCGCGTAGCTGAGGCGCACACGATGCAGATGTACGACGTCAATATCCCGGCCTATGCCTTTGAATCCCTGTACGACCTGCTGTCCGGTCGCTACCTGTTGATGGGCTTGACCAACGAGGAAGATAAACCCTACGTATACGGCACTGAGCGTAGCTCGCGGGAGTACACCCCTGCGGCACTGCGCCGCTCTGGCGTGCGTTAATGGCGTACTGATAGTGACTGACCCCGGCAGCGGTTTCCGCTCCCGGGGTTTGTCCGTTAACGGAGGTACTAAACGATGATTGGAATCATGGATAACCGACCGTTGTTCGAAGTCGAAAAACGCCTGCTGCCTCGGGAAGGGGGGTGGCTGGTGAAGACCCGGGAAATTCCGGAGCTTGGTCCCTATCGGTCACGACTGGAGGCGATTGAGGCGCTCTACCGTCACGTGACGATTTGTACTGGGGTATTAAGAAAGGAAAAGCCGGAGCGAGCCCGGCAGTTTGTGCAGCATTCAATCACCGAGTGCAAAGAGCCAGACTGCGAGCTGTGTAACGCCCTGCTGGCTCTTGCACCCGATGCGAACGTGGTTCAGCTGAAGGCCTGAATGCCGGTCTGGCCACGGCCCAGGATCAGGGCGTGAACGTCGTGAGTGCCTTCGTAGGTATTGACGGCCTCAAGGTTCATCACGTGACGAATGACGTGGTATTCGTCGGCAATGCCGTTGCCGCCGTGCATGTCACGGGCAACCCGCGCAATGTCCAGGGACTTCCCACAGTTGTTGCGCTTGAGCAGTGAGATGGCGTCGGGCGTGGCGGTGCCATCGTCCATCATCCGGCCCAGCTGCAGTGCAGCCTGCAGGCCCAGGGTGATTTCCGTCTGCATGTCGACCAGCTTTTTCTGAATCAGCTGGTTGGCCGCCAGCGGCTTACCGAACTGGATGCGCTCCAGGGTGTAGCTGCGAGCCGCGTGCCAGCAGAATTCAGCCGCACCCAAAGAACCCCAGCTGATGCCAAAACGGGCTTTGTTCAGGCAGCTGAACGGACCTTTCAGGCCTTCCACATCCAGCTTGTTCTCGTCGGGAACAAACACCTCGTCCATAAAGATGGAGCCGGTTTCTGAGGCTCGCAGGGAGAATTTACCCGGAATCTTGGGTGTCTCCAGCCCCTTGGCGCCATCGCGCTCGATCACAAAGCCGGTTACCTTGCCATCAAGCTTGGCCCAGACCACGAATACGTCAGCAATGGGAGAGTTGGTGATCCAGGTTTTGGAACCGCTCACCAGGTAGCCGCCATCAACTTTCTTGGCACGGGTTTCCATGCCAGCGGGGTCGGAGCCATGGTTGGGCTCGGTCAGGCCGAAGCACCCAACCCGCTCGCCGGACGCCAGCTTGGGCAGGATGCGCTTTTTCAGGGCTTCCTGACCGAAGGTGTAGATCGGGTGCATCACCAGCGACGACTGCACGCTCAAAGCGGAGCGATACGCAGAATCAACCCGCTCGACTTCACGGGCAATCAGGCCATAGCACACGTGGTTCAGGCCCGGGCCGCCGTACTCTTCCGGCAAGGTGGCGCCGAGCATGCCCAGCTCGCCCATCTGGTTGAAGATGGTGCGATCGAAGGTTTCGTGCCGGTTAGCCTCGATAATGCCGGGCATCAGGCGTTGGTCACAAAAGCTGCGGATGCTGTCGCGAACCTGGCGTTCGGTCTCATCCAGTTGCTTGTCGAATTGCAGCAGGTCATCCCAAGGTGCAGAAGCCAGAGCCATGGTGTTTCTCCTCAGTAAAATTCAGTGGTTAACGCGTTCGATAACAGCAGCAATGCCCTGGCCAACGCCAATGCACATGCTGATCAACGCGTAGCGCCCGCCGCTGCGTTCAAGCTGACGGGTGGCGGTGAGAGCGATACGAGCGCCGGACGCACCCAGTGGGTGGCCCACTGCAATGGCGCCGCCGTTCGGATTCAGTCGAGAATCGGTTGGATCAATGCCCAGCCGGGTGGTGCAGCCAAGAACTTGTGCAGCAAAGGCCTCGTTGATTTCGATAACGTCCATATCCTTGAGCGTCAGACCGGCACGGGCCAGGGCTTTCTCACTGGCGGGTACCGGGCCATAACCCATGACCTCGGGCGAGACGCCGGCGATGGCCGACGACACAATGCGGGCCCGGGGCTGGATGCCGGCACGCTCGCCGGCCTCAAGAGAACCGATGATCAGGGCCGCGGCGCCGTCGTTGATACCCGAGGCATTGCCGGCGGTTACTACGCCACCCTCAAACAGAGGACGCAGGCCAGACAGGGCTTCCGCCGTGGACTGTGGCCGCGGATGCTCGTCAGTGCTGACGGTCAGCGCCGGTTTCTTGCGGCCCTGGGGCACCTCAATGGGCAGGATTTCGTTGTCGTAGAAGCCATCGGCGCGGGCAGCTTCAAACCGGGCCTGGCTCTGGGCGGCGAACTGGTCCACCAGTTCCCGGTCCAGATTCAGTTCCCGGGCAATGTTATCGGCAGTTTCCGGCATGCTGTCGGAGCCGAAGTCGGCTTCGATGCGCGGGTTCGGGAAACGGGCACCAATAGTGCTGTCAAAAGCCCGGAAGTCGCGGCTGAAAGGCGACTCGCTCTTGGCCATGACAAACGGCGCCCGGCTCATGCTCTCGGCGCCTCCGGCGACAAACAGGTCGCCTTCGCCGCAGCGGATGGCGCGGGCAGAATCGATGATGGCGGCAAGGCCGGAGCCGCACAAGCGGTTCACCGTCAGGCCGCCGGTCTCGACCGGCAGGCCAGCCAGCAAGCCGGCGTGACGGGCCAGGTTGCGGGCGTCTTCTCCAGCCTGGTTGGTGCAGCCGGCAATCACATCTTCATAGGCGTCGAGTGCGAAAGCGTTGCGCTCCACCAGGGCTTTGATCACGCTGGCAAGAAGGTCATCAGGGCGAACTTTGGCCAGGGCACCGGCGTGACGGCCGAAAGCGGTTCTTAGGCCATCGTAGATGTACGCGCTCATGGCGGCTTCCTCTATTTAAAGCGACTGTATGTCATTGTGGGCGGACCAGCCTGACTAAGATAGTGGTCGGGCAATCCGCGTAATTTATGCTAGTATAGTTTCATTCAGCGAAACAGAGTTTTGTAATGAGTTGCGAAAAGACTAATCCGGGTGTGTTTAAAATGCAAGCAGTCAACAAGCTTCCGGCGCCGGGTTCGGTGTGACGAGCTCAGAATTCCGTGTAAAAGGTATTGAGCACTGGTTACTGACCAGTGCCGTGGCGTTGCAGTTGTTGGCCATGTGCGTGGCCAGCAAACCGCTCAGCGCGCTGGCCGGAGGACTGTTTCTGGTTGGCTTCCTGTTTGCCGGTCGGCGACTGCAGGGCTATTCCCGGGGCCTTCTTTTGGTGGCGCTGTCGGTTACGGCCTGGCTGACCTATCGCGGCCAGCTTGGGGTGCCACAACTGCTGAAGGCATCCGCCGATGCCGGCTTTTATGCCGCATTTCTGGGAAGCCTGGGCTTGATGCAGTGCCTGGTCCGGCGTTTTGAGGTGCTGCGGCAAATCCACGATGTGTTGCTCGGCGGGCGCCCACTCTGGCTGTACCCGAAATACGCGGTGGTCAGTTGTGGTGTCGCCTCGGTGCTGAATTTCGGCATGATGAATCTGCTCTGCGGCACCTTGTCCGACACCCTGCGGGAGCGGGGTATTACCGGCCAATCGCGGCTGCGCTGGCTGCGCAGTGTGCTGATCAGTGTGCTGCGGGGCTTTGCCCTGGTGCCTTTGGTGGCGCCGACCAGTGTCGCCGTTGCCATCCTGACCCGCGAGTTGCCGGCGTTGAACTGGTCAACGTTGCTGCCGTTTGGTGCTCTGGTTGCCGTGGGGCTGATCCTGCTGGGCTGGCTGCTGGAGCAGCGCCGGTTTCGCCAGGTCAGTGCCGAGCGGGTAGCCCTGGAGCGTTGGCCTGCAGGCACTTTGGGTTTGCTGGCACTGATGCTGGTGGTGTTCACCACCATGGCGGTGCTGGTGGTGCTGACCGGATTGAAGGTGTCGGCGGCAGCGATGCTGGCGGTGCCTGCGATTACGCTGTTGTACATGCTCTGGAAAGAGCGTGCGCCGGTGGCGATTGTCCGGGAGAGTGCCGGTCAGATTGTGTCCATGAGCAATGAAATGGCCATCTTCGCGGCCTCTGCCATCCTGGGCGTGGCACTCTCCAGCGTGATTCCAAGCGATTCCCTCAGCGGGCTGGCGAGTTCAGACGGTGGCGTCTTCCTGCTCGCCGCAGCCGGGTTGCTGATGCTGCCGATGCTGTCGGCGATTGGCATCATTCCAATCACGGTGCTCAGTATTCTCGCCGGATTGCTGCCGCAGCTGGTGGCTGAAGGCATGAACCCGGTGCCGGTATCAGTCGCCCTGGTGATCGGCTTCTCACTGGCCATGATGTTGTCACCCTTCGGGCCCGCGGTAATGCTGCTGTCCCGATTCGGTCAGGTGTCCCGCTGGAAAGTGGCGTTCCGTTGGAATGGCCTGTTCGTGGTCATGGCCGTACCGCTTTTGCTGATGTTTCTGGCCCTAATAGCCCCGTGACCGGTCGACCACGCCAGTGATGACCAGGCCCTGGGCGTGCGCACGGATTTTGGCGGTGATCTGTTCCAGCGTGGATTCCCGCAGTGAACGCGCCGACATGTGGGGGGTTACGATGATGTTCGGGTGCTCCCAGAAGGGATGTTCGGCGGGCAGAGGCTCCTGCCGGAACACGTCCAGCGAGGCCCGGGCTACCCGCCCTTCATCCAGGGCTTTGAGCAGGTCGTGTTCAACCAGGTGCTCGCCCCGGCCAACGTTGATAACGACCGAGTCGGGCTGGAGCTGGCTAAGTACATCGTAATTGATCAGATCCCGGGTAGCGTCCGTGAGCGGCAGGGTGTTGACCAGTACGCGGGATGCCTGCAGAAAGGGCGCCAGACCGTCGGGGCCGGCAAAGGTGGTTACGCCCGCCAACGAGTGCTCGCTGCGCGCCCAGCCATTCACCGGGTAATCCAGGCTGGCCAGGGTGTTGGCAACGCGGCTGCCAATCTGGCCCATGCCCATGACGCCAACAGGCCATTGGCTGCGTTTGATCGGCCGGTGTAGTTGCCACTGGTGCTGACTCTGCTGGGCCCGATACACCGGCATGTCGCGGCTGATTTCCAGCAGCTGGTGTAGCACGTGCTCGGCCATCTGCACCGACATGCCGGCATCCTCAAGGCGAACCACGGTCAGGTCCGCGGGCAGCTCCGGCAGTGACATCAGGCCATCAACGCCGGCTCCGAGATTAAAGATGGCTTTGAGGTGGCGCTCCCGGGCGAACAGTTCCGCCGGCGGCCGCCAGACAATGGCATAGTCTGCGTTAACCGGCTCGCCATCGGGTTGCCAGGTCACTACCTCGGCTTCCGGCAGAAGTGCCTGAATGGGTTGGGTCCAGCGTTCGGGTTTGGAGTTCCCGGCGACGAATAGCACTTTCATGAAGCCTCCGTGTTCGAAAAAGCGAAATGATCTCGTTATGCTGTTCTGCTTGGCAGAATGATATCTCGAAAAGTACCCTGGATTACGGGTGATGATTACCAAAATGGCCCGTTTGCTTGAGACATAAGGGAGTAGTGTTTCAAAACCGGCACGAATTTTGAACGTTTTTTGACGAGTTCTGTGGTACTTGATTTTACCAACGATTAAAATGCTGCATCATTTCTATTCATGGGACTTATATCCCGGATACCAGATTCAGGCGACGCTGTCGGAGGGCGCCCCTTTATGTCGAAAGCAGAATCCACCTCACCGGAACTGATGGTTGCCTCCGGTGACGGCGAGCCGGTAAAGCCGGAAAAAGACCGCAAGTTCGTGGAGGCGCTGTCCCGGGGCCTGGACGTTCTGCGCGCCTTCAGCCAGGGCTCGGTCATCCTGGGTAACCAGGATATCGCCCGGATCACCGGTCTGCCCAAGCCTACCGTTTCGCGCATGACCTACACCCTCACCAAGTTGGGATACCTGAGCTACAACGTGCAGTTGGAGAAGTACCAGCTCAGCTCCGGTGTCCTGGCCTTGGGTTACGCTTATGTGTCAAACCTGAAGGTGCGCCAGCTTGCCAAGCCGTACATGGATGAGTTTGCCCGTCAGACCAACATGTCCATAGGCCTGACCTGCCGTGATCGCCTGCACATGATCTATGTGGAGAACCGCCTGCCGCCGGAGGCCTCCCTGTTGCGCATGGACATTGGCCTGAAGCTGCCGATGGCCACCACCTCCGCTGGCCGCGCATACTACTGCGCCATCACCGATAAGGCACGTCATGTTATCGACGATGCCATGGAAGCGAAGTACGGAGCTGAAGGCTGGCTTGAAAAGAAAGAAGGGCTCGAGCGCGCCCGGGAAGATTACGAGAAGCACGGCTTCTGCCTCTCCCTGGGCGAGTGGGATCGCAACATCAACTCGGCCGGCGTGCCCATTCACCTGCAGGACGGCACCATTATGGCGCTGACCTGTGCCGCGCCATCGTACCTGGTGTCCGGTGAGAAGCTGCGTGGGTCCATCGCCCACCAGTTGGCCATGCTGGCCGGCGATATCGAATCTCTGGGCGTGTAAACGCCCCGGCTCAGAGGGCTAACGCACAAAACCGCAGAGGAAACTCTGCGGTTTTTTTGTGCCTGTTCTTTAATTGATGGTTGAAACCCCGCAAGATCTACTATTAAATCGTACTCAAGTTTCGCTTGTTAAAACTATATTCCATATTAGGCGAGGAGAGATTATGTCTGAGGTCGTAACTTATAACCGTGAAGGCACCGTTGGCGTCATTACTGTGGACTACCCACCGGTGAATGCCCTGGGCCATGCGGTTCGTTCCGGCCTGTTGGCCGCGCTGGAGCAAGGGCTGAAGGATTCCGAGGCCAAGGTGCTGTTGCTGGTGTGTGAAGGTCGTACCTTTATTGCCGGCGCGGATATTCGCGAGTTTGGCAAGCCAATTCAGGAGCCATCGCTGCCTGACGTCATGAATGTTTTCGAAAACAGTGACAAGCCTGTGGTTGCCGCGATTCATGGCACCGCCCTTGGTGGTGGTCTGGAAACGGCCCTGGGTTGTCATTACCGAATTGCCCTGAGTAGTGCCAAAGTTGGCCTGCCGGAAGTGAAGCTGGGCCTGCTGCCCGGCGCCGGTGGCACCCAGCGCCTGCCGCGCCTGACCGGCGCCCGCAAGGCCCTGGAAATGATCACCACTGGCGAGTTTGTCGGTGCCAGCGAGGCCCTGAAACTGGGTATTGTTGATGCCGTCGATGAGGGTGACGACATCAGGGCAGCCGGCCTGGCCTTTGCCAACAGCATTGCCGATGAAGGCAAGCCGGTGCGCCGGGTTCGTGATCTGACCGACAAGATCGCCGCCGATCAGGGCAGTGACGTATTTGATGAGTTCCGCGCCCAGTTGGAGAAAAAGGCCCGTGGCCTGTTCTCGCCGTTCAAGTGCGTGGATGCGGTGGAAGCCGCGGTCACCCTGCCGTTTGATGAAGGCATGAAGCGCGAGCGTGAACTGTTCGTCCAGTGCATGGATTCGCCCCAGCGCGGCGGACTGATCCACGCGTTCTTTGCCGAGCGTGAAGTATCCAAGGTGAAGGGACTGGCCAAAGACACCCCGGTGCGCGACGTTAACAGTGTCGGCATCATCGGTGCCGGTACCATGGGCGGTGGCATTGCCATGAACTTCGCCAATGTTGGCATTCCCGTCACCATCGTGGAAGTGAAACAGGAGGCCCTGGATAAGGGCTTCGCGATCATCCGCAAGAACTACGAAAACTCCGCGAAGAAAGGCCGTATCACCACCGAACAGGTGGAGGAGCGCATGGCCCTGATCACCGGCAGCCTCAGCTACGACGCCTTCAAGGACGTCGATCTGGTGATCGAGGCGGTGTTCGAGAACATGGCCATCAAGAAGGAAATCTTCGCCCAGCTGGACGCCGTGTGTAAGCCTGGCGCTATCCTGGCATCCAACACCTCCACCCTGGATATCGATGAGATCGCCTCGGCCACCAAGCGCCCGGAAGATGTCGTCGGTATGCACTTCTTCAGCCCGGCCAACGTGATGAAGCTGCTGGAGAACGTGCGTGGCAGCAAGACCTCGGATGAGGTCAAAGCCACGGTGATGGCGGTGGCCAAGAAAATCAAAAAAGTGGGTGTGCTGGTGGGCAACTGCTACGGCTTCGTTGGCAACCGCATGCTGCACAAGCGCGGTGCCGAAGCCATGGCTTTGGTTAACGAGGGTGCAACACCGCAGCAGGTGGACAAGGTGCTGACCGACCTGGGCTACCCGATGGGCCAGTTCGCCATGTCGGATCTGGCTGGCATCGACGTGGGTTATCGCATCCGCCAGGAACGCCGCAACTCCGGTGAGGACGTACCCCTGAGCTGGATGGACAAACTTGCCGAACAGGACCGCCTCGGCCAGAAGACCATGGCCGGCGTTTACCGCTACGAGGAAGGCAGCCGCAAGCCGATTCCCGATCCGGCTGTCGACGCCATCATCGCCGACTTCCGCAAGGAACAGGGCATCACTCCACGGGACATCACCGATCAGGAAATCCTTGAGCGTTGCATGTTTGTGATGATCAACGAAGGCGCCAAGATTCTGGAAGAGGGCGTCGCCGACCGGGCTCTGGACATCGATGTGGTGTGGATCTTCGGTTACGGCTTCCCGGCCTACCGGGGCGGCCCCATGTTCTGGGCCGACCAGCTGGGCCTGGATACCATCCTGAACGCGGTGGAAAAGTACCACGATGACATCGGCGGTGATCAGTGGAAGCCCTCGGCTCTGCTCAAGCGTCTGGTGGCCGAAGGTAAATCCTTCGCTGATCTCTGAACGAACTGAGGCTATCTGACATGTCTGATGCAGTTATTGTTTCCACCGCGCGCACCGGCCTGGGCAAGTCCTACCGGGGCGCCCTGAACAACACCCACAGTGTCGACCTGGCCGGCCATGTGATTGAGCACGCGGTCGCGCGTGCCGGAATCGACCCGGGTGTGGTCGAGGACGTCATCCTCGGCGCCACCTTCCACGAAGGCGCCCAGGGTAAGAATGTCGCTCGCCTGGCGGCCCTCCGGGCCGGATTGCCGGCAACCACGGCAGGCCTGTCGATCAACCGCTTCTGCAGCTCCGGGCTCCAGTCGATCGCCATCGCTGCCCAGCGCGTGGTGTCGGAAAAGGTGCCGGCCATGGTCGCCGGTGGTGTGGAATCCATCTCCCTGGTACAGAACGACAAGCTCAATAGCTTTCATGCCCGCAATGAATGGCTGATGAAGCACAAGCCTGAGTTGTACATGGCGATGATTGAAACGGCGGATATCGTGGCTCAGCGTTACCAGGTCAGCCGCGCGTCCCAGGACGAATACGCTCTGATCTCCCAGCAGCGCACCGCTGCGGCCCAGGAAGCGGGCCGGTTTGATGATGAGATCGTGCCGTTCGACGCCACCATGCTGGTCAAGAACAAGGAGACCGGTGAGATCAGTGAGCGCGACGTCACCCTGAACCGGGACGAGTGCAACCGCCCGAATACTACCCTTGAAGGCCTGCAGGGCCTGGACCCGGTTCGGGGCGAGGGTCAGTTTGTCACCGCCGGCAACGCCAGCCAGCTGTCTGACGGTGCGTCCGTATGTACGGTGATGAACAGCACCTATGCCGAGAAGAACAACATTGAGCCCATGGGCATCTTCCGCGGCTTTGCCGTGGCCGGCTGCGAGCCTGATGAAATGGGTATCGGACCGGTGTTTGCGATTCCGCGCCTGTTGGCGCGTAATGGTCTGACCATGGACGACATCGATCTGTGGGAACTGAACGAGGCGTTTGCGTCCCAGGTGGTGTATTGCCGGGATCGCCTTGGTATTCCCATGGAGAAGCTCAACGTGAACGGCGGCTCCATTGCGGTGGGGCATCCCTATGGGGTGACCGGCTCCCGGTTGACCGGACACGCCCTGATCGAAGGCAAGCGCCGCGGTGCCAAGTACGTGGTCGTTACCATGTGCGTTGGCGGTGGCCAGGGCGCAGCCGGGCTGTTCGAAGTGGTGTAAGCGCAATCTCATTATGGTGGGTAAGTCAGGAGCAAAGGCATGAACGATCTGAGCAGGAACTACATCAACGGACAGTGGGTTGATTGGCGCGGTGACACCCTGGATGTCCACGAAGCCGCCACCGGTGAGGTGATTGCCAAGGTGCCGTCGTCCAACCGTGCGGTTATGGAACAGGCCATTGCCGCCGCCCATGACGCCTTCGACACCTGGTCAGAGAGCACGCTGGAACAGCGTCTGAAAGTGCTGGAACAACTGCACGAGGGCCTGACCGCCCGCAGTGACGAGATCGCTGAAACCATCTGTCGGGAAGTGGGCATGCCCATCAAACTGGCCACCGGCATACAGGCCGGGCTGCCCGCCACCATCACCAAGAGCTACCTGAAACTGCTGCCGGACTTTGCCTTTACCGAGCAGGTGAAGAATTCGGAAGTGCAGTATGCACCGGTGGGCGTGGTGGGCTGTATCACGCCGTGGAATTACCCTCTGCACCAGGTCATCCTGAAAATCGTGCCGGCTATTGCTGCCGGTTGCACGGTGGTGCTGAAACCCTCCGAGATCGCTCCCCAGAGTGCTTACATCCTCGCGGAGATCCTCGACGGCACCGATCTGCCCAAAGGGGTCTTCAACCTGGTCTGTGGTTTGGGTGAAACGGTAGGGGATACCCTGATCAATCATCCGGACGTGCGCATGGTGTCGTTCACCGGCTCCACTCGCACCGGTAGTTTGATTGCCCACGCCGCTGCGGAAGATTTCAAACGCTTTGCCCTGGAAATGGGCGGCAAGTCCGCCTCGGTGGTGCTGCCAGACGCCGATCTGGCGGCCGCCGTTAAGGGCACGGTTAACAACTGCCTGCTCAACTCCGGGCAAACCTGCACCGCGTTAACCCGCCTGCTGGTGCCAGCGGATCGGCACGATGAGGCCTGTGAGCTGGCGGCCGCCGCAGTGGCCAAAATGACCCCGGGTAACCCGCTGGAAGAAACCACCCGCCTGGGGCCGCTGGCCTCCGCGCAACAGCGCGACAAGGTGATGGATTTCATCAAGCTGGGTATCGAAGAAGGCGCCACCCTGGTGGCTGGTGGCCCGGACGCACCGCAAGGCTGTGATCAGGGCTACTTCGTGCAGGCCACGGTATTCGGCAACGTAAAACCCGACAGCCGGCTGGCCCAGGAAGAAATCTTCGGACCAGTGCTGAGCATTATCCCCTACACCGACGAAGCCGAGGCCATTTCCATTGCCAACGGCACCGCCTACGGTCTCTCTGGTGCCGTCTGGTCGGCTGACCAGGACAACGCCAAGCGTGTTGCGAGCAAGCTGCGCACCGGGCAGGTGTTCGTCAACGGTGGCGCTTTCAATCCCCAGGCGCCGTTTGGCGGCTTCGGCCATTCCGGCATCGGCCGCGAATTCGGCAAATGGGGCCTGGAAGAATTCCTGGAAGTGCGCTCGCTTCAGTTGTAACGCCAGAAGCCGGCTCGGCACCCGGGGTGGGGTGCCTTTTCTGCCGGGAAAAAGATGTCTGAGCGCAGCGAGTTATTTTTCCCAGAAGAAAAGATACCGCGCCTCGGGGGCCAGACTCCTAACTCAGGCCTTGCCACCCAGCAGTATGCGAACAGCGGTACACGCATCCTCCAGCTCCTCATCCCGTGGCTCACGACCACCCAGGATGTCGCTGTACAGGCAGGATTCGGCCAGCCGGACCATGAAGTAAGACAGGCTTTCGATGTTCATTGGCGGCGTGATCTGGCCCCGAGCGACCTGATCTTTCAGCAGCCGGGTGTTGGCCTCAACGGTGCGGCTGCGCAGAGTGGACTGGGACGAGGTAAGAATTTTCAGCGCGTACTCCGGATCCTGGTGGATGAACTGCCGCAGGGGCCCGAAGTGCAGCACGGTGGAATTGATGTGCCGATAGACACCCACCACATAGTCGATCCCGGTGCCGGGGGTGGCTCTGAGCGCCTCCTGGCGCAGCGGATCGTACAGCGACCAGAGGACGTCACCGATTAGCAGGTCCTTGTTGCCCACCCAGCGAAACAGGGTGGCCCGGCCAATGCCGAGCTCGTCCGACAGGGCAGCAAGGTGGATGCGTTCGCCCTTGAGCCACATGCGTCGGGCCCGCTTCAGAGCGTCCGCCGGTGTTGCTCGGGTTGGTGTTTGCTCGGTCACTGAAACCTCATGTGGTGATTTGCAGCCATTCTAAACACAAAAAAGGAAAGCCGCTATGAAGACCAGAATCACTGAAATGTTCGGCATGCGCTACCCGATTATCCAGGGCGGTATGCATCACGTGGGCTATGCCGAGCTGGCCTCGGCCGTCTCCAATGCCGGCGGTCTGGGAATCATCACTGGCCTGACCCAACCGACGCCTGAGGATCTGGCCCGGGAAATCGCCCGCTGCCACGAAATGACCGACCAGCCCTTTGGCGTCAACCTGACGTTCCTGCCGTCGTTCAATACACCGCCGTATCCAGAGTATATTGACGCCATCATCGCCGGTGGCGTCAAGGCGGTGGAAACCGCCGGCCGCAGCCCGGAACAGTACATGCTCCAGCTCAAAGCGGCAGGCATCAAGGTTATCCACAAGTGCACCTCGGTACGCCATGCCCTCAAGGCTGAGCGTATCGGTTGTGATGCCGTCAGTGTTGATGGCTTCGAGTGTGGCGGCCACCCGGGCGAGGACGACATTCCCAATTTCATCTTGCTGCCCCGGGCTGCCGAGGAACTGACCATTCCGTTTGTGGCGTCCGGTGGCATGGCCGATGGCCGCAGCCTGGTTGCGGCCATGGCCTTGGGCGCAGAGGGTATGAACATGGGCACGCGCTTTCTGGCGACCAAGGATGCCCCGATTCACGACAACGTCAAACAAGCCATCGTCGAAGCCGATGAACTTCAGACCAAGCTGATCATGCGCAACCTGCGCAACACCGAGCGGGTCATGAAGAATGCCGCGGTCGAGGAAATTATCCGGATCGAAAAGGAAAAGGGCGAGGCCGAAACCATCGACGACATCCGCCATCTGGTTACCGGTGTAAAAGGCCGGCTGGTGCTGCAGGAAGGTAAGATGGACGAGGCAGCCTGGAGCTGCGGTATGGTGGCCGGCCTGATTCACGACATTCCCAGCTGTGACGAGCTGATCAGCCGGATCATGGCCGACGCCGAGGAAATTGTTCGCAAGCGTCTGACCGGCTTCCTGGCCTGACCCCGGAACTGATCCGGCCCCCTCAAAGGCCCAATCACGCCCGTTCGCTCCCGCGCGGGCGTGAAGGTTTTGTGAACTTTCCGAGCTACACTGACGTCAACGCCGGGCACTGCTGACATTCGCCGTCCGGTTTTCGTTAGCAAGGTCCGGATCCCATGACACGAACCGTATTAATTATTGAGGACAACCCGGGAATCGGCGAGCTGGTGCGTATGCAGGTCACCGACCTGGGTATGAACGCCATTCTTGTCGATCGCGGTGATGATGGCCTCGAACGTTTTAATCAGGGCGGGATTGATCTGGTGATCCTGGATCTGATGCTGCCGGGACTGGACGGGCTTGGGGTCTGCCGAGGTATTCGCTCCAGTCCGGGCTATGTGCCGGTGCTGATGCTGACCGCCAAGAGCAGTGAACTGGACCGGGTGCTCGGGTTGGAAATGGGCGCCGATGACTACCTGACCAAACCTTTCAGCGTGGCCGAACTGGCGGCGCGGATCAAAGCCCTGTTTCGTCGGATTGATGCCCTGTCGGCCAAGCCGGAACCGTCGCCAGAGGCCGAGCAGGTGGCAGTCGACGGCCTGCGGGTGGATCCGGTTCGGCGCCGGGTCTTTGTGGACGACCGGGAAGTGGATCTGACTGCCCGGGAGTTCGATCTGCTCTGGCACTTTGCCTGTCATCGTGGCCGGGTGTTCAGCCGGGCCCAGCTGCTTGATGCGGTCTGGGGTTATAACCACGAAGGCTACGAACACACCGTTAATACCCACATCAACCGGCTCCGCAACAAAATCGAAACCGACCCGGCCGCGCCCCGCTACGTGCAGACGGTTTGGGGTGTCGGTTACCGGTTTATGGACTGACCCATGGCGCCATCGTTATTTCGCACTCTCTATGCCCGGCTGGCCCTGGGCCTGTTCCTGCTGCTGGTGATCGTTGGCGGCCTGTTTACCATGCTCAGCCTGTACTCTGTCCGGGAATACACCGGTGCCGTCTATCAAGAGCTCAACCGCGATCTGGCCAGCAATCTGGTTGCCGACCGCAACCTGGTCACCGGCGGCGAGCTCAACCGGACCGCGCTCAAGGAGCTGTTCGGGTTGTACATGACCATCAATCCGAGCATCGAGATCTACCTTCTGGACCGGCAGGGCCGCATCCTGTCCTATTCGGCAGATCCCGATAAAATAAAACGCAACCGGGTTTCCCTGGCCCCGATCCAGACCCTGCTCGAGGATCCAGGCGCTTACCCTCTGCCGGGCGACGATCCGCGTAGCCATGATCGGCGCAAGGTGTTTTCGGTCACACCGGTGCCCACGAACGCCAACCCGACCGGTTACCTATATGTGGTGCTGCGCGGTGAGGAGTACGACGCCGCCGAGAGCATGGTACACAGCGAACGGCTGCTGCAAATGGGCGCGGGTGCGCTGGCGGTGAGCCTGTTTGTGGGCCTGCTGGCAGGCCTGGTGTTTTTCCGCCTGTTGACCCGGCGCTTGTCCCGGTTGACCGAGAGGGTGGAGCGCTTTGAGGCGGGTGACGGCGAAGCTGGTCCCAAGGCTGAGCGCTTGCCGCAGCAGGGCGATGACATTGATTATTTGGCGGTGCAGTTTGAACAGATGGCCCAGCGCATTGCCAGCCAGCTCGACCTGCTCAAAGACAAGGACCATCAGCGCCGGCAACTGGTGGCGCAGGTGTCACACGATCTGCGCACCCCCCTGGCCTCTATTCAGGGCTATCTCGAAGCCCTGCAGATGAAGCAGGACGATCTTAGTCCGACCGAGCGCGGACGCTTTCTGAAGGTCGCGCTGGCGGAGACTCATCGCCTGGGCCGGCTGGTGGATGAGCTGTTTGAGCTGGCGGCGCTGGAGGCCCGGGAAAAACAGCCGATGCCGGAGCCATTTCTGGTTGCCGAGCTGGTGCACGATGTGGTGCAGAAACATCAGCCCGAAGCCGAGCGGGCCGGTGTGGCCCTGACCATTGCAGCCGCCGATCCGGTAATGGTGCGGGCGGACATTGCCATGACCGAGCGAATTCTCGATAACCTGATCAGTAATGCCGTCAGCCATTCCCCCGCCGAAAGTCAGGTGACCCTGGCGGTGCAGGCTGCAGATGGCGGCGCTCGTGTCACCGTGGCGGACGCCGGCCCGGGCATCAACGAAGATGACCTGGCCCAATTGTTCGAACCCTTCTACCAGGCCGCCAATGCTGCCCGCACTGGCCATGCCGGCTTGGGTCTGGCCATTGCCCAGCGCATGGCGCAACTGCAAAAAGGCGAGCTATCGGTGCAAAACGGCGCGTTTGTCGGTGCCGAGTTCCAGATCTGGCTGCCTGAAAAATAAACCTGTCTCGTTATAGATTCGTAAGAAACACCAGAAGGTTTTGTGAAGGCACCACGTTAGGCTGGGGTCAGCAAACCAGTCACAGGAGATAAAGTATGAAAGGCAAATTGATGGGCATGGCCACCGCGCTGTTATTGGGCGCTGCAGGTACGCTTGCGTTGACCCATGCCAGTGCCGAGACGCGTGCCGAAAAAGACACCGAGTTCGCGCCCAATAACCCGGAGCTGGCGGTTGCCACCTTTGCGGGCGGTTGTTTCTGGTGCGTGGAATCCGGTTACGAGAAAATTCCTGGCGTGGTTGAGGCGGTCTCCGGGTACGCCGGTGGTGAAGAGTCCAACCCCAGTTACAAGCAGGTAGCATCCGGACAGACCGGTCATACCGAAGCCGTGCAGGTCTACTACGACCCGGATCAGATTACCTACGAAGGCCTGCTGGCGGGGCTGTGGCGGATGATGGACCCGACCGACGCCAATGGCCAGTTTGTCGATCGGGGCCAGCAGTATCGTCCCGCCATCTTCTATCACGACGCCGAACAGAAGCGGCTGGCAGAAGCGGCCAAGGCTGAGTTGCAGGCCTCTGAGGTCTACGACAAGCCAGTGGTGATTGAGATTGTGCCGTTTACCCAGTTCTACACGGCGGAGAAGTACCACCAGGATTACTACAAGAAGAACCCTGTGCGGTACAACTTCTATACGTTCAATTCCGGCCGCTATCAGTTCATCGAGAAGGTCTATGGTGAAGACTACGAGCTGGATTTCTCCCAGTACCAGCCTGGCGCAATGACCAAGACTTCCAACTCCGCGGCGGGCGCAGGCTTCGATGCCCAGAGCTTCGTGAAACCGGACCGCGAGGTATTGAAGCAGCGGCTGAGCGACATGGAATTCGAGATCACTCAGGAAGACGGCACCGAACCTGCGTTCAACAACCGTTACTGGGACAACAAGGAACCCGGTCTGTACGTGGACGTGGTGTCGGGTGAACCACTGTTTTCATCCCGGGACAAGTACAAGTCCGGTACTGGCTGGCCGAGTTTTACCAAGCCCATCGAGCCTGGTGTTGTGGTGGAGCGTGAAGATAATTCGTTCTTCATGACCCGGATCGAGATTCGCAGCCGCCACGCCGATTCGCACCTGGGCCACGTATTCAACGATGGTCCGGCGCCGACCGGTCTGCGCTACTGCATGAACTCTGCAGCGATGGAATTCATTCCGCTGGAAGAAATGGAAGCGCGGGGCTACGCCGAGTACATCGATGACGTCACCGGTGGTCAGCGCAGCTAATGCTCTACAACTAACAGTCGCAACCCATTCCCACCGTTATAACCAGAGGTCCTGGACCGGGGCCTCTGGTCCGAAGTGATGATAGATCTGCGCCTGCAACAGCTCGGCCGTCGCGATAGCGTCGATCAGGGCATTGTGGGCGGCGTAATGGGGCAGGCCGTAGCGAGTGCGGCTGTCGGCCAGCCTGATCGACACCGGTTTTTGGCCCCGGAATTGTTGCCACCGGGTCGGGCGCCGGTTTGGGTGCAGGTGCGCCTCAATGGCCATGGTATCCAGCACCGGAAACTCAATACCTTCTCCAAGCCGCCATCTCAGGGCAACGTCCAGGAATCCCCGCTCAATACTGCGATAGTGCACCACCGGAATCCGGCCCCGGAGCATTTCAAACATCGGGTCCAGGATGTCTTCCAGATCCGGTGCCTTGGCGATGTCGGCATGGGTGATGCCGTGGATTTCGATGGATGTCTGATGGAGCGGCAGGCGCGGCCGAACCACCCAGTGCCGGCCGGCCCCGAGCTGGATCCCCTTCAGGGTAAAGGGCACCAGCCCGACACTGACGATGGAGTGCTGGTCCGGGTTCAGGCCGGTGGTCTCGAAATCCATAGCCACCATCGGAACGTCGCTGATGGGCGTATCCGGGGCAATGCAGCCGGCCTCGTAATACTCCTTAAGCAGCGGGTGCAGGGCTTCCCCGGCCAGAGCACCAAAACGCTCGGACCAGTCGGGGGTTTGGGTGGAGACCACGGCTGCTTTACTGGACATTGCGTCCCACCCCGGCGTTGTAGCGGAAGCGCAGGAATTTCTGGGCATTGCTGACGACCTGGAAGGCGTCTTTCAGATGGCTGCGCTCAAACGGCGACAGATCTTCCGGACGCACGTTATTGTCGGGATCCCGGCCCTCCTCAATGGCTATGGCCTGGTGTCGGATCCGGACAATGGCAATGAACTCCAGAGCATCCCGCAGGTTACCCAGATCATCATCAAGCAGCAGCTTGGTGTTGCCGATGGCTCTCAGGCGTTCGAACGAGTTCTGGGCACGGGAGCCACAGGCCAGGGCGTGCACCCGGATAAGATCAGACAGCGGCGCGGTGCCCCGGCGTTTCAGGTTAAAACTCTTGCGCTGCTGGCCGTCCTCTTCCAGCACAAAGCTGCGGAAGAAGCCGATCGGCGGCGTCCGGTTCAGGCTATTGCGGGCCATCATGGTGAGGAAACGCTGACTGTTGCTGGCTTTTTCCGCCACCAGGGTCTTCAGGTCTTCGGCGAAATCGGTTTTACCGTAGATCCCGTCCAGGTCGAAGAAGATGTTGCTGTTCAGCAGCGCCTCGGCCTTGGGGTTCTCAATCCAGTCGGTGAAGTAGCCCTTCCAGACATTCAAGGGCTGGCGCCATTTCTGGTTGGTGGCCATGATGTCGCCGGTGCAGTATGTGTAGCCGCATTCGGCCAGACCGTCGCTGACGAATTTTGCCAGCGCCAGGAAGTACTCATCGTGCTCCTTGGGGTTGAAGCTGTCGTCCAGGATCATCGCGTTATCCTGGTCAGTGACCACCAGCTGTTCGTCCCGGGCCATGGAACCCAGTGCCATGAAGCAGTAGGGAACCGGAGGTGGCCCCAGTTTCTCCTCGCCCAGCTCCAGTAGCCGTTGGGTAAAGCTGCGCCCTATGCCGGCCATGGCGCTGCCGATCATGTGGGAGTTGGCGTCCTCGTTCACCATTCGGACAAAGCTGTCGCGCACGTCCCGGCTGATTTTCTGCAGGCCCCGAACATCCTGCTGGTGGTAGATGTTGCTGACCAGGTAGAGACTGCTCTGGCTCTCGTACTTGACGATGTCTGACAGCGCAATCACGCCGCGAACCTCGTGTTTGTCCATCACCGGCAGGTGGTGCACGTTGTTGTGCAGCATGGTCAGCATAGCTTCGAAGATAAACGCGTTGTCGCGGATGGTAATCAGATCTTCGGACATGATGTCGCTGATGGGAGTTTCTGAGGGCAGGGCTTCGGACAGTGCCCGGGTGCGCAGATCCCGGTCGGTGATGATACCTTTCAGATCGTTATGCCCTTTGTTCTCCTCCATAAGCAGCAACGCCGAGACGCCCTGGTCGGTCATGATCCGGGCCGCTTCCTGCAGGCGCACCGTGCAAGGTGCCGAGACTGGCTCCCGGGTAATCAGACGAGTGACACGGGACGTCATCAGTTCATTCGACTTCTCTCGGCGAGAAAGCGCCGATCGAAGCCGGGAGTTGTCCTCAACTTCGACAAAATCGGCGAAGTTGTCGTCGTTTTCGAACAGAAGTCGGAAGATTTCCTCAGGAAATCGGTAGATCAGGGTGTCTTCCAGGGCCTTGGCGGGGAAACGCACCTTCTGATGCATCAAAAGGCCGAATTGGCCGAACATCTCACCCTCGCCGATGCGGTTGTACAGCTCACCGGAGCGCCGGTAGATTTCCACCGCACCGCTGCGGATGTAGTACAACCAGTGGTTGGCCTTGCCAAATTCCAGGATCCTGGTGCCGGCGCGAAAATACTCTACCTCGATGGTGCCGACCACCCGGTCGAGCAGTTCCTCGGGCATCTCATCAAACGGCGGATAATTGGCCATATGGTTTCGGATGTCGATGAGCTCTGCCTGCATGCAAGTAATCCCTGGTTAAATCGCCGATAGAAAGATGCAGGCCTCAATATAGCAGGGGCACAGGCGGGAGCAAAAAGACGGAGGCCGCGGACGCGGCCTCCGGAGGGATTAGACGGTCAGTTCGGCAAGGATTGGAAGATGCTGCCGTTGCTGCAGGCATCGCCGTTGCTGTAGTCGCTGTCGACGACGTTGTTGATCCATTGGCGGAGAAGCTCTACGCCCTCCTCATGAGCAACGCTGCGGGCAATAGGCGGCATGCGTCGTTGCGGGTCGTTGTCGCTGGCCAATCTGCATTCGACGATTGAGCTACCGGCGTCGCCCGGCACGACGATGTGCTGACGACCACAGGAGCCGCCGCCCGTGGCAGTTGGTTTCTTGCAGATCCCGTAACCGGCATCAACCTCGCGGAAATGATCCAGGTAATAGCCGGTGTTGGAGGCTGCGCCGCGATCGTTGTGGCAGTGTTGGCAATTCACCTCGAGGTAAGCTCGCAGGCGAGCCTCGACATCTTCGTCGGAACCTGCTGTTGCTCCGCTGTCACCAGGCTTGTTCCAATGCGGCAGCCGTTCGATGTTGGTCGCGACACCCTGGCCATTCAACTGCAGGTCAGGAACGTTAGTCAGCACGCCCTGCTCGACCCAGTATTGGAGCTGGTTGACCTGGGGGAATCCGCCCTGACCACGGGTGCCCATGAATGAAGACTCGGGGACATAGGCACGGTTCATGTTACGAGGCTTGGGGCCGATCGGCGCCGATCCGGACTCCTGGTCGTCGTTGCTGTGGCAGGTGATGCACTGGTTGGCATTGGGGATTGCGTAGGCGTCGGTTGAGCCGGTCAGCAGCTCGCCACTGACATCGTCCTGATAATGCCAGCTGACAGCCCGGATGCCGCCCTCGGGAGCCAGTCGTGTGACGGCCTGGCCATTGCTGTCGGTTTCCCAGATGTAGGTCAGTCCGTCCCAGAACGCGCCGCCTGTCGAGCTGGTACGCTTGATTAACAACCGGGTCTCGACCAGCTCCTCTGTGCCCTCGCTTTCATCGGTGAAGGCAAAGGTCTTGGCCAGTACCGTGCCATTCGGGAAGTGAATGGTGCCGTTCAGGTTGTTGCCTTCCTGGCCGTCCCGGTACACCGCCCGTGTGCCGGGTGGCATGAAGGCGACCCGGTACTTGGTGGCGTAGTCGGAGAACAGTTTGCTGTTGAGGACATAGGGCAGCCCGTTGTCATTCGGGTTGCTGCGTGGATCCTGGGGATCGGCGAACAGATTGTACTGGTCCAGCCTTGGGCAGTTGACGGCCATTGCGTCCCAGTTCACCTGGCCGGAGCGAACAGGTTTGTTGCACAGTCGGTCAATTTTCGCCTCGCTTGGCGCTGGGTCCACAGCTCCGCTGCGCTCGAAGGGTGGGATAGTCACTCGTGGCAGCGGTGGCAGCAGCTTGCCAAAGCGGGCCTGACAATCGTGTACCGACGGATCGGTGTCGCCAATGGCACCGTCGACGCCGGCGAGCACCGATTGCAGGCCTTCGAGGCTGAGGATGCTGGTGTCTTGTTCGGCCGCAGCCAAAGCCAGTTCAAGGCCCTGGGTGCCGTGGAAGTTCAGATAGGTCTGGCCTTCTCCCTCAAAGTCGTTGTGGTGGAAGCAGGAGCCCCATTGCGGCTGTTTCCGATTGGCCTGGCTATCAAACTTGTAGGCGTTGTAATGACAGGCCGGGTTCGGGTGCTCATTGGTGTGGACGGGTTTGCCGCTGCTGTCCTGGGGCACCGGTTGGCCATTGGCATCCACTGGGTAGGGGCAGTCGGCATCCAGCTCGTCCAGCAGGCCGTCCCAGACGATGTGAGCGCCCTTACCCGGGTTGGTGATGTTTTTGAGCCCGATCAGGGTCGGCAGCACGCTTTCAACCTGGCCCTCCAGCAATACCCTCTCATAATTTGGCGGCGGCAGATCGTAGCCGGAATTGCGCATGACGTTGCCATGAATATGCAGGCCTTCCGTGTAGGGATCGAGCTTTTTATCGGTCGTCTTGCCTTTGCCGTCGATCAGCTCGTAGCTGGCGTAGATGATGGCAGCGGTGCTGTGGTCCTCGAAGGTGTTATTGACGATCTCGATGTTGTCATAACCGAGGGTCAGGAAGCCGGTGCCCCGTGGTACTGCGGATACCAAGCCACTGTGGGCGAAGTTGTAGGTGTTGTTGTTGCGGGCAATGTTGTTGAGCATCACCGAAGTATCGCCGTACTGGGTGATGTTCTCCAGGTCGTAGATCAGGAAACCGCCGGTGTTGCATTCCGCCAGGTTATTGTCGTACTCGCCACCCTGCACGTTCTCGATTTCAAAGCCCATGACGTTGTAGACCGCGCGGCTGTTGCGGATGATCGCGGTGTTGGTCTGGCCGACATAGATGCCGGCGTCCGAGGCGCCCACCGACTCGGCGTTGTCGACCAGGATGTTTTCCGATTCCACGGGATAGATGCCGTAACGACCACTGGCGGAACTGGGCACGTAATCCGGGGTTGGGTCGCCCGGGTTCATGGGCGGCTGGGTGCAGGCGACCTGAAGCCGCTCGGTGTAGTTACTGGCGCTGACCGGCTCACCACCGCCTGACCAATAGGCCCGCACATTGAGCAAGGTGCCCCATTTAACCCCTTTGAGCTTGAATGCATCGCCGGGGGAGTCGGCGATGGTCAGATCACGCACAGTGATACCGCGAACGTTCAGCGCTTCAAGGCCGGTGACGTTATCGCTTTCGCGGAACGACAGCACAGTTTCGTCCCTGCCGCAGCCTTTAACGATCACGTCTTCGGTGGCCTGGATCAGCAGGCCGTGTTCGAGCTCGATAAATCCGCAGTCGAATTCAAGGGTGTCGCCGGGGCGAAGCTGAATCATGGCGCCGACCATCTGGCGGGTGGCATCCGGACCCGCCTCGACAAAAAATGTCCGGCCCTCACTGAAGGGAGTATTCGGCGTTGTGGGTCGTGAGGACGACGAATCGCCACCCCCGAAGCAACCAGCCAGCAGCAAGCTGGCGGCCACTGTGGTCAGCAAAGCAGGTGCTTGGGACCCCTGGCGCCGAAAAAGGTTTCTTGTTGTCATTAGTCAGTCTCCGGTTAATTGATTCACTGAGGCGCGTTCTCAATGCGCTCCCACATCCGCAGGTAGGCTTCTGCAGACGTGAACAGCTGGTTAACGGCGTCGTCGATCTGCGCCGGCGAACGATCGCTGTGGCGGATCATGTCCTCAATCTGGTCGGGATAGAGGCCGTAGTGGGCCACGCCCCGGCCGTCGTACAGGCCAAACTCTCGGTCACCGGTGCGTTGTTTGTGGAATCGCACGCGACCGTCAACCGAGGTGAATGGGTAGAGCGACGTGTCGTCGGATGGACTGCCTGAGTTGGAGGCAAGCTGGGCAATGCCATTGACGTCAGAGGCAAAGCCGGCGCCGCCAAAGGGCCCGACCTTGAATTCGGCAGGCCGGGGTCGGTTACCATCCCGGGTCAGCTTGTCGACCCAGTTTCCCCGAGTGCTGCCAAAGGACGCGCTGATGCCGCCCTGGGCGGCGATGCGGTCACGCAAGGCCTCGGTGCCACCCCAGCCGCCGTGGCTGTTTATGACCGGGTAGTTCAGGGGTTTGGTCAGGGCCAGGATGCGGGCGGCGGCCTTTCGGCTGATGTGATCGGTCTCGATCATCATCTTGCGTTTGATCAGTTCCTGAATCAGGAAGTCGCCAAGATCACTCAGACCCCGCTGGTTGCAGTGCTGGTCGGTTCCGCGCCGTGGATCCAGAGCCGCCATCTCCTCCGGAGTCTCGGGGAAACGGTCGCCCACGTAGTCAATCTGGAACAGCAGTTGGTCGATCAGGCCGAAAGGCTGAAGCGATGGGTTCTGGTCCGGTTCATTACCGGTGTATTCCACTTCCTCCGGGCAGGATTCGAACTCGATGGGGTGGCCGGTCTCAAGTAGGTTGCCGCCATAGAGAATGGCTCCGATACCGACACCGCTGGAAAGATCTGGCAGGTGGCCACCGAACGCATTGTCGAACTTGTGCACCGGGAAAATGTTGCGAACCCCCAACCGATAGAGCTGATCGAGGCGCTCAACAATATCTTCACGCGTGCATTCAGCGACACCAAGGAACTCGCCGCAGCGGAATATCTTGGACATTTCAATACCCAGCACCACTGCCAAATGCCCGTCTGCAATGGCCTCCCGGGCCTGACTGGCGCTGGTGACTATGCGGAACCAGCCGAGTCCCGGGCCTCCGTGCTGGGCGTCGATGTAATCCTGCATTTCGTACATGCGCTGGATCTGCAGCAGGATGGCCTCCATCGGATCACAGTCGTTCTTCTTCTGGGGATTGATCCGGCAGAGCACTTCGTTGTGAACCAGGTGGTTCACCAGAATCTTCATACCGGACAGGTGTGCCCGCTCCAGCCAACGGTAATAACTTTGATGGTGTTGCAGTGAGTTGTGACGGGGCCAGTCATTGAAGCTCGGCCAGCCCTGGGTGTCATGGAGGCCGATGCCAGAGGTGGCCAGCTCAACGAAACCGGTTGCACCCCAGGGACCGTGTACCGCCTCGCAGTCCTCCAGGGCATGGGTGACCCCGAACCGATGGAACGGCGCACCGTAGTTGACCCTGCCGCCGATGAATTCATAGGCTGAGATGTGTGAGTGCGTGTCGACGAAGCCGAACACGTCGTCGTGGTCAATGCCTGGCACTTTTCGGAATCGCTTTACCTCCTTCAGGTAGGTGGCAGGGCCGGCATCGCTCAGCAGCTCGGCGTTGAGTTCGGCTTCCGGGTAGCTATCGCAGCCCTGGGCTGGAATCAGACGGAATTCATTGCTGGGGCCGGCCAGGGAAGGCGAGGTCAGTGTCAGGTTGCCGTCGTCAACTCCGAGCAATAATCCGGTCACCTCTGAGGCCAGGGAAAAGCGGTCGTCCCCGGAAGGGTTCAGTCGCCACACCGCGAGGTCGCTGGGGGCATGGATCATGGCAAGTGCTGGCGCCACCGTGATGTCGCCGGTTCGGTAGCCGGCCTCCTCCAGGTTTTCGCCCAGCTCCCTTAGGAGCCCTCCCAGCGGTGCAATCGGGTCCAGCACCAGATTGGTGGTGTCGCCCAGGCCCGCAACCAGGTAGCTGAGTTCGCCGACGAAAGAGCCGCCGGTGTCCAGAAATTCTCCGGCAGGATCGCTGATGCCGAGAAGGTCGAAATCGCCGGTTTCGCCGGCGTTGCGCTGGAAGCCGGATAACAGCAGATAGGACCCCAGCGCGGTCGGACGCAGGAAAAACGGCGTCGCTTGGCTGGCGTCTTTGGTGAGGCGGTAAGCGTCGCTTTGCGGCTCGGCGGTCACAAAGTGCCCGGAGGCTTCGAATGCGTAGCACCCATTGGCGAAACTGAATCTGTCGACGTCGCCAGGGGTATCCGGTTTGTTGGCCGGTGCCGGGTCGGCCGGGCTGCTCGACTGAGTTTGGCTGGCGGTTTCGTCATTTCCCCCGCCCTTGCAGGCAGGGAGGACAAGGAGGCTGGCCGCAATCAGTAGGGTGGTTACAGATTTTGGCATCAGGACTCGGTTACTGTGTTTCATCGGGCACTCTCGAAATGTTCTCGGACGCAGACATCACGTCGGCTCGTTCTTGTTTTGGCGCTCAACAGGTGCATCGACTGAGCAGGGCTGTGCAAAAAATCGACACTGTTTTTAGCATGAAGAACAAAGTGTGATTTAGATCACCTTGGGCCAATTAGAAGTTGATGATTTACAGGTTTTGTGGCGCAGGATAGGCACCGTGGGCGTAGCCAGCGATATGGCAGCGCAAAAGCAGTCTGGGCGGGAGCTTGTTTTTGGCCCGATCGGCATCGGTGTTAGCGGTATTTCGTTGACCCTTTAACGCTCTGTTGCTAGCCTTGCGCCACTTTTTGCAGGTGTCCGTCGCATAGCGCGACGGGTGAAACGGGAAATCGGTGTATCCGGCTTTTAGCCGGCCAGTCCGATGCTGCCCCCGCAACGGTAAGCAGGATAACGGCAATCTGACGCGCCACTGTGCTTCGGCATGGGAAGGTGATTGCCCGGGAACCCTTCATGGGGTCCGCCTGCAAGCCCGGAGACCGGCCCGCAAAAACACCCGAAGTTGCGGTGGGCGACTGTGGGTGGGCGACTTCCCGGTTTCGAGCCTCCTTGCCAGACCACCGCCTGCCCCTGTCTACCTGTTCCGCAGCAATAACGATAATTCCCGTGCGGGTGCGCGCGGAATACGGAGCAAGTACACATGGCTAGTTGTCCTTTTCCTGCCAAGATCGCAGGTCTTTCTCTTATTACCCTGCCTTTCGCTGTTGCAGCTGAGACCAATAAAGACCCGGACCTGATGGATCCCATTGTGGTCACGGCCACGCTTGGCCCGAAAACGGTGGGTGAGAGCCTGTCGTCGGTTACCGTGATCGAAAACGAAGAAATTCGGCGTCAGCAGCCAAAGGAATTTCGCGAGGTGATTGCCTCCCAGCCCGGTGTGTCAGTGACGGGTAATGGCTCTTACGGCAAACAGACCAGCGTATTCCTGCGCGGTAACGCTTCGGACGCCTCAATCTTGCTGGTTGATGGCATTCGAATCCGCTCGGCCACAGTGGGTGGCCCGGCCTGGCAGTATCTGCCCCCGCAACTGATTAATCGGGTGGAAATTGTCCGTGGCAGCCGCAGCAGCCTTTACGGTGCCGACGCCGTCGGTGGTGTCGTGCAGGCTTTTACCACGCCAACCCAGGATGGCACTCGGGGCTGGCTGAATGCCGGCGCTGGTAATCTCGACAGCCAACAGTACGGTGCTGGCTTCTCATCGGTGGAAGGCGGCTCCCGCATTAATGTGGCCACCAATTATTTCCGCACTGACGGCGCTCCGGTGATCGAAGGCGGCGATGACAAGGGTTACGACAACACCTCCGGCGTGGCCAGTGCCAGCCACGAGTTCAGCAACGGTGTGCGGGCCGGCTTTACCTTCCTCGGTGCCCGGGGTACCACCGAATACGACGGGGGTGAAGAGGACTACCTGTTCCAGACCGCGGGCGTGAACCTGGAAGTACCCATTACCAGCACCTGGCGCTCCGTGGTCCAGTTCTCCGATGCCCGCGACGAGCTCGAGGACTTCAGCAGCTTTCCGGGTGAGTTCAACACCCAGACCCGCAGTTCCCGCCTGGAAAATTGGTTTACCGTTGGCACTCATGAGCTTGTGCTCGGCGCTGAGCATCTGGTGGATCGGGTCGACAGCACCACCAACTACGACGAATCCAGTCGCTCCAACACGGCAGTATTCGGCCAGGCCTTGCTGAACTTTGGACCGTTGGATGCCCACTTTAGCCTGCGCAACGACGACAACGAAGCGTATGGCAAGGAAACCACCTGGGGTGCCGGCCTCGGTTATGAGCTTGATCGCAACCACCGGGTACGGGCCAGCGTTGGTACATCGTTCAAGGCGCCCTCCTTTAATGATCTTTATTTCCCAGGATTTGGCAATCCGGACCTTGAACCGGAGAAAGCCAAGAGCTACGAAGTCGGTATTGAAGGCCGTTACGTGCGCTGGTTCTGGGATATGGCCGTATTCCATACTGATGTAGAGGATTTGTCCCTGCCGTCACAGGATGCCGCCGGCAGCGTGCCAGAGGCCCGTCTTCGGGGTGTCGAACTCAGTGGTGGCTGGCAGGCACAAGGCTGGACGCTGAAGGCGGCGGCCACGGTTGGCGACTATGAGAATGCCGAGGATGACCAGCAGCTGATCCGCCGGGCGGAAAACACCGTGCGGGTGGATCTGGACAAGGAGTTGGGTCGTTGGGTGCTGGGTACCACCGTGCGCGCCGAGAGCGAGCGCTATGAGGATCTGTTCGGCATCGGGCGCGAACGCATCGCCGGTTTTGGCGTCTGGGATCTGCGGGCGTCCAGGGAAATGGCACCGGGTTGGTTGGCCTCACTAACAGTGGATAACGTTTTGGACCGGGAATACAGCACGGCCAAGCGTTTCGATAACACCGACTTCATCAGCGCTGGCCGTACCGTGTTCCTGTCGGTACGGTATGATTTCGTTCAATAACAGGATTTAACAGCGCGGCGGGAGCCAGCATGGAGACTCCGGAATATCGGCAGATAGCGTTGGGTCGTGGCACCAGAGCGATGCTGGCGGCCGCCTTGCTTATGACGCTGATGCTGCTGGCGGGCCGGGTCTGGTCTCAGCCTGAGGCCTGCGTTGACGACGCGCAGGATCGTCAGCTGTGCCTGGCCAGTCCGGCTGAACGGGTGGTGTCGTTGTCTCCCGGCGCCACCGAATTGTTGTTCAGTGCCGGCGCTGGTGACCGGGTGGTGGCGGTCAGTGCCTGGAGCGACTACCCGCCCGAGGCAGCTACCCTGCCTCAAGTTGGCGACAGCAATCGGCTGGATCTGGAAGCGATCGTCGCGTTGCAGCCGGATCTGGTGGTGGCCTGGATCGATGGGAATTCCAGGGCCCAGCTGGAGAAACTGAGCGCCATCGGCATCAACGTATTCTGGCTGGCTCCCCGTCGTTTTGAAGACATCGCACAGGCGGTTGAGCAGCTGGCCCAGCTCACCGGGCAACTGGAGTTGGGCCGGCAGCGTGCGGCCAATTTTCGCAAAGGGCTGTCGGAACTTCAGGCGGAGTATGCCGATGCCCGTCCAATCCGGGTGTTCTTCCAGGTCTGGGATCAGCCGCTCATGACGGTGAACCACGAAGAGCTGATCAGCAAAGCCATAACCCTGTGTGGCGGTGTGAATGTGTTTGCCGATTTGCCCCGACTGGTACCCAGAGTCAGTGCCGAGGCCGTAGTGATGGCCAACCCAGACGCCATTGTGACTTCGGGCCAGGACAGCAGTGATCTGTCGGGGCTGGCTCGCTGGCAGCAGTTTCCGGAGTTGGCGGCGGTGAAGAGCGAGAATTTGTTTGTTGAGCCGCCGTCACTGCTGGCGCGGCCAACTTTTCGCATGCTGGATGGCACTCGACACCTGTGCCAAACCCTGGAGCGCGCCCGTGCCACTCTCTAGCACTCTGCGCCCGCTGATCGTGCTCGCCCTGATTAGTGTTGTGGCGATGGTGATCTCCGTGAGTATCGGCTCCAGTGCCATGGAGCTGGGCCAGACTCTGGCGGTGCTGACCGGCGGCGGCACCGAACTGCAACAGACCCTGATCCTGGACTTGCGTTTGCCGCGCACCCTCAGTGCATTTGCGACCGGCGGCTTGCTCGCCGTGGCCGGCGCCCTGATGCAGGTGTTGTTGCGCAATCCCCTGGCAGATCCCTACGTGCTCGGGCTGTCCGGCGGTGCCGCGGTCGGTGCCTTGCTGGCCATGCTGGCGGGTGTCGCCGGAATTGTAGTTTCCGGCTCGGCATTCGCCGGTGCCATGCTGGCCACCCTGCTGGTGTTTGGATTAGCTCACGGCACGGGCAGCTGGACGCCCTCCAGACTCTTGCTCACCGGGGTTGTAGTGGCCTCCGGCTGGGGCGCCCTGATTACCCTGATTCTTGCGATGACACCGGCGAGCCGGTTGCCGGGCATGCTGTATTGGCTGATGGGTGATTTGTCTCACGCTGGTACTCCTGCGCCGGCGTTGATCATTCTGGTGTTGGTCTGCCTGCTGGTGTTTCCTCTGGGGCGTTCGCTGAACGTGCTGGCTCGGGGACCAATGCAGGCTGCCGCCCTGGGCGTGTCGGTGCGGCCTTTGGAGTGGTTGATCTATCTACTGGCGAGCATTCTCACGGCGACAGCCGTAACCATGGCCGGAAGCGTTGGCTTTGTTGGCCTGGTGGTGCCGCACATGCTCAGGTTGGTGCTGGGCAACGATCAACGGTTGATCCTGCCGGCCTGCGCGCTGGCCGGTGGTGGCCTGCTGGTGCTCGCCGATGCCCTGGCCCGGGTGGTGATTGCGCCGGAACAATTGCCGGTGGGTGTGATCACGGCGCTGGTGGGGGTGCCCACGTTCCTGTACCTGTTGTATCGGAGCCGATGACCCATGACAGACCTGACCACCAGCGAACTGATCATCGACATTCCCGACCGCCCATCGGGTCAGCCGCTGAACCTGAGTGTGGAGCCGGGGCAGGTATGGGGTGTGCTTGGGCCTAACGGTGTTGGCAAGACAACCTTGCTGCACACGCTGGCCGGCCTGCGCCAACCCAGGGACGGCCAGGTATTGCTGGATGAACAGCCAGTGACCAGGATGAAACGCAAGCAGCTGGCGCGGCATCTTGGCCTGGTGTTTCAGGATCGTCAGGATGGTTTCCCGGCCACGGTCCTGGAAACGGCCCTGATTGGCCGCCACCCCTGGATGATGCCCTGGCAGATGGAAACCCAAGCTGATGTGGACTTGGCCGAGCAGGCGCTCGAAGCCCTCGACGTGATCCATCTCCGGGATCGGCTGGTACACACACTGTCCGGTGGTGAGCGCCAGCGCGTCGCCATTGCTACCCTGATGACCCAGGCACCCGGACTCTGGCTGCTGGACGAACCCACCAACCATCTGGACCTGCACCACCAGGTTGCGACCATGGGCCTGCTGACCGGGCAGGCTGCTGCCGGCCACACCATATTCATGTGCCTGCACGACCTCAATCTGGCCGCACGCTGGTGTGATCATCTGTTGCTGCTATACCCCGGCGGCGAGGCCTGCTGGGGGCCGTCGCAGAGCATGCTGGTTCCAGCGGCCCTGGAACAGCTGTACGGTCAGAAACTGGTGACGGTAGAGGCTGACGGCGCGCCCGTGTTTGTACCGGCCAGGTAATTAGCCGGACCTTTCAAGATCGTATTTGGAGGCACGCAATGAGCTTTGCCAGAATTTATCAGCAGGCCGCGGACCGTAAGGGCGGTGAAAAAGCGTTGCAGGCCCTCCTGCCGCCCCTGGCTGAGCCAGGGCAATTGGAGGCGCTGGGCGACGACCGGTACCTGTCGGAGATAACCCGATGCATCTTCAAAGCCGGTTTTGTCTGGCGGGTGATCAACCGGAAATGGCCCGATTTTGAGGCAGCCTTCGACGGATTTGTACCGATCTACTGGCAACAGGTGCCGCCAGAGGTGCTGGAGGACCTGGCCCAGGATGAGCGAATCGTTCGCAACATGCAGAAAATCCGCACCGTTCCGGACAATGCCCGCATGATCGTCGATGCTGCCCGGGAGCACGGCAGCTTTGGTGCCTTTCTTAGCCAATGGCCATCAGAGGATCAAGTCGGCTTGCTGCTGTGGCTCAAGCGCAATGGTGCCCGGCTGGGAGGCGCGACCGCTCAGTACTTTCTGCGCAACGTCGGTTGGGACGGCTTTATTCTGTCCCGGGATGTACTTGCCGGCCTGCGACGGGAAGAGCTGCTGGACGCCACGCCCGGCAGCAAAAAGGCACTGACCCAGGCTCAGGAGGCGTTTAACGAATGGCATAAGGAGACTGGGCTGCCCTACAGTCACCTGTCGCGAATCCTTTCTTACACGGTCGAGAGCTAGTCTTTTCTTCGGCTAATATAGGCGGATGCGGTTTCAGGCTCGGTGGACCTTTTCATTCCAGCCATGAGCCAGGCGTTTGGGTGGTGAACTGACGCACCTTTGCCGGTGGGGCACAGTTTGGACGCCTTTGATCCGGGCCCAGTAACCGCCAGCGCTCACGGTGGGCGACGCCCAGGTCCCGAGCACCGTCGTAGGTGAAACAGGTGAGGCTCAGCCCTTCTTCTGCCAGGACGTAGCGTCTATCGCCGCCTTCCATCCAATACCAAGCGTTGCGCTCTTCTTCCTCTAATCCAGAGAAGTAGCTGAAGTGAACGAAATCCAGCTTGGAAAACAGGATAAATTGTTCGCTAAAGTTGATCATGCCGAGCTGGGCGCCAGGGGGCAGTTGCTGTTCGGCGGCCGCCAGAATATTCCGGGGCGTGCGCAGGGGTTCCAGAATTCGATAGCCCCAGGTAGACAGCAGCAGCCAGCTCACCATCATGGCCAGGAATAGGCGCCCCAGGGGGCGGGAACGCCAGAAGCCGATCAGACTAGCCAGCCACACCAGGCCCATAGTGAGCACTAGGCTGCCGGCCTCGTGTAACCGGGCGGGATCACGGCTGTAGTCGCTGACCTTTTCGACCAGCTTTGGATGGTCGTTCCAGGCCAATACGCCCAGGGTGACCAGCGCCGCCGCAATCAGCACATGCGAGCCCGTCAGTATAGGTGGGAACCATCGGGCCGGGCGGTGCGTGCTCAGCGCCGGCGCCAGTGCCAGGGCGAACATGGGCAGTGCTGGCAGCAGATACACCCCCCGTTTGCCCGGACTGATGCTGAAGAACAGGATCACCAGCGCCACCCACGCCAACTGGACCAGCACCACCGGGCGATGCCGGATGGCGTCTACCAGCGGCTGCAAAAGCGCCAGCAGAATCAGTGGCAATGGGAACCAGAGCGCGGGAATGACGCTGGTGAGGTAGTAATACCAAGGCTGAAGATGGCCCCAGGAATCGACGTAGCGCTCCCCGGTCTGCTTGAACAGGATGTTGTTCTTATAGGCCAGCGCTTCTTCGGTGCCCAGACCATTCACATACAGCACCATGGGTACCAGCCAGGTAGCTACAACGGCGAACATGGCGACGGGCCCCAGGGCGCAACGCCAGGTCATGGCTCCTTGAAAACGGTTCGGATCCCGGACGTGGAGTGCCAGTAGTGGCAGCATCATCAAGGCGGGCAGAAAACCGACGCCCTTGGTGATAATCCCTAACCCCATAAATGCCCAGGCAACAAAGTACCAGCCCCAGGCGGGGCCGGTGAAAAAATGCCGGATCAGGCCGTAGCAGGCAACGGTGATCCAGCAGGCGACCATGGCATCGATCTGGGCCTTCTGGGCCTGGACCAGGAATTGCGGCGCCAGCATCAGCAGCATCACCGCAATGGCGCCGGTGCGCTGGTTCCACAGGCGGGTGCCCAGATCGTAAACCAGGCCAACGGTTAACAGGCTGCACAGGGCATTGGGCAGCAGAAAGGCGACTTTCAGGTTGCCGGTGAGCCAGTAGAAAAATGCGATGCTCCACATGAACACCGGGGGTTTGTCCGGATAGAACTCGCCGCCACGCATGGGGATCATCCACTGGCCGGAGGCCACCATTTCCCGGGCGACCTCGGCAAAGCGGGGTTCATCGGCGGGCCAGGGCGAGCGCAGGCCAATGCCGGTGGCGATCATCACGGCGGCAAAGGTTAGCAGCAGGAGCAGTAGCCGGTTGCGCGAGAGATTAAACAGGTAGTCCGGAAACTGTCGGAAATACGGCGATGCGGGCATGGAGTGATCTCAAGACTGGCCGGAAACTGGGGTAGCGAGGATTTTTGCTCTGTGGCTGTGATAGAGAAATGCGCCAATAACGGAAGCGATGACGAACAGGGTAATGCTAAGCATGAGCTGATAGTGATCGGCGTTGCCAATGCCGGCACCCGCGAGCGCAAACACCAGCATCTGGGGCAAGTAGCCGAGCATGCTGCCCACCAGGAATGGTGTGAAGCGGATGTTCGAACAGCCGGCGACAAGATTGGTTGCCAGATTACTGCCAACAGGCAGTAACCGAATCATCAGGACTTTTAGCAGGGTTTGTTGGTGGAACAGGTCCTCAAACTGACGCATCCGCTGGCCGAATCGCTGGGCCAAAGATGTCCGCAGCAGCCAGCGAGCGGTGAAAAAGCAACCGCTGGCACCCACGGCCGCGGCCAGGGTTGAGAGTAAGGTGCCATGGATGCCGCCCAGGGCGAAACCCAGGACAAACGCCAGCAACTGCCGGGGTGCGCCGACACCGGTGAACAGGGCGCCGGCCAGGGCAACCCCGATCAGCCCCGGCACGCCATGGCTGTGGATATAGTTGGCGACGAGGTTCTTGTCCGAAATGAAATCCAGCCAGCCCTGCTGGATCGAAACAAAGCTGGCTGTCGCCAGGATAGCAAACACCAGCCAACGTACCCAATTTTGCATATCAGGATGCCTTCGCCATTGGCGTGCGGGGCTCCGACTCAATACTGCTGGCAATGACAGAAGGCCGGGTCCGGTGTAACAGCCACATGACACCGAAAAGGTCGAGAATCCCCGCCCAGGCCCGGTTCCAGGCCGTGTATTTTGACGTTCCACCGCCGCGCTGGCGGTGATTCACTTCCACCACCGCGATGTCACCACCCAATCCTTGTACCAGGGCTGGAATAAACCGGTGGCCGTGGTTGAACCAGGGCAGTTTCAGGAAGGTTGCCCGAGGAAACAGCTTAAGCCCACAGCCAGTGTCGGGTACGCCGTCGTGCAGCAGGGCGTTGCGAACCCGGTTGGCCAGCCGTGACTGAAAACGCTTCCAGGCGGTGTCCTTGCGGTTTTTGCGGTAGCCTGCGATACAGAAGTCGGCCGCCTTGATGGCTGCGGCTTTCTGTAGCAGGGCGGGAATGTCCGACGGATCGTTCTGTCCGTCGCCATCCATGGTCGCGATCAGGGTGCCGCGGGCCCGTCGGATGCCGGTTGCCAGGGCTCCGCTCTGGCCAACGCTCCGCTCATGGCGAATTCCGACCAGCCGACCGTTCAACAACTGGGCCGTGCGAACGGCGGTATCCAGGGTCTGATCGCTGCTGCCATCGTCCACCAGCACCACTTCAAAGTGAGGGTAATCTCGCATAACCGCGAAGATTTCGGTGATCAGGCTGGCAATGTTGTCTTGCTCATCCTTGGCGGGAATTACCAACGATAGTGATTTGTCCTGGCTCATAATTCCCTTCTCCAATTTCGAACGAACTGACAGGGCGGGCTGTTTAGCCCGCAGCTCTTGGATAGGAGTATCGGGGTCGAACCTTAACGCAACCTTAAATTGCCCTTTTGCGCTGAACCAGCCGGGCAGGTAACCAGATGTTGACGCAGAGCCCGGGTTGGCCATCGGGTCGATCATTCAGTGTGAGCTGGCCGCCATGAAGTTCGGCAATCCGGCGCGCAATGGCAAGCCCGAGGCCGGCACCGCCGCCGAGGCGCTGATCCAGGCGAACGAAACGGCTAAGGGCACGGTCACGCTCTTCCGGCGCAATGCCAGGGCCCTGGTCGCAGACTACGACCTGGTAGCCCTCACCGGACGACACCAGACGGGTCAGCAAGAAGGTGTGTTCAGGGCTGTATTGGATAGCGTTCGCCAGTAAGGAGCGCATCAGGGTGTTGATCAGAGCGCTGTGGCAATAAATGATGGCTTCGCCAACGTCGTCTTCCAGAATCGGTTCAATCTTTTTCCTTAACGCCAGCGGTGCGACATCAGCAATGCTCTGTTCCACCAGGGCTGACAAATTCCCAGGCTCGGCTTCGAGGCTGGTCGCTGCATCAACGCGACTCAACAGCAACATCTGCTCCACCAAATGCACCATGCGATCGACGGATTCAGTCAGGCCCTGGAAATCCTTCGGGTGTTTACCACTCAATTTCTCAAGATTAAGCCTTAGGGCGGCCAGCGGGGTGCGCAGTTCGTGGGCGGCATCGGCAGAAAACCGGCGCTCCCGTTCCAGCGCCTGGTTCAGTCGTCGTAGCAGACCGTTGACGGCGTTCACAAGGCCGGCCACTTCTTTCGGGGCCTGTTGTTCGTCCAAGGGATGAATCCGCTCCGGTTCCATGAAACGCACGGGTTTTTCCAAGCGTCGCAGTGGCCTGAAGCCGACTTGCACGGCAACAATTACGGCAATAACCAGTAATGGCAGAGCCAGCACCATGGGCAGGACGTTGCCCAAGGCTAACTCGCCGCTAAGCTCCTCGCGCACATCCTCCCGTTGCGCGGTGCGAATCCAGAATCCGGTGGCTGGATCCCTGAGCGTGAAGGTACGCCAGAGAAAGCCGCTGACTTCCGTCCAGGCAAAGCCCGGTTGCAAGCCCAGCCTGTCATCGGCTCGCAAGGTGTTGAGCAGCGGTTCCCGGTCCGGTGACCAGACTTCGAAGGCGATCTTCTTCTCGTATTTGTGCCCGGTACCATCGGGCAGGATTTCCTCGTCATCGGTTTCGGAGAGAGCACCTTCTGGAAGTTCCAGGGTCTTGCGCAGAACGGTGGCGAGTTGCTCCTGTGACTGAGTATCAGACAGGTGCTGAACCAACCCCTGCACAATGCGGGTACTCTGTGCCAGCTCGGCATCAAACAGCTCTTCAAGCTGATGATTGCTGACGTAAAAGCCCCAGCCCGCGGTGATCAGGGTGATGAGTAATACCGTAGTGGCGACCAGAACGGTCAGCGTACGGGTAAGGCTCACTGACTGTCTCCTTGCCCGGCTGCTTGGCTGTCTAGCAAGTAACCCACACCCCGGACCGTGCGTATGGTGGCTTTGCCAACCCGGCGTCTGAGGTGATGCATGTGAACCTCGAGCGCGTTGCTTTCAACACCATGCTCCCAGCCATAGAGCTGGTCTTCCAGTCGTCGACGGGTCGCAACCTGGTCTGGGTGTCGCATCAAAAAGTGCAAAATCTGAAACTCGCTCCGGGGCAAGGTGTAATGTTTTTCGCCGACTGTCAGCTGCCCGGAATCCGGCTGCAAAACCAGTTCTCCCACCACGAGTCCATTTTGGACTGTCGCTGTCCCTCGACGGCTGACCGCACGGATCCGTGCCTTGAGCTCTGCCATGGCAAAGGGTTTGGTGAGGTAGTCGTCGGCACCGGAATCCAGCCCCTGCAGTTTTTCATCGAGCTCGGTGCGCGCCGTCAGAATGATCACCGGTGTTTGAATGCCCCGTTTCCGAATGCGCCGGACAATGTCTAGGCCGTCTACACGGGGTAAGGTCAGATCCAGGATGACCAGATCAAAGGTTTCCTCCAGTAGCGCATTAAGTGCCTGCTGGCCATCGTCCAGCCAGTCAACCGTATTCTGATCTTCCCTCAGCATCTCGAGCATGGTGTTTGCGAGAGGGTGATCGTCTTCTACAAGCAGAATTCGCATGTCGGACCCCGACTATTAAAACGACTCAAGTCTGGCACAGAAACCTTAAGGCCGGCTTAAGAAAACGCTGTGCTGAGGTTAAGCCTTGGTTAAGCATGCCCGGGTAATCTCGCAGACATGTTACAGCGCCTCTGATTTGGGGCTTCGCTAAGCGTGTCTTGGAGAGTACTGATGTCAGACCCGTTAATGATGTCGACCTGTTGTTCCCCGGATGCGGAAGAGGTGATCCCCGTTATTCGATGTGCCGGTCGCTGGTTGTGCCAGGTGCAAGCTGACACGGAGATGGCGGCCTCGGTTGGCCAATTCATCCGTCGCCGATTCCATCTTGCCTATGGTGCCCAGCCAGTGTTGAGGATTCCCGATCTGCTGGTGCTAACCAGCGCGCAGGGATCCCTGCTGGCGGCGGTTGGGGTGCGCAGCGCCGCCCGTGAGTCCTTGTTTCTGGAAGACTACCTCGACGAGCCGGTGGAGAACCGAATACCGATAGCCGGCATCGGTCGTCAGGCCATTGCCGAGATTGCCCACCTTGCCGGCGTTGAAGCCGGTGTCAGCCGCTATCTTTTTGCCGCTCTGGCGGTTTGGCTGAATAACGCTGGGTACCGGTGGGTGGTCTTTACCGGTACCGAGCAATTGCGTAACAGCTTTCGCCGGCTGGGCATTGCCACCCACGTGATCGCCGAGGCGAACCCCGCGTGTCTTGCAGATGGCGGTGCGGGCTGGGGGCATTATTACGACCATCAACCGGTGGTGATGAGCGTCAGCGTCTCCGAGGCACTTACAGCCCTGAGGTCGGTGGGTCTGCTGAAGGTCACCTACCCGGTGACCGACGAAGCGTCAGCTTCGAAGGTGGGAGGTCGGTATGGCCACACTGCCTGAATTGCTGGTTGCCCAAGTCGAACGCACGCCAGATCGGCTTGCCCTGAGATCACCCAATGGCGTGCTTGGTTTTCGGGCATTGCACGACGCTGCAACCGACGTGGCTGATCGGCTCAGGGAACAGGGAGTTGAACGCCTCGGCCTTGGTGGTGACAACACCGCCGCCTGGGTGATTGGCGACTTGGCCTGCCTGATCGCCGGCGTGGTCTGCGTCCCGGTGCCGGTATTTTTCTCCCCGAGCCAGACCGATCACCTGATTGCCCGTGCCGGGCTGGATGGCTTGTTATGGGCTGACTCGGCCGAGGGTCGCGAGAGGCTGGGGCATGGCGTCTGGCTGGAAAAACTGCCGGTGACGGCGGCGTCAGCCCGAATGCCCGAGCGCACCGCCAAGATCACTTTTACCTCCGGCAGTACGGGTACGCCCAGGGGCGTGTGTCTGTCGGCCGAGCAGATGGCGGCGACCACGCTGGCACTGCGCGAGCGCCTGCAGCGAGTCGAACTCCGACATCATCTGTGCATCCTGCCGCTGGCCACCCTGCTGGAGAACATCGCGGGTGTCTATCTGCCGCTGCTGATGGGCGCCACCGTCGAACTGGCTCCGCTGGGCAGACTCGGCATGACCGGCAGCAGCGGGCTGGATGCACCCGAACTGATTGCCGGCCTGAACCGGATTAGGCCAGATTCGGTCATTTTGGTGCCGGAACTGGCCAGTTTGCTGGTAGACGCGGCCGAGCGGGGCAGCCTCGAGCCCGGCCTGTTTCGTTTTCTCGCCGTGGGCGGCGGCAAGGTGTCGCCGGACCTTCTGCTACGGGGCCGTGCGGCAGGTTTTCCCCTCTATGAAGGTTATGGCCTGTCAGAGTGCGGTTCGGTAGTGGCACTGAATGTGCCGGGGCAGGATCGTCCGGGCACGGTGGGTCGACCGTTGGGCCACGTTCAGCTTGAGCTGGATGGCGACCGGCAAATTCGCATTCGTGGCAACACCCACTTGGGCTATCTCGGTGATGAGGCGTTGGCCGATGGCATTCTCGACACAGGCGATCTGGGCGAACTCGATGACGACGGGTTTCTCCGGGTAGATGGCCGTTCCAAGAACCTGCTGATAACCAGCTTCGGCCGCAACGTCAGCCCGGAATGGCTGGAAAGCGAGCTAATTCAGGCGGCCGGTGCACGCCAGGCAGTGGTGTTTGGTGACGGCGAGCCGCAGCTGCGAGCCCTGATTACAGTCACCGGTGGCCAGTCGCCAGAGCAGATTTCCGAAGCGCTGAGTGAACTGAACCATCGGCTGCCCGACTACGCCCGGCTTGCGACCGTGTATATCTGCCGGCAATTGCTTAGCCAGACGAAGGGCCACATCACCGCAAATGGGCGCCCGGTCCGGGATCAGATTCAATCCGATTTGCCAGCGTTGCTGGCCGACACCCACCCCACTGATATGACAACGTCCCCGACGACGTAGCCAGGAGAATCTCACATGGCATTTTTTGACAGATTACAGCAAGAGACTGCACAAGCCCGCGCGCACGTAACGGATGCCCCGGTGATCCGGGCCATTCAGGAGGGGCGCTTTGAGCTTGAGGGCTATACCTGGTTCCTCACCCAGGCCTATCACCATGTCAAACACACGGTGCCCCTGATGATGGCCTGTGGCGGAAGACTACCGGAGCGCCTCGAATTCGTGCGCAAGGCGTTGGTGGAATACATCGATGAGGAATACGGCCACCACGAATGGATTCTGAACGATCTCGAAGCCTGCGGCGCGGACAAGGAAGCGATCCGGCAGGGTAAGCCGGACACCTCCATTGAACTGATGGTTGCCTATCTGTACGACCGGATCAACCGCGGCAATCCGGCGGCTTTCTTCGGCATGGTGCAGGTTCTTGAGGGCACGTCCATCGAACTGGCGACGCCTCTGGGTGAACAGATTCAGAAACAGTTGGGCTTGCCGGACCAGGCCTTCAGTTACCTGTATTCCCACGGTGCCCTGGATCAGGAGCACTTTGAGTTCTTCCGAAACCTGATGAACGACATGACCGATGTCGACGACCAGCAGGCCATCATTGAATCAGCCCAGATGGTTTACCAGCTTTATGGCGATATGTTGCACAGCATTCCGGTGCAGGTCAGTCGCAAGGAGGCTCAGCATGAGGCTGCATGATCGTACATTTCTTTTGTTGGGCGGCACCGGGGGTATCGGCAAGGCACTGGTCGAATCACTGAGCCACTCCGGGGCCCGAGTGGTCGTCGCATCCCGCCAGCCCGAGGGGCTGATTCCGGTGAGCGGAGTCTCCTCTGTACAACTGGATCTGGCGGCACTGGATCTGGAACAACAGTTGGAGCGCCTGAGTGACGCCTACCCGGATATCGATGGGGTCATTCACTGTGCCGGCCAGAACGTCTTCGCCAGTCTGGGTAATCAGCCCGTGAGCGCCATTGATGACCAGCTGATGGTTAATCTTCGCAGTGCCATGCTGGTGGCGCGGCACTTTTCTCCGCGCTTCGAGAAGGCGGGCTATGGCGCCCTGGTGTTTGTGGGTTCTACCTTTGGCAGCATTGGTTTCCCCGGGTATACCACTTATTGCGCCACCAAATTCGGTCTGCGGGGTTTTTCCGAAGCCTTGCGCCGAGAGCTGGCGGATACGCCGGTGCAGGTGATCTATGTGGCCCCGCGTGCGACCGCGACCGCTATGAATCCGGAAGCGGTGAACGAACTAAACCGGGCATTGGGCAACACCATGGACGCCCCGGATGCGGTCGCCGGCCAGATTCTCAGGGCCATGGAACGAGACGAGAGGCGGCGCTTTCTTGGCTGGCCGGAGAAGCTGTTTGTGGTGATCAACGGAATTCTGCCGCGCATCGTGGATAAGGCCATGTTGAAACAACTGCCTGTTATCCGACGTTTTCTGAATACGGGGGTGCTGTCATGAAATGGATTGTGTTGCTGTTTGCGGGGATGTTCGTCATGCCGGTCTCGGCCGCTTATCTGAGAAAAACTCTGGAAGCTCCGCCCCGGGTTGGGCGGGAACTTGCGGATGCCGGGCGTAGGGAGCAGGCCAGGCGCCTTCTTGAGCAGCTTTGATCCGTTGCCGGGTGTGGCTCGCCGCGCCCTTTGGCGTGAACTACACTTGGATCGAAGAAGGCGCGAAGCCTTCAATCCGGAAAAGTGCTCGTAATGGCGACAAAGGGCTCTCAACGGACGGGGCTTGCTCCGTCTGCAGACTTTTTCCACAAGCTGGTGTCGGCGGCCCCGGGCATTCTGTTCGCCTATTGGCTCAGCGCCGATGGAGAATCTCATTGTTTTCCTTACATCAGCGAACAGATCCGGCCGCAATTCGGTCTTGACCCCGAGGAGCTCGCGGAAACAGCTGACCCCCTGTTCGCGATCCTCCATCATGACGATACCGATGATCTGGAGGAGAGCATCCGGGAATCGGCCCATGCCCTGATGCCCTGGCAATACAGGGCCCGCATGAAAATGAACGGCACCGGTTACCAATGGTTTGAGGCCTTGTCCCGGCCGGAACGTCAACCTGATGGCAGCACGCTCTGGTACGGCCAGTTCCACAATATTCAGCACTACAAGGTGCTGGAGCAGGAGCTGCGCGCCAGTGAGTCGGAGTATTCGTTTCAGGCCGGGTTCCAGCGCTTGGTGGCTCGCTTGTCGACCGAGTTCATCAATCTGGGTTTTGGCACCATTGATGAGTGCATCGATGAGCTGCTCAAGAGCGTGGGTGAGTTCTTTTCCATGGATCGGGCTTATCTCTACGCCTTTAATGAGGATTACACCGCCATCACCAAAACCCATCAATGGTGTCGGGACGGCGTGCCGTCGCTGGTTGATGAGGACCAGACCGTGTCCGTAGATTCTTACCAGTGCTGGCGTAAACAGCTGTTGGAGATGGTGCAAAGTAATCAGGTTGCCCATGTTGAAGATGTGTCCGACACGCCACCGGACATTGCCGTGATTCACACTCAGTCGGAATCCACATTCTCCGATGCGGCATCAGTGTTTTGTGTTCCGGTGCGGGCAAAGGGTGATGTGGTCGGTTTTCTTGGCCTTGATTCCCTGGCGCCGCGGGAGTGGCGTCGGGACCTGCACGACCTGTTGGTTATCGTTTCCAGCATGCTGTCCGGTGCCCTGGAGCGAAACCTGCTTGAGGAGCAGTTACTGAGCCAGTCGATCCGGGATCCGATGACCGGACTGCACAATCGCCGTTACCTGATGCCGCGGCTCAGTGAGCTGGTGGAGCGGGCTGAGCGCTACGATGAGAATTTCACCATCGCCATGCTGGATATCGACCATTTCAAGCAGATCAATGATTCTGTTGGTCATCTCGGTGGTGACTTTGTCCTGCGCCGGTTTGCTGACATTCTGGAGGATCTGATCCGTGCCACCGATGTGGTCGCACGGTTCGGCGGCGAGGAATTCATGGTGGTGTTCCCAGGCACCGAACAGTCGGCCGTCAAGCAGATGATTGGCCGGATTCTGGCGGCGGTGCGAAATGGCAGCTTTGTCTTCGAGGGGCGGGCAATTCCAGTGACGGTAAGCGCCGGGGTTGCCTCGGTCCGGGAGCGGGACGATCGCATGATTTCGGTCGACGCGGTGATCGGCCGGGCCGATCATCGCCTGTACCTTGCCAAGCAGTCCGGGCGGGATTGTGCCTTCGACATTTCGGGCCCGCTCGGTCTGTGAGGAACCACATTTCACCTTATATCGCGTAATGGTATATGCTTATAACCCAAAGCGCATTTAGGCAAAGGTGAGCATCATGAGTAATCCCATCGTCCAGCCGTTTTTCGACGAAGCCACCAACACGTTCAGCTACGTGGTTCGGGATCCGGACAGCCAGGCCTGTGCGATCCTGGATTCGGTGCTGGACTTCGATTACGCCGCCGGTCGCACCGCTGTGGACTCCGCCAATGACATCGTGGCTTACGTACAACGCAATGATCTAACGGTGGAGTGGGTGCTGGAAACCCACGTCCATGCCGACCATCTGTCGGCTGCGCCGCACCTGAAAAAACAACTGGGCGGCAAGACCGGTATCGGCCTGCACATTCGCGATGTCCAGGAAATCTTTGGCGAGGTTTTTAACGCGGGCGGCGACTTCGCCCGGGATGGCAGTCAGTTCGACCGGCTTTTCCAGGAAGGCGACCGCTTCCGGATTGGCGGGCTGGAGGCCCGGGTTCTGCACACGCCCGGTCACACGCCCGCGTGCCTTACCTACGTCATCGGTGACGCGGCCTTCGTTGGCGATACCCTGTTCATGCCGGACTACGGTACTGCCCGGTGTGATTTTCCCGGCGGCGACGCCCGAACCCTGTACCGCTCCATTCAGAAAGTGCTGGCACTGCCGCCGGAGACCCGCTTGTTTCTGTGTCACGACTACAAGGCCCCGGGCCGGGATGACTACGCCCCGATGACCACCGTGGCGGAACAACGCAACAACAACATTCACGTGCACGATGGCATGTCTGAGGACGAGTTTGTCACTCTTCGCACCGAGCGCGACGCCACCCTCGGCATGCCGAGACTGATACTGCCGGCGGTGCAGGTCAACATGCGTGCCGGGCAGTTTCCGCCGGCAGAGGACAATGGTCAGATTTATTTGAAAGTGCCTATTAACCGGTTCTGAGGCGGCAATGAACGTCAAACGCTACTTGCCCCTTCTGGACTGGCTGCCCGGCTATGGCCGAAGTCAGGCCTCCAGTGATCTGGTGGCAGCAGTCATTGTCACCGTGATGCTGATTCCCCAATCGCTGGCTTACGCGTTGCTCGCGGGGTTGCCGGCTCAGGTGGGGCTGTATGCCAGTATCCTGCCCTTGGTGGTGTATGCGGTGTTCGGCACCAGTCGCACGCTCTCGGTGGGGCCGGTGGCGGTGGCATCGCTGATGACGGCGGCTGCGCTCGCCCCTCTGGCCCAGGCTGGAACATCGGAGTATCTCGTTGGCGCCGTGGTGCTGGCAACGCTGTCCGGGCTAATGCTCATGGCCATGGGGTTGCTTCGGCTGGGCTTTATGGCCAATTTCCTGAGTCACCCGGTGATCTCCGGCTTCATCACCGCTTCCGGCATTGTCATTGCGGCGAGTCAGCTAAAGCACATTCTGGGGGTTGAGGCGTCTGGTCATAGTCTGCTCGAAATCGTGACTTCCCTGGCGGGTTCCATTGACCAGATCAACGGGGCGACGGTCGTCGTTGGCGGCGGGGCTTTGCTGTTTTTGCTGGTTGCGCGCAAGCGCCTGAATCCGCTGTTGCGCGCCGTCGGGCTGGCACCCCGGTTGGCAGAAATTCTGACCAAGACCGCGCCAATTCTGGCGGTGCTGGTAACCACGTTGCTGGCCTGGCAGCTGGATCTCGGTGCCCAGGGTGTGAAGCTGGTTGGCCAAGTGCCGGCGGGCTTGCCCTCCCTGGCTTTGCCCAGCCTCGACTGGGGGCTATGGCAGCAGCTGGCCGTGAGCGCCCTGCTGATCAGTGTGGTGGGTTTTGTGGAGTCGGTGTCGGTGGGGCAGACCCTGGGCGCAAAGCGTCGCCAGCGTATCGACCCGGATCAGGAACTGATCGGGCTGGGCGCAGCCAACGTCAGCGCCGGCCTGTCCGGCGGCATGCCGGTAACCGGGGGCTTCTCGCGGTCGGTGGTGAACTTCGACGCCGGCGCAGAAACCCCCGCGGCTGGTGCCTTCACGGCGGTAGGAATTGCCTTGGCCACCCTGTACCTGACCCCGGCCATAGCCTACCTGCCCCAGGCGACGCTGGCAGCAACCATCATGGTGGCGGTTGCCACCCTGATTGATCTGCCTGCGCTGGCGCGCACCTGGCGCTATTCCAGGTCCGATTTTGGCGCCATGCTGGCCACCATCCTGCTGACCCTTGTGCACAGCGTTGAGGCCGGCATCCTGGCTGGCGTGGGATTGTCCATCGGCCTGTTTCTCTACCGCACCAGCCGGCCTCACAGCGCTGTTGTTGGTCGGGTGCCCGGGACTGAACACTTTCGAAACGTGCTGCGCCACGATGTTGAACTTTGTCCCAAGGTGACCTTTCTTCGGGTGGATGAAAGCCTGTATTTTGCCAATGCCCGGTTCCTGGAGGAGCGGGTGATGGATCTGGTGGCCGGCGAGCCAGCGTTGAAGCATCTGGTGCTGGTCTGCCCGGCAGTGAATCTCATCGATGCGTCGGCGCTGGAGAGCCTGGAAGCCATCAACGACCGCCTGCGAAATGCCGGCGTCGCGCTGCACCTGTCGGAGGTGAAAGGACCGGTGATGGACCGTCTCAGGGATACGGATCTGCTGGCCAATTTGAGTGGCGAGGTTTTTCTCAGCACCTATGAAGCCTGGCAGCGACTGATCGGGCAGTCGGTAGCGCAGCGTATTATCGTCTGACCGTCAGCACACTTGCCCAATGGGTGGGGCCGACCGGTACTATGGCATTTTTTCTTTCGGCGTTCAGACAACGGCACGCGCACTATGGGTATGACCGAAAACCTGCTTTCGACCACCCAGTGGCTCATCACCCTGGTGCTGTTTCTGCTGATCCTGGTGCGGGCGGTGCGCATCATCGACTGGCAGGCTGTGCGCCGGGATAACACCCTGCAGCACACGTTCTTCGGTGCCGCCCTGGTGCTGGGCTTTCTCTGGCAGTTGCGGGCGGGGCTGTCTCCCGGCCTGTCCATTCATGTGTTCGGTATTACGGTGATCACGCTGATGTTGGGTTGGGCACTGGCGGTTCTGGCCGGCCTGCTGGCGCTGGTCATTACCGTGATCACCGGACGCGAACCCTTGCTGATGTTTGCCGCCAACGGCTTGATTACCGTCATGATTCCAGCTTTAGTCAGTCATGGCATCATGCTTTGGGAGCGTCACAAAAATTTTAAGAACTTTTTCGCCTATATTTTCGTGTGTGGTTTTTTTGGTGCTGGTGTTGCGGTCGCGGCGGCCGGCATTGTGATGTGTCTGCTGCTCTGGTCCAGCGGCGTCTATGATTTGTCTGAACTGGTGCATGAATACCTGCGGTATTTGCCGCTGTTCATGATTCCCGAGGGGTTTGCCAATGGTGCCTTTGTTACCGGGTTGATGGTTTTTCATCCGGATCGGCTCACTACCCTGGATCAGCGACGCTATCGGTAACGGCGGTCAGCGTTTTGGCCAGTATCGCTGCATCTCGACGAACAGGAAGGAGGCGCTCCAGCTGATCAGCACCAGCCCCGTAAGGCCCTCGATGCCGGTCAGAAAGCGTAAAGCGCCGATTGGTTCGACGTCCCCGTAACCCACGGTGGTGAAGGTGCTGAAGGAAAAATAGACGCAATCCAGGAGGCTGCCGGTGAAATTACCCACCAACAGCCCCCAACCACTGGCGTGGTGCATCCAGTAATAGGCGATGGCAAACACCCAAACCTGAAGGCTGTGCGCCAGGAGAAGCCCGAAAACTGCCACAATCAGTCGGAATCTATGCCGGAGCTGTATTTTAACAAGCAAACTGCTGAGCCGAATCAGGGCTTCGTAGTGGAGCAGAACCACCACAGCAACAACCAGGCTATTGAGAAGGATTGCCTCGGCGAGGCTGGCGTGATCTTCTACCGGCAACGGTGCAGTACTCCAGACCTGATCAAATAATTCACATGGCTCTCCTGATGGAGGGTTTAATTTACTTTAGTTGGCCGTTTAGTAATGTCCAAACGACTCTTTCCCCTGATCATTCTTGCACTTGGTGTCCTTGGTTTTCTCGCCCTCAAGATGACTCGCCCGGAACCGGCCGCAGTCAGCGCCACGGAACGCAGCTGGCGCGTGAGTACCCAGGTTGTTGAGCCGGGAAGCCACACGCCGTTGTTGCCCCTGTATGGCCAGGTTGTGGCGCCCGAGCAGCTGAACGTGACCGCGACACTGGCCGGGCGCATTGACGCCCGACCGGTGTCGGAGGGTGAGCGGGTGCAGGCCGGGGATCTGCTGGTGGCGCTGGATGACGCCGATATCCGGCCGGTACTGACCCAGGCAGAGTCTCAGGTGGCCGATCTCAAGGCCCAGCTTCAGTCGGAAGAGATCCGGCACCGCAATGACAGGGCGGCGATCAAGAGTGAGCGTGCGATTCGTGATAATGCGGCCCGGCAACTGGAGCGCACCAAGTCTCTGGTCGGCCGTAATCTGGCCTCGCAGGAAAATCTGGAAGCCGCTACCGACGCCCTGGCCCGGGCGGAGCTGACGGTCAGCACGCGCCAGCGGGCTATCGACGAACACCCATCCCGATTGCAGAGTCTGGAAGCCAAGCTGGCTCAGGCCGAAGCCAACCTGGCGACCATTGAACGGGACGCCAGGCGGGCCCGACTTACCGCCCCGTTCGATGGCGTGGTCACCGGTGTCCAGGTGGCACCCGGGGATCTGGTGGCCCGCAACGAACCTCTGCTGTCCCTGTATCCAGCCAAGAACCTCGAGCTGCGGGCGCGGGTGCCGGCGTTGTTCCGGGCGGAGCTGCTCGACGCCCTGGCCCGGGGAGAAACGCTGATGGCCTCCAGTGAGGGCGGCGAGCACCGATTTGAACTGGTCCGGTTTGCCGGCACTGCCGATGCCGCCGGCACCGAAGCCATTTTGGCCCTGGTTGGCAAGGGTGGCGGCTTGCGCCCCGGTGAGTTGCTGCCGGTTAACCTGCAGCGGCCGGAACGCGCGGATACCGTTGCCATCCCTTTCAGCGCGCTTTATGGCGCCAACGCCGTTTATCTGATGAATCAGGACCAGCGTATGGAGCGGGTTCGGATCGAGCGCATAGGCGAGGCCATGGCGAACAACGGCGAACGCCGGCTCCTGGTGGCGGGTGAAGAACTCAAGCCGGGTGCAAAGCTGATTACCACTCACTTGCCCAACGCCATGACCGGGTTGAAAGTTGAGCAGGTGGACCCTGCACCGTCGAAAGAGAAGGGCGTGGAGGCTGCTGAATGAGAGGCCGCCGGGGGGTGATCGGTTTTTTTGTGCATCACCGGGTTGCCGCCAATCTGGTGATGCTGGTGATGTTGCTGGGTGGCGTGCTCGCGCTGACCCGGATGAATATCCAGTTTTTCCCCACCTTCGCCCTCGACTATGTCAGTGTCCGGGTGGTCTGGAGCGGCGCCTCGGCTGAGGATGTCGAGCAGGGTGTTACCGACCCTCTGGAGCAACGGCTGCGCAGCATCGACGGCCTTAAGAAGATGACCTCAACGTCGGCCCAGAGCGTGTCCTCCATCACCCTCGAGTTCCATGAGGGCACCGACCCCATGCAGGCGCTGGACGACGTCAATCAGCAGGTGGACGAATTCACCAACCTGCCGGCGGATGCGGAAGAGCCTCAGGTCACCCGGATCGAGCGCTATGAGCCAGTGGCGCGATTGCTGGTCTACGGCGATATGGATCGCAGCGAATTGCGGTCTTTGAGTTACCGGTTCGAGGATGAACTGCTGGAGCAGGGCATTGACCGGGTCGAAATCTCCGGTTTGCCGGAGCAGCAGATCAGCATCGATGTGCCGGTTGAACGCCTGGAAACACTGGGGCTGTCCCTGGAACAGATTGCCGACCGGGTGGCCTCCATTTCCCGGGATCTGCCCGCTGGCATGATGGCGCAGCAAGATGCCACTCGGGAGTTGCGGGCGGTGGAGCAGCGCCGGTCCGCCCAGGCGTTCGAGGACGTCACGGTACTCAGTGGTGAGCGGATTCAGCTCAGGCTGGGGGATATTGCCATCATCCGGCAGGAAGCCCGGGATAATCAGGTGACCCTGAGTCGCAACGGTTTCCCAGCGGCGGAGCTAGTGCTTCAGCGCGCCGAAAATGGCGATTCCCTGGAGTCCGCCCAGGTATTGGATGACTGGCTGGAAAAAACCCGGCCGACGCTGCCGCCCTCCCTGACCCTGGAAGTGTACGACCAGTCCTGGCAGCTGTTGAACGACCGTATTTCCCTGCTGGTTACCAATGGCCTGGGCGGCCTGGTGCTGGTGGTCTGTCTGTTGTATCTGTTCCTGCCGGGCCGCGTGGCGGTCTGGGTGGCGATCGGCATACCCACCGCTTTCCTGGCATCCATGGCGGTGCTTTGGGGCATTGGTGGCTCCATCAATATGATTTCGCTGTTTGCCTTGATCATGGCCCTGGGGGTGATCGTTGACGATGCCATTGTTGTCGGCGAGGACGCCGATGCCCATGCGCGTATGGGCGAGGAGTCCATATACGCTTCCGAAGGCGCCGCCAAGCGCATGGTGTGGCCGGTATTGGCCTCGTCCCTGACCACAGTCGCGGCGTTCATGCCGCTGCTGGTGGTCGGCGGTGTCATCGGCAATATTCTCGGTGACATTCCCACGGTGATGATCTGTGTGCTGGTGGCTTCGCTTCTGGAGTGCTTTATTGTGCTGCCCGCGCACCTACGTCACGCCTTCGTGCCCCGTGGACGTTCCGGTGGCGAAAAACAATCGGCTCCCACCAGCCGTAACCCGATTGCACGTTTGCGAACCGGTTTTGAGAAGAAATTTGATCAGTTCCGCGAAGGCCGGTTTCGTCGGTTTTCCCTGCTTAGCCTGAAGTACCGGGGCGTGACCCTGGCTAGCGCGGTTGCATTGGCCCTGCTTACCGTTGGTTTGCTGGCCGGTGGCCGGCTCGGCTTCAACTTTTTCCCCACGCCCGAGCCCTCGATTTTCTACGCCAATGCCAGCTTTGTGGCCGGCACCGATGAGCGCACGGTGGACCGGTTTCTGGAGGATATGCGAAGAAGCCTGAACGAAACCGAGGAAGCCCTCGGCGGCGACCTGATCCGTCATGCCATTACCCGCGAGGGCGCAACCCTGGGGTCTGGAGGCCGGTCACGTACCGGTGAAGAGCTCGGAGCCATGTTCATCGAACTGGCACCCTCAGACCGGCGCTCGGTTCGCAATCCCGAGTTCATTAACGAGTGGCGCAGCCGCCTGGCGCTGCCCGCGGGGCTGGAAAACCTGAGCATCTCCGAGCGGCAAGCCGGACCGCCGGGCCGGGATGTAAACGTGCGCCTGACCGGCGACGATGCCGAATCCCTGAAAGCCGCCGCCGAAGCCCTGTCCCAGGCGCTGTCGACCCTGCCGGGCGTGCTCGACGTGGAAGACGACATGCCCTGGGGGCGGGAGCAGCTGATCTACCAGGTGAGCGCCTACGGCGAGGCCCTCGGCCTGACTACCTCCGATCTGGGCCGACAACTGCGGGCTGCCTTTGATGGCCGTATTGCCCAGATCTACCAGGATGGACGGGACGAAGTGGAAGTGCGGGTGCAGCTGCCCCAGGATCAGCGCGAGCGACTCTCCACCTTGTCGCAGATGACGGTCAGAGTGCCGGATGGCCGCTTCGTGCCACTCAGCCAGGTCATGAACCTGGACCACCGGCAGGGCTTTGAAGCGCTCCGCCACGCGGATGGCAAGCTGTCGGTAGAGGTGACCTCCGGGCTCAATACCCAGGTCAGCACCACGGACCAGATTCTCGACAGCCTGCAGGCCGAAGCCCTGCCGGAAATCGCCAGTCGCTATAACGTGCGCTACAGCTTTGAAGGCCGCGCCGCCGACCAGCGCGAAACTTTGGCCGACATGCAGACCGGTCTGATCATCGGCCTCGGCCTGATGTACGTGGTGCTGGTCTGGGTGTTTGCGTCCTGGAGTCTGCCGGTAATTGTCATGGCGATCATTCCCTTTGCCTTGGTCGGAGCCCTTATCGGGCATTGGCTGATGGGGCTCCAGCTCACCATCCTGTCCCTGTTCGGGTTGTTTGGTTTGTCCGGAATAGTGGTCAATAACGCCATCATCCTCGTAGCTTTCTATAACCAGCAGCGAAAAAAGGGCCTCGACATCACTGAAGCCCTGAACGAGGCTGCGGTTCAGCGGGTGCGGGCGGTGCTGCTGACCTCGCTGACCACGATCGGTGGCCTGTTGCCGCTGTTGTTCGAAACCTCGCTGCAGGCGCAGTTCCTGATACCCATGGCGACTTCAATCGCGTTCGGGCTTGGGCTGTCGACACTGCTGGTGCTGCTGGTGATTCCGGCGCTGCTGTCCTGGCTGGAGCAATTCCGGGAATGGCGCGCCCAACGACACGGCGAGCATGCTCCTCTCATAGGAGTAGACGAATAGAGGGATAGGAGTAGACGAATAAAGGGATAGGAATTGACGAGTAAAGGCAGATTTCGATGGAACAAGCTTTGCTGAGGGTTCACGGACTGGCCAAGGGTTTTCAGAGCGGCAGCGAGCAGATCCCTGTGCTGGCGAACCTGGCCTTAACCTTGAACCAGGGACAGTCCATGGCGTTAATGGGCCGGTCCGGATCCGGTAAAAGCACCCTGTTGAATCTGTTGTGCGGCCTTGAACACCCAGACGCCGGCGTGATCGATATCGACGGGCAACGCTTTGACGGCGGCCAGGCCTCTGACCGACGAGCACAGGCCCGGCGCTGGGCAGATCTCCGGCGCCAGCGCATCGGTGTGGTGTTCCAAGAAGCCAACCTGATGCCAGCCATGTCGTTGCTCGACAACGTTCGGTTGAGGGCTCGGCTGGCTGGTCGGGACGATCAGGGCTGTTTGGCCTGGCTCGAACGCCTGGGCATCGGAGCCCTGGGCGACCGGTTTCCGGATCAGGTCTCGGGTGGCCAGCGCCAGCGTGCGGCCCTGGCCATGGTGTTTGCCATGCAGGCGTCCCTGATCCTGGCGGATGAACCGACCGGCAGCCTGGACCGGCACACTGCCGATGACGTCGCCGATGAACTGTTTCGGCTCCAGGCCGACCACGATTGCGCCCTGATTCTAGCCACCCACGACGCCGAACTGGCGGCCCGCTGCGGCCAGCGCCTGGATCTGGCGCACCCGTCCAGCTCCTCTTCGCCTTCTACATCCTCCATGCGTTCTACTCGCTCCGCGCCTGCAGACCGGCAGCAGTGATGACACTGTTTGCGGCAGTGTTCAGTCATTACCGGCGTCACCCGCTGCAGCTGCTCGCCCTGGCGACCATGATTGTGGTCGCCACCATGCTGTGGACCGGGGTTAGTCATCTCACCTATCAGGCCAGGGCCAGTCTCGGTCAAAGTGAGCAGGCGGTGGCGGAGCGGCGGAAAGTGGTTCGCTTGGACGGGCAGTCGGTTGCGGTGGCGGATTTCGTGACCCTGCGCCGGGCCGGAGTCTGCGTCATGCCCTGGCTTGAGGTGCAGCGCCCGAATGCACAGGGCCGGGTGGTGGGCGTAGACGGGTTAGCGGCAAGCTGTTTTGCCGGGGCCGGCGAATCCGCGCAAGCCTGGAACCAGCCCCTGAACGGCAAGCCCTTCCTGGATATTCGCGATGCCGCAGCCTTGACTGCCGGCCCTGACGATCGGTCAGCCGAATTGACGCTGCTGGCGGCGGAGCAGGTCAGCCAGGCGGCCTTGCCCGCAGGCTATCGCCTGGCCCGTTTCAGCCTTGGCCCCGACACCGGTGAGCTGGGTGAGAGTTTCCTGCTGAACCTGGATGCCCTTGGGGTGCTGGTGCTGTTGATCACCGCTTTGCTGCTGCGCAGCGTGTATCAATTAGGGCTGGCCCAACGCCGGGACAGTTTCGCTCTGTTGCACCGGTTCGGCGTGTCGCCGGTGTCGGTTAATCGCTTGCTGGTGCTTGAAATGGCCCTGCTGGCGGGGCTCTGTGTGATACCGGGTGTGGCGTTGGGCCGGTTGCTCGCCGGGCTGCTGGGCAGCGGATTCGGTCAGGCCCTGGACAATCTGTTCGATGCGCCGCTGTACGCCGGTCAGGCGGCGAGCTGGCTATCGTCGGTTTTGACCATGATGGCGGTGGTGATGGTGGTCTGCCTGATTGATCTGATCCGGCCGGTTTCGCGAGCGCCGGTAACGCTCCTGGCCGGGCAGCGACGCACCCTGGCCCTGGCGGTTCTGCTGTTCGGGGTGGTGCTGGCTTTGGTGGCGTCGTCGCTGGTGCTGGTGTTTGTAGCCGTTGCCCTGGTATTCGTCGGCGCCGGGCTGCTGGCCCCAGTTCTGATGTCCGGCCTGGCCCGACGCCTTGCCCGGGCTGCGCCGGACCCGCTTAAACGCTGGCACTTCGCCGAATTTGGAGTTCTGGCCCGGCGCCTGGCATTGCCGCTGGTGGCACTGCAGTTTGCGCTGGCCATGGTGTTGGCGATGCAGGCACTGGTAACGGTGTTTGAGGCCACCTTTGATGAGTGGCTGTCTCAGCGGCTGGCGGCGGACTTTTTTGTCGAAGTGCCTGCGGGGGCGGAGAGCGGCCTCGCCGTCGATTGGCTGGCGAACGAGCCTCAGCTGGCCGCAAGCGGAGACTGGCAGCGGGTGGTGCGGGGCAAGGCGGAGCTGAGGGTGTCGGAGTCAGAGCCGGGACAGGGTGTCGACCTGCTAGCCGTGGCGCCTGTAGGTCGGCTGCTGACCCAGTGGCGCCTGCAGGCAGCTTCAGACCAACCCTGGCAGGCCTTCGCCCGGGGCGAGGGCGTCATGATCAATGAACAGCTTGCGCGTCGGCGTCAACTGGCTGTGGATGGGCCGCTGACACTAACGGTAGCCGGTGAAACCCTGTCATTGCCGGTTCTGGCCATCTATCCCGACTATGGTCGCCCGGCTGGCGAGGTGTTGCTTAACGCCGGGCTTTTGCCGGCGGCGTTCAAACCCGGATTTGAGAGCCTGTCGATCAATCCGGGCAATCTGGACATAGCGACCGTGGTATCAGGGCTGCAGCGGGTATGGCAGGTGGAGACGGTGACAGTGCGGGATAACGAGCGCATTCGGGAGCTGGCGGATACCGTGTTCGACCAGACGTTCCTGCTGACCCGGGCGATGACGGTGCTGACCCTGATTCTGGCGGCCGCTGCATTGCTGATCATGGGCTGGGTGTTCTTCTCAACCCGGGTCTGGTACTACCGGTTATTGGCGGTGTGGGGCTTGCGCGACAGGGAGGTGGCCGGCCAGATGGTGCGCCTTGCCGTCAGCCTGACTATTGGCATTGCAGTGCTGGCGCTACCGTTGGGTATCTGGCTGACCTGGGTGCTGGTGCACCGGATCAACCCGTTGGCCTTTGGCTGGTCTTTGCCGATGGCAGTGTATCCGGCGTTCTGGGTAGAGCTGATCGGGCTCAGCCTGGTGGTTGGCCTGAGCATCGCCGCGCTGATGCGTCGTCAGCTGCAACAGCCGGCCACGATGCCGGCATCCGCCAGTAGCCTGGCTGGAGGTGAACGATGACATCTTGTGTGCGTTCGATTCACTTTCCGGTCTTTTTTCGGGTATTGGCGTCATTCTTGTGGCTTTTTCTGGTTGCCGGCTGTTCTAGGGAGTCCGAGGACAGCGGCTTCGCGGGGCTTGCCGAGTCCCAACAGACCGATACCGACGTGCCTTTCTTGCAGCCGGGCCCGGGCGACCGGCTCAAATTCCCAGAGGATTTCGGGCCCCACCCCCAGCACCGCATCGAATGGTGGTACCTGACTGCCAATCTCGAAAACCAGGCGGGTGAGCCGCTGGGCCTGCAATGGACGCAATTTCGCCAGGCATTGACCCCGAGGCGGGCGGATGCGACACCGCCGGCTCCGTCCCAGTGGCCGTTGCAGGCGGCGTGGATGGCTCACGGTGCACTCAGCTGGCGTGGCCAGCATCATTTCGCCGAGCGCCTGGCCCGGGCCGATGTTGGTCACGCCGGCGCCACGGCACAACCGTTCGAGGTCTGGCTTGATGACTGGAGGCTTAGCCGTACAGGCGAGTCCGGCCGATGGCGATTGCAGGTGTCGGCGGATAACTGGTCCTACGATCTGTTCCTGCGGCTGAACGGCCCGCCGGTGGCGCACGGTGATCAGGGCTTCAGCGCCAAGTCGGCCAGTGGTGAGGGTTCGATGTATTTCAGTCTGGTGGATATCGCCATAGCCGGTAAGGTCACCATCGACGGCGAAATCCAGAAGGTCCGCGGCAAGGGCTGGTTTGATCGGGAGTGGAGCAGTCAGTTGCTGAAAACCGGGCAGCAGGGGTGGGACTGGTTTGCCCTGCACCTGGATTCCGGCAACAAGCTGATGACGTTCCGGTTACGGGAGGACGGCGGTGCGTTCACCTCAGGTACCTGGATTACGGGTGAAGGTGAGGCGGTTTCGCTGAGTGCCGACGATCTGATACTGACTCCCGACGCGGACGCCGAGGCAACGCCAACCCGCTGGCGGCTGCAGGTGCCCCGTTACGGTGTCGATCTTGATATTGCTGCGCCGCCCGGCGATTACCGTAATGAGGGCCAGTACCCGTACTGGGAAAGTCCGGTCAGCGTCAGTGGTAGTCACTCGGGGGAGGGCTACATGGAGCTCACCGGGTATGACGCGAAGTAAGCCGTTCAGCTGGTCGTTGGGGGTTCCAGACTGGCGAACAGCTCCTGGATGCCGCTGTGCCACTGCTGTCTCAGGCTGTGGAAGTATTCACACTGCTCCTCAACCCGCTCCATCAGGCAAGGCTTGAGGGCGTCTTTGCGATAGATCGCAACGTCCAGGGGCATGCCCACTGACAGGTTGCTCTTCATGGTGGAGTCAAATGAGATCAGGGCGCACTGATAAGCCCGGTCCAGTGGTGTCCGGTAGTTCACGATCCGGTCGAGGATCGGTTTGCCGTACTTGGACTCGCCAATCTGGAAGTAAGGTGTTTCTTCGGTTGCCTCAATGAAGTTGCCTTCCGGGTAGACGTTGAACAGGCGCGGTGCTTCGCCTTTGATCTGTCCCCCGAGAATCAGCGAACAGCTGAAATCCACATGGCTCAGCTTGCCGTCCGGGTTATCCCGGCGGATCACTTCGCGCATGGTCTGGCCCACGATTTCGGCGGTCTCAAACATGGTAGCGGTGTTGAGCACGTTGGTGGTGTCTGTGCCGGCGCGGCGCTCCAGCAGGCTGATCACACTCTGACTGGTGGCCAGGTTGCCGGCGGACAGCAACACCAGCTCACGTTCGCCCGGCTTTTCGAACACATGCATCTTACGGAATGTCGAGATCTGGTCGAAACCGGCATTGGTCCGGGAATCCGACGCAAACACCAGCCCGTCGGCCAGTCGCATCGCTACGCAATAAGTCATAAAGCCCTCCTGCCAGGCTCCAATAATGCGCGTAGTCTAAAACGAATTCAGCCGGAACGTGAGCGCTTTATTGTGCGTTTTTTGGCAGTTTTGTTACTGCGCTTGCGCGGCCTCGGTCACCCAGGCCCGGGTTTGCATGTGCTCGGTTCCACCGCCGTTGCGCATGCCGCGAACGGGCGCCACATCCAGGTAGTCCAGGCCGACCGCCAGTTTCAGGTGGCTTTCGGCCACGTTCAGGGTGTTGACCACATCGAAGGTCTGCCAGTTACTGCCCAGCCAGACTTCGGCCCAGGCATGGGTGGCCACGTGGTCATCACTGACCGAATGAATGTAGCCACTGACATAGCGAGCCGGCACGCCGATATAACGACAACAGGCGATGAAGATATGGGTATGGTCCTGGCACACACCAGCACCGAGCTTGAAGGCCTCCGCCGCGGTGTGGGTCACTTTGGTGACTCCCGGGGTAAACGCGATGTGTTCGCGTAGATGCTTCATCAGGCGAAGCAGGCTGCGTTTGTTGGGCGAGTACTGTTCGGCGAACGCCTTCAGATCATCGTCCACCTCGGTCAGCGGCGTGTCGCACAGAAACACCTCGGGTGGAAACGGGGAGTCGTCCTTGGTCAGGGGTTTACCGGTCAGGTCGACAATGCCTTCGGCGACCAGTGTGATGCTGGGAAACGCCTTCTTCAGGGTCATCACCGTTACCGGGTTGCCATAACCGTCGATCATCTCGCTAGTTTCGCCCGGGGTGTCCAGGTGCCACTCGTGGATACGCTGCTGGGGCGTGTTCCGGGGCGTCAGCCGGATGTACTGGATGCTGTTGCGTACCGGCGATTCGTAGGTGTAGGTCGTCTCGTGACGAATATGCAGTCTCATTGGTGCCACCCCATGTAGTCTTTCTGAATTTGACCGGCAATGCGCTGAATCCTTGCCAGGAAATCCACGAGGTAGTCATGCAGGCCACGTTCCTCGATGTAGGCGGTATCACCGAAACGGATGTTGGCATAGAGGCTTGAGGCCATGCGCCGTGCTCTCTGAGCGGAACCACTTTCAACCCGCTCTAGCAGGCCGGCAATTTCCTCCAGGCAGCTGTGCAGGGACCGCGGCAGTTCATGGGAGAGAATCAGCAATTCCGCAACACTGGTGGGGTCCAGGCTGTGCCCGTAGGTGTTCTGGTAAGCTTCGAACGCCGCCAGGGAATTCAGCAGGGCGGTCCACTCGAAGAAGGACTGAGTGGCCTGCTCCTCCATCGCCTTTGTTGCCATGACGTGGCGAATATCCAGCACCCGCGCGGTGGTATCCGCGCGCTCGATGATCGTGCCCAGGCGCAGGAAGTGGAAGGCATCGTTGCGCAGCAGGGTGCCATAGGCGGCGCCCCGGAACATGTGCGAGCGTTCGCGAATCCAGTCGAATACGGAGCTGGCGTTGGATTCGGTGACGCCCTCTTGCTGCAGTACTTTCAGGTCCAGCCAGGCCCGGTTGATGGTTTCCCAGACATCGGCCGACAGGTTGCCCCGGACATGGAGCGCGTTGTCCCGGGCGTTTCGAATGTAGTTAAAGACGCTGGCCGGGTGCTGATCATCCAGCAACAGGAAGTCGATCAGGTTCTGGGGCGTGATCTCTTCATGGTGTTGGAAGAACTCATCGTAGGTGCCAGAGACCAGCAGCGGCACGGAGAGTTGTTCGGTGCGGTCTTCCGGAACGTCGATCAGGGCCATGTTCAAACTGACATCCAGTTGTCTGGCCTGGCTTTCTGCCCGCTCCAGATAACGGGCCATCCAAAACAGGCTGGAGGCTGCGCGGCTCAGCATAAGTCGTCCTCCAGTACCCAAGTGTCTTTGGTGCCACCGCCCTGAGAGGAGTTCACTACCAGTGAGCCCTTTTTCAGGGCCACGCGGGTCAGCCCGCCGGGGACCATCTGAATCTTCTTGCCGGACAGCACGAAGGGCCGGAGATCCAGGTGCCGGGGTGCCACACCCTCGTCCACGAAGGTGGGACAGGTGGACAGGCTGAGTGTCGGTTGGGCAATGTAATCTTCGGGGTGTGCCTTGAGCAGACCGCGGAAGGTTTCCAGCTCTTTCTTGCTGGCCTTGGGCCCGATCAGCATGCCGTAGCCGCCGGCACCCTGAGCTTCTTTAACGACCAGTTCCGGCAGGTGGTCCAGCACGTATTGCAGGTCTTTCTTCTTGCGGCACTGCCAGGTTGGCACATTCTTCAGAATGGGTTCTTCGCTGAGATAGAAGCGGATCATGTCCGGCACATACGGGTAGATCGACTTGTCGTCCGCAATCCCCGTGCCCATGGCGTTGGCCAGGACCACGTTACCGGTTCGGTAGGCGGCATAAAGCCCGGGCACGCCCAGCATTGAACTTGGGTTGCCGGCCAGCGGGTCGAGGAAATCGTCGTCGACGCGGCGGTAGATAACATCCACCTGTTGCGGGCCTACGGTGGTTTTCATGTAGACCTTGTTCTGGTGCACGAACAGGTCGGCGCCTTCTACCAGCTCCACGCCCATCTGTCGCGCCAGGAAGGCGTGCTCGAAATAGGCACTGTTGAACCGGCCTGGGGTGAGCACAGCCACCGTTGGGTTAGCCTTTAATGAAGCGGCGCGCAGGGTTTCGCCCAGCAGATTGGGGTAGTGCTCCACCGGAGCCACCGGTGAGTGGGCAAACAATTCGGGGAACAGCCGCATCATCATCCGGCGATTCTCCAGCATGTACGAGACCCCGCTGGGGCACCGAAGATTGTCCTCCAGCACGTAAAAATCGCCATCGTTGTTGCGGATAAGATCGATTCCGGCGATGTGGGAGTACAGGTTCCTCGGCAGCTTCAGGTTTTGCATGCCGGGCTGGTACTGGCTGTTGGCAAATACCTGCTCGGCACTGATTACGCCAGCTTTCACGATTTCATAGTTGTGGTAGATGTCGTGCAGAAAGCGGTTCAGCGCTGTTACTCGCTGGCGTAAACCGGCCTGAAGTTTGTGCCAGTCGCTGGCGGAAATAATCCGGGGGATCAGGTCAAACGGGATCAGTCGGTCGGCGCCCTGGTCCTCACCGTAGACGTTAAAAGTGATGCCCAAACGCTGGAACAACACATCGGCTTCCCGGCGTTTTTCCGCAATCAGGTTTTCATCCGATTCGAGCAACCATTTTTCCAGCATACGGCAATGGGGCCGTACTCGATTGTCCTTATCGAACAGTTCATCAAACAGACCTGCGTCCGGTGTCTCAATCAGCATGATTCCGTTCGTCTCCTTGGAGGGTGCCGGTGAAATCGGCACTCACTACGGTAATAGGTAGCAAAAGGCGGGCCAGTGGCTAGGTTGTTGATGTCGTGCCCTGTCTTACAGCAAAGGAGAGGACGGCCGTTCTGTCAATTCAGGGCTAGAACGAAAACAGGCGGCCAAACGGCCGCCTGTTTCATTTTGGTACCCAGCTGCCCTATTCGACGGAGGTTGCACCAATACGGTGAATACTGACGTCCGCGCCGTTGAACTCTTCTTCCTCGGTTAGGCGCAGGCCGGAGATGGCATTGATGACGCCGTACACAATCAGGCCGCCCACGAAGGCTACCAGGACACCGGCTACGGAACCGATGATCTGCGACATCAGGCTGACTCCGCCCAGGCCGCCGAAGGCTTCCTGGCCGAAAATGCCGCAGGCAATCGCACCCCAGACACCGCAGACGCCATGCAGAGGCCAGACACCCAGCACATCGTCCAGGCGCTCAATCTTGGCCTGGGCCCATTCGAACAGGTAAACGAAGATGGCGCCGGCAACACCGCCGGTGATCAGTGCACCCACCGGGTGCATCAGGTCCGAGCCGGCACAGACCGCCACCAGGCCGGCCAGCGGTCCGTTGTGGATGAAGCCCGGGTCCTTGCGACCCACCAACATGGCCACCAGGATGCCACCGACCATAGCCATCAGGCTGTTGACGGCCACCAAGCCACTGATGCCGTCGAGGGTTTGCGCGGACATCACATTGAAGCCGAACCAGCCGACGGTCAGAATCCAGGCGCCCAGCGCCAGGAACGGAATGTTGGACGGAGCGAAGGCGACCACTCGGCCGTTGCGGTAGCGGCCGTTACGAGCGCCGAGCAGCAGAACCGCGGCCAGGGCAATCCAGCCACCTACAGCATGCACCACAACGGAGCCTGCGAAGTCGTGGAAGGATGCACCAAACTGGCTCTCAAGCCAGGCCTGGAAACCGTAGTTGCCGTTCCAGATCAGGCCCTCGAAAAACGGGTACACCAAGGCGACGATGAGAGCGGAGGCGATCAGCATCGGGTAGAACTTCGCGCGCTCGGCGATGCCGCCGGACACGATAGCGGGAATGGCTGCCGCGAAGGTCATCAGGAAGAAGAACTTGACCAGTTCGTAGCCGTTGCTGGCGGTCAGTTCGGCCGCACCGGACATGAAGTGGCTGCCGTAGGCGATGTAGTAGCCCACGAAGAAGTAGGCCACGGCAGAGACGCCGAAATCGGTCATGATCTTGACCAGGGCGTTAACCTGGTTCTTGTGCCGCACGGTGCCCACTTCGAGGAAGGCAAAGCCGGCGTGCATGGCCAGTACCATGATGGCACCGATAAGGATGAACAGCGTGTTAGCGCTCTCAGTCAGGGTGTGTACTGCACTCGTGATGTCCACGGGTTTTCGCTCCTGAGTTGTTTTGTTGGCCTCGGTCGGGCTTGTTATGCATTGGTCGGGTGCATAGAAGCAAGAGACGTTCCAAAACGATGCAAAATCAGGAGCGTTAGTCAGTTGTGGTGGAATTGGATGGGAAGTCCGATGCCCAATGGTGAATTACTGCACTAAAGAGGTGCGCATATGTCGGATTTGCACTGAAATGGGCAGCCAGAAGGTGTGGGCGATTACCAGGTGATGTCGTTATTCGGGTTGTCGTCTTCCAGCAGGATCTCAGGGGTCGGTTCTGCTTCGAAATCGATCACTGCTTCCTGATCGAGAGCGCCCGACTCCACCAGCTCCCGGAGCTCAATTTCCTGTTCCTTCAGCGGCCCTGACAGGTCAATGATGATTTCCACCCGACGGTTTTTGGCGCGGCTTTCAGCGGTGTCGTTGCTGACCCGAGGTTTGGTGTCGGCCAACCCCTTGACTGCCAGTCGCGTGGGCTCAACCTCTTCAACCGCCAACAGCGCATTGGCGACGGCTGCCGCCCGGGCTGCAGACAAGTCCCAGTTGCTGTAGAACCGCGAGGTACGAATGGGGATGTCGTCGGTGTGCCCCTCCACCGTCAGTTTGCCCGGAATCTCGGCGAGCACGCCGGCCATGTCCAATAGCAGAGTCTCAAAGTCCCAGGTGAGGTCGGCGGACCCGGATGGGAACGAGCCTTTTTCCTCAATACGGATCACGATCCTGCGCTGATCTTCGTCCTGAGCTACGTTGATGCGCCCATCTTCAATGGCCTCGTTCAGCACCTCAAGGATGTTTTGGGTGCTCTGGTCCAGTTGCTCTTGGGTGGCTGCTTCAATGGCTTGTTCGGTTGGGCTTTTGAGGGTCTGCAGCTCGGGCTTCTTGTCAGTCGTAGTCTGCTTGACCTCGTTCACTACGGTGGGCTCGGGCGGTGCCGGAGAGAATTTGTCGAAGATCGGGCTGGTGCCCATGGGGATGTCCAGAGCAGGGACGTCGCGCTGAACCCCGAACGCCTTCGACAGCTCACCGGCAATCTGCTTGAACTTCATGGCGTCGATTTCGGAGAACGACAGCAGCAACACGAAGAAGCACATCAACAGTGACATCAGGTCGGCGAAGGTGACAACCCAGGCCGGGATGCCCGGTTTTTCCTCTTCTGGCAATTCGTCCATGACTTACCCGTTGGCTGGTTCAGGCTCGCCGGCTTTGGCGCGCTCTTTGGGCGACAGATAGCTGGACAGCAGCTGTTCGATGATTCGCGGGTTGGTGCCTTCCTGAATGGCCTTCAGGGCATCGATGTACAGGGATTGCATGCGCGCCTCTTCGGTCATGCGCAAAGACAGTTTGTCGGCAATGGGTGACGCAATCATGGTGGCCAGCATGGCGCCGTAGAGGGTGGTTAGCAGGGCAACCGCCATGGCCGGGCCAATGGATTTTGGGTCTTCCATATTCGACAGCATCTGCACCAGGCCAATCAAGGTGCCAATCATGCCCATGGCCGGTCCAACATCGGCCAGCGCAGTGAACACCTTGGCGCCGGAACGGTTGTGCTCCAGCGTCATTACCCGCTCTTTGCTCAATAGTTGCTGGATCGTGTCGCCGTCCTGGCCATCCACCAGCATCTGGATACCTTGTGCGAGAAAAGGTGAGTCAACGTCCCGGCCTTCCAGGCCCAGTACCCCCTCTTTGCGGGCAACCTGGGCAACGTCGACAAGTTCCTCAATGGCCGCCTGGGTTTCAGGCAACTTGAACTTAAAGGCTCGAGCAGCGGCGCCAAAGGCGCCGAGGAACTGGCCGAAACTGAATTTGGCCAAAACCACCAGGGCGCTGCCACCGATCACAATCAGCAGGGAGGGACCGTTTACAAAGACATCCGGTGAAACACCGAGAATAACCGCGGAAGCGATGAGCACTATGGCGCCGACAAGGCCAATCAGGGTGGCGAAATCCACGTCGTCTCCAGAGAATTAAGCGAAGGAAGGAACCTGTGAAAGAGTACGTCCCGTTTCTGTCTCAATCAATTCGAATGTGTAAATTTGTTTTGCGAGCCCTGGTGTTCTTTCCAGGCCGCGTAGCGGTGCAGGTCCGATTCCACCAGCTTCAGACACAGCGCGACCACGCCGGCGTCGTCAATAAATCCGAACCCGAGGATCAGGTCGGGGATCACATCCAGCGGGTTGAGAACGTACAGCAGCGCGCCGGCAATGGCCGCAATGGTTTTCCAGGGCACACTGCGGTAGTTGCCGTGCCAATAATCGCGGATCATTGCGAACATAAGCTTGATATCGGCGCTGAAGCGGCTGAGCTTGCCACTGCCTTTCACTTTCTCCTCAATGGCCCGCTGGCGTTCCAGCAGGGTTTCCAGATCGGCGCGATGCACCTTACTGGATTCGGCATTCAGCTGTTTTTCCGCGTTTTTTTCATTAAACAGAGCCATTGCGGCGTGTCCTTTTGCCAGAGGGAGTGCAGTCACCATGATCGCTTAAGCCTGAGTCGGTTGCCAACCATTGCGGTCTTAACGGTGTTTGTATTGGGTAGGGCAATAGCCTCGGTTGACCCCGGCTGGCCGGAGCTGCCGGTGTTTGGTGCGCCGTCCACTCACCCGCTTGCGCCAGAGCCGGAAGCTGGATGGTTTCAGTTGCCGTCGCATCAGGTGAATCACCTCTTTTTCGCCGAGCCCGTACAGGTGCTCGATGGCCTCGAATGGGGTGCGGTCCTCCCACGCCATTTCGATGATTCTGGATAGCTCTGGTGGTGAAAATGTTGATGTCATAAGTCCCCTGCTGGTTCAGCGAATGAGGGGTTTTACGTTGGTCGGTTCAAAGTCGGTCAGCGTTGTTCCGTTTTCTGGTAGCGATTTCGCAATTCCGGCGGGATCTGGGCCAGTTGTTTGTCCACTAACGCGGCCATGGCGGTATGGATCGGCTGAACGTCCAGGCGGGGCTCCAGGGTATGCAGCAGGTAAGCGGCCGCCTCGGAGGTCGACAGATGGTGCTCGGCGGGTGCCTTGCGGACCACATAGTGCGACCCAGGTGGATGCGCGAAGTGGAACCGGGGCAGGGCAGCAATTTGTGGGGTCAGGTGCAGGATCTTGGCGGCCTTGCGCCAGGTTCCGTCCAGCAGCAGCCAGCGCTTGATGGCGCTGGTGTCAGCTTCCTCAAGGGGCTGACTGTCGGAGCCGGGAAACAGCACCGCGGTGCTTTCATTCAAGTCTGCAAGACTCAATCCGGCCTGTCGCAGTTGCTCGGGGGATTCACCCACCACAACCTGCAGCTGGTCCAGGCAACGTTCAAGAATTCTGAGGGTGCCCTTGCTGCGACCCACCTCCGACGGGTGTTGTATGACCGTGATCGGGGTGCCATTGGCCACCGTCTGGCACTGGTCGCACACGCAAATGTTGGCGTGCAGCTGGCAATGCGGGCAGATGGATCGCTGCCGTTGCCGATTTACCACCACGCCTTGCCCCACATTTCGGGGTTGGCCCAGTTGTCGGGGTTGTTCCAGGCGCGTTTGTGGTTGTAGGTGTCGAGGTTGTAGGTGTAGAGCGTAAGGGTACCGGCTTCACCCTGTATTTCGGCGTGGCGGCGAAAGCCCAGACCGATGAAATCCTTGAAGGCCCAATCCGGAGTGTCGCCTACCAGCACGGCAATCTGGTGGGTGCCATAGTTGCGCAATTGGCCCAGCAGCAGGGCGCCCTCGCCGTGCGGCAGGTGCTCCAGGGTATCGGTGATCAGAGCCAGGTCCTGAACCGCGGTTGGCGGAAGTGCCGCATTGGGGTCTCCGGTGTCCAGGCGCCAGATCCGGGCGTCATTCTTGTGGCTTTGCCAGCGTTCGGCCACCTCTTGCGCCACTGCACCGCAGCACACCAGCGTTGCCGGCTGCGTGGTGTCGATGATGCGCGCGAGTACCTCGCGGGCGCTGTCAGTGTTGGTTGATGCGGTCATAGAATTGGCCAATCTGCTGCGTCTACCGTGTGTAAGCCCACCGGCTGCTCGGCGTGGCCATCCCAACGATCCACAAACGTACCGACGGGATCGTACTGTTTGGCCTGCTTGTCGAGATTGAACTGCCGCAACCCGCGTGGATCGGCGCCCACGCCAGCCAGGTATTGCCAGTTGCCGTAGTTGCTCGCAACATCATAGTCGATCAGCTGCTGTTCGAACCATGCCGCACCGTAGCGCCAGTCCAGTTCCAACTCGTTGACGAAACAGCTGGCCACCAGTTGCCGGGCCCGGTTGCTCATGTAGCCGGTTTCCCGGAGCTGGTTCATGGCAGCGTTCACCAGGGGATACTCGGTATTACCCTGACACCAGGCCATGAACCGGTGCCCGTAAAAGGTTGCCGGCCGCTTCTTGCGCTGCACTCCGTCCCGGCGGAACAGGTTGGCGCCGTGTTTCAAAGCGTACCAATAGTAATACTCTCGCCAAAGCAGCTCGAACCAGAGCCAGTAAGTCGACTCGTTGCTGGTCTCGGTGCGCTCGTATTCGGTGATGCTCTCCGCCACTTCCCGCACCGACAGGCAGCCATTGGCCAGCCAGGGTGAGAATTTTGAGGATGAGTCCCACTTGTCGAGTTCGTTCCGAGTCTCTTTATACTGGGCGATGCCGTGGTCGACAAACAGGAACTGCTTCAGCTGCGCCAGCCCCCTGTCTTCGCCACCCCGGAACGGCAGCGGATGCTGTGGGGTGGCGATGGCGGGGCAGTCGCCGCGGTTGTCCTCCGGGAAGCCCGGAGGTGGCGGAAGTGAGGTCAGGGTGCGAATGCGCAGCCGCTCGGAACAGCGATCACCGGTTTTCTCCACCTGTTTGCGGAACTGCGAAAAGGTGTCCGGCAGTTCGCTCAAGGCCATCGGCAGCGAGCCTTCGGTGAACAGACTCAGGGTCTCGAATTGCTGAAACAAGGTGTTGGGCAGTTGCTCCTTGAGACGCTGCCACTGGCCGGCTTCCTGGGTGCCGGGCTGGCGGGAACGGATGATGCGCGCTATGCGGTGCTCATGGGCGAGCTGGGGCAGAACCGACTCCGGTTCACCGTAGGCAATGTGCAGGCGCTGCCCCAGCTCCCGCAAGCTGCGCTCAAGCGCCATCAGGCTTTGCCAAAGGAAACGCCAGCGATGGGTGCCCATAGCACGGGACTGCAGGGGGCCGGGGGCAAACCAGCGTGGGTCCACCACGTAGACGCAGAGCAGGACATCGGATTTCGACGCGGCCAACAGGGCCGCGTTATCGTGCAGGCGTAAGTCCCGGGTGAACCAGTACAGTGTGTGCAAGTCGGTGCGCTCCTATCCAAACATCACGCCAGCCAAAGGGCAGGCCAGGCTTCAGGTGCTGAAATGTACGCCCTTCATCCGGCAAGAGATTATTGCCCGGGTGGATTAGGCAATGCCCAGGCACTGTTTGAAGAACACGCGTACGAATCGCTCCAGAGGCTCCGTGGATTTGACCACTTTCGATCGGAGGATCGCGCCTTCCCAACCGGAAAGCAGCAGGCTGGCTGCATCCGAAGCGTTGATGGAGGAATCGATGGCACCGGCCGCCTGGCCTTCGGCGATGCAGCGCTCGAAACGCTGTTCCCAGCCAGAGAACACCCGGTTCAGGCGCAGGCGAAAGGTTTCGTTCTGGCCGGCCAGCTCCTGGCCCAGGTTGCCGATCAGGCAGCCGCTGGTGTATTGGCAGTTGGCCATGGACTCAAAGCCGGTATCAAAGTAGGCCCGCAGACGATCAACACAGGAACGGCTGGTATCGGTAAGAATCCGATCCAGCGTCGTGTCGTATTCCTGTGCGAAGGTGTCGATGACGGCCAGGCCGAAATCGTTCTTGCTGCTAAAGTAATGGTAGAACGAGCCTTTGGGCACGCCCGCCGCGGTCAATATGGCATTGAGGCCGGTGGCACTGAAGCCTTTCTGGCCGATCAGCTCGGCGCCGGTCTGAATAATGTGATTGCGAGTGTCGTTCGATTGCATGGATGATAGATTAGACCGGTCGTCTAGAGTGAGTCAAACCAGGCACATCCAAGATATTCATTACCACCCCTTTAAAGGAGTTTGCCCGTGATTAAATCCCGCGCCGCCGTCGCGTTCGAGGCCAACAAGCCGCTCGAGATCGTCGAAGTCGATGTTGCCCCGCCCCAGCAGGGCGAAGTTCTGGTTCGCATTGTCGCCACCGGGGTCTGCCACACCGACGCCTACACGCTGTCTGGTGCCGACCCCGAAGGCCTGTTCCCGACCATCCTTGGCCATGAAGGCGGTGGCATCGTGGAAGCGGTTGGCCCCGGCGTAAGCGACCTGGAGGTGGGCGACCACGTCATTCCGCTGTATACCGCCGAGTGCGGCGAGTGCAAATTCTGCACCTCTGGGAAGACCAACCTGTGCGGCGCCGTTCGTGCTACCCAGGGTAAGGGCGTGATGCCCGACGGCACCTCTCGATTCTCTTATAACGGTGAGCCGCTCTACCACTACATGGGCTGCTCCACTTTCTCCGAATACACGGTGCTGCCGGAAGTGTCGCTGGCCAAGATTCCCAAAGAAGCGCCACTCGATAAGGTCTGCCTGTTGGGTTGTGGCGTGACCACCGGCATTGGCGCCGTGCTGAACACCGCCAAGGTGGAAGAGGGCGCCACCGTCGCTATCTTCGGACTCGGTGGCATCGGCTTGGCGGCCATCATCGGCGCTACCATGGCGAAAGCCAGCCGAATCATCGCTATCGACATCAACCCCGGCAAGTTCGACATTGCCAAACAGTTGGGCGCTACCGATGTGGTTAATCCCAAGGACTACGACAAGCCGATCCAGGAAGTGATCGTTGAGATGACCGACGGTGGTGTTGATTACTCGTTCGAGTGTGTCGGCAATGTTCAGCTGATGCGTTCGGCGCTGGAGTGCTGTCACAAGGGCTGGGGCGAATCCATCATCATCGGCGTAGCCGGTGCCGGCGAAGAAATCAGCACCCGCCCGTTCCAGCTGGTGACCGGACGAGTCTGGAAGGGCTCTGCCTTTGGTGGCGTGAAGGGTCGGACCGAACTGCCGGGCTATGTGGAAAAGGCCGAGAAGGGCGAGATCCCGCTGGACGTGTTCATCACTCACGAGATGCCGCTGGAAGACATCAATAAGGCCTTTGACCTGATGCACGAAGGCAAGAGCATTCGTACCGTCATTCACTTCTAAGCCGCGTCGATCGGGGCGGGGCCGCACTCGCCCCGATCACTGCTAGCGATCGGTCAGCTTAATCTCGATGCGCCGGTTCTTTTGCAGCGCGTCCGGAGTGGTGCCGCTGGCAACCGGGAAGAACTCGCCAAAGCCGGCGGCTACCATGCGCCTCTCCGGCACCCCCTGAGCAGCCAGATAACGCACCACCGCCACCGCCCGTGCCGTGGATAGCTCCCAGTTTGAGGGGAATTGCGGGGTGTTGATCGGAATCAGGTCGGTATGGCCGTCAATTCGAAGGATCCAGTCAATGTCGCCGGGAATGGAGGCGACCACATCGAGTAGGACTTCCGCGAGTTTGTCCAATTCACGCTTGCCCTCTTCGCCCAATTGCGCTGAACCGGAGGCAAACAGCAACTCCGACGGCAGCAGGAAGCGGTCACCCACCACCCGGATGTTTTCGTTGGTGGCCAGGATGTCCCGCAACCGGGAGAAGAATTCAGACTGGTACTGTTCCAGCTGATTGACTCGCTCCGCCAGCAAGGTATTCAGCCGCCGGCTAACATCTTCCAACTCATCTTCCTTCTCTGCGGTTTCCTCTTTCTGCAGCTTCAAGGCCGCGGTGATTTGCCGTAACTGTGCCTGCAGGGAGGCGATCTGGTTCGACAGCCGAAGGATCATCGCCTGTTGGCTGGCGGAGAGCTGATCCTGCTCTTCCAGTTCCTCGTTCATGCTGGCCAGGCGCGCGGCCCGGGCTTCAGCATCTGCCGATTGCTGCATCAGCTGGTTCCGGGAAGCGTCCAGGCGCGTCTGCAGGTCTTCGTTGCGGGCCAGGGAATCGCTGTAGTCGTCTTGCACCGCCGCCATTTGCTGCTCCAGGGCTTCGGTCTTGCTCTGCTCCAGCCCTAGCAGCTGGGAGATTTCATTCAAGCGCTGGTTCAGGCGGGCCAGTTCCGTGTTGCGATCGGATAGGGTTTGCGACAGGTACAGCTGGCTCACGACATAGACCAGCAGCATAAAGATCACCAGCATCAGCAGGGCCGACAGGGCATCGACGTACCCGGGCCAGACGTTGGTGGCACTGCGGCTGCGGCGCTTGGATCCGATCATGACTGCACGTTGTCTTCGTCCACGATGTCCACCAGATTGGTGACACCGGTGAGCCACTCCTCAAGGCCGTCATAAAACCGGTTCTGGGCATGACCGGCCTGAATGTCCAGGAAGCCCAGAATCAGCGAGCCACCCAAGCCCAGCAGCGACGAACTAAAGGCCGTGCCCATGCCCTGCAGCGGGGTTAGCAGGCCGGCCTGAAGATCGGCAAAGACCTTGCCGAAATCGCCCTGGCCCATATCGAGGTTGGTGATGACCTCGCCCACGGCATTGATGGTGCCGAGCAAGCCCCAGAAGGTGCCCAGCAGGCCCAGAAACACCAGCAGGCTGATGAAGTAGCGGGTGATTTCCCGCTGTTCGTCCATGCGCGAGTGGATGCCATCAAGCACCGTGCGTAGGGACAGGGTGGAGAGTTTGAACCGGTCCCGCTTGGATTCTTCGCCCAGTTGCCGGGCCAGGGGTTTCAGTAACCGGGGTTCCTGCAGCACCGACAGCCCCGAGTGCCCGGTGCGGAACTGGGAGATCCAGCGCATTTCCGGGAACAGCACGAACACCTGTCGGTAGGTCAGCCCTATACCAACAATCAGCACGCCCACGATCAGTAGATTGAAGACCCAATTCGCCATGAACGCGGTCATCAGGGGTTTGTGGATGAGCACGCCGACGATCAGGACAACCGCCAGGAACAACGTCATCCAGAAAAGGGTGTGTTTGGGATTGCTCATGGAATTGGTCAGCCGTATGGGACATTCCTAAAAAAGCTAGCACAGATTATGAGATCCTGTGGCTGACATTGCCGGGGATTAATTGAGGAGTCCTATGCCAGATCAACTGCCATTCCGTTTCCGATTCCGCGTGCGCTACGGCGAGTGCGACGCCCAAGGCGTGGTTTTCAACGCCCGTTACGCGGATTTTGTCGACATCGCTGTCAACGAATACATCCGCACGCTGTTTGGTAATTACCAGAGCCTGCTGGATCAGGACCTGGATATTCAGGTGGTCAGCCTGACGGTGAATTGGAAAGCACCGGCAAAGTTTGACGACGTGCTGGAGGCCCGCATCCGGGCAGGGCGGATCGGCAATACTTCGTTCACCCTGCATCTGGAGTTCTATCGGTTTGGTGAGGAGCAACTGATTGCGGATGCCGACATCACCTATGTGATGATTCAGCCTTCGAAAATGGCCAAAGTGTCAGTGCCGGGGGCGGTCAGGGAGTTGCTGGAGGCGGGAGCGCCCGGCGTGCTGATTAGCCACGCCGGGGAGCAAGTACAAGAGGGCTGATTAGCCTTCCTGCAGGGCCTGGATCACCGCCTTGGCGGTGCCTTCCGAGGAGGGCGGGTTCTGACCGGTGATCAGCTTGCCGTCTACTACGATGTGTGGCGTGAAGTCGTCACCGCAGGTGTAGGTGCCTGTTTTTTCCTTCAGCATGTCTTCCAGCAGGAACGGCACAACGTTGGTCAGACCAACCACCTCTTCCTCGCTGTTGCTGAAGCCAGTCACGTTGCGGCCGCCAACAATGTTCTGACCCGGCTTCACTTCCACATTCCGGAACACGGCCGGGGCATGGCACACCGCGCCAATTACCTTATCCTGTTCGTAGGCGGTCTTGATCACCTCAATGGATTTCTGGTCGTTGACCAGATCCCACAGCGGGCCATGGCCACCGGGATAGAACACGGCGTCAAAGTCATTCATGTCCACGTCCGCCAGCTTCTTGGTGCTGGCCAGTGATTCCTTGGCATGAGCGTCGGCCTGGAATCGACGAGTGGTTTCGGTCAGTGCGTCTTCGCCCTCGCTGTTGGGATCAACCGGTGGCTGACCACCTTTCGGAGACGCAAGGGTGATGTCGGCACCGGCGTCCCGGAAAACATAGTAGGGCGCGGTAAACTCTTCGAGCCAGAAGCCCGTTTTATGACCGGTATCGCCCATCTGGTCGTGGGAAGTCAGAACCATCAAAATCTTCATAGTGTGTCCGTCCTTTTATCGACGAATGAATGGCAAATCTCAACTGCGCCTGGTATCGAGTTGGAGCCTAAAGAAACATTTTCAACCGGGGTTACGTGGATTAGAACAGGACAGATCTGCCCGGGGCTATTCTCAGTACATTGCGGTAGACTGCAGATTCGACATATCGAGTGTTTAAGGAGGGGGGCAGAATGGGCGTTTTGAAACCGCTCCTACTTGCGATGCTCGCGCTACTTACTTGGATAAATTCGCTCAATGACTCCGGACCATAATGACCTCTGGTTCCTGCCGCTCGGCGGAACTGGCGAGATCGGCATGAATCTCAATCTTTACGGTCACGATGGCCAATGGCTGATGGTGGACTGTGGTGTGACCTTCCCCAAGCCTGGCCGGGTGTCGGCGGATGGCACGGTGCACCACCGTGGCGAGCCTCCGGTTCAGATGGCCGACCCGGCTTTTATTGCTGACCGCCGGGAGCAGCTGGCGGGACTGATCATCACCCACGCCCATGAAGATCATGTTGGCGCCGTACCCTATCTGTGGCCTTTGTTGCAGTGCCCAATCTACACCAGTCGGTTCACTGCCGAGATCCTGCGGCGCAAGCTGGCGGAATTTGACCTGGCCCACCGCGTTCCGATCGTTGTGGTGGAGACCGGCGAGCGCCGGCAGATAGGCCCGTTCAACGTTCAGTGGCTGGCCCTGACGCACTCCATTCCAGACCCCAATGCCCTGATGATTCGTACCGGCATCGGCAACATCTTCCACAGCGGCGACTGGAAACTGGACGACCATCCCCTGGTGGGCCATGGCTACTCCCGCGAGACGTTTACCGATCTGGCGAGCGAGGGCGTGGATGCCATGGTCTGCGATTCCACCAATGCCACGGTGGCCGGGCACTCCGTTTCCGAGGCGGCGCTGCACCAGGGGCTGCTGGACGCGGTCCGAGCCGCTCCGGGGCGAGTGGTGGTGACCTGCTTTGGCAGCAACATTGCCCGGCTGCACACCCTTGGCCTGATAGCCCGGGAAACCGGGCGTTACATGGGTCTGCTCGGGCGCTCGCTGATCAACATGAGTGGGGCCGCGCGGGCCGCAGGTATCTGGGATCAGGCTGACAAGCTGATTAACCCATCGCACCTTGGCTACCTGCCGAAGGCTGAGGTTCTGGCCGTGGCCACCGGTAGCCAGGGTGAGCCGCGCACTGCTTTGCGTCGCCTGGCGATGGGCAGTCACCCGGATTTCGAGTTGGAAGCCGGTGATACCGTGATCTTCAGCGCCCGCGCCATTCCCGGAAACGAAGAGGCCATCGAGGCTTTGATCGACCGGCTTCGGGCCATGGGCGTTACCGTGATTACCGCCGAGCAATCGGCCGTGCCGATTCACGCCTCCGGCCACCCGGCCCGGGAAGAGCTTCAGGCCATGTATCAGTGGGTGCGGCCGAAGATCGCCATTCCGGTGCATGGAGAAGGGGAGCACATGGATGCCCATGCCCAACTTGCCAAAGGCGTTGGTGTCTCGAAAGCCCTGGTCGGGCGCAATGGTGACCTGTTCATGATCCGGCCGGTGCCGGGCATGCGCCGGCAGATTGCCGAGACCGGTCGGTTGGGGTGGGCGAAGCAGGAGCTGGTTCGGGTCGAGTGAGCGCCGGAGGAGCAGATTCCGATAGTCGTTCGCATCCTATCTGGCTAGACTGGGGCTCCTACAAACACAATCCCTGTTACAGGAGGCAGTCGTCGAATGGCTATCTGGACCCGCACCCCGAATCTTGAATCGTTCATGGAATCCAGTAAAAACACCGCAGTCGGTCACATGGGGATCGAGTATTTGGAGGTTGGCGACGACTACGTCAAAGGCCGTATGCCGGTGGACGAGCGCACTGTCCAGCCATTTGGCATTCTCCACGGCGGGGCCTCGGTGTTGCTGGCGGAAACCCTCGGCAGCATGGCCGCCAATTGCTGCCTGAAGAATCCGGACACAGTGGCAGTGGGCCTTGATATTAACGCCAACCACCTGCGCCCGGTCAGCAAGGGCTGGGTATACGGCACTGCAACCGCGCTGCACATCGGCAGTACCACTCAGGTTTGGGAAATCCGCCTGGAGAATGAGGAAGGCAAGCCCACCTGCATTTCCAGGCTGACCATGGCGGTCACCAAATTACCGGGCCGCTAGCCGTTCCAGGGCTCGTCTGAGGTCTCCGGAATAGGGGCTGACATGATCAGCCCCTGATCGACAAAGTCCTGCAGCACAATGCCGTAGGTGCCGTCCGGCACTTCTTTGGCAATCTGGTATGTATCACCGGCGTTATCCTTCGGCGCCGTCATCAAGTCCAGGCTCCGGTGGGGCGTTATCTCCAAGTGATCGGCATCGCGCACTATCAGTACCTTGGGCTTGAGCTTATGCTTCGGATGACTCTCAACCACGATCCCGACCTCGCCGTTTAGCATTTCCACGATCGACCCCGGCGGATAGATGCCGATCATCTGGATAAACGCTTCTGCCAGTTCCTTGTCGAACTGGGTGCCCCGGTGTTTATGAATGATATCGAGAGCCTGCATGGAGGCGCGGCCTTTGTCATAAACCCGATTGCTGGTGATGGCGTCGTAGGTGTCGACGAGGCCCACAATCTTGGCAAAGTAGGGGATTTGGTGGGCCTCAAGTCCTCGCGGGTAGCCCTGGCCATCCATCCGCTCGTGATGAGCGAAGGCAACGTCTACTGCGGTAGCCAAGGAGCTGCTGGTGCCCATCAGAATGGTGCGGCCATGGGTAGTATGGCCCCGCATCATGTCGAATTCCGCTGGCGTCAGCGCACCGGGTTTGTTCAGGACAGCATCCGGGATCCGGGTCTTGCCGACGTCGTGCAGCAGGCCGCACAGTGCCAGGGTGCGAATCTCGCCTTCCAGCAGCCCCAGGTGTTTGCCGAAAGCGGCCGACAGAATCGAAACGTTGATGCAGTGTTCGGCGGTGTATTCGTCCTGGTGTTTAATCTTGGTGAGCAGCATCAGGGCGTTTTCATTCCGCAGGACGCTTTCAACGCAGCTGTTCACTACCGCTCGGGCATTATTCAGGTCCAGTGCCCGGCCCACTCGGAGGCCCGACATGATGGATTTTGCGGTTTTCTGGGCATCTTCGAATTTGACGGCAGCAAAAGGCATCTCAGTGCCTACATCGACTTTGTTGATGTAGTTGACACGCCTGCGAGGGGCGACTTTCTTGACCGTTTCTTCCTTCTCGACCGGCTTTTGGGGTGAGCGTTTGAACATGCCAAGAAAGCCCGAGGACGATTTTGGTCGGGTTCCGGATCGGGTCGGGTGCGGCGCGTGTTGTGAGGCTTTTTCCAGCTTGCCTTCGATAAAAACGAACTCACACTGTGCCTGCAGGGAGTGAATCTCCCGGGGATCTTTGATTACGAAGCCCTGGAGGAGAAAGTCCGTTTCCTCCCAGGCCCTGTCCAAACGCACAACGTGCATACCCAGCGCCAGTTCAGAGACGTGGACGCGGGTTTCGACTATTTCTTGGTGAGTTTTGCCCATGGCAAATATCCAGTCATCCTTACTTTATAGCCCTAGTTTGAGGCCAAATGCCTATGTACGGATAGGCAGGATTGCAAAATCTGGTCAAATGGTGTTGATTCAAAAAGCTGCCCGTTCCTTCTTTGGCAAACCGTCTCGTTTACACAGAGTAGACTGGATTATCAACGATGTATAATCCCAACAGCGTAAGACTTTGGTGGCTGGCACTCGGCGCGGCACTGGTGCCGCTGCTGACCATTCATCTCACCTTTTTTGTCTCGGTTATCGAGGGTTACGTATCGTTTTGTATCCCATACTGGGACAGCTGCACCAGCATCAGTCGAACCGGGCGCTACGGCACTGCCTATTTCATTTTCAAGGGCACGATGCTGCCGGCGGCCATCATTGGTGTGCTGTTCTGGTGGTGTAACCGGGTGTGGCTGGCGCAATTGGGGCTGCGCTCAACGTCTGTCGCCTGGGTGCCCTGGCTCGGGCTGGTTGCGGGCCTGGCCCTGGGTGCCTACACCGTGGCCCTTGGTCACGAAGGGGATGGCTTTAACCTGATGCGTCGTATTGGTGTTGTTCTCTACCTTTCCCTCACCTTCCTGTGTGAACTCCTGATCAGTTGCGCACTTCGGCTGCATCCGAACTGGAGTCGCCCGGCTCGGGGCCTGCTCGGGCTGTGTCAGCTCACGCTAGCGGTGGGTATTCTCTCGGTGCTGTTGAATGCGCTCGCGCCCGAACTCTACCGCCGAACTGACGATGCCTTTGAATGGGTCTTAGCCCTGCTTATCAATGTTCATGCCCTATGGCTGGCCTTGCTCTGGCGCAAGAGCGGGTTCCGGGTGCGGTTCTGGGTAGATTGACAGTCAAAGCGACATCAGGCCCCGCACCAGGGCTGCAATGCCGGCCACTGCTGCGATGGTCAGGATCACCGGCCGGAGTCCGTTGGCTGGCATCCGGTGTACCAGGTGGCCGGATAGCCAGAAACCGATGAGCATGCCCGGAAAGGTGAGCCCGAACAGGCGCAGCTCTCGTAGCCCCAGGTACCCGGAGTACAGCAGGGCCGCCAGGCTGAAGAAACTTGCGGTCAGGAAAAACGCTGACATGTTGGCCCGCACCAGCGGGCCTTTCTGATTCTGGTAGATCATCGCTATGGGCGGGCCGCCCACGGCGGTGATGGTGCCCATGAAAGTAGAGGCAGCCCCGGCAATGACACTGTTGCGGGCATTCAGGGCCGGGCGCAGGCCGCCAACACTCAGGGCCACGCCGGTCAGGATCAGGATGCCGAAAATCAGTTCAAAGCCTTCCGGTGACAGCACCAGGAGGATTAGCGCCGCCAGGATCGTCCCAATGGCTCCGCCCCAGATCGCAAATCGCACTTCCCGGATCGCCAGGGCACCCCGGTTACGGACCAGCATCAACACCGTCAGCACTGACGCATTCAGGATCAGTGGCGCTGGCAACAGTATGGGGCTGATCAAAAACAGCAGCGGTGCCGCCAGGGTACCAATGCCGTAACCGGCTACGCCCTGTAGGCAGGCACCGGCCAGAAGAGCGGCATTTGCGAGAAGCACCTGTAACAGGCTTAGTTCATCCAAGATCATCACCGGGTTATGGGCGGTTTGCTTTGATAACACAGCGGGCTAGCGGTTGAAACTGATAGACTGCCGGTAGCTATCAGACCATGGTGTAAGAATGGATCACGCCCGATGACAGACTCTCTCTCCAAAGACCTCGGAAAAGATACAGCCCAATGCCCCTGTGGCTCCAGCCTGGAATATTCAAGGTGTTGCCAGCCGCTGCACCGGGGTGAGGCCGCCGCCACGCCGGAGGCGCTGATGCGGTCACGGTACTGTGCCTTTGTGGGCGGGCAGGCCGACTATCTGCTGGCTACCTGGCACCCCAGTACCCGGCCGGGTGAGCTGAGTCTGGAGCAGTCGCCGGAGTGGGTCTCGCTATCCATTCTCGACAGTTCCGAGGCAGGGGATACGGGCCAGGTCCACTTCAGGGCCGTGCACCGGCTCGGTGACGGCTGGGGTTACCTGGAAGAGCGGTCTGAGTTTGTCCGGGAACAGGGGCGGTGGCTGTACCTCACCGGCGATACCAGTGAGGGTCAGCTAAAACCCGGGCGCAACGACCGTTGTCCCTGTGGCAGTGGCAAGAAATACAAAGCCTGCTGTTTGTAGTTACTGCTCAATGCCGCCTAGTGCTCTTCCTCCAGGTACGCCTCCAGTGCCGCTGCCAGCCAACCAACCACAGCGCCGCCCTGGGTCTGCTCGGATTCCAGGGCGCTGAACACTTTCCACCACTGGGCGCTGCGATGGCGGATAACGGTTAGCTGCTGTTGCCGCAGAGCTTCAGCAATCAGCGGCAGGGGCAAGTCAGCCCAGCCGGCTCCTTCGATGACCGCATCGCGAATCAGTTCATACTGGGTGAACGCCAGGAAGTTGGCGGTTTCCGGCGATTCCGCTTCCACCCGGGCATTGTTCATGTAGGCCAGGGTTACCTCCGTGTGGCTCACCAGATCGTCCTGGGTTACCCGTTTGAGCTGGCTCAGGGGGTGGTTCGGTGCTGCAACGGTCAGCATCCGCACATCGGCCAGTTCCCGGAACCATTGGTAGCCTTCGCTCTGGAGTTCCGGCATCAGGCCATAGGCGACATCCACGGACTGGTTGCGAACCAGGGTGGGCAGCTCGCGGGGCGGCGCCAGGTAAACCGACAGGCTGGTCTGGGGGAAGCGGGTTTTCAATTGCCGCAGAATATCCCGCCAAGCTGCCTCGGGCAGGGCGTCGTCCCGGGCAATTCTTAGAACGGATTCGGCGCCGCTGAGATGATGCTGGCAGCGGGCGCGGATCTGTCCGGCCACCTGATCAAAACGCCGGCAGTCGGTGACGATGGCGCTGCCAATAGGCGTTAGGTGGAGCTGGTTACCGCTGCGCTCGAACAGCTCGACACCCAGGTCATCTTCCAGTGCGGCCAGCATGGTGCTCACCGTGGTGCGGCTCCGGTTCAGTTCCCGGGCGGCCGAGGCAATGGTGCCGTTGCGGACTACGGCCAGGAACACCTTGATTTGCGATGTTTTCAACGACTGCTCTCCTTGCGACGGGTTTTCCGTCGGTCACCGACTCACGCCCGGTTGCGGGTGTCGCTAATATGGCCTTTAAATCACGGGAGAGCAAAAATGTTGATGTTAATAGCGCGGGAAAATATGGCGCTGACCCTGTCCGCCATTGCAGCGGGTCTGTTTGCGCTGGCGGGCATCAGTTGGGGTCTCTGGATCGGCTCGTTGGTGATCCTGTTTGATGGTGCCTACTCGCTGGTTAGTGTTGCGTTGTCCCTGCTGTCGCTCTATGCCGCGCGGGTGATTCGTCGCCCGGCCTGCGCTGACTACCCGTTTGGTCGCGGCGCGATTGAGCCATTGGTCATTGCGGTCAAAGGGCTGGTGATTGCGCTGGTGTGCCTGTTGTCGATGGTGTCCGCCGTTTTCGCTCTCGTTGAGGGTGGCCGTGCGGTCAGCGCCGACATGGCCATGGTGTTTGCGGCGGTGAGTGTTGTGGGTTGCCTGGCGGTATGGCTGTACCTTGCCTGGGTGGGCAAACGTGTTGGGTCCGGATTGGTGGTGGCGGAACGCCGCCAGTGGTTGATGGATACCGTGCTGAGCGCCGCCGTTCTGATCGGCTTCGGCGTGGGTGCCTGGCTGGAACAGACTTCCTGTTCGGCCCTGGCGGTATATGCGGATCCGGTGATGATGGTACTTGTTTCGGCCTATTTCATTGTCGTGCCGGTAAAAATGACGGCCGGGGCCGTTCGAGAGCTGATGCTGGCAGCGCCGCCTGAGGCGGTGGCCGACGAAGTGCACGGTGTGCTCAAGGCGGAAGGCATCCTGCCTCAACAGGTGAAGATGGTTAAGGTAGGTCCGAGCCTGATGCTGGAGATTCGTCTTCCTAGCAACTGGCCCGGCCGGATTGAGCGTCTGAAGCGTGATTTGATGCAAGAACTGGCGGAATTGCCGGTGCGACCAGCAATCTTTATCCGCAACAGCCTGGTCTAGGTCTGCTTTTCGGCTGTGCGGTTGCCAATGGCACAGGCGTACTTGCGCTCATAGCGACTGTCGGCCCAGCGCTCATAAACCCGTGATGCGACCGGGTAGATGATCGGCCAGAGTAGGGGCTTGAACAGAAACCCGAATCGGGTGTGTGACCAGGCGCGGACGTTGGCAGGCAGGCCGGTCACCCATTCCCCGGTCCACGCCATCAGGTGAAGCCGGCGAAGCAGTTGTTCGTGGCTGGGCAAGTCGGTGTTGGTGCCGCTCTGTTCGTGGATGTCGGCAAAAATCAGATTTCCGCCCTGGAGTTTGCGCAGGGTTCGGATCTCACGGGCGCACAGAGGGCACTGACCGTCGTAGAAAAGCGTGTCATAGCGGGGATCCATCAAGTCCTCCAAGGGCAAGTATCTGCTTGCGGACCTCCATTTTCCGCTGGGTTAATTGTGTTTCTAAACCGGCAACCGCCGCTGGCAAAGCTTCCGGCGAATCCCTTCGAAACTGATGCAGCAGCTGAATCTGCACCGCCAGATCCTGAAACTGGCCGAACAACTGTTGGCGAGCTTTTACTCGTTTTAGCAGTCCTTTCCATCGGTCCGGCTCCAGTTCCATCAGATACCGGGCACGCTTCAGTAACTTACGCAGGGCGTGAAGTTCTTCGTCCGATGACTCGGGTGTGAGTTCCGCCGTTTTCCGGTTGCACTGGGTGATACGTCGGTCGACGGTTGTTCGGATGTCTTTGTGACTGAGCGATCTCGAAAGTTTCTGGAAGGCGCCGGACTCGATCAGGTTGAGCCAATCCTGGCTACGCTTCTGATGGCGCTTGCTGGCCAAACGTTTATTCAAACGCTGTTGTTCGACGTCGGCCGCCTTTTCGAAATAGGTGCGCAGGCCGGTTTCCAGCTCATCGTTGCCTCCGCAAAGCTCGGGCAGCTGTTGCAGCAGTACATGCAGATCCCTCAGCTGGCTGGTGGCTCCGGCCTGTTGTTTGAGTTGCTTGACGGGCCTGGTCAACCGTTTGGAACCACTGACCTCCCGAATGGATTCAGCGATGGCGCGGCTGCGCCGCAGGGTAATCCGGTATTGATGCAGGAATTCGTCATCCAGTCCCAATTGAACCCCCGGCTCCAGATTTTTGAGCCAGTGGTGGAGACTCTGGAAGGTGTCGGCGAGGTCCCGTTTACGCCCCGTTGTGTCGGGGTTGGCGCGCTTCTTAAGTTTGCGGACAAAGTGGGTATAGCTGAATTGCTGAGGGGTCAGCAGGGCTTCCAACTTACCCTTGCCCTTGGCTTTGTCGAGCTGGTGCCAGTGGTCTACGGGGATACGCAAGTGCATGAAGCTGCCTGTCGGCAACTGCGCCGGCGACTGTTGCAACAGCCACTGGGCCAGCTCCAGCAGTGCCGGGTTGTGACCGATGACGGCAATGGTTTCCTGGTCACCCATGCTATTAAGCCAGTGCAACAGCTTTTGATGATCAAAGGTGTAGAGCTCCGGGCAGGTATGCACCCGCGTTTCGGGAAAGGTTGTCGGTAATACCCCGGCCAGGGTGGCCTGAGCCCGGGCCGCCGTGCTGGTGTGAACGTCGCCGGCAAAGGCGCCGTGATGGGCCAAAGCCACACTCAGCGGTGCCAACTGGCTTTGACCGCGGGCGTTCAGGGGGCGGTCCCGGTCACTGAGGCTGTCGTCGGCCCAACTGGATTTTGCGTGTCGGATCAGAAAAAGCTGCTTCATGGTGCAATCCCGCTGCAGGGGCTATTGGTTTAGCTGGGTTCAAGTTTGGTGGCCGGTGGCCGATAGCCGCATTTAGATCGTGCGTGAGCCAGACCAGTCTAGAGTCACGGTGAGGTCGGTGCATAGGGCGCACTGGGAGTTCCGCATTACAAATGTGGCACCGTTACTTGCCTTAACAGACTGGAACAGCACGCGACGAATCTCTGTGGATAATTCATAACTCTAATCAGTCCTCAAGGATCGTTGACATGAACTTTCTAAACACCCTTCGCATTCGCTCGCGGCTGCTTCTGGCGGTGCTGGTCCCTGTTATCCTCACCGCGGCTACTTTGGCCTGGATCACCGTCAGTCAGATTGAGGCCCATGGAGAGGCCGAGCTACAGCGGCTCAAAACGAATCTTTTGGAAACCCGGAAGAACGGTTTGAAAAACCTGGTGGATGCCGCCGAGGCGGTGGTTCTGGAAGCGAAGAACGATCCTGATTTGTCCGAAGAAGAGGCCAAGGCTGAGGCCGCCTCGCGCCTGCGCAGCATCCGATTCGACAAGACCAACTACGTGTTCGCCTACACCCGGGATGTCGTGAACCTGGCCTATGCCCCGGACCCGTCCAAGGAAGGTCCGACCAATAACCCGACCCTGAAGAAACTGGTGCGGGCACTGTTTGCGGCAGGTGAATCCGATGGCTTTTACGGTTATGACTGGATGAACCCGGGCTCCGGCAAAGAAGAGCCAAAAGTGTCCTATTCTACGGTTATTCCGGGCTGGGACTGGATGATTGGCGCCGGTGTGTACGTTACCAACATCGATCAGGAAGTCGCTGCTGCCCAGGCCGAGATTGCGGAAGGTCGAAACGCCACGATTGGTTTTATTTTGCTGGTAACGGCCATTGTTGTGGTCATTGCCATGCTGATCGGCCTTGTGGTCGGCCGCTCGGTCACCAAGCCCCTGAAGCAAGTCAGCGATATGATGCAGGAAATCGCTGACGGCGAGGGTGATCTGCGCCAGCGCCTACCGGAAGAGGGCACCGATGAGTTGTCTGAGCTGGGGCGTCGTTTCAACGCCTTTGTGATCAAGATCCAGACCACCATTCGTGAAGTCGGTGCCACCACCGATCAGGTCGCCTCCGCCGCTGAGGAATTGAGCCGGGTGGCGAACGAAACCCGTTCCTCGGTTCAGGAGCAGGGTTCAGAGACCGATCAGATTGCCTCGGCGATCAATGAAATGGCGGCGACCATCCAGCAGATCTCAGGCAATGCCAATCAGGTCGAAAGTGCCGCCTCTGATGCCGATCGCGTTGCCCGTGACGGTGGCGAAACCATTGTCAGCGCCCAGGGTTCAGTCAACAAACTGTCTGAGGAAATCGAGGAGAGTGCCCGGACCATTGATGCCCTGGCCGAGAAATCCGGCGATATTCAGCAGGTGTTGGATGTTATCCATGCGGTGACTGAACAGACTAACCTGTTGGCGCTGAATGCTGCCATTGAGGCCGCTCGGGCCGGTGAGCATGGTCGCGGTTTCTCCGTGGTCGCCGACGAGGTGCGTCAGCTGGCCAGGCGCAGTGCCGAGTCCGCCGAACAGATCCGCGAAATGGTGAATGGGTTTGTGTCAGAGTCCCGCTCGGCAGTCGACCGCATGAACATGTCCCGAGACCGGTCCTCGGAAACCGTGGCACGCATCGATCACGCTGCTACGGCGTTGGGCACTATCGAGAAATCAGTGGGTCAGATCCATGATCAGGTGACTCAGATTGCCACCGCTGCGGAGCAGCAAAGTCAGGTGGCCGAGGAAATTAACCAGAATGTGGTGCGTATCGTTGATGCCGCTCAGCGCAGCGACACCGGCGTGACCCAGACCAACGAGGCGAGCCACGAACTGGCCCGCTTGGGCGAAACCCTGCGAGAGCTGGTGGGCCAGTTCAAAGTCTGAGCTAGAGCCCCTCAGTCTGCTTGATCAGTTCCCTGAGCCTGCGCGAACGGCGGGCTCGGGACATCAGGGTGGTGAGCAGGTAGTCCGGGTCAAACGGTTTTATGATGTAGTCGTCGCCCCCCAGGGCAGCGCCCATGATCTTCTGGTCCGGGTGGGTTTCGGTGGTCAGGAACAGGATTGGCACGGGATCCAGCCTGCGGTCCTGGCGGAGGACCGCCGCCAGTTCGGTGCCGGATACGTCCGGCATGATCACATCCAGCAAAATTATGTCCGGTTCGAATGCCCGCGCTGCGTCCAGTGCGGCCATGGGATCACTCACCGGGTAAACTGCCAGTCCGGCCTGCTCCAGAAGCACCTGGTTCACCTGCAGGGTGGTTTCATCGTCGTCCACCATCAGGATCCGGAACGGCGGCGCATCTTTGCGATCGGTGAACTCATGGGCCAGGTCGATCAGTTCGGTCTGGGTAATCGGCTTCGCCAGGTAGCGTGAGGCGCCCGATCGGAACGCGGCAAGCCTCGCTTCCATGTCATCCCGGACCGACAGGAAGGCAACCGGCGGCAACCGCCCGACCGTGCGTTTCAGCAACTCGATAACGCGAGGGCCGGCGTTGCGTTCGTTGCCGAAGATGACATCCATGATGATCAAATCGGGGGTTGGCAATACCTCGAAGGTGTCGCCGTAGATGGTGGCAGACAAAAACACCTGGGCGTCGAAACCGGCTGCCTCCAGCCACAGCAGCATTTCATTGGCGACCAGTTCATTGTCTTCAATGATGTGGATTTTACGGCTGCCGGGGAAGAACCGCTGATCCACCTCAGGCTCTGGGTCAAAATCCATGGTGCGCATACTTTGCACCAACTCAAGCATGTCTTTTTGCTTGTCTTCCGGATCACGTGAACTGGTGCTGAACCAGCCATCAATCAGGTCAAGCAGCTGCTTGGCGGCGTCGGACACCGAGTGAAGGCCAACCGAGCCGGCGGAACCGGCCAGTTTGTGGACCTCCTGGTAGGTCATGTTGAGGCCTGAACGCACGGCAGCGCCGTCTTCGGCGTATTCACGGTCCACCGGAATGGTGCTGATCAGGTACTCCAGCCGGTCCAGTCGCTTCGGGAGTCGTTCCGCGTAGCTTCGTCGTAACTGTTTCAGGCGCGCCTGCGGATTATCAAGATCTTTTTCGGTGGCCATGTACATTGTCCAGAATCCGTTCGCGTTGGTTGGAGAATACCCATCCTACTATGGAACATAGCCCAATCGTTGGGGCGAATCCAGTAAGCTGAGAGTAGGGCTTGGCGGGGTGCTTGGTCCCAAGCTAGTATTGGTTCGGGACAAAAAATATCTACATAACAATCGGATCAATGGTGCCAACAATGATAACTCGCCCGCTAAAAATAGCCGCGCTTGCGCTGCTGTTTGCTTTCAGCTCAATCAGCCTGGCTGAGGACAGTTTCACGCTGCGCCTTGCGCAGACCTGGGGCCCGAATTCACCGATTCTCGGCGAAACCGTAGAACACATGGCCAACATGGCCGAGACCATGTCCAATGGCCGGCTGAAGATTCGTATCGACGCCTCCAACAAGCACAAGGCGCCGTTCGGCATCTTCGATCTGGTCCGTAATGGTCAGTACGACATGGGCCACACGGCGTCCTATTACTACAAGGGCACCATCCCCAACGCCATGTACTTCACCACCGTGCCGTTCGGCATGATCGCCCCGGAGCAATACGCCTGGTTCTACCACGGCGAGGGCATGGAGCTGATGCGCAAAGTTTATGAGCCGTACGGCTTGCTGTCGTTCCCGGGTGGTAACACCGGCAACCAGATGGGTGGATGGTTCCGTGAGGAGATCAATTCCCTGGAAGACCTGAAAGGCATCAAGATGCGCACGCCAGGTTTTGCCGGTGAAGTGATGTCGGAGTTGGGGGTTGCCGTCACCAATATTCCGCCGGGCGAACTTTACAGCGCACTGGAGCGTGGCACCATCGATGCTCTGGAGTGGGTAGGTCCGGCCCTGGACTTCAGCATGGGTTTCCATCAGATCGCCAAGAACTACTACTCGGGCTGGCAGGAGCCGGGCGCTGAAGTGCAGTTCCTGATCAACAAGGAGACCTGGGACAAGCTGCCCAAGGATCTGCAGGAAGTGTTGCGAGTGGCCATGCGCACCGCCGCCTATGATATGTACATCCAAAGCACCCACGAAAGCGGCGTGGCCTGGGATAAGATGAAAGAGAACTACCCGGACGTGACCCATAGAACCTTCCCGCCGGAAGTTATAGAGGCCCTGCGCAGCGCCACCAACAAGTTGCTTAAGCAGGCCGCCGAGAGCGACCCGTTGGCGAAAGAGATCATCACCTCCCAGCGTGAGTATCTGCGCCAGGTGCGTCAGTGGACCAATATTTCGGACAAGGCCTACCTCGACAGCGTAGCCGGAGAATAACGGAGAAGCAGGCATCAGCCTTTAATGGGCTGTCAGTAAGGGGCGTCGGGGTTTCGGATTATCCCAACGCCCCTTTTTGTTTGCGCTGCTTTCTGAAAAAATAGCTTGCTCATTCCTTGGGCAGGTCCGATGAAGAAGACACTCCTTTCACTGCGCGAACTTTCCAAACATTTTGGCGACAAGACCGTCCTCGATGCCCTGAACCTCGACATCCTGGATGGCGAGTTCATTACTCTTTTGGGGCCATCAGGCTGTGGCAAAACCACGCTGCTGAGACTGATAGCGGGTTTCGAGCACCCGGATGCCGGCACTATTACCCTTGATGGCACCGACCTTACCCAGGTGCCGCCTGAACACCGGCCACTGAATACCGTCTTCCAGCACTATGCACTGTTCCCCCATATGTCGGTCTTCGACAACGTGGCTTACGGCCTGAAAATGGAGAAGCGGCCCAAGGACGAGATTCGCCAGCGGGTAGACGAAGTGCTGGCAATGGTCCAACTGCAGGACTTCGCCCGGCGCAAGCCCCATCAGCTCTCCGGTGGCCAGCAGCAACGGGTGGCGATTGCCCGCGCCGTGGTCAAACGCCCACGCCTGTTGTTGTTGGATGAACCCCTGTCGGCTCTGGACTACAAGCTGCGCCGAACCATGCAGGTTGAGCTGAAGCGCCTGCAGCGGGAGCTGGGCATCACCTTTGTGTTTGTGACTCACGATCAGGAAGAAGCCCTGTCCATGTCGGACCGGGTCGTGGTGCTCAAGGGCGGCTTGGTGCAGCAGCTGGGAACCCCGCGGGAAGTGTATGAACGGCCGGCCAACCTGTTTACCGCCGGCTTTGTCGGCGAGACCAATCTCTTTCCAGGCCGTGTGTTGAGCCAGGCCGACGATAGCATTTCGGTGGACGTGCTTGGCTTCAAACGCACACTGCGGCGACCGGGCTTTAAAGTGCAGGACGGCCAGCCAGTGCACGTTCTGCTGCGTCCGGAGGATATTCGGGTGCTGGACCCAGATGGTGATCAGGGGGTGGCCGGAAAAATCGTTGAGCGTAACTACAAGGGCAGTACCCTGGACTCGGTGATCCAGCTGGAAGACGGTACCGAAGTACTGGCCAGTGAGTTCTTTGATGAGGATGACCCCATGTTCGATTACCGCCTTGGCGAGCCGGTCAGGGTAAGCTGGGTCGACGGCTGGGAATGGTTGCTTCCGGAAGAAGCGGGTGAGATCGCCGACAGGGAATTGTCGGCTGATGCATAGTATCCGGCAACAACCGTTCAAAACCGCCGTGCTGGCTCTGGTCTGGGGTTGGTTGCTGTTCCTGGTGCTGGCCCCCAACCTGCTGGTGGTGGGGGCCAGCGTGATGACGCGCGACCCGGCCACGTTCCTGTCCCTGCCGCTCAACCTCGATGCTTACCGGCAGCTGTTCGATCCGCTGTACCTGGATGTTTTCCTACACTCCCTGTACATGGCGGCGATGACCACGTTGATCTGCCTGCTGATCGGCTACCCGTTCGCGTGGGCGCTATCGAAAGTGGCCAGGCAGCGGCAGTTGCTGCTGATCTTCCTGTTGATCGTGCCGTTCTGGACCAATTCCCTGGTGCGCACCTACGCTCTGAAACTGATTCTGGCCACCAATGGCCTGCTGAACAAGGCGTTGCTGTCGGTGGGGCTGATCGAGGAACCCCTGCAGATGTTGTACACCGAAGGGGCGGTGATCATTGGTCTGGTGTACCTGCTGCTGCCGTTTATGATCCTGCCGCTGTACTCGGTATTTGACGACCTGCGCCAGGAGCTCCTTTTAGCTTCTCACGATCTGGGCGCGGGCCGCCTGGCGACTTTTGTTCACGTGATTGTGCCGCTGACCCTTCCGGGCGTGCTAGCCGGTGTAATGCTGGTATTGCTGCCGGCCATGGGGCTGTTTTTTGTGCCGGACATCTTGGGCGGGTCCCGCAACCTGTTGGTGGGCAATGTCATCAAGAACCAGTTCCTGGATGCCCGGAACTGGCCGTTCGGCGCAGCCGCCAGTATTTTGCTGACGTTGGCCATGGCGCTGCTGATGTTTGCTCATAAACTGAGCAAGCGGCGCCTGGGTGAGGAGGGCGCCTGATGAAAACCTGGCTGCCCAGAACCTACCTGACCCTGGTGTACATCCTGCTGTACGTGCCCATTGTGGTGCTGGTGGTGTTTTCGTTTAATGATGCCCGCACCGGTTACGACTGGGGCGGGCTGAGCTTGCGCTGGTACGAGGCATTGTTCAATAACACTGCCATGGTCCGGGCTATGTGGAATTCCCTTTGGCTGGCCTTGTCTGCGGCCACCGTGTCGACCCTGATTGGCGCGCTGACGGCGCTGGCACTACACCGCTACCGGTTCCGGGGCAAACGGGTACTCAACGGCATGCTGTTTGTGGTGATGATGTCGCCGGAAATAGTGCTGGCGATCTCCCTGCTGGCGCTGTTTCTGCTGGTGGGTTTGCAGCTTGGCTACGTGTCACTGTTGCTGGCCCACGTTACCTTTTGCCTGCCGTTTGTGGTGATTACCGTGATGGCCCGGCTCAGCGGGTTTGACGAAAGCCTGCCCGAGGCGGCCCGGGATCTGGGAGCCAGCGATTTCATCATGACCCGGACCGTACTGATACCGGCGATCATGCCGGCGTTGCTGGCGGGCTGGCTGCTGGGCTTTACCCTGTCCCTGGACGATGTGGTGGTGAGTACCTTCGTCAGTGGCCCAAGTTATGAAATTCTGCCCCTGCGCATCTATTCTATGGTGCGCGTGGGCCTGAAGCCCGAGGTGAACGCCCTCGGCACCCTGTTGCTGGTGTTTTCACTGGTCATGCTGATGTTGTCCCAATGGATTCTGATAAGGAGCAAACGATGAAGAAACTGGCACTGGCCGGCCTGCTGGCGGTAAGTCTGACAGGCTGCAGTTCCGAGGAGCCCAAGGTCCTCAACCTGTACAACTGGTCTGAGTACATGCCTCAGGAAGTACTCAACCGGTTCCAGGAAGAAACGGGCATTCAGGTGGTCTACACCACCTACGACAGCAACGAAGCCATGTACGCCCGGTTGAAGTTGCTGGACGACAGCGCGGCCTACGATCTGGCGATCCCATCGACCTATTACGTCAGCAAGATGCGTCAGGAAGAATTGTTGATGCCCATCGATCGCAGCAAGATCGAAGGCTTTGATAACCTGGATCCGGAGTTGGTGAATCTGGATATCGACCCTGGCAACCAGTACAGCGTGCCTTACCTTTGGGGCACTACCGGGTTGGCCGTGGACACCTCCGACATTGAGGGCGAGCCGGTGACCGCCTGGGAAGACCTGTGGGATGAGCGCTTTGAGGGCAAGGTCATGCTGACCAACGACATGCGCGAAGTCTTCCATGTGGGCCTGCGGGTGCTGGGTTACTCCGGCAACAGCACCAATCCGGAGGAGATTGAAGCCGCATACGAAAAGCTGACCGAGTTGATGCCATCGGTGCGCACCTTCAATTCTGATGCGCCGCGCATGCCTTACCTTGAAGGCGAAACCGACGTCGGCATGATCTGGAACGGCGAAGCGGTGATGGGCAAGGACACCATGCCGTCACTGGAGTATGTTTACCCGCAGGAAGGCATCATCGCCTGGCTCGACAGTTTCGTGATTCCGAAGAACGCCAAGAACCCGGAAGCTGCACACCAGTTCATCAGCTTCGTGCTGCGGCCGGAAATTTCCGCCCTGATCAGTGAAGAAATCGGTTACGCGACACCAAATCTGGCGGCTCGCGAGGTGCTGGACGACGAGGTGGCGAACAACCGAGCGAGTTATCCGACCGCGCAGGATATGCTGAATGCTGAGTTCCAGACCGACATCGGTGATGACGCCCTGCAGATCTATGCCAAGTACTGGGAAATGCTGAAATCCGGGCGCTAAATCCGGTCTTGGTTAAGGACGTGCACTTGAAAGGGAGGCTTAGGCCTCCTTTTTTTATTGGCGATGGGGCCGATATGTGTTGTATTGATCTATAGTTGATGTTTGATTTTTAGCCAGTTCAGGTCCCCAAACCAGATGCCTGTGGCCCGTTCTCTGCACCTGATCATTCTTCTTTTGCTGGCTCTGATGCTGCCCGGCATAGTCACGGCTGCATCTCAGCCGGTGGCCGAGGGTTGGGAATATCGTTGGGGGGATTCAACCTTTGACGCCGATGGCACCCCCGACTGGGTTCAACAGGACGCCCCGGGTGAGTGGCAAAGTATCGGCTTTCCCTCTAATCCACCGGGTCGCAATGGACAGGAGCATGTCTGGTACCGGGTGACGCTGCCCTCCGGCGAGTGGCAGGAACCCGTGCTCTACATATTCAGTGTCGACATCATCTTTCAGGTTTATCTGGGCGATGAAAAAATCTACCAGTACGGCACGTTTCATAGTGACGGTCGAGGCTCGTTCGAGGGCTGGCCCTGGCACGCCATACCGCTTCCTGACAACTACTCAAACGAGCCGATCTACTTCCGGGTGTTTTCGGACTACACCGACATTGGCTTGTGGGGTGAAGTCGCGATCATGGATTACACCGATCTGGTGCTGTATATCCTGAAAAACTCCCTGAAGGCATTGATCGTGGCGGGCTTTGCCGCACTGATTGCGGTCTTGACGCTGATTTTTTCTTTGCTGCAAACGGAAAAAAAGACTTTTGTCTGCATTGCCTTGTTTGCCATGTCCTCCGGCCTGATGCTGGTGGCCGAAAGCCAGGCCAGCCTGCTGATCATTTACCAGCCTCTGCTGTGGGATTATTTAGCGGCCGGCTCCTACTACATGCTGCCGGTTGCGCTGGCGCTGATGCTGGAGCACTGGCTGTCAGACCACCGGCCCTGGCTCATCAACCGGATCTGGAAGCTGCATCTGGTATACCTGGTGGGCGCAATCGGGTTTTCGTTGTCTGGGCTAGTCGACTTGTCGTCGACATTTCCTGTGTTTGATGCCTTGTTCCTGATAACGGTGACCTTGCTGGCCACGGTGGCTGTGAGCCGGTTCCGTCACCTTCTGCGCGAGCAGCGAGTTTTGCTACTGACGTATGGTGTCTTCTGTGCGTTACTGGTTGCGGATATGGCGGTGGCTCATGGTGTCTTGCCCTGGACCCGGGTGCCCGTCAGCTGGGGCATCCTGGTGTTCCTGCTGGCTGTGGTGGTGATTGCCCTGTGGCATTACGCACGCACTCAAAAGGCGCTGACCCAGTTGGCGATCTCACTGGAGCAGAAGGTGGCGGAGCGCACCGCACGGGCAGAATCATTGGCCCTCCGTGAGCAGGCGCGGGTGCGGCTACTGACCTTTGAAAACGAGAAAAACCGAGTGCTCGGCGATATGATCAGCCAGTTGCAGGACTGTCTGAACTTGGGCCAGGCCTACGCTGTGCTGGCGAGCAGTATGCCCGACCTGTGCAGCCCCCTGCGCGGTGCCCTATATCGGCGCACACCCAATGCGGCTTATGAGCGGCTCATGCAATGGGGGCTGGAAGGCGAGCATCCGGCCATGCCGCTCCAGCTGGATACCAGCGAAGGGCTGCCCCGGCCCTCGGAAGTGGCGCCTGCCTCGCTCGAGGCGTCAGCTTCAGCCCGGCGTCGGGCGAAAACAGACCTGCTGTGTTTCTGGATTAACGTGGAATCGGCCAGCGATGGCTTGGTGACCGATAGCGTGTTGTTGCTGGAGAGTGAAGGTCTATTCGATTCCGCCGAGAGCGAATACGGCGTGGCCCGGCTGTTTGCGGCCCTGAACCAGGCTATTCAGCGAATCGGAATCACCCTGTCCAGTATTTCCCTGCGTGAGGAACTGCAAAAGTTTTCCTACGAAGACGCGTTAACGGGTCTGAAAAACCGGCGCTACTTCGATCAGCTTTATCAGCACCAGTGTGCCGTGGCTCAGCGCGGCCGCACCCCGCTGTCCTTGTTGGTCGTTGATATCGACCATTTCAAAGTCTTCAACGACACCCACGGGCACGAAGCGGGTGACCGGGCACTGCAATCCGTTGCCTCTGTGTTGCTGAACCAGTTCAGGGAAAGCGACATTGTGTGCCGTTTTGGCGGCGAAGAGTTTGTGGTGATTCTGCCGGGGGCGCTGACCGATGATGGTCGGGAGCGGGCGCAGAGCCTGTGCGATGCTGTGGCTAAGGTTGATGTGGTTTTCGAGGGCCGGAATCTTGGCCCGGTGACGGTGTCGGTGGGCGTGGCCAGTTGGCCGGAGGCTGATAGCGAGCCGCACCAGCTGCTCAGTCTCGCTGACCAGGCGCTATACCAGGCCAAGGAAGAAGGGCGTAATCGGGTCTGGATCCACGGAGGCCAGGTCGCCTAGGAATACGAGTCAGACCACAAGCACAGGGCACTTGGCGTTGGACGCCACCCGATGGGAGACGCTGCCGAGCAGGATGCCGTCTTTGTCGCTGTGAGTACCCTTGGTACCCACAACGATCAGGTCGGCTTCCTTGTCCTGAGCGAACTTTATGATCACTTTTGACGGCCGGCCGCCTTTGACAAAGCCGCGTACCTTGGTGGCGCCGTGCGACTTTGCCAGATCTTTGGCGTGGTTGACCACCTCTTTGGCGTATTCCGAGAGCACCTTGTCCGGGATATCCATGCCAGGAGGCCTGCCAATCGATAGTGAAGCCTCGAACAGGCTATGGTGCTTGTACACGCACAGCAGATAGATCTCGGCATCGGTTAGCTGCTGCAGTTCAATGGCCTTGTCCATGGCCTTGAGGGATGTCTTGGAGCCATCAACAGCGACCAGGATCCTTTTGAACATGGTTCTCTCCTTAAGCCTCAGGGCCGGTTGCGGGTTAGTCCCTGAAGGCAACGTCACGCAGGAACAGGGCAATATCCGGGAACGCGATGATCAACCCGGCGGCTGCCACCAGGATGAAGATGAACGGCGGCGTACCCCGGATCACCTCTAGATAAGGCCGCTTGAAGATGGCGATGGCGGTGAATATGTCACAGCCAAACGGCGGCGTCGCCGAGCCGATAGCCACCTGCAGAGTAATGAGCACGCCTACCAGAACCGGATCCAGTCCCGTGGATTGTATGGCCGGCGCAAAGATTGGCGTCAGTACCAGGATGACCACGATCGGATCGACGAACATGCAGGCGATGAAGAACGCCACGCAGATTGCGACCAACACGCCGACCGGACCAGCCTCGTTAACGCCAACGGCTTCCAGAATGGCTTGCGGGATCTGGGCAAACGAGATAATCCACGAAAAGCCATTGCCCACGGCGACCAGGATGAACACCACGGCGGTGATCAGGCCGGTGGACTTGGCAATGCGGTAGATATCCGCCAGTTTCAGCTCGCGGAACACTACGAATTCCAGCAGGAAGGCGTAGAGCACGCACACCGCAGCCGCCTCGGTCGGGCTGAAAATGCCGCCGTAGATACCGCCAACGATGATCACCGGGAAAAACAGTGGCCACAGGGCGTCGCGGACCGACACCGCGCGTTGGCCCCAGGAGGCTTTTTCCTCTGTGGGCACGTTGTTCTTATAGGCGTAGATCAGGCAGTAGATCGAAAACATAAACAGGATCAGGACGCCCGGCCCGATACCGGCGATGAACAGCTCGGCAATGGAGGTTCCCGAGATAACCCCGTAAATGATCATGCCAATGCTGGGCGGGATCAGGAAGGCAATGTCACTGGCGTTGATGATCAGGGCCAGGGTAAACGGGTCTGAGTAGCCGGCTTTCAGCATTTTCGGACGGAGCGGCGAGCCGACGGCGACCACGGTAGCCTGGGTGGACCCGGAAACGGCACCAAACAGCGTGCAGGAGGTTGCGGTGCTGATCGCCAGCCCGCCTTTGAAGTGGCCAATGAAGGCCATGACCATATTGATCAACCGGTCGGCCGACTGGCCTCGGGTCATGATGTCAGCAGCCAGGATGAACATGGGCACGGCAATCAGCGAGGCTGGCCGGATTCCCCCCATCATCTGCTGGATAAAGGTGCCCATCTGGCCAAAGCCATCGAACATCGTTACAAAGCCGAACACCGCGGCGGCGATCAGCGGAACCATCATCGGGAAGCCGAGCAGCAACAACCCGATCATGATCAACATCATTGTAGTTGCCATGTTTTTCTATCCTTACCTGGTATCAGCTGCGTGGTTCATACTTCCGATTCGGTATCGCTGTAGCCATCAACCACTCCGGTTGAGAGATACACATCCTTGCTGGTCAAGTTCTTGACGGCCGTTAGAAAGTACTGAATGCCGGTTATGGCAAAGCCGACGGGTGCCCAGACATAGATCCACCAGATTTCGAAACCGAGCGCGGGCAGGATCCGGCCGCGATTGTAGAGAGTCTCGACGTAACCGAATGAGTGATAACACAGGAAAAACATCACCACGGAGGTGAAGAGGGCAATAAAGATCATCAGGACCTTGCGGCCTTTGGCGGGGAAGGCGTCGTAGACCGCAGACATACGGATGTGGCGACCATGGCGTGCGGCGTAGCCGATACCGGCAAAGGTGATCAGGATGATGAGGATCCGGTTAATCTCACCGGAGAAGAACAGCCCTTCGCCAAAGACAAAGCGTGCAATGACGTTTACGCAGGTATTAACGGCCATCAGGATGACCCCAACCGCCAGCATTACCGCTTCAATCTTACTGATCCAGACATCGATGGTTCCCAGAAACCCGGGCAGGCCCGATTCGTAGCTGCCTGTATCGTCCTCTAGATCCGGGGAGTTCTCGGACATGAGTTCTGCTCCAGAACATGCTGCGCCCGGCCGGTAGGCTGTCCCCGGCGGCGCGGGGTTAAGAGACAGGCCCGTCGGCTGGCGCCGGCGGGCCGTGGTGCATCAGGAATGATGCGGGTCAGATTATTTGCTCTGAACTTCTTTCAGGTCTTCCTTGAACTGGTTCAGCAGCTCTTTGCCGCTTTCGCCGGTCATTTCGATGTACTTCTTCTCGACCTGCGGAGCGCGATCCTTGAATGCCTTGATCTGCTCGGCGTTCAGACGGGTCACAGTAACTTCGTCAGAGGCCTTCTGAATCTTGGCCAGTGCTTCGTCGGCCAGACCGTCAATGTGCTTGATGATTTCTTCGAACGCGAAGTCGGCTGCGCGCTGCACCAGCATTTTGTCCTGGGCGTTGAGGTTCAGGTAGAACTCCTGGTTCGCCATCATGGCGGTGGTGAACCAGCCGTGGCTGGTGAAGACCAGGTTCGGGGATACTTCGTACAGACCGCCGGATTCGATCCAGAAAATCGGGTTTTCCTGACCTTGAATCATGTTGGTCTGCAGGGCACCGTACACTTCACCCCAGGGCAGCGGAGTCGGGGTGGCGCCAAAGGCGCTGTAGGTTTCCGACAGCAGCGGGTTGGTCATAACCCGGATCTTCTTGTTGTTGAAGTCCTCCGGCTTGGTTACCGGCTCGTCCACGGTGACGACCATCTCGCCTTCCGGGTACATCTTCAGCAGCTCAAGACCCTTTTCTGCATACAGCTCGGGGAAGTCTTCGTTGATCGCTTCGCTTTCACGGAAGAATTTGATGACCGTGTCCATGTCGGTGGGCATCAGGTAAGGGATGAAGAAGATCTGTGCTTCCGGAATCAGGGCGCCGGTGAAACCGGGGGACTGGTTAACGAAGTTCAGAATGCCAGCCTGGGTCTGCTCCATGATGTCGTCAGACTCGCCGAGTTCGCCGAAGCGATAGATCTGGAGGGTGTGCTCGGAGTTGTTTTCGATATATTCCTTGAACTTATACGCGAACACGTCCTGAACGTCGCCTTCATATTCCTCGTGCGCATAACGCCAGTTGGCGGCGTTGACCGAGTTGGCGGCGGTCATGGCCGCAAAAGCGAACGCTGAAATTCCGGCCAGCTTCTTGAGTTTGCTCATCCTGCTCATCAGTTTTCTCCGTCCGTTTTATGACTGAAACTTATTATTCCATTAATAAAGACTGGCAAAACAACGACGTTTTCGCAAGGAAACTACCAAAACAATAATTTCAAGCCATGCTTTTGAACTGATATTGCAAGTGCATGAAATTAGGCTTTATTCAGGTCGGAGCGGCAAAGTTCGAGAAACAGCCGGAACTCCGAGACCACCCGATCGACACTGTTCTCGAGCCGATGGGCATCGGGCAGCACCAGCGCCGGCAGCGCCTGTTCACGCGCCAGCTCAAGCACGGGTTTGACCGGCACCACGTCATCGTCCCAGCCGTGAATGATTTGGCAGTGTTGGGCCTGAATCTTGGGGCTGGACTGCGGGTAGTCGGCCATGGCCAGTGCGGGGGCCAGCAGGAAGCACCCGAGTACGGGCGATTCGGCGCTGGTTTGAGCACACACCCAGCCGCCCATGCTCGATCCCGCTAACACTGTTCTTGCCGGATCGGCGCCGGCCTCGGCCATGGCTGCTGCCATCTGCTCGAGCCGCTCCGCCGGAACTTTGGTGCTGCGATGATCAACAGCAATGGCGGTTACCTCGGAGAAACTCTCCGCAACCGCTTTCATGGCCTGAATCTTGGTGCCACCGGGGCCGCTTTCCAGGCCGTGGGATAGAAATACGTGAAGGTCGGGCGTTGTCATGGTTCCTACTCTGGACCGGTTGCTGTTCAGGGGCAATCTAGTGGCAGATGCCGGGCCTGTCCAGCTTCTTCAGGCGTGGTTGGAACCGTTTGCTGGTGTCGTTCGTAATATCGGCAGGAAACGAGGGGAATACACGATGATCAGAGTAATGTTCGGGCTTGTCATCATGATCCTGATGGCGCCGGGTATCCAGGCTGCAGAGCCAGAAGCGGTCGCGTGTCCGGCTTTTCTGGATCACGACCTGCGCAAGCTCCATTCCACCGATGAAGTGAATCTTTGTGACCTGGCAGCCGGCAAACCCATGCTGGTGGTGAATACCGCCAGCCACTGTGGCTACACCGGGCAGTTCCGGGGCCTGCAGGCGCTTCACGATCAATACCGGGATCAGGGGCTTGTCGTCGTTGGCTTTGCCAGCAACGACTTCCGGCAGGAAGCTTCCAGCGAAGAAGAAGCGGCGTCGGTGTGCTACAAGAATTTTGGTGTCGAGTTCACCATGATCGCGCCCGGCCCGGTGACCGGGGCAGGCGCCACGCCGTTGTTCGCACACATCAACGAGCAAAGTACCGCACCTCAGTGGAACTTCTCGAAATACCTGGTCGATCGCAATGGTCAGGTGCTTGAGGCCTTCCCAAGCTGGGTTGGTCCGTCTGACCCGAAGTTGATTCGGGCCATCGAGTCGGTGCTCTAGCGCGATTCGGCCCGAGTTTGGGCCAGGATATCGAGGGCGCGACGACGGTGGGCGGGATCGTAGATGTCGATGGTAAACATCAGCTCGTCCACCTCGACACTGGCCAACAGCTCATCAAGCTGGCGGTTCAGGTCGTTGACATCGCCTATCATTTGCAGCGATAGGAAGTCCTGCACACTGGCTTTCTCGCCGGCGTTCCAGAGCCCGTTCATGGACTCGATTGGCGGACGCATCCACAGCGGCTGACCTCGGAACAGGGACAGAATGCGCTGGTAACTGGTGGTCGCCAGGAACTTGGCTTCCGCCATGGAGTCGGCGGGAATGGCTGGAACCGCAAGCATGGCGTAGGGCCGATCCAGTTGCTCAGAGGGCTGGAAGTTATCCCGGTAGACACGCAGGGCCTCGCGATACAGTCGCGGCGCAAAGTGTCCGGCGAAGGCATAGGGCAGACCACGCATAGCCGCCAGCTGAGCACTATAAAGGCTTGAGCCCAGGAGCCAGATCGGCACCTTGGTGCCTGCCCCGGGAATGGCCTTCACTGCCTGGCCGGGGTGCAGCGGTCCTAGCAGCTCCTGAAGCCGGGCCACATCCTCTGGAAATTGTTCCGCACCCAGGCCATCCCGGCGCAAAGCTCGAGCGGTAACAGGGTCAGTACCGGGCGCCCGACCCAGGCCCAGATCAATGCGCCCCGGATACAGGCTTTCGAGGGTGCCGAACTGTTCAGCAATCACCAGCGGTGGATGATTCGGCAGCATCACGCCACCAGATCCGACCCGGATCTGGTTGGTTTTGCCGGCGATATGGCCAATCAGAACTGACGTGGCGGAGCTGCTGATGCCCTCCATGTTGTGGTGCTCGGCCAGCCAGAAGCGCTGGAACCCCAGCGCTTCGGCGTGCTGGGCGTAAGCGACACTGTTGGCCAGGGTAGTGCCAACAGAATCGCCCTCGCGTACCGAGGCGAGTTCAAGCAGGGAATAGTCAGGTCGGGTGGGCATGGGGCTCCAGCAACATTCGTTTGTGAGACGGAAATCATGGTGCCGAAGTGGCAGGGTTTCAACCCGCCCGCGGGCATTCCCCCGATAGCTGGGTTACCATGGCGCGCCCATGCTTCATGCTTTTTGCTTTTTGCTTTTTGCTTTTTGCTGTGGTGATCCCATGCGCCTGATCCTGAGCCGAAAAGGTTTCGATTCCTCCGCCGGAGGTTGCCCGAGCCCGGTGCTGCCGGACGGCTCCCTGTGTGTACTGCCGATACCCGATGCCCAATCCTCAATCCGTTACGATGACGTGCGCTTTGGCGAGCGCCGGCTGGGCAAGCTGGCCCGGGATCTGAGTGGCGGCCGGGTTCGGGGCGGCGACGGTGCTCATCTTGATCCAGACGTGCTGGCGGGGGTCTATCCCCGTGCAGAAGGCTGGCGCCCCGTGCTTGGCCAGACCGGTGCTGCTCAGGGCCACCTGCGCAACCAGGATGTGACGACCGGAGATCTGTTTCTGTTCTTCGGGGTGTTTCGGCACGCCGAACTCTGGCGTCGGCGCTGGCGCTTTGTGCCCGGCACCCGGCCTTTTCATGCGCTCTGGGGCTGGCTGCACATTGGCGAGGTGGTGACTGTCGATGAGATGTCGGAGCAGGACTTGCCCTGGGCCCGGTATCATCCGCATTTGCACGGTCAGCCCGATCCCGGTAACACCTTATACCTGGCCTCGGAAGGCTTGGAAATGCCGGGTCTGAGCCAGGACGTGCCCGGCGCAGGTGCATTCACTCAGTTGGATGCGCTCAAGGTTTTGAGTGACCCTGAGGGCCGGTTACCGACCCAGTGGCGGCTGCCCGCCGCTTTTTTTCCTGGTGAGGATCGGCCGCCCTTGAGCTACCACACCAAGGCGGACCGCTGGCGGCTGGCTGCGCCCTGGTGTTACCTGCAGTGCGCGGCCCGGGGCCAGGAGTTTGTTCTGGATCTGGCGGCTTATCCCGAACTGAATCCCTGGCTGGCGTCGCTGCTCGGAGCGGGTGATGGCGTGCGGTCCCTGCGCAATTGACGTGATTGATCCATAATTTGGTAGTACCCCTAAGATAGCAGGGCATCGGGCTGACTTGTTGGCCACACGGAACCTTTGGAAAAGGAAAACAACAATGGCGGACAGCTTCTGGCAAGCCGTGGCTGAGCAGCTTAAAAAGAATCTCGGCGATTCCTTGGAAGCCCTGGGCGCAGGGGAGGTGGACTGGACCGACCTGGGGGTCGGGGTGATCAGCCAGTTGCTGATTCTGATGGTCTACCTCGGCCTGTATGCGGGCATCTATCTCGTGATTGTTGCGGCGCTGAAAGCGGTATTGGGGCAAAAGCGAAGCGACAGTCATACGTTCGCCCATGTCCGAACCGGCCTGCGTTACCTGGTCGGACTTGGTTTCCTGCTAACCGTGTTGGCCCAGTTTGGTGGCACCCCCGAGTTGCTTCAATCGGTTGCCAAGGCCGGCTTTATTGCCCTTGGCTTCTACGTCGGTTGGCTGGTGTTAGGCAGGGTCATCGTTGAATCCATGCAGCGTGCCCATCTCGACCCGTCCATCCGTCAGCTGGTGGATAACCTGTTTTCCGTACTTTTGGTGGCGTTTGGGGCGGTTACCGTGCTGGCACAGTTTGGCTTTGATGTCTTATCCATCGTCGCCGGCCTGGGCATTGTTGGTATCGCGGTGGGCTTCGCCGCCCAGTCCACCTTGTCGAATTTCATCGCCGGGGTGACCTTGCTGATTGAACGGCCGTTTCGGATCGGGGATTGGGTTACGATCAATGGCCAGGATGGCAAGGTGGTGAAAATCGCCCTGCGCACCACTTGGTTGCGGACCCGGGACAACATCTTCACGATGATTCCCAACGACAGCGTAGCTTCGTCCGAGATCGTTAATTTCAGCACCGAGGGCGCCATCCGGCTGAACATTTCGGTCGGTATCGCCTACAAGGAGCGAGCGGAGGCGGCCCGCCAGATCATCATGCCGATACTGGAACAGCATCCGGAGGTGCTGCAGGTCGCCGACATGATGCCCAAGGTGATGCTGTCGAATCTGGGTGACTCTTCGATTGATCTTACCGTTCAGGCCTGGATCGGCCCGGATAACCTCGATGTGCAGCCCAGTATCAAGGCGGAATTGCTGGAACAGATCAAAGACGCTCTGGACCACGCCGGCATAGAAATTCCCTTCCCGCACCTGCAGCTGTTCATTGACGATGCGAAAGGTCTCAAACCGGTCATGGAGCCGCTCTACCCGAAACTGGCAGGCCAGTAACACCGGCTCAGTTGGCTATTTTGTTAATCCCGGAGGATGACTAAGTGCAGCAACACGCGTTCTATGAGGACAACACCACGCTTGCCCAGTATCTGGAGTTCAATTACGGCGAGCAATGGCACGGCGAGCCGAATTTCCCAAAAGAGCTGGCGGATGCGGCCCTGGACGCCATGGACGGCCGTCCCCTGGGACGGGCACTGGACATTGGCTGCGCCTGCGGTCGCAGCAGTTTTGAATTGGCCAGAAAGTTTGATCATGTTGACGGCATCGACTTTTCAGCCAATTTCATTCGCAAGTGCAGGGAGATGGCTACGGACAAGCAGGTTCGCTACGCCCGGCCGGAGGAAGGTGAGCTGGTGACCTATCACGAACGCACCCTGGCGTCCCTGGGTTTGGAGCAAACGACGGCACGGGTGGCGTTTCACGAGGGTGATGCCTGTGCCCTCGACCCCTCGTTCGCGGGTTACGACCTGGTGCTGGCCGGCAATCTGATCGACCGGCTTTACAGGCCTGCGGACTTTCTGACCACCGTGCACGAACGGATCAACGAAGGCGGGTTGCTGGCCATTGCCTCGCCCTATACGTGGATGGAGGAATACACGCCCAAGGCCTCATGGGTGGGTGGTTTCATGAAGGACGGAAAGGCATACACCACGTTGGACGGTCTGAAAGACATGCTGGCGCCGCATTTCCGCCTTCTCGGCGAGCCGCGCAGCCTGCCATTTGTGATCCGGGAAACCCGGAACAAGTTCCAGCACAGCTTCTCGGAATTTTCGGTGTGGCAGAAGGTCAGCGCCTGATTGGGGCCACGTGCACCGGGGCCTGCCCCCGGGGCACGTGAGCCTTTATTTCAGTCCGAAGCCCTTATCCTTCAGAAACTCACGCATGTGCGGCCGCAGCTTGGTGGTGAACAGAGGTTTCAACTGTTCCGACCAGTTGGTGTCTTTGTTACCGCCACTGCGCACCTGGTAGTAGCGGTTCATGGTGCTGTCGAACCCACTCACCTGCTGCTCCTCCTGATCGTCCCGGTAGTAGTCCTCCATCAGGATGGTTTCCACCGGCAGTCGCGGCTTCACTTCCGGGTTCTGATCGGGGTAGCCCAGGCACATGCCGAACACCGGGTACACATCCTCCGGCAGGCGCAACAGGCTGCTGACCTCGGCCGGATTGTTGCGAATGCCGCCGATGTAGCACAGCCCCAGACCCTCCGATTCGGCCGCCACGGCCACATTCTGTGCCATCAGGGCGGTATCCACACTGGCCACCACCAGCTGCTCCGTGGTGCCCCGTACGACCTCGGCGCCCGCGCGCTCAGCCGCGTTGGTGGAGCGTTTCATGTCCGCGCAAAACACCAGAAAATCCGAACAGTCGGCAATGTAGCTCTGGCCACCGGCCAGTTCGGCGATGGCCTGCCGGTTTTCCGGGTTGGTTACGTGGATGACGGAGTAGGCCTGAACGTGATTCGACGTGGCAGCGCACTGGCCGGCGCGAATCAGCTCGTGCAGTAACTCGCGCGGGATTTTCTGCTCGGTGAATTTGCGAATCGAGCGATGGGACTGCAGAAGTTCGATGGTGGCGTTCATGGCGTTCCTGAGTCGGTGAGTAAGAAGCAGTGACAATAACGATACTAAACGCTACAAAGCAACCTATCGAAAGGTCTGTGGCAGCTGCTATTGTCTCATGAGGCCACTCCCGCCCGTCTTCCAGCCCTATAAATCAGAGCTTCATGGAACTGAACATTCATTTGCCCACACTGCTGTTGTTATCGGTCACCATCAATCTGATGGTGGGTGGACTGTTGTGGCTGGTTTATCGGTTGCGGGATCGGCAAACCTGTTTTCGGCTCTGGGCGCTTGCCTGTGTGACCTTCGTTGCCGGCAGTGCGCTGGCCGGTGCTCGCATCGTTATAGACGTGCCCCTTGTGACGGTGCTGGCGGCGCACCTGTGCCTCGGTCTGTCGCCGTGGTTGGTTCTTGCAGGCATTCACAACCTGCTGGGTATGCCCCTGGCAGGCGGCGGCAGGTCATCGCGAGTACTGGTTGCCTGTGGCGTGTTTTACGTTACGGGTCTGTTGGTGTCTCATGCGGGGGACGCGCTGGCCCCGCGCGTGCTAACGGCGCTCTGGTCTGCGCTTGTTTTCAGTGTCGCGATCTATCGCCTGGCAAGCTGCGCCCGCACGCCCAGATTGCCATTCCAAATACTCCAGACCATCTTCGGTATTCACGGCATCCTGATGATGCTTCAGGTTATTGTGATTGGCACCAGTAAATGGGAGCTGGTTGGCCTCGACGTCGATGCTGTACTCACACTGATCCTGGCCCATCATTTGATGCTGGCAACGGCCACTGTCATGGCGCTACCGCTGCTGGCATTTACCCAGGCGGAGCGCAACCTGAAGCTGCTGGCGGAGCGTGACGAACTCACGCAGCTGCTGAACCGGCGTGCTTTTTTTCAGCAAGGCATCGCGGCGTTCGAGCAGGCCCGTGCACAGCAACACACGCTGACGGTGCTGATGATTGATTTGGATTATTTTAAAGAGATCAACGACCAGTGGGGCCACGAAGTGGGCGACCGCGTCTTGAGCTTTGTCGCCACCATCATGACTGAGGAATTGCGCGATGGTGACATCATTGGTCGTATTGGTGGTGAAGAGTTCGCCGCCGTTCTCAACATCGGCACTCGTAAAGAGGTGGAGACTGTTACCGAGCGCCTGCTGACCAAAATAGCCAAGCGAGGGTATCAGGTCGGGGGATATCCTCTGCCCATCTCGGCCAGTATTGGCGGCGTGGCCATGTCAGCACATACCCAAAGCTTTCAGGAGATGATGCGGCGGGCGGATTCCGCTATGTACCAGGCCAAAGACAAGGGCCGGAACCGGGTTGAGTTTGCTCCGGTATCAGGCTGAGTGGCGGGCCCTGGTCTGCGACGGTAGCTCGCCGAACAGCTGTTTGTAATCGGATCCAAACTGGCTCAGATGGTAGAAGCCGTTGAAGGCCGCGGCGTCAGAAACGGAGACAGCGTCTGGGCCACTGAGCATGCGTTTTACCCGGTTCAGCCGGCTGACGCGCAGAAACTGGGACGGACTGACCCCCAGAATACTCTCGAAGCTGTACTGCAATGTGCGACGGCTGACACACCCGATTTCACACAGCTCCGCCATCGTGGCTGGCATCTCGTCGGCCGACTCCACGTAAGTCCTGATTCGGTCGACCACGCTTTGTCGATGGCTGTAGCTGGGGGCAACCTTGTGGTTGGGCTGTTCAACACTCATGAGTTCCAGCAGGCCCATGATCAGTATGTCCCGATGAATGTGGCTATCGACGGGCCCGGCGTCGATGATGCGGGTCATCAGATAGCGTAGGTGTTGGAGCGTCTTGAGCGGTAGCTTCAGTCTAGGGGAGCTGTCCATGTCCAGCGACTTGATGGCGACACCCTGAGCCTGGGCTTGCCCCAGCAGCTCATGTTTACCAACCACAATCCCGAGCATATCGAACCTATCCTGAGTGACCAGTTCGAATGGTTGGTTTCCCGGGCGACACAGAATGTCCGTGCGCTCCAGCGTCTGGCCGTTTATGCGGCACTTCTCCCGATTGGCAGGAATGCCAAACCAGATGGCTTTTGGCCGAACCAGGCACTGTTGGTGCAGAGTTCGGCTGCTGTGTTCGCGATACACCTGCATATTACCCAGGCGGAGTTCGTCAATTCGGCCATAAAAGCGCCCAGCTCCCATCTGATTGTAAGTCTGGTTCCAGTCGGTCAGGTTGCTGGCCTGCTCATTGACGTCGTCGCATTCGTAAACGCACCGCTCTGGTGCGTTTTTTTTGGTTTTATGGTGCATGTTTGACTCTCAGGTGCTGATTCACGGGGTTTTTTGCCTCAATTGCGCTTCCTGCGAGCCGGGTTTTTGTCTTGGTTTCAGTCGACTTGCCGCCCTGCCAAGGTTTGCCGATTTCCGATAACCGGTTTTTTGCTCACCGGCTACAGTGGAAGGACCAGCAATATCCATACCTTCCACGCCAGGCGACGAGCCTGGGGTGGGTGTTTTTCGGAGAGGCACAATGCAGCACACCTATTCGCATCAGGTCGGAGGACGCACCTGGCACTTCCGGAACCTGGCGGACCTGATGGCCAAGGCCACGCCAGCCCGCTCCGGTGATCGGTTGGCCGGTGTGATGGCAGAGTCGGCGGAAGAACGTGTGGTGGCCCAGATGCGGTTGGCTGAACTGCCGCTGAAAGCATTCCTGTCGGAAGCGCTGATTCCCTATGAGACTGACGAAGTGACGCGACTGATTCTGGACGATCACGACGCCACAGCCTTTCTGGCGATCGCTCATCTGACCGTCGGCGACTTCCGAAACTGGTTGCTTAGTGATCATGCCACCCCCGAGGTGCTGGAAGCCCTGAGGCCGGGGCTGACGCCAGAGATGGTGGCCGCCGTGAGTAAGCTGATGCGCAATCAGGATTTGATTTTGGTGGCCCGTAAATGTCGCGAGCAGACCGCTTTTCGCAACACCATTGGCCTGCCGGGGCATCTTTCCACTCGCTTGCAGCCGAATCACCCCACCGATGATATGGCAGGCATTGCCGCCAGCATTCTTGACGGTTTGCTGTATGGCAGTGGGGACGCGGTTATTGGCATTAATCCGGCGACTGACAACGTGGCCCAGGCCACCAAACTGATGCGGCTCATGGACGAGGTTATCCGCAAGTACGACATCCCGACCCAGTCGTGCGTGCTCACCCATGTGACCAACACCCTCGAGGCGATTGAGCAGGGGGCGCCGGTGGATCTGGTGTTCCAGTCCATTGGCGGCACCGAAGCCACCAACAGCAGCTTCGGTTTCAACCTGGCAACCCTGCAGGAGGCTCAGGATGCCGCACTGTCACTTAAGCGGGGCACGGTCGGACAAAACGTCATGTATTTCGAAACCGGGCAGGGCAGTTCGCTTTCTGCCGACGCCCACCATGGTCTGGATCAACAGACCTGCGAGGCCCGGGCCTACGCGGTGGCCCGTCGGTTCAACCCGCTGCTGGTGAATACGGTGGTGGGATTTATCGGGCCGGAGTACCTGTTTGATGGTAAGGAAATCATCCGGGCCGGGCTGGAGGACCATTTCTGCGGCAAATTGCTGGGCGTCCCGATGGGGTGTGACATCTGCTACACCAATCACGCCGAAGCAGACCAGAACGACATGGATAACCTGCTCACTTTGCTTGGGGTTGCCGGCTGCACCTTCATCATGGGCATTCCCGGTTCAGACGACATCATGTTGAACTACCAGACCACATCTTTCCACGATGCCCTATACGCCCGCCGCGCTCTGGATCTGAAACCGGCGCCGGAATTCGCAGCCTGGCTGGAGCGCATGAACATCTTTGAAGACGGCGCCCGTTACGAGCCCAGCGCGGAACTCCCGCCGGCGTTCAAGAACAGCCTCAAGGGGTTGTCCGGGGAGGCCCGTCATGACTGATCATCACAAAGGCCTTGTCACCACTAACGTTTGGCGTTCGCTGCGCCGGTATACCGATGCCCGGATTGGCCTGGGCCGGGCCGGGATAAGCCTGCCGACCTCGGAACTGCTCGAGTTTCAGCTTGCTCACGCTCGGGCCCGGGATGCGGTGCACTTCCCGCTGGCGGTTGGCCAGTTGATTGAAGATTTGAGTCATCTGGATAGTAAGGCCATCGCCTCTGAGCCTTTGTGCTTGCACAGCCAGGCGGCCGACCGACTCACCTACCTGCAGCGTCCGGATCTAGGGCGACGCCTGTCCCCATCCGCTCAGGACGCCGTGCTGGAGGCTCAAGATTCAGAGCAATCTGCGCCCGACCTGGCGTTGGTGGTGGTGGATGGCCTGTCGTCCTCGGCGGTGCAAACCAACGTCACCCCCTTTCTTGAGCGCTTCCTGGCCGACTTTGAGCAGGAGCGCCAGTCGTGGCGGTTGGCGCCTTTGACCATTGTTCAGCAGGGCCGGGTCGCCATTGGCGATGAAATCGGCGCTCTGTTGCGGGCTCGCATGGTGGTGGTTCTCATCGGGGAACGCCCGGGCCTGAGTGCGCCAGACAGCCTGGGCATCTACCTGACCTTCGGGCCGAAAGCTGGCCTCTCAGATGCCCATCGAAACTGCATTTCTAATGTCCGGCCTGCCGGACTCCGCTTTGAAGATGCCAGCCAACGCCTCCTGTATCTGATCCGCGAGGCCGACCGCCTGAAACTTTCGGGGGTCGAACTCAAAGACCGGACCGAAGAGGTGGTGATCGAGAACAAATTAGCCAACAACAATTTTCTGACCAACTGACTTTTGACCTTTAAACCCAGAGAGATTTGGAGAATGCACATGTCTAATAGTGTTGATGACGAGTATTTGGCCAAGCGCCAATTAAAGAAGGGAACCGCCGGCTGGGTGCTGCTGGCGGGACTGGGGGTTTCCTACGTGATTTCCGGGGATTTTGCCGGCTGGAACTTTGGTATCGGAGAAGCGGGCTGGGGTGGCTTCGCGATTGCCATGGCGCTGATGGCCGTGATGTATTTCGCCCTGGTACTGTCGTTGGCTGAAATGTCGGCTGCGATTCCCGCCGCTGGCGGCGGCTACAGCTTCGCCCGCCACGCGATGGGGGCTACCGGTGGCTACCTGACCGGCCTGGCGGTCCTCATTGAGTACGCATTGGCCCCGGCCGCAATCGTCATCTTCATCGGCGCTGCCGTGGAGGAGCTGCTCGGCGTCAATGGGCCCTGGGTGTATGCCTTATTTTATGCGGTGTTTGTTGGCATCCATTTGGCCGGCGTAGGTGAGGCGCTAAAGGTGATGATGGTGATCAGCGGCCTGGCGGTCTTTGCGATCCTGGCGACCGCGGTGGCTCTCGTCGGCGATTTCGATTCTGCCAACCTGTTCAACATCGCGCCGACGGGTGAGGCCGGCACCAGTGACTTCCTGCCGTTCGGCTGGTTCGGTGTGTGGGCGGCTTTGCCGTTTGCCATGTGGCTGTTTCTGGCGGTAGAAGGGGTGCCACTGGCCGCTGAGGAGGCCAAGGATCCAGGCCGGGACATGCCCCGCGGGATCATCGGAGCCATGGTGTTCCTGTTGTTCACGGCGTTGCTGGTTGTGGTGTTGCTGGCGGGCGCTGCCGGTGCCCAAGCCATCGGGGCCAGCGGTGTACCCCTTGTTGATGCCCTGAAAGTCACGGGCAATCCAACCCTGGCGACGCTGATCAATGTGCTGGGTCTGGCGGGATTGATCGCCTCATTCTTTTCCATCATTTACGGCTACAGCCGGCTGGTGTTTGCCTTGTCCCGGGCCGGCTACCTGCCCAAGGCGCTGTCTTTGACCAGCAAGCGCAAGGCGCCGATGTGGGCATTGATTGTTCCCGGTGTGTTTGGCTTCCTGGTGTCGCTCACCGGCGAAGGTGACCTGATCCTGGGCATGGCTGTGGTCGGCGCCACCATTTCCTACGCCTTGATGTCCGCCAGTCACATTCTGCTCAGGATTCGCCAGCCGGGTCTGGCACGGCCCTACAAGACTCCGGGCGGCATCATGACGTCGGCCATTGCCCTGATTCTGTCGTTGGTGGCGATGACCGGGGTTTATGCTTTCGATCCGAGGGCGTTCAACTACACCATCATTCTGTTCGTTGTGGGGGCCATCTACTATTTCGCCTACGGCAAAAACCAGCTGGTGGCGAAAACCGCCGATGAAGAGCTGGCCCTGGTGCTGGATGCGGAATCATCACTGGATGAAGACGAAGCGGCAAAGGCCAAGTTGGCGGAAGCCTGAAATTCTCGAGTCCAATACACCTTTCAATCGTTAGTCTGACCAATAAAACGCCCGCATTGAGCGGGCGTTTTATTGTTGGAGAAGGGTAATAGGCACCTTCAAAACATTAGAACCTCGCCCCTTCCACTCCATTACGCTGACGGTAGTGAGTCAGCGCTACATTGGCGGCGGCCAGTACCACGAAGAGTAGAATACCCTTGGGTACCAGTGCGTGAATTTCCGGATTGGGTGCGGTGCTGGCGGTAACCAGGATAAGTCCCAGGACGTTCCGCGCCAGGCGCACGGCGAGCAATGTGCACAGATAACCTGACTGCAGGGCGGCTTCGGGTAAGCGCAAGCAACGGCCAAGTGTTGGCATCAGGTGCACGGTGTTGAGAAGCAGAACGGTGAAGATAACAACTTGAGCTATATTGAAAAACGTCATAATAAGAGGAAAGTGACATCAATAATGGGTTTAAAAAGTCGGTGAAATTATCCCTGATTGGTCACTTTTAATCCAGTTTGCCCTCTCCACATCCTCCCCACGCACCTTTCGAAGCCCCTTCGTGTGACTCCAAAGTTTCGGCATTGGTTGTTTTTTAATCGACAACAAAAAACTATAGCGCTGGTTAGAAAAAGCTAATAGTGACAACCGTGTACGACTGCTAAAACTATAAATCAAGAAGCTGGCGGAATTCCTGGAAGAACCAGCGCGGCAAAGTTTTTTTGCTGTGCCCATCGCAGGAGGCTGCCGGATTGTGAACTTGGTCTATCTTGGATAGACCAACGATAATGTTGCACACCCGGAGAGAGTTATGACTTCAAGTACGAATCAATCAGGTGCTGGCAAGTGCCCGGTGATGCACGGCGCCCAAACGAAAATGGACAGCCGTGGCCCCTCTGTAGCGGATTGGTGGCCGAACCAGCTGAACCTGAACATCTTGCATCAGCATTCGCCTCGCTCCAATCCATTGGGTGAGGATTTCGATTACGCCGAAGAGTTCAAAAAATTGGATCTGGCCGCGGTGAAGAAAGATCTGGCCGACCTGATGACCGACTCCAAGGACTGGTGGCCTGCAGACTACGGCCACTATGGCGCCTTCTTCATCCGTATGACCTGGCACAGCGCCGGAACCTATCGCCAGGGCGACGGCCGTGGCGGCGCCGCAACCGGTAACCAGCGCTTTGCACCGATCAACAGCTGGCCTGACAACGGCAACCTCGACAAGGCTCGTCGTCTGCTCTGGCCGATCAAACAGAAGTACGGCAACAAGCTGTCCTGGGCCGATCTGTTCATTCTGACCGGTAACGTGGCCATGGAAACCATGGGTTTCAAAACCTTTGGCTTCGGTGGTGGTCGCGAGGATATCTATCAGCCGGAAGAAGACATCTACTGGGGTGCTGAGCACGAATGGCTGGCCACCAGTGACAAGGCCGACAGCCGCTATTCCGGCGACCGTGACCTTGAGAACCCGCTGGCTGCAGTGCAGATGGGCCTGATTTACGTAAACCCGGAAGGCCCGGACGGCAACCCTGACCCGCTGGCCTCGGCTCACGATATTCGGGAAACCTTCGCCCGCATGGCGATGAACGACTACGAGACCGTAGCCCTGACCGCTGGTGGCCATACCTTCGGTAAAACCCATGGTGCCGGTGACCCCGCGCATGTGGGCCCGGAACCCGAAGCTGCCCCGATGGAGGAAATGGGCCTGGGCTGGAGAAACAACTACGGCACCGGCAAAGGCCGAGACACCATTACCAGCGGCCTGGAAGGCGCCTGGACCGCCAACCCGACCAAGTGGGACATGGGTTACTTTGACGTACTGTTCAAGTACGACTGGGAACTGACCAAGAGTCCGGCCGGCGCCAACCAGTGGAAGCCTGTCGGTTTGACAGAAAGCGATATGGCACCGGATCCGGAAGATCCGTCCAAGAAAGTGCCTATCATGATGTCGACCGCCGACATGGCGATGAAGATGGATCCGGAGTACCGCAAGATCTCTGAGCACTTCCACAAGAACCCGGAAGAGTTCGCCGATGCCTTTGCCCGGGCCTGGTTCAAGCTGACGCACCGGGACATGGGCCCGAAGGTTCGCTACCTCGGCCCGGAAGTGCCGGCCGAAGATCTGATCTGGCAGGATCCGGTACCGCCGGTAAGCCATGAGCTGGTGAATTCCCAGGACATTGCCGATCTCAAGAGTAAGATCCTGGAATCAGGCTTGTCCGTGCCTGAGCTGGTTTCGACTGCCTGGTGCTCTGCCTCCACGTTCCGCGGCTCCGACATGCGCGGTGGTGCCAATGGCGCACGCATCCGGCTGGCGCCCCAGAAAGACTGGGAGTCCAATGAGCCGCAGCAATTGGCGAAAGTACTGCAGACGTTGGAAGGCATCCAGAAGGCGTTCAATGACGCGCAGTCTGGCAACAAGCAGGTGTCCCTGGCCGATCTGATCGTACTGGGTGGCGCAGCCGCAGTTGAGAAAGCGGCGAAAGACGCCGGTCACAAGGTGATCGTTGAATTTGCTCCGGGCCGCACCGACGCCACGGACGAGCAGACCGATGCCGAGTCGTTCGAGCCGCTGAAACCGGAAGCGGACGGATTCCGCAACTATCGCCGGGCCAGATTTACGGTCTCAGACGAGGAGATGCTGGTTGATCGGGCGCAGCTGCTGGGCCTGAGTGCACCGGAGATGACGGTGCTGGTGGGTGGTATGCGTGCCCTGGATGCCAACTACAAGCAGGCCAAACACGGTGTGTTCACCAAGTCGCCGGGCCAGCTCACGAACGATTTCTTCGTGAACCTGACCGACCTCGACACCGAGTGGAAGCCAACCTCCGAGGATCCCGACGTCTTCGAGGGCCGCGACCGCAAGACCGGCGACGTGAAATGGACCGGTACCCGGGTGGATCTGATCTTCGGCTCGAACTCGCAACTGCGGGCGATCTCCGAGATCTACGCTCAGGCGGATTCGAAAGAGAAGTTCGTTAAGGACTTCGTGGCTGCCTGGAACAAGGTGATGAACGCGGACCGGTTTGATCTGGCCTAAATAATCGGTCAGTCAATCAACCAATGAGGGGCATGGCAGTAAAACTGTCATGCCCCTTTTTTATTGATTCCTTGCCGACTGGGTAGGAGTTAATTGTCCCGTTCAAGCCGAGCAATAGCATTGACCCGGCTCAGCTCGTGCCGGCCACAACCGGAAGCTTCTGGGGGAATCTAGGCTGGGATAGGACTGCGGCTGTCCAGTGCTGCCGAAATCCGCGTCAGCATCAAGGCCGAAAGCACGATGAGCCCGCCGATCCAGGGCGTACTCATTAACCCCATGTCTTCAACAATATGCCCGCCAAGCCAGGCGCCACCGGCAATGCCGATGTTGAACGCAGCGATGTTGAGACCGGAAGCTACATCAACCGAGTGAGGTGTGTAGCGTTCGGCCAGTTGCACGACGTACACCTGCAGCCCCGGAACATTGCCGAAGGCAAAGGCACCCCAGACCAGCAAGGTGATCACGGCGGCAATCGGGTAGTGGGCGCTGAAGGTGAGCGCAAACATGATCGCCGCCAGCCCGCCAAAGATAATGTACAGCGCAGATGTCGGCCCCAGGCGATCTGCGAGTTCACCGCCCCAAATGTTTCCGGTGGCCACCGACACGCCATAAACCAGGAGTAGCAGGCTCACCATGCCAGAAGCAAAGCCGGTCACATCCTCAAGAATGGGGGTGAGGTAGGTGAACGCGGTGAATGTTCCGCCATAGCCTATGGCGGTCATGGCATAGACCAGTAGCAGGCGCGGGTGAGTGAGCACCTGCAATTGCTGGCTCAGGCTCGCTGGCACCGATTGCTTAAGGTTTTTCGGGACCAGTAGGGCACTGCCAACCAGGGCAATGGCACCCAGGGCGGCGACGATGAGGAAGGTCGCGCGCCAGCCAAATGTCTGACCGATGAATGTCCCCAGTGGAACGCCTGTCACTAGGGCTACCGTGAGGCCAGTGAACATGATGGCGATGGCACTGGCTTCTTTATCTTTCGCTACCAGGCTGGTGGCGATGGTCGAGCCGATCGAGAAGAACACCCCGTGGGCAAGGCCAGTGAGGATCCGGGCGGTGATCAACGAGCCGTAGTTCGGTGCCATCCACGCCAGCAAGTTGCCAAGGATGAACAATGCCATCAGCGACAGCAGTACCAGTTTGCGGTTCCAACGCCCGGTGAGAGCGGTTAGAACCGGTGCGCCGATGGCAACACCGAGCGCATACAGGCTGACCAGCAGGCCCGCCGACGGCAGGCTGACTCCCAGATCCAGGGCAATGGTTGGAACCAGGCCGACAATAACGAACTCGGTGGTCCCGATTGCAAAGGCACTGAGCGTCAGTGCAAATAACGCAATGGGCATGTCAGATATCTCCAGTAGGTTTGATTGACGCTGGCTAGTCTGGCGCCTCATACTTTTGCGATAAATGTCTCTTTCCGAAAATAACCTTTGCGGAATATGCAATGAAAAGTCGTTCTGAGGATCTGGTTTACCTGCTGGCGGTAGTCGACAGCGGTGGTTTCAGCGCCGCGGCGGAACATTTGGAAATCTCGGTGACCAAGGTTTCCCGGGCAGTGTCCCGTCTGGAGAAATCCCTGAGCGCCACCTTGCTCAATCGCACCACACGCCAGGTCAACCTGACCGAGGAAGGTCGGGCTTTTATCGACCAGGTGCGTGCCGGGTTGTCCACTCTGGAAGAGGCGGAAGAAACGTTGGCAGTCCGGCGGCAAAAACCCGCGGGGAGGTTACGGGTAGACGCCGCCAATCCCTTTGTCCTGCATCAGATCGTGCCGCACGTAAAAGCGTTTCGGGAGGCGTACCCGGAGATCGAGCTGGAGCTGACCGCCAGTGATCAGATGGTGGATCTGCTGGAAAAACGTATTGATGTCGCAATCCGGATCGGTCCGCTGGAGGATTCAACGCTACACGCGCGGCCGATGGGGCGGTCGCCATTGTCGATCGTAGGGTCGCCTGAGTATTTGCGGGAGCAGGGGCCATGTGAGACGTCCGACGATCTGGCCAGGCACACGCTGATCGGTTTCACCGCGCCGGAATCGCTCAATCATTGGCATGTGGGTGATGGCCTGCAAATCCGGCCGTCCATCCGTGCCAGCAGTGGTGAAGCGGTACGCCAGCTGTGTCTGCAAGGCAATGGTCTGGCCTACCTTTCGCGCTTTATGGTGGGGGAGGATGTGAAGCAAGGCCGCCTGGTGGAAGTGCTCGGCGAGCACCTGACTCGGCCCAATCCGCGGGAGCTGGTGAATGCGGTTTACTATCGCAATACCACGCTGTCGGCCCGAATTCAGGTGTTTCTCGATTTCTTCAGTGCCCGCTGGCAGTCCCTTTAGGTCAGGGTTGGCTAATTCTCTCCATGGCACTTCGGAGATTGCCGGGAATTGGCGTGGAGGTGTTGCTCTCCCGGTTTACGAACACGTGCACTACCTGACCGACAGCAGATGCCTCGTTGTCGCCTTGCCGGAAAATGCCCACCTCGTAAGTCACCGAGCTGTTACCGGTTTTCACCACCCGTAATCCAGCCTCCACTATCTCCGGATAGGCTACGGGTTTGCGGAACTGGCAATTGGAGCTGACCACAAATCCGACCACCGAGCCGTTATGGATATCCAGGCCGCCTTCCTCAATCAGGAAGCGATTGATGGTGGAATCGAAGTAGGAGTAATAGGTGACATTGTTTACATGGCCGTAGATGTCGTTATCCATCCAACGGGTGTTGATGGCGTAGAACATCGGGAAGTTGCTTCGTTCCAAAAAAATTCTCCTGTTGGTCGGCTCGTGTCAGTACGCGGCTCGGTATATGGCCAAGGCGTCCGCTTCTGAGACTTCCCGTGGGTTGTTCACCAGCAAGCGGGTCTGCTTCATGGCATCAGCGGCCATGACCGGAAGGTCGGTCTCGCCAATGCCTACTTCTCGCAGAGTTTGTTCCAGCCCGATATCCGCACTCAAGGCTTCCAGACGGTTGATGAACTCATCTACTCGTTGCGCCTCTGGCACTGAGGCCAGATCCGGGAAGGCGTCGGGCGCCAGGGTGGCGTAGGCGTCGGCACAGGCACTGGCGTTAAATCGCATCACGTGGGGCAGCACCAGGGCATTGGAAAGACCGTGGGGCACATGGAAGATGCCGCCGATCGGGTAGGCCAGGGCGTGCACGGCGGCTACCGGTGAATTGGCAAAAGCCTGTCCGGCCAGCATGGCGCCCAGCAGCATGTTGGAGCGGGCCTGAACATTACGGCCGTCTTTCACTGCCGTCTCAATATTGGCGCCCAACAAGCGCAGAGCTTCTCGGGCCAGCGTGCGGGATACCGGGTTATTGTTGGCTGAGGCGGAGGTATAGCTTTCAATGGCATGAACCATCGAATCCACCCCGGTTGCTGCGGTCACCGAAGCCGGCAGGCCAAGGGTCAGCTCGGCATCCAGCAGGGCCACGTCTGGAAGCAGCTGCGGTGCCACCACGCCTTTCTTCTCGGCCTCGCCCACGGTAATGATGGAAATGGGCGTGACTTCAGAGCCGGTACCGGCCGTGGTGGGGATCTGAATCAGCGGCAGTCGCTGGCCTTTAGCCATCCCGACGCCGTAGATGTCGTCCAGTTTCTCACCGCCGCCCATCAGCAGCGCAATCAGTTTGGCGATGTCCATGGACGAGCCGCCGCCAAAGCCGATAACTCCATCAATGCTGGCTGCCCGGGCCTCGGCAAGGGCAGCTTCCACGACAGCCACGGGGGGATCGGCAACAACGCCATCAAACACCTGATATTCCACACCGGCTTGATCCAGAGAGTCAGTCGCGCTGGTCAACAGGCCCGCCTTGATCAGGCCAGGATCCGTCACGATCAACACCCGCTTGCCGATCTGTTCTTTCACGATTGCGCCCAGTTTCTTGATCGCGCCGGGCTCGCAAATAACGCTTTTGGTGGTGTTAAAGGTGAATGCTGTCATTGTTCTTCTCCCAAGTCTGAGGCGCCAACGGCGCTGCGCTGTCAGAGGCATAAAAGTTCAGCATAGCATTGAACCGCTTCCCGTTACTCAAACCGATCCCAATAGGGCGGCTCGCCAAAATAGCCGTCGATGAAGTCGATGAAGCTGCGCACTTTACTGGCCAGCAACTGGCGATGGGCATACACGGCATACAGCGACATGGGCTCGGGCTCGTAGTCGGGCAGAACGATCTGCAAGGCACCTTTCTTGATCGCGGCGCCGGAAATAAACGTGGGCTGCAGCGCAATCCCTGCACCTGCGATGGCTGCCGCCACCAGCACATCGCCGTTGTTGCTGATCATGTCGCGGCTGCTGTCGCGAGCGCTGCCCTGGAATCCTTTGAGTAAGGCAGGGCTGGCTTCAGGGTCCATGTAGCTATAACGCAAGTAGCGGTGGTGTTGGAGGTCGTCCGGGTGCATGGGAGTGCCTTGTTGCGCCAAGTAGTCGGGCGAGGCGCACAGTACAAGACGCACCGGTGCAATCCGTCTGGCAATCAGCGATGAGCTTTTCAGATGGCCGATGCGTAGAGCGATGTCGAAGCCCTCTTCTACGATGTCGACTTTACGGTCGTTTAGCTGCAGGTCTATGCCGACATCCGGGTGGGCGCTCTGGAAATCGCTCAGCAACTGGGCCATGTGACGGGTGGCAAAGGAGACCGGAGCGCTGATTCGGAGCAGGCCCCGCGCCTGGGTTTGTAGGTCACCCAGCTGGTTCTCTATGTCGTCGATGTCGTCCAGCACCTGCTGGGCGTGTTGGTGGTATCGGGCTCCCGCCTCGGTCAGGTGCAGTTTTCGGGTGGTGCGGTTGAGCAGGCGCACGCCCAGGTGTTGCTCCAGCTGGGAAACGTACTTGCTGGCGAGTTGAGGCGACATCGCCAGCCTGTCGGCGGCGCTGGTGAACGACCCTTCATTGACGACGGTCACGAAGGCGCGCATGGCCTCGATGCGGTCCATCTTTTTCCCCTCCGGCTTAATTTTATCAACGTAGTGTTGATAATAACTCAATATTAGCCCTCTTAGTCTTTCGATTTGGCGAGAGTAAAGTCTCTACATCGACTGAGGCAGCGCTTCAGGACACATTAACTAAAGAAAGCTTAGAGGTGACAAACATGAACACTCAATTTGCACAGGCATTGCTCGGTTCCAACGGTGGTTTCGCGTCATTGATCCTGCGGGTTCCGGTTGGCTTGATCCTGGCGGCCCATGGGGCGCAGAAACTGTTTGGCTGGTTTGGCGGTTACGGGCTGGAAGGCACTGGCCAGTGGATGGCAAGTATTGGTCTTGAACCGGGCTACCTGATGGCACTTCTAGCCGGTAGTGCCGAGTTCTTCGGCGGCCTGGCGCTGGTGCTTGGTTTGTTGACTCGTCCGGCGGCGCTGGTGTCGGCATTGACCATGTTGGTGGCGATATTTGCGGTCCACTTCAGCAACGGCCTGTTTATGTCCAACAATGGTTACGAATACGCGCTGACATTGTTTGCGGTAACCGTGGCCTTGACCCTTCAGGGTGGCGGCCGTTTCTCGCTGGACGGGCTAATGGAGCGGCAGATGGGCGGCGTCGGCCTCAATCGGCAGGCAGTAGCCTGACCCTGCAATGGTGGTCAGACAGGGCAATTAGTCCAGTTGGCACCGCTCCCCGAAAACGGGGAGCGCGTTCGTTTGAAAAGGAGCAGGCGCGATGAATACCGGAACCGATGTTGTATTCGTGTCCCACGGAGGTGGGCCCCGGCCCTTGTTGGGCGACCCGGAGCACAGGGATATGGTGGATCGGCTTACCGAGCTTGCGGCTACATTGCGCAAGCCCGACGCGATTCTGGTTATCAGCGCCCACTGGGAAGAGTCAGCGCCCACCATCACCGCGGGCAGCCATCCGCCGTTGATCTATGATTATCATGGTTTCCCGCCCGAGGCTTATGACATCCAGTACCCGTGTCCAGGCCAACCTGAATTGGCAACCCGTGTGTTTGGGGTGCTGCAACAGGCCGGTATGTCACCGCGGCTCGACACCCAGCGGGGTTTTGATCATGGCGTGTTTGTGCCACTGAAGTTGATGTACCCGGAAGCCAATATTCCGGTAGTTCAGCTTTCACTGGTTAATAGCCTGGACGCCGCTACCCATCTGTCGATAGGGCGTGCGCTCAGACACCTGGAGTATGACAATCTGCTGGTGATCGGGTCGGGCTTCTCGTTCCACAACATGCGGGCGTTTTTTGCGCCGAATACCCCAGAGGTCCAGGCCTCGAATCAGGCCTTCGAAGATTGGCTGGCGCAGACCTGCTGCGACCCCGATCTCACCGAAACAGAGCGCTACCAGCGCCTGGTGAATTGGGAATCCGCACCCCACGCGCGGTTCTGCCATCCCCGGGAGGAGCACCTGCTGCCTCTTCACGTGTGTTACGGGCTCGCCAATGGGCCCAGTGATGACCGCCTTGCCGCCACTATTTTGGGAAAACAGTCAGGGATGTTTCATTGGCGCCAGAACAGAGGTGCTGAAGAGTGCTAAGGGTAGTGTTCCCGCGTTGTTGTGATCCTGCTGCAGTGACTGGCCCTATAAGACGTGGATACGGTTATGAATTCACCCACGCTAATACGGAGCCAGCTCATGCCGGAAGGCCCCGAAATACGCCGTATGGTCGATGACATAGGTAAGGCTGTTGCCGGCAAGACTGCCGAGCAGGTGTTTTTTGCCTTCGATCACTTCAAACCATTCGAATCAATGCTGTCCGGACGCCAGGTCACGGAGGTGGCTGCCCGGGGCAAGGCGGTGCTGATCTTCTTCGCGGCGACGGATGAGGACGGTCCCTGGTGCGTTTATAGTCACAATCAGCTGTACGGCAAGTGGCGCATCGGCAGGCCGTCGGTGGTGCCTCGCACCAGACGGCAGCTTCGCTTTGCCATTATTGCCCCCAAAAAAGCCGCCCGCTTATACAGCGCCTCCGACATCCGTTTGGTCCGACCGGACGAACTGCACGAAGTAGACTATCTGGCCCGTCTTGGACCGGATCCCCTGAACCAGAACGTTTCGGTTGATGACCTGATGGCGGTGTTTGACGACAAGCGTTTTCGGGGGCGGAATCTGGGTGGGCTCTTGCTCGATCAGGGCTTCATCGCCGGCGTGGGCAATTACCTGCGCTCCGAGATTCTATTCGAAGCGCGACTGGCTCCGAAAAACCGTCCCCGAGATCTTGATGCCAGCAGTCGCAAGCGGCTGGCCGAAGCCGTACTCAAATTGATTGACCGCACCTACGTTCTGAAAGGCATTACCAACGATCCGGATCGGGCGCAGGCGTTAAAAGAGCAGGGCTGGAGTTTCAATCAGCGTCGGCACATGGTGTTTAATCGCGAATCGAGGGCCTGTCACGAGTGTGGCACCAAGATCGTCAAGAGAATGGTGGCCAGTCGGCGCTTGTATGTGTGCCCGACGTGTCAGCCGGTCGAGGGGTAGTAGAGTGCGCGTTGGCGCTACTGGAATTGGGTGTAACAACACTGTCGTAAGGTCACCACAGCCTTGTACTCGTTCCGATCAACGGCGAGTCTCGTCAGCCCATTCCAGGCCGCCTCGATCATTCAAGCGGGACCACCGAAGCGGGCATTGAATCCGAAGCAAGGGCCGAATAAAGCGACAAGGCTGCGGACGGCGTGGCAGTGAGCAGCAGAGCCTTGATTTTCATAGTTTCCGACCTTTCGAGGAGTGACGCGCTGAATGTGTACGATCATTCTCCCTGTCGGGCTCAGTAGCTCGGCGGCTTGCTCAGTGAGGGCTGTCGGCAGTTTCTTTATGGCGAACCGAGATGAAGCTTTGGGCATCGGGAACGTGGTTGTTCGGCAGTGCCATGTTCAGTGCCATCAGTAGATCGGTGATGTGGCTCATTTGCTCGCGCAAGGCGCTGGAGCTTGCCGTGGACTGTCGCTCCGATTGAGCAGTGGCAATCTCGAATTGTTTCTCCAGGATCATGTCCTGAAGGGTGGTAATTTGCTGACTGGTCAGCATGATCGGTATCTGATTGTCCTTCATCGTTCGTTATCCCTTGGCTCATAAGCTTTTATAGATGAGGGGCAGAATACGAAGGTTCGCTTGCTATGGATCTTGTTGTTGTCTATCTGCTGGCACTTCACTCCGTTCGCGAAGCGCGTAAAACCTTTACTCGTCACTGGGCTGAGCTTACTATCCGGAAAAACGCATATTCAAAAATCCGCATATATTGAGGGTTCGAAATGAAACGCCGGGTTTTGTTCGTCTGCACCGCCAATAGTGCTCGTTCATTGATGGCAGAAGCTCTGCTCCGGGACATGGCTGGTGACCTGTTCGAAGTGGCCAGTGCAGGCACCGGGCCGACCTCGCCCCACCCAATGGCATTGCAGGTGCTACAAGAGGCGGGCATTGCTACCGATAGTTTGCACAGCAAGCAGTTGGCCGATCTGCAGGGGCAGCATTGGGATTATGTGATCACCCTGTGTGAAAAAGCTGCCAACCACCAGTGCGGCAGTGTGTGCCAACCCGCGCAACAGATTGCCTGGGATTTTCCCGATCCGGTACCCTCCAACCGCCACGCCACCTTTGCCCTGACCCTCAAGGAGATCAAAGAGCGGATCTCACTGTTTACCCAGGTGCATCAGAAGGAGACCGGGCGGAAGCCCATCAGCTATGATCCGGTCGCGGTTTTTAAGTCCATGGCCGATGAGTTTCGGTTGTCTGCGCTGTTGCTGATTCGGGATCAGGGCCCGCTCTGCGTCTGTGAACTGACCGAAGCCTTTGATGCGCCCCAGCCCAAAGTCAGCCGGCACTTGGCCACATTGAAAGACACGGGGTTGCTGGAAACGGAGCGCCGTGGCCAGTGGATTTACTATTCCCTCAGCCCGCAAATCCCGTCGTGGCTGGTGCGGGTGCTTGATGAAACTGCGAGTTCCAATGGGGGCTTGATTCAACCGGCGCAGGAACGGCTCCTAGCCATGGCCGACCGGCCGGCTGTTCGGTGTGTGTAGGCGTTAATATTCCCAGGCGCCGTTCAGGCTAAGGAAATTCGATACCGGAGGACGCCTGCACCTTCTTCGCGGATCCAGTGGATACGGTGGCCGGTGATGTCGCATAGGGCTTGCAGGTCTTTGCGACCGGTAGGGTCATCGGCCAGAAACTCCACTTGGGTGCCGCTGGGCAGATGCTGGGTGCGTTTTTTGAAACGCAGAATGGGGAGAGGGCACACCAGGCCGACAGCGTCGACCTGGTATACCTCTGTCAGCTCGGGAGCCTGTTCAGCGGCTTGATTGATCAAGACGCACACTCGTTTCACTGCTGTATTGTGCGGAGGAAGACCAGCCAAACTGATCCAATACGATTGGAGCAGCATAGGCAATCACCAAGGCGGCGACAAAACCGGCAATCATAACTTTCATGATGACCCTCCTTCGCCTTGTTTGGCTTTTACCTCAGCGACCCACAGGTCGTGGTGCTGGCGCGCCCACTCCAGATCGACCTGACCGTTACCCATGGCGTCGAAGGCGCCTTCCATGCCGACCGAACCAATGTAGATGTGAGCAAGGATGGCGACCATCATCACGAAGGCGACAATCGAATGCCAGATATTGGCATATTGCATTTCTTCATGGGGCGCAAGATCGGTTGGTAGGCTCGTGCCAAGAATGCCGTTAATAAAGCCGAAAGTGTCGGCAAACATTGGCATTTGGAACGGGAACAACAGCGACAGTCCAGAAAGTGACACGGAAAAGCCCAGAATCATAACCATCCAGAAAACAATCTTCTGTCCGGCATTGAACTTCTTGGCCGAAGGGTGAGCATCGGAAAATATCCCGCCGCCAGCTTTTAGCCACTGCCAATCAAGTTTATTAGGAATGTTGTGGGCTACCCACATCACAAAAGTCATCACCAAACCCAGCATGAAAGCCCAGGCAACATTGTTGTGCAGCCATTTGGAGCCAGCGGCCATAGTGGCGAAGGCATCAGGCCCCATCATGGGAATAAGGAAACTGCGCCCCATTAATGTGATCAGTCCTGTTAGGCCCAAAGCTACAAACGAGCCTGCTAGCAGCCAATGGCCAAAGCGTTCGATGGCTTTGAATCGTTCAATCGTAGTGCCGGCAGGGCCACCATCGATTTTGATTCTGCCACGAATGAAATAAAACACCGTCAACAGCGCAATCATGCCCAACAGCGCAAGACCACCGTAGGTGATTAACGGTCCTTCACGTAGCTTGTACCAAGGCATGCCCCCGTCCTGGATCAGAACGGTAGCCGCGGGTGTCCGGGCTTGACTCCTGATATCCGCTTCGTTGTAACGTACACCGCGCCAGATGTCGGCATCCGAGCGGCCACCGTTAGTACCCAACTGACCACTGATCGGAGCGGCGTTAGCAGGGTTGCCCAGGTTTTCAGACCGAAAGCTCTCGTCCACTTTCAACTGTTGCTGACGGGCCATAATATCCTCGAGAGTTTGTGCACCCCCGGTAGCGGTCCGATCAACCGCCGAAGCCTCTTCCGCCCATAACGGGCTGGAGACCAGTGTCGCCAATACAAATAGGGCGGCACCAAAAAAGTTTAGATTCATGTGAGCACTCCAACGGAATCAACCAGAAGAATTCGTTTCTTCAGAGATTACCGGGGCAACAGGGGCCCCGGAATTCTCAGGCGATGTTATGCACCCTTCTTCTCGTAAGCCGTGCCCCATCCCCAGGCGCCGGAACCGAAGCCACGGTTCACCACGCGTTGACGATAGATGTCCGCCACGTCGTTGCCGTCACCAGCCAGCAAGGCTTTGGTGGAGCACATCTCTGCACAAATCGGCAGCTTGCCCTCGGCAATACGGTTGCGTCCATATTTGTTGAACTCAGCCGCGGAGTTGTCTTCTTCCGGACCACCTGCACAGAACGTGCATTTGTCCATCTTGCCACGGCTGCCAAAGTTGCCCGCTTGCGGGAACTGGGGCGCGCCGAAGGGGCAAGCGTAAAAACAATACCCACAACCAATGCACAGATCCTTGGAGTGCAACACCACACCGTCTTCGGTCTGGTAGAAGCAATCCACCGGACAGACGGCCATACAAGGCGCGTCTGAACAGTGCATGCAAGCTACCGAGATCGAACGCTCGCCAGGTTTACCATCTTCAATGGTGACTACCCGACGACGGTTGATGCCCCAGGGGACTTCGTGCTCATTCTTACAGGCCGTTACGCAAGCATTGCATTCGATGCAGCGTTCGGCATCGCAAAGGAATTTTGCGCGTGCTTGTCCTTCAAGTGCCATGGTCTACACCTCTTGTTATGCCGGCATGATCGAACATAGGGTGGCTTTGGTCTCTTGCATCTGTGTGACCGAGTCGTACCCGTATGTTTGAACAGTGTTGGTGGATTCACCGAGAACGATGGGGTCAGCGCCCTTCGGGTACTTGTCCCGGAGGTCTTTGCCCTGGTAGTGGCCGCCGAAGTGGAACGGCATGAACGCCACGCCTTCTCCAACACGCTCGGTGACCATGGCCTTGACTTTGATCCTCGCCCCCTCTGGACCGGACACCCAGACGTCATTGCCGTCACGGACATTCAGATTGTTGGCGTCACGAGGATTGATCTCGATGAACATATCCTGCTGCAGTTCTGCCAGCCAGGGGTTTGAGCGAGTTTCGTCACCACCACCCTCGTATTCGACCAGACGGCCGGAGGTGAGAATGATCGGGAACTCCTTGCTGAAGTCGTTCTTCTGGATTGACTCGTACAGGGTCGGTACCCGCCAGAAAGTCTTGTCCTCATAGGTCGGGTAATCCGCTACCAGGTCGCGACGTGTGGTGTACAGAGGTTCACGGTGCAGCGGTACCGGATCCGGGAAGTTCCAGACAATGGCACGGGCCTTGGCGTTACCAAATGGCGCACATTCGTGTTTGATGGCCACGCGCTGGATACCACCGGACAGGTCTGTCTTCCAGTTGGTTGACGGGCCGGCCACTGCTTCGATGCTGGCTCGTTCTTCAGCCGTCAGGTCGCCGTCCCAGCCCAGGTCCATCAGCATTTGCATGGTGAACTCTGGATACCCGTCCTTGATTTCCGAATTCTTGGAGTAAACACCATCTGCCAAAATGTTCTGACCGTTGTGTTCAACACCAAAGCGGGCCCGGAACGTCAGGCCACCCTCAGAGACTGGCAACGACATGTCGTACAGGTTGGCCGTTCCCGGGTGGTTCATCTCCGGGGTGCCCCAGCACGGCCACGGCATACCGTAGAAGTCACCATCGCAAGGTCCACCCACTGCGCGCAGGGTGGTCTTGTCGAAGTGGTGCTGGTACTTCATGTGTTTCTTCATGCGCTCAGGCGATTGACCCGTGTAGCCGATGGTCCACATGCCGCGGTTGAATTCGCGGGTAATGTCCTCAATCGACGGCTCATCGCCATCAATGGCGATGTTGCGGAACATGCGATCGGTGAAGCCGAACTTGTCCGCAAACAGTTTTATGATTTCGTGATCGACCTTGGAGTCGAACAGCGGCTCTACTACTTTTTCACGCCACTGCAGAGAACGGTTCGACGCGGTTACCGAGCCGTGGGTCTCGAACTGGGTGGTCGTGGGCAGCAGGTAGGCGCCTTCCTTACGATCGTGGAGAACGGCAGAAACGGTCGGGAAGGGATCCACGACAACCAACAGGTCGAGTTTCTCCATGGCCTCTTTCATTTCTGGCATTCGGGTCTGGGAGTTGGGCGCATGCCCCCACAGAACCATGGCCCGGGTGTTGTCCGGCTGCTCAAGGTTTTCCTTGGCTTCCAGAACACCGTCAATCCAGCGGGAGACCGGGATGCCCTTCTCGTTCATCATGGCCCGGGACTTGCCGTCTTTGTCCCAAACCGCAAAGCGGCCTTTCAAATAGTCGAGGTCCTCTTCCCAAACTCTTGCCCAATGGGCCCAGGAACCAGCAGACAGTCCGTAATAGCCAGGCAGGGTGTCGGCAAGCACACCGAGGTCGGTAGCTCCCTGAACGTTGTCGTGGCCGCGGAAGATGTTAGTACCGCCGCCTGCTACGCCCATGTTGCCGAGGGCCAGCTGAAGCACGCAGTAAGCGCGGGTGTTGTTGTTACCGTTGGTGTGCTGGGTACCACCCATACACCAGATAACCGTGCCGGGCCGGTGGTTGACCAGAGTACGGGCCACACGCTCAAGCTGTGCACCCGGTGCGCCGGTTACACGCTCAACTTCTTCGGGATTCCAGCGCTTCACTTCCTCGCGAATGTCTTCCATGCCGTACACACGGGTACGGATGAATTCTTTGTCTTCCCAGCCGTTTTCGAAGATGTGCCAGAGAATACCCCACACCAGCGCAACATCTGAGCCCGGGCGGAAACGGACGAATTCGTCGGCATGGGCCGCTGTCCGCGTGAAGCGCGGATCGCACACGATCAGCGGAGCGTTATTTTCTTCCTTCGCCTTCAATACATGCAGCAGCGACACCGGGTGCGCTTCGGCGGGGTTGCCCCCGATGATGAAGATCGCTTTGGACTTGTGGATGTCGTTGTAGGAGTTGGTCATTGCGCCGTAGCCCCAGGTATTGGCTACGCCGGCGACGGTCGTGGAGTGGCAGATACGTGCCTGGTGGTCCACGTTGTTGGTGCCCCAGTAGGCCGCAAACTTACGGTACAGGTAGGCCTGTTCATTGTTGAACTTTGCGCTGCCCAGCCAGTAGACCGAATCGGGACCGCTTTGCTCGCGGATTTCGAGCATTTTGTCGCCGATTTCGTTGATGGCGGTGTCCCAGGAAATCTTTTGCCACTGGCCATTAACCATTTTCATGGGCGACTTAAGACGACGTTCGCCGTGGGCATGTTCCCGCACGGAGGCGCCTTTGGCGCAGTGAGCACCCATATTGAAGGGGCTGTCCCAGCCTGGCTCCTGGCCGGTCCATACGCCGTTCTGAACTTCGGCTTCGACGGTGCAGCCGACCGAGCAGTGCGTACACACGGATTTCTTGACGACCACTTCTCCGCCACCGGTTGCAGGGGCTGCGGCTTCCACCCGTCCCGATGTCAGCGACAGTGCCGCCAGACCACCCACTGCCACGCCAGACGTTGTCAGAAATTGACGACGGTCCAGAGTCTTGGCAGCGAGAGAAGAAAGCAAAGAACCTGCACGGGAGCCTTTCGCTACCCCGTTGGTCTTCTTCCTTAACATGTCGTTTACCTCTCTCTTTATTATTCTCGTTTTCCCGGAAAGCTGAGTCTCTCAAGGGCCTTTCGCAACCTCGATCAACTCACACCCCCGTTAAAAGCGAGCCGATTCGAAATATTTACGTGTGTGTTCGGTATCACGTAAACCGCTGCTTTTCGGCACATCTTTTCTGACGACCTCAGCTGCGGCGTTCGGTGCAACCGTCATGGCAACGGCAGCAGGAGCTGCGGCTGCTGCCATTTTCAAGAAATGGCGACGGCTGTTTTCACGCTTCGGGTTGTCCATTGGACACCTCCCCCTGGGTTAATGGGACCTTGAAATCCCGGTTACTGAATTGCAAAGGCGTCGGCTTCCACGGCCATGAAGGCTCGACCAAGCGAACCTATTGGCGCGTAGAAGATGGCGCTTTGCGCTTCTTCCAAATCAGTAAAAAACAAGGCTGCCCACTTCGCCAGATGGGCATCAAAAAACGCTTTTTGCGACGGCAGTCCGCTGTCGCAGGGAAAATCGCCGGTAATGATGCCGGCCATGATTTCGCAAAGGGTGCCAATGTGATCTTCTGGCTCCTTTACATCGCTGCGGGATTTGATACCGCGGGACATGAGATCGGTTCTCAGCTCCGCCAGGGGCTTCTCGTTCAGGAAACCGGTGAGGTAGTAACTGGCGTAGGGAAGCAATTCTCCACGACCGAGGCCAACAAACAAGTTGTTAAACTCTCGCTCGGCGTCATACGGGTTGGTACGTTCTGCCAGGGCGGCCAGATTCTTGCAGGCTGAACCGAGGGGCGTCTCGTCACCCTGTAGTGATGCCAGCCCCTTCAATAAGTCGCTGGAGGGAGGGTCGACAAGCAGGGAGCCCAACAGCTGATAGATCTGGGCCCTGGCACGATCTTCCTCGGAGATCGAACGGGGGCACTGGATTTCCGCAGTATTGCTCAATTCATGTTCCTTCTAATTATTATTTGTGGTCTGTCGCACTATGCTAGTTCATATCCGGGAATAGTAGCCTGACCTGCCTTTGATTTGCTAATAGCTGGAATGCATTCTGCTAATCGTCAAAACGCATACGAGGACGGAAGCGTGGTTCCGGCTCCTCTTCCAACTGGCTGGCCTCTTCTTGGGCAAGCTGTTGCTCGGGAAGTTCCGTCGGCGTTGCCATGTCCTCCAGCTCGGGGCTGTCCTCAGACTCCGGTTCCCCGGCAGCCGTCGAATCCGGCTCTGCCATCGAAGAGATCGCCTGCTTTTCCGACTGATCGTCCACAACCTCCGAGGCTTTTTTGGCTTTTTCGACGAGTCCCTCCCCAACCTTATATAGGGTTGTCACTGTCTGCCCGGCCGTCGAGGCCAATGTGTAGTCCTCATCGTAATCGTTGAGGCCGTCCAAAACGGCCAGTACCGGGTTGGATTTCCATAGCCCTCTCAGAGCCCTCTTTCGGAGGAACTCCGGGATTTCCTTGCGCATGAAACCGGTGATGTCTGTGCCCAGCTCGATGTTGTCCGGGTCAGGAAGGTCATATTTCTCCAAAAGCTCGTGTTCGGGCAGTGCTTCATTGGTCGCAAGCTCCTGCTCTTCCGGGGTCAGTTGAGTCTCTGTAACCGGAGGAGGGGGTGGTTCCGGCCGCTTTCCGGCTTCAGCTTTTTTGCGCGCCCAGCGCTGGAGTCTAGATTCCGCCATTACTGAATTCTCGGCTTTTTGATATTCGCAGGAGCACGGTAAACGTCACTTTCCTGACGAATGCGCGGGTCGCCCTTGGCGTCCTCGGCGCCATCAACACGAACCTCGTCTCGACGGCGTTTCTTGAACGGCTCTTCGATGTAGTGCATGTCGATAAATTCCTTGATCCATGCCGCCATCGATTCGGGAATGGGAACCGCCTCAACGATGCTCTCGCCGCTATCAAGGGCATCCAATGCCTCATGGGCACTGGCAGTGATAGTGCTGACCACCCACCCGGAAGGCGACTGGCTCGTTACATCCCTGTCCATAATGATCCAAATGGATGGAACAGCCATATTCAGGGACACAAGATAGCCCTCGACGTCGGCCCGGAAAAGCTCCATCGTAACGGTGTCAGCGTGGTAATCGACGACGTCTTCCTCGCGGACCAGTTCTTTCCAGAATGCATCAGGTGCCCCAGGTATAACGGCAACGGGCTTCCAGATTTCCTTTACCCAGCGAGTGACTCCGGGGGAACGGCGAACGACAGCGCCGACCCTCAACTCGCGTTTCCACTGTTCCGTACGACTACACATGGTGCTTCTCATTTTTTGTTTTGGCGTAAAACTAGCAGGGCTCAAACGATTATCCAATTGTCCAAAAGATAATGCCTGTGGCATGCTCGAAAAGCGATACGGAAACGTATACGTATAAAAACAACGAAAGAGTCAAACTCCTGATGACGGCATACAAAACCCTATTATTGTGCAGCTGCGATAAGTCACAGACCTTTGATTCAGAGGCCTTGCGCAAAGCCGCGGACGCTGAGCAGGTGATTGCAGTTGATCAACTGTGTGGAAAGGAAATGAGTGTTGCCGCCGAACATCTTGGCGCCCGAAGTGACGTCCTGATTGCCTGTGGCCAGCAGGCAGCTTTGTTCGAGCGTCTCGCTGAGGACGTTTACGCGGAGATCCAGCATTCCGCGCCATTACAAACTATTGATATTCGGGATCGCGCAGGTTGGAGTGCATCTGATGCGAAGCCCGAGCGCCTGCATGCGAAGCAGGTGGCGCTGATCGCCGCTGCCCAATTGCCGGCGCCCATGGCCCCGGCAAAAACCATTCAGTCCAGCGGCGTATGCTGCATCATTGGTCCCACCGAGAAGGCGATCCGGATGGCCGAACTGGTGCAGGATGAGCTGGGTGTTACCTGCATTGTTAACGATGCCGGCCCCATCCAGCTGCCATCCGCCGCTTACGACGTGGCCAAAGGCCAACTGACGGGAGCCTACGGCGCACTTGGCAATTTCAAGCTGGAATTTGCCCACCTGCAACCCCTGCATCCGGCCGGGCGCGGTGAATTGGGTTATGAAGCAGCCAAGCCCACCGCCCGCAGTGAGTGCGATGTATTTATCGATCTTCGCGGCGTTGCTCCGGCATTTCCCAGCCATGAAAAGCGTAACGGCTACTTCTGGGCCGACCCGGACAAAACCGGAGAGCTGGAGCGGATCGCCCTGACAGCCAGAGAAATGGTGGGTGAGTTCGAGAAAACCGTGTACTTCAGGCTCGAAGAGTCTCTGTGCGCGCACTCCCGGGCCAACAAGCCCGGGTGTACCCGCTGCCTGGATGTCTGCCCGACGGAAGCCATTTTTTCCTTCGGCGACCACATTCAGATCGACTCGGACATTTGCGCCGGTTGTGGCTCATGCGCTGCCGTCTGTCCGACCTCTGCGGTGACCATGAATGAGACGCCGTTCGAGGCGCTGACCAAGGCCGTGGAAGTGATGGCCAAGGTCTATCGTGAGCATACCCATGAATCCCCACGCCTGGTTTTTCACACCTTAGGTGCAGGAGCAGAGGCGATTGCGAACCTGGCACGCTACGATAATGGCCTCGCGGATGATTTGATCCCGATGGGGCTGGAGCACGTCGATCGCATCGGCCACGCTGAAATCCTGGCGGCGTTCGGAGCCGGGTATGCGGAGGTTCTGATTCTCGCGGACAACGAGCTGGATCGTCTGGCGGTGACTGCGGAAGTTGAATTGGCCCAGGCCATGCTTAAAGGTACCCACAACTCGCCGAGCCGGGTGCGGGTTATTTCCGCTATTGAGCTCTGCGATGCCGGTGAAAATGCCGGACGCGTGAGTGACCCCGTTTTGCTGGTAGGCGGTCGCCGGGATATCACTCGGGTGACAGTGGCTGCGATGTCGGACAAGATTGAAGAGCCGATTCCGCTGCCCATAGGGGCGCCATACGGTGCCATCGAAATTGATTCCGATAAATGTACGCTTTGCCTTGCCTGTGTATCACTCTGCCCAACAGGGGCGCTTGGTGACCATCCGGATCGTCCGGAAGTCCAATTCACGGAAAACGCCTGTGTCCAGTGCGGCATCTGCGAAAGCACCTGCCCTGAAACCGCTATCACCCTCAAACCCCAGCTTGATGTGTCCAAGGCGGCGCTCAGTGCCCGGGCATTGCATGGTGAAGAGCCATTCGAATGCATAAAGTGTGGCACTCCGTTTGGCGTTGCCAGCACCATTAACCGGATCGTCGAGAAACTGGAAAACCAGCACTGGATGTACAAGAACTCTGATAATGTGCAGCTCATCAAGATGTGCGATGACTGTCGGGTCAAGGCCCAGTTTCATGGGAATACAGCCCCCATGGCAGGCGGCGAGCGGCCTCGGGTTCGCACCAGTGATGATTATCTGGACAGTTAAAAACAACAGGACACACCATGGTTGAGTACACCGAAGTAGGAAAAAAGCCGAATCTGATCGGAACTGACGCTCCAAGGCCGCAGGACAAGAACCCGAGGGGCGTGGATCGCATTATTGCCGTTGCTTCCGGCAAGGGTGGCGTTGGTAAATCGACTGTGTCCTCCAACCTGGCGGTGGCCCTGGCCTCAAAAGGCCTGAAAGTCGGCCTGTTGGATGCCGACGTCTATGGCCCGAGCCAGCCCCGCATGCTGGGGGTCTCCGGTCGGCCTTCCAGTCCGGACGGAAGTACCATTCTGCCTTTGAGGAACCATGGCGTAACGCTGATGTCTCTCGGCCTGATGGCCTCGGATGATGAAGCGATTGTCTGGCGCGGTCCGATGCTGATGGGTGCACTGCAGCAGATGATGAACCAGGTCGAGTGGGGCCGACTGGACGTGCTGCTCGTGGATCTTCCGCCGGGCACCGGTGATGTCCAGATGACCCTGAGTCAGAAGTTCTTCGTGGCGGGTGCAGTCATTGTCTCGACACCGCAGGATATTGCCTTGATGGATGCTCGCAAGGGCATTGATATGTTCAAGCGAATGGAAGTTCCGCTATTTGGGCTGATCGAAAATATGGCGTCGTTTGTCTGCGATGGCTGCGGCAAAGAGCACCATCCGTTCGGACACGGTGGCGCGCGGGCGGAAGCAGAGAAACTCGGTTCGCCCTTCCTGGGGGAGATTCCGCTGGATCTCGATATCCGTGTGGGGTCGGATGGCGGTGTTCCGATTGTGGTATCCAAGCCGGATAGTCCTCAGGCGCAAGCTTTCCAGCGCATTGCCGATGAAATTGTTGCCTCTGACGTCTACGCCCGGGCCATCCAATGATCGAATCACCCCAGTTCCCGCCGTTACTCACGGGAGAAGTGGTGCCCAGACACACGGACCCGTTTGATAAAGCCGTTAGCCGGGCAGTCGCAGGTGTTGATTCCGGCACGGTGTTCTACTCCGAGCAGGACGACACCCTGCGCGCGGCTCTGGTGCTGGCGCCAGAAACACCTCTGGAAGAGGCCATTCAGGCGGTCTATGTGGCCCAGATAGGTCTTGCCGAAAGCTTGGGTGCGCTGGCCCCGCCCGAAGTGCCGGTGCACTTTCAGTGGCCCGATCGCATCAAGGTAAACGGTGCGCTCTGTGGCAGTGTCCGTTTCGCATCGGATGTGTCCGATCCCAAGGCCTATCCCAACTGGCTGGTCATTGGTATTGAAATACCGTTCATTCCGAGGACGGACCAGCCGGGAGAAAATCCGGATGAAACCTGTCTGTATGAAGAAGGCTGCATCGAAATCACGCCCATGGCCCTTCTGGAAAGCTGGTCCAAGCACACCTTGCTGTGGCTGACCTACTTCCTGGACAGCGGCTTTGACCGGGTACACAACGAGTGGCGGCCAAGATGCGATACTCTGGGCAAAATGATTGAGCTGCCCAAACCAGGCACCTTCGTTGGCCTGGATGAAAAAGGCCGGATGCTGTTGCGTCAGGATGTCATGACCGAGACACTGAGTTTGATCGAATTCGCGGAGCACGTATGAAACTGGCCCGAACCCTTCAGCTGGATATTTCCGATGAAAACGTATTTGAAAAGCCCGCGCCCAGCGGTGAATGGGCGATTTCCGGCGGCTTCGAATTTTCCAACTGGACCGAAGCAGATCTGAAGGGTAAAGCCCGTCAGGCATTCAGCAACGGCTGGTACAGCATTGAATCAGGCGGGCGCGCCAGTTTCGTGGGTGTGTGCAACATTACCGAACCGGAACTGGAGCATGTTCGCCGGATTCTCGCACAGACATTTGTTGACCATTACGGCGCGCCGAATATCGATGCGGCCTATCCGGTGGCCTGTGAGGAAATCGATCAGATGCGCAACATGTGTGAAGACTTCGAGGACAACACACTGTTGATGGTCAGCCGCACCCTGACCGAATTGGGGGTCGAGGAAACCTACCGCTCCCGGGGGCCTCAGGATGCATCACTGGAGGCCTTTGCTGTTCATGGCAGCGTCGACTGATCACAGGCCGAAACTGCCGTAGGGAATAAACCGAACAGGGGTGCCCGGCTCTATCTGCTGGGCGCTTTCATCCAGTTCCACCAGTCCTTCGGACCAGGCCAGGCCGGTCACCCGGCCGGAGCCTTCCGAACCGAACACCTCAACCTGCCCATCCCGGACCCGTGCCCGCAGCATCTCGCTGCGCCCCGGCTTTTTGTTCTTGGAGAAATTGGCGGGCATGACATAGCCCTGAGGCTCGAACCATTCGCCGCCGGCCAGCAGCGCCATTGCCGGTGCACCAAAGCGCAGCGCGCAAACCCAGGCGGCCACCGGGTTTCCTGGCAAGCCTACTACTGGTGTGCTGTTGAACATGGCCAATGCAAGGGGCCGGCCGGGCTTGATGGCAATGCGCCAGTTGCTGATGTCGCCGTGGGCTTTGAGCGTTTTTGAGACATGATCTTCGTCGCCAGCCGAAACACCGCCGCTGGTCAGGATCAGATCGCAGTGCTCGGCACCCCGCTCCAGTGCGTCTTTCACCTCGTCGGCCCGGTCTAATGCGTGGCCCAGGTCCACTAGCTGATAACCCAGCTGGGTAACCAGTGCACTCAGCATCGGGCGATTGGCGTCGTAAATCTGCCAGTCGGTGACGGTAGCGCCAACCGGTTTTACTTCATCGCCGGTGGACAGAACACCCACGCGTAGCCTCGAAAATACGTCCACTGAGTCGACCCCGACACTGGCGAGGACGGAAATCTGAGTAGGTGTCAGGCGGGTTCCGGCGGTCAGAATTCGGTCTTGAGCCTGGATGTCCTCACCGGCTTTGCGCCGGTTGGCGCCCGCTTTCAGGGTCCCCTGCAGGTGCAGTTCGTGATTGATAACCTCGCAGTCTTCCTCAAGCACTACTGTGTCGGTGCCGGCCGGCATCACTGCCCCGGTTAGAATCCGGATGGCGTGGCCCTCCGGCACATGCCCGGTGTAAGGCTCGCCGGCAGCACTCCGGGCATCAATCAGGGGCAGGGTGCAGGGCACGGTGGTCAGTGGTCCGGCAAAGGCATAACCGTCGACTGCGGAATTGCTGCTGGGAGGGTGAGCACGGGGCGCATAGACGTCTTGTGCCAGGATCCGGCCATTCACCTGTGACAGCGGAACCGCACGGTTCACGCTTACCACTGGATGCAAGCGTGAACGCAACCGCTCCAGGGCTTCGTCTACCGGCGTCCAGTTCACACCTGGTGGCAGGGCGAAACAGTCGTTACGCAGTGGCTTGGCGGTGTTTTCGTTCATGCGTCTCCCGTGCGTCGCTTGTTCACTGAAGGTGTTTCCAGGCCCTGGACGAAGTCAGCAATTCCGGCAACATCATTGGCATCGAAAACGGGACCCGGGAACTCCGGCGTGTAGTCCGCGGCAACGGCAATGATGCTTTCGTCCTGGGGGTACAGGGGGGGGCGTTCGCTCGCCTGCCGGTGTACTTCAATTTTTGGGTGCGAGTGGGACTTGAAGCCTTCCACCACCACCCAGTCGCAGGGGCCAAGGCGCGCCAGCAACTCATCCATGGTTGGCTCAGCCGCGCCGCGCAATTCGTGCATGATGGCGAAGCGCTGGCCTCCGGCCAGAATCACTTCCTGGGCTCCGGCTTCCCGATGTTGATAGCTGTCGGTGCCGGGCTGATCGACATCCACCCCGTGATGGGCATGCTTGATCGAGTTCACCCGCAGCCCCCGGGCGTTGAGTTCGCGGATTAATGCGCTTGCCAGGGTGGTTTTTCCGGAGTTTTTCCAACCTACGATGCCAATAACGTTCACTTCAGGTGTTGCTCCGCCCAGGCCAGATCCTCTGGCGTATTGATGTTGAAAAAATCGTCCTGCCCAAACACCACCAGCGACTCACCTTGGGCCTGGGTCCATTGCCGGATCTTGCGCACGCCCTCATTCAGGGCGGCTCTCAGATCATCCCGTAACGCGACGTGCCAGCGGCCAAAGGTTGGTTGGGGCAGGCGGCCGCGCTCCGGATCCGGTGTCGCCGCCAACACCACGGGAGTGTTGCATTCGGCCAGCCGCTCGGCCAGGTCCAGCGGGAACGACGGGGTATCCGCAGCGACGCTGATCAGCCACTCGTGCCCCTGTTCGGCGGCCCAATCCATGCCTGCCAACACACCGGCCAGTGGACCCGGGAAATCGGGGATCGAGTCGGCCACTACCGGTAGGCTCAAATCGTCGAAGCGACTCAAATCCCCGTTTGCATTCAACACCACGGCATCGACCTGGGGTGTGATTCGATCAACCACACGTTGGATCAGGGACTGGTCGCCCAACATCAATCGCCCTTTGTCACCACCGCCCATGCGGTTTGCCTGGCCGCCGGCCAGAATGACTGCACACTGTGTCATGCCTGGTCTCCGTCAATCATGGGCCGCGCCTTTACGTCGCATCTTTTTGTCCTCATCCGGCACCTGGGAGAGATCCTGATCGAACACCAGGCGATGCTGGCCACTAAGGCAGGTGAATTTCTTGCCGCGCATCCGTCCGATCAGGGTTAACCCCACCTGTCGGGCGATATCTACGCCCCAAGCGGTAAACCCCGACCGACTGATCAGCGTTGGAATGCCCATCAGCGCGGTCTTGATCACCATTTCGGAGGTCAGCCGGCCCGTGGTGTAGAGGACTTTATCGGCTGCCGAGATAGTGTTCAGGTGCATCCAGCCCGCTATTTTGTCGACTGCGTTGTGACGCCCGACATCCTCCATGTAGGCCAGTACCTGCTGGCCCTGACACAGAGCGGTGCCATGAATGGCGCCGGTTTCCATATACAGGCTGGGGGTGTGGTTAATCTGATAGGAGAGGTCGTAGAAGGTGCTGGTGTGCACCGGGGTGTCCGGTAGTAACAAGCCATCAAGGCCGGCCATCATGTCTCCGAACACCGTCCCCACCGCACAGCCCGAAGTACGGGTTTTCTTTTTCAGTTTTTCCTCGACATCCGTGACACTGGCAGTGCGAACGACAGCCACTTCCAGCTCTTCGTCAAAATCAATGCCGGTAACCTGGTCGCTCTCATGAAGCATACCCTGATTCAAAAGGAATCCGAGCGCCAGGTATTCCGGGTAGTCGCCGATGGTCATTGCTGTGACGATTTCCTGGCTGTTCAGGTAGATGGTCAGTGGGCGCTCTTCGATGACACTGATCGATTTCGGTTGCCCGGTTTCATCAATGCCCTCAACAGTGCGGGATAGCCGAGGATCGGTCGGATTGGGAAGAAGAGGTTCTATCGTCATTGTTGTTGTAGCCCGCGTGGGAAATTACTCAATAAAGAAACTGCGCTTTTGGATATGTGCTCCGAAATACGCTTCAGCACTTTAATCGTATCTGTTCTGGCTAGTTAGCGTTCGGGAAAAACAGCTGTTTTCCGTCCACCTTATAGGAAACAATGGTGGCTTGTCCGGTCTCGGACAGCAACCACCGCGCGAAGATCTCCGCTCCCTCCCGATTAACGCTGGGACACTTCTCGGCACTCACGGGAATGACACCGTATTGGTTAAATAAGGTCGGGTCTCCCTCAAAAGCAATGACCGCATCCTGCTTGTTGGCAAAGGTGATCCAGGTGGCTCTGTCGGTCAGCACGTAGGCACTGAGGCCCACGCCGGTATTCAGGGTGGCGCCCATGCCGCTGCCGGTTTCAAGGTACCATTGGCCAGACCCTTCGACAGGGTCAATGCCGGCCTCTTGCCATAAGGCCCGTTCCTTTTTGTGAGTCCCTGAATCATCGCCGCGTGATGCAAATTTGGCACCGGCTTGTTCAATTCGCTGCAGTGCGTCGATGACGTCGCTCGCTCCGGCCACATCGGCCGGATCGGTGTCGGGCCCGATGATGACAAAGTCGTTGTACATCAGGTCCTGACGGTATTCGCCATAACCGTCGGCGACAAACTTTTCTTCGGCTTCCTTGGCGTGCACCAGCAGGACGTCGCCATCACAACGTCGAGCGTTCTTGATCGCCTGCCCGGTACCTACGGCCACGACGTTAACCTGAATGCCTGTGTCCTTTTTTATCATAGGAAGCAGGTAATCGTAGAAACCACTGTTTTTGGTTGAAGTGGTCGATTGAACAATAATGGTGTCGGCCAGGCTCGGAGTGCTCAGGGCCAATGTTGCGGCAATAAACAGGTTCTTCATGGTTGCCCTCTTAATTAGTGGTCGTCGCCCGGAGCACCCCAAAAGTACGAATGCGCCTAGAACAGCAGTTCACCGGCCAGGTATGCCTGTGCCATCGGGGTTTCGGGGGAGGTAAAGAACTCCTTCGCCGGCCCCTGTTCGGCTACCTGTCCATTGGATATAAATACGACTTCATCGGCCATTCGTCGAGCCTGACCTTGGTCGTGACTGACCAGAATCACCTTCGTTCCATGGGCGCTCTGGGCTTTCAACAGGGATTCAATCAACAGCACGGACGCTGGGTCCAGGCTGGCCGTTGCTTCATCCAGTAGCAGCAGCGCAGGTTTGCTCAGCAGCGCCCGCGCGAGCGACAGTCGTTGCTGTTCCCCTCCCGACAACATACGAGCCGGTTGGTTGACCAGTTCCGCCAAATTCACCGCATCCAGGGCTTGAAGCAAACGTTGGGGGCTGGACTTTGCAATTTCCGGGGCGGCGAAGGCCAGATTCTGCAGTACCGTTCGCCGCAGAAGTACCGGTTGCTGAAACACCATGGCTTGCCAGCTCCGGCTTTCCGGTACTTTTAGCTGACCAAGAGTGATGTGCCCCTGATCCGGCTTAATCAGCCCGTGTAGGCAGCGTAGCAGCAAGCTCTTGCCGGCGCCGTTTGGCCCCATGATCACAGTAATTCCGGGGGTATCAATCATCAGATCCACACCGCCCAGCACCGGGCGATCACCCTTGATAAGACGAAGATCACTGATACGAATCGGTAAGAGCGGATTAGGCATATTGGCGCTTCGCTGCGTATTCGCGGACACCGATCACCAGGGCGTTGACCAGTAAGGAGAGCGTAAGCAGTATTGCACCCAGCGCCAAGGCCAGAGTCAGATTGCCTTTAGAGGTCTCCAGTGCGATGGCGGTGGTCATCACGCGGGTCAGGTGATCAATGTTACCGCCTACGATGATAACGGCACCAACCTCCGCGATGGCGCGTCCGAAACCTGCCAGAATGCAGGTGGTCAGAGCATAGCGCGCATCCACCAGGTAGGCCGCCACCGCCCGCCGTCCGGTGACACCCATGGAGTAAAAGGTATCGCTGTACTCCTGGTGCAGGTGCTCAATCACTTGGTTCGAAAGAGCTGCGATGATCGGGGTAATCAGTACGACCTGGGCAATGATCATGGCCGTGGGTGTGTATAGCAGCCCCATCCAGCCCAGCGGGCCAGACCGCGACAACAGTAGGTAGACCATCAGGCCAACGACCACAGGTGGCATGCCCATCAGGGCATTGAGTAAAAGGATGCAGAATTTCCGTCCCGGGAACTGGGCGATCGCCAGCCAGGTTCCCAGCGGCAAACCGATGATGGCGGAGATGAATAGGGCAACCAGACTGACCCGGACGGACAGCCAGAGAATTTCGAATAAATCTGCGTCCAGCGTGATTATCAGTCGAAAGGCTTCAACCAAAGAGTCCATTTACGAGTGGAGTCCTGAAGTAGTGAATCGGAGATTGAACCTTCTTTGTTCCAGATTCTCAAGGGTTTCGGGCGGATCGAAGCTGAGCGGTGAGGAAACCGCCGGTATTCTCAAGTCATTGAAGTATCGCTTTCCGCTCATCAACAAGATCTGTAGATTCAGTGATTGACCAGAGCAAGGTGCGAAACTTTAAGCAGTAATTCAAGGAGGAATTATGGTTCTCGCTTGGCCGACCAGGGAAAAAATGAAAGACCGAAGAATGTCAGCGTTACTCTTGGCGCTAATGGTATTTCCGGTTTTAGCGTTCGGGCAGGGTATTCGGATAGGCATTGGGCAGGAGTTCGCCAGTGTCATTGCCCCGGACAACGGGCAGCTTAAAGGGGAGCTTTCCGCAGGCTACAACTGTGTGATCAACGGTTCGGGGTATCGCTTCGAATTCGTGGTTTTGCCGCTGGCACGGCTGATCAATGAATTGCGCGCGGGCAACGTAGATGTGGGGCTGCCGCTCGTTCATGATCCTTCCAGGGATGGGTTCGCCACCTTCGGCGACACCGTCTTTGGCTCAAGTTACCTGCGAATATCCTTGCCCGCCAATTCGGCTCAGCCTGATGGGCACGATGTCAGGTATGCCTACATTCGTGGCTTTGCCGGTAAAACCATGCTCAAAGATCTTGAAGGGCCAATCTTTGGGGTTAGTGAATGGGGCCAGGCATTAGAGATGCTGCGCAGGGAAAGGGCTGATTATGTCCTCATCACCGAGAAGACGTTCGGCGCTATGACCGCCGATAGTGATGAGCAGTTTGTTGTCGAGAGCGTGCGTGATCTGGATGTGGCGTTTTATGTCAGCAACACCGCGCCGGAGTTATTGCATGCTATGAACGCCGCGAATGCTCGGTGTCGCCTCTGAAAGAAAATGAGAGGGAGCGGGACATAAATATTTAAGCCTCCGCATGCCGGGCAACCAGCCGTTTCAGATTTTCCATGCGCAGCGGTTTGGTGTAGTAATCATCCATGCCTGCCTCGAGACACTGGATGCGGAAGCTTTCACTGGCATTCGCCGTGACTGCGATAATCGGGGTGTCCAGATTAGCGGAGGCGTTGAGTCGGATTTCCCTGGTTGCCTCAATGCCATCCATGATGGGCATCTGACAGTCCATCAAGATCAGGTCCCAGGGCTCATTTATTGCCGCTTTTACAGCCTCCTCACCGTTCTGGACGCATTTTGAGACCGCGCCCAGCCTTTCCAGCTGTTTGCGAATAATCTTCTGGTTGCAGGCATCGTCCTCCACCACAAGAACTTTCGGCACAGCATTAGCAGGCTGATGGCATTCCACGCTCAGCTCATCAACACCAGATTGGTGAACGTCGCCATAAGGCACCGTGACTTCCAGTGTGGTCCCCTGGTCTGATGACTCCACAACTGTTACGTGCCCGCCAAGGGCACTGACTAATGAACTGGCCAGGGGCAATCCGAGGCCTACGCCGCCATAGCGACGGGTGAGACCGGCTTCGCCCTGTCTGAAGGCCTGGAACACTTTCTCTCTTTGATCATCCCGGATGCCCGGGCCAGTGTCTGAAATCACAATGTGTAAAACAGAGTCGGCTTGGTGCTGGTCCCCTTGAACCAATACCTCGCCGCCCGCGGGTGTGAATTTCACTGCATTATCAATGAGCTGGTACAGCACCTTTTCCAGCATCAGCCCATCCATGGAAATCTTGGTCGGCACCTTTTCACTCATGCGGAACGTCAGAGCAATCGGTTTTGCCATGGCCGCTTCTCTAAATTCATCGCTGAGAAGATCAAACAGGGACTTTGGCTCGAATACCTGAGGAGAAGTGAGCAGGTTGTCGCCCTGGGCATCCACAAAATCCAGAATACCGCCGACTTGACGGGTAACGCGCAGGTTGGCGCGTTCGATCAGACGAAGGGCCTCGATTTGCTCTGTGCTAAAGGGTGCATCCTGAAGCAGATCAAGCTGGCCCTGAATGGTGTGCAAGGGCGTTCGCAGCTCGTGGCTGACTGCATTCAGGAAGTCGTCCTTGATGCGGTTACTGCGTTCAAGGGCTTCGCGGGCTGTTTCGCTAACCTGAATTTGGTGGGCGAGGAGGGTGTCGCGCTCGTCACGGAGGGTTTTTATGCGAGATGCCAAAGCGAGAGAGAAAAGTGCCATTTCCCAAGAAAGCGCTGCCGGGACGAAGTAAGACGCCCAGTTGGTCGGTTCAATCAATGACGCGTATTCAAAACTGGTTAGAACAATAGCTGCAAGGTAAGGAATCCAGCCGACAAGGAAATATCGGGCAGGCCGATAACCTCTTATCGCAAGTGGAATGGCGAGAACCAGTGCGCCGAGATAGACCGTGTAGCCTACGGCCATCCACCCTATCAGCAGGACGGTAAACGTCAGCAAAGGCGCAGAAATGAGCCAGGCAACGCCGAAGGCGGTGAGCCCGTAGGAAAACTTGTGGATGCGGGGATAAGTCCGTTTTGTGTCCAATAGCTTTTGAAAAAGGAGCACATGGAGAATCAATGATGATAAGCCGGCAAAAAAGCCTATTTTCGGGGAGAAGTCTGGTACATCGAGGAAATACACCTGGACGTTCATCAGGAGAGAAGAGTAAGCCAGAGTAGCCAGAGATGCCGCCACATAGATCAGATAGACCCTGTCCCGAACGCTGAAATACAGAAAAAGGTTATAGATCGCCATGATGATGATGATCGCGAGTAGCGCAAATGCTAACGCTGTGTGAAAGGTAAGCTCCTTTACAAGTTCGCGGTCATCGAGCAAGTAAAAAAAGGTGTTGATGTGCATATGTGGCTCGATCCTGATGTGGATCGTATGCTTCCCGGCCTTGGTATCCCGCGTGACCTTATCCAAGGGGATTGCGATGAAATGGTGGGGCAAGGGTCTTTGCTCAGGATGACTCCAGTAAGCCACCGGCTCAGCAGTAGCGGCTTCACCATCCACATAGACTTGTACGTTTTGGGCGTAAGGGTGCAGCAGGAGAAACGGTTTTGAGGTGATTTCAGAGCTCGTCAGCTCGGTTCGCAACCAGATGAATTGCCGCGTGTCCTGGGCTCTGAACGAAGTTTCGCTCATAGGTGTCCAGCCCTGTTTGGACTGAGCCGGACGGGTAGGGTTATCCCAATCGCCTTCAAAAACTTCAATTCGGGACGCCAGATCGAGAAAGCCCGCTGAATTTTCGTTCGCCCATAAATCAGAGGATAGAAGCAGAAGGAGGAAAACCAGTGCTGCTCGGAGTCTCAAGGCGCTCAATCCAATATGGCCCATCTTTCTATCCTGTTTTCTGATCTGTTCGAGCTACGGAAGTTCAAAGCTTCGCGCTGTAATTTGAGTGGGTGTGTCGTTGATGACGATGCTTCGCAGCGTACTCAAGAGTGTGCTGCCTGTATAGCTCCACGCTGCGATAAATTCGTCTGAGAGTCACAAGGGGCAGTTGAACAGCCGAGGACGTTGACCGCGCTACCGATTGTGATTCGGCAGTTGCTTCAAGTTTTGCCTGTGAGATCTACACTTTGCAGAGAATTGGCGAGCTTTTGGGACTGGGCTATCCAAGGCGCAGTCGAAGTGAGAACGGGGCAGGAGAGAAGAGCTGACCTCGCGAGCCTCACGAATCGAGCGAGAATGACGCGGAGACGATTGGTCTGGCGGGCCAATGAGCGCGGGAGTTTCTGGTTTAACGATAAAACAACGGGTACTGGGAATGCGTCATGAGCGTTCCAAAAACTTCTGCAGCGAGCCCGCGAGGCAAAGTCGTGGCCACCCTGGCGCTCGCGCTGCTGGCCTTGGGCGGGAATTACCTCAGTCTGCCACTTTTCTCGCGGCGCTGCTTGCAGTGGGCATCTGGCAATCAATGGTGATTTTTCTGGTATCGAGTGGTTGGCCAAGCCCATAGACGAGTGGCGACTGCTTGAATCCCTGGAAAGGCTGTTCGCCACATCAGAGCACTCCAAAGCGCGTGTGCTGCATGTGGAGGATGATTCGGATGTCCATCAGGTCATTCGTGCAATGGCGGGCGAACGATTTGATTTTATGCAGGAGACCTCCGTGCGTAAGGCACGAGAGCGGGTTGCGCATGAGCGCTTCGACGTAATCATTCTGGATATCGGCCTGCCCGATGGCTCTGGTTGGGTTTTGCTGCCCGAAATACGTGCCCTGCAACCTGAGGCGGGGGTGCTGGTTCTCTCTGGCACCGAATTGACAGCTGATGAGGCCCGCAAGGTCGAGTCGGTGTTGCTCAAATCCCAGATTATTCCTAGCGATTTGTTAAAGGCTCTGGATAAACGAGTCCATGATCGGAATTCGAGGAGCCGCACTAGGAAGGTTTGTTCCAGTTAGTAACATTGACCCTGGCCCCATTTAGGTTCAGCCAGAGCTGCTTGCGCAGTCCAGAAATGAGGGCGTCTTACCAACATCGCTGGGATCTTGATGAACGTCCGAGCACAGAAAGCGTTGGGATGAGGGGCTGGTCAGCGAGGTAACTTGTAAAGCTGAAGGGTGCCTAGCTAATCCGTGGCGATTCACCTCGAAAACTCATAGCATGATCTATGTGCCGAAATTGAGTTAATCGGAGAACTAAATTACAGGCTCCTCTTCAAGCAGTGAGCGGCTCAAAGTTTGCAGATCGACTGGGTGACTGAAATAGAAGCCTTGAAAACAATCGCAGCCCAGTTTGTCAAGAAGCTCGTGCTGCCGAGACGTTTCTACGCCCTCAGCTACGACCCGCATTCCCAGTTTACGAGCCATCGTTATAATAGTCTCAATAATAACCCACTCGTTACCGTTGGTTTGTTCATCTGCCTGCTGGACGAAGGACTTGTCTATTTTGACCTCGTCGAACGGTAGTCTGGAGAGGTAAGCCATAGATGAGTAGCCAGTCCCGAAGTCGTCCATAGCGATTCGGATGCCGTGCGCTTTTAAGGCCTGCATTTTCACCAGTGCATCCTCGAGATCATCCAATACTATCGATTCTGTGACCTCCAGGCATAGTCCGTCTGCCGTCGCCCCCGCCTGCTCCAAAGTTCTCATTACAATTTCAACGAAATCAGGCTGGTGAAATTGTTTTGAGCTAACATTCACAGAGACGTGTAAATCTCGAGTTTTTGGCTCTTGCTGCCAAACCGAGAGCTGGCTGCAAGCGTTTTTCAGAACCCATTGGCCGAGAGGAATTATCAGTCCGTTGTATTCGGCAATAGGGATGAAATTTGCAGGGGAGATAAAGCCCTGTTGCGGGTGCTTCCATCGCAGCAGGGCTTCTAATCCCTCACATCTGCCATTTCGGCCGATTTGTTTTTGATAAGCCAGTGTGAGTTCGTTTCGTTCCATCGCCTGTCTTAGCTCAATTTCAAGCCGGAACCTTTTGGCAAGGATGGACTGAATGTGGGGGTCGTGAAATCGGATGACATTACGGCCGACAGATTTGGCTTCATACATCGCCGTGTCTGCTCTTTTTAACAGCTCCTCTCTGGACTGTTCCGCACCATCGAACAATGCAATGCCGATACTCGTCTCACATTTATACTCGTAGCCATTTAGATCAACAGGCTTGTTAAGGAGGGTTAACAGATTTTGTGCAAGTCGGTTTGCATTTTGGGTTGCGATTTCTTCTGATCCCCCTAGATTGCCAGCGATAATCACAAATTCATCACCGCCAAGCCGTGCAACGGTGTCTGTTTCACGAAAATTGCGACTTAGGATGTCAGCAAGACTTCGGAGCAGCTTGTCTCCAAAAGAGTGTCCTAACGTATCGTTAAGGCTCTTAAAATCATCCAGATCCAGATAGAGCAGGGCGCCATACTGTTGATGTCTGGAGGCAGTTGCGAGAGCGAACCCTAATCGGTCTTCAAATAATCGTCGATTGGGTAAGCCTGTCAGGTCATCGTAAAAAGCCAGTTGGTTGATGCGAGCTTCGGCCTGTTTTTTTTCAGTTACATCAGTGATGAAGCCATTCCACAGGACGCTCCCATCCTCCAAACGTTCTGGGATGGCGTTCCCTTGCAGCCAATGCTCACCTTCGTTCAGGCAGATACGGTATTCATGTTTCCAGACACTCAGGGTTTGAGCCGACTGCTGGATCGACAACGTCAGCTTTTCCAGATCATCACGATGAACAAGCTGAAAGATACGATCAGCGTTATGCTTAACTTCGTCTGCCGTTACACCGTGAACACTCTCGATCGCGTCACTGGCGTAGGGGATATGCATGCGGCCGTCGGGATCCAGCTGGAACTGATAGACCGTGCCCGGCAATCGAGACACCAGCCTCTGGAACCGGTCCTCCATTTGTCGAGCTTGGCGTTCGGATTTCTCGGCCAAGCTGTCCGATGTGAGAATCCGAAAGCGCAGGATAACGGTGATGGTCGAGACAACCAGAATAGAAATGCTCGCAATAACAGCAAGGGCTGCAATGAGCGTTTCATCGATGATGTGACTCGGCTTTGGAGCAATTGCCCCATCCAAGGGCAAAAAGACAGTCGCAGACATGGCAACGTAGTGCAGGCTGGATATGGCAAGTCCCATCAGTGACGCAGTGGCTAGCTTTAATAAGGATGGAAAATTCCGGATATCGAACTTGTACTGCAAAACCATTAACAGGCGCGGAACTGCCAGGGCTAAGCTTGCCATTACCGCAGCGCTGAGGATGGACAGTGCAAAGAGCTCCGGGCGGTAGGCCATTTCTGCGCTTACTAGCATTCCTCCCATGCCAATATAGTGCATTACGCCAATGCCAACCCCCATCAGCGTGCCTCCGCAAACGATAGCGAAGCCACTAGGCTTGATGTTACGAAGTACGCTTAGACCAATGTAACCCGCGAAAATAGCTGGGATAACTGAGATCGACGTCTTCAAAGGCTCAAAATACACGTCCATTGGCAGCTGAAATGCAACCATTCCAACGAAGTGCATAGTCCACACACCGATACCCATCGCTAAAGCGCCGGTTAGATGCCAGCGATGAGCTACAGATTGAGACTTGGTCGCGCGCATCAAATCGACATGGCTAACGCTGGCAAAGGCTGCGAGAATCGCTATGAGTACAGACAGAGCGACCAGTGGTAAAGAGTGGTTGCCGGTGAGAGCAAGCTCTATGGGAGTGCTTTCTTTGGTGAAGTTCAGCTGAAACATCGACTGGTCTTTTCCGTGGGGTTGTCGAAGAACTATGTAGTCGAAAAACTATAAAGTAGCTCTGCCTCTTCGTATTCAGGAAATACGAAAATTTACAGTTTTTTACCCACCTGACATTCTTTCTTCGTGCCAGAGATGTGGCAAACTCTCGGCAGAGCAGGCGCTCTGATGTCGTTTCACTAGATGCCAAATCTACGGGTGTTGGAGGTGAATGCGAAGAGTGTCTAATTCCAGTTTTTGGAATCGGTTCAAGGGCCAGACTTCCTGTTTGAATCACTTGGGCCAACGTGCAAGGGGCCACCGTGGGCACAGACTCACAAAAAAAGCCGGCGTTTTCGCGCAGGCTCTGAACATAATGGCCCGCCCGAGAGGATCCGAGCCTCTGGCCTCTCTTTCTCCAAATTTCGTACTCGTTTTGATTTGCGCAATACGCTCAGTGCGGTCTGGTCCAGACTGGCTACCATCGGACACACTAGCCGGTTGCAGCTGCAGGCACCGCCTGCTTTAGAAAAGATACTGTGCACGGCTGCTGTGGTCCTGGTCGGTACCTAATCAACCGCGTGAATGATATCCTCAGCCTCCTCTTCTAAGTAGCCAAATCAAGCCTGAATACCGACAACCGGCAGGCCACGATCAATCCGGAGCTGGAGCCTTATCCATGAGAGTTTTGATTCGTTATTTTTTCCGTACCCTGCGCCTGGTGCTGACCCCCTTCATGCTGCTGAGCGAAAAGCTCAGCACGCCTAAGAGCGTGACCCGCACCGCTGAAGAGCAGGCCGCCGCCGACGAGGCCAGCAAACAGCTTGCTCTTTACCAGTTCAGCGCCTGCCCGTTCTGCATTAAGGTGCGCAAAGAAATCGCGCGGCTTGGCCTGAACATTGAAACCCGCAATGCCCAGCATGACCCGCAGCATCGTGCGGCGCTGGAGGCCGGTGGTGGCCGCATCAAAGTGCCCTGCCTGAAGATTCAGCAAGAAGATGGCAGTGAACGCTGGCTGTACGAGTCCGGAGAGATCAAGGCATGGCTGCAGGAACGATTCGAGCCGGCCTGATCGAACGCCGCGACGTCAGAGACACAGCGAAACACAAGAGCCCGCACAAAGCGGGCTTTTTTGTGGGATATGGTCGGCCCGAAGTATTTGTTGATTTCTTCACATATTTAACTCAAGAATGTTCAGAACAGGCCGCTAGACTTAGATCAACTGCGAGGTGTCGGGAGGCGTCGAATGAACTTGGCAAATCGGTTTGGATTCCGTGTAAAAGTGGCGCTGCCATTCCTGATTACGGCGTTGGCGTTGATCGTGATTGTGTTTTTTGCAGTCAATACCGTCCGCAACCTTGTATCCGATACCGATCAGGTAGCTGAGGTGTACCTGCCGGCGGTCAGTGAGGTTTTGAATGGCGACCGTGACTTATATCAGGCGCTGGTGGCGCAGAAGGATTACGTCGGCGTTTTTGGTTATGGCGATGAGGCCGAAGGGTATAGGGCCAGCTATGAAGAGAACGCCCAGCAGGCCTATGATCGTTTTAATCAGGCCGTGAGCCGGCTCCAGGGCACAAATGTGTCTGACATTGCTGAGGGCTTTGAATCGGCGTTCAACGACTGGAAGGCTTCGGCGGATAGGGTGTTCGAACAAGCTCGCAACGGCAATGTTTCAGCGGCTCAGGAAATCGCCACTTCAGAAGCCAAAGAGCTCTTTGAGAACCTGCGAAATTATTTCGACGAAGTGGGTGCCCACGCTGACCAGCAAGCTCACGCCCAGGCAAAGTCCACCTCTGAGGAAGGTCAGTCAAGCTCCATCGTCATCATTTCAGTGACAGGGGTCACGCTGCTTTTGAGCACCGGATTTTTCGTGTTTTTCCTCAGGCTGATTATCAGTGCGATAGCCGACATTCGCGGTCAGTTGGATAACATCGCCCAAGGCGAAGGAGATCTCACTCAGCGTGTAGCCGTTGAGCAAGAAGACGACCTGGGGAAGCTGGCGCAGAGTTTCAATCAGGTGCTGGAGAATCTGCAGTCAATGATTGCATCTACACAGAAGCTGACCACCGAGCTTGCAGGTGGGGCAACTGATCTGTCGCGAACCGCCGCTGAAAACAGCGATGGTGTGGCTCGCCAGACCGACTCCATTTCCATGGTGGCAACCGCCATCAACGAAATGCAAAGCGCCATTGGGGAGGTTGCTGGCAATGCCTCCAGGGCTTCCGAACTTACCCGTGACGCTGAGGAAAAAGGTCAGAATGGAGGGCGAATTATTCGTCAGTCTTCCGAGCAGGTCCAGCAACTGTCGGCGCAGATCTCGAAAGCGGTAGAGGTAATCCGTCAGCTGTCTGAGGACTCCAACAACATTACTTCTGTACTCGATGTCATTCGGGGAGTTGCCGAGCAGACCAACCTTCTGGCCTTGAATGCCGCAATTGAAGCGGCCAGGGCGGGGGAGCAGGGACGGGGCTTCGCTGTCGTCGCCGATGAAGTCCGGACTCTGGCTCAGCGCACTCAGACCTCAACCGAAGACATCCAAAAGATGATCACCGCATTGCAAACAGGTGTCTCAGAGATCGTGTCCGTGATGGAAACCGGAAGCGAACAGGCCTCAAAAACTGAAGAGCTGGCCTTGAGCGCTGAAACTGAGATCCAGGCAATCCTCCAGGCGATGATGAACATTGCGGACCTGAACGCCAGTGTGGCATCGGCAACAGAGGAACAGACCCAGGTAGTTGAAGAGATCAATCAGAACATAACGCAGATTAATGATCTGGCCGAAGAAAGTGCGGATCGCTCCAGGGCAATCGATGATATCAGTAACTCGTTGGAGGGGTATGCACGAGAACTTGAGAACCAAACCGGAAAATTCAAGGTTTGAGAATCGATGGACGCGATGTGGCGGAAGCCAATGAAAAAGGCCTGCGTTTTCACGCAGGCCTTTGAAATAATGGCCCGCCCGAGAGGATTCGAACCTCTGACCTCTGCCTCCGGAGGGCAGCGCTCTATCCAGCTGAGCTACGGGCGGAACGAAAGCTAACGGCAGTGCGTTAATTTCGAGTGCGCAATCTTACGTGCGCAGGGAGACTCTGTCCAGCCCCATTCCGACATCTAAACATCACGTTTCAGTTGAGGGCCATAGGCTCCGGGGTCACATTCACCAGGGCCTCGTCATTGCTGACGGAGACCTCCCCATCCTGAATGGTGATCTGAAAGCTCATGCTGCGCTTCGACAGTTTCGCCAATGCCTCCGTAGCCTCTTGAGGCAAATAAACAAGGCTCAGGTTGTTAAACCGGCTCAGCTTGTTGTGATTTTTTTCCCACCACAGCGGCACCGCACGGCCGCCGTAAGCGTACAGAATGACCTGCCGGGCCCGGTTGCAGGCCTTTCGCAGTCGACCTTCCTCGGGCAATCCCAGTTCAATCCACAGTTCGATCTCATCGCTCAGGCTCTTCTGCCACAACTCCGGTTCATCGTCGGTGCTCAGGCCCTTGGTGAATTCCAGATGTTCGCTGGCATTCAGGGCGAATGCCAGCAGCCGGATCATCATCCGCTCGTTGTTTTCGGAAGGGTGTTGGGCAACTGTCAGGTGATGGTCGGCGTAGTAGTGCCGGTCCATGTCGGCGATGTTCAATGTGGCTTTGTGGATAGTTGCTTTGAGCGCCATAGAGGGTCCGAATTGGTGTCTTGCTATGAGTATGCGCTAGTGTAGTGCAATTCCGCCCTGATAAGCATGACGACCTTTCAATGTTGCGTGGTTTCCTGATTCTGGTTCTGTTTTTCCTGCTCGGCGAAGCGCTGCGGCTGGTGTTCGTGTTGCCGATCAGTGGCGGCGTGCTGGGCATGATCCTCATAACCCTGACCCTAATGCTGCAGGGCCGGGTCAGCAACGAGCTGGCTAGCGCCAGTCAGGGCCTGATCTCGGTGCTGGTGTTGCTCATCATGCCTGGGGTGGTCGGTGCGTTTTTTACCGTCAGCCAGTTTCAGGGTCAGTGGTTGGCGGTGGCGGTGGCGCTGCTGCTCGGTACCGCGCTGAGCGTACTGACCACTCTGTTCCTAATGCGAGCACTGGTGAGGGCGAGCGAGCGGAGTAGGACGGATGACTGAGCTGCTGCCCCGGGTGCTTGCCTTGCCTGAAACTCTGGCGGCCACGCCGATACTGGCGATCGGCCTGACCCTGAGTGCTTTTTTTATCGGCAACTGGCTGTTTCGCCGCCTGGGCCGGCCACTGTGGCTGCCTCCGGTAGTGCTGGCGGCGGTGGTGCTGGCCGCTACCATTGCCTTGCTGGGGCTCGATTATGCCCGCTATCAGCACAGTGCCCAGTGGCTGATGCTGTTGCTGGGGCCGGCGACGGTTGCTCTCGGCATTCCCCTGTATCAACAGATGCACCACGTTCGGGCGCTGTGGCGCCCGATTGTCTGCACCTTGCCGGTAGCGGCCACTTTGGCGTCCGTCTACGCGCTGGTAATTGCATGGGCCTTGGGTGCGACTCCGGACGTGCTGGCCTCGCTCGCGCCCAAATCCGTCACCGCCCCGATTGCCATTGGTATAACCGAGCAACTCAGGGGCTCCGTACCCCTGATGATGGGTGGGCTGCTGGTCACCGGCGTGCTCGCCACCTTGTTTGTTGACCTGCTGGCGGGGCCCCTGGGAATAGAAGACGAACGCATCCTCGGCTTTGCCCTCGGCCTGAACGGCCACGCCATTGGCACTGCCCGGGCCTTCGACATCAGTCACAAGGCCGGCGCTTTCGCTTCGCTTGGGATGGGGCTGACTGGAGTCTTCACCGCGTTGATGCTCCCGTTAATCTGGGCCTAGGTTAACCTGGCTATGTGAAATCGCAGCAGCCTGGCAGGTGGCTAGTTAACTTCCTCATTATTGCCCTGCATCAAGCTATCAAGAAAAGCTCTCCAGTAAAGCGGTAGGCTTCCGTTGAAACTGATGGAACCAACTTTGCCTATTGGCTATTGTTTAATACATACAATAATCACATTGCGGGGGTTGCCGTGGGTCAGCACCGATTGCGGAGTCATTGCCATGAGTGAGGCTTTATCTCTGATTCCAAGCTGGTTTGACACAACCTTCATGGGGCATGGCCACTGTTACCTCTGGCGTTCTGACCTGGTGGTTCTGCATACGGTCTCCGATACTCTCATCGCCGCTTCTTATTTCACGATCCCTGTTGCTCTATACGTGCTGTTGCATAAGCGCAAAGACCTCGAATACGACTGGATGTTCGTGCTGTTTGCGCTGTTTATCTTTTGCTGTGGGCTGACCCATTTGATGGCGGTTTACAATGTCTGGAACGGGGCTTACTACGTCTCCGGAGGGCTTAAGGCATTAACTGCCTTGGTCTCCCTGCTGACTGCAGCCCTCATCTGGCCGCTCATTCCCAAAGCCGTTTCGCTCCCGCGTCCCGCGGAACTGCAGGCTGCCAACCATGAGTTGCAGGCCGAAATTGCCCTTCGGCTCAGCTCTGAGCAGAGCCTCGAAAAAGCCCATGTTGAGTTGAAGGGACGTATTGAGGAGTTGACGCGCACCAAGCTGCGGCTGGAGCAAGAAATCGAGCAGCGGTCCCGCCTGGAAAGACAACAGTTGGAGCAGACGCGGGCATTGACGCGGTCAAACGAAGATCTCGAACAGTTCGCCTTCATCGCTTCCCATGACCTTCGGGAGCCTTTGCGTAAGCTGCTGGCATTCACTCAGATGCTTATGTCCGGTAAGTACGGAGAATTTAACGAAAAAGGCGAACAATTCGTGCGCTACATTCGAGAGGCTGCGGAGCGTATGGACGCGCTGCTGAACAGCTTGCTTGGCTACAGTCGCATCAGTACCAGTCGGGAGGGGCATGAGAACGTTAATCTTGCACGAATCGTCGATGAAGCCTGTCGGGATTTGCAGCTGCGCATCGACGAAACCGGCGCTACGATTCAGGTGGACGATCTGTGTCGGGTTCACGGCGACCCGGCACAGCTTCGACAGCTGATCCAGAATCTCTTGAGTAACTCACTCAAATATTGTTCCCCGGAAACTCCTCCGGTGATTAGCGTTGTCGCGCGACCGAATGAAGCCTCCGGGCGTTGCGAGGTCATCGTGTCAGACAACGGAATTGGATTCGATATGGCCTACGGAGAGCAGATCTTCGAAGTGTTTAAGCGGCTGCATGGCAGGGGAGAGTACGAAGGTACCGGGATGGGGCTCGCTATTTGCCGCAAGATTGTAGAGCGCCATGGCGGACGTATTACCGCACAAGGTTCTGAGGGGGAAGGCGCGCAGTTTCGGTTTGATCTGCCGCTTGCCGCTGAACCAGGAGGCAGTGCATGAAAATTGTTCCAGTTCTGATGGCCGATGATGACTCTGTTGATCAGTTACTAACCAAAGAGGCCTTTGAAGAGGCAAAAGCGCTCAACCCCCTTTTCTTTGTCAATGACGGCGTTGAGTTGATGAAGTACCTCAGGCGTGAGCCTCCTTACACCGATGAGTCTCGTTACCCAATGCCTGGCCTTATTCTTCTGGATCTGAATATGCCAAAGAAGGATGGAAGGGAGTGTCTCGCTGAAATACGGGCGGACCCTCAGTTCAGGCATCTACCCGTCATCGTTATGACGACATCCAGCAGGGAAGAGGAAGTCTTTAGCAGCTACGATCTGGGGGCTAATTCGTTCATTACCAAGCCCGTGGAGTTTGAGAAGCTGGTGACCCAGGTAAAGGCGTTAAATGCTTACTGGTGTTCTATTGTGGAATTGCCGAATGGATAACGTAAAGCGAACCATCCGAGTGAGCGTGGTAGAGGATGACCCTGCGGACTTTCTTATCCTTGATGAGATGCTTCTTGACTCAAGCCGATTCAGGTTCCAGGTGTCTCATATCAGCACAATCGATGAAGCACGACCGCAATTGTTGGCCCCCGAGTGCGATGTGTTTTTGGTTGATTATTTTCTGGGGCGCGAAACGGCTCGTGACCTCTTGTTGGAAGCCAGGAAGCTGCACTGCACCGTGCCCATTATTGTTTTGACGGGGGCGAACTCGCAAAAACTGGATGACGAAGTTCTTGAGCTCGGTGCCGCAGATTTTCTGCCTAAAGAGGAACTCAGTTTACCCTTGCTGGAGCGGACCATCGGTCACGCGATGCGGCACAAGCGCGCTGAGCTTGAGCTGGAGAGGATGGTCAAGCGAGATCCGCTGACTGGCTTGGGCAATCGGCTTCTGTTTGAAGAAATTCTCGAAAGTTCACTGTCACGATGCAAGCGCTCGGGCTCCAGTCTAGCGGTGCTGTTCATGGATCTTGATCGCTTCAAGGAAATCAATGATTCACTGGGTCACCCGACAGGTGATCTTCTGTTGGTCTTGATATCCGACCGCTTGAGGTCCGTGATTCGGGAGGCTGATTTCATTGCCCGGATTGGCGGTGACGAATTCACTATCCTGATAGACGACCTTCACAGCGCCAGCGATGCTCTGGCGGTCGCTCAAAAGATCGTTTCGGCGGTGTCTCATCCCTCTCCGGTTGGCGGGCACGAACTTAACGTATCTGCCAGCATCGGTTTGGCGTTGTATCCTGAAAATGGCGATACGCCAATCAAGCTGATGCAGAAAGCTGATCTCGCTCTTTACGAAGCAAAGCGAAGGGGATTGAGCAAGGTTCAGTGTTTTACCACGAATCTCCAGACTCAGCTGGAAAAACATCTTTCTATTGAAAAAGGTCTGAGACACGCTCTGGAGCATGATCAGTTCGAATTATACCTCCAACCACAGTGGGAGCTGAAAGATCGAAAAGTGCTCGGTTTCGAAGCGTTGCTGCGCTGGCGTTGCGGGACCAGTGGGGCGGTGACTCCAGACGAGTTCATTCCCGTCGCTGAGAAGACCGGCCTAATCGTGCCCATTGGTGAATGGGTGATTTTCAAGGCGTGTCAGTACCTGAAGGAGTGGCAGGCGATGGGGATAGAAAACTGTCGGATAGCGATTAATGTATCCCCCCTGCAGCTCAGGGCTGGCAGATTCGTTGACGCTCTTGAGTCCATCGCTTCGGCCGAGGGGATCGGTACCGATCTTATCGAGGTCGAGATAACCGAAGAAAGCCTGCTGGACGGAGTAGAGGAACACGGGCGTGTGCCCAAAGAATTGAGCCGATTACGAGAGCTGGGCATCAAGATAGCGATCGATGACTTTGGAACCGGCTATTCTTCCTTGCGTTACTTGCGGCAGTTCCCGGTGGACGTCGTCAAGATCGATAAGAGCTTCGTGTCCTCCGATCAGGACGCGCTGATGGAACCGGAAATATGCAGAGCCATTGTGACCATGGCTGAGTCGCTGGGAATGGATGTTGTCGCTGAGGGTATTGAAACGCAGGTTCAGCTGGCCACATTGCAAAAGATGGGATGTCCGCTTGGTCAAGGCTACCTGGTAGCTCGGCCCCTTCCCTTTGAGGCGGCCACCCGGTGGGCACTGGTGGGGCGAGCAAGCCCTGCTTGATAAACAGCACGGCGTAAAGTGCTCTGGAGGGATCATGCTGTTGTCACACCAAAGAATGTTGAATGTGTGGTTGATCGCTGCGGGCCATGAGGGTGAAAACCTTGAGGAGGCTTTGCGTATGCATTCGCTGGGTCATAACCTGAAAGTTTTGGCGAATGATGCCGAGTTTAACGAGTTGGCTGAAGGCCTTGGGGGAGAGTTCACTCGATACCCCCATCTGCTGATGTACCTGATTCGGGACAATGCCCATGAGGCGGACGGCTGGTTAGAGGGGCTCAAGGCCATGGAGGGGTTAAGGCAGGTGCCCGTTATCGTGTTTTATGCAGACCCGGTGAAACCGAACGCCAGACGACTCTATGCACTGGGTGCCGCCTCCGTGATACGCGTCCCCATGAGATTCGAGGGGCTGGTTGAGATCATGCGAATCATTGAGGCTTATTGGTTTAATATTGTGTTAACACCGGAAATTGCCTCGAAGAACTGACCTGCCGGCCATTAACAGATCCGAATGTTCTTCTCAGGAATTCAGGCGTGATGCGGCGTGAAGGCCGCTTGAAACTGCTTCATTCACCTCACGAATAAGCTTCACTCGCAATTTCGATTGCTGTTACGGGATTCCCCGACTAGTTTTTAGCGCAGACATCTGGTGCGAAGTTGCGCCGATGCGCCGCAAAATTCTTAAAACAGCGACGGAAAACGCGATGAAAAAACTACTGACAGCTTTTGTTGGTTCCATGGCCCTGGCCGCCGCCCCGGTAGCGATGTCTGCCGAGGCGAACAAGGAACTGAAAATGGCGTACGACGCCGACCCGGTCACGCTCGACATTCACGAGCAGCTTTCCGGCGGTATTCTGCAGCTTTCTCATATGACCTTTGATCCCCTGGTTCGCTGGAATAAAGAGCTGGGTTTTGATGGTCGTCTGGCGGAAAGCTGGGAGCGAATTGACGAAAACACCATGCGCTTCAAGCTGCGCGAAGGCGTTAAGTTTCATTCAGGCAATGAACTGACTACCAAAGATGTCCAGTTCACCTTCAACCGCCTGAAGCAGAGCCAGGATTTCAAAGCCATCTTCAAGCCGTTCAGTGGCATCAATGTCATTGACGACTACACCTTCGAGCTGGTCACCAGCGAGCCTTACCCGCTGCTGCTGAACACCGCGACTTACATTTTCCCGCTCGATAGCGAGTTCTACAGTGGCAAGACCGAAGACGGCCAGGCCAAAGACGCCATCGTCAAACACGGCAAGTCTTTTGCCTCCACCAACATGTCCGGTACCGGCCCGTTCACCGTGGCCAGCCGTCAGCAGGGCGTGCGTGTGGAATTCGAGCGCTTTGACGACTATTGGGACACTGAGTCTCCGGGTAACGTTGGCAAGATCGTGCTGACCCCGATCAAAGAGAACAACACCCGTGTATCTGCGCTGTTGTCCGGTGGTGTTGATTTCGTGGCACCGGTTCCGCCGACCGATCTCGAGCGTATCCGCAACGACAAGAACTCCGCGCTGGTTACCATGAGCGGCACCCGCATCATCCTGTTCCACATGAACCAGGAGCGGGTTGAAGCGTTCAAGAATCCGAAGGTGCGTCAGGCCATCGCTCACGCCATCAACCAGGAGGGCATCGCAGCCAAGATCATGAAGGGCTTCGCGACTCCGGCCGCACAGATGTCGCCGGAAGGCTACCAGGGCCACAACCCGTCTCTGGCACCGCGCTTCGATGTGGCCAAGGCCCAGGAGCTGATGAAGGAAGCCGGCTACGAAGACGGTTTCACCATCACCATGATGGCCCCGAACAACCGCTACGTGAACGATGCCAAGATCGCCCAAGCGGTTGCCGCCATGCTGGCGCGCATCAACATCACTGTGGACCTGAAGACTCTGCCCAAGGCCCAGTACTGGCCGGAGTATGACAACCGCGCTGCCGACATGATGATGATCGGCTGGCACGCGGATACTGAAGATTCCGCCAACTTCTTCGAGTTCCTGACCTTCTGCCCGGATGCCGACAGCGGTTCTGGCCAGTACAACGCCGGCAACTACTGCAACCCGGAGCTCGACGCCCTGGTTGAAAAGGCCAACGTTGAAACTGACCTGGACAAGCGTGCCGCGATGCTGCAGGAAGTTGAGCAGCGTCTGTACGACGAAGCTGCCTTCATCCCGCTTCATTGGCAGGACCTGGCCTGGGCCAGCAAGAAGAACGTCCAGATCGAGCCGATCCTGAACGTGATGAACTTCCCGTACCTGGGTGACCTGGTCGTTGAGTAATCGCTTCTGAGGTCGGGCCGGTGTCGGGGCGTCCCGGCGCCGGCCTTTTATTTGAAGCACGCTTTTTAGCAAATTCTGGAATTTATCCATGTTAGCGTTTTTGGTTCAGCGGATATCCCAAGCAATACTGGTCATGTTTGTGATCAGTGTGATTGCGTTTGCCATCCAGGATGGTCTGGGCGATCCCCTTCAGCAGATGGTTGGTATGTCGGTCTCCGAAGAGGAGCGCGAAGCCATCCGGGACGAAATGGGTCTGAACGATCCCTTGGTGGTCCAGTACCTGCGGTTTGCCGGTAATGCCGTTCAGGGTGATCTGGGCATTTCCTACTTCTACGGCAAGCCGACACTGGACGTCATTCTCGAGCATCTGCCGGCAACTTTGGAGCTGGCCATTGGCGCCAGTCTGATCATCCTGTTTTTCTCGGTGCCCATTGGCGTCTACGCCGCCATCCGGCCCCAGGCATTACTCTCCAAATTTTTTATGGGGGTTAGCACCGTCGGGATCTCCATCCCGGTCTTCCTGACCGCCATTGTCCTGATTCAGCTGTTCTCCATTGGTGTCACCGTGGACCTTTTCCCTGCCGATACCGGCTGGGGCCAGAACCTGAACAGCGCGCTGTCGACCGAAGGTGGTTTGCCGTCCTACGGCCGCGGTGACGAGTTGACTCACCTGTTCGGCACCTGGCACTCCGGGTTCTTCTCCCAGGGCGGCCTGTTGCACCTGATTCTGCCGGCCATTTCCCTGGCCTCCATCATGCTGCCGCTATTTATCCGGCTGATCCGGGCGGAGATGATGGAAGTGCTGCAGAGCGATTACGTGCGCTATGCCCGGGCCAAAGGCCTGCAGCCGGGACGCATCAACTTCCTGCACGCGCTGAAAAACACCATGCTGCCGGTTATCACCGTGGGCGGTGTCCAGATTGGCACCATGGTGGCGTACACCATCCTCACCGAAACGGTCTTCCAATGGCCGGGTGTCGGGTTGATGTTCCTCGAAGCCATCACCCGCAGTGATATTCCATTGATCGTGGCCTACCTGATGGTGGTGGGACTGATTTTCGTGATTACCAACACCATCGTGGACCTGATCTACGGCCTGGTGAACCCGACGGTAAAACTGACAGGTAAGAAAGCATGACGACGGCGACGATTTCACGCTGGGATCGCTTTCGCGACTCCTTCCTCTGGTACAGCTTCAAGCGCGACAAGATTGCCATTGTGAGCTTTCTGGTGCTGGTGCTGATGGTGGCCGCGGCGGTCTTCGCGCCCTTGCTGGCGCCCACCGATCCCTACGATCTGGCACAGATCAACATCATGAACTCGGAGCTGCCGCCGGTGGGCATGAGCGGGGCCGATGCGGCCTTTCCGCTGGGCACCGATGCTCAGGGCCGTGACATGCTGTCCACCATTCTCTACGGCACTCGGGTATCCCTGCTGATCGGCTTTGGCGCCGTGGTGCTGCAGGCCGTGCTCGGTATTCTGTTCGGCCTGCTGGCCGGTTACCTGGGTGGCCGGGTGGATTCCATCCTGATGCGCATCGCCGATGTGCAGCTGTCGTTCTCCACCCTGATGGTCGCCATCATTGTCGGCGCGGTGTTCAAGGCCAGCTTCGGCAACCTGATGTTTGGTGAGATCGCCATCTACATGCTGATCTTCATCATCGGCGTGGCCGAGTGGCCCCAGATCGCCCGGACGGTGCGTGCCTCGGTGCTGGCGGAGAAGAAAAAAGAGTATGTCGATGCCGCCAAGGTCATGGGCTTCGGCACCCGGCGCATCATGTTCCGGCACATTCTGCCCAACACCCTGTCGCCGATTTTCGTCATCGCCACGGTGCAGATCGCCAACGCCATCATCTCCGAGGCGGCGCTGTCGTTCCTCGGCCTGGGCATGCCGGAAACCCAGCCATCCCTGGGCTCGCTGATCAAATCCGGCTTTGATTACATCCAGAGTGGTTCCTGGTGGATCACCCTGATTCCCGGCCTGGTGCTGGTGGTACTCGTGTTGGTCATCAACCTGTTGGGTGACTGGTTGCGGGATGTCATGAATCCACGGCTGTACAAGGGGTAAGTCATGGCACTTCTGGAAGTAAAAGATCTTGATGTTCGCTTTGCCGTGCGCGGCGGCGACCTGACCGCCCTGCGTGGTATCAGCTTTAGCCTGGATAAGGGCGAGCGCCTGGGGTTGGTGGGCGAATCCGGTGCCGGTAAATCCGTGGCCGCGTTCTCCATCCTCAACCTGATCGCCCGGCCCGGTTACATTGCCGGCGGCCAGATTTTGTTCGAGGGCAAGGATCTGGCGGCCATGAGCGAGCGCGAGCTGCGCAAGATTCGCGGCAACCGTATCGCGATGATTTTTCAGGATCCGATGATGACCCTGAACCCGGTGCTGTCGATCGGCACCCAGATGGTGGAAGCCATCAAGGCGCATCGGCGCATCAGTACCAAAGACGCCCGGGCCATTGCCCTGAGCAAGCTCAACAAGGTGCAGATCCCGTCGCCGGAAAAGCGCCTGGACCAGTACCCGCACGAGCTGTCAGGTGGCATGCGCCAGCGGGTGATCATTGCTATCGCGCTGTTGCTGGACCCGGAAATCATCATCGCCGACGAGCCGACCACCGCACTGGATGTCACCATTCAGGCGGAAATTATGGCGTTGCTGCTGGAGCTGTGTGAGCAGGACAACGTCGCGCTGATGCTGATCACCCACGATCTGGGTGTCGTGTCTCAGGTCACCCAGCGCATGCTGGTGATGTATTCGGGCCGGATTATCGAGCAGGGCTCAACCCGGGAAATCATCAACGATGCCCAGCACCCGTATACCCAGGGCCTGATCAACGCACTGCCGCAGATGGGCCAGCCGGGTGAACGGCTGTTCCAGATTCCGGGTTCTATGCCGTCCTTGAAAAATGTCCCCACCGGCTGCCCGTTCCATCCACGCTGCAAGTTCGCCACCGAGCAGTGCAAGCGCACCATGCCCGAGTATGTGCGGTCGGGGAATGTGGATGTGGCCTGTTACGAAGTCAGTAATCTTATTGAGCAGGAGAAACACATGCAGGAGTCGGAACAATGACCTCACCAACCCCACTGGTCGACATTCGCGGGCTGGAGAAGAGGTTTGACCTGTCCGGCAGCCTGCTGGAACAGATCTCGTTCAAGAATGGCCGTTTCCATCGCAAACAAGAGGCGGTGCACGCCATCAATGGCGTGGATCTGCAGGTACAGAAAGGCGAAGCCCTGTGTGTGGTCGGCGAGTCCGGCTGCGGCAAGTCCACGGTCGCGCGCACGGTGATGGGTTTGTTGTCGCCCAGTGGCGGCGAGATCTACTACGACGGCGAGCGCATCGACAATCTGGACGGCAAAGAGGTACTGCCATACCGCCGCAAGATGCAGATGATTTTCCAGAATCCCTATGCCTCGCTGAACCCGCGGATGACCATCCAGCAAACCCTGGAAGAGCCGATCCGTTTCCACCACCCGGATTGGGATACCGACCGGGTGAAGGAAAAGGTCAGTGAGGTGATGCAGTCCGTGGGTATTGACCCGGACTGGGGCAGCCGCTTCGGCCACGAATTCTCCGGCGGTCAGCGTCAGCGTATCGCCATCGCAAGGGCGCTGGCAGTAGATCCGGAGTTCATCGTGGCGGACGAGCCGATTTCGGCACTGGACGTGTCCATTCAGGCCCAGGTGCTGAACCTGCTGATGGACGCCCAGGAGAAGCGCAACCTGACCTACCTGTTCATCACCCACGATCTGGCCGTGGTGGAGCATTTTGGTACCCGGGTGGCGGTCATGTACCTGGGCCGGGTGTGCGAGCTGGCGGACACCAAGACCCTGTTCAGCACTCCGCGCCACCCGTACACCCAGGCACTGTTGTCGGCCATTCCAAAGCTGGAAGATGACCGGCCCAACCACATCCGCCTGCAGGGCGAAGTGCCGACACCGGTGAATTTGCCGTCGGGCTGTGTTTTCCATGGTCGCTGCCCCTACGCCAACGAGCGTTGCCGGCAGGAGATCCCGCAGCTGATCGCCACCGATGAAGGTGCGCAGGTGGCTTGCCACGCGGTGGAAGAAGGGCGGTTGTAACGGGGGTGCCGGGATAAGCTATGATGCCCGTCATATTTTATTGCCCCTCCCGGTGACCCCATGGAAATACGCTGGTTAGAAGACTTTATGGCGCTGGCCCGAACGCGTCATTTCTCACGTGCTGCCGAGTTGCAGCACGTGAGCCAGCCTACGTTTAGCCGACGCATCAAGCTCCTCGAAGAAGCCATGGGCGCAACGCTGATCAATCGCCAGACCTTGCCGTTGTCCCTGACCCCGGCAGGGGAGGCGTTTATCGAGTTGTGTGAACGGGTGACCCGGGACGTTCGCGACACCCGCGACCGGATCCACGATCTGGAAGCCGAAGCCTCGGCCCGCATCAGTGTTGGCTCTACCCAGGGCCTGTTCTCCCATTTCTATCAGCAGTGGGCCCAGAAAGTGGGGCTTGCCGAGCGCCTGCAACTGAACCTGAAAGCCACCAACTGGGTTGGTGAGCAGTTTTTGGATGCGCTCGATAATGGCGAATGTGATCTGGTGCTGTGTTACTGGCACCAGGACCTGCCCTGGGGTGAGCGGCTCGATCCGCAACGTTATGAATTCATCACCCTGGCCCGGGAATTCCTGGTGCCGGTGAGTGTGGCCGATGAAGCCGGGCAGCCCAGATATCCGCTGCCAGGTACCGCCGAGCAGCCGGTTCCGTTGATTGCCTACCACCCGCGCGGGTTCCTGCAATCAGCGATTGAGGCCCATCTGAGCCGCAGTAAAGTCTCGGCGAACCTGCTGCCACTGAACGAAAATACTCAGTCCGCCAGTATCAAGGCCCTGGTCAAACAGGGATTTGGAATGGGCTGGCTACCCCAGCGCATAACTGAAAAGAGCGAGCAGTTTGGCAGTCTGGCACGGGCCGGCGATGACCAATGGGATGTGCCTTTGGAAATCCGTTTGATCCGACTGCGCCAGCCCCGCTCTGACGACCTATTAACCCTTTGGACAACTCTGGAAAGCCAACATGCCTGAGACCGAGATCCTGTCCCTTCAGATTGATCACATCCTGACCCTGCAGCAGCGCTATGAACAAGCCCTGAAGACACACGGATACGACAGCCTGCTGATCAGCTCCGGTGCCGCCCCCATGCGTTACGGCGACGATCAGTCGTGGCAGTTCCAGGGCTACGGCCCGTTCCTGCATTGGACCGGACTGGCGGGCCAGGAGCACAGCTGGTTGCTGATTCGCCCGGGCCAGACCCCGTTACTGTGGCTGTACCAGCCGGTCGACTTCTGGCACGCCAATTTGGAATTGCCGGATGAGCCCTGGCAGAAGGCTGTGGAGGTACGGTTCAGTGAAGGCCGGAGCGCGCCGTCGATGGAAAAGTCGGGCAAGCTGGCGGTGATCGGTGATCCGGCCGGACTGGCCGACGTGCCGGGCGAGCATAACCCGGCACTGCTGCTGGCGGCCCTGGACGAAACCCGGGTGCGCAAGACACCTTACGAAATTGCCTGTCTCGCCCGCGCCAACGAAATTGCCGTGCGCGGACACCGGGCCGCCGGTGACGCATTCCTGGCCGGTGGCAGCGAGTTCGACATCAGCCTGGCTTACCAGCAGGCCACCGGGCAGCGCGAGGCCGAGGCGCCATACCACAGCATCATCGGAGTTAATGAACACGCCGGCACCCTGCATTACCAGTATTACGACACCCAGGCACCAGAGCGCCCCCGCAGCCTGCTGATTGACGCCGGCGTGCGCTTTCGGGGCTACTGTTCGGACATTACCCGAACCACACCGGCACCCGGTGAGGGGCGATTCGCCGCCCTGGTGCAGGGGTTGGAGCAGCTGCAGAATCGCCTGTGCGAAATGGTGGCGCCCGGTGTGGACTACGCCGCCATCCACCGTAAAACCCACCAGGGTCTCGCCGCGCTGTTGAACGCGGCTGGCCTGGTATCCGGGCTGGACGACGAAGCCTTGGTAGAGCAGGGCGTTACCCGCGCCTTCTTTCCCCACGGCATTGGCCATTTCCTGGGCATCCAGGTGCACGATGTCGCCGGCAAGCTTGAGGCGTCCCCGGCCGATGCGCCCTTCCTGCGCCTGACCCGCACCCTGGAAGAGGGCATGGTGGTGACCATCGAGCCTGGTCTGTACATCATTCCCTCGCTGCTGGACCCGCTGTTGAGCGGGCCGCTTGGGAAACACTTCGATCATGAGGTGATTGATGATTTGCGGGGCTGCGGTGGCATTCGCATCGAGGATAACGTGGTGGTGACCGCTGACGGTGCCCGCAATCTGACCCGCGAGGTGGGTGGCTGAAACGTCCGGTTGCACAAAATTAACGCAATGGGGTTGTAATTCTAGACGCAAATAACAATAATTATCACTCACTTTATTGTCGTCAGTGAGAGAGCCCTATGTACGTGTGCCTTTGTCACGGTGTCACCGACCGAGAAATCCGCGAAGCGGCCGAGAATGGCGTTACTTCCATGCGCCAGCTGGGTAAGGAAATGGGTGTCGGCACGCAGTGTGGCCGCTGCGCCACGACCGCGCGTGAGATCCTGAGAGAAGCGGCAACCCCGGACTACCTGTCGTTGGCGAACCTGTTGGCACAACCGGCCTAGGCATCACCAGACACTACCCGCCCTCACTGGAGCCGGCCGCCCTGGCCGGCTTTGTTGCAATTGGTTCCCGCCTGCAATTTTTTATTACCGCATAACCGGCTATCCTTGAACACCATATTCACCCGTTTTAAAGGAGCCCGGTCATGAAAGGCGACAAGAAAGTCATCCAGTACCTGAACAAGGTGCTTTGCAACGAGCTTACTGCCATCAACCAGTACTTTCTGCACTCGCGCATGTACAAGGACTGGGGCCTCACCAAACTGGCCGACAAGGAATACGAAGAATCCATCGACGAGATGAAACACGCTGATCAATTGATCGAGCGCATCCTGTTTCTGGAAGGGCTGCCTAACCTGCAGGACCTCAACAAGCTGTTGATCGGTGAGAACGTTGAGGAAATGATCGCCTGCGATCTGAAAATCGAGCACACCGCCCACGTGGACCTGAAAGAGGCCATCGCCTACTGTGAACAGGTGCAGGATTACGGCAGCCGACAGCTGTTCCGTAGCATCCTCGATAGCGAAGAAGAGCACATTGACTGGCTGGAAACCCAGCAAGAGCTGATCGCTCAGATGGGCATTCAGAACTACGTTCAACTGCAATCATCCGCCGCGGAGTAAAACCTGACAATGGACCTGTCTTGTTTCAAAGCTTATGACCTGCGGGGCCGGGTGCCGGACCAACTGAATCCGGCCCTTGCCGAGCGTATTGGTCGCGCCTATGTGGAAATCACCGGTGCGAAGAAGGTGATCGTCGGATACGACATCCGTTTGTCCAGCCCGGACATCGCCGAAGCCCTGAGTTCCGGGCTGATGGCCGCTGGCGCCGACGTCTTCGACATTGGCCTGTGTGGCACGGAGATGGTGTATTTCGCCACCAGCCATTACGACATGGACGGTGGCATCATGGTTACCGCCAGCCACAACCCGAAAGACCACAACGGCATGAAAATGGTCGGGCCGCAGTCCCGCCCCATCAGCTCCGATAATGGCCTGAACGACATTCGTGATCGCGTGCTTGAGCCGTTCACCGATGCGCCTACACTGGGTCGTCACGAGCCGCTGGAAGCGATGAGTGCCTACATCGACCATCTGTTGGGTTACGTAGATGCAGCCGCCCTCAAGCCCATGACCATCGCGGTTAACGCAGGCAACGGCGGGGCAGGGCTGGTGATCGACGAGCTGGAACAGCACCTGCCGTTCGAGTTCGTGAAAGTGCACCACCAGCCGGATGGCCACTTCCCCAACGGTGTACCTAACCCGATCCTGCCGGAAAACCGTTCTGCGACGGCGGATGCCGTCATCGCTGAGGGCGCGGCCATGGGTATTGCCTGGGATGGCGATTACGACCGCTGTTTCTTCTTCGACGAGAACGGCCGGTTTATCGAGGGTTATTACATCGTTGGCCTGTTGGCCGACCAGTTCCTGCGCAAGACCGGCGGTGGCAAGGTCATCCACGACCCACGCCTGACCTGGAACACCCTGGATCTGGTGGCAGCAGCGGGTGGCGAAGCCATCGAAAGCAAAACTGGCCACGCCTTCATCAAGCAACGCATGCGCGACGAAGACGCGGTGTACGGCGGCGAAATGAGTGCGCACCACTACTTCCGGGATTTCGCCTACTGCGACAGCGGCATGATCCCCTGGCTGCTGGTTGCCGAGCGCCTGTGCCAGTCCGGTCAGACCCTGTCATCCCTGATCGATGCCCGCATTGAAGCCTACCCGGCCAGCGGCGAGATTAACCGCACCATCGCCGATCCAGCCAAGGTAATCGCCGCCATCGAAGCCAAATACAGCGTCGGTGCGAAAAGCGTCAGCCACGTCGACGGTGTCAGCATCGAATTTGATCACTGGCGCTTTAACCTGCGGATGTCGAACACCGAACCGGTGGTAAGGCTGAACGTGGAATCACGGGCGGATATCCCGCTGATGGAAGCGAAAACCGAAGAGTTGCTGGCGGAAATGGAACGGCTGAATCAGTAAACCTGGTTTGCGGAAGCGAGGTAAATAGCCTTGGCGGGTTTTGCAAAAGGCTCGCAGGGCAAGCGGGCAAGGCCCTCTGAAACTGTGCGGAGCCAAGGATGGCGAAGCTCAAGCGTCACATGGATGTGCTTGAGCGGGTTTCAGAGGGCCTTGGTCGCTTGCCCAAACTCCCAAGCAAACAATCAGAGCCAGTCGTTCAGCATAATCCCGATACCAAACCGCTCAGTGCGCTCGTTGTAGTCAATCAGACTCTCCCCATACCCGTTGTAGTACTGGAAAAAGCCCTTCACGGAATCCCCCATCGGGAAGCTGTACCCAAACTCCACCGACGTTTTGTTATTCGACCTCAGGTTGTTCATCAGGTTCAGTGAAAGCGTGCGATCTTCCCTCAGCTTGTAAACCGCCGTGTAGTTGGCGTGGCCCAGATAGCGCTGGATGTCCTCGTTGTCATCCTCGTCACCGTCCGGAATCCGATACCAGGGCTGGATGATGAACAGCCAGCGGTCGTAGCTGTAGGCAGCTGACGCAGTAACCCGGTTCCAGCTCCGGGAGCGGGGTTCTGATTGACCATTGGACTGATGATTGAAGCCGAACGTGACCGCGTTCAGGGTGCCCTTGCCGATCTTGAAATCGGTCTGATAGCGCAGGAAAAGCTCCGGCTCGTAGTTGGTCTCCCGGAAGGGTGCGGAATCGTCTCGGTTGTACACCTGCCAGAACGACTTCTGGGTGTAGCCGAACCACATGGTGGTACGGTCGTCGAGCATGCCGGTGAGCAGCGGCACCTTGAAGCTGATCTGGTATTTGACCTCTTCCCGCTCCAGATCGTAATCGTAATCCGAGGCGCCCAGGCGCGGACTGGTCGGGCTGGAGTTGGGATCTTTCACCCAGGTAAGCGGCAGAATATAGGTAGGCTTGTAACCGACAAAGCTGCCGGAGAATGAGAACACCGCCTTCTCCGCAGCAATGTAGCGGTCGACAATGGTGGTCATCACACCTTCATTGCTATCGCCATCCCCAGCCACATCGTTCACTACGGTTTCCCGGGAGGGTAGAGTCTTATCGGCCTCCTGCTCAACCTGCTTAACCTTTTCCGGCTCGGCATTCTGCCGTGCCTTGCCCGGGTCCAGGACTCGGTCGTAACAGGCCAGTCGGCGCACACCGTTCTCGATCAGCGCGCATTCTTCCGCGGTGAGCGGCTCAGGTTGGGCGTTGTTGTCCCCGGAATCGGTACCCTCGGCACTGGCGGTGCCAGAAACCAGGGCCAGACCAAAAGCCGTTAAAGCAGAGATGCGTGCACGCATTTTAGGATCCTTAGCTGGCGTTGAGACTGAACCAGGTGTTGGCGATGCCGTATACCCAAACACTGATTAGAGTAACCGCCAGCAAAGAAAAAATGACCTTGTGGCGAAACCGGTTAGCAGTATCGGCAGCTGCTACCCAGCGCAAGTACATCAGTCCAATGAAGCTCAGAAACACACCCAGGCTTGCCATGGCGGGTATCAGCAGCCAAGCTGCGTCCAGTGTGCCGCCATCACCGGTGTGGCTTGAGAACCAGCCCATGGAGGCCAGCAAAATAGCCAGGGCGGTGAATTCGGCGATCAGTAAAGGTTTACGCAACGGGTGGCGTGAAGGGGTGTCGGGCTGGGACATGGAGCGATTCCTGAAATCCTGAGTTAAAAGCGTCACTATGGTAGCCGGAACGCTGGCAAAACGCTGTTTGATTTACGAAATGGCAATGAAAACGGTTGAGTTCAGGCAAGGATTCCGCAGTTTGGTTTTTTTGCCCGGGTTCAGTCGCTATAATGCGGACATCAAAGATTATAACGCTCTAATGCGAGGTGCATTGTGAAGATGAAGAGAGTCCTGGCCGTCGTGCTGCTTGGTTTCGGCCTTACCGCCGGTGCCGTGATGGCAAATGTTGAAGATGAAATTCGTTCACGCATCGCGCCGGTTGGCGAAGTATGCATGCAGGGTGACGAGTGTGGTGCCGCTGCGGCGCCAACCCAGACTGCCAGCTCGGGCCCTCGCCCTGGCCCGGAAGTGTATGACGCCGTGTGCATGGCGTGTCACACCACCGGTGCCGCCGGCGCACCCAAGAAGGGTGATGCCGCAGCCTGGGCCCCTCGCATCGACAAGGGCATGGAAACCCTGATCAGCCACGCGGTCAATGGCTTCAATGCCATGCCGGCAAAAGGTGGTTGTGCCAGCTGCCCGGATGAAGAAATCGCCAACGCGGTTGAGTATCTGGTGTCAGAGAGCAAGTAAGCTGCTGTTCGGTAGAAATGAAGAGCCCCCGCAAAGCGGGGGCTTTTTTGTGCAATATCGAAAAGCCGGTGGTGTTACGGGAAGGTCTTGAAGGTCAGTTCGCCCGCGATGTGACGGATCGAGGCGGACTCGGAAGCAGGTTTGACCGGAATACGCCACTGCGCAAATTCTCCGGCGTCGCCGTGGGCGTCCTGCAGGGCATTGAGCCGGGGGTCAAGCCAGCCAAAACTGCCGGAATTGGACAGAGTGATCCAGGTTCCGGAGTCTCCCGCGGCGTTAGCCACACCCTGGGTGGCGCTTGGCAGTGCTTGCCAACTGGTGCTGCCGGTATGGGCTTCGACCCGGTTCTTGCTGAACCGGAGGAAGTCCTCGCCTTCGGTGCCCAGTATGGTAATCGGCGCATCGCCCCGGTAGCTGAGCATGATGCCGGGCCTGGGGGCGTCCAGGATGAGAGTACTGAGTCCCGGAATGCCCGGTTGCTCGGTGATGCTGGCCTTAACCACGCCAGACGGAATGTTGTCTGCGTCAGGCGCGCCGTGCGCCCCTGCCAGTCCGGAGACTGACAGAGACATCAGGCCGAACAGCACCAGAGCGGCGGGAGTGCCGGTTCTGGATAGTTCGAAGTTCATAAAGCCAACCCCTCTCGTTACAGGATGTCGACCGTGGACTCGATAACGCCGTCAATAGTCACGGTGTTATCGGCAACCTGTGTCGGCGCCATGCACTCGAGACCATGGTTAACAACGCTGATCGGGGCTGACACTGAAGGAACCCGACCTTCCGGTGTGTCTTTGCTCACGAACAGCATGTACTCGCCCGCTGGCACCACATTGTGGTTGTCCGGCATCCGCAGAGTCATCTTGTTGCCCTTGGTTTCCTCGATGATGAGTTCAACGGCGCGCTGGTCGCCATCGATCAGGTGCGTCATCACCGTGCGGCGAATCAGCATGGCCTTGTCGATGTTGTCGGCATTGCCGTCGAGCTTGACCCGGAAGCGATCGCCGACGGTCAGGCTGCGCGGAGCGCTCTTGATTTCAGGGCGATCATTGCGCATGGCATAGGGCGGTGTGTAAATCTCAAAGCTTGGATCACGGCCGTCGTAGGGGGCCAGTCCGAAATCTTCCAGATTAATAAATGACAGATAGGCGGTGTTGATCGGCGAGTGACCGGCAATCATCACACGGCCGTCGTCCATCAGAACCGCGGTGTTGTGGTAGGTGCGGGACTGGTTGGCCATAGCCATTTCCGTCCAGGTACTGGTTTCCGGATCAAAACGCTCGGCGGTCCGGATCGGGCCTTCCAGGCCGGGTGCGGCAACACCGTCGCGGTCACCACCGCTAAATACCATAACGCTGCCATCCGGCATCAGCACATTGGTGCCGTACCAGCGAGGCTGGTTCAGCGGTCCGGTCAGGCGCGATTCGTAATCAATCTGGTCGCCGTTGGTGCTGATGGTATCGATCCGGCTCTGCGCGATGGGCACGTAGCCGCCCGGGTTGGTGAGCAGACCATAGCTGGGCACGCCACCGGCGGTCAGCAGTTCCACGTCGGTGTATTCACCGTTCGCGTTCGGCTTCAGCGGCAGCATGGTGGATGAGGTGGAACCGCGCATGCCACCGGCAATGGCCATCTGCAGACTCTCTTCAGAGGCGGTTACGGTCACGCTGGTTTCGCGCAGCTCAGACGGACTGCGTACCACACCACCCAACAACTCAGCCGCCTGTTCCAGGGAACCGTTGGTGATGTTCAGGGTGCTGCTCAGTTGACCCAGGCCATTCTCATCCAGACGCAGGGGCAGACCGGCGTAGCCGATGTCGTTCCAGCGCTGGGTGTCCGGGTTGTAGCTGGCGACAATGTTCCACAGCGCCTGGTCGTAACCCTGGCCGAACGGGTTAAAGGCCTGGCCGCCGGCGTTATACAGCACGTGGCCGTTGGGCAGCAGGTGCATGCGCGGGTACAGCGGCAGTGAACGGTCCGCAGTTGACGGGTTTAGCTGCCATTCGCCGGCACAGGGGTTATAGGTTTCGGTCTGAACCACGTTGCGACCGCTGTTAATCGGGTCCTCCGGGTAAACCGGCTTGAGCAGCTTGGTGACGCCGCTGGCCACAAACACGTTGCCGTTACCCATGGTCACCAGGGAAGGGTACCAGCGGCCGTAAGTCATGTCGCCGCTTTGGGTCCAGGTGTTGGACTCTTCGTCGTAGATTCGTGAGTTCTTGATGCCTTCCAGTTCCACCACACCCACGGGCGCGCCATCAATGCCAGGCTCGGAATAGTAGTCGGTACCACCAACCGCCAGCACGTTGCCGTTGGCCAGGCCGATGACGTCGGAGCAGAACAGCGCGCCATCGTTTTTGTCGGTGTTATCGGCAGTATCGATAACGCCGTCCAATGGGGTGTTGTTCAACAGGGTTTCGCTGTCGTTGCCGTCCGGGTTGGCACCGGCGCGGAGTGGGGCGGGTTTGATCCAGCTCGGGGCATCATCTTCGTCCAGAGCCAGCACGCGGCTCTGATCATTGATGGAGACTTCGCCAAATTCTCCAACAATGGAGGTTTCGACGTTTTCAGTGCCTTCCAGGGCGTTCAGGTACAGTATTCGGCCGTCTTTCAGCAGGGCCATGGTGCCGGCGGCGGGTTTGCACTCCAGTTCACCCTCGGCATTTTCGACACACTTCTCGTCGGTGGTGACAGTCTCTCCGTCGACAACGATGGTGGGCTCGGCAAACGGAGAGCCAAAAACGCCCGTTGGTGAATAATTGGCTTTAAAAACCGGTTTCTGGTTCGCGCCTGAGTTATCGCTGGAGCTGATGTTTGTCGTGACCGGCGCAGATGAATCGTCACTCTCCTCGCCGCCGCAGGCTGTAAAAAGAAGGACGGAGCTGACGGCCAGAAGAAGTCGTGAACGGGTAATTACGGGCCGATATTCGATCTGTCTAGCGATTCTCATTTTGCTCTCCTGGAGTCTCATTGTTGTGGGAGGAAGCTGATTTCCTATTTACCCACGAGTCAGGAGTTAAAATGGTTGCTTTAGAAGTTTGTCAAATCAGGCCCCAAGATCTCCGAGCAGGGCACTGAGGGTGGCCTTGCCCTTTTTCTGGTTGGCCTCGACGTCGAGATCGCCCTGGCCTTCCCACTTCAGATCCTCGTCCGGAAGCTCGTCTAGGAACCGGCTGGGAATGGTTTCGATCTTTTCCCCGTATTGGCGGCGTGCGGCGGCGTAGGTCAGGGTCAGGGTTTCCCGAGCCCGGGTGATGCCGACGTACATCAGCCGGCGTTCCTCTTCGATGTTACCTTCTTCGATGCTGCTGCGGTGCGGCAGTATTTCTTCTTCCAGCCCCATGATAAACACGTGGGGGAACTCCAGACCCTTGGAAGCGTGCAGGGTCAGCAGCTGAACTTTGTCGCTGTCGTCGTCTTCCTCGCGCTGTTCCATCATGTCGCGCAGGATGAGTTTGGTGATGGCGTCCTCGATGCCGAGTTCGTCCGCGGTACCCTTGCCGTCATCCAGCATGCGCTGGATCGACTCCACCAGGTACCAGATGTTTTCCATCCGGCGTTCGGCCTGTTTCGGGGTGCCCGAGTGCTGGTGCAGCCACTCCTCGTACTCGATGTCGGTGAACAGCTGCTTGATCACCGGAATCGGGTCCTCGCCGTGCAGGCGCTCGCAGGTAGCATCGACCCAATGGGCAAAGCGGCGCAGTCGGTCGAGGCCTTTCTCGGTGACGTGGGTTTCCGCACCCATGTCGCCCAGGGACTTGAACAGGCTGACATTGCGAGCTCGGGCATAGTGGCTTAATTGTTCAAGGGTGCGGGGGCCGATTTCCCGGCGCGGTACGTTGACCACCCGGAGGAACGCAGCGTCGTCGTCCGGGTTGATCAGCAGGCGCAGGTAGGACATGGCGTCCTTGATCTCGTTCTTGGAGAAAAACGACTGGCCGCCGGAGATCCGGTAGGGAATCTGGTAGGCCTGCAGTTTCATCTCCAGAAGACGAGCCTGGTGGTTGCCGCGATAGAGCACGGCAAAATCCCGGAACTCCAGTCCCTTCTTCAGTTTCTGATCGAGGATCTCGGTGGCGACCCGCTCGGTCTCGGCGTCTTCGCTGCGACAGCGGACGATCCGGATTTCCTCACCGATGGTGTGATCACTCCACAGGGCTTTCTCGAATACGTGCGGGTTGTTGGCGATCACCGTGTTGGCGCTTCGCAGGATGCGGCCGGTGGAGCGGTAGTTCTGCTCCAGTTTGACGATCTTCAGGCTGGGAAAGTCTTCCTTTAACTGTTCCAGGTTTTCCGGTCGGGCGCCACGCCAGGCATAGATCGACTGGTCGTCGTCACCGACCACGGTAAACGCGGCCCGCTCGGCGACCAGCAGCTTGACCAGCTCGTACTGGCAGACGTTGGTGTCCTGATACTCGTCCACCAGCATGTAGCGGATCTTGCGTCGCCATTTCTCCAGCACTTCCGGGTTGCTGCGGAACAGTTGCACCGGCAGCAGAATCAGGTCGTCGAAATCAACCGCATTGTAGGCCTTCAGATATTCGTTATACTTCTTATAAATCAGTGCAATGCGTTGTTCTCGTTCGTCTGCGGCCTTGCTCAGGGTCTCGCTCGGGCTGCGCAGGGCGTTCTTCCAGGATGAGATGGTCATCTGGACGTCGTTCAGTTCGTCACCGGCATCGGTACTGCCCTCGTGGAGCATCAGGTCCTGCAGCAGGGCTTTGGCGTCTTCGGCATCGAAGATCGAGAAGCCGGGGTAGTAACCCAGGTGCATGTGCTCTTCCCGGATCATGTTCAGACCCAGGTTGTGAAAGGTGGAGACGATCAGGCCCCGGGTGAGTTTGCGGTCGACGATGCGCCCGACCCGCTCCTTCATTTCCCGGGCGGCCTTGTTGGTAAAGGTCACGGCGGCAATGTGACGGCCGGGAATGCCCAGTTGTTCAATCAGATAGGCGATCTTCCGGGTGATAACACTGGTTTTGCCACTGCCGGCGCCGGCCAGAACCAACAGGGGGCCGTTGGCGTAGCGTACCGCTTCACTTTGTCTCGGATTGAGCTTGTTCACAAATAAGGGGCCAGAATTGGACAAAAGGGGACTATCGGACGTTTGGTGTATTCTACACCAGCAGGACTTTCTGTACCTTGGCCATGTATCGTCTATCCTACATGGGTCGGATTCGGACGCTCACGCAACCATGGATTCTGCTAAATGACGCTTCCCCTGGAAATGATACGGCGAAGTCAGCTTCGGCTGTTGCTCCTCATTCCGGACTATTCCGACTATCTGTGGCTGCATGATTACCTCTCTCGGGATCGCGAATTCGAACCTGACATCATCTGGTGCCCGGATCTGGTGGATTGTGATGATCTGATTCACAACGCCAGCTTTGACGTCATTATCTGGGACTGCGTATTTCACGGCGGCTCAGAGCCGGCTTTCCTGCAATACCTGGCTGTGGCCAGCAACGAGAAACCGGTACTGGCCCTGAGTGCCGAACCGGCCGACGAGCGTGCGTCGGAACTCCTGGCGGTCGGGGCGGATGACTACCTGTGCCGGCAAACCCTGGATCACTGGAGCTTGTGCCGGGCGGTTAAGAGTCTCTGGTACCGGAGCCAGCTGTCCGAGTCGTCACACGCCCAGCTCGGCAGCGCGGTCGCCACCGGCTTTATCAACCGGGATCTGTTCTTTGATCGTCTGGAACAATCGTTGTTACGAGCCGAGCGGGGCGAGCATAGACTGGCATTGCTGCACCTGAATATTGACGATTTCCGCAGTATCAACGAATCCTTCGGCTATCAGAACGGCGATCAGTTGATGCTGAAGCTGGCTGAACGGCTGCGCCATACCCTCCGGCGGGTAGATTCGCTGATGCGCATTGGTGGCGATGAACTGGCCATCATTATCGAACAGGTCGAGGAATCCCTCGATGTTGCGCACATTATCCGGAAAGTGATCGGCGCCCTGGATGAGCCCATCACCGTGGGCGGTCAGGTCATTGGGGTGAGCGCCAGCGTTGGCGTGGCGACCTACCCGGAGTCCGGTGACAATGCCGAGAACCTGCTCCGGCGGGCCAACCGCGCCACGTTCGAAGCCAAGCGGGAGCCGGGCTCCAGCTACCGGTTCTATGATCATCAGCTGCACATCTCCGCCGGTCACCAGCTTCGGCTGGAGGGGGATCTGCGCCATGCGCTGCGGGGCCGGGAGCTTGAGTTGTATTACCAGCCCCGGATCGATCTGGCCACCGACGAAGTGCGCGGTGTCGAGTGCCTGTTGCGCTGGAACCATCCGGAGCGAGGTCTGGTCGGGCCCGACGAGTTCATACCGGTGGCAGAACGCAGTGGCCTGATAGTGCCGATCGGTTACTGGGTAATCGAGCAGGCCTGCCAAAGGCTCAGGGAGTCTGCGGATCTTGGTTTCCCGGGGCTGGTGTTTGCAGTGAATTTGTCGTTTCGCCAGTTTCACGACCGCAAGATGACCGAGACCATTTTTCGGATCATTTTCAACGCCAATGTCGATACCAGCCTGCTGGAGCTGGAGCTCACTGAAAGTGCCATGATGCACGATCTGGACTACGCCCAGCGCTGCCTGCGGGAACTCAATCAACTGGGTATCAGCTTCGCGCTGGACGATTTTGGCACCGGGTTCTCATCGCTCAGTAACCTGCAGCACCTGCCCATTTCCCTGGTGAAAATCGACAAGTCGTTCATTCAGGCGCTGGGCCACTCCGCGGACGCCGAACACATCATTCGCGCCATTATTAGCCTGGCCCACAGCCTGCAGATCAGCGTGGTTGCCGAGGGCGTGGAAACCGAGGGACAGCTGGAGTTCCTGCGCGACCAGCACTGTGATGAGATCCAGGGTTACTATTACGCCCGGCCCATGCCGTGGAAGGACCTGGTGCAATTTCTGCGCAACCGCGGACAGGCCGCTTGCCTGCAAAGATAAGCCGCTGTACCTTTCCTCCTTTAATTCGATACCGATTCTACTGAGCAGAGGTTGCATGAACAGTATTTCCAGGCGTATCGCCGACGAACTCGGCGTTCGTGAGCAACAGGTCAATGCCACCGTCGAAATGCTCGACGAGGGTGCAACCGTTCCGTTTATCGCCCGTTACCGGAAAGAGGTTACCGGCTCGCTGGACGACAGCCAGCTGCGTAACCTGGAAGAGCGACTGCGTTACCTGCGCGAGCTCGAAGACCGGCGGACCACGATCCTCAACAGCATCGACGAGCAGGGCAAACTGACCGACGAGCTGCGCGCCAGTATTGACGGTGCCGACACCAAGAATCGCCTGGAAGATCTGTACCTGCCGTACAAGCCTAAGCGTCGTACCAAGGCCCAGATTGCCCGTGAGGCCGGTCTGGAACCCTTGGCGGATGCCCTGCTTGAAGATCCGACGCTGGAGCCCGAGGCCACCGCCCAGGGCTATCTTAATAAAGAAGCCGGTATTGAAGACACCAAGGGCGCGCTGGACGGCGCCCGCTACATCCTCATGGAACGCTTCGCCGAAGATGCCGAGCTGCTGGGCAGCCTGCGCGATTTCATCTGGCAGGAAGGTCAGCTGAAGGTGTCGGTGATCGAGGGCAAGGAAACCGAGGGCGCCAAGTTCCGGGATTACTTTGATCACGTCGAGCCGCTCAAGAAGGTGCCATCGCACCGGGCACTCGCCATTTTGCGCGGCCGCAATGAAGGCATCCTGGCGTTTACCATTGTGGTCGGTGATGTTGAAGACGATCGCAAACAGCCACATCCGGCCGAGCAGCGCATTGCCGCACACTGGAACCTCCGGGACAGCGGCCGGGCGGCCGACAAATGGCTGTCAGAGGTTGTGCGCTGGACCTGGCGGGTAAAGCTGTCGACCCAGATCGAAACCGACCTGATGGCCCAGGTGCGCGAGGCCGCGGAATCCGAGGCGATCAATGTCTTTGCCGCCAACCTGAAAGACCTGCTGCTGTTGGCGCCGGCTGGTCCGCGCCCAACCCTGGGGCTGGACCCCGGGCTTCGGACCGGGGTGAAAGTGGCGGTGATCGATGGCACCAGCCAGGTGGTGGGCCATGGTGCGATTTATCCTCATGCTCCCAAGAATCAGTGGGACCAGTCCATTGAGCAACTGGCTCGCTGGTGTCGCGATTACAAAATTGAGCTGGTGGCGATCGGCAACGGCACCGCGTCCCGGGAAACCGAGAAGCTGGTGGCTGACCTGTGCAAGCGCTACCCGGAACTGAAGCTGGCGCGCATCGTCGTCAGCGAGTCCGGCGCCTCGATCTACTCCGCTTCTGAATTCGCTTCCCGCGAGCTGCCGGACCTGGACGTCACCATTCGCGGTGCCGTTTCCATCGCCCGCCGCCTGCAGGATCCGCTGGCCGAGCTGGTGAAGATCGAGCCCAAGTCCATCGGCGTAGGCCAGTATCAGCACGACGTATCCCAGGTGCAGCTGTCCCGCAGCCTGGATGCCGTGGTGGAAGACTGCGTAAACGGCGTTGGTGTCGACCTGAACACAGCCTCGGTGCCTTTGCTGGCGAGAGTGTCTGGATTGAACCAGAGCATTGCCCAGAACATCGTTGATTTCCGCAGCCAAAATGGTCTGTTCAACAACCGCAAGCAGCTGCTGAAGGTGTCCCGCCTGGGCGATCGCACCTTTGAGCAGGCCGCCGGTTTCCTCCGGATTGCCAGTGGCGATAACCCCTTGGACCGCTCATCGGTGCACCCCGAAGCCTACGGTGTGGTGGAGGCGATTGCCGCCAAGAATCAACGCAAGGTCGACGACATTGTGGGTGATTCCTCTTTCCTGCGTGGTCTGAATCCGAAGGATTACGTAACAGAACAATTCGGGTTGCCGACCATCAAAGACATCATCTCCGAGTTGGAGAAGCCAGGCCGGGACCCGCGCCCGGAATTCCGCTTTGCCAGTTTCGAGGAAGGCGTGGAAACCCTGAGCGACCTGAAGCCGGGTATGGTGCTGGAAGGCTCGGTGACCAACGTCACCAATTTTGGCGCGTTCGTGGACATTGGTGTTCACCAGGACGGGCTGGTACACATTTCTGCGCTGTCCCATACTTTCGTGAAGGATCCGCGGGAAGTCGTGAAAGCCGGGGACATCGTCAAGGTCAAAGTGATGGACGTGGATATCCCCCGCAAGAGGATTGCCCTGTCCATGCGTATGGACGATCAGCCGGGTGAAAAGAACGATGGCAAGCCAGCGGGGGGCGGCCGTGCCCGTGCCGACCAGAAGACCGGCAGCCGGAATTCACGCCAGAGCGGCAGCGGTCAGAAACAACAGCAGGGCGCCATGGCGGGCGCACTGGCCCAGGCCCTGGCCTCGGCCCGCAAAGGATAGCCTTTAACTAACCGGTTTTCTGTCTTTTCATCGATCGGCGCGGTTCACGAGACTGCGCCGGTCGCAGTAGGAGTTCACCATGGCTGAGTCCCGCCATTCTGTTTTTCGTCAGTTTGCCGCCAGTGACTGGCGGGGTTTTCGCAAAGGCGTCGAAAAGGAAGGTCTGCGTGTTGATCGCAACGGCTTTATTGCCCAGACGCCGCACCCGAAGGCACTGGGTTCGGCACTGACCCATCCGAGCATTACCACCGATTATTCGGAAGCACTGCTGGAGCTGATTACGCCGGTATGTTCAAGTACCGGTGAAATGCTGGAGTCGCTGCGCAACATCCACCGGTTTGTGCAGCAGAATCTCGGTGACGAAGTGTTCTGGGCGGCCAGCATGCCTTGCGAACTGGATGGTGATGCCAGCATTCCCATTGCTGAATACGGCAGTTCCAATATCGGTCGCCTGAAGCATGTCTATCGTCAAGGCCTGGCGGTGCGCTATGGCCGGATGATGCAGAGCATTGCCGGCGCCCATTACAACCTGTCGCTGCCCGACAGCTTCTGGCAAATCTGGCAGCAGGCACTGGGTAACCAGCAAAGCCTCAAGGACTTCAAATCCGACCAGTACTTCTGGTTGATCCGCAATTTCCGTCGTCGCAGCTGGCTGTTGATGCTGCTGTTCGGCTCGTCTCCGGCCCTGGACGCCAGTTTCGTTGCCGACACCAGCCACAAACTCAGCCGGTTCGATGACCATACCTGGTTCGGTCAGGATGCAACCTCCCTCCGGATGGGCGATTTGGGCTACCACAACAATGCCCAGTCCTCCCTAAACATTTGCTTCAATGAGCTGAGCACCTACACCCAGACGCTGGACCGGGCCATCCACACGCCCTGGCCACCGTACGAGCGCATCGGTGTCCGGCGTGACGATCAGTACATCCAGATCAACACCAGTGTGCTGCAGATTGAAAACGAGTACTACAGCGCGGTGCGCCCGAAGCGAACTGCCGATAGCGGCGAGAAGCCGATTCAGGCGCTCGAGGCCCGCGGCGTCGAGTACATCGAAGTTCGTTGCCTGGACCTGGACCCGTTCTCGCCGGAAGGTGTCAATGCCGCCCAGATAGACTTTTTGGACCTGTTCCTGCTGGATTGCCTGCTGACCGACAGTCCGCGTATCGGTGACGACGAGTGTGAGCGGCTGGATGACAACTACAAAGATGTGGTTGCCCAGGGCCGTAACCGCGAGCTCAATTTGTGCCAGGGTGGTGCGCGCAAGCCAGTGGGTGACGCAGCGACAGCCCTGTTTGACCAGCTGGAGCCACTGGCGGAACTGCTGGACAGCTGGACCGGAACTGATACCTATCGCAACGCATTGGCCGAGCAGCGCGGCAAACTGCCGGAGCTGGGTACCTGGTCGGTGCCTTCGTCCCAGGTGGTGGATGCCATGCGGGAATCCGGACTGGGTCATCGGGAGTGGGTGATGGAACAATCCCGCCAGCACCAGAAGACCCTTCGCGAGGAAGGTTTGTCACCAGAACTGCAGGCGTCATTCCAGGCCATGAGCGAGCAATCCCTGGCGGATCAGGCCCGCATGGAAGATGTCGATCAGCCGGCGTTTGATGTTTTCCTGGACCAGTATTTGAAGGCTTGAGCGCAGGGCGTTGCAGCCTGGGCGGACCTGACTCACAGAATCCAGAGAAACTGTTTGTCAGGTCTCAGGCCGACTGTTAGTTTTTGTAATCACAGGGATGACAGGGGGTGGCGTCATGGCAAGGGATATCAAGCTCGGCTGGGAAGTAGAGGCGCTCAATAAGGCCTATCGACAGGGTTATATGGCAGCCTCGATGGGAATGGAGAAGGCCCGTTGCCCGTACCGCGGTGAGGTAGTTATTGCCGCCTGGGAAGCCGGCTGGGACGACGCCGATCAGGTCGCCCGGGAAAAGCGGGCAGTGGAGGACAACGATCTGTTTTCCCGCATTGCCTGAGGTGGGTGAATCTGCGCGCTACTTCTGCACCACGAATTCAGTAAACAGCACGCCGGTGATGCTTTCACCGGTTTGCTGCTCTTCCAGCACCTGATTGATCCGGGTTGTCGCCTCCTCTCGCAGCGCCTGCTGGCCTTCCAAGGCTGTCAGCCGCTCGCTGTCCGTTTGCTCGCCAAACAGCATGACCAGCTCATGGCGCAATCTCGGCATGTGCGCGTCCAGCGCCGGTTGGGCGCCAGCACTGGCAACCCGAAGGCTGACCGAGGCCTTAAGATAGGTCACCTTGGTGCCCGGTTTGCCAATGTGGGTCACGAACGGCGGGTCCATGGCAATATAGGCAGTAATGCGCTCTTCCTCGACGGCTTCCTCGTCTTCATCGGGCTCCTCAGCGGCCAGTGGTGTGGCCAGCAGTGAGCAGAGCAATAGCAACAGGGTAAGGGCGGATTTTGGCTGGAGTGTCATAAGCTTGAAGTTGGTCATGGTTTAGGGTTAAGTGGCCGATCAACAAAGATGCCATCGATGGGACCGAGAATAGCAGGCCCGGTGGGTAGATGCAGGTTCAATTCGCTAATCCGAGGTGTTGTTTTGACAAGCAGGCAGGTGTTCGGACTGATTTTTCTGGTGTGCGCAGGGTTACTGGGTGTCGCCTTTTACATGGAGTACGTGATGGGGCTTGAGCCCTGCCCGCTGTGCTGGCTGCAACGCTTTGGCTTCATGGGCGCAGGCCTGGTCAGTCTGGTGGCGGTGTTGCATGGTCCTTCTGGACTGGGTGTGCGTATCTACGGGCTGCTGCTTGCGGTAACAGCCGGCGCGGGCCTGGGTGTGGCGGGTCGTCAGCTCTGGCTGCAGAGTCTGCCGGCAGATCAGGTTCCTGCCTGTGGCCCCTCCGTCGATTACTTGCTGGAAGTGCTGCCGCTCTTTGAGGTGCTGGCAACGGCCCTGAAAGGTACCGGTGATTGCGCCGAAGTGGTCTGGCGTTTCATGGGGCTGAGTATTCCCGGCTGGACGGCGGTGTTCTTCAGCCTGCTGGTAGTGACCGGCCTTGCGGTGCTGTTGCGTCGCTCGAAGTCATAAATCGGTATTGCCGGCTGAAACGGTTGCGGCAGAGCGCAGCCATGGGGTAAGTTGGAATTACCTGACAAAGACATCCAAACCGAGACATAAGATCCGGAATAAAGCGGAGAACAGGCGTCATGCTGGAAAATTGCCGAAATGCCAGGGAGCGATGGGGCGGAGTCAGCGAGCTCATTGACCGCTGGCTCAAAGAGCGTCAGGAATTGCTGGTCCACTACTGTGACCTGTCCGGGGATAACGATTTTTCCCAGACCGAAGCCCTGAGAGAAAAATTTGTGCGCCTGTGTGAAGTGTTGGTTGATTATGTTTCGACCGGGCACTTTGAGATCTACGAACAGCTGGTTCGTGAGGCCAAGGAATTTAACGATGGTGGCCAGGAACTGGCGGCCAAATTGTATCCTCGTATCCAGGAAACCACTGAGGTGGCCCTGAACTTCAACGATCGCCTGGACGGCAAGGAATTGTCCGAAGACGAGCTCAAAGCTCTGTATGGCGAATTGTCGAAACTGGGTGAGAGTCTGGAAAGCCGTTTTGAAATGGAAGATTTTCTGATCGAGCACCTGCACAACGCGCATGCGGGCAAGCTGGCTTCGGTCTGACCGACGGAGCTGGTAAAAAAAAGCCTCAGCACCGGGTGACCGGGCTGAGGCTTTTTTGATGGCCGCTCGTTATTCTGAGTCAGCCTTCGGATTGACCTCCAGCAGCTCGACGTCGAACACCAGGGTTTCGTTCGGGCCAATGGCGCGATTGCCGCCAGGGCCATAGGCCAGATCGGCCGGGATGTAGAGCTTGTAACGAGCACCTTCGCTCATCAGCTGCAGGCCTTCGGTCCAGCCCGGGATAACCTGGTTCAGGCCGAAGGTTACCGGCTCGCCGCGCTCGCGGGAGCTGTCGAAGATTTCACCAGACAGCAGCTCGCCGGTGTAATGAACCTTCACGGTGTCCGTGGCGGCTGGCTTCTCGCCAGAACCTGATTCCAGGACTTCGTACTGCAGGCCCGAATCCGTGCTCTTCACTTCATCGCGATCCGCGTTCTCGGCCAGGAAGGCTTCACCCGCTTCCAGGTTCTTCTTGGCCAGCTCTTCCGCTTGCTCAGACTGCTTCTGCTGCAGCTCCTGCTGGTAGCTCATCAGAGCAGCTTGAATTTCTTCGCGGCTCATGCGCTGGGTTTCTTCATCGCCAGCATGGCCGTGCTGAATACCCTGCAGGAACTGATCCATCTGTAAGTCCGGCAGATCGTTGCTCATGCGCTCACCGAGTACCAGGCCCATGCCGTAGCTGACTTTCTGGTCGGTGGATTCCAGCTTCGGATCTTCCGGCGTCTCTGGCGGGGTCGAGCAGCCGGCCACAACGCCAGCCATTGCCAGTGCGAGCAGTGTCTTTTTCATTGCTTCATCCTTTAACGTATGAGCCGGGGCAGGGCCCCGTAGAGTGTGTGTTGGAACGCAGAAGGTAACGGGTTCTGGCGGCAGTTGCCACTGAACATGTGTTAAGAAAACGGACGGATGTCCTAGCTGCCGTTACTGCCAGCGGTCGGGCCCATCGAGAAAGGCGCTCGGTATGGAGACTGCCAGTCGTTTTCCGGATCGGCGACCCGGTTGCGAGACAGATCAGTCTCAGCGCGCTCGATGGCCAGGGTGTTCCAGCGGCCCTGAGACGGGGGTTGGTCGGCGTAATGCCAGTTACCCTCGGTGTCTTGCCACTTAAACACAATATCCGGTCCGTCGGTGGGCACCGGGGAGGGTACCAGTCCTTCGAAGGCCGGAATTTTTTCAGGTGTCTCCTCGGCGGCAGATTCTGCAACCTGCTCGGGATCATTGAGGCCAAAGAAAATCAGCATCAACAACAACCCCAGTGCCGGGAATGAGATCCGGATGAGCCATTTCATAATCATGGCTTGTGGTCTCCCGTGGAGATGTCAGCCAGCGTGCCGGCCAGTGCATTCAATTGGCTTTTTGCGTTCGCGACCGCGGCCGTTGAAGGGGCAGCAGCCTCGAGATTATTCTGGATGAGTACATCGCGTCCGTGCATATCGCCAGTTCCCGGATTGTTGGTTATCAGTGTATGCCAGGCCAGTGCGAGTTCTATACGCTCGGCTTCGAGTTCGAGACCAGCGACGCCTTCACGCAGAGTGGTACACTGCGCACTTGCCTTCGGAAGCAGTTGTCGAACGGTGCGCAAAGCGCCCGTTACACGGTTACGCCACTCTGTTACCGTAGCGTCTTCATTTCCGGTGTACGATTGATCGTCCAGCGCCAGCCAGGCGGCGCACAGGACTCGGGTGACACTCCAGCCTTGCTGCTGCAGCGCCAGGCAGTTTTCCTGAACGCCCGCCCTTTGCCAGAAGGCTAACGCGAACTGCCACAGAGGGTTATCGGATTGCAGTTGCACCGGCAAGTCCAAGCTGTCCGTCGTTCGTTCCGATGGGCTCTGTGAACAAACCGTCATGGTAACTGGACCTTCTTTGCCAACGATACGTTGATAAAATGGACATATGCTAACGATAACCGATCTCAGTTTACAACGGGGCGGCGCCTGGTTGCTACAGGCGGTCAACCTCACCGTCCAGCCGGGTCAGCGCGTCGCCATTGTGGGCGCCAACGGCGCCGGTAAATCGAGCCTGTTCCAGCTCCTGCTGGGCCAGTTGGCACCGGAGCAGGGCAGCGTGTCGCTGCCAGGTGGCTGCCGCATAGCCCACATGGCCCAGGAGGTGAAAGCCTCCGATCGCAGCGCCCGGGATTTTGTCCTCGACGGCGACCTCGATCTCCGGCGTATGGAGGCCGAGCTGGCCGACGCCGAAGCACGCGGCGATGACTACGCTCAGGCCCGCATTCACGGCGAGCTCGATATTCATGAAGCCTGGTCGGCGTCGCGCCGTGCCGAGACCCTGCTGCGCGGACTTGGCTTTTCCGATTACGACATCGGCCGGCCGGTGTCGGCGTTTTCTGGTGGCTGGCGGATCCGGCTCAACCTGGCCCAGGCTTTGATGCGGCCCTCGGATCTGTTGCTGCTGGATGAGCCCACCAACCACCTGGATCTGGATGCTTGTCTGTGGCTTGAAAACTGGCTTCGCCGCTATCCCGGTACGCTGTTGTTCATTTCCCACGATCGGGATTTCATGGACCGGGTGGCCACTCATCTGGTGCACTTTGATCAGCAGCAGCTTGAGCTCTACACCGGTAACTACACCGCCTTTGAGGGGCAGCGCAGCGAACGGCTGGCTCAGCAGCAAGCGGGCTTTGAACGCCAGCAGGCCCGGATCGCCGAGATTCAGCGCTTCATCGATCGATTCAAAGCCAAGGCCACCAAGGCCCGGCAGGCCCAGAGCCGGGTCAAGGCCCTGGAGCGCATGGAGCGTATCGCACCGGCGCACATTGATTCGCCGTTCAGCTTCGAATTTCCGGTGTCTGAGAAAGTGTCCAACCCGCTGCTGTCCATCCGTAACGGCCAGGCCGGCCATGGCACCACACCGATTCTTGCCGGGATCAATCTTACGCTTTTGCCCGGCAGCCGCATTGGCCTTCTGGGCCCCAATGGCGCTGGCAAATCGACACTGATGGATGGCTTGCGCGGTGAAAAGACCCTGTTGTCTGGCGATCGGACCTGCGGCGAGCACTTGGCCATTGGTTATTTTGCCCAGCATCAGCTGGAATCCCTGGATCTGGACGCCAGCCCCTTCCTGCACCTGCAACGTCTGTCTCCCAACGCCTCGGAACAGAGTATTCGCAATTTCCTGGGTGGCTTCGATTTTCACGGCGATGAAGCGCTGAGCGCGATTCGGTCATTCTCCGGTGGCGAAAAAGCCCGGGTCGCGCTGGCGATCATTGCCTGGCAACGCCCGAACCTGTTGCTGCTGGATGAGCCGACCAACCACCTGGACCTGGAAATGCGCCAGGCCCTGACCATGGCCCTGCAGAATTTCGAAGGCGCCATCGTAGTGGTGTCCCACGACCGGCACTTGCTGCGCAATACGGTGGATGAGTTCTGGCTGGTGAACGATGGCCGCGTGCAAGAATATCAGGGTGACCTGGAAGATTATGAGCGCTGGCTGGCAGATCGTCGCAAAGACGACAGCGAAGCTCCGCGCAATAACCAGGCCTCAGCCAGCGGCGCTGCGGCAGAAGCCATTACCGCGGAGCCTGTCGGTGAGAGCGCTGACGATCGCAAAGCCCGCAAGCGCGCAGAAGCCGCCCTGCGCCAGAAAATCAGTCCATACCGCAAGCGTCAGACCAGCCTGGAGAAGGATATGGATAGCCTGCAGCAATCCCTGCAGGCATTGGAGGCCGAGCTGGCCAACCCGGCCCTGTACGACGCTGAGGGGCAGGCTCGATTGAAGGAGCTGCTGGGCAAGCAGGCGGAAGCCAAGCGCCGGCTGGAAAACATTGAGGCGGAGTGGCTTGAGGTTAGTGAGACTGTCGAGTCGTTGGAGGCGGAGCTGACGGGCTAGGCCCGTTCAGCGACTGGAATTACCAGCTCGAAATTCTGCCTGGCCAGATAGTCCCGTTCGTTTTCGAGATCGGCCAGGGTGAGCGGCCGATCATCGAGCCAACCCTCGTCAAATTCGACGGTCAGTTTGTTGGCTTCGGCACTGAGTAGCAGCCGTGGTGGTGGCTCCAGGTTGCGCGGGTGCTGAATCAGCACGGCCAGGCGAACCAGCACGCACAGGTAGCGCAGCCGGGTTTTGTCGTCTGGATCTTCCACGCTATCGAAAATGGCCGGCGAGAATTTCCGTCGGTGACCCCGCACCAGGGTGGCCAGATCACGCTGAAACTGCTGGCTGAAACCGGGCAGGTCGGAATAGCGGAGTAGATAGGCGCCGTGCTTGTGATACTGACTGTGAGAGATGGTCAGCCCAATCTCGTGCAGGCGGCAGGCCCAGCGCAAGGCTTCCTCGTCGCTGGCGGTGTGCACACCCCAGGTGTCGGCCACCTGCTCCCAGGCCGCCACGGCCGTCTCCTCGACGGCGGCGCCGTGAGACTGGTCCACGTGATAGCGCTCCTGCAGTGCGGAGATGGTGCGTTCGCGCACGTCTTCATGCTGAATCCGTCCGGCGATGTCATACAACAACCCTTCCCGCAAGGCGCCGTCGGCAAATTCCATTTCCTCGATCCCGAGTGACTGGAATGCGGCCATCAAAATCGCGAAGCCGGCGGGGAAGATGCTCTGGCGGTCTGCGCGCACGCCCAGATCATCCAGCTTTTCGATCCTGCCCATGTCCACCAGGCGCTTGCGCAGCTCCAGCATTCCGTCTCGGGTGATGGTGCCGTCGGATATCTTCAGGTTGGCCAGGACACTGGAGATCGCCTTGATGGAGCCGGACGACCCCACAGCGCTCTGCCAGCCCACAGACCGGAAATGTCGGCGAATGTTCAGCAGTTCCTGTTCGGCGTGGGTAACCGCGTTGTCCATTTGCCGCCGGGTGATCTTGCCGTCCGGGAAATAGCGATTGCGGAAAGACACACAGCCCATGTGCAGGCTTTCGAGCACTTCGGGTTCGAAGCGCTGACCGATGATGAACTCGGTGCTGCCGCCGCCGATGTCGATCACCAGTCGTCGGCCGCAATCGTCGGACAGGGTATGGGAAACTCCCAGGTAGATCAGGCGGGCCTCTTCACGGCCGGCAATGATCTCTACCGGGTAGCCGAGCACTTCTTCGGCCCGTTCCATGAAAACGTGGGCGTTACGAGCCACCCTGAGGGCATTGGTGCCGACGATCTGGACACCACTCGGCGGCATGCCGTTCAGCCGCTGAGCGAACCGACGCAAGCAGGACAGGCCTCGCTCCTGCGCCTCGGGAGTCAGGTTGTTGGCTTCATCGAGACCTGCGCCCAGCTGGACCTTTTCGCCCATTTTCTCGAGGGTGCGGATTTCTCCGTGTACCAGCCGGGCAACCACCATGTGAAAGCTGTTGGAGCCCATGTCGATGGCTGCGAGAACCTCCGAAGGAGGAACAGAATGTTCGGAGGTGGATGCGGCCGTCACAGTGGTCGAAATCCTTTTGAAGGTGAGCTTCCGGGCTACTATAAGCGAAATCCCTCAGGTCTGTCAGTAACGGACAGGCCGATCTACCGCTTCACATATTGCGGACCAATCGCGTAAAGTATGGCTCATCTCGATAAGGGTGAAAGGTTGTCTGAACAACGAGGCAATCATTCAGCGAAGTGAACAGCGCCCCGCTACGGTTCTAAAGCCGGCTGACATGGTGTGGGGCGCACGAATCAGGAAATGGTAATGAGCGGAAATATCGTAAACGTAACCGACGCTTCCTTTGAGCAGGACGTGCTGCAGTCCGACGTTCCGGTACTGGTAGATTACTGGGCGGAATGGTGCGGTCCCTGCAAGATGATTGCTCCGGTACTGGAAGACATTGCAGACGAGTACGAAGGTAAGCTGAAGATCTGCAAGCTGAACATCGACGAAAACGAGCAGACTCCGCCTAAGTTCAACATCCGCGGTATCCCGACTCTGATGCTGTTCAAGAACGGCAACGTTGATGCCACCAAGGTAGGTGCCCTGTCCAAGTCGCAGTTGGTAGCCTTCCTGGACAGCAATCTCTGATTGTCGGCCAGTTGCTAAAAACCGCCCCTGAGTTTGCGCTCACGGGCGGTTTTTTATTTCCAGGCGTCGCTGCGAGCGACGTCTGAGGTCTTCTGCTCCACCCAATGCTCCCCGGATGCGGTGATTTCCTTCTTCCAGAATGGTGCCGAGGTCTTGAGGGCGTCCATCAAAAACTGGCAGGCGGCAAAGGCGTCGCTCCGGTGCGCGCTGCAGACGCCAACGAAGACAATCTGGTCTTGCAGTGTCAGTCGGCCGACCCGGTGGATCACTCGCGCCTGGCGGACATCCCAGCGGGAGGAAGCCTCGGCAACTAAGCCCTCAATGACCTGCTCGGTCATGCCGGGGTAGTGCTCCAGGTATAAGCCTTGAACGTCACTCAGATCGCCACTGTCCCTTACCAGGCCGGTAAAGGTTGCAATGGCGCCGGTGCCCGCGCCGCTGTCTCTGAGTCGTTGGTACTCCGTTGCAGGATCAAAATCCTCGTTCTGGATTGAAATCATCTTAGCCTCCGGTCACCGGCGGGAAAAAAGCCACTTCATCGCCAGCGCGTACCTCGGTGGACAGCTTGGCCATGGCCTGGTTCACCGCAATCATCACCGGCTGTTTTCCTTGAAGCTGGGCCCAGGCGCCGCCGCGCTCGGCCAGGCTGGCCAGGATAGCCCCAGTGGTCAGGCCGGGTTCGGCCGGCAGCGTAAGCTGTTCGGTGTCCAGTTCCTCTCGGAGTCGGGCGAAGAAACGGACAGTGAAGGTATCTGCAGTCATGATCAGGCCAAAAGCTCGGTGAATGAATAGTAGGTTAGCACGTCGCCGATCCGGACTTCGCTGTTCTCTGGAATCACTGCCAAGCCATCGGCCCAGCAGGCAGAGCTGAGCATGCCGGAACTCTGATTGGGGTACGCAGCCAAGCAGAGCTGTCCGGCTTTGAGCTCCTTGCGCGCCCGGAAAAAGCCCCGGCGGATTGAGGGCGAAGGAACCTCAAAGTCCGCTGGCAGACGCTCTCCCACTGGATGAACGCGCGGCTGACCCTGGCACTGACGGATAAAGGGCATCACGATCATGGCAAAGGTGACCAGAACGGCAGCTGGGTTGCCGGGTAGTCCGAGCAGGGGCGTGCCGTCGATCGCGCCGAAGGCCAGTGGTTTGCCCGGCTTTATCGCCACGCGCCAGAGAGACAGGTTGCCGGTGGCCGCCAATGCGGCACGGACATGATCTTCCTCGCCCACGGACACACCGCCGGTGGTGATGATCAGATCTGCTTCGATGGCCGCTTTCTGCAGCGTGGCCTCCGTGGCGGCTCGATTGTCCGCCAGCCCCTCACACAGGACCACCTCGCAGGCGGCGTGCCTGAGCAGACCCAGCAAGGTGAATCTATTGGTGTTGTAGATCTGTCCCGGGCCCAGTGGTTGCCCGGGTTCCACCAGCTCGTCGCCGGTGGTGAGAATGGCGACTTTGAGCTTGCCCATGACGGGCACCTGAGCCACGCCCATGGAGGCAAGGAGCCCCAACTCCTGAGCGCGCAGCCGGGTGCCTCGGGGCAAGGCCAGGTCGCCCTTGCTCAGATCCTGCCCCTGGCGCCGGATGTTCTGGCCCGGCTCCACGTCGGTCTGCACCAGAATGCCGCTCTCAGAAACCTCTACCTGTTCCTGCATGACCACCGAATCGGCGCCGGCTGGGATCTCCGAGCCGGTAAAAATGCGGGCGGCGGTGCCCTCGGCCAGTGGCGTGGGTGCAGAGCCGGCAGGGATGCGGGCGGAAATCGGCAGAGGCTTAGCCGCCTGAAGATTTTGCTGGCGCAGGGCATAGCCATCCACCGAGCTGTTATCGGCCGGCGGCACATCTGCTGGGACTCTCTGATCTTCCGCCAGGATGCGATCCAGAGCATCTGGCAGCGCCACAGTTTCGGTGCGACTGATCGCCGGTGCTCGGGATAGCAAGTGGCTCAGGGCATCTTCCAGGGGCGTCAGGTCAGTGCTGACCATGAGCGGTTCTCCTTGTTGTTCGCTGAATGCACTCAGATGGTCGCGCGGGTGGCGATCTGTTCGTTGATCCGATGCAGGGGCTTGTCCGGTTTGCGCAAAACCAGCCCGGCGAAGTTGCAGGGGGAGTGTCGACTGTCCAGCTGATTGCGCAGAATACCGTTCCAGCCGGTCCGGCAGGCGCCAGTGGAGCCTGGCAGGCAAAAGATAACGGTGTGGTTGGATAAGCCGCCAAAGGCCCGGGATTGGATGGTGGAACTGGCGATTTCGGCGGCCGACAGGCGTCGAAATTCTTCACCAAAGCCATCAATGGCCTTGTCCAGCAGTGGTCCAACCGCTTCTGGCGTGCTGTCGCGTTCAGAAAAACCGGTGCCGCCCGTGATCAGCACGGCATGCACGGACGGGTCGGCGATCCAGTGGGCGATCAGGGCGCGTATCAGGTACACGTCGTCCGGAAGGATGCGTCGGGCGGCTAATTGGTGTCCTGCCTCAAGCAGATTGTCAGCCAGGAACTGGCCCGAGGTGTCTTGCTCGGGACCGCGGCTGTCAGAAACGGTCAACAGGGCGATATTGAGGGGTTTAAATTCGCCGGCGAGGTCGATGCCCATGGCGTTAGCTCCGTATTTTTGGGATAGATACTGGTAACGCAAGTATCCGGATCACGACCAGGGATTGGAAGAGGGGCTCCGGCCGGGCCTGGCAGGCGGCGTTGGCTACAGGGGCCAGGATCTGAGTTACCTTGGCGTTAATTTGGACAGTTTACTTGACATTCGCCAGTGAGGTGGTCGATGATCTTTCTGCCTAGGGAACAATTGTTTCCACTCTCTGGCTTCAGACCTTTTTAACCCGGATTCCATCTACACCCGGTTGCTCCATCTGGCCAGCAACAAGTTCAACGACGTTAATTTTTGTTCAATCCGTGCAGGGACACCCTGTCATCCCACATTCGATTACTTCCATTCCTGATAATCCAACAAACTATGAATCTTACTGAACTCAAGCAGAAGTCCATGCCCGAATTGCTCGAAATTGCGCAAGAGATGGGCCTCGATAACCTGGCTCGCTCGCGCAAGCAGGATGTCATCTTCACGATCCTGAAGAGGCACGCCAAGGGCGGCGAAGACATCTACGGTGACGGCGTACTGGAAATTCTGCAGGACGGTTTTGGTTTCCTCCGTTCCGCTGACGCTTCCTATTTGGCGGGACCGGACGATATCTACGTCTCTCCAAGCCAGATCCGTCGTTTCAATCTGCGCACCGGTGACACCATTGCCGGCAAAATCCGCCCCCCGAAAGACGGTGAGCGCTATTTTGCCTTGTTGAAGGTTAATGAAATTAACTTCGACAAGCCGGACAACGCTCGTAACAAGATCCTGTTCGAGAACCTGACGCCGCTGTTCCCCGAGGAGCGGCTGATGCTGGAAGCGGGTAATGGCAGCACCGAGGACCTGTCCTCGCGGGTGCTGGACCTGGTTGCTCCCATCGGTAAGGGCCAGCGTGGCCTGATCGTCTCCCCGCCCAAGGCCGGTAAGACGCTGCTGATGCAGAGCATCGCCCAGTCGATTACCCGCAACAACCCGGAATGCCACGTGATGGTGCTGCTGATCGACGAGCGCCCGGAAGAAGTGACCGAGATGCAGCGCACCGTGCGCGGCGAGGTTATTGCTTCCACGTTCGACGAGCCACCCGCACGCCACGTTCAGGTTGCGGAAATGGTGATCGAGAAGGCCAAGCGTCTGGTGGAGCACAAGAAAGACGTGGTGATCCTGCTGGATTCCATCACCCGTCTGGCGCGTGCCTACAACACCGTAATCCCATCCTCCGGTAAGGTTCTGACCGGTGGTGTTGATGCCCACGCTCTGGAGAAGCCGAAGCGGTTCTTCGGTGCGGCCCGGAATGTAGAAGAGGGCGGCAGCCTGACTATCCTGGCGACGGCGCTGGTAAACACCGGTTCCAAGATGGACGAGGTGATTTACGAGGAGTTCAAGGGCACCGGCAACATGGAAATCCACCTGGACCGCAAGATTGCCGAGAAGCGGACCTACCCGGCCATCAACATCCGCAGCTCTGGCACACGTCGTGAAGACCTGCTGATGACTGAGGCGGACATCCAGCGAGTGTGGATTCTGCGTAAGTTGTTGCACTCCATGGACGACGATACGGCGGCCATCGAGTTCCTGCTGGACAAGCTCCGGGATACCAAGACCAACGACGAGTTCTTCCAGTCGATGAAGCGTCGTTGATTGTCCTCGCCCCGGATTCAGAGGCCGTTGCGCGTCTGTATCCGGGGTGGTCAGCGCCGGGGCCTCTCGTCCCGGACACGCCGTTAATACATCCCTGTAGGCTTGGTCTTGCCATCCCTGGCAAGACACAGTCCGGGAAGAGAGTCCCCGGCACTGACGTCCTGACCGGTTCGCGCCACCTACTTCCTCCCAGCTGTGGGCCCGGTAAAGACATCCGATAGCTGCCCAGACCCGTAAAAAGCCCGAAACCTTCGGAGCACGCGATGAAATACAACGACCTGCGAGACTTCATGGACCAGCTGGAAAAGCTGGGCGAACTGAAGCGCATCTCTGTTGAAGTTGATCCCCACCTGGAAATGACGGAAATCTGCGACCGCACCTTGCGGGCGGGCGGTCCGGCGTTGTTGTTCGAGAACCCCAAGGGACACGACATGCCGGTGCTGGCGAACCTGTTTGGCACGCCCAAGCGGGTGGCCATGGGGATGGGGCAGGACGATGTCACCGCGCTGCGGGATATCGGCAAGTTGCTGGCGTTCCTGAAGGAGCCGGATCCCCCCAAGGGCTTCCGGGACGCCATTGAGAAATTGCCGCTGTTTCGGCAGGTCATGCGCATGAGCCCGAAGGTGCTGCGTTCTGCACCGTGCCAAGACGTGGTGATCGAGAAGGATCAGGTGGACCTGTACCAGATTCCGGTGCAGCACTGCTGGCCCGGTGATGCCGGGCCGCTGGTGACCTGGCCGCTGGTGATTACCCGTGGGCCGCACAAGGAACGCCAGAATCTTGGGATCTACCGCCAGCAGGTGATCGGTCGAAACCGGTTGATCATGCGCTGGCTCAGCCACCGCGGTGGTGCGCTGGATTTCCAGGAATTCCAGAAAGCCAATCCGGGCCAGCCGTATCCCGTAGCTGTGGCCCTGGGAGCGGACCCGGCCACCATTCTTGGCGCGGTGACACCGGTGCCGGATTCGCTGTCGGAATATGCCTTTGCGGGCCTGCTTCGAGGCAGCCGGACCGAGCTGGTGAAAGCGGGTTTGAGTGACCTGCAGGTGCCGGCCAGTGCCGAGATTGTGCTGGAAGGCTTCATCTACCCGGATGACATGGCCCCGGAAGGACCGTTCGGAGATCACACCGGCTATTACAACGAGGTTGATCAGTTCCCGGTCTTTACCGTCGAGCGTATTACCCATCGAAAGGACCCGATTTACCACAGCACCTACACCGGGCGGCCACCCGATGAGCCGGCCATTCTGGGGGTAGCACTTAACGAGGTCTTTATCCCGATTCTGCAAAAGCAGTTTCCAGAGATCGTCGATTTTTATTTGCCACCGGAGGGCTGTTCCTACCGGCTTGCAGTGGTGACCATGAAGAAACAGTATCCTGGCCATGCCAAACGGGTAATGATGGGGGTATGGTCGTTCCTGCGTCAGTTTATGTACACCAAGTTCGTGATTGTCACCGATGACGACGTCAACGCGCGGGACTGGAAAGACGTGATCTGGGCGATGACCACCCGCATGGACCCGACCCGGGACACCACGCTGGTGGACAATACGCCCATTGATTACCTGGATTTCGCCTCGCCGGTTTCCGGCCTGGGCTCGAAAATGGGCCTGGATGCCACCAACAAGTGGCCAGGGGAAACCGATCGGGAGTGGGGTACGCCCATTGTGATGACGGATGAGGTCAAGCAGCGGGTGGATTCACTCTGGGACAGTCTGGGCATTGAAACCGGCCCTGATCGCCCCGACCAATAGGGCCAGATGTGTGAAACGGGTGGTCTTGCAGCCTTCCGGGCTGGGATTTGACGCCGAGCCTGAAGACGATTTGCTGGGCGCTGCCACCAAGGCAGGGATCGCGGTTCCTGCGGCCTGTCGCAACGGGGTGTGTGAACTTTGCGGTGGCCGGCTAATGGCTGGCACCGCGTTGAATACCCGAAACCAACAGAATATTTCGATCAGTGAACCCCTGATGCTGTGCAGAAGCCGGGCGTTGACTGATCTCGAACTGGAGATAGACGCCGTTATGGCAGCTGGAGCTAATCAGCCTCGCAAATTTCAGGCAAAGGTCGCGGACGTTCAGTCCATCAGTCATGACGTCTACCGCGTCGAGCTTGTGCTTCCGCGCCGGCGGGAGTTGTCGTTCCATGCTGGCCAGTATCTGTCGGTGATTCGGCCGGATGCCGAGCCCTGCTACTTTTCCATTGCCAGCAGCCCCTCGGAGCAGAGCATTGAACTGCATATCCAGGCCTCGCCGGAGTGGGTGTCGGCCCAGAAAGTGATTGACGCGCTGACGTCCGGCGGCGAGGTAACCCTGGAGTTGCCTCATGGTAAGGCCTGTCTGGCGCAAGCGCCGGCGAAGCCGTTGTTGCTGGTTGCCGCCGGTACCGGTTTTGCCCAGATGAAGAGCCTGGTGGATTACCTCCGGAGCACCTCCTACAACCAGCCAGTGACCCTGTTCTGGGGCGTGCGCCGTCATGAGGACATGTACCTGCGCTCACTGGCTCACCGCTGGGACCAGGAGTGGCCTGCATTTACCTTCTACCCGGTGGTGGGTGATGACGAGGACAACGATTGGGGCGGACACCACGATCAGCTGGTGCGGACTGTGTTGGCCACCGGCATGGATTGGGCTAATGTGGAAGTGCACGCCAGCGGTTCACCGACCATGGTGTACACGCTCATGGATGCCCTCCTCGAGGCCGGTCTGCCAGAAGAAGCCTTCTTTTCCGATGTGCTCGAGTACGCGCCCCGGGGTTAATTAAAAAGTTAACCAGAAGGGTTAGTCGAATACAGAGATCAAAAAAAACGGGCCAGCAGGCCCGTTTTTTATTGGTTTTTGATGGGCTTCCTAGGCTCGTGGCATTGGCAGTTCAGGCAGGCCGTTGTCGTTGGCCAGTCCCTGCATCATCAACTTGATGCTGACTTCTTCCTCGCCCATGTGAGCGTTCAGCCGGCTCAGCTCCGCCAGGGTCTCCCGGCTGCGGCGCAGGCGCAGGCTGGTTTCGAAGTACTCGCGGGCCTTGCCCCAGAGCTCGTTGCGCAAACTGAGGCGGCCCAGTGCCAGCAGCAGTTCGGCGTTGTTGGGCCGGTCTTTGAGCCATTGCTCGGCGATGAGAAGCTGCTCATCCGGTTTCTGTCCCTCAATCCGGCCGTATAGGTTCACCAGTTCATCGCTCCAGTGATTTCTCAGCACCTTGCGTAGCAGGGTTTCGGTCTGGGCCTCTTCGCCTAGGTCGGCCAATAGTCTGGCGTAGTCCCGGATGGTGTGCTCGTCCCGGCGCAGGAAGCCAGGCAGTTCGTCCCACAGGCGAGTCAGCGGCTCCAGTGAGGCGTTCGGGTCGTCCTTGCGCTGCCGGCGACAATCCTCGGCGGCATCTTCCAGCAGGTTGTGCCAAACCAGGCGCTGGAGCTCGTGCAGCTCGTCGTCCGGCAGTACGTTGCGTTTGCGCAGCTCGGGCAGCAATTTCGACAGCTCGCGCCAGGCTTCCAGACGCAGGTAGGTGTTCTTCAACAGCTTAAGGACGAACGGGTGGTGCGGCGACTGTTTACGCAGACGCACCAGGGTGGCCAGGGCCTGTTCCAGGCGATTGCCGGCTAGCTGCAACTGGGCCTGGGTGATGCCGACGGCCATGTCGGATCCGGGTGTGCTTTCGAAGGCGAGGCGCAGTAGCTCGTCCACGGCCTCGTGATCACCGGATTCGAATGAGGCCTGGGCCGCGGCCAGGTAATTGATGAGTGGGGTGTCGGCGTTGTTGGCTGAGGAGGTCAGCAGCTTGCGCGCCCGGGGCCAGTTGCCCTCGGCCAGCGCCAGCAGACCCTGGGTAGTGCGACGGCGGGCGCGGCGTTCGTTGCCACGGGCCAGCCATCCGGCAACCACGCCAGTGCTCTGGCGGAAGCGTCGAAACAGGCCGACGCTGACCATGATCAGCGCGACCAGGGCCACCAGAAGAGCGACACCGACCCAGAAGTTGGTTTCGATCAGGTAGTGCCCGAGGCTGATGCGGATATAGCCGAGGTCGTATTGCAGACCCATCGACAGCCCGGTCCCGATCAGCAGGGCCAGCAGGACAATCAGCAGCAGGCGAATCATGAATTATCGCCTCCTTTGCCCTCGGACTTGCCTCGGCTTTCACTTTGAGCCCCGGTTTCTTTCTGTTCGCCGCCATTCAGCCGGCCGGCCAGGCGCTGCTTGAGCAGGTCCAGGGACTGGCTGATGTCCGGCAGTTCTGGATCGACATTGCGCTCGGCCAGTTCGCTCAGGGTGTCAGACAGTGCCGTAACCCGCGGGTTGCTGGCGTCGTACCAGCTGTCGATGGTGCTGCGTGCCTTGGTCAGTGCCCGCTGGTACAGCGGCTGGTTGCCGCGGAGTACCGCCATTTCCGCCTCTTCCAGCATCAGCTGCAGATTCAGGCGGGCGTAGGCGCTCTGATCCGGTGACAGCAGCGGCTTCACCGGTTCATCCATGCGCCGAACGACCACGACCTGCTTCAATGTAGTCTTGGCAGTGTTCCAGGCCTGGCTCAGGGCGCCAGGTTCCTGCGCCGCATCGGCGGAGTTATCGCCATCCTTAGGAATAAAGCCCGGCGCCTGCTCGCTGATCAGGGCCTGGTCGGTGAGCTGGTGAATGCTGTCGATGGCGGCTTCGAGCTTCAGGTACAGCCCGGTGCGGTCAACGCCGCTGATGCTCTTGAGCGCGAGGATTTCCCGGGCCAGTTGCTGCCGCACCGGGTACACGCCAATGTCGTCGGATTCGGTCAGCACCTCGTCGGCGGCTTCCAGTGCCGAGCGGGCACCGCGGATGTCCTTTTCAATCATCAGGCGCTGGTTGGCGATCCGCAGCAAATACTCCGCTTCGGCCAGCAGCCAGTCGGTGCGGGTGCGGTTGCCGGCTTCCAACAATTCCCGGGCGTTGTGATCGATCTGGCGTTGCTGCCGGGCGATCAGTTCCCGTTGCGAGGTCAGGGTCTGCTCCAGCGATTGCAGGCGTTGGTTCTGCTCGCTGCCGCGATCGCCGTAGCGGTCCTCAAGCTGCGCTGTGTCCTGCTGGAGATTGCCGAGTGAGGCTAGAACGGCCTGGTGGTTGTTCCACTGCTGCCAGCTCCACAAAGCGAGGGCAATGGCCAGTATCAGAGCGATGATGGCAATGAGCCAGACCGGCCAGAGCCTCTGGCGCTGTGCTGGTTCCTTGGCGAGAGTAGCGGGCAGTTGATTTGTTGTCTCAGTCACGGGCGTCCTTACTTAACTGTTCCGGAGCTAACGTCCCGGCCGTTCAGTTGCTCTGCAACGGTGGCCACGATGTCGTTGTCGGCAAGGCTTCCTGGTATGCACGGAAATTCGAACCCTGCAGTACGAGCCTGGTCGGCGACTCGATCTGCGGGAACAATCAATAACCTATCGTATAGATTATGGCCGCTATTCGCACATAGTGCGATGAGATTGTTCAAGGTTTCGCCCGAGAGCGTGACGATGGCCTCGGGAGCGAAGTCGCCCAGGAGCTGATCAATCTGATCGCTGGGGTGGTCCGGCAGGTAGCGGCGATACAGCGGCAGCATAGTCACCTTTGCGCCTCTCGCTTCCAGGGTTTCCCGAATCAGTTCGCGGCCGTCTTCGCCGCGTGCCAGCAGTACCCGCTCACCGTCAATCCGGGCCAGGGAGGGTAGGGCCAGCAGCGCCTCGCTGGTCCAGCCCTGGGCCGGTCGGCGCGGGCTCAGTCCCTGCTTGGCCAGCACCGCAGCGGTGCCGGCACCAACGGCGTACCAGCGAATGCCAGTCGGGATCTGTGGCCACCAGGTGTCCACCTCGTCCAGCAGCAGGCGGGCCGCGTACGGGCTGACGGTGATGATGTGGGTGTAGTGATCGAGGCTGAGGATCAGCGTGCGACGCTCCGGGGTCTCCGGCAACGGCTCGCGCTCAATAAGGGACAGCACCCGAGGCACTGCGCCAGCTTCACGAAAACACTGGGCCAGGCGGGAGGCTTCGGGTTCGGGCCGGCAGATCAGGATGTGCCGGCCCTGGAGGTCGTACAACTCAGCGGGGGGTGTGGCCATAGATCTCAGCCAGAACCTTGTCGGCACCGAGCGCGAGCAGGTCTTCGGCCAGCTCGCGCCCCAGGCGTTCGCCTTCGCTGCGAGGTGCCCGGCCTTCCACCCGCAAGATCTGGGTGCCATCGACGGCACCGACCAGACCACGGAGCCAGAGTGTGTCGTTATCTTCCAGCAGGGCGTAGGCCGCGATGGGCACCTGGCAGCCGCCTTCGAGCCGGCGGTTGAGGGCACGCTCGGCGCTGACCCTGTCCCAGGTATCGACGTGATTCAGCGGTTCCAGCATGGTGCGCAGCTCATTGTCGTCGAGCCGGCATTCAATGCCGAGCGCGCCTTGGCCTACGGCTGGCAGCGAAATGGTGTCCGGCAGGCAGTAACGGATGCGGTCGTGGAAGCCCAGGCGCTTGAGGCCCGAGCTGGCCAGTACTATGGCGTCATAGTCACCGGCGTCGAGCTTGGCCAGACGGGTGTTGACGTTGCCCCGTAGTACGCGGATCTGCAGGTCCGGGCGGTAGGCGCGCAGTTGCGCCTCACGACGCAGGCTGGCGGTTCCTACCACGGCGCCATCAGGCAGGGCATCCACATTGTCGTAGTTGTTGCTCACGAACGCGTCGGTCGGGTCCTCGCGCTCACAGATGGCGACCAGACCGAGGCCTTCCGGGAAGTGCATCGGAACGTCTTTCATAGAGTGCACGGCCAGATCCGCGCGGCCATCCAACATGGCCTCTTCCAACTCCTTCACGAACAGACCTTTGCCACCGATCTTGGCCAGGGGCACATCCAGGATCTTATCGCCCTGGGTCTTGATCTTGACCAGCTCAACGGTGATGTCGTTGTTCAGCCGTTCCAGTTCCGCTTTGATGAATTCTGCCTGCCACAGTGCCAGGGCACTGCTACGGGTTGCGATGCGAAGGGTGCGTTTGGACATGCCACTCACTGTCGGTTCGGAAAATGTAGGCCAAGGTTACCTTGTGACGGCAAAAATGTCCCGCGATCGGTGTTGTGGCTTCCCGAGGGAAGGCCCTAGCCCGGTTGGTGTTCCTGCAGCCACTGACGCACGCTGCTGGCGTGTCGACGGCTGACCGGCAATTCGCCCTGGCCATCGCGCAGCGCGACCACGCTTTGGCCATCCGGGGTGCGTCGCAGGGCCTGGATGAAACGCACGCCGACCAGGGTGTGGCGGTGAATGCGCAGCAAATGATGGGGGTAGCTGCCTTCGAGTTCCTTGAGGGTGAAATCGCACACGGTTTCGCCTGCGGCGTGGTGTAGGGTCACGTACTTCTGGTCGGCTTCGCAGTACAGGATGTCGGCCAGGTCAATCAGTTCGGTACCCCGGTAGGTGCGCACCGCGAGTTGTTCGTCGTTGGCGGTGCTCTGCTCCGTCAAGGTTTGCCGCTGCACCCGGTTGACCCGTCCAACCCGGCCCAGGGCATCGGCCAGGGCTTCCTTGCGCACTGGCTTGAGCAGGTAGGCGGTGGCCTGAACGCCGAACGCCTGGATCGCATAATGGTCGTAAGCGGTGCAGAAGATCAGTGCGGGCGGGTTGGCGAGCTGTTCAAGCCGGGCCGCCGCCTCCATACCATCCATGCCGGGCATCCGGATATCCAGCAGCAGGATGTCCGGTTCCAGAGTCGCCACCTGCTGCAGGGCGGCATCGCCGTCCGCTGCCTCGCCGCAAACCGTGTACTCGGGGAGTGCGCTGACCAGACGGCGCAACCGCTCCCGTGCCAGCGGTTCGTCGTCGGCAATCAGGATTCTGCGGGGGCTTGAAGGGCTGCTGGGCATAGCGGGTAATCAGCTCCTCTGGTCTGTGGCTGGCTGGGAGTTCGCGCTCTGGCGCGGCAGTCTCAGGGTGACCGTGTAAATGTCGTTGTGGTGACTCTGTTTGAGCACCGCCGGAGCGCCAAACAGCGCCTGCAGGCGCAGCCGGATGTTGGCCAGGGCCATCCGGTTGCCCTCGTGCTGGCGCTCGTTCTGATTCGGTATCGGGTTTTGAACCATCAAGTATACAAAATCCCCGCGGGACTGCGCCTCGATGCGCACAATGCCGCCGTCGGGGCGGGGCTGGATGCCGTGGTAGATGGCGTTTTCCACCAGCGGCTGCAGTGAAAGGGGCGGAATGGCCTGGGTCTCAAGCCCCGGTTCGATGGCCCACTCCAGGGTCAGGCGGTCGCCCAGGCGCAGGGCTTCAATGGCCAGGTAACGCTGGCACAGGTCCAGTTCCTGATTCAGGGGAATGAGTTGGTCGACAGTGCGCAGGCTGGCCCGAAACAGCTCCGACAGGTCCAGGACAGCGTCTTCCGCCTGGTCCGGATTGACCGCGATCAGGCTGGCGATGGTGTTCATGCTGTTGAACAGGAAGTGGGGCTGAATCCGGGCCTGAAGGGCGGTCAGGTGCGACTGCATCTCGGCTTCTCGCTGCTGTTGCCACTGATGCTGCAGGTAAAAATAGCGCAGCACCATCAGCACGATCAGCAGGGCGAGCAGCAGTTTCTTGGCGATACCCTGCCAGACCGCCACCCCGGCCTGGGGGTGCAGGACGCTGTCGGCGAACAGGCTGAACGCAAACACGTCCAGCAGCACAATGGTGACAATACTGAAAGTGGCCCGGGCCACTGTCAGGCGGGCCAGCCGTTGCCGCAGCAGGCAGATCAGCGCGGCACTGGTCAGGGTGGTCCACTGCACGAACAGCGACAGCAGGCCAAAGTAATTCCAGTCGATCCAACCGGCCTCGGCCTGGACTATCGCCAGCACCAGCACCAGCAGTTCGCTGGTGATCAGCAGCATGAACACTGCCCGCACCCGGCACAGGTCTGGCACAAAGAATTCGCTGACGTCTACCGCTGTGTCACCGTTCAGGGGTGGCTCCTTTACATCGGCCAGAATGCTATACTCCCGCCACACTAATTTACCCAATTCCCGGCCGATGATGCCGGGCTGTCAGCAGGAAAGATAGACCATGACGGATCAGAACAAACCTGACCAGGCCACAACTTCTGAAAAACCCTGGGGCGGACGCTTCAGCGAGCCGACCGACGCCTTCGTCGAGCGCTTCACCGCATCCGTGGGCTTTGATCAGCGCCTGTATCACCATGACATCACCGGTTCCATCGCCCACGCCACCATGCTGGCCGCGGTGGGCGTGCTGACCGACGAAGAGCGCGACACCATCATCGAAGGCCTGAACGGGGTCAAGGCCGACATCGAAGCCGGCACGTTTGAGTGGTCCGTGAGCCTGGAAGACGTTCACATGAACATCGAGGCGAGGCTGACCGACCGCATCGGCATCACCGGCAAGAAGCTGCACACCGGTCGCAGTCGTAACGACCAGGTTGCCACGGATATCCGCCTGTACCTGCGCGACGAGATCGATGTCATTGCCGAAGAGCTGCATCGCCTTCAGCTGGGGCTGCTGGATCTGGCCGAGCGCGAGGCCGAGACCATCATGCCAGGTTTCACCCACTTGCAAACCGCCCAGCCGGTCACCTTTGGCCACCACCTGCTGGCCTGGTACGAGATGCTGGTGCGCGATGCTGAGCGTCTGCAGGATTGCCGCAAGCGCGTCAATGTCATGCCTCTGGGCGCCGCTGCCCTGGCCGGCACCACCTATCCCATCGACCGCAACATGACAGCGCAGCTTTTGGGCTTCGACCGCCCGACCGAAAACTCGCTGGATTCGGTCAGTGACCGGGATTTTGCCATTGAATTCTGCAGCTTCTCCGCGCTGCTGATGACCCACCTGTCCCGCTTCAGCGAGGAACTGGTGCTGTGGACTTCGGCCCAGTTTGATTTTGTCGATCTGCCAGACCGGTTCTGCACCGGCTCCTCGATCATGCCCCAGAAGAAGAATCCGGATGTGCCGGAACTGGTGCGCGGCAAGACCGGCCGGGTCAATGGTCACCTGATCAGCCTGCTAACCCTGATGAAAAGCCAGCCGCTGGCCTACAACAAGGACAACCAGGAAGACAAAGAACCGCTGTTCGACACCGTCGACACCATTAAGGGGTGCCTGAAAGCGTACGCCGACATGATCCCCGCGATTCGTGCCAAGGCCGACAACATGCGTGTGGCGGCCAAGCGTGGTTTCTCCACCGCCACCGATCTGGCCGACTATCTGGTCAAGAAGGGCGTGGCCTTCCGCGATGCCCATGAGATTGTTGGTAAGTCGGTTGCCTTTGGCGTGGCCGAGGGCCGCGACCTGTCCGACATGACCCTGGACGAACTGAAACAGTTCTCGGACGTGATCGGTGAGGATGTATTCGACGTGCTGACCCTGGAAGGCTCGGTCCAGGCCCGGGATCACCTGGGTGGCACCGCGCCGGATCAGGTGCGGGCCGCCGTCGGTCGAGCGCGCAAGCTGCTGGGCTGAGTCCAGCCAAGTGACCAGGCGCGCGGTTTAACCGCCGATGCGCCCGGTGGTCAGATCAACCGCGGCGGGTGTCAGTTCCGCCAGCGGTTGTGGCCGGGCTAATCGGAAGCCCTGGCCATAATGAATCCCCAGGGTTCGAACCTTCCTGAGCGTGTCGTCGTTTTCGATAAACGTCGCTACGGTCTGTTTGCCCGCCACCTCGGCAATCCTGTGCAGCGCTTCCGCCATGACCTGCTGCACCGGATCCTTGTCCAGATTCTCCATGACCCGACGATCCAGCTTGATGATGTCGACCGGCAGGTTGGCCGCCAGGCTGTAGCTTTCCACCGAGGCGCCGGCGCCGTCCAGCGCCACCCGGCAGCCAATCCGGTGCAGCGCATCGCACAATACCGCTACCTCTTCCGGGTACTGGGTGGCGTGGTCTTCGCGAATTTCCAGGCAGAAACAATGCGCCGGGAACGGCGACCGCCGCAGCTGTGTTTCCATGAAATCGGCAAAGGTGTCGTCCAGCACACTGGCCAGTGACAGGTTTAAGCCACAGTATTTAATTCGTGGTTCCAGTAACGGCTGGCCGCTGAGCCAGGCCAGGGTTTCACTGATGACCCGGCGGTCAAGCCGTTTGGCCAGGTCGAAATGCTCGGCAATGGGCAGAAACTGGTCTGGCTGCAGGGGCTCCGCGTCGTGATCGTCGCCACCGTCGCCGGGTATCCGGCTCAGGATCTCAATGTGATCGCCCCAAGTGACGCTGGCCACCGGCCGGAGCGTCTGGTACATCAGGATCAGGGTGTTGTCTTCCAGCGCCCGGCGAATCAAATTCAGCTGTTGATTCGCAGTGGTGTCGTCGGCCTGGCAGGACAATGCCCGGGCCGTGTGCACCCGGTTGCGCCCGGATGTTTTGGCGGTGTGGCACAGGTTGGCGGCCTGGTTCAACAGGTGCTCGGGATCGCTGGGAACATCGGTCTCCATCACCAGCAAGCCGCCGGAGGCCGTGGTCTGCAGGGTCTGGCCCTGCCATTCGAAGACAAACTCACCGATCAGCGTCAGGATGTCCTCGGCAATCGTTCGGGCCCGTGGTTCCGGACAGTTTTCGATCAGCAGGGCAAAGGTGTCGCCGGACAGTCGGGCCAGGGCATCCCGTTGCCGCACCCGGATGCCGAGGGTGCCCGCCAGCTCCCGCAGGTAGCGATCACAGGTGCCGCTGCAGACCCAGTCATTGAAGTCTTCAAAGCCGTCGAGGTCGAGATAGAGCAGGCTGTCGCAGGAGTCGCGGTGGGTTTTCTGTTCCAGTGCGCGTAGCACCCGGGCGATAAAGGCACGCCGGTTCATCAGCCCGGTGACTGGGTCGTGGCGGATACGGTAGTCGCTGCTTGCGCTGTGCTGGATGCGTTGGCTGATGTCCTTGGCAACCTGTACCGCGCCGGTCACTTCGCCCTGGCTGTTGGTCAATCGTTGATAGTGAAATTCGTAAACCGGCAGTTCCCGGTTTTGCTGGGCCAGGGGCATCTCCACGACGAAGTTGTCCCGGTCGAAGGCTCGCTGCCACAACCGTTCAATCAGTCGGCGTTCGTTGGGGTGCTCGGCCAGCAGTTGCCTGAGGTTGTCACCGGTGCTTGGGGACACGCCGAAAGCACTGGAAAACTGAAGTTGGAACGGGGCGTTGCAATGCAGCAGGTTGAGCTCGCGGTCTACCGCCGCCACCAGGTCCGGGGTGGCCAGTGTGGTGGCCTCGAGAATCTGTTCGGCGTGCTGCCGGCTCTGGTTCTGTTCCATGACCGGGGTCAGATCCACAAGGCTGCCGCCGATCCGCCGGACTTGCTGGCCGTCTTTCAGGGCTCGGCCGTACAGACGCACCCGGCGGGAACGCTGGCGGGCGGTGAGCAAAGTCAGCTCCAGGGCGAATGGCTTACCGGTGCGGAGGCAACGGCGATACAAGGCCCGAATACGGCTCTGGCCAGTCTGGCAGTAAAATAGCGCCTGCTCCGGGGTGATGTCTGAGTCAGGCCGCAGTTCCAGCAGCTGGAATAATCCCTCGGTCCAGGTCATTTCGTTACTGCGGGCGTCCAGTTGCCAGAGCCCGAAGGCGGCATTGCACTCGGCCTGTTTCAGCAGGCGCGGATCCATGTGTCGGCTGTCCTGCTGGTGAATGCTGGCGTTGGCGGCCGTATCGGAATCCCGCGCGTCGAGACGCAGGCTGAGGCAGGCGGTATAGAAAAAACCATCCTTGTGCCGGCAGGTCACCATCACCGTCTGTCCCCGCTCAAGCTGGTGGCGGTTGGCGGGTGCAAAAGGGTCGTCCTGGCGGGAGGCGAGCATCCGGTTGGCCGGGAAGCCTTCGAGTTCGCCGGCATCATAGCCCAGGACGGATTCGGCGTGACGGTCTGCGAACAGGACCTTGCCCTCGTCATCAATGCGCACCAGGGTGCTGCGCTCGGAACCGTTGGGCTGATCGGAACGGTAGCGACGAATAACGAACTCTTTCACGACGGGTGAGCCTCGGTCTTCCTTTTGTTCGATTCAGCACGGTGCCCGCACCCTGCCGGCATCGCTTTTATTTTTTTGTCGGTTTTGCCACGATGCTCCATCATACTGATACTGACTTCGAAAAGAACCTCTCCCGGGAGCTGCCTTGACCGCCCACGTTGCCCCGATCGCCCTGAACTTCGACGAGGGTATTGATCGCAAAACCCTCCGTCGTTTGCGGGACCGGTTTCTTGCGGTCAATCAGCAGCGCTGGCAACGGGCCCATTCAGCGCTGACCTATCGCCAGCAAGTGGTGCTGGAAATCCTGCCGCTGGTATTTCACGCCAATCACCCTGGCTTGCCTGGCTATCAGGACGCCGACTGTCCTTACGGCTTGAGCCATTATCAACCTTCACCCGCGACACTGGGCGCGGCCCGTCGTCTGGCCCGCACCTTCAGCGTGCGCGACGAGGGCAAGCGCCGAGCGGATCTGGATGCCCTGTTCCTGATGGGCAGTCCCGGCACCCTTGGTCATTCCGTGGCCAGCGACCTGGATCTGTGGTTGTGCCACCGCAGTGATCTGTCGGAACGGGGCATCCGCTGTCTCGAGCGCAAAGCCGACCGGCTGTCCGACTGGGCCGCTTCGCTCGGGGTTGAGCTGCACGTCTTCGTATTCTGTGCCGATGATTGGCGGGCTGGGCGTCAGCGAGCCGAGGTGACCGGCGAGAATTGCGGAAGTGCCCAACATTACCTGTTGCTGGATGAGTTCTACCGCACCAGCATTCACCTCGGTGGCCGTTACCCGATGTGGTGGCTGGTGCCGGCCGATCAGGAAGACCGCTATGACGAGTGCATGCGACAGTTGGTGGACTGCCGGTTTATTCGGGGCGATGAATTCATCGATTTTGGTCCGGTGTCGGCGATTCCCGAGGAGGAGTTTCTGGGGGCCGGGGTCTGGCAGCTTTACAAGGGCATTGATGCACCCTGGAAATCGATTCTCAAGTTGTTGCTGATCGAATGCTACGCCCAGACGGCAGATCAACCTCTGTTGTCCAGCGTGTTTAAGCGCGCGGTATACCTGGGCAAGACTGATGCCGACGGGCTGGACCCTTACGTCTTGCTCTATAACCGCCTGGAAACCTGGCTGTCCGGACCGGAGGCCAGTGCCAGGCTAGATCTGGTGCGCCGGAGCCTGTACCTGAAAGCCGGGTTACCACTGACCCGCGCCGACCAGGCACCGGAGCAATGGCGTGCTCGCCTGCTGTCGCAATTGGTAGAGCGCTGGCAGTGGCCCGGGCCGGTGCTGACCGAACTCGATAACCGCCAGCGCTGGCGGGCGGAAGATGTCACCCGGTTGCGCCGGGTAATTGTCACCGAGCTTACTCACAGCTACCGGCTGTTATCGAAAATGGCCCGGGACCACGGAACCCGAGCCGCCATCAGCGCCAACGACATCAACCTGCTGGGGCGAAAGCTGTACGCAGCGTTCCAGCGCAAGGCCGGCAAGGTTGAGCAGATCAACCCGGGCCTGGCGCCAACCCTGGTGGAAGAGAATCTGGCATTCCATCACCAGTCGGAGCAGGGCGGTGACGGCACCGGCTGGCTCCTGTACCGGGATCTGGAAGACCCGGCTGATGCCTTCTGGCAGCCGGTGATTCGCCGGTCCGGCAATCTCACCGAGCTGATGCTGTGGTGTTACTGCAATGGCCTGCTGTCCCGCGCCACCCGCTTGAACGTGCGTGCCGGTCACAGTGTGGCGTCGGTCAGTGAATTGCGGGAAATGCTGGATGCCCTGGCCAGTTTCCTGCCGTTTCCCGTTGAGCCAGCCCACCGGGAAGCCCTGTCTCGTGGGGTGCGCCCGTTACGCCATTTGCTGCTGGTAAATGTCGCCGTTGATCCCCAGGCCCATCTGACCGAGAAAGGCCTGCACAAACTCAGTGCCCGGCACGACTCCCTGGGCTTCAGTGGTGGCCGGGAGAACCTGGTGGTGACCATCGATCAGGCCACCTTTAACAGTTGGCATGAGGTGAGCCTGCAGCACTATGCGGCCGGCGATACCCTGATCCAATGCCTGAAAAACGTGCTGGCGTCGGTGGCCGGAAATCCGGACGAGCTACCCGGTATTCAGGTTCACAGCCATAATCGCGGCCACGGTGCCGCCGTCGCCCGGCGGGTGCAGGAACTGTTCGGGGATGTCTTGCGAGCGTTCTTTGCCGGCGGTGTCGGGCCACACCCGTTGCGCTACGTCATCGAAATGGACCGGCGCTATTTTCTGCTCCAGTTCAGCGGCCAGGAACCGGGGTTTGTCGCCCTCGCCAGTTTCGCCGGTCTGATGGCGCACCTGGCGTTGCCCCAGGAGCAGTACCTGCCGGTGGTGTTTGACCGCTACGCGGCCAGTGACGAACCGGCGCTTCGGGCGGTCTGCCAGGCCAGCGAGCCGGACAGTATCCAGGTGTTCTACCAGCTGAGGGGCGATCAGGCGAATCTGTGGGTGGTGGACGAGATGGGGTCAGTAACCAGCTGGGAACAGCCGGTCACCAATCGCCGCTATCTGCTTACGCCATTGCTGCGTTTTCTGGACAACCTGCTGGAGCGCAGGCTCCTGCGCCAAGGCGACATGCCTATGGCGGGTGCCGGTATCCAGTGTCTGGAAGTGGTGCAGCGGGCCGGGCGTTGGCAAACGGAACTGCGGCCGGAGCACGGTGACGGCTCGACCCTGCCGGGTCTGGAAGTGCAGGCGGTCGGAGTGCAGGAAGGCGACAGCCGGGTTCGCTTTGACCTTTTCTGTGGCGAGCATGAATTTACTGTGCAGGAATACGGCGACCAGCTGATTCCGGCGGTGGCTCACTACATTCGGTCCCTGCGCCAGAACCAGGAGAGCTACCCGGTGTATCTCACCGACCTGCACCTGCCAAACGATCTCGATCCCCAGGTCTACCAGCGGAATATTCAGACCAGTCAGTACCTCTACTATCGATCGATTCTGGAGCAATCCCTGAACCGGGCACTGGACAGCGGGCGTTAGTGTTCTCGCCGCACGGGGCGGGTCTCAGGTATACTTCCGCCAATATAAACACAGGGGTAGCAAGCATGCGCGCGGTACACATTCTGGTCACCGGTCTGATTCTGCTGACGGCACTGGCCGGCTGCGGTCAGAAGGGCCCGCTTTACCGGGAGGCTCCGGGTGAGTCGACAGCGGAAGCGAGTACGGCTCCGGCCGAAACCGGCAGCCGGGACGTCCGCGATGATGAAGATGCCGGCGACTAACCCACCGCTCGTGGGGCCCCGTTTAACGAATCAGGACAATCATGGATCACTTCAATTACCGCAACGGCGAACTCTTCGCCGAGGACGTGCCGGTCGCAACCATTGCTGAGCGCTTTGGGACCCCGGCTTACGTGTATTCCCGGGCGACCCTCGAGCGCCATTACCGGGCCTATGACGATGCCCTCGAAGGCAGGCCGCACCTGGTGTGCTATGCGGTGAAAGCTAACAGCAATCTGGCGGTGCTGAATGTGCTGGCGCGCCTGGGGGCGGGCTTCGACATCGTGTCCGCCGGTGAGCTGGAGCGGGTGCTGCGGGCCGGCGGTGATGCGAGCAAGGTGGTGTTCTCCGGGGTTGGTAAGCAAGAGTGGGAAATGAAGCGCGCGCTCGAGGTTGGGGTGCGGTGTTTCAACGTGGAGTCAGACACCGAACTGGACCGCCTGAATGCCGTGGCCGGTGAGCTGGGCGTCAAGGCTCCGGTATCGCTGCGGGTGAACCCGGATGTGGATGCGGGCACCCATCCCTACATCTCCACCGGACTGAAAGAGAACAAGTTCGGAATCGACATTGCCGAGGCGCCTGCGGTTTATGCCCGCGCCGCGACTTTGCCCAATCTCGACATCAAAGGCGTGGATTGTCACATCGGCTCCCAGCTGACCTCGGTCTCGCCGTTTCTGGACGCCCTCGACCGGGTGCTGGCCCTGATCGACACCCTGGCCGAGCAAGGCATTACCGTGCGCCATCTGGACATCGGTGGTGGCCTGGGTGTGACCTACAACCAGGAACAGCCACCGCAGCCCTCAGACTATGTGACGGCGCTGGCGGCCCGGCTTGGCGATCGTGAGCTGGAGCTGGTGATGGAGCCGGGGCGTTCGATTGCCGCCAATGCCGGCATCCTGCTGACACGGGTGGAATTCCTGAAGTGCACCGAGCACCGCAACTTCGGCATCATTGATGCTGCCATGAACGATCTGATCCGACCGGCCTTATACGATGCCTGGCAGGCCATCGTACCGGTGGCGCCCCATTCCGAAGGCGAGGAGAAGCTCTGGGACCTGGTGGGCCCGGTGTGCGAAACCGGCGACTTCCTGGGCAAGGACCGATCGCTTCGGCTCCAGGCTGGTGACTTGCTGGCGGTTCGTTCCGCCGGCGCGTACGGCTTCGTGATGAGTTCGAACTATAACAGCCGCAACCGGCCACCCGAGCTGATGGTTGATGGCGATCAGGTGCACGTGGTTCGTCGCCGTGAAACCCTCGAAGACCAGCTTGCACCTGAAAGCTGTCTGCCGGAATGAGCGGAGCGCCGGATATGAGTCAGCAGCGACGAGGCCAGGGCGCGGCCGTGCGATTCACCAAGATGCATGGTCTCGGCAACGATTTCATGGTGGTTGATGCCATCAGCCAGCCGTTCCGGCTGCGCCCAGAGGTGATCCGGGACCTGGCTGATCGCAATTTCGGCATCGGCTTCGACCAGTTGCTGGTGGTGGAGCCGCCGGGGCTACCGGATGTGGATTTCCGCTACCGGATATTCAACGCCGACGGTTCCGAAGTGGAGCAGTGTGGCAATGGTGCCCGTTGTTTTGCCCGCTTCGTACGTGATCAGCGCCTGACCAACAAGCGGGTGATCCGGGTTCAGACCGCCAAGGGCGTGATTGAACTGCGGGTGGGCAAGGATGGCCTGGTGATGGTGAACATGGGCGTTCCGGAGCTCAATCCACCGGCCATTCCGTTTGCCGCCGATCGCCGCAAGGACGTGTACACCGTGGAAGTGGACGGCACCAGCGCGGAATTGAGTGCGGTCTCCATGGGTAATCCCCATGGCGTTCTGCTGGTCGATGATGTCGATACCGCGCCGGTGGAAACACTGGGGCCGCGCCTCGAAAACCATCCTCGCTTCCCCGCTCGTGCCAATATCGGTTTTCTGCAGATCATCGATCGCAGCCATGCCCGCCTGCGGGTGTTTGAACGCGGCTCGGGCGAAACCCTGGCCTGTGGCAGTGGCGCCTGTGCTGCTGTCGTGGCAGGCTGTCTGCGCGGTCTGCTGGATCATCGGGTCGAGGTAGAGCTGCGCGGTGGCCGCCTGGTGATCGAATGGCAGGGTGAGGGGGCCCCTGTTATGATGGAAGGCCCCGCAACGAGCGTATTCGAGGGCCAGTTGCGACTGCCAGGCGACCATCAGGGGCGTCGTCGGAGAAACGGCAAATCTTCCCGATAATGGTCCGGACAGTCAGGAGAGCGCGATGACAGAACAAACGGCCCACCAGAAGGCCGAAGAGCTCACCCGGGAGCAGGTAGCGGATTACCTGCGTGAGAATCCGGAGTTTTTCGTGGATCAGGATGAGCTGCTGCGCAGCCTGACCCTTCCCCATGACAGCGGTCGAGCCATTTCCCTGGTGGAACGGCAGGTGCATTTGTTTCGTGAGCAGCGCGATACGCTGCGCCGTGAACTGGTCGAGCTGGTGTCGATTGCCCGCCAGAATGACCGCCTGTTCGAAAAGAGCAAACGCCTGCTGATGCAGGTGATTGAGGCCCGCACCCTGAACGACATGGCTTCGGCCATTGATGACAGCATCCGCGGAGATTTCGGTCTCGACGCTGCCTCGGTCCTGCTGTTTACCGACGCTAACGTAGCCGGTGCATCCCAGGGCGCGCTGCATGTGGTGGGCCCGGTCGAAGCCCGGGAACGCCTCGGTTCCCTGCTCGAAGGAGATCGTGCGGTCTGCGGCCAGTTCCGGGAGAGCGAGCGGGCCTTCCTGTTCCCTGACCGGGATGAACCCATTGCGTCGGTAGCGCTGGTGCCCCTGCGCAGCGACGAGCTGGTTGGGGTGTTTGCGGTTGGTAGCTGCCAGCCCGGCTATTTCGACCAGAGCATGGGTTCGCTGTTTTTGAGCTACATCAGCGATACCCTGAGCCGCCTGCTGCCCCCAATGGTGCAGCGCCACACCGCAGCGGCCCCGGTCACCGAGATCGCAACGGAGACGCGCTGAAGTGGCTGAGGCGCAGGGGGCTACTGAGCTGCCGGACAGCCTGTTAGCGCCCGTGACCGATTTCATTGGTCATCTTGCTTCGGAGAAACGTCATTCCCCCCGAACCTGTGACAATTACCAGCGCGACCTGCTGCGGCTGGCACACTGGCTCAACGCCGGTCAGCAACACCAGTGGCGGGATGTTTCCACCCACGACGTGCGCCGGTATGTGGCCACGCTCAGCCGAGACGGGCTGGGCGGTCGCAGCATTGCCCGCCATCTGTCCGCCATTCGCCGCCTGTTCCAGTACCTGTTGCGGGAGCGCCTGGCGACCGACAATCCCGCCCTCGATATTCGCGCGCCCAAGAGCCCCCGGCGATTGCCCAAAGTGGCGGACGTGGATCAGCTTAACCACCTGCTGGATGCCAGTGCCGACGACCCGCTGGAAACCCGTGATTTGTGCATGTTCGAGCTGATGTATTCCTCGGGCTTGCGGCTGGCGGAGCTGGTGGGGCTGAACCTGACTTCGGTGGATCTGTCCGGCGGTGAGGTTCGGGTTTTGGGTAAGGGCGACAAGGAACGGATGGTGCCAGTCGGCCGTAAAGCCCGCGCTGCCATCGAGACCTGGCTGCCGTTGCGGGCGGGCCTGGCCGCCGAATCCGAGCCCGCTCTGTTTGTCAGTCAGCGCGGCCACCGGCTCAGTCATCGCAGTGTCCAGGCCCGGCTGCATCGCTGGGGCCTGGCCAAGGGCGCGGACCAAAAACTGCACCCGCACCTGCTGCGTCACTCCTTCGCCAGCCACATGCTGGAATCGAGCGGCGACCTGCGTGCGGTACAGGAGTTGCTCGGACATGCCGACATTGCCACGACACAGGTCTATACTCACCTTGATTTTCAACATCTGGCCCGGGTTTATGACCGGAGTCATCCCCGAGCGCACCGTCGAGGATCTGCGGGCGAGCGCCATGAGGATGGTCAGGCTGATGACTAGCTGACGAAAGGGAAATAGTGCAAGATCATGGGATTAGGGAAAGCATTGCAGGAGCGTTTAATGGCATCGGAGCAGTCCTGGAAGGAGAAATACCTGCAGGCGCTGGAGTCGTCAGACAGCCGCGAGGAGCAGTGGCAAACCGAGCGCAACACTCTCGAGCGGATGCTGGTGCGTACCAGTCTCGCTTCCGAGGGCCAGTCCCGAGAGCTGGATCGTTTGCTGGCGCGGGTGCGCAGGGATCTCCGTAAGAAGACTGTGGATGTCGAGGCCTGGCGTGAGCTGCAGGAGCAGATTGATCGCCAGGTCGCGCTGCTGGACGAGCGCGCCGAGGCGGAACAGGCGCGACCATCGTCGGCGCCGACACCGGATGCTCTCAATGGCAATTCCGGGGAAACGCCAGCGACGGATCTTGTCCCGGGCAACGACCGGGATCTGGCTGATAATTCTGAACGCCTGAGAATTGCCCAGCGGGTTGGTGAGTTGCTGGGGCAGCTGCTGGATCAAGTGACCCTGGATTCCGTTGCCGAGGCCCGTGCCCGGGATTTGCAGCGGGCTCTGCTGTCCAGTAACGACTGGAACGAGCTTCGGGAAGGCCTGAACCACGTGGCCGAGCTGGTGATTACGGCGGTGAACCGGAGTCGTGGCGAATTCGAAGCCTTCCTCAAACGCCTTGATGAACGGCTGGCGCTGTTGCACGAGCATTTCGCCGAGCAGTCGACGGCGCAGATGGACCGTCTGTCGGCGTCCGAGACCCTGGACCAGGAAATTCGCGAGGGCATGGCCCGCATCGGGGCCGATGTTCGCGACAGCGAGGATCTGAATCAGCTAAAGGCCTCTGTGAGCCAACACCTTTCCTCCATTGGCGATGCCGTCGGCCGGTTCCGAGACAAGGAAACCGACCGCGAGAAGGTCATGTCGGACCAGCTGCGCGCGATGCAGGAAAAAATCGCCGTGATGGAAGCCCATTCCGAGCAGCTGCAATCTGAGGTCCGGCGCGAACGCGAGCGGGCCATGACCGATCTTCTGACCCAGTTGCCCAACCGGGAAGCCTGGCAGGAGCGACTGTCGTTCGAGTTCAACCGCTGGCAACGGTATCGGAACGAGCTGACCATCGGCCTGATGGACATTGACCTGTTCAAACGTATCAATGATGGCTATGGCCATAAGGCCGGTGACCGGGTCCTGCAGTTGATTTCCCGGGAACTGAAAGCCGGCCTGCGGACCACCGATTATGTCGCCCGTTATGGCGGTGAGGAGTTCGTACTGTTGTTCCCGGAGACGGGACCGGAAGCGGCCCTGGTGGCGATGGAAAAGTTACGGCAGCGGATCAGCAAGTTGCCGTTTCACTTCAGCGGTCAGCCGGTGACCGTGACTTTCTCAGCGGGCTTGGCAGCGTTTAGGCGGGGTGACTCGGAAGAGGTGGTGTTTGAGCGTGCCGACCGGGCCCTCTATCTGGCCAAGGACGCCGGTCGGAATCGCATTACTATCGAAGGTGAAGACGCCGGTTAGTGACGCATGCGGGCATCCAGTTCGTCGATGACCTCGGCCCAGTCACTGTCCTCTTCCAGCCCTTCTTCCAGGAAGTGTGACTGGCTCTCAGACCAGAAGGGCGCATCTTGAAGCGCAATCTCCCCGGGCAACGGCGAGTATTTGGTCACGAAGTCCTCAATGCTCTTTTCGTCAGCCGCCAGGCCGAGTTGTTCGAAAAGGGTACTGAGCGTGTGCTTGCTGGTGTCCATGGGTCGGTTTCTCCTGATCGGCGTTTGCCAGAATGAAATCACAGTCGTTTGCAGGTATTGTTCCCTGAAATGTAGCGGAACCCCTAAGGATATCCAGTGAAGGCGATCCCACCCTTCTTACTATGCTGCCTTCTCGTGCTGTTTCAATCCCCATTGCGTGCCGACCCGCCCCAGCCGTCGCCATCGCCGGTCCTGGGCAATGAGGAGCTGACCTGGCTGGGCGAGCAGGACAGTTTCCGGATTGGCGTACACATCGGCCAGGTTCCGCTGATCTTCGATACCGGCGACGGCACCCTCGCCGGCACCTACATCGATTATCTGGCCCGGCTCTCGGGTAAGCTCGACGTGCCCATTGAGCCGGTCACCCTGGACCGGGGCAGCGAAGCGCCAGAGCCGGTCACCGACGCGATTCTGACAACTCGCCTGCCCGACGCCCAGGTGACTCCCGGCAAGCGTTACAGCGTGCCCCTGATGAGCCTGACCTACGGCTTGTTTGTCAGCGCCGGCGACGTTGCCATTCGCAGCCTCTCGGATCTTGAGGGAGGTCGCATAGCGATTATTGATGGTGACGTTAACCAGTATCCGATGCTCGATCCGGTTGAGAGTTTTACTCCGGTTCCGGTGGATAGCATTGGGGATGCTGTTAGTAGGGTGCTTTCGGGGCAGGCCGATGCCTTTCTTGGGCCAGTGCCAGTGGTGTCGGACTACCTGCAGTCGGCAATGATCAGTGGCATCGGGCTGTCGGCCCTGCTGGAAGAAGCCCGGGTTGATGTGGTGTTGCAGGTGGACGTGGACGACGACCGTTTGTTTCACGTGCTGAACCAGGCGGTGGCAGCGATCAGTCACAACGAACACCGGGTTATCCGCCAAGCCTGGCTGCAGGCCGATGTGCCGGCGCTGGAACGCAGTGGCCTCGAGTTGTCGGCTTCAGATCAGGAGTGGCTCAAGCGGCATCCCAATTTGCGGGTGGCCTTCCGGTCGGACTGGCCGCCGTTCGAGTATGCCCAGGATGACCGGCCAACCGGCCTGGTACCGGATCTGGTGACCCGTCTGGAGACCGAGCTGAATGCCAGGTTCAATCGCTCGGTGGTGTCGGATCGCGGTGTCGCCGAGCGGCAGCTGCAAGCCGGTGAGATCGATATTCTGCCGGGGCAGTCACGAACCCCGCGTACCGAAAGTGAGTACCTGTTTACCCGCGCCTACCTGACCGTGCCCATTGCCCTGGCCATTCGGGACGACGGCCGCTTCATCGGCGAGCTGCGTGAACTCCGCGATGAGCGGGTGGGGGTGGTCAATCGCCATGCCGCCCATGATTACTTGCTGATCAATCACCCGAACCTGGATATCTATCCGGTGGAGACGGTTGAGGAAGGCTTGCTGGCGTTGTCCAACGGCGATCTGGAGGTGATGGTCACCCACATTCCGGCGGTCAGTTACACCGTGGCCCGGCTGGGGCTGTCGAATCTGCGCATCACCAGCATAACGCCCTACGAGTACGACCTGCGGCTGGCGGTCAGCAAGGACAAACCCGAGTTGCACCGGATTCTGAATCAGGCCCTGAACAGCCTGGACGCGTCGGAAACGGAGGCCATCTACAACCGCTGGATCCACCTCGATATCGAGCAGGAAACCGACTACACGGTGGTGCGACGGGTGGTGCTGATAGCCGTTTTGGTGGTGCTGATCTTCCTGTACTGGAACCGCAAGCTGTCCCGGGAAGTCGATGAGCGAATTCGTTCGGAGAACGCCCTGCGCCGTAGCGAAGATGAATTGCGGGCGGCCAAGCTGGAAGCCGAGCGCCTGGCCCGGGAAGCGGAAACTGCGAGTCTGGCCAAGAGTGAGTTCCTGGCCAACATGTCCCACGAGATCCGGACTCCGATGAATGCTGTTATTGGCTACAGCGACCTGCTCAACAATACCGTTACCGATCCCCAGCAGCGTACCTATCTGGAAGCAATTCGGGCGGGCAGTCGAAGCCTGTTGATGCTGATCAACGACATTCTCGATCTGTCCCGAATCGAGGCGGGCAAGCTGCGACTGGATTATTCGGCGGTTTCGATGCGCCGATTGTTGGGCGATGTGCGCCACATCTTCGATTTGCGCGCCATGGAACAGGGTATTTCGTTGGAGGTCAGTGTCGATTCAAACATGCCGGCCGCATTGATGCTCGATGAAACCCGGTTGCGGCAGGTGCTGTTCAACCTGGTGGGCAATGCCATCAAGTTTACCCACGAGGGTGGTGTCACGGTTCGGGCCACGGCGACGCGGCTGAAATCCGAGAAAGCCAGCGAGTCGGATGCCGGCAGCGGTGAAGTTCGTAAGTTCTACCGGCTGGTGGTTACGGTCCGGGATACCGGTATTGGGATTCCCGCGGATCAGCGCGACCGCATATTCGACGCCTTTGAACAGCAGGAAGGCCAGAATACCCGGCGTTATGGCGGTACTGGCCTGGGGCTGGCAATCAGCCGGAAACTGGCGCGCATGATGGGCGGTGAATTGGAGCTTGAGAGCGAGCCCGGTGAAGGCTCGGTGTTTACCGTGGTCCTGCCCAGAGTGGAGGCAACCGGAAAAGAGGCCGAGGACGAGGGGGAACCCAAGGAAGCCGAGCGCCTGCTGGCCCAGACCCTGAGTATTCAGGAGCGTGGCTGGTTGCGGGAACAGCTGGCGTCGGATTTCGGAGACGAGTGGCAAACTATCCGCGAAAGCGGGGATCCGGAGAAGATGAAAGATTTTGCCCGCCGGTTGATGGCGTGGGGTCAGCGGTTCCGCTCGAAATCGGTGACCCATTACGGTGAGAAACTGCTGGCGGACGTGGAGGCGTTTAATCTGGACGCGGTGAACAGTGCTCTGGAGTCGTTCCCGAAACTGCTTGGTCGCAAGCGATAGTCGGGGGAGCCTTACAGGCAGTCGAACTGGGAACGTCGGTCGAAGGCAACGGCGACCATGTCGTAACCGGAATCGGAGAGCTGGCGAATCAGGTCGCGGTCTTTCAGCAGGGTCATGCATATCTTGTGCACGCTGGCCTGAAGCTGCTCTACTGGCGGCTGCGCGGCTTCAAACCGGAAATCAACAATCAGGTATTTGCGTTCGACAGCCGCAGAGGTGGGGATGTCTTCACGCTCCACGCTCTCGTAGCCAATGTACGTCGCCTGTTCCTGGGGAAAGACCTGGCTCATCAGGACATCAAGGTTTTCGCCATGGGCGGAGCCGGTGGCTGCAAGCAGGGTTGTGGCCATGGCAGTGGCCAAAAAAGTGGTTTTCATGACGGGTGCTCCCCGTGGCAGTCAGGCATTCGTGTTACCGAGTGTAAACTTTCGTTACAGGTGATTATTGCAGAGTGGCTGGCACTTTGCGTAATGAAGGGCATTAATTTTTCAACTTTTTGCGTTTGTTGCGGTTCGGAAGACGGCCTGGCGGCAGCCGGCGGCTAAGCTATCAACTATTCTGTGAATAAGACAGTCATATAAGAGGAATTCGCATGTTTCAGCTCGTCTTTAAAGGAGAATGCGCTCCCGGCACCGATCCGGAGACTGCTCGAGCCAATGCGCGCAACCTGTTCAAGGCCAGTGTCGAGCAGGTGGAGCGGATGTTCAGTGGCCAGCCGGTGGTGATCCGCAACAAGCTGGAAGAGGTTCAGGCTGAGAAGTACCGTGCGGTGCTGAAAAAGCACGGCATGATTGCCTATGTTCAGCCCATGGCTGGCGCGCGGGAACCATCGCGTCCGGCCCCCGCTGCCACACCGAAGCCCGTGGCTTCGAGTGCGGCCAAGCCGGCGGGCACTGAAACGCCGCCGTCAGCGCCGTCAGCGGCAACCGGCAAGGTGCTTGACCCAGAGCCCGGGGAACGCTTGCCGGTGGCCGGTGAGAAGGTGGACGACATTCTGTCCGGCTCGGGTCTGAGCCTGGACCCGGTGGGTGTCACGTTGATGGAGCATACCGAGGTGGAGCCGCCGATGTTTCAGCACCTTGAAGACTGGACGCTGGCGCCCGCCGGCACCGATCTGGGTGTGGAGCGTGAATTGCCACCGCCGGTGGTGCCGGATGTGTCACACCTGTCGTTGGTCGACGAAGACGCATCCGACAAGCCCACCCACGGTGCCTGATTCGAGAGTACTGCTGGCCATGAAACTTGGTTTGAAGGTTGCGGTCCTGGCCATCGCTGTTGTGGCGGCGCCCCTGTTTGCGGCCGAGCGGCCAAAGGTAGGGCTGGTACTGAGTGGTGGCGGTGCAAAAGGCATGGCTCATGTCGGGGTGCTGCGGGTGCTGGAGGAAATGAACATTCCCGTGGACCTGGTGGTGGGCACCAGTGCTGGCTCTGCAGTGGGCGCCCTTTACGCATCAGGGATGCCGGTGGAGGACATCGAACGCCGGTTCATTGAGATGGACTGGTTGTCCAGCTTCCAGGACGATCCCGGCCGGGTCTTCAAGCCAATCCGGCGCAAACAAGATGAGGTACGACTGCCCGTTACTCCAGGCATTGGGGTCCGGGCCGATGGCCTGTACGTCGGGGGCGGCATCATTGCCGGTCAGAATCTTGGTTTCATTCTCAACGAGTTGACTCGCAACGCCGCGCTGGTGGAGGACTTTGATCGTCTGGCGATCCCATTCCGGGCGGTGGCCACCGATCTGGAATCCGGCGAACAAGTGGTGATGGGCGATGGCAATCTGGCCGAAGCTGTCCGCGCCAGCATGAGTATCCCCGGTGTTTACGCTCCTGTGAACCGCAATGGCCGGCTGTTGGTGGACGGTGGTGTGGCTAATAACCTGCCGGTCAGCGTCGCCCGGGACATGGGCGCAGACGTGATCATTGCCGTCGATATCACCGACCCGCTGCTGGATGCCGAAAAACTGAACGAAGCCTTCTCTGTGGTGGGCCAGCTGACCACCATCATGACCCGCCGTAATACCGAGCAGCAGCTGGATCTGCTGAGCGATCAGGACATCATTATCCGGCCCGACCTTGTGGGTGTCAGTTCGGCAGATTTCTACAACGCGCCGATGCTGTTCGAACTGGGTGCTACCGCTGCCAGGGACAAGGCTGTGGAGTTAAGGCCGTTGATGGTGCCGCCTACGGAGTGGGCCGGCTACAAGGAGCAGGTGGCCTTCACACCCTACCAGGCTGGGCCGATTGCCCGTATCCGAATTGAGCAGGGCGGGGGCCTGGCCCCTGAATTTCTGCGGGAGCGAATTCAACAAAAGGCTGGTGAGCCCCTCGACGTGGAGGCATTGGAGGCGGATCTCAAGCGCATTTATGGTCTGGGCTATTACGAAACTGTGTCCTACGCCTTGGAACCGAGTCCGGATGGCACCGTGTTGACGGTGCGGGTAAAGGAGAAAAGCTGGGGGCCGAACTACCTGTCGTTTGGCCTGGGGTACGAGGATAACTTCGACGGTGAGACCCGTTTCAATATCGCCACCGGCCTGAGGATGACCGAGCTTAATGATCTGGGTGCGGAATGGCAGACCGGGGTTCAGCTCGGCACCGATCCCTGGGTGCGAACCCAGTGGTATCAACCACTCGATTATGGCTACCAACGTTTCCTGGTGCTTGGTGGCGAATACAGTCGTGACACTCTGGGTATCTATGACGGTGGTACCCGCCCGGTCAGCGAAGTAGATGTCACTTACCGGGATCTGGACCTGGCTCTGGGTATGGAGTTGGGGGGTAACGCAGAAGTCCGCCTGACCTACGTCCGTGGTTTTGCCACCGTGGATGAACAGATCGGCCAGCCGATCGTGCGCGACGATACCGTGCATAGGGGCGGTATCAGCCTGCAGCTGGTGCATGATTCCCTGGACGACACCTTCTTCCCCCGCCACGGCGCCTTCGCCGGTATTCGGGGCCGGGTGGAACGCGAGGATCTGGGCTCAGACCGCCAGTTTGATTCGGTCACCGGCATGCTGCTGGGCACCGATAGCTGGAAAGGCTTCAATATGACCGGCTTGCTGTTTGCCGAGGCCGTAACTGCCGGTGAACCTGGTATCGAGAACGCGGTGCGCCTGGGTGGTTTCCGCCGGCTGTCGGCGTACGCGCCGGGTGAGATTACCGGCGATAACGCCCTGCTGGGTGCACTCTATGCCAGTCAGGCATTTGGCGGGCCGTGGCTGCCCTGGTTTGCCGGTGCCGGTATTGAGGCGGGTAACGCCTGGGAATCGTTTGATCAGGCCAGCTGGAGTAACACGGTGCGTTCCTACAGCGTGTTTGCCGGCGTGGATACCTTCCTGGGTCCTGTGCAGTTTGCCACCGCCTACAACAACCGGGACGACTGGGCCGCCTACCTGAACATCGGTTTCTCGTTCACCCAGCTGTTCTATTGATCTCCCGCTAGTCGTCCTGCTTTTCGATCACGGCGATGGCGTCCAGCACCTGCTGGCATTGCTGCATGGCGTAGCGGTGCAGGATCGCCGTCAGGCGCTCCTCATCCCGGTCTTTGATCGCCTGAATGGATCCCTGCATGTGCGCCAGGTTGTCCTCGAAGACATGGCTGCCACCGCGTTGGAAGGCTACGAAAGCGCAACGCTTGGCCGAGGGCCAGAGATCGTCGATGGCGGCCACGATAAAGTAGTTGTCCGCGTACACCAGCGAGGCCTTGGTGTACTCGATACCCAGTTCGAGAAACGCCATGAGGTCGCTGGTCTCAAAGCAGGATTTCATTTGAGCATAGAGCGACTCCAGCCGTTCCATGTCGGCCGGCTGCCACTGCTGGACTAATTTTCGGCCGGTGTGGGTCAGGTAGAGTTCGAGTGTCTCGTAAAGGCTGCGGACAAAATACTCGTCCAGGGTGGTCACGAAGGCGCCCTTGCGCGGCACGTTCCGCACCAGGTGGCGTTTCTCCAGCAACAGCAGGCCCTCGCGGATGGAGCCGTGGCTGACGTCCATATCTTTGGCCATGGCACCTTCGTAAATGCGTTCGCCAGAACGTAGCTGGCCGAAGGCAATCAGGTTCTCAATGTGGCGGGCGACCTGTTCGGTCAGGGTTTCTCTGGGGCGGAACGCATTCATGGTGTGGTGTCGCTACTGCATACGGGCTGATAGGTCTGGGAATAGTCGCATAATCGAGCTGGAAGAAACCAGTACCTTGCTCGCAGCTGGAATCAAAGCAGTGGCGCGAGCAGGCGGATGGCACGGCAGGCCAACCGGAACAGGATGGACCTGTCCTTGTAGTCGTGCTCGGTCATCAGCCGGCAGTTGTCCAGGTCGTCCTCGAGCATGGACTCAACGCTGTTGATGAAATGCGGCGCAGTGGTGACGGCAGTGATTTCAAAGTTCAGTCGCATTGACCGGTTGTCGAGGTTGGCCGTGCCCACCGCGGCGTAACGGTCATCCACCAGAATCACTTTCTGATGCATGAAGCCCGGCTGATAGCGGTAGATGCCAACACCGCTTTTACAGGCCTGCACCAGGTACGAGTACGCCGCCAGGCCAATCAGCTTGCTGTCGGATTTCTCCGGAATCATGATGCGCACATCGACCCCGCGAAGGGCCGCCAGCTGCAGCGCGTTCATGATCTGGAAGTCGGGCACGAAGTAGGGCGAGCAGATCCATAGGCGATTGCGGGCATTGTTGATACAGTTCAGGAAGAACAGGGTGCAGGTTTCCCAGTCATCCGCCGGTCCGGTTGGCAGCACCAGTACCCGATCCTCACCGGCGGTGTTGTTCTGCGGCTCCCAATCCAGGTTCGGGCACTCGTCACTGGCCCAATTCCAGTCCTCCAGCCAGGTCAGCTGCAGCCCGGTCACCGCCGGGCCTTCGATGCGGCAATGAGTATCCCGCCAGGGCTCCTGGTCCATGGCGGTGCCCAGGTATTCGTCGCCCAGATTGATGCCGCCGACAAAGCCGATGGTGCCATCGCAGACCAGCAGCTTGCGATGGTTGCGGAAGTTAATCTGGAACCGGCGCCGGCGGACGTTGCCAGCGCCAAAGGAGGCGACCCGGGCACCGGCGGCCGTAAGCTGTTTCAGGTAGGTTTTCGATAACCCGACGCTGCCGATGTTGTCATACAGGAAACAGACCTCCACGCCCTGGGCCAGCTTGCGCTCCAGAATAGACTTTATGCGGCGGCCAACCCGGTCCGAACGGACAATGTAGAACTCCATCAGGATATAGCGGGTGGCGTTCTCCATGGCCTCGAACAAGGCTTCGAAGGTGGCCTCGCCGTCTCGAAGCAGGGTGCAGCGATTGCCTTCGGTAAAGGGCTGGCGGCCCAGTTTGCACAGTACCTGGAGTTCGTCGGTAAAGTATTGGTCGGCCGGCGCTGCGATGGAAGTGGTCTGGCGTTCAAACCGGTTCAGCAGGTTGGTCAGGCCCCGGTTCCCCATGCGCCGGGCACGGACGTAACCTCCGAAACGATAGCGCCCGAACAGGGCAAACAGCGGCACCGCCACGTAGGGCAAACCGAGCAGGCCGATGATCCAGGCGATGGCGCCCTGGGTGGTGCGATAGGTCAGCAGAATCCGGTAGATGCAGGCCAGGGCGGCCAGGTAAAGCAGGCCAACCGCCACTGCCACCAGAGAGAAATTTTCCATAATCACTTAGGTGCGTTCGAAGGGGGCGAGGCCCCGGATGGCGGGTGGGTGCGGGCCAGCTGATTGGCGCGGTACTGGGCCGGCGCCGTGCCGGTCCAGCGTTTGAACGCACGGCTAAAGGCGCTGAGCTCCGAAAATCCCAACAGGAAGGCGATCTCGCCCAGGGCGTAGTGATCTGCTGCGACATAGCGTAGAGCTTTGTCCTTGCGAACTTGCTCCACCAGATCGTGGAAGCTGAGCCCTTCCCGCTTCAGTTTTCGATACAGGGTCTGGCGGCTCATGTGACACTGCCGCGCCAGGCTGTCGGCATCAATCCTCTCCGTGGCCATCTGCTTGGAAATCAAGCGTCGGATCTTGCGGCCGAATGAGCGTCTCGGCTGCAGCCGTGCCAACACCGAGTTCACCTGCTTCAGCACCGCGGAATATACGTAGGGATTGCGGCGGGGGATCGCATGACTGAGATGGCGGCTGTCAAAGGCCAGTCGGGTAGAGGCGCAGTCAAACGCCACTGGGCCTCCCAACAGGGTTTCGTATTCGCCGGCATAGCTGGGGCGCGCGTGGGCGATCTCGACCCACTCGGCGTGAATCTCTGGATGGATGAAGTGCCGGGTCCGGCTCAGTGCCGCTGCCAGGGTTCGGTCCATGTCTTGCCGGGAGTAATGGTTGGGGGCATCCGGTTGCCAGGTCAGGATGGCTTCTTCGCCGGTCTGCTCAAAACTCAGGGTCACCGATTCGTTGATCAACCGATGCAGGCGGACATACTGGGTCACTGCTTCACCCAGGGTGTCGCAGTTAAAGAACACGTGGCCCACCAGCCCCATGCGCTCCGGATCGACCACCCGGCCGGCGTGCAGACCCACGGCTGGATCGCCGGTTACCTGCTCGGCGTAGTCCCACAGGCGGTAGTGAACCGGCGCCGGTATTCGCAAATCCGGATCGGCCAAAGCCTGCAAATCCATGCCGATGATCTGTTGCACCCGGGCCGGGTCCAACAGGCCCTGGCTCTGGAGGTAATGCACCAGAGCCAACGTGCTGGAGGCGGCTACCAGGGGCGTGTGGTTGTTATCTGGTGCAGCAGAGATCAAGGCGTATTCCCGATGGTTAACAAAGTTTCATCTGGGGTTGATACAAAATGTCAAGCGAATGAGACCGCCTGTCAACGGTTTGTCATGGCAACAACGATAGCATTAAGTCATCAGGTTTATGCAATGGAACGGTGTTTTCAGGAGGAGTTATATGGAACAGGAAATTTTTGTACCGCACAATGAGATTGAACGGACGAACGTTATGGCGCTCGCCGAGTACTTGAACAGCATCTTCTATTGCTGAGTCCTCCGGCGTAACGCCGACGACTGAAAAAGCCGGGCCTTGGCCCGGCTTTTTTGTGCCTGTGTTTTCTTGCCCAAAGGACGGTCACGGCCAGGCAGAATTTGCTCGCTGCACTGGCGGTGGTAATGTAATCGGACCGAAACACCCGCTAAACCGGAGATCGTCTACCCATGAGTGTCGAGCTGAACCACCGTATTACTGGCGAAGGTGCGCCGCTGATCCTGTTGCATGGCCTGTTTGGGTCGCTGGAGAATCTCGGTGGCATTGCCCGCCGGTTGCAGGATGAATGGCAAGTCCACGCCCTGGATCAGCGTAATCACGGCAATTCACCCCACAGCGATACCATGGACTACCCCGCCATGGCCGAGGATGTGATTGCTTATCTGGACCGGCAGGGCATCGACAAGGCTCGCATCCTGGGCCATTCCATGGGCGGCAAGGTCGCCATGCAGGTGGCCTTGCAGGCCCCGCACCGGGTCGAGAAAATCGTGGTCGCCGATATTGCTCCGGTCAGTTACAAGCCCCGCCACGATGCCATACTGGAAGGTCTCACCAGCCTTGATCTGCAGAGCGCGCGTACCCGTCAGGATGCCGACAAGTTTCTGGCTGAGTTTGTCGAGATACCTTCCGTCCGCCAATTCCTGCTGAAGAATCTTGAACGGGTACCGCGGGAGGAGCAGGAAGAGGGCGGCGCCGTCTTCCGCTGGCGCCTGAACCTGCCGGTCATTGATGCCTGTTATGGCAATCTCGCCATGGCTCCGGAAGGCGATGGACCCTATGAGGGGCCGGTGCTGTTCCTGAAAGGTGCCGAATCCGCGTACATCCAGGAGAAGCACCGGGAGCAGATCGAGCGTCTGTTTCCGGCCGCGGAGTTGCGCGTCATTCAGGATGCCGGGCATTGGCTGCACGCCGAGAAGGCCGATACCTTTGCGGCCCTGAGTCGCCGGTTCCTGGCCGAGAGTCGGTAGGTTATTTTCTTCCCCGGGGTGCGCATTTTTCTCGGGTGGCGGCGGTCTGCTAAGGTTAAGCCATCGCGGAAACGGGCTTGAATACACGAACAGGCGGGCATGATCTATGAAATGGTTGATGGTGGGAGCGCTGGTCCTGTTCGTGTTGCTGGGCGGTTTTCTGCTGACACCATCGCCCATTGACAGCAAGGCCTGGCAGCCACCCTCGCCGCCGCCACTGACCGGGCCCTTGGCCCCCAATGAGCGGCTCCGGCTGGCGGATCTGCTGGCTCGCGGGCAAGTGTATGGCCCGGAAGATACCACCGTCAGTGACGATGGTACTGTCTACGCCGGCACCCAGGATGGCCGCATTGTCCGGCTGTTCCCCGATGGCCGGGTGGAAACCTGGCTCAAGACCGAAGGCCGCCCCCTGGGTCTGGTGTTCGATGACGCCGGTAACCTGATCGTGGCCGACGCCTGGAAAGGGCTGTTGTCGATTGCCCCGGACAAAACCATCACCGTGTTGGCTCGGGAAGCCGAGGGCACCCCGTTCCGGTTCACCGACGACGTCGATATCGGTCCCGATGGCCGCATCTACTTCACCGACGCCAGTTCCCGTTTCCAGCAACCGGATTACCGGCTCGACCTCCTGGAAATGCGTCCTCACGGGCGCCTGCTGCGGTACTCACCGTTTACGGGCAAGGTCGAGGTTTTGCTCGGCAATCTGCACTTTGCCAACGGCGTTTCGGTCTCGCCGGACGGGTCCTTCGTGCTGGTCAATGAAACCTGGAAGTACCGCACCCTGCGCTACTGGATTCATGGTCCCAAGGCCGGCCAGGCTGAGGTGTTTGCTGACAACCTGCCGGGCTTTCCGGATAACCTGGCGGTGGATCAGAGCGGGCGCTTCTGGGTGGCGTTTCCGTCGCTGCGCAATGCCCAGGTGGATGCCCTGCACCGTAACCCCTGGCTCAAGGATCTGGTGGCCAAACTGCCGGATCGCCTGAAGCCCACGCCGCGGGAGTATGGCCTGGTGGTAGCCTTCGATCGGGACGGCGAGGTGATCACCAGTCTCCATGACACCCGGGGCACGCATCTACAGGAGATTACCTCGGTCAACCCCCATGGCGGTTACCTATACTTTGGTTCACTTCACAACGATCGTATCGGGCGGCTACCGTTGCAGGCCATCCCCGGTCTTGGAGACGATGAAGTATGACCGATGCCAGCGCCCCTCAATGGGATCTGCCTGATCCGTTCACCCTCGAAATTACCGTGCGCGACGACGACACCGATCGCCTGGGACACGCCAATAACGTGGTCTACGTGCGCTGGCTGGAAGACGTAAGCTGGGCCCACATCGAAAGTCTGGGTATGACCTGGGAATTGCATGAGGCGACGGGCAAGGCGATGGCCATCACCCGCACCGAAATCGACTACCTGGCATCGGCCAACGCCGGTGACCGGCTGATCCTGGGCACCTGGTTGACCGGCTACGACGGCCGCTTCCGCTCTTCGCGCCAGTTCCAGCTGGTCCGCCCGGCTGACGGCAAGACCCTGGTGCGGGCGGTTTCCACCCATGCCTGCGTCGATATGAAATCCCAGCGCCCGAGTCGAGCTCCCCGGGAATTCGCCGAGATCCTGGCGGCCGCCGCAGTCGACGGCGGCGTCGGTGTGGCCGTCAAATGAATCACCTTTGGTGGCATTTCTGCTAGTCTGAAAAAAAACCTCTGCTTTCCGTAAGCGCCGTTGTCCGGAGACTGTCATGGTAAATCCTGAAGAGTCGAACACCGAAACCACCATGCGTCATGTCAGCTATGACCGGTTTGGCGAACGAGATGTCCTGCAGGTGAAAACGTCGGACATCCCACAGCCCGGCGCGGGCCAGGTGCTGGTGCGTGTCCATGGCGCCGGTCTCAATCCCATCGACTGGAAAACCCGAAAGGGGCTTGGCTTCGCCGCCCGGCAGATTGAAAACAGTCTGCCCTGGACCCCCGGTTACGACGTCGCCGGCGAAGTAGTCGCCGTTGCCGACGACGTGACGACACTGGCACCCGGCGATCGGGTAATGGGCATGATCGGTTTTCCTGAGGGCGGTGGTGGTTACGCCAGTTACGCGGTGGCCGGGGCCGATGAATTTGCCATAGTGCCGGAGGAATTGGATCTGCTGGCTGCGGGGGCTTTACCGTTGGCGGCACTGACCGCCTGGCAGGCGTTGTTTGAGGTGGCCAAGCTGGAGTCCGGGCAGAAAATCCTGATTCACGCCGGTGCCGGTGGAGTCGGGCATTTTGCGGTTCAGTTTGCACTCGAGCGCGGTGCTCATGTGGTGGCCACGGCGTCCGCCTCGAACCGGGATTTCCTGGCCGAGCTGGGTGTGCACGAAGTCATTGATTACCGCACCACCGACGTAGCTGAAGAGTGCTACGGGCTTGATGTTGTGCTTGATCTGGTGGGTGGTGAGGAAGGTAAGCGCTCGCTACATACCCTGGGTGAGCATGGCGTGCTGGTGACCATCCCGACGGTGACCGCCGATGAGATCATCAGCGCCGCCGAGAACATGGGCTTGCGTGCCCACGGTATGACCGTGCGTCCTGATGTCTTCCATCTGGATGAAATCGCCGAGCTGATCGAGGATGGCGATGTCCGGGTACACCTGGATCAGGTCTTTCCCCTTGATCAGGTTGTCCACGCCCATGAGCTGCTCGAAGGCGGTCACGTGCGTGGCAAATTGGTGCTGGACTGCCGCTGAGGGGCTTGGCTTAAGCCCCTTGGTTACCCGCTTTTTCCGACTCTGAGCTCTTGCCCGGAATCTCGCTCTCCTTCTCGTTCGAACTGTCGCCAGTGGCAGCGCCGTTGTCTGCCTGGCCGTCCCGCTCCTTGCGTTCCTTACGGGCCTGGGGCGGAACCAGGCTGATCAGCATCCAGTCTTTCTCCGGTTTCAACGTCTCCATGTCCATGACCGGCATGACGTGGCCCTTGCTGTCGAACACGAACAACACCAGGGCCTGGCGCTGGAACTTGCTCAGGAAGTCGTCGTAGCTGAACTCGTCGCTGAGCTGAGTGGTGCGCACCGTGTAGTCCTGGCTCGCCAGGCTGGCCAGTTTGGCGTAGCTCACGCCCCCAAACAGGCCTCGGGTCATCTGAATCTTCTCCGCGGTCTGGTGGCGCGCCTTCTGGTCTTGGTCACCTTCCGCGAGACTGAACACGCTATGGTTCCCGAACCAATCCAGGAAGTGATAGGTGGCCAGGGAGTTCATGTGCTTGTAGGGCGAAATCACCAACAGGTTGCCGATCCCTGTCAGGTCCAGGTGGGTGGAGGCGTGCTCCGACACCGGGTTGCCGAAATAGGTCTGCAGGTTTTCCATCCGTGCCTGGCGCACGTTCTCCCAGTTGGTGTCCGCCAGCGTGACTGGAACCTCGTACTTCTTCAGAGCCAGGCCGATCATCCGTGCCACCGGATTGGCGCCGAGTATCAGGAAGCCATACTCCGCCGGCTCGTCCACCTTCAGCATTTTTGCTACTGGCCGCGCGGTCAGACTCTGCAGTGTTACCGTGGCAATAATCAACATGAACACCAGCGGCACCAGGGTGCCGGCACTCTCGTAACCCAGCTTCTGTAGCTGGAAGGCAAACAGGGCCGAGACCGCAGCGGCCACAATGCCCCGCGGGGCAATCCAGCTCAGGAACAGTTTCTCGCGCCAGTTCAGCTTGGTGCCGATGGCCGACAGGAAGATGCTCAGTGGCCGGGCCACCAGCATCAGGATCGCCAGCACAAGGGCCAGGCCCCAGCCCAGCTCGACAATGGCACTGAACTCTACGCGGGCGGCCAGAATGATGAACAGGGCGGAAATCAGCAAGACACTGAGCGACTCCTTGAATTCCAGGATGCTCTCAATGGGCACCTGCTTCATGTTAGCCATCCAGATGCCCATGACAGTGACCGTGAGCAGGCCCGACTCGTGCGCCATTTCGTTGGACAAGGCGTAAACACCGAGCATAAAGGTGAGGGTGCCGGCGTTGTGCAGGTACTGGGGAATCAGGTGTTTCCTCAGGGCCAGGCCGTTCAGATAGCCGGCAATCGCGCCAATGAGGAAGCCCACCATCAGGGTCTTGCCGAAGATGTAGAGCGAGTGGCCAAAGACGTTGCCCTGGCCCCAGGAGATAATGCCCTCGAATACCAGTACCGCCAGCAGCGCGCCGACCGGATCGATGATGATGCCTTCCCAGCGCAGGATGTTGGCCAGGTTGGACTTGGGCCGCACCGAGCGCAGCAGCGGCGCGATCACCGTGGGGCCGGTGACGATGGAGATGGCGCCGAACAGCAGTGCCACCGGCCAGGAGACATCCAGCAGCCAGCGTACTGATAAGGTGCCGATGATGCAGGTAACAATGGAGCCAACCGGAATCAGGTTGCGCACCATTTTGCCATGGCCACGAATCTCGGCCAGGCGCAGGGTCAGGCTGCCCTCGAAGAGGATGATGGCAACCGCCAGGGAGACGACCGGGAACAGCAGTTCGCCGAATACGGCTTCCGGGACCAGAAAGCCGAAAAGCGGACCCGCCGCTAGGCCGCCGGCGAGCAGAAACAGGATTGCCGGCATCCTGACTCGCCAGGCCAGCCATTGGCAGAACAGGGAGAGAACGCCGATGCTGGCAAGCAGCAGGACTGTGCTAATGGGCATAATGAGGGCAAATCCTTAGGGTTATTGGTTGGCGCGTCTGGCGATCCGGTTCAGCAGCCGGGACGCCGCAAAGAAGCCAAAACTGGCGGTGACCGGGCTTGCCGCGCCGAAACCGGACGCGCAATCCAGTCGCACCGGGCCATCGGTTGCCGGTTTCTGCAAGCACACTTCGCCGTCTCCGGCAGGATATGTCAGTTGTTCCAGCGAGTATACGGCTTCAATACCAAAACGGCGTTTTGGGTTGCGCGAGAAACCGTACTCCCGGCGTAACAGGTTTCGCACCTTAGCCAGCAGTGGGTCCTGGGTGGTCTTGCTCAAATCCGCGACCTGGATCTGGGTCGGGTCCATCTGGCCACCGGCACCGCCGGCGCAGACCAGTGGGAGTTTGCGGCGCTGACAGTGCGCGATCAGGGCGGCCTTGGCTTTAACGCTGTCGATGGCATCGACCACGCCGGTCATCTCCGGGGTGATCAGTTCAGCGACGTTCTTGGTGGTCAGGAAACCGAAATGCACCCGGATATCAGCCTGGGGATTGATGGCCCGCAGGCGGTCCGCCATGGCATCGGTCTTGGTACGACCGTACTGCTGCTCCAAGGCATGAAGCTGGCGGTTGGTGTTGGACACGCAGATGTCGTCCATGTCGATCAGGGTGATGGTGCCGATGCCACTACGGGCGAGGGATTCGGCGGCCCAGGAGCCCACGCCCCCCAGTCCGACAATGGCGATGTGGGAGGATCGAAAGGCCTCCAGGGCGCGGCGCCCATAGAGTCGTTCAATGCCACCAAAGCGAAAGGCGTAATCGTCGGCGTTCATGCGGCCTCCGGTCGGGTCCGGTGTGGGACCGGACGGAATCAAAGAGCGCAATTGTAACCCAGAGCCGGGTAAGACCGCAGGTGTTGCAGTACTCGGACGGTGCAGGGTGTTGCAAGAGGAAGGGGAGGTCAGGGCCGTTTGGCCCTGACCGGTTCTGACCTTAAGCGGCCCAGTGGTCGTCGTCGAACGCCATCAGGCTGTCTTTGCCAGTCTTGATGTCGCCCAGCAGCCAGTGGATTTCCGGCAGCAGTTTCTCAAAGTAGAAACGGGCAGACACCTGCTTGCTCTCCAGCAGCGGCTTGTTGGCGCCATCCGCTTCCAGTTGCTGACCGGCAACACCGGCCATGCGCGACCAGAGGTAGCCGATCACCGTCAGGGCCATCAGTCGGAGATACGGAGTGGCGGCGGAACCGGCCTGTTCCGGATCGCTCGGCGCGTTGCTTGCCAGCCACATGGTGGCTTCCTCAAGACATTTGATGGCATCTTTCAGCTCTTCACGATGGGGCGCTTCCGGGTTGTCCTTGAGGTAACCGGTGAGCACACCAAACAGGCTACGGACCAGTTGTCCGCCCTTCAGGCTCAGCTTGCGGCCGACCAGGTCCATGGCCTGGATGCCGTTGGTACCCTCGTAGATCCGGGCGATGCGGCCATCACGAACCAGCTGCTCCAGCGGCCAGTCGGTGGTGAAGCCGGAACCGCCCAGTACCTGCAGACCGGTGTTGGCGTTGTTGAAACCCTCATCGGTCAGGAAGGCTTTGACCACAGGCGTGAGTAGCTGCACCAGATCATCCGACGATTCGCGCACCGCCTCGTCCGGGTGGGCCACCGAAAGATCCAGTTGATGGCCGGTAAACAGGGCCAGCGCCCGCATACCCTCGTTCAGTACCTTCTGGCGCATCAACATACGACGCACATCCGGATGCACAATAATCGGATCGGCCGGACCGTCCGGATTCTTGGGGCCACTCAGGGAGCGACTCTGCAGGCGCTCGCGAGCAAACCCCAGGCTTTCCTGGTAGGCCATTTCGGCCAGGCCCAGGCCCTGCATGCCCACCATCAGGCGGGCTTCGTTCATCATGGTGAACATGGCCCGCATGCCGTCATTAGGCTCGCCGACCAGCCAGCCCTTGGCGCCTTCAAAATTCATCACGCAGGTGGCGGAGCCCTTGATGCCCATTTTGTGTTCCAGGCCGCCACAGAACGCGGGGTTACGCTCGCCGGTGTCTGGCAGGACCTTGGGTACCACGAACAGGGAGATGCCCTTAGTGGTGTCGGGTGCACCGGGCAGCTTGGCCAGTACCAGGTGGACAATGTTGTCGACCAGATCATGTTCACCACCGGTGATCCAGATCTTGGTGCCTTCGATGGCATAGCTGCCGTCGTCGTTCGGTGTCGCGCGGGAGCGGATCAGCCCCAGGTCAGTACCACACTGGGGCTCGGTCAGGCACATGGTGCCGGTCCACTCGCCTGAGATGAGTTTCTCCAAGTACACCTTTTTCAGCTCATCAGAGCCGTGGGCGTGCAGGGCACTGATGGCGCCGTGGGTCAGGCCCGGGTACATACCCAGCGACAGGTTGGTGGAGCAGACCATCTCATCGACAACAAATTTAAGGGTGTGCGGAAGTCCCTGGCCACCGAATTCCAGCGGTGCGTCCAGAGCGGTCCAGCCACCCTCAACAAACTTCTTATAGGCGTCCTTGAATCCTGCGGGCGTGGTCACCGCATGGGTCTCGGGATCGTAGCTGCAGCCTTCGCGATCGCCAACCTGGTTGGTGGGCTGGATCACTTCCGCGGCCAGTTTGCCGGCTTCGTCGATGACCGCAGAGATCAGATCCGGCGTAGCGTCGGCGTACTTTTCCAGCTCGTGGAGCCGGTCTGCACCCAATACATCAAACAACAGAAAGCGAAGATCGTTCGCAGGAGCCTGGTATTGCATGGAGTACTCTCCTCAGTGTGCTTCTTTATCTTGAGACCCCGAGCCAAATGGCCCGCGATCTTGTGGTGTCGGGTTGTGTTTGATTGGAACAGGTGATTCATACGCCCGTTTTAATGTCCCGGTTCACAGGCGCCAGCAGTCCAGCCATTAAACTGTGCGTATTTCCTACAGAATTCGAGTGCACGGCGCGAGTAGAAGCCTGTGCCCGGGAATGTTCTCAGCGGTGGGAGAGGTATTATGAAGCGAGTGTTGATAGCGGGGGCGTCGGGAGCCATCGGCGCCGCGTTGGCAGAGGCCATTCTGGCCGAGTACCCGGACAGCCGGGTAGTGGGTTTGTGCCGGGATCCGGATCGGGCGCCCGAGACGTTGCGCAGCTCCGATCGAGTCACCTTGGTGCCATGGGATGCCAGTGATAGCGGTTCTCTGGCCTCGATGACCGAGGCGTTGGAGTCCGTGTTCCCGGCCCGGGAGGGTATCGACACCGTTATTTACGCGGCCGGCTTGTTGCATTCCGACACCGTGTTTCCGGAGAAACGCCTGGAAGACTTGTCTGCCAATGCCATGAGCCAGGCTTTTGCCGTCAATGTCACCGGATTAGGCCTGCTGGTGCAGGCTCTGATCCCGTGGCTCAGGCACAAGGAGCTGAAACGTATTGCGGCAATTTCGGCGAAGGTGGGCTCGATCACCGACAATCGCCTGGGTGGCTGGTATGCCTATCGCAGCTCCAAGGCGGCTCTGAATATGCTGGTGCGCGGGCTGTCGGTGGAGTTGCCCCGGCGTTGTAAGCCGGTAGCGTGTGTGGCGCTGCACCCGGGCACCACCGAATCAGCGCTCAGTGAGCCGTTCCGCCAGTCGCTGGCGCAACTGAAGGTGCACACGCCGGCGCAGACCGCGGGGAATCTGCTCAAGGTCCTTGGCAACGTGACCAGTGACGACAACGGCCGCTTCCTGAGTTGGGATGGCTCGGAATTGCCCTGGTAGCTTATGACGGGCACAAAAAAGGGCGATCTATGATCGCCCTTCTTCTTAGCTTTAGCCCGTTCAGCGAATGAACGGGTTCAACATCCGGGTAAAGGTGCCGGTCAGTTTCACCGGTGCACTCAATACCGACAGCGTGATGCAGTCTTCACAACCTACAGCCACAGGCTTGTGCTCGTCCTTATCATCCAGCACGACAAAGTCCCACTGATTGAAAACGCCTTTCTGGTCGGCAAATGCACCCTGCAAGACGATCGTCGTTTCCTCGCCCCGATGGGTATGGGCGGGAGCCTTGCCGCCTGCCGCCAGTTTCTGCAGCACAACCTGTTCAGACTGGCCGGGGAAACGATCGGTAATGTCCAGCACGCTGACGTCGCCCATCTGCCGCTTCCACGGCAGCTTGTTGATGTCGTCGCCGAGCAGCTTCTGCAAGGGACTCAGGCGTGGCGCAGGCGCAGCATTTGCTGCTCCGGCTGGCTCGTTGTCGATCATGGACAGAATGCTGTCGAACATGCTCTCGGAGACAGTTACTTTCGGCTGCTGTTCCATCATTACCGCGCCCAGGCTGTCGAGCGTATCGACGCGGCTGCGGCAGTGAGGACATTCATCCAAGTGCAGCCTGATGCACAGAGCGTGCGGCTCGCTTAAATTGCCGGCACTGTATTCCATCAAGCTCAGACTGTCGGGATGATGACGTGTCATACGTTTTGATCCTGCAAAATCACTTTCAATTTATTCAATGCCAGGCGAACCCGACTTTTTACTGTGCCAAGGGGAATGTCCAACTCGTTCGCCACCATCTGGTGCGACTTGTTTTCCATGTAGACCTTGGCAATGACCGTAATCTGCTCTTCGGGCAGATGACTCAGCGATTCCCGAATGCGCCGTTCTGACATCAACCGGTGCAGTGAAGTCACCGGTTCGTCCTCATTGTCACCCGGAATCTGCCACAGATCCTCGGTTTCCACCGGCATTTCTGCGCTGGTGCGCTGCATCTTGCGGAGCATATCGATGCGCTGATTCCGGGCGATCGTGAAGATCCAGGTCGAGGCAGCCGCTTTGCGCCAGTCGTAGAGGCAGGACCGGCGCCAGATGGAGACAAACACTTCCTGCACCAGCTCTTCGGCATGGCTGGCCATGCCGTTCGCCATGGCGTAATACTTCAGCTGCGGTGCGAAGTGCTCGAAGAGCGCGTGGTAGGCCGCGCGATCCTGGTTTTTGCCCACTTTCTGCAGCAGCTGGCTCCAAGGATCTTTTCTTCCTTCTGAGCTGGCCGGCTTTTGCTCCAGTGTGCTCACTGGACGCTCCTTGACAGTTACATGATTCGAACTTGTTCTAGCCATCATTCTATGCACTCGTCCCGGGTTTGTCAGTCACGGTGTTTACGGGCCGGATTCGGGTCTGGATCAGTGCAAGAGTAAAAGAATGTTGGCTAGGGCGGGCAAACGACGTTTCCGGAGAAACGCCGAGTTCATTCTTCCAGGTAGGTGTAGCCTTCCAGGCCTGCGGTCAGCTCGGCCAGCAACAGCGCCCGCTGTGAGTCGGGTAGGCCACTGGCGTCGAATTTCTGCTGGTAGGTCTGCACCAGGGCTTCAGGCTCGAAGTTGACGTAGCGCAGCACCTTGGCCACCGTATCCCCGGTAATTGGCTGACCGATATTGAAGCCGCCTTCCGAGTCCAGCTGGACGTCCACCGAATGGGTATCGCCGAACAGGTTGTGCATGTCGCCAAGAATTTCCTGGTAGGCCCCGGTCATGAAAAATCCCATCAGCAGCGGCTCGCCCGGGCGGTCTTCCGGCAATGGCAGGGTGGTTTCGGTACCCTGGCCGTCGACGTACTGATCAATGCGGCCATCAGAGTCGCAGGTAATGTCCTGGATGACGGCGCGGCGATTCATCGGCCGGTTCAGGCCGTTGATGGGCATCACCGGAAAGATCTGATCGATGCCCCAGACATCGGGCAGGGATTGGAACAGGGAGAAATTCACGAACAGTTTTTCCGCCAGCTTCTCATTCAGTTCGTCAATGATCTCCCGGTGCGCCCGGTTGGCCGAGTCCAACTGGTTCCGAAGCAGACGGCAGCAGCGAGTGTAAAGGGTTTCAGCATCAGCCCGTTCCGGCAGCGACAGTACGCCGTGGGCGAACTGGCCGTGGACATCGGCCATGGCGTGGAGCACGTCGTGGTAAATCTCGGCCAGCGAGCGGGGGGTGTCAGAATCCTCCAGGCTCAGCAGATCCCGCCACAGATCATGCAGCGGCCCCGGAGCCTCTGGTGACGGCTGCTCTGGGCTGCGGTCCTGGGGGACTTCCCGGTCAATGACATTGGTGACCAGTACCGAGTGGTGGGCGGTCAGAGCCCGGCCGGATTCACTGATCAGGTGCGGGTGCGGAATGCCATGGCGGTCGCATTCAGTCTGCAGCACATGAATGACGTTGTAGGCGTATTCGTGCACGCTGTAGTTCATTGAGCAACTGCTGCGGGAGCGGGTGCCCTCGTAGTCCACGCCCAGTCCGCCACCGATATCCACGGTGCCAATGGGCGCGCCCAGCTGCCGCAACTCGCTATAAAAACGGGCGCATTCCCGCAGGCCGGTCTGGATGTCGCGGATGTTGGCAATTTGCGAGCCAAGGTGGAAGTGCAGCAACTGAAGGGTGTCCAGGGCACCGGCCTGGCGCAGGGTATTGACCACATCCAGCACCTGGCTGGCGGACAGCCCGAACTTGGACTTTTCGCCGCCGGTATTCTGCCAGTTACCCTTGCCGATGGTGGCCAGGCGGGCGCGCACGCCGATCAGCGGTGACACACCCAGATCCCGGGCCTCGTCCAGAATCAGCGGCAGTTCCGACTGCTTTTCCACCACGATGAAGACCCGGTGGCCGAGTTTCTGGCCGATCAGTGCCAGGCGGATGTACTCCCGGTCCTTGTAGCCGTTGCAGACGATGACCGAACCGGGCTGCCGGGACATAGCCAGAACCGCCATCAGCTCGGGCTTGCTGCCCGCTTCCAGGCCGATCTGGCCCTGGCTGGCGGCGGGTTCCGCCGAGAGCAGTTCTTCCACCACCCGGCGCTGCTGGTTGACCTTGATCGGGTACACGGCCGTGTACTGGCCCTGATAGCCCTGATCTCCGGCGACCTTGTTGAAGGCCCCGCAGAGCTTGTTGACCCGATCGTGCAGGATATCGGTGAAGCGGATGAGCACCGGTAGCTGGATACCGGATTGCAGCAGTGACTGGGTCAGGTCTGGGAGGTTAATGCGGGCGGGACTGTGGCCGCGATCCGGGCGAATCAGCACCTCGCCTTGTTCATTAACACCGATGTAGCCATCGCTCCAATGGGCAATGTTGTAGACCTTGTGGGCAGTGGTGCCGCTGGATTCGCTCATGCTTGCTATCCTGTCAGGAAACCGGAGCCGGCGAGCTAGGGCGAACCCGGCCGACTGTATGGCCGACATTGTATGGATTCCACTCGCCGGCTAAAAGAACCGGTTGTGGAAATTACGTGGCGCGTCCCGCGATAAAAGCTTTAGCTGCCGGGTTGGCGTGCCTACAATACGCCCCCTCAAACCGGCTCATGGACCAAAGCAGGAGAAACACGATGACGGCATTGAACGAAGGTTGGTTTACCGAAGTATTCCAGGATCAGGGAACGGCATTTTCCCTGCAGGTTAAAAAGAAACTGCATGAGGAGCAGACACCGTTCCAGAAGCTGGAAATTTACGAAACCGAGACCTTCGGCAACCTGATGGTGTTGGACGGTTGCGTGATGCTGACCAGCCGGGACAACTTCCTGTACCACGAGATGATGACTCACCCGGCCTTGTTCACGCACAAGGACCCGAAGAAGGTAGTGATCGTCGGTGGTGGCGATTGCGGCACCCTGAAAGAGGTGCTCAAGCACCCGGGCGTTGAAGAAGCCTGGCAGGTGGAAATTGATGAGCGGGTCACCCGGGTGTCCGAGAAGTATTTCCCGGAGCTGTGTGAATCCAACGGCGACCCCCGGGCCAATTTCTTCTTTGGCGATGGCATTCAATGGATTCGTGACATCGAGCCGAACAGCCTGGATTTGATCATCATCGACAGCACCGATCCGGTCGGTCCGGCCGAAGGCCTGTTCGCCCTCGATTTTTATCGCGATGCCATGCTGGCCCTGCGTGACGGCGGCTTGATCGTGCAACAGAGCGAATCCCCGCTGTTGCACACGAACACCATCATCAAATCGATCCATGAAGATATGCGCAAGGCCGGGTTTGATCACGTCCAGACTCTGCCGTTCCCACAACCGGTGTACCCCACAGGCTGGTGGAGCTGCACCATGGCCGGCAAGGACAAACCGGTACGGTATTTCCGTGAAGAGGATGCCGAGAATCGTCCGTTTGTTACCCGTTACTACAATCCGGGCACCCACCACGGTGCCCTCGCGATGCCCCAGTTCATGGTGGATGCACTGGAAGATCACGTCATTCCCAGCGAGGGCTGAGCCAGCGCTGTGCCTCGATCTGTAGCCCAGTCAGGCCTGTTTCAGGTGCTGTCATTCCTTCCGGCTATGAGCAGCCCGTTGCTTTGATCAAGACGATCTCTATGGGCCCCGGTGGATTGACTAGACTGATGGAGCAGTGAGGAACGATCGGAGATAGGGAACTACGTCAGGAGAGGGAACCATGACGGTGCGACAAGGGGAGTCTGAGAAAAACTGGTTCCGGTCAGAGCGGCTGAGCTCGGTAAACGGTGAGTATTTCTTTGAAACCCGCGAGGGTTCAATAGAAGGGCCTTTTGAGTCTGAGCTGGAAGCTGTGCTGGAATTGCGGTTGTATCTGCAAAAAGCTGAGTATCAGTCGTATTTGGTCCAGCCAGCGCATTAGTAGAATCTGACCAGAAAAAAAGGCGCCCCGAAGGGCGCCTTTTTTGTTGGGATCCAGTGAACGCGTTTTATTTGGCGCTCACGAATTCCGGGTAGGCTTCCATACCACACTCGGACAGATCCACACCTTCGTACTCGTCTTCTTCGCTGACCCGCAGGCCCATCACGGCTTTCAGGATGCCCCAGACGATCAGGCTGGCGATGAAGACCCAGGCGAAGATGGTGATTGCGCCGATGATCTGGCCGCTGAAGCTTGCGCCACCGTTAGTGACCGGAACCAGCAGCAGACCCAGCAGACCACAGACACCGTGGACCGAGATAGCACCGACCGGATCGTCGATACGCAGCTTGTCCATGGTGACGATGCTCAGTACCACCAGGACACCGCCGAAGGCGCCGAACAGGGTAGCGGTCAGGGCGCTCGGAGTGGACGGCTCAGCGGTGATAACCACCAGGCCAGCCAGTGCGCCGTTCAGCAGCATGGTCAAATCGGCCTTGCCAAACATCAGGCGAGCGGTGATCAGGGCGGCAACCGCACCACCGGCAGCGGCGGTGTTGGTGTTCAGGAACACCATGGCGACGGAGTTGGCGCTGGCGATATCGCCCAACTTCAGTACCGAACCGCCGTTGAAGCCGAACCAGCCCATCCACAGGATGAAGGTGCCGAGAGTGGCCAGGGGCAGGTTGGCACCCGGGAAGGCCCGGATTTCACCGTTCGCACCGTACTTGCCTTTACGGGCACCCAGCAGGATGACGCCCGCCAGAGCTGCGGCCGCACCAGCCATGTGAACGATACCGGAGCCGGCGAAGTCGCTGAAGCCAAGGTCGCCCAGGGAGTACATGCCAAAGACAGACGCGCCGCCCCAGGTCCATGCACCTTCCATCGGGTAGATGAAGCCGGTCATGACAACCGCGAAGATCAGGAAGGCCCAGAGCTTCATACGCTCAGCCACGGCACCGGAGACGATGGACATGGCGGTAGCGACGAACACCACCTGGAAGAAGAAGTCAGAAGCGCCGGAGTAGATGGAGCCACCCTCGAAGCCGTCTTCACGGCCGGCGAAGTCACCCAGAACGGCAGCGGTATCAACGTCCGCGATGCCAGACAGGAAGATGTTACCGCCGTACATGATGGCGTAACCGCACACCAGGTACATGATGCAGGAGATGGCAAACAGTGCCACGTTCTTGGTTAGAATTTCCGTGGTGTTCTTGGAGCGTACCAGGCCGGCTTCCAGCATGGCGAAGCCCGCGGCCATCCACATTACTAATGCGCCGCACACCAGGAAATAAAAGGTATCCATTGCGTACTGCAGGTGAAAAAGATTGCTTTCCATTTGAAGCCCTCCGCACGAGGCTTTTCAGGTTTTAAGTTTTTTTGCGCTGGCTAAGTCTTTTTTCTTAGATCTGGATCAGACCGCTTCTTCGCCGGTTTCGCCAGTCCGGATCCGGATGGCTTGCTCCAGTTCAGTCACGAAGATCTTGCCGTCACCGATCTTGCCGGTGTTGGCTGCCTTGGTGATGGACTCAATAACCTGGTCAAGCAGGTTGTCGCCAATGGCAACTTCCACCTTAACTTTGGGCAGGAAATCCACCACGTACTCTGCGCCACGGTACAGTTCGGTGTGGCCTTTCTGTCGACCGAAGCCTTTGACTTCAGTGACGGTTACGCCTTGCACGCCAATCTCGGATAGTGCCTCACGGACATCATCCAACTTGAAAGGCTTGATGATCGCTGTCACAAGTTTCATTGCTTTCTCCTTGGTAAAGCCGTCCCAGCTTCAAGGGCCTCTGGGCCAGCGGCTGGGTTCGGAATGCTGCCACCTCGCACACCAATTGTGCGGATTGCGTACGAGAGCTTTAGCATCGGGTGTGCCAACGCAAAAAAAATCTTTAATAACAGTCGCCTAGCGAACGGCTGTCCCAGATTGGCGCAAAACTGCGCACCAAAATCGGGCATTGCGCCCCGTAATGGGCCAAATTAGAGCGGCTCAACGGGGCAGCGCCAGTCATTATACTGTCGACCGGGTACAGTATGGCAGGGGGTGGGTTGTGATACACTCCCGCGTACCGGTGCAGGCCCCGTGTCTGGTCGTAAAACCGGCCATTATTCCAATCAGTAGAGGTGATGCGTGAAAGGTCCGCAGGATATTTTCGCCCAATTGCAGGGCCAGTTTGGTCAATTCGTTCCGGATATGGCGCGGGCTGCCCGTGAGGATTTCGAAACCCAGGCTCGGGCCACAGTGATGTCGGTTCTGTCCCGGCTGGAACTGGTAACCCGGGAAGAATTCGACGCCCAGCAGGCGGTGTTGATGAAAACCCGGGAAAAGGTCGACGCACTGGAACACCGGGTTGCCGCGCTCGAGCAAAAGCTGCAAGAGCAATAGCCCGGCAACGGCCTGAAAGGAGTTCGGGCCGGTTGTATCGATGTTAACCAGGGAAGGTTGTCATGCTTGCCATTGTCCATTCACGCGCCAGCGTGGGGATCGCCGCGCCTGCGGTGACCGTTGAAGTCCATCTCTCGGGTGGCTTGCCCGCCCTCTCAATCGTCGGGCTGCCTGAAACCGGCGTCCGGGAGAGTCGTGAGCGCGTTCGCAGCGCCCTGCTGAACGCCGGTTTTGAGTTCCCAGCCCGTCGTATCACTATCAATCTGGCGCCTGCCGATCTGCCCAAAGAGGGCGGCCGCTTCGATCTGCCCATTGCCCTCGGCATTCTCGCCGCCTCGGGCCAGATTCCCGCCGATAGCCTGTCGCCCCATGAATTCGTGGGGGAGTTGTCTCTGGACGGAGCGCTTCGTCCGTTGAACGGTGTCTTGCCGTCCGTGCTGGCCGCCCGGGCTGATGGCAGGGCGCTTTTGGTGCCCCAGGCCAATGCTGCAGAGGCGGCCCTGGCCAGCCAGGGTGAGGTGCTGGCGGCCGGGCACCTGTTGGCGGTGGTTGAACACCTGGCGGCCCGCGCGCGGCTGGTGCCGGTGGCCAGGGTGGCGCGCACGCGGGCTTCGGAGTCCGGTCGCGAATGCCCGGACCTGGCAGATGTGTGTGGCCAGGCCGTGCCACGGCGAGCGCTGGAGGTGGCCGCGGCCGGCAATCACAACCTGTTGTTTTTCGGTCCGCCGGGCACCGGCAAAAGTATGCTGGCCAGCCGCTTGCCGGGCATTTTGCCAGATCTAGAAGATGACGCTGCGATGGAAGTGGCCAGTGTTCATTCGGTTGCCGGTCTGGCCCTGGCCACAAACGACTGGCACAGCCCGCCATTTCGGGCGCCTCATCACACCGCCTCGGCGGTTGCCATGGTCGGTGGCGGCAGCAGCCCGCGCCCCGGTGAAATCTCCCTGGCGCATCGGGGCGTACTGTTTCTGGATGAGTTGCCGGAATTTGAGCGCCGGGTCCTGGAGGTGCTGAGGGAACCCATGGAAACCGGGGAAATCGCCATTAGCCGGGCGGCTCGCCAGGTGCGGTTCCCGGCCAGGTTCCAGGTCGTAGGTGCGATGAACCCGTGCCCCTGTGGCTTCAGTGGTCACCCGACCATCGAATGCCGGTGCACCCCGCAACAGGTGCTGCGCTACCGGTCGAAGATTTCCGGTCCGTTGCTGGACCGGTTCGACCTGCATGTGGAAGTGCCGGTTCAGAGTGGTGACCTATTGATGGGGCAGGCCGGCGGTGGCGAATCCAGTGCCGTGGTTCGGAGCCGGGTTGCACAGGCGCGTGCACCTCAGGCTGAGCGAAAACAACTGAACTCGACCCTGAGCGGCCGCGCCTTGCACGAGGCCTGTCGCCTGGATGCCGACGGCGAGCGCCTGCTCACCGGTGCCATGGAAAAACTGGGGCTGTCGGCGCGGGCCCTGCACCGGATATTGAGGGTTGCCCGCACCCTCGCGGATTTGGACGGGGTCAGTGATCTGGCAAACAGTCACCTGGTTGAGGCGTTGGGCTATCGCCAGCTTGATCGTCAACACGGACAGAATGCCCTGGTGTCCTCCTGACCCCTGACCCCCAGGACTCTGGTAAACTGTCGCCAAAATCCCGTTTAATCAGACCCGCAGCCTGCGGTTGAGGACTTCAGATGACCGACCAGAAAGACCCGCATGAGCCGAAGGAAGCAGCTCCCGAGTCGCCGGTAACCACCCGCCGAGGCATTCGCAGCTTCGTGCTTCGGCAGGGCCGGATGACCGAGGGCCAGAAGAAAGCCTATGAGCGCAGCTGGCCCAAGTACGGCCTGACCCGCGAAGACGGCATGATTGACCCACGGGAGGTGTTCGGCCGCGAAGCCATGCTGAACCTGGAAATCGGCTTTGGCATGGGTGGTTCGTTGGCGGATATGGCGGAGGCCGCGCCGGAGCAGGATTTCATTGGTGTTGAAGTGCACCTGCCGGGTGTTGGTGCCCTGCTCAAGGAAGTGGAAGATCGCGGTCTGGAGAATGTCCGGGTCTATAGCATCGACGCCAACGACGTCATCGACCTGTGCCTGCCGGATGCCTGTCTGGATCGGGTGATGGTGTTTTTCCCCGATCCCTGGCACAAAAAGAAGCATCACAAGCGTCGCCTGATCCAGCACGAGTTCGTGCAGCGCATCCGGCACAAGCTACGGGTGGGCGGTATTCTCCACCTGGCGACGGATTGGGAGAACTACTCCGAGCACATGATGGAAGTCATGAGCGAATCAGAAGGATTTGCCAACACTCAGGACAACGGTGGTTTCTCACCGCGTCCGGAAGATCGGCCCATCACCAAGTTCGAAAAGCGCGGTGAACGACTCGGTCACGGCGTCTGGGACCTGTTGTTCCACCGCACTAACTGATTCGGGAAGCCGATAGCTAGCGCGGAAAGTGGATCGCCGTCAGCCGTGGGCCAGCGGGTGACGGCGTGACGCCCGAACAATGACCAGGCCGGCAATTCCCAGGGTCAGCCCGGTGTACTTGATCAGGGCGCAGATTGTGGCAGACAGGCTGACCACATCGGTCGGCGGGTTGAAGTTGTTCAACAGTAGGATGTTTTCGGTGACATCACTGAGGCCAGCCGCCACGAACAGGGCACGGATCCAGCGCGCTATCATGCGCTCGCGTACTCCCGGACGATCCCGGGTTAAGTGCCGGGTCAGCTGGATCAGCGCCAGCACGTAGGCGGGGATGAACAGGAAGTCGAGCCACAACGATACCTGGGCCCATAGTTCACCGCCAGATCGCCAGCTGCGGAGAATGGCGTGGGCCTGATCCGCGGTGCCGGCCATCTGGAAGCTGACAATGCCCTGGGGCGCCGAGCCGGTCTGCAATGGCTGGTTGACCAGGATCAGGGCCACTAGCAGCATCAGAGCGGCGATCAGCGTTGCCCGTTGAGTTTTGGGTAGCGCTGCGAGTTCTTTCATCCAGTCCATTACAGAAATCGCTCCAGCAGGCTGTTCAGGTATCGCTGGCCCAGATCAGTGGCTTGCAGGCGATGCCGCTCCAGCAGTTCTTCGTCACGCAACTGCTCAAGTTTTACCGCAACTGAGGACAGGGGTAAACCCGTGCGCTCAGTAAACAGGGTTTCTTCGACCCCTTCGGTCAGCCGCAGGGTGTTCATCAGGAACTCTAGCGGCAGGTCCTCGACCTCAATCGGTTCCGTGCCCGCCGTTCGGCTGCCAATCCGGTTCAGGTAAGCCTCCGGTTGCCGGGTTTTCCAGTAGCGACGGATACTGCCATCGGCGAGGCTGATTTTGCCGTGGGCGCCGGCGCCCAGCGCTAGATAATCACCAAAAGTCCAGTAGTTCAGGTTGTGGCGCGATGCCTGTCCCGGGCGGCTCCAGGCTGACACCTCGTAATCTCGGAATCCCTGCTGGCGCAGGAAATCACCGCCCCTACGGTAGATCTCCCACAGCCGGTCGTCATCGGGTAACCGCGGCGGGCGGCTGTAGAACTCGGTGTTTGGTTCCAGCGTCAGCTGATACCAGGACAGGTGCGCCGGGTTGTGACTGAGTGCGGCCTTGAGGTCGGCAATGGCGTCGGCCGGGGTTTGGCCCGGCAAGCCGTGCATCAGGTCCACGTTGAAGTTGTCGAAGCCGGCCTGGCGCGCCGCTTCGATGGCCCGGTGCGCGGCATGGCTGTCGTGAATCCGGCCCAGTGACTGCAGGTGGCCACTGTTGAAACTCTGCACGCCGATGGACAAGCGGTTGATACCGGCGGCCCGGAAGGCTTCGAAGCGGCCTTCCTCCAGGGTGCCCGGATTGGCCTCAAGGGTAATCTCGGCATCCGGCGCCAGGTTCAGGCGAGCGCGCAGTTCCCGGAACAGCGTGTGGTAGAACTCACCGGTCATTAGCGAGGGAGTGCCACCGCCGATGAATACGGTCTGGATTTCCCTGTCTGCGGCAAAGCCAAGGTCCTGGTCGAGATCTTCCAGCAGGGCCTTCAAGTACGCCGTTTCCGGGATCTCGTGCTTGACCGCGTGGGAATTGAAATCACAGTAGGGGCATTTGCGCACGCACCAGGGCATGTGCAGGTACAGGCTCAGCGGTGGCGTGACCGCCACCGGCGCAGGGGCGGTCACGGCGTCACGCTCCTGCCTTCAGCTGTTGCGCCAGTTGTGCCAGGGCGCGGCCCCGGTGACTGATGCGGCTTTTTTCAGCTCGGGTCAGCTCGGCGGCACTGCACTGGTGCTCAGCGACCCAGAACACCGGATCGTAACCGAAGCCGCCGTCACCGGCGGGGGCGGACAGAATGGCCCCGGGCCATCGGCCGTGACAGACAACCGGCGTGGGGTCGTCGGCGTGCCGCAAAAACACCAGAACACAGTGGAATTGCGCGCCGCGCTGACCTTCGGGTACCGAAGCCATGGCAGCCAACAGCGCGTCGACGTTGTCCTGATCGCTGGCGTTGTCGCCGGCGTAGCGGGCCGAGCGCACCCCTGGCTGGCCATTCAGGCAGTCCACCGCCAGCCCGCTGTCGTCGGCCAGTGCTGGCAAGCCCGTTATACGGGAGGCGTGCCGGGCCTTGAGGATGGCGTTTTCTACAAAGGTGACGGCCGGCTCTTCGGCTTCACCGACACCCAGCTCACCCTGGGCCACAGGTGTCATGCCCAGGGGGCCGAGCAGATCGGTCAGTTCCGCGATCTTGCCCTTGTTGTTGCTGGCAATCACGATTTTGTCAGTCATGCGTTACTCAGTCGCTGAACAGTGTGTGGGCAAACCGGACCGGCAGGTCTCGCTGCTCGCCGGTGGGGCGCGCGGTGACATTGAAGGTCATCAGTTCCCCGGAGCTGTACTGGTACTCGGCGATGAAATACACCGCGTCGCCTTCCTGGACGCGGCGAAAGGCCAGGAATCGTACCTGCTGGATATCATTGGAGACCTTGCCTTCAACCTGACCGCTCATCGGCGACATGGTTCCGTCTTCGTTTTCCTTCATGATCGCAATGTTGATGATTCCAATGCCCTTGCTGCGCTGCAGGTTGTTGGCCTTGGCCACTTCCGGGGAAAGGAAGGTGCTGGGCAGGACGCTCCAGTGTACCTGGATGTCACCGAAGTCCTGGTTGCCGGCGGCATGTAGCTGCATGGCAAACGTCAGCGCCACCAGGGTGGACAGGACGTACAGGCATAGACGCTTTGCGAGTCTCATTCTTCGATCTCCCGTGTAATGCGATAGATGGCAATTTCCCCCAGCAGGTTGGGCCACAGCCGGGCCAGCCAGCTATTCTGGTGCTGGCCATCGACCACTCGTCGGCTCTTGATGCGAATGCCCTTCTGACGGCATAGAGCTTCAAAATCCTTGAAGGTGCACAACCGGATGTTGGGGGTGTTGTACCATTTATACGGTAGAGCTTCGGATTCGGGCATGCGACCGCTCAACGCCAGGCCCCAACGCAAACGCCAATGGGCAAAGTTGGGAAAGGTGACGATGCCATCGCGGCCGACCCGCAACATTTCGTCCAGCACCCTGTCCGGGCGGCGCACCGCCTGCAAGGCCTGGGTCATGAGCACGGTATCGAAACTGCCATCGTCGAAGTTACCCAGGCCCTGGGTGTCGAGGTTTTGCTCGATGACGGGCACCCCGCGGCTCATACACGTGGTGATGTGCTCGGGGTTGATCTCCAGGCCAAAGCCGCTGGCACCACGCTCCCGTTGCAGGTAGTCGAGCAGGGTGCCGTCACCACAACCCAGGTCCAGTATGTGGTGGCCGGGTTGGATCCATTGCTGGATGATTTCAAGATCCGGTCTCATTGGCCCACCTCCCTGGCTACGCGGTCCATGTAGGCGGTGAAAATGTCGGTGTAGCGGGGCGTCGGGATCAGAAACGCGTCGTGGCCCCAGGGTGCATCTATTTCGGAATAGCTGACTTTTCGCCGGGCCGCAATCATGGCGTTGACCAATTCCTCCGATCGGGCCGGAGTGAAGCGCCAGTCGGTGCTGAATGACAGCACCAGGAATTCACACCGGGCCTCAGCCAGCGCCCGGGCCAGGTCGCCGCCGTAGTCGTAGGCGGGATCAAAATAATCCAGTGCCTTGGTCATCAACAAATAGGTGTTGGCGTCGAAGGTCTCGGAGAACCGCTCGCCCTGGTAGCGCAGGTAGCTTTCGACCTGGAATTCGGCGTCGTAGCCGAACTTGTAGGCCTGGTCCCGCAGCTCGCGACCAAATTTCTCGCCCATGGAGGCATCGGACAGGTAGGTGATGTGGCCGACCATGCGTGCCAGCATCAGGCCGCGCCGGGGTACCACGTCGAAATCGTAGTAGCGGCCATCGTGGAATTCCCGGTCCGAGGTAATGGCCTGCCTGGCCACTTCGTTGAAGGCGATGTTCTGGGCCGTGAGCCGGGGCGTGGAGGCGATCACCACCGAATGCTTCAGTCGCTCCGGATAATCCAGACTCCACTGCAATGCCTGCATGCCACCGAGGGAGCCGCCCACCACCGCGGCCCAACACTGAATGCCGAGACGATCGGCCAGCAGAGCCTGGCTCTTCACCCAGTCGCCGACGGTAACAACGGGGAAATCCGGGCCGTAGGGCTTGCCGGTGGCCGGGTTGGTGCTGTTGGGGCCAGTACTGCCGTGACAGCCACCCAGGTTGTTCAGGCTAACCACGAAAAAACGGTTGGTGTCGATGGGCTTGCCGGGGCCGATGCAGCTGTCCCACCAGCCTGGTTTGCGCTCGTCTGCGCTGTGGTAGCCGGCGGCGTGGTGGTGGCCGCTCAGGGCGTGACAGATTAGCACGGCGTTGCTGGCATCGGCGTTCAGCTGACCGTAGGTTTCAATCACCAGGTCGTAGCTGTCCAGGGCCTGGCCACAGGCCAGCTCGATGGGCGTGTCGAAATGAAGAGTCTGCGGGGCAACAACTCCGACAGAATCCGCAGGCAGGGAATCGGGCATTGGCGCGACAGGTTCCTGGTTCGGTCTGTAAGTATCTGGAACAGCAATGACAAAGCCATCACCGGCCCAGCAGTTTAAAGCCGGGCCGTCATGGCTGCAACCGATGGCGAGTGCCTCCGACGGGGCTTAGAACGCCCCGGAGATGTTGACGACCTTTTGCTGGATCAGGGTCGGGGCCGGTTTGCGAATCTGGCGCTGCATGGCGTCGGCCAATTCCAGTTGCCGGCTAAGGTCGGAGATGGTGTTTTGCAGGCGTTCCCGTTCTGCGCGGCCGTCGCGGTCGCTGCGTACCATGTCCCGCAGGCGCCGGATCTGATGTTCCAGCAGCTGCTTCTGTTCCATGGAGTACTGCATGATGGGCAACAGCGCTTCCCGGGGCCAGCGATCAACGTCGGTGCGCACCCGGGCATGCAGGGTACGGGCTTCACCCACCATGACATTGAAGAAGCGGCGCACCAGCAGGGACTGCTCAGTCAGCAGGTTCTTGGGGCTGATGCGGAATCTCCGCGCTTTTTTGCGCAGTTCCCGAACGGCAATGACGTGGCGTCCGGCCCGCAGCGGAATGGGTTCCAGGTGACGGGCGCGGGTGTCGTCGTTGTAACGCCGGTAAATGGCGCCCACCATTTTTTCCGCCAGGTGACCTTCGCTCAACAGGTTGGTGAGATCGCCCTCAAGCAGTTCAAAGAACTTATCCATGGCCCGATTCATGCCGGCTGTGGTCCAGCTTTTCGACATGGACTGGCGAATGCGTTCGGCGTGATCTTCAAAACGTTTCTCGGCCACGAGCTGCTTCAGCAGGTCGCCTTGGGAATCCATCAAGCGACGGCTGGAGCGCAGGGTGATCAGCTTCTTGTAGTAGAAGTCGTAGTCTTTCTGAGCCCGATCGGCGAGCCGGGCCAGCGCAGCCTTGTCCATGGTGGTGCCGGAGCAGGCCGCCAGTTCTTCCTGCAGTGAATCCAGTCGGGTCTGCATTGCAGCCTGACTGTTTTGCAGCATGCCCAGCAGGTCATTGATCAGACTCTGGGTAATCAGCTGTTCCTTGTGCGTCAGGATGCGTTGGATGATCAGCTGCTCCAGGCGCCCGATGTTGGAGCGTTCGAACAGTGCCTCATCCCGGCGGACCCGGCTGACCAGGCCTTGCTTGGCGGACAGTGGGATGACATCGTGCTGGCGGATACCCAGGTGGTCGGCGGTGTATTCGCGCACTCGCTCAATGGCGTCCTCGGTGTGCTTTTCGCCCTGCAGGTCATCCCAGAGCACGTCGATCTTGTTCAGGACCGCAAAACGTCCGGCCCGGTGATCGGCATGCTCGGTATCAATGTGCTCTTTCCAGATGGTCAGGTCGCTGGCGGTAACACCGGTGTCCGCACTCAGGACAAAGATAACGGCGTGGGCCCGGGGCAGCATGCTGATGGTCAGCTCAGGCTCAGAGCCGAGAGCGTTCAGCCCGGGTGTGTCGAGAATGCGCAAGCCACGCTCGAACAGTGGGTGGCGAATGCTGATCTGGGCATTGCGCCAGGCCGGCACCAGTACCTGGCCCGGGTTGTTGCGATCATGCTCCAGCATTTCCTCGTCGAAGCCCAGGCGACGGGCTTCCTCCGGCCGCACGCTCTTGACCCGCGCCACTTCTGCCAGCACCTCGCGCATGACTTCGGGGTCGCGCTCGTCGAGTTCGTGCTTGACCCAGCGCTCAGGCAGCTTGCGTAGCTGCTGCAGGGACAGCTCGCCGGTGCGGGTTTCTATCGGTAACAGTAAGAGGTAGTTCTGGTTGGCGCTGCGATCGAAAAACAGTTCGGTCGGGCACATGGTAGTGCGCCCGGCCTGGGATGGCAGCATACGCTGGCCGTATTCAGAGAAGAACAGGGCATTAATCAGTTCGGTTTTGCCGCGGGAGTACTCGCCCACAAAGGCAATGGTCAGTTCGTCTTCCACCAGCAGTTCCAGGCCGTGACGGATACGGGTACTGACATCGTCCGAAAAAAGGTTGTTGTCCTGCAGCCATAACCGGTAGCGGCCAATCTGTCGGATTAGCTCTTTCTTCCAGTTGTGGTATGCCTCTACCTGCTGCGACAGAGTTCCCTGCTGATTCATTGATCTTTCCTTCTGCGCTACTACCGAGCCTTCTGCGCGACTGCCGGGAGCTTGGGGCACGATGCTCTTGAGGGCGGATTAATTACTGGTAATAGTATCCTGTTCCCCGCAGCTTTGGAGTCAGGGTCTCAAAAGACTGTCGTCTATATCGCCAGGACTTGCAATAAAAAAGCTGCAAAATCATGGGGATGATCTTGCAGCTTCGGATTATTCGATTTCGTCGAGAACTGTAACGAAATGTATTTTTGAGATGCAGTTTACAAACCGAGGCCGATAGAGCCGAGCCCTGCGGCCATCTTCATGTGCTCGATGACCACCGAAATCACGTTCAGAATCAGGAACACGATGATCGGTGACAGATCCAGGCCGCCCATGGACGGCATGATATTGCGCACCGGGCGCATCACCGGTTCGGTGATCTGGGCGACCAGTTGAATCGCCGGATGCCCGCTGCCGGGCGCGATCCAGCTCACCACCACCACGGCAATCACCGACCAGAAATAGATCTTCACGATCAGGTCGAGCACGTTCAGCACGGCCCACACCATCAGCGTGATGGGATTAAACGACGGAATGCCGCCGTTCAGTGCGATCAGGATCAGGAGGAAGGTGATCGCCTGAATGGCGATAGCCAGCACCAGTGATGCGCCATCAATACCGCCCCAGCCCGGAATGAAACGGCGCAGCGGCTTCAGGGGCGGGTTGGTGGCCTTGACCACGAACTGGGAGATCGGGTTGTAGAAGTCCGCCCGGGCCAGCTGCAGTAGAAACCGCAGCAGCACGATGGTCATGTAAAAGGTGGATGCAATGAGCAGGATCGTAATCAGGATGTCTGCCAGCATGAAGCCGTGTCTCCGTTATCGGTTACTGTTTGCCTGCCAGTTCGCTGGCCATTTCTTCCGAGCGTTTGAACGCTGCGCCGTATGCTTTGCGGACCAGATCTCGCAGCCCGCCTTCTTCGAAGGTGTTGATGGCCTGCTCGGTGGTGCCACCAGGAGACATGACGTTGCGCTTGAGCTGACCGGGGTCGTGCTCGCTGCGTGCGGCCATTTCCGCTGCCCCGGCCATGGTCTGGATGGCCAGTTCCCGGGCCGTACCCGCCTCGATGCCGGCGTCGACGGCGACATCTTCCAGAGCTTCAAGCATGAGGAAAAAATAGGCCGGGCCACTGCCGGACAGTGCGGTCACTGCGTGCAGCAGGTTCTCGTCCTCAACCCAGAGCGCGGAGCCGATGCTTTCGAAAACCGACTCGACCATCTTCTTCTGGGCATCCTTAACCTGGGCATTGGCAAACAGGCCGGCGGCCCCTTTGCCAACCAGAGACGGCGTATTGGGCATCACCCGAACCAGTGGCAGGCCACCGGCCAGCCATTCGTCCAAGGTTTCGACGGTCAGGCCCGCGGCAATGGATACCATCAGTGGGCGGGTGTTCTGTACTACCGGCGCGATATCGCGGCAGACGTCCGCCATAACCTGGGGTTTGACCGCCAGAACGACCATGTCAGCTTGCTGGGCACAGTACCGATTGTCGGTGGTGACGCTTACGCCGAATTTCTTGCGGATAGACTGCAGATGGCCATCATCCGGTGCGCTGACCCAGATGTTCGCAGCTTTGTAGCCGCTGTCCAGCATACCGCCAATGATGGCACTGGCCATGTTGCCCGCGCCAATAAATGAAATGGTTGGTGATGTGCTCAAGGTTCACTCCAACGGTTGATCGGTTAAACGTCCGGCCCTGATCATAACAGGATCCGCTAGCTTCAGCTCTTCGCCGCGCGGGCGCCAAACACATCGGTGCCCACGCGCACCCAGGTGGCGCCCTCGGCAATGGCAACTTCCAGGTCACCGGACATGCCCATGGACAGTGTGTCCAGCGGCCCTGCGGCTGGGTACTGTGCCTTCAGATCGTGCAAGGCCTGAGTGAGCCGGCGAAAACTGAGCCGAAGCTCCGCCTCGGGCTGGTCCGGATCGGGGATGGCCATTAAGCCGCGCAGCGACAGGTTCGCTAACTCGCCGATAGCCAGCACCAGGTCAGGCAGCTCCTCCAGCGTACAGCCGGCCTTGCTGTCTTCTTCATTAATATTGACCTGGAGACAGATATTCAATGGCGGCAGCTCGGCGGCCCGCTGCTCGCTCAGGCGCCGGGCAATCTTGAGGCGGTCGACGCTATGGACCCAGGAGAAGGCGGTGGCGATCTGTCGGGTCTTGTTGGACTGGATCGGCCCGATGAAGTGCCAGTCGATCCCGGCGATATCGGCCAGCGCGTCGATCTTATCGAGAGCTTCCTGCAGGTAGTTTTCCCCGAATGCGGTCTGTCCGGCGGCAATCGCCGCTCTCAGGTCCTCCGCGGTTCGGGTCTTGCTGACTGCCAACAGGCGCACAGAGCCGGGCTCCCGGCCCGCTTTCAATGTTGCTTTTTGTATGCGTCGGGTTACGCTCCCGATGTTGTCTGCTATGCTGCTCATAGTGTGAAATCGCCACGTTCGGTGTGCCACCTGTACGGTGACACGTTACCCGCAGGTCACTGAAATGCCAAGTGAACCGCGCCGGGAAATCCGCCGGACCGACGCTACCGGGATAAAAGAAAAAGCCTTCCGAGGATTCCTATGGATATTACTGAACTGCTTGCCTTCTCGGCCAAACAGGGTGCGTCGGACTTGCACCTCTCTGCTGGCCTGCCGCCGATGATTCGCGTTGATGGTGATGTACGTCGTATCAACCTTCCGCCCATGGAGCACAAAGAGGTGCACGGGCTGATTTATGACATCATGAACGACAAGCAGCGAAAGGACTACGAGGAATTTTTGGAAACCGACTTCTCGTTTGAAGTTCCCGGGGTCGCCCGTTTCCGTGTCAACGCCTTTAATCAGAACCGGGGCGCCGGTGCTGTGTTCCGGACCATCCCTTCCAAGGTTCTGACCATGGAAGACCTAGGCATGGGGCAGACCTTCAAGGACATCTCCTCGGTGCCACGCGGGCTGGTGCTGGTCACCGGGCCGACCGGCTCCGGTAAGTCCACCACGCTGGCGGCGATGATGGACTACATCAACGACACCCGTTATGAACACGTCCTCACCATTGAGGACCCGATCGAATTCGTACATGAATCCAAGAAGTGCCTGGTCAACCAGCGTGAAGTGCATCGAGACACCCTCGGCTTCAACGAAGCCCTGCGCTCGGCGCTGCGGGAAGATCCGGACATCATTCTGGTCGGCGAGCTGCGAGACCTGGAAACCATCCGTTTGGCGCTAACGGCGGCGGAAACCGGCCACCTGGTTTTCGGCACCCTGCACACCACCTCAGCGGCCAAGACCATCGACCGGGTTGTTGACGTGTTCCCGGCCGAAGAGAAATCCATGGTCCGCTCAATGCTGTCCGAGTCCCTGCAGGCGGTTATCTCCCAGACCCTGATGAAGAAAATGGGTGGTGGCCGGATTGCCGCCCACGAAATCATGATCGGCACCTCCGCCATCCGGAACCTGATCCGCGAAGACAAAATTGCCCAGATGTACTCATCGATTCAAACCGGCGGGTCGCTGGGCATGCAGACCCTGGATCAGTGCCTGGAACGGCTGCTGCAGAAGGGGCTGATTTCACGCGAAGCGGCCCGCGCCAAGGCCAAGATGCCAGACAATTTCTGATCGGCGACTAACAAGAACCAGGAAAAACCACAGGTGTTCATATGGAATTTGAGAAGCTGCTGCGTTTGATGGTCGAAAAGGGCGGTTCGGACCTGTTCATCACCGCGGGCGTTCCGCCCAGCATGAAGGTGAACGGTAAAGTGCTACCGGTGACCAAGAATGCCCTGACACCGGAGCAGACCCGGGAATTCGTCTACGGTTCGATGAACGACAAGCAGCGCGCGGAATTCGAGGAAACCCACGAGTGCAACTTCGCCATCAGTGCCCGGGGAATTGGCCGTTTCCGGGTCAGCGCCTTTTTCCAGCGCAACCTGTGCGGCATGGTGCTGCGTCGCATTGAGGTCAAGATTCCGCAGATCGACGACCTGGCGTTGCCTGAGGTGATTAAAGAGCTGGCCATGACCAAGCGCGGTCTGATTATGTTTGTTGGCGCCACCGGTACCGGTAAATCGACGTCGCTGGCGGCGATGCTCGGGCACCGCAACCGCAACAGTCGTGGCCATATAATTTCCATCGAAGATCCGATTGAATTCGTGCACCAGCACCAGGGCTGCATCGTGACCCAGCGCGAGGTGGGTATCGATACGGAGAGTTTTGAGGTGGCTCTGAAAAACACCCTGCGTCAGGCCCCTGACGTTATCCTGATTGGCGAGGTGCGCACCCGTCAGACCATGGAATACTCGGTGCAGTTCGCCGAAACCGGGCACCTGTGCCTGGCCACCCTGCACGCCAACAACGCTAACCAGGCGCTGGATCGGATTATTCAGTTCTTTCCCCCGGAACAGCACAACCAGATCTGGATGGATCTGTCCCTGAACCTGAAGGCCATTGTGGCTCAGCAGTTGGTTCCCACGCCGGATGGCAAGGGCCGGAAGGCGGTCATTGAAGTGCTGATCAACTCGCCGTTGGTTGCCGACATGATTCGCAAAGGCGAGGTGCACAAGCTCAAGGAGCTGATGGCCAAGTCTAACGAAACCGGCATGCAGACCTTCGACCAGGCCCTGTACAAGCTCTACGCAGAAGGCTCTATCACCTACGAAGATGCCTTGGGCCATGCCGATTCTGCCAACGACCTGCGCCTGATGATCAAGCTCGGGGCGGATGCTCAGGGTGCAGATCAGCTGTCGTCCAGCGTTGATAAGTTGTCGATTCAGGACGATTAGAGGAAAGTCGTTAATTATTAGTATCTTGAATGAGTAGTCTTGGCATTTGAGGCCAGATAGCTGTGCTGCGTATACTCCGCGCGAAATTGCTACGGAGATACCTGCACATGAGACCCCCACTGCTTGCCCGTGCCATTCGCCTGACCACGCTGGCGGTCATGACGGCGCCAGCCACTGCTCTGGCCGGTGGCTTTTCCCTGAACGAACAAAGCGCCAGCGCCATGGGTGTGGCCAATGCTGGCGTGGCCGCCAATCCTGAGAACGCCACCACCGTCCTGTTCAACCCCGCCGGCATGAGCCAGTTGTCTGGCACCAACATGTCGTTTGGCGCAGCGGTGCTGGATATCGATGCCAAGTCCAAGCAGGACAGCATTTCCGTTACCCGAAAAAATCCTTCCGTACCTGTGCAGCCGGCCACTGATGGCGGTGACATTGCCGATCCTGCGGTGCTGCCGAATTTCTACCTGACCCATGAGTTGAACGACAACGTGGACGTTGGCTTTGGCATTCATGCCCCCTACGGGCTAGCCGCCGATTATGACAACGATTTCGCCGGCCGGTTCTTTGCTGATAAAACCGAGTTGACCGCCATTGCGTTCACGCCCTCGATATCGGTGAGCAATGGCCAGGGCCTGTCCATGGGGGCGGGGCTCAATATCATGTACGCCGAAGGTCGGCTAAGCCGGTACCAGGACCTCAGCGATGATGCCGGTGCGGCGGCCGTGGTCTTGCCGGAGCCCTACGCCGACATCGAAGGCGACGATGTCGGTGTGACTTTCCGGGTTGGTTTTTTGTACGAACTTTCGGAGAGTACCCAGTTTGGTCTGACCGCTCAGACCGGTACCGAGCTGGAGCTGAAGGGAGACGCGGAGATCAGCGACGTGCCAGTGCCGCCGACTTACGCCCAGACCACGACTCTGAATGAGAAAGTTACCGTGCCGCTGGCGATTCCGGAGAGCATCACCTTCGGTGCCCGGCATCGGTTGACCGATGAAGTCACCGTTTTGGCGGGCGCTACCTACGCGCGTTGGAGCCGGTTCGAAGAGCTGGACATCATCAGCCGGGAAGCCAACGGCGAAATTACCCGCTCATCGGAGCCGGGCACCTACATCACTCACATCACCGAGCGCTGGAAGAACACCTGGCAGTTCAATCTGGGTGGTATCTGGCAGGCCAGCCCGCAGTGGGCGTTCAAAGCGGGTTATGCCTGGGACGAGTCGCCGGTGGATCAGTATGTCACAGCACGGATTCCGTCCGAGGACCGTCACTGGCTGACCCTTGGTACCCAGTGGCAGGATATTCGTAACGGCTGGACCGTCGACGCGGCGATCGGCACGCTGATTTTTGAGGATGATGCCGAGGTCAACGATCGCGAATACACCCACCAGAACCCGACTGAGCCGTCATCGCCTGCCAACTACCAGGGCACCTACGAACTCAGCGCCTGGAGCGCATCCGTTCAGGTAAGCAAAGCATTTTAAGCCATCACCGGCTGATCAGTAGCTTGTAATCCCCAGCAAGCAATCAGCCCACCACCTGGCCACGGTAGATGACTTTCTTCTGCCGTGGCAGGTCTTCTCCCTCCGAGTCGCGCCCCGTTGCCGTCTGTCGACTGTCTTCAGCAATCTCCTGGCCCCGATAGAGTCGTTTTGGTGTCGCTGATTCCTCCTCGCTTTCCGTTTCCACACACAAGTGCGGCACCTGTTCCTGCAGGGTTTTCCAGGTGCGAGTCAGGTGGCTAGAGCGGGTTTTGCTGGCGTATTCCGCCAGTTGTTGCTCCAGATGTTCTTCTGTCAGGTGCAGTTTCACGCCAAATTCGGAGCGGATCAGGCGACGACATTGATGAACCAGTTTCAGCAGACCCGGGTCCAGCAGCCAGCTTCGTTCAGATGCCAGGGATGTCATGGTTTCGGCCTCGGAATAGGGGTGTCACAACATGGCAGGGCGCGGTCCCTTGGGACTGGGCCCTGTCGACCTGACTCACGTTGCGAATATCGTGCCGCTTCCTATGAAAGGCGTGGAGGTCACTGGAAAGTCAGGGTGTGAAGGTTGGGGCGAAGGTGAGGCATGGATGAGCTGGTTAAAAAATGCGCTTTGTTTCAGTGCAAATTGGCGGCATCTGCCCCGTTTTGGTGGATGTCCCTGGCACCGGGAGAGGGCCCGGCGCCAGGTTAAGGCTCAAAGGTCTTCGTTGTTAGTGGGCTTCGTCCCAGTTGTCGCCGACGCCGGCTTCTACCAGCAGTGGCACATCCAGGCTGGCGGCGGCAGACATCCGCTGCACCAGGCCTTCCCGGACCGCGTCCAGAGCCGATTCCTTCACTTCCAGGATCAGTTCGTCGTGCACCTGCATGGTCATGCGGGCGTCGTCAGCGTGGTCCCGAAGCAGCCAGGACTCCACCTCGATCATGGCCCGTTTGATGATGTCGGCGGCCGTCCCCTGCATGGGGGCGTTAATGGCCGTACGCTCGGCAGCTTGCTGCAGCTGCTTGTTGCGGGCGTTGATCTCCGGCAGGTAGAGCCGGCGTCCGTACAAGGTTTCCACAAAGCCGTCGTCGTGGGCCTGTTTGCGGATGTTGTCCATGTAGGTGAGGACACCCGGGTAGCGTTCGAAGTACTTGTCGATGTAGGCCTGGGCGACCTTGCGTTCAACATCCAGCTGGCGGGCCAGGCCAAAGGCGGACATGCCGTAGATCAGGCCAAAGTTAATTGCCTTGGCGCTGCGCCGCTGGTCGCCGGAGACCTCGTCCAGCGCAACTCCGAACACCTCTGCCGCGGTTGCCTTGTGGATGTCCTCGCCTTTTTCGAACGCGGTCAGCAGCCCTTTGTCACCGGACAGATGCGCCATGATCCGCAGCTCAATCTGGGAGTAGTCGGCCGCCAACAGCTTGTAACCCTCTGGTGCCACGAAGGCCTGGCGGATGCGGCGGCCCTGTTCGCTGCGTATGGGGATGTTCTGCAGATTGGGCTCGGACGACGACAGCCGGCCGGTTGCGGTTACCGCCTGGTGATAGGAGGTGTGGACCCGTCCGGTGCGGTGGCTGATCAGCTCTGGCAGGGTATCAGTGTAGGTTGACTTGAGTTTGCTCAGGCTGCGGTGTTCCAGGATCAGCCGCGGCAGTTCATGCTCGTGGGCAAGCTCTTGCAGCACAGGCTCGGCGGTTGAGGGAGCGCCTTTCGGCGTTTTCTTTATGACCGGCAGGCCCATCTTCTCGTAAAAAATGGCCTGCAGCTGCTTGGGGGAGCCCAGGTTAAAAGTTTCACCGGCGACCTCGTGGGCTTCCTGCTCCAGTTCGGCCATACGCTCGGCCAATTCCTGGCTGTGCTTTCTCAGGGTGCTGGCATTGATCAGGGTGCCGCGCTGCTCCATGCGGGAGAGTACGGGGACCAGGGGCAGATCAATGTCCCGGTACACCGAGGCCAGTTTGCCGGTTTTTTCCAGCTGGGGCGTCAGCACCTGATGCAGGCGCAGGGTGATGTCGGCATCTTCTGCCGCATAGGGCCCGGCCTTGTCCAGTTCGATCTGGTTAAAGGTGAGCTGTTTGGCGCCTTTGCCGGCGATGGATTCGAAGGTGGTGGTGCTTTCGTCCAGGTACTGTCGAGCCAGAGTGTCCATGTCGTGACGACTGGACACCGAGTTGAGCACATACGACTCCAGCATGGTGTCTTCGGCAATGCCCTCCAGGGTGATGCCGTGATTGGCCAGCACGTTCTTGTCGTATTTCAGGTTCTGACCGACCTTGGCCTGGTTCGGGTCTTCCAGCAGGGGTTTCAGCTGTGCCAGCACAGTATCCCGGTCGAGCTGGTCCGGGGCGCCCATGTAGTCGTGGCCCAGAGGCAGGTAGGCGGCTTCGCCGGGTTCGACGGCGAATGACACGCCAACCACTTCGGCCTCGCTGTAACGCAGGCTGGTGGTCTCGGTGTCGAAGGCAAACAGGTCTGATTTCCGCAGGCGCTCCAGCCAGGTGTCCAGCTCACCTTGGTCGGTGATGATGCTGTAGCGCTTTTCCACAGCAGGTTTTTGGGCTTTCGGGGCCTCGGCTTTGCCCGCCGAGTCGCTGCCGGATTCCAGTTCGGCAACCCAGGTGCGGAATTCATACTCCTGGAACAGTTCCCGCAGCTCATCGTCTTTCTGCTCGCGCAGCTTCAGGTCTTCAAGGCCGAACTCAAGATCAACGTCAGTTTTGATTGTGGCCAGCTCGCGGCTCAGGGGCAGGGTCTTGGTGGCGTCCCGCAGGTACTCGCCGATCTTGCCTTTGATCTCGTCCGCGTGGGCCATCAGGTTGTCGATGTCCTGGTAGCTCTGAAGCCATTTCACCGCCGTTTTCGGGCCACACTTGTTCACCCCGGGAATGTTGTCGACTTTGTCGCCGACCAGAGCCAGGTAGTCGATAATCTGCTCGGGGGTGACACCAAATTTCTCCACCACACCGTCCCGGTCCATGCGGGTTTCGGTCATGGTGTTGATCAGCGTGACGTGGTCGCTAACCAACTGCGCCATGTCCTTGTCGCCGGTGGAGACCACCACCTCAATGCCTTTGCTGGTGGCCTCGTGAGCCAGGGTTCCAATAACGTCGTCCGCTTCCACGCCGGAGACGATCAGCAGTGGTAGGCCCATGGCCTGGACAATCTCGTGGATGGGAGCTATCTGGCAGGCCAGGTCGTCTGGCATGGGCGGACGGTTGGCCTTGTACTCGTCGTACATCTCGTGCCGGAAAGTCTTACCCTTGGCATCGAACACCACCACCATTTTGGAGCCGGGAAAATCCTGCTCCAGGCGCCGGAGCATGCTGATCACCCCTTTGATCGCGCCGGTTGGTTGGTTCTTGCTGGTCATTAGCGGGGGCAGTGCGTGATAGGCGCGGAAAAGGTAGGACGAACCGTCCACAAGAACCACGGGTGGGGTCTTTTGCTCAGTCATGTCTACAGGGGTCCGGATTCTGATTGAAGCGTTGGTTGGCTTGTGCAACTCTGTAATGAATTCAATTCGCAAAAGGGTATCACGAAAATGAAACGATTCGCCCGTCCGGTGGCCTTGCTCCTTGCCTGCTCGTCCGGTGCCGTCATCGCCCAGGAAAGCGGCTCCCTCGATGGCACTCTGGTCCAGACGCCCGACGAACCGGTGGTGATTTCGGACTATCAGCCGACCAGTGAAGGACCTCAGATTGTGATTCGTCCCGGTGAGAACGAGGTATTCTACGAGTACCGGGTAAACGGTCAGCTCATGGAGATCAAGGTGGTGCCGGAAGTTGGCTCCGAGTATTACCTGGTGCCCTCAGACGGTGGCGGCTGGATTCAGGAAACCGAATCCGACATGCTCGTGCCCAGCTGGGTGCTGTTCCGCTGGTAGGTAGAACTGCTATCCCGCCCATGTTCGGTTTTAGTATGAACATTCTAATTTTTCTCCGTAGATTGGCATTCGTTGATCAGAGAAGGCGGGCGCTTAACGCTTGGCCGCTGGACCAAAAATGTTTTGGCAAACCTCAGGAGATTTAGACATGGGTAAACTCAAATCCTATCAGGAACAGATTCAGGAAATCGTTGAGAAGGGCATCAACGCCGCGGAAGAGCAGCAGAAGAAGCTGGCCTCCAAGCCGTTTGATTACGCCGAGAAGCTGGAATCCGAAGCGCGTGAATACAGCGTCAAGAGCCTGCGCACCCGTTACAACGGCTACAGCGACAGCCTGTTCGAGCAACTGCGCAGCCTGAACAGCCGTTTCGGTAACTTCGCAGCCGACCTGGTTGCCAAGCTTGAGAAAGAAGCGCAAGACGCTGTTTCTGAAACCGCTGACGAAGTAACCAGCGTTGCTCAAAGCGCCAAAGCTGCTGCAACCGACAAGAAGCCGGCTGCACGCAAGAGCACAGCGCGTAAGGGCGCTGCTGCCAAGAAGACAACTGCGTCTGCCTAAGACGTTGAAGCGGCCACCGGCAGTTGGTGGCCGCAACTAAAAAAGGCGGTGGTTTTGAAAACCACCGCCTTTTTTGTGTCTGGACTTTCTTGAAGGGCCTTGCGTGGCCTGGCCTTATTGCTCGCTGGACGTGTCCAGGGTGAGGGTTCGGGGTTCGCCGGTCACCTGTTCAAGGCGCTTGATATCGGCCTCGAAGTCGGCCCGGAGTTCATCAATTTCCTGGCTCTGGATGCTGATTTCCCGTTCGAGATCGCGGATCTGAGATTCCAGGCGCCGGATTTTTTCGAGCATGGACTCGGGAATGGTGCCGCCGGAACGCTCGATGTTCGCAGCCCGGCTTTGTTCGCTGTCCAGTTGGCTGGAAATGACGGAGATGTTACCGCGCTTGAGTTGAATCAGGCCTTCCAGTTCGCGGATTTTCCGGTGCATGGCGCGAACAGCCTGGTCGGGATGGCTGTAGCGTTTCAGCAGCTGCCGGTCTAGTTCCTGTTGTGCGGCCAGTTCTTTCTGACGTTGCTTTTCCGCTTCCCGAGCCGCTATTTCTTCTTCGGTCGGGGCAGGAGGGATGGTCTCAATCACGCGGCCACTGCTGCCCAGAATTTCGTAGCCTCGTTTGGTCGCTTCCTGGGGAATGGTATTGCTGATGACCATCTGCCCGTTCTCGTCAGTGTAGCGGTACATGCCGGCTTCTGCGGTGGCGACCAGGCTGAACGCCAAAACAGCAGAGGCAGTGATTTTCACTGCTGAGAATCTGGAAGGAGCAGAGCGTCTGGCCATCAATCAGACTCCGTAGCGATCCCGATAACTGGCGACCTTTTCGGCGTGGCCGGCAAAATCCGGGTTGGCCTTTAGGTAATCCAGAACCTGTTCCAGGCGGATAATGCTGATCACCGGGACGCCAAATTCCTGCTCCACTTCCTGGATCGCGGATAGCTCACCGTTGCCTTTTTCCTGGCGATCCAGTGCAATCAGCACACCTGCCGGTTCAGCACCGGCATTGCGAATCAGATCCATGGATTCGCGAATGGCAGTGCCTGCGGTAATAACATCATCGACGATCAGGACCTTGCCCTGCAATGGGGCGCCGACAATGTTGCCGCCTTCACCATGATCTTTCTTTTCTTTGCGGTTGAAGGCAAAAGGTTTGCTGTTACCGTCTGTAGCCAGCGCCATGGCGGTTACGGTGGCCAACGGAATGCCCTTATAGGCAGGCCCAAAGATGATGTCATACTCTAGCCCGCTGCGTTCTATCGCGGCGGCATAGGCCTTGCTTAATTGAAGTAGATCGTCGCCGGTGTTGAACAGTCCCGCATTAAAAAAGTACGGACTTGTGCGGCCGGATTTGAGCGTAAATTCGCCAAAACGAAGAACATTCCGGCGGATGGCAAATTCGATGAAGTTTCGCTGATAGTCGTGCATGGCAAGGCTTCTGGCGGGTGTGGATCTTTATTTAACGTGTGAAAACGGTATCATACACACAAACCGAATCAGGGAACACGTATGCGCGTAGTATCTATCAGCGTTAACGGGCTTGCTCAGGCCGTTGACAAAGGTTTATTTGACTGGCTGGCGGATCAGGATGCTGACGTTATCTGCGTTCAGGATCACCGCATGCGTGCCTATGAGATCGAGGACTATAACCTCATCCCAGAGGGGTATCAGGCCTACTTTATTGATGGCGAGAAGAACGAGGATGGTGGTGTTGGCATTTACACCCGCCATTTCCCGAAGGCCATCATGTACGGGTTTGCCAACGAGCAGGCTGATCGCGAGGGGCGCTTTATTCAGGCTGACTTTGACAAGGTGTCGGTAGGCTGTGTGCTGGCGCCCTGCGCCCTGGGGCGTGAAGAGGAGCTCATTGGTGAAGATGATCTCACGGTGCTGGATCATAAGGATGAGTTCCTGGAAGGCTTCGGCCTGCATATGCAAAAGACTCTGCGCAAGCGCCGTCAGTTTGTCCTCTGTGCCAATCTTCAGACCGCCCATCACGTGACCGATGCCAGTCCGCTGTACCACAAGCACGATTTTTCCGGCTTCCTGCCCCATGAACGGGCATGGCTGGATCGCCTGTTCGATGAAATGGGCTGTATTGATGCCTTCCGTGAGATTAACAAGCAGAGCAACCAGTTTACCTGGTGGCCTGAGCAGGCTGAGGGTGCGCGTCGCAATGCGGGTATCCGGGTGGATTACCACCTGCTGACTCCGGGCATTCGCAATACCATCCTGGATGGCTGGATTGATGGCTCAACCCGGTTCTCTGATCACGCGCCGGTGATCATGGATTACGACATTGAGATCGGCTTTTAAGCATTCGGTCTGGGGACGCGCTGGCAGTAATGCCGCTCCCCAGAACCGCTGCGAGTACGTCCCTGTACGCTTGTTTTCGGCCATCCATGGCCTCCAACATTCTGGGGAGCGGCATCACTGCCAGCGCCCCAATTGTCTGCAGTCTTCCTTTAAGCTTCCAGTGCTGCCTTCTGAATCTCGAACAGCTGCTCAATGCCGGTCTTGGCCAGGTCCAGCATGCTGTCCAGTTCGTCCTTCACGAACGGCGCACCTTCGGCAGTACCCTGGATCTCAATAAACCCGCCCTGGTCGGTCATGATCACGTTCATGTCGGTTTCGGCTTCGGAGTCTTCCGGATAGTCCAGATCAACTACCGGCGTCCCTTTGTAGACGCCCACGGAGAAGGCCGCGACCATCTGCTTGAGCGGTGATTTCTTCAGGCGCTTTTCAGCGACCAGGTGATTCAGGGCATCTACCAGGGCCACACAGCCGCCGGTGATGGCTGCGGTGCGGGTACCGCCATCGGCCTGGATAACGTCGCAGTCGATGGTGATGCTGTGCTCGCCCAATGCGCTCAGGTCAACAGCGGCACGCAGGGATCGGCCGATCAGGCGCTGGATTTCGACGGTGCGTCCGCCCTGCTTGCCGCGTGCGGCTTCGCGGCCCATGCGGCTGCCGGTTGAGCGCGGTAGCATGCCGTATTCGGCGGTGATCCAGCCTTTGCCTTCGCCACGGAGAAATGGCGGTACTTTGTTTTCGACAGAGGCGGTGCAGATCACTTTGGTGTCACCAAATTCCACCAGTACCGAACCTTCGGCGTGACGGGTGTAATTCCGGGTGATTCGCACGTCTCTGGGTTGCTCGGGTGTTCTGCCACTTGGTCGCATAGTTATTCCTGAATTCTGTGGTTGGTGTCTGGATTGATGTCCGGGATGATCCCGTTTGAGTTTTCGAAAGGGCGGGCAGTATAACACGTCGGTCAAGCCGGTTTGGCTTGGGAGCGGTCAGGCTCGCCGAGGGCGTTCAGAGCCTGTTAAACTCGATTTACTGTCGTCCACCATGACCGGAGTTGCCATGATTCGAAGTATGACCGCGTTTGCCCGAAAGGATGTTCAGGGAGACTGGGGTACGCTGACGTGTGAAATTCGCACGGTCAATCATCGCTACCTGGAGCCTTCGTTCCGGTTGCCCGAGGCATTTCGCGAGCTGGAAAACCCGTTCCGGGAGGAGCTTCGCAAGCAGCTGAAGCGGGGCAAAGTCGACGTGTCCATGCGACTGCAGTCGGCGGATAAGGCGTCACAGAGTTTCGAGATCAATGACGACATGGCGAAGGCGGTCAATGAGGCCGCTAATCACGTCAATCGGATTCTGGATAATCCGGCTCACATCAGCGCCCTGGATATCCTGCGCTGGCCGGGTGTGCTGTCGGTAACTGAGCAGGATTACGGTCCGGCCCGGGACGCCGCCAAGGCTCTGTTCGAAGACACGGTGCGTGACCTGGTGACTGTGCGTGAGCGGGAAGGCGAGCGGTTGCGGCCGTTGTTCGATGAGCGCCTGGCCACCATGACCCGGCTGGTCACCGAAGTGCGCGCGCTAATGCCGGACTTGCTGGCTGCGCAGGAAGAGAGCCTGCGCAGCCGGTTCGAGAAGGCCGGCGTTGAGCTGGAGCCAGAGCGCGTGGCCCAGGAAATGGTGATGCTGGCCCAAAAGAGTGATGTGGCGGAGGAACTTGATCGCCTGGACGCTCACATTGGTGAGGTTACCGATACCCTCCAGGGTGACGATGCCATTGGTCGTCGGCTGGATTTCCTGATGCAGGAACTGAACCGCGAAGCCAACACCCTTAGCAGCAAGAGTATTGATGCGAGGGTGACCCGCTCAGCGGTGGATCTGAAAGTGCTGATCGAGCAGATGCGCGAACAGGTGCAGAACCTGGAGTGACGTGCGGAGGCCGGCCGAAAACCGTATAATCCGGCGTTTTCCAGGCGCCGCTGGGGATCCAGTGGGGCTATTGAATGCATGCAGGTTGGAGTTGTTTGTTCATGAGCCCGACAGTTGAGCAGGGTACGCTGTACGTTATTTCGGCGCCGTCCGGTGCTGGCAAGACCAGTCTGGTGGCTGCCATGCTCGGCAACGACGATAAACTGGGTGTGTCGATTTCCCATACCACCCGGCCGATGCGCGAAGGCGAGCAGGATGGCGTTAACTATCACTTTGTGAGTCGCGATGAATTCGAGGCGATGATCGCACGGGGTGAGTTCCTGGAGCATGCCGACGTGTTTGGCAACTATTACGGCACCTCTCACATCTGGGTTCGCGAAACTCTGGCCCGTGGCCAGGACGTTATCCTGGAGATCGACTGGCAGGGCGCGGAACAGGTGCGACGGCTGATGCCCGAGTGCGTGAGTATTTTCATCGTGCCGCCGTCGGCGGCAACTCTACGGGAGCGCCTGACCGGGCGTGGTACCGACGCACCGGACGTGGTGGAGCGTCGCCTGACCGAGGCCAGGGATGAGTGCCGGCACGCACTGGAGTTCGATTTCCTGGTGGTGAATGACGACTTTGATGTGGCGCTGGCGGATCTGCTGGCCATTGTCCGCAGTCAGCGGGTGCGTATCGGGGTGCAGCAGGATCGCCACAGCGAGCTGCTGACCCAGTTGTCGCAGTAGTTTGTGGTGCTTGTTGCTGTATACAAATTGAGCCGGGCGCAGTAAACTACGCGGTCTGCTAGATCAGTCATTTTATTTTCGGGGAAGTTATGGCACGAGTTACCGTTGAAGATTGTCTGGAAAACGTTGATAACCGCTTCCAGCTGGTGATGCTGGCTACCAAGCGTGCCCGTCAGCTTGCGACCAAAGGTGCGGAACCGGCGGTGGCTGAAGAGAACGACAAGCCGACAGTTATCGCCCTGCGCGAGATTGCTGAAGGTAAAGTAGGTCGTGAGTTGTTGCAGGAAGACGACGACGAGTGACCTCAGGTACGGGTACAAATACGTATCCGCGCCTCGGAAGCATTGAAATCTGTCTCGGCGCTTTATAGTGTAGCTATAGAACGGACGTTGTTGGCAGGATCAGGAAGGACCCGGATGCGTGCATTCGGGTTTTTTTGTCCCTGGATTTCATAAGTATACGGAGGCGCGGTGTCGGCAGAGGCTACGGTTGAGGGGCTGGCGAAAGAGCTCAGTACCTATCTGGATACCAATCGCATCAATCAGGTGCGACGCGCCTACTATTATGCCGAACAGGCCCATGAAGGGCAGATGCGCAAAAGCGGTGATCGTTACATCACCCACCCATTGGCCGTTGCCCACATCCTGGCCGACCTGAGGCTTGACCATCAGAGCCTGATGGCGGCCATGCTCCACGATGTCATCGAAGACACCGGCATTCCCAAGGATGCCCTGGCCGAGCAGTTTGGCGATGACGTGGCCGAACTGGTCGACGGTGTCAGCAAGCTGACCCAGATTGAATTCCGGTCCCGAGCGGAAGCCCAGGCGGAAAATTTCCAGAAGATGACCCTGGCCATGGCGCGGGATATCCGGGTTATCCTGGTAAAGCTTGCCGACCGCCTGCACAACATGCGCACGCTGGGCCCCATGCCCTACGAAAAGCGCCAGCGCATCGCCACCGAAACCCTGGACATCTACGCCCCCATCGCCAATCGCCTCGGTATGCATTCCATCTGTACCGAACTGGAAGACCTGGGCTTCTCCTCGCTTTATCCGATGCGCTCCAAGTACATCTCCAAGGCGGTGGACAAGCTGCGGGGCAGTCATCGCGAGATCATCGAAGAGATCCGCGGCAAGTTGCAGGAAAAGCTGGAAGAACGTGGCTTGCCAGGGCGCATCCAGGGGCGCGAGAAACACCTGAACAGCATCTACAACAAGATGAAGTTCAAGCAGAAATCCTTCCACGAAATCATGGATGTGTACGCGTTCCGGATTATTACCGACACCGAGGACGACTGTTACCGCATCCTGGGTGCTGTGCACAGCTTGTACAAGCCGCTGCCGGGGCGTTTTAAAGATTACATTGCCATGCCCAAAGCCAACGGCTACCAGTCCATTCACACCACGTTGTTTGGCATGCACGTGAATATCGAGATCCAGATCCGTACCGAGGAGATGGAGCACATTGCCAACAACGGCATCGCCGCCCATTGGATGTACAAGAGCGATCCGAGCAGCGTGTCCAACGCCAACCAGGCCCGAGTGGATCGTTGGGTGAAGGGGCTGATGGAGATGCGCGAGCGCGCCGATGACTCCCTGGAGTTTATCGAGCACGTGAAGGTCGATCTGTTCCCGGACGAGATCTATGTCTTCACTCCCAAGGGCAAGATCATGGAACTGCCCAGCGGCGCCACGCCGGTGGACTTTGCCTACGCCATCCACACCGATATCGGTAACGCTACCGTGGCGTGCCGGATCAACCGGAATCTGAGTTCCCTGAGTCAGCCGCTTCAGAGCGGACAGACGGTGGAGGTGATCACCGCGCCGGGCGCCCGGCCTAACCCGGCTTGGCTCAGTTTCGTGGTAACCGGTAAGGCGCGCAGCAGCATTCGCCACGTACTCAAGCATCAGAAACGGGCTGAATCGCTGGAGCTGGGCAAGACCCTCCTGAAGAAATCCCTGAAAGGCTTTGGTACCCGGTTGGCGGACATCGGCGATGTGCAGGTTCAGGCCGTGGTGAGTCACAACCAGGTCAATAGCCTGGATGACCTGATTGCGGATATTGGCTTGGGTAATCGCATGGCCTACCTGGTGGCGCGGCAGTTGGTGACTGGCGCCGAGTCGTCCCCGATTGCCGAGGTGGCGGAAGAGGTGCATGGCAGCGGCGAGAACAGCCCGGTTACGATTCGTGGTACGGAAGGCCTGTTGGTGCGCTTTGCCAGTTGCTGCAAACCCATTCCGGGCGATCCGGTGGTGGGCATGATGGATTCCGGCAAAGGCATGGTGATTCATTCTGACACTTGCTCCCGCTTGCCGGAAGACGATGAGGGGCGCGCCCGCCTGACCCATCTCAAGTGGGCCAAGGACATTGCCGACGAGTTCTCGGTTGAGCTTCGGGTTGAGCTGGAGCGCCAACGCGGTGTGATCGCAGAAGTCGCCAATGCCATAGCGATGGCCGATGGCAACGTCGAGCGCATCAACGTGGAAGAGCAGAACGCCAAGTTCAGCATCGTCAGCCTGGTGTTGCATGTAAACGGACGCCGGCATTTGGCGCGGGTCATGCGGCGGGTGAAGAACATCCGTGCGGTGACCCACATCGGGCGGGTTCGTCACTGACCCGTCCGGTGCGGCGTAAGCCATCTCTCCCAACGTCTGGTTGACAGCAGCCGCGCCCAGAGGTGACGATTGGCGTTTTGGAAGAGAGGAATACCCAAGTCATGACCAACAAATCCGTTATCCAGACTGAAAACGCCCCGCAGGCGATTGGTACCTACTCGCAGGCAGTAAAAGCCGGTGACACGGTCTACCTGTCTGGTCAGATTCCGCTGGTGCCGGAAACCATGGAAGTGGTTGCCGGGGATTTTGCTGCCAAGACTCGACAGGTGTTCGAGAATCTCAAAGCGGTCTGTGAAGCGGCCGGCGGCGAGCTGAAGGACATCGTCAAGCTCAACATCTACATGACGGACCTCGAAAACTTTGCCACCGTCAATGAGATCATGGCGACCTACTTTGAGGAGCCGTACCCGGCCCGCGCTGCCGTTGGTGTTTCAGCGCTGCCCAAAGGGGTGCCGGTTGAGATGGAAGCGGTAATGGTACTGACCTGAAGCCTTGGGCCAGGCCCTCGGAATCAGTGAGAAAAAGGCGGCTTCGGCCGCCTTTTTTGTGGCTGTGGCTCGGCTACCGTCCGGCGATCATGGCTCGGTAGCCGGCCCGAAAGTCCGGGAACTGGAACTCGAAACCGCTCTCCAGCAGGCGCTGATTGCGGCACCGCTTGCTGCCTGCGCGTCCGCCGGTGCGGGCGTCGTCGACCGGTGATGCACAGTCGGTGTGCGCCTGTACCCATTCCACCACCTCATCCAATCGCACCGGTTCGCTGTCGCTGGCAACATAGAGAGGCTCCAATAGCTCGCCGGCCAGTGCCTTGAGCGCCAGATGCTGAACCACTCGGGCGGCGTCGTCTTCATGGATGCGGTTGGTGAACGGCGCGGGTTTCTTGGGCGCCATCCGCCCGGCGATAACCTCGTCCAGAAACCTTTGCCGGGTGGGGCCGTATATACCGCTGAACCGCACAATGGTTGCCGGGTGTCCGCTGTCCAGGGCCGTGCGCTCACCCGCCAGAATCTGTTCACCGCTGAAGCGAGCGGGCTGTGCCGGGCTGGTTTCGTCCACCCAGCTGTCATCATCCTGGGAGTAGACGCTGGTGCTGCTGATAAACACGAGGCGCGTCAAAGGCTGGCTTTTAACCACGTCCAGCAGGTTTGCAAGCCCGTTGACGTAAGCATCCCGGTAGCCCTGTTCGTCGTAGCTGGCGGGGGTCAGGCAGTAGATAATGACGTCGAGGCCGTCCGGCACGGCCTGTTTGAGGGACTCCGGCGCCATCAGGTCGGCTTTAACGCCGTGGACACCGGCCGGAACCTGGGCCGGATTTCGGCGCAATCCGAATACGGTTGCCGAGTCGCTGAGCAGGCTGGCAATGGCGCCCCCGAGTTTGCCACAGCCGGCCACCAGAATCCGGGGCGTGTTGGAGCGTTCAGTCATTGCCATAGACAATCTCAATCCTTATGCTTGAACCCATAAATTAATGAACTATTGCCCCGTATCCACCTGACCGGAGCTCACCATGACTCTCACCGAGTTACGATACGTCGTTACGCTTGCCCGCGAAAGGCATTTTGGCCGTGCGGCCGAGCGCTGCCATGTCAGCCAGCCGACACTGAGTGTGGCCGTTAAGAAGCTCGAAGACGAGCTGGGTATTCCGCTGTTCGAGCGCAGTAAAAGCAGTATCCGGGTCACCGAAACCGGGCAGCGGATCATCGAGCAGGCGCAGCGGGTTCTGGACCAGGTCGGGGTGATCAAGGACATGGCCCAGGACGGTAAGAATCAGCTGAATTCCGCGCTGAAGGTAGGGGCTATCTACACCATCGGTCCCTACCTGTTCCCTCATCTCCTGCCAGAATTGCGGCGCGCGGCACCGCAGATGCCTCTGTACATTGAAGAGAACTACACTGCCACGCTGCGGCAGAAGCTGCGCCAGTCGGAGCTGGACGCCATCATCATAGCGCTGCCGTTCGAAGAACCCGAAGTGCTGACCCTGCCACTTTACGACGAGCCCTTCGTGGTACTGCTGCCGGCCGGGCACCCGCTGGCCAAGAAGGATGAGCTGACCGCCGAAGAGCTGGCCAAGGAGCAGTTGCTGTTGCTTGGGCCGGGTCACTGTTTCCGGGATCAGGTGCTGGAATCCTGTCCGCCCCTGGTCGAGGCCGTAACCCGCCGTGTGGATGTCGACTCGCCGGCGCTGGTGACCGAGGGCAGTTCGCTGGAAACCATTCGTCACATGGTGGCCTCGGGGCTGGGTATTACGGTACTGCCACTGTCGGCGGCGACGGCCATGCAATACCACGAAGACATCCTGGCGGTGCGGCGGTTTGCCCCGCCGGTACCCTTCCGCACGGTTGCGTTGGCCTGGCGGGTGACTTTCCCGCGTCCCAAGGCTATCGACATGCTGTCGCTGGCGGCCAGCCAGTGCCGGGTCATCGAAAAAGCCAAGACTGATACACCGGCCGTGGCCGAGAGCGCCTGAGTCCTGCATGACGTCGCTGGATGACATCTCGGTTACCCAGCTCAAGGGCGTAGGCAGCGCCCTGGCCGAAAAGTTAGGCAAGCTGGGTATTTCCTCGCTTCAGGATCTGCTGTTCCATCTACCGCATCGGTACGAGGACCGCACCCGGGTGGTGGCCATGGGCAATCTCAGGATTGGCGACGTGGCCGTGGTGGAAGGTGAGGTCATGAAGGCCGATCTGGTGATGGGGCGTCGCCGCAGTCTGCAGGTTACCCTCAAGGACAACAGCGGTTTCCTGGTCATGCGGTTTTTCCACTTCAACGCCGCCCAGAAAAGCCAGCTGTCCCAGGGCGCGCGGGTACGCTGCTTCGGTGAAGTTCGTCCGGGCCGTGCCGGTTACGAGTTCTACCATCCCGAATACCAGGTTGATCCACCGCCGATGCCGGCGGAAGGTCAGGCCACGCTGACGCCGGTCTATCCCCTTACCGAGGGCATCCAGCAGCCCCGAGTGCGGGCACTGTGCCAGCAGGCGCTGGGTTATCTGCAGCGTTATCCGATTCGGGACTGGTTGCCCTCGTCACTGCTGGCAGATTATCAATTGCCGGGCATCGGCGAGGCGGTTCAGCTGGTGCACTCGCCTCCTGCCGACGCGCCGGTCCATCTGTTGATGGAAGGCCGGCATCCGGCTCAGCAGCGGCTAGTGATGGAGGAGTTGCTGGCGCATCAGCTCAGCCTGCTCCAGGTGCGGGAACAAATCCAGACCCGGGAAGCGCTACCGCTGTTACCCACCGGCGATTTACCCGATCAATTTCTCGACTCCCTGCCATTCCAGTTGACCGGGGCCCAGCGCCACGTCATGACCGACATTCGTCAGGATCTGAGCCAGCCGCTGCCGATGTTGCGACTGGTCCAGGGCGATGTTGGTTCCGGTAAAACCGTGGTGGCCGCGTTGGCGGCTCTGCAGGCGATTGCCGCGGGTGCCCAGGTGGCGCTGATGGCGCCGACTGAAATCCTCGCTGAACAGCATTACCAGAACTTCCGCGGCTGGCTTGAGCCACTGGGTATCGAGCTGGCGTGGCTGTCTGGCAAGGTAAAAGGCAAGGCGCGACAGCAGGCGTTGGAAGCAGTCCGGTCGGGAGCGGCTACAGTGGTGATTGGCACCCACGCGCTGTTCCAGAACGACGTGGCATTTGATCGTCTGGCATTGGTCATTGTTGATGAACAGCACCGATTCGGGGTGCATCAGCGTCTGGCGTTGCGGGAGAAAGGTGTCGGCGGCTCGCTTGCGCCACACCAGCTGATCATGACCGCGACCCCCATTCCCAGAACCCTTGCCATGAGCGCCTACGCCGATCTGGATACGTCGGTGATCGACGAGCTGCCGCCCGGGCGCAAGCCCATCGAGACCATCGTCATCCCCGATAGCCGTCGGGAAGACGTTATCGGTCGTGTTCGCAGTGCCTGCAACGAGGGGCGCCAGGCCTATTGGGTATGCACCCTGATTGAGGAATCTGAGGCCTTGCAATGTCAGGCCGCGGAAGTGACCGCGCAGGAGTTGACGGAGCGGCTGCCAGATCTCAAGGTGGGGCTGGTCCATGGTCGCCTGAAAGCGGTGGAAAAAGCCGCGGTGATGGAACAGTTCAAGAATGGCGAGCTGGATCTGCTGGTGGCAACCACGGTTATCGAGGTTGGCGTCGATGTTCCGAACGCCTCTTTGATCATTATTGAAAACCCGGAACGCCTTGGCCTGGCACAGCTGCACCAGTTACGGGGGCGAGTAGGGCGAGGTGAACAGGCCAGCTATTGTGTGTTGATGTACCACCCACCCCTGTCCAATAACGGTAAAGCGAGACTGCAGGCGCTGCGGGACAGTCAGGACGGATTCGTCATTGCCGAAAAGGATCTCGAGATTAGAGGCCCGGGAGAGGTGTTGGGGACCAGACAGACCGGCATGATGCAGTTCCGGCTGGCGGACTTTGAACGGGATAAGGGCTGGATTGAGCCGGTGCGGGAAATGGCGCCGGCATTGATGGGCGACCGGCAGCGGGTCGACGCCCTGATCCGGCGGTGGCTGGGCGAAAAACTTCGCTATGGCGATGTGTGACCGCGCGCCTTGCCCTCTTGCCCTATACTGACTCAGACTTTTCAAGGAAAGGGCCGCGTGTCGGCCTTTAGCAACAATCAGGAGCAAACACTATGGAATTACCTGTCGCAGTCCAGCAGGCACTTGGGGCTTCCGCTTCGGGCGTGTCGCTGCGCAACGCAAGCCAGGCGAACGGAGAGGAACTCCTGCGCATGGCTTTGCTGAGCGACTCGGCAGGTAACCTCCAGGTGATTTGCCGGAAGCACGATCTGATCGACCTGGAAGCACTGAACAAGCGTCTCGGTCGCGATTTCCGGGTTATGAAACGCCGCGAACAGGTGCGGGTCCGTGAGCGGGCCGGCTTAAAGGAACTGCCGGCCCTGCCATCTCTCACCGGCTGGCCGACCGTGGTCGACAGCCGGGTTGACGACATGTCCGCTGTTGCCCTCGAGTTAGAGGAACACGATCTTGCGATGGTCATGCCCGGTGCCGACTTTCGGGCGTTGACCAGTAAAGCCGAGCGCTGGAGTTTCACCATGGACCCGCAATCCATCGAGGTTAATCTTGATGACAGCGAGCGGGACCGGGAGCAGCTGCACACCGCACTCAAGAAGTTTACCAGCGTACGCATCCAACAGCGCCTGGAAGACACCCTTGAACTGCCGCCATTGCCGGAGACCGCACAGCGAATCATTCACCTGCGAGTGAACCCGAATGCCGTCATGGGCGACCTGGTGGACATCGTTGAAAGCGATCCCAGTCTGGCGGCGCAAGTGGTCAGCTGGGCCTCGTCCTCGTTTTACGCGGCCGCAGGGCAGGTTCGTTCGGTGCATGATGCGGTGTCCCGAGTGCTGGGCTTCGACCTGGTGATGAACCTGGCCATGGGACTATCTCTGGGCCGCGCGCTGAAACAGCCCCAAGATCACCCGGAAGGCTACGTGGACTACTGGCAGCAGGCGATCTGGCAGGCCCAATCAGCCGGGGTGCTGGCCAGCATGATGCCGAGAGGGCAGCGGCCGTATTTTGGTCTGGCCTACCTGGCCGGGTTGCTGCACAACTTTGGTCACCTGGTGCTGGCCCATGTGTTTCCACCTCACTTCAAGCTGGTGTGTCGCTCGCTGGAGGTAAACCCGGGCATTGATTCGTCGGTGACCGAGCATTACCTGCTGGGCATTACCCGGGAACAGATGGCGGCCCAGCTGATGGAGAACTGGGGTATGCCCGATGAGGTCACGCTGGCCATCCGTTTCCAGAAGAATCCGGCTTACGATGGCGATTGTCAGGTCTATGCCAAGCTGCTCTGGCTCGGGCGCCAGCTGCTGACCGCTCGCGGTGTCGCGCTGGGCGCGGGTGAAGCAGTGCCGCAATCATTCTATGACGAATTGGGGCTGGATCGGGATGCGGTCGAGGCACAATTTGATGAGCTGGTCAGCAGTAAGGACAGCATCATGGCCATGGCCGGGATGATGAGCCCCTGAGTTACTGCCTTCCCTTTTCCCCGCCAAAAAAGAGCCGGCCCTAAGGCCGGCAAGCTCACCCGCTTGTTGCAGAGTCGTCCAAACTTATCAGGAGAAAACAACAAAGAGCCCTTGCCGTCGCAGATTAAGGCAGCGCCCTTGTTTTCAATTTAGTCAAAGCAGCCGAAAAGAAAAGTCATCGGCGGTGTTTTGGGTAAGTTGAGAAGGGGGGGCACAGTTTTCGAGGCACTTAACCGGTTGATTCGATGACGAAACAACCGGTCGCACTCAGCTCGAAATTTACAAAAAATTACAAAGTTTGGCGAGTGCGGCTCGGGCGTCGGCCTGGCGTTCAGCTGGCGTCGAACGGGTGGTGGCGAATGGCGGTCGCGGCTCGCTTGATCTCTTCGGCATGAGCCTTTTCCACCTCGAACCGCTCCTTGTCCAACTTTTCCACAAAGCGGGTATCGGTGTCTTGCCGGGCCTGATGCGTCGGCATGTGTTTCAGCTTTTCGTACACGTTCTGGAATACGGAGAACGGCGGCTGCTCCAGCAGTTCTGGCGCCACGTGATCCAGCAAGCCCTTCAGGCGCAGACACGCCTCGGAATACTCAACCTGGTCCGATTCCACGGCCATGGCAATCACCTGAATACTGGAGATCATGTCTTCGCGTCGCTTCTGATTGAACGCCTCGGCCTTTTCCTGGCGGCGTCGGCCTTCAGAAAGGGTATTGGTCTGGCGTCGGATAAATACCAACAGCAAGGCGATGGCAATCACGCCGACAATAATCAGGGTCCATTGCAGCCACTGGGGCATTCTCGTCTCCTCGTCCGGGTTAGGCTTGTTTGCGTTGCCGATCAGGCCGCCAGACTTTGACAGTTACGACCTGACCATTCAATACGGAGGTGCCCACCAGCGGATCAATCTGCTCATCGCTGAGCACGTCATTGATGCTGGCCCCGGCGTGCTCAGTGGCTACTGTTTGCCCGGTGCCGGAGCGATCGTGGCCCCAGCCGTGGGGAATTGATACCACGCCGGGCATCAGATCTTCGGTGATCTCCACCGGTAGAACGATGGTGCCGGTGTCCGTGCTGATCTGCGTCGAATTGCCTGCCAGCAGGCCCAACCGGGTGGCGTCCCTGGGATTAATCATCAGTGTGCAGCGGTCCTTGCCTTTAACCAGACGCTGGCTGTTATGCATCCAGGAGTTGTTGCTGCGTACATGGCGGCGCCCGATCAGCAGCAACTCGGTGTTGACCGGCTCCTGCAGGAACCGGTGCAGGCGCTCGATATCATTGAGGTAGCGCCGTGGTGCAAGATGAATCATGCCGTCCCGGGTAAACAGCCGGTCGGGCAGGGACGGTCGCAGCGGGCCCAGGTCCACGCCGTTGGGAATCTCACGCAGTGCTGCCAGCGACAAGCCCTTTGGCAACGCCTGCCAGTTGCGGTTCAGCGGGCTGAGTTTGGTAAGCGCACGCACGGGATGGCGCTCGGGCAATATGTCGAGAATCAGGTCCACCGCCGGCTGCACCAGGCCGCGGACACGGCCACCATCGGTGCCATAGGGCCCGGATCGGAGCAACAGGTCCAGAATCGGGTCCGGCCCGATCTGCTTGAAGGTGCGCCAACCCAGTTCCGAGCGCAAGGGCAGGCGGCCGCCGTTCCGGTGTTTTTCGAGCCGGTGCGCCAGCTCCAGCAGGATTTGCCAGTCGTGGCGGCTGTCCGGGCCGGCGTCAAACAGGGGCTCGCTGTATTTTGCGACGTTCCGTACTGCGAACATGCTGAAAATCAGATCGTAGTGGCTGCGTTCCAGGGCCGCGGTCGGCGGCAGGATAACATCGGCATGGCGCGTGGTCTCGTTCAGGTAGTAATCCACCGACACCATGAAATCGAGCCCGGAAAAGGCTTTTTCCAGCCGGGTGCCGTTGGGGCTGGACAGCACCGGGTTGCCGGCCACGGTTACGAATGCGCGGACCTGGCCCTCGCCGGGGGTTAGAATTTCATCGGCCATGGTGCTGGCCGGGTACTCACCGCCAAACTCCGGCAGGCCTTTTACCCGGCTGTGGCGGGTGCCGAAATGACCACTTTGCCCGGCCAGGGCGCCCAGAGTCACCAGGTCAATGGCAGGCTGGGTAAACAGCATGGCTCCGGGTGTGTCGAGTTTGCCGGTGAGGATGTTCAGGCAATAGGTCAGCCAGGTCGCCAGGCCACCAAAGCGCTGGGTGCTGGTGCCCATCCGGCTATACAGGGCGGCTTTTGGGGTGCTGGCCAGTTGGCGGGTGAGCTGGCGGATGGCCTCGGCGGTGATGCCGGTGTGGTCGCTGACCGCTTCCGGGGTGAACGCCAATGCCGCCAGGCGCAATAGGTCAGCATCTTTGGCCAGACGTTCAGCCGGCCCCAGCTCGACCAGGCCTTCGGCAAACAGAGTGTTCACCATGGCCATCAGCAACAAGGCGTCGCTGCCCGGCCGGATAAAATGGAATTCATCGGCCAACTTGGCAGTTTCGGTGCGTCGTGGGTCGATCACGATAAGCCGGCCGCTGCGCTCATGCAGCCGCTTGATCCGCCCCCGGAAATCCGGGACCGTCATCAGGCTGCCATTGGAGGCCATGGGGTTGGCGCCAACGCAGATCAATAGATCAGTGTGGTCGATATCCGGAATCGGGAACAGGATCTGGTGCCCGAACATTTCCAGACTGGCCAGCATGTGCGGTAACTGATCATTGGACGTGGCCGAGAACCGGTTTTGGCTGCCGATGGCGCGAAGGAACGGCATGGTAGCGACCAGAGAGCCGTGGTTGTGAACATTGGGGTTGCCCAGGTAGACGCCGATGCTGTTGCGGCCGAATTCGGAGCGGGTCTGGTGTAGCTTCCGGGCTACCAGGTCGAAGGCTTCGTCCCATTCCATTTCGTGCCAGCCGGTGTCCGTGCGGCGCACGGGCTTGCGCAACCGGTCGGGATCGTTGTGGAGATCCTGCAAGGCCACCGCCTTGGGGCAGATGTAGCCCTGACTCAACGGGTCGTCTTCGTCGCCCTTGATCGAGCTGATCTTTCCGTCAGTCACTTCAATGGCGACGCCGCACATGGCCTCGCACAGGTGGCAGGTGCGGTAATGGGTAGCGTTGTCCATGGAGCGCTCTCTTTTGGCGGGATCTTGTTGTTGTAGTGCTTGGGGTTGAATCGAGATTAGCAGGAAAGCCCGGGGATGGGAAAAGCCGCCCGGCCAGCATTGGCCACAAAAAAGGCCAGCCGCGAAGGCTGGCCTGAAAGGGTAAAGGCCTGAAGTTACTGCTGGGCAGGAATTTCCTTTACCGGGTTGGAGATAAAGTTGAGATAGACCCCTTGTTCCGGAATCTGCAGCGGGATCTGAACGGCTCCGGTGGATTTCGCGGTCTGATCGAAAAGAGCGCCGCAGGCGTCAGTATTACCGGTCAGCAGGCCACCAAGACAGGAGGTGAAATCGATAACCGCATTCGTGATGGCATCCTCGGTGGTGACCAGTACCTCGATTTCCGGCACGTTGGTATTGCGCTGCTCGATCTGCATGCGTCCGTCATCAAAGAAGGTAATCGGCCCAGCCAGCTCAAGCGTGAACGGGTAGGCATAAAGGTTGTGTTGCAGCACGCCTTCCAGCGGCACTTGCAGGTTGGGCGCATCCAGGGTTAGCTCGGCGGTGGTCTTGAATACTGGCCGGCCATCGTCGCCCTCGATAATAATGCCCGGAATGAGGCCGCTTCGGGCACAGTTCTCCTCGCAGGTTGGATCGTCTTTGGTATAGCGCATGCGCAAGATCTGGGGGCCGGTGACCTGATCGCCCAAGCCGTCGAGCACCACCGTCGCTGAAGTAGTGGCGAGCATGGTGGGGTACAGCAAAACCCCGACTCCCTGTTTGCCGGTGTCCTCATCTACTGCGGGTCCGGTGACTTCGGTGTTCAGGCCGTAGGTCTGGTAGATGAACTTGGCTTCCGGACACACGTCACCGTCGTTGCAGCCGACACTGGCGCCAGCGTTTGCGCCCAAAACCTTCGCCGTTTGACCTTGTACCGCCAATGCCGCGGAATTGGCGGAGGGTTTGTATCCGCCATTGCCATCGCTTTCATGATCGAACGGCTCAAGACAGGCGGTGCCACCCGGGGTGGGGCAGTCGACGACATAATTCGAGTTCACATCGCGGATGGGCAGATTACGCAGTGGGGTGAATACCGTTTGAACGGGGTCCGCCCCTTCAAAGTAAATAGCCAGGTCGGGACCACCGATGTCGACGTTTGACGGCTCATCGCGTTCGTCACCGGGATCGACCAGCAGATCCGTTTGCAGCGGGTTCCCAGATTCCGAGCAGATCGCGTTGGCGCAGTCATTCCTGGCGGTGGACGACGCCAGGGTATAGCGATAGAAAGCTCCGGATTCCCAGGGCTGATCAGGGAAGAAGCGAATGCGCTGGTTGTTCTTCTCCAGCCGCCCGCTGACGGCGCCTAGGCTGCTGCCGTCAGCCGCCACTTGCTCGACCTGGAAGGTTTCACCGGCCCGGATCGAGTCGAGATCCATCGATTGGGAGAACACCACCACAATGGGCCGGTCAGCCGGCAGGCTGGTGACTGGCAGGGTATCCCCGCGGGGACCATTGGGTGCGTCGTCCAAACACTGACCGTGGTTTCCTGCGTTCAGATCGACACCGGTGGTGGCACAGGGGTAGCCCGGGTAGGTGGTCAGGGCGATCGGAGATACCGTAAACACAGAGCCGTCGCCGAGTTCCGGTAGGCGGAATGCGAGGGCTTGGGATGTGGCACTATTACCGGCCAGGTCAGTCAGGCTGGAATCGATTTGAACGCTGTAGTCGACGCCGTGCTTGAGCCCACCCTTGGGGTTGATCACCACAGCGGTACCGTCCAGCTTGGTTTCGAGCTGGTCAGTGGCCAACGGTGTGCCGCCCTCAATCAGGGTGATGCCCTTGGGAATCGTGCTGGCATCCAGCGGTTCATCGAAATTAAGGATCACCGGGTCGCCGGGTCGCTGCATTGACTGTCGGGTGGCCGGAATGGCGTCCGTCGGGCCTGGCATCCAGCTGACCAGCTGTGGGATGGTGCTGTCGGGTTCATACAGTTCTTCGGCATCGAGTGCCGAGTCGGCATCGGTGGCTGCCTCGATCCGGAAGGCGATGGTGGAGTCGGTGTACTCCTGGCCCAGCAGCTCAGGTTCGACCACGCCGATGGCATCAATGGTGAGGACTCCATCCTGCACAATGGCAATGCCGCTCAATTCGACCCCGAGCAGGTCCTGGGACAGGGAGGCATTGGGCTGTGCTTCCTCGGTGTTCATGGAGACATCCATAAACAGCTTAACGTGACGTGGCGCATTGAGATCGTCGGTGTACGGGTTCGGGCTCAGGTAACCGGTGGCGTCAGAGAGCATGGTGACCTTGATGTCGCCGGTGGTTTGCATCTGACCGGTTCTGGGGTTGATCACCGGCACACTGCCATTGATCTTTACATCCAGGCTGCTGCTGGTGAGCACGCTGCCTTTCGGCACACGCAGGGGCAGGGGTTCATCGGCGTCAAAGGATGGCGCGTAGGCCAGTTCGGCGAACAGCCCGCCAGTTTGCTGGGACGGCCCGGCAACGCCCTGGAGGACCGAGTTCAGGGTGACTCCATTGATAATCTGGCCGTTGAGCCGGGATTTGCGGGCGCCGGATTCACCTGTGCCGGCGAGCAAGCCTGAGTCAATCACTTCCTGGAACAGAACTACGGTCGGGCCGGTTTCGCGGGCGGTAAACTGCTTGCTGAAATCCAGGGTTCCGCCGGTGGTGTGGCTCGGCAGAGCCTGTATCCGGAGCGTGTAGCTTTGGCCGGCGGTAAGGGCATCGTCCTTGGTGCCGCAGAGTTCCTGGGCTTCGACGGTGCAGGGGTCGACGGTTATGCGGCGGCCATCCACCAGCACGGTGGCGGGCACGGGCTCACCAGCTGAATCTTCCAGGAGGATCTGGCCGCCCATGGCCTGCCAGTTCGGATGCACCGGGTGGGTCAGTGTCAGCCGGAAAGTGGAGAAGTTCATCGGCTGGAATTCGCTATTCGGAGCCGGGACCATCTCCGCTACTGCAAAATCGCCGGCGCTGTTGTCCAGGCTGGCGATTCCGGTAAAACCGCCACGGGTAGAAAACTGAATGCCTTCAGCGCCCTGGGCGTTGGGTGTGCTGATGGTTCTGGCTTCCTCGGCCAGAAGCGGATCCTGGAATGTTACCGAGTAGTTGGTTCCGGTACTCAGGGCCGTTGCCGGCGTCAGTTTAAGACTGTGTCCGCCATCCACCTTGGTGACGGTGAAATCCACCAGGGTGGTGCCGTCTGTGACACGGATCTTGTCCTTCAGGTCGGCTTCGGTATCGGTAATAGCGTGGGAAAACCGGACCACAATGTCTGCAGCCGGGCTGATGCCGGTCTGGCCATCAGCCGGGTAGGAGTAGACCACCGAGCCCGGAGTGGTCTTGGTCACACTCTGTTCGTCGCCGCCACAGGCGGCGAGCAGAAGCGCGGGTATCAGTGCCAGAGTCTTGTTGTATTTCATGGCAGAACTTCTCCTCAAAGCTGGATGCTCAGGAATTCAGAGGCTGAAGAGGTCAGGCGCTCAGAACTTCAGGGTGATGGAGCCGCTAATGACATGAACATCGCCGTCGGCGGTCACGTCGGTCTCGTTGCCGTCGTAATCCACCAGGGTGAAGTCCCGCTCCTGAAGCTGCTGATACTGATAGCCAACATCGAGTCGAACCGGGTAGGCGAGCAGCCGGGTGCGATCGTAGGTGGCGCTCAGGCCCAGCCCGAGCACGATCTTGTCGGTATCGAGGTAGTTGAGCTCGGGGTTGCGCGTGGTCTTGAGGGGCGATTCCTCGTAGGCAACGCCGGCCCGCACTGCAAAGTTCTTGTTCAACTGGTATTCCGCACCAAGGCGGGGGATAAGAATGTCGTCGAACTGGATGCGATCGCCCGGTGATTGAGACTCCTGATCCTTGATGGTGTCAGAGGCGAATTCATCCTCGAGCTCAGACCAGTTCTGCTGCTCAATAGAGCCGCCGACTCGCCAGTTTTCCGTCCGGTACTGAGCCCCGATGCCAATGGTTTCCGGCTGGAATGAGTCAATGGTGGAGACTGCCAGGCTTAGACCCGGGTCGGGAATGGTCTGGGTCACGATGATGTTGGAGTCGACGGCGGTGGACGCAGCCGACTTGGTGCGGTAGGTCAGAGCTGTTTCCCAGCCATCCAGGAAACACTCAGAGTCGGGGCAGAAGGTGCTCCCCAAGTCCATGCTGGTGCCGAGGATGGTTTTCAGGGACGGCTCCGCATTAACGCCCAGCCGTTCCCGGCTGGTTTCACCGCCCAGGGTTGAGACTGCCTCGAGGTTAGCCGCAGCCTCCAGGGTAATTCGTACCGACGCTCCAGCGGAGATGCCCCGCCAGATTGGGGTGGCGCCACCAATGTTCAGGAACAGAGGCTCCTTGCCATACTGCAGGAACTGTCCGCTTTCAGTGGTCTCCGAGCGGAAGGCCAGCATCTCCTTGCCGTACTTCTCGACGCCGGCGATAAAACCGAGGTAGATCGGATGCTTGGAGCGGGTCAGCGAGCCAAGGTTGGTCTTCATGCCAATCAGCACGTGCTGGCTGGGTGAGTTCGAAAGGACGTCGCTGTTGGCGTTCGGATTGGCCGACCGCAACTCCTGCTCGGCGTGCAGGATGCCGGTGGTCAGTTCACCCCGGGCGTCCTTGGTGAGGTAGGCCGGGTTGTAGTAAGTGGCCGAGACCTGGTCATTAAACATGGACAGGGATTGCGCCGTCGCAACGTCGACCGGCATGACACCATAGGTAGTGCCGAGATTGCCCATGCTGGCAGCGGCAGACAGGGAAAGGCCAGAGGACAGCGTCGCAACGGCCAGAGACATCGCCCGTACTGAAGATCGGGAGGTGGAAGGCATTGATACACTCCATTATTTCGTTGTTTTTTGTTCTCGAGCCGTGACCAATCATGGAACACGGTTATTCCTTTTTTATTATCAGGGGTAGTTTATGAGGCTTTTCTGATGAGGGCGTTGGCTTTTTTGACAAAGGTTTGTGTCTGCACAACCATAATTGCCAGATTGTCGGACTAAATCTAAAAAATACAGGGATTTAAGCGAGGGAGGGGAGGACAAATTCGTTGCCAACAGTGCCAAAGCCGCTCAACCAGGGTGGTGCCAGCGCTTTGTCGGACGGAATCTGAGCTATCGTTCCGTTTTCTGATGGTCTCTGGTGACGAGCATTTCAATCTTTTGCCATGCCATTCCAACGTGATGTGTCGAAGATTTTTACACTGATACGCGAGGCTGTTCCTTCGCCGATGATTATCATGTTGAAGTTGCTGTGTTAGTTCTTTTTTGGCCTATGTTATGCCTCTTTTGAGAAGCGAGTATAAGCACAGGGCAAGTTCTTGATGGTGTTGCGATGATTCGCGGTCAGGGCCTGTGATATCGACAGGGGGAATAGTTGAATTGGATCATCCCTGCTAGGGGAGTAAATAGAATGAAGGCGTTAACAAAATCGTTGGTGATGGCGGCATCTCTCGCTTGGGTAGGCCCAGCGTCGGCGTACCTGGTAGGTCTGCAGGATGTTGGGAGTGCCGATGCATTGCTGGGACAAACCAGTAACTTGAACTCTAGCCCTACAGGTACTTGCGGCCGTGGAAACAGCCCCAGAACTGAGCTGTGTTGGATTAACAACCTTCTAGCGAGCCTGGGTAAAGCGCCAACTACCTATGAAGAGGGTAATAAGGTTGAATCCCAGTCGTATGGGAAGGTAAACGGCAGCTCTTCGGTGATTGCGTTTGAGTTGTCGAGCCCGACAGAGTATTTCTTTATCAAGAATGCGCAGTGGTACGGGTTGTTCGAAAACACGACTAATCTGAACTGGGCGGTTATCGATACGTCGGTGCTTGCTGCCGGCTTCAACTTGCCGAGAGACGGGTATACCATCAGTCACATAGCCCCCATTGGGCGCGCGGTTGAGGTACCCGAGCCTGGTACGCTGGCCATTATGGGGCTGGGCTTGGCGGCGTTGGGATGCAGGCGGCGATTCAAAAAAGCGTGATATGTTAATGAGTGAAAAAGCCCCGGTTATACCGGGGCTTTTTTGCATTAGAGCGTTATCAAAGCGCCGAGGCGAAAACAAACAGCCAAGTATCGCAAAAGAAGTGAGTGCTAAGAAGAGGATGGTGGGCCCAGCTGGACTCGAACCAGCGACCAAGGGATTATGAGTCCCCTGCTCTAACCAACTGAGCTATAGGCCCGTACACTACTTGCTGTTTTAAAAGGTGTTTCCGGGAGGGGAAACAGAGCGGGCGCCATTATACCGGTGAGGTGAGGCGCCCGCTACTGTTGTGAGCCTTATCCCTGAGGATTGCCCTGATCATCGATAAAGCCACGCAGGTGATCGGAGCGGGACGGATGGCGCAGTTTGCGCAGAGCCTTGGCTTCGATCTGACGAATGCGTTCCCGGGTAACGTCGAACTGCTTGCCGACTTCTTCCAGGGTGTGGTCGGTATTCATTTCAATACCGAAACGCATACGCAGTACCTTGGACTCACGCGCGGTCAGGCCGGCCAGTACCGAACGGGTGGCTTCACGCAGACCTTCGGCCGTCGCGGAGTCCACCGGAGACAGTGCCTGGATGTCCTCGATAAAGTCGCCCAGATGGCTGTCTTCATCATCACCGATCGGGGTTTCCATGGAGATCGGCTCTTTGGCGATCTTCAGGACCTTGCGGATCTTGTCTTCCGGCATCTCCATGCGCTCACCCAGCTCTTCCGGCGTGGGCTCGCGGCCCATCTCCTGCAGCATCTGGCGGGAGATCCGGTTGAGCTTGTTGATGGTCTCGATCATGTGCACCGGAATACGGATGGTGCGAGCCTGGTCCGCGATGGAGCGGGTGATGGCCTGACGAATCCACCAGGTGGCATAGGTCGAGAATTTGTAACCACGACGGTATTCGAACTTGTCGACGGCCTTCATCAGGCCGATGTTGCCCTCCTGGATCAAGTCCAGGAACTGCAGGCCGCGGTTGGTGTACTTCTTGGCGATGGAGATAACCAGTCGCAGGTTGGCCTCAACCATTTCCTTCTTGGCGCGGCGGGCCTTGGCTTCACCGATGGAAACGCGACGGTTGATTTCCTTGACGTCGGCCACGTCCAGATCTACTTCGGTCTGAACGTTCTGGATGCGCTTCTGCAGGCGAACGATCTCGTCAATGCGCTCTGACATGGGCGCGGCGTACGGCTTCTTGCTCCGGCCAATCTTTTCGGCCCAGTCCAGATTGGTTTCGTTACCCGGGAAGGACTTGATGAAGTCCTTCCGTGGCATTTTGCAGTCGCGGACACAGATTTGCATGATGGCGCGTTCGTTCTCGCGCACCAGCACGTTGGTGGAACGGACCACGTTGACCAGCTCGTCGAAGGCTTTGTTGGCCAGCTTGAACGGGGCAAATACTTGGCCCAGTTCGTTCAGTGCTTCCTGGGTTTTCTTGTCACCACGACCGTGCTTGGCCAGCGCCTTGTCGGCTGCTTCCAGTTTTTCGGTCAGCAGTTCGAAACGCAGCCGGGTCTCTTCAGGATCCGGGCCGCTTTCGGTTTCTTCCTCGTCATCATCGTCATCGTCGGATGAAGCGCTGGAAGTGTCAGTGCTGGCGGCCGGGGTTTCCTCGCCCATGAACGGCTCAGCGTCGTCGGGATCCAGGAAACCGGTGACGATGTCGCTGATGCGGCCTTCGTTTTCGATAATGCGGTTGTACGCCTGAATCACGGTGCCCGCGGTGCCCGGGAAGTGGGCAACGGCCGCCATGACGTCACGAATGCCTTCCTCGATGCGCTTGGCGATAACAATTTCGCCTTCACGGGTCAGCAGTTCTACGGTACCCATCTCACGCATGTACATGCGCACTGGATCGGTGGTGCGGCCAGCATCGGTTTCAACTGCAGCGAGCGCGGCTGCGGCTTCGGCGGCAGCGGCTTCGTCCGCAGTGGAGTCGCCTTCGGTCATCAGCAGAGTATCGGCATCCGGTGTTTCTTCGGTTACCTGGATACCCATGTCGTTGATCATGCGAATGATGTCTTCGACCTGATCCGGATCGGCAATGTCTTCCGGGAGGTGGTCGTTTACCTCGGCGTAAGTCAGGTAACCTTGTTCCTTGCCTCGTGCAATGAGGTCTTTTAAACGTGATTTTTGCGAATTGCCTGACATAGACACCCTGTGAACTCGCTTTGAGAAGGAAAAAAGTGAAACAGCCATTATAGCTGTCGCTCGGTCGCACTGCCACCGAATGGTTAGATGGTGATCAATGCGTCTAGTTTCAAGTCCTGTTACTCCTGAGTGCCACTACTCAGGGTTCGTAATTCTTTGCGTTCCTCGGCTGTGAGGTTCGAGAAATTGCGCAACAGAGCCGCAAGCCGCTGTTGTCGCGATGATTCTTCGTTCGGGCTCAGCAGTTCCCGTGCCGCCTCCAGCGTGCTCTCCCTGGCCGGAATGTGCTCAATGCCATCGAAAAGATGGAAAAAGCGATCTCGGGCCTGGCCATCAAGGGCCAGGCAGCGCACCAGTGATTTCCGATCTCGGACTTCCTGATCGAGAATCCAGCTGGCGAAGTTGCGGGCCTGGGTAAACTGGCGCGAACTCCGCGACAGCTCGACCACTTCGGTGGCCATTTCCGGCGCTTCCAGCAAGGCCAGGCACAAGATGCTGTCTTTGCTGAGTTTTACGTCGATGCGCTCTTCGGTAACCCGATCCCGTCGACCGTCTTTCCAGTTTCCGCCCTGATTTTTCGGCCGGCTTTGCCACTGATTGCGGCCGCCGCACAGCCGGAGCATCTCGTGCCACATGGCATCCCGCAGGGTGCTCTTCGGCATCTTGTTCAGCAGCGGCTCTACCCGGGCCCTTAACTCGCCCCGATGTTCCGGAAGCTGCAGGTCCAGACCCTCACTCTGCCGGTCGAACAGATAGCGGGACAGTGGAGTGGCACCGTCAATTCGTGCCTGGAACGCCTCCGGGCCTTCCTTGCGCACCAGCGTGTCCGGATCCTCGCCCTGAGGCAGCATCAGGAATTGCAGATGCATGCCGTCGGCCATCAGCTCAAGCGCGTTGTCCATGGCGCGGTCAGCGGCACGGAACCCGGCCTGGTCGCCGTCGAAACAGAACACAATGTGCCGCACCTGCCGGAGCAGGGCGGTCAGGCTGTCCTGGTTGGTTGCCGTGCCCAGCGTTGCGACGGCGTAGTGAATGCCGTGCTGGGCCAGGGCAATGACATCCATGTAGCCTTCAACAACCAGCAGCTTGTCCAGTTGCCGTATCGCCTGTTTGGCTTCGAACAGGCCGTATATTTCCCGGCTCTTGTGAAAGACATCAGACTCCGGAGAGTTGATGTACTTGGCCTTGTCGTCACCCAGGGTCCGACCACCAAAGGCAATGGTTTTGCCCCGGCTGTTGCGGATCGGGAACATGACCCGATTGCGGAACAGATCCCGGGGCCGTCCGTACTTGTCGGAGACCGTGCCGGTTTCCACCAAAGGGCCTTTCAGGTCCTTGCTGGCGGCGTCGAACAGGGCAGTCCCGGCCGAAGGCGCGTAACCAATCTGGTACTGCTGCACGATGGCGTCGTCCAGGCCCCGCTGTTGCAGGTAATCCCGGGCGTAGGCGCCTTGCTGGCTGGTCAGTGCGGACTGATAGAACCGGCTGGCAAAATCGAGCGCATCGGTCAGCGTTCGGGCCTGCTGGATCTCCTGCTTGGCGGCCTTGTCGTAAGGCACCTCCAGGCCGGCCCGCTTGGCCAGTTCTTCAACGGCTTCGGTGAAGCCTATGCCCTCGAATTCGCGAATGAAACTGATGGCATCGCCATGGGCGCCACAGCCGAAGCAGTGGTAAAAGCCCTTGTCCGGACGCACGTTGAAGGACGGCGTCTTTTCATCGTGAAACGGGCAGCACGCCTTGTAATTCGCGCCGGCTTTCTTGAGAGTGATGCGAGAACCGATCAGCTCTGCCAGATCGAGACGATCAAGCAGGTCTTCAACAAAACGTTGAGGGATCAGTCCACTCATGGAGACTCCAGATCAACCGGGACTTGTGTCGGGTTCAGCCATAGCCAAAAATGCCGCCGAAGCCAGGCCTCGGCGGCATTTTTGAAGTCGCTCTGTGCAGCCTGCGGCTGAACAGGCAATCAGTGCTTTGCAGTCAAGCGGCGTCGATATAACTTAGTACAGACGCTCGAACTTGCGCTGTTCCCGCTGAAGCTTCTTGAGATGACGCTTAACGGCAGCGGCTGCTTTGCGCTTACGAACAGCGGTCGGCTTCTCGTAGTGCTCGCGACGACGTACTTCAGAAAGTACACCCGCTTTTTCGCAGGAACGCTTGAAGCGACGCAGTGCTACGTCAAACGGTTCATTCTCTTTCACTTTAACAGCTGGCATTCGGAAATCACCTACCTGATAGATTCGGTTTCAATGTAATCCGCCTGGCAGCGCCAGACCGGTTCGATCCCTGGTCAGATTGGCTAAAACTCGACCAGTGCATATTTTAGGGCGGCAATGATAGCGCCTGGGTTATGGCAAGGTCAATGATTGTTCAGATGAATCTGACAGGGCGTTTCGGGTTTCTGCTAAAATGCGGCGTTTTCCACACATGCCTATTAACGTGGCCCGGATATTATGCTGATTCTCGGTATTGAAACTTCCTGTGATGAAACCGGCGTGGCCCTGTTCGACAGCGAGCAGGGGCTGTTGGCGCACGCCCTGTTCAGTCAGATCGACATGCACGCCGATTACGGCGGCGTGGTGCCTGAGTTGGCATCGCGTGACCATGTGCGCAAGCTGCTGCCGTTGTGCGATCAGGTGTTGGCCCAGGCCGGCAAGGTTCGGGCGGACCTGGAAGGCATTGCCTACACGGCCGGGCCGGGCTTGGTCGGTGCGCTGATGGTTGGTGGCTCGGTTGCTCACTCTTTGGGGTTTGCCCTGGGGGTGCCAGTTCTGGGTGTGCATCACATGGAGGGTCATCTGCTGGCGCCAATGCTGGAGGACAATCCGCCCGCCTTTCCGTTTGTCGCGTTGCTGGTGTCGGGTGGTCACACCCAGTTGGTCCGGGTAGATGGTATTGGTGCTTACCAAATGCTGGGTGAGTCCGTGGATGACGCCGCCGGCGAGGCTTTCGATAAAGCCGCCAAGATGCTCGGGCTGGATTACCCCGGCGGGCCGCGGGTTGCGGCACTGGCTGAGAAAGGAACGCCGGGCCGCTATCGATTCCCGCGCCCGATGACCGACCGCCCCGGCCTGGATTTCAGTTTCAGTGGTTTGAAGACCTTTACCCTGAATACCGTCAGTGCAGCCCGGGATGCGGACGGTCTCGATGACCAGACCCGCGCCGACATCGCCCTGGCGTTCGAAACCGCCGTGGTTGAGACCCTGACCATCAAGTGTCGGCGAGCCCTTGAGCAGACCGGCTGCAAGCGTCTGGTCATTGCTGGTGGTGTCAGCGCCAACAAGCGCTTGCGCGCCGCCCTGGAAGCCATGACCGCCAAGCTGCAGGCTGGGGTGTTCTACGCCCGGCCGGAATTCTGCACCGATAACGGGGCCATGATTGCCTATGCCGGCGCCCAGCGCTTGCGGGCAGGGCAGCGGGATGGTGAGAAGATTGTTGCGGTACCGCGCTGGCCGATGAACACCCTGCCGGCCATTACTGAGCCGCGCTCAGCCGGTTTGGTGGATTAGCCCACGCCTTGTGCTGGCGGGCAATTGACGCGTTAAAGACCGGCTTCCCGGCCCTGAGCCAGCCTGATCAGGTTATTCCGGTGCCGAACCACGATCAGCAGCGCCAGCAAGCCAAACAAGGCCAGGGTGTCGGGTTCGATCAGGGCGCTGATGATCGGACCGGAGACGATGGCGATTAGCGACGCCAGTGCCGAGATGCGACAGCGCCAAATCACCAGCAGCCAGATGGCTGCCATCAGCGAGGTGGTTATCGGCGCTAGGGCCAGGCCTGCGCCCAGTGCAGTCGCCACGCCTTTGCCACCCTTGAAGCGGTAGAACACGGGAATCATGTGTCCGGTAACGGCACACAGTGCCACTATGGCTTGCGCCATCACCGACAGCCCCAGATTGTGGGCCAGCCAGACGGGGAGCCAGCCTTTGGCTGCATCCAGTGCCAGTGTTATCAGGGCAGGCCCCCAGCCGCCGGTGCGGTATACATTGGTGGCACCAGGATTGCCAGAACCCTGTGCCCGTGGATCGGGCAGCGCCCACAGTCGGCACACCGGCAGCGCAAACAGCACCGAGCCGGCCAGGTAGGCGGCAAAGCAGAGCAGAACGGTGACAACCGGGTCGCTGGACAGTGTGGTGGCGAGTGCGGAAGGGAGGCTCATGGTGTCGGCTCGAAGGCGGAGACGTCTCAGGGTGTAGTATGCGAAAATGCCGACCCAGTAAAACAGGCCAGCGTTATCACAGTATCCGTTGGTTGTGCGTTATTCAATCAGCAAAGAGTGGAATACTCCGGGAGCCCCCTTGGCAGACAGTGTACTCATTGAAGGTCTGGTAGTTGAGACCGTTGTCGGTGTCTACGATTGGGAACGGAAGGTCGACCAGCGCCTGCTTGTGGACTTGGAAATGGCTTGGGATAACCGGGTTCCGGGTGCCTCGGATGATGTCGGAGATGCCCTGGATTATGCCGCGGTCAGCGAGTTGGTCACATCCTGCCTGCAAGCACTTCAGCCCAAGTTGCTGGAGCACGGTGCTGAGCAGCTCGCGGCGCAGCTGCAGCGGCAGTTTGGAATTACCTGGCTGGCGCTGACACTGAGAAAACCCGGAGCGGTGCCGGCGGCGCAGGCGGTGGGTGTCCGAATAGAAAGGGGAACGCGTTAATGGCCGACCAGGTCCGGGTGTACATCAGTATTGGCAGCAACGTAGACCGCGAGCGTTACGTTACCGCAGCCCTGGACGCGCTGGCGAACTGGTTTGGAGGCCTTGAGATTTCACCGGTTTATGAAAGCGAGGCGGTGGGCTTCAAGGGCTCGCCGTTTCTGAATCTGGTGGTTGGCGTCAAAACTGGTCTGCCAGTGGGTGAACTGTCGCAGCGCTTCAAGCAACTGGAGGCCGATAACGGTCGCCGTCGGGATGTGCCCAAGTTCAGTGCCCGAACCCTGGATCTGGATATTCTGACCTATGGCGACCGGGTAGGAATAGTCGATGGGGTTGAGTTGCCTCGCGGCGAAATCTTGAAGAACGCCTTCGTTCTGCAGCCGTTGGCCGACATTGCGCCCGAGGCCCTGCATCCGGTGACGGGGCAAAGCTATCGGGAGTTGTGGCGGGCTTACCGGTCCGACCAGAAACTCTGGCCGGTGTCCTTTACCTGGCAGGGCCGTCAGATTTCAGTAGTCGCCGACTGACCGGAACAGCTTAACCAAGTGGTCGGTTGAGCTGTCGCTACCAGTGACCTGCGTATCCTTCCCGAGCAGGCGGGGCAAAATTTCCTTGCCTAGCTGTTTGCCTAGCTCCACGCCCCATTGATCAAACGAATCCACGCCCCAGATGACTCCCTGGACAAAGGTTCGATGCTCGTACAGGGCGATCAGTGCCCCCACGCTCTCAGGAGTAACCTGCTCCAAAACCAGGGTGTTGCTCGGTTTGTTGCCGGAAATCACCTTATGGGGCGCCAGCTGCTCAATCTCCGATTCCGAAAGCCCCTCTGCTGCCAGTTCGGCCCGGGCCTCCGCCAGTGATTTGCCCGCCATCATTGCCTGGCTTTGGCTCAGGCAGTTGGCAAACAGGTCGGCGTGGTGCGTGGCCACCGGGTTGTGGGTTTTCAGCGGAATGATGAAGTCGGCCGGAATCAGCCGGGTGCCTTGATGGATCAGCTGGTGATAGGCGTGCTGGCCATTGGAGCCGGTTCCACCCCAGATGATCGGGCCCGACTCGCAGGCCAGCGGTTCTCCGGTCTCGGTCACACTCTTGCCATTGCTTTCCATGTCCAGTTGCTGGAGGTGATCCGGAAGGCTGCGCAGGTATTGGTCATACGGCAGGATGGCGTGGGTGTGAGCGTTCCAGAAATTGTTGTACCAGACACCCAGTAAGCCCATGACCACGGGCAGATTCAGCGCCAGTGGCGCATCCTGGAAGTGGCTGTCCATGGCATGGGCGCCCGCCAACAGACGCCGGAAGTTGTCCATGCCGATGGTCAGTGCCACCGGCAGGCCAATGGCGGACCACAGCGAGTAGCGCCCGCCAACCCAGTCCCACATCGGAAACACCTGCTCGGCGTGGATGCCAAAGCTTTCCGCGCCCGGCACGTTGGCGGTAACCGCCAGGAAGTGCTTGGCCACCGCTGAGTCGTCTCCACAATAATCCACCAGCCATTGCCGCGCCACGGTGCTGTTCTCCAGGGTTTCCTGGGTTCGGAATGATTTCGACTGGATCAGGAACAGGGTGGTTTCCGGGTTCACCTGCCGGAGCACTTCCAGGATGTCGGTGCCGTCGATGTTGGCGACAAAGTGGCAGCGCATGCCGCCCTGCCAGTAAGGCTGAAGGGCCTCATTGACCAGCTTCGGTCCGAGATAGGAACCGCCAATGCCGATGCTGACCACATCGGTGAAGGCCTTGCCGCTGTATCCGGTTTGGGACTGATTCAGAACGTTGGTGACCACCGCTTCCATCCGCTCCAGAGTGTGCTGGACCTCGGCCACCACATCGACGCCGTCTACCATGATCGAGGCGTCGCCAGGGTGTCTCAGGGCCGTGTGCAGGGCTGGACGTTGTTCGGTGCGGTTGACCGGCTCGCCGCGCAGCAGGGCGTCCCGGCGTGCCGGCAGGCCACAGCGTTCGGCCAGCGCCAGCAGGGCGCTCAGGGTTTCGTCGGTGATGCGGTTCTTGGAAAAATCCAGGGATATTCCCGCGCCCTTGATGAAGTAGCGGCTGGCCCGCTCTGGGTCCTCGGTAAATAGCTGCTTCATCGACACCGACTGCATGTGCAGCCGGTGTTGCTCCAGCGCCTGCCACTCCGGGAAGGAGGTCAGTTGGGACGCGCGATCAGACATCAGAACATCCTTTTCCGTGATTTACTGAGTATTGTCTTAGCGATTCATTGACAGGTTGTCGATCAGACGGGTGGTGCCCAGGAAGGCTGCCACCAGCAGGGTAATGTCGGTGTCGTCGGTGCTGGCCGGCTTCAGGGTTTGGCTATTAACGATGTTGAAATAGTCCGGCCGCAGGCCGGCCTCGGCAAGGCGGTTGCGGGCTTCTTCCTCCAGGCTCTGGAAATCCGAACGCCCCCCGGCTAGTTCGCGGGCGGTTGCTTGCAGGGTCTGGTAGACCACCGGGGCGATTTTGCGTTCGCTCGCTGTTAGATAACCATTTCGGGAGCTCTTGGCCAGGCCGTCGTCTTCCCGGATGGTGGGCGCGCCCACGACTTCCACCGGTAGCATAAGGTCGCGGACCAGTTTCCGGATTACCGCGAGCTGCTGGAAGTCCTTTTCGCCAAACACCGCGACGTCTGGCTGAACCATGTTCAGGAGCATGGTGACTACCGTTGCCACACCCTCGAAATGACCGGGGCGGCTGGCGCCACAATGACCGTCGCTGACTTCTGGAACCACCACCTGGGTTTGCAAGGCCAGCCCTTCGGGATAGACCTCCTCCACACCGGGGGCGAACACCAGGGTGTTGCCGGCAGCTTCTAGCTGCTCCTGATCTTCCGTCAGTGTGCGCGGGTAGGTGTCCAGATCTTCGCCAGCCCCGAACTGCATCGGGTTTACGAAAATGCTGGTGACCACCACGTCCGCCGCTTCCGCGGCTTTGCGCACAAGGGATATGTGGCCCTCGTGGAGGTTGCCCATCGTCGGCACCAGGCCAATGGTTTTGCCCTGGCGTCGATAGCCGCGGAGGATGGTGCGAAGTTCTTTCAGGGAATGTACGGTTCTCATGCCTTGAACGTATGCTCCTCGGCGGGGAAAGTTCGTGCGCGCACGGCGCTCACGTAGGCCTCAATGGCCTCCTGGACGGAATTGGTCTCGGCCAGGAAGTTCTTCACAAATCGGGGTTTGCGCCCGGTGGTGACACCCAGCATATCGTGCAGGACCAGCACCTGGCCGTCGGTATCGGCGCCAGCGCCAATGCCAATGACCGGCGCTTTGACGGCCTGGGTGATGCGGGCGGCCAGGGGTGCGGGTACGCACTCAAGCAGGATCAGGTCAGCACCGGCCGCTTCCAGTTCGCAGGCGTGTTCGATCATCATTTCTGCTGCTTTCTCGTTGCGGCCCTGCACCTTGTAGCCACCGAACTTGTTGACGAACTGAGGGGTCAGGCCCAGGTGCGCGCATACGGGTACGCCACGCTCGCTCAAAGCATGGATGGTGTCTTTCATCCAATCGGTGCCTTCGAGCTTGACCAGGTGGGCGCCGGCACGCATCAGTTCGGCCGCATTTTCCAGGGCTGCGTCCACGGTGCCGTAGGTCATGAACGGCATGTCGGCCATGATTAAGGCACCGGCATTACCCTTGGCGACGCAATTGGTGTGATAAACCATCTGGTCCATGGTGACCGGCAGGGTGCTGTCGTGGCCCTGCAGCACCATGCCCAGCGAGTCTCCGATCAGGATGACATCGACACCCGCTTCACTGACCACCTGGGCAAAGGTGGCATCGTAAGAAGTCAGGACGGAAAAGGCTTCGCCCTTTTGTTTGTATTCCCGAAGGGTATTGATGGTAACAGCCATAAAATCCTTGCCTTGTGGGTGGATGGGCCAAGACCGGGCCGGGGTCTGCCGGCGTACAGTGCTAAGGGTAATCCGGGGCTATGTTTGAGGCAATAGTAGCACGGGCCCCGTTGGACCGGTGCAGTCAGTGCCTGGCCGGGCGTTGCTGGAAATTAGTGGGAGGACGGCGTGAGCGCGGTTCACGACGGAGTGAAGGGTTCCCGCGCCACTGGCGGCAACTTGCGCAGATCGTTGTCGGGGCAATGCTGGCGCAGTTCCTTGACGGTGCGGCCATCGGGCAGGGTCAGGGCGGGCTCTAAGTCCAGTAGGGGCTGAAGTACAAAATCCCGGTTCGGAAGTTCTTTGTGGGGGACGGTCAGGCGCTCGTCAGCCAGGGTCTGGCTGCCAAATATCAGCAGATCCAGATCCAGTGTTCTCGGTCCCCAGTGCCTGAGCCGCTCACGGCCATGGCGCTGTTCGATGGTCTGTAGGTGGTCAAGCAGCTCGTGGGGGCGCAGGGTGGTGCGCAGCCAGACCGCGCCATTGACGAAGTCCGGCTGATCCTGCGGGCCAACCGGGCGGCTGGCGTAAAAGGGCGACTGCGCCACCAGCACTGAATCCGGCAGGCTGGCCAGGGCGGCAACTGCCTGAGCCAGCTGTGCTGCCGGGTTTTCAAGGTTGCTGCCGAGACCAATAAAGGCGTCCGTGGTCATTACTCGGCGGGGCGCTTGGTGGGTGGCTTCCGCCGACGTTTACGCTTCTTGGGAGCGTCGCTGCCCAGCTCAGTCAGCATGCGCTCCTGGCCGCGCTCATCGGTTTTCTGGAAATCGGTCCACCATTGGCCGAGGCCGGGTTCGATTTCGCCCGCCGCTTCACGCACCAGCAGGAAGTCGTAGGCAGCCCGGAATCTGGGATGGCTCATGGCGGCAAAAGCGCGCTTGCCCTGGCGACGGGGCAGGCGCATCTGCATTTCCCAGATCTCTTTCATCGGACCGGAGAAGCGCTTGGGGATGGAGGTGGCCTGAACCTGGCGCCCAATGACTTTGCCGATGGCGCCGTGCAGGGCCGGTTGAACCGGGTCGCCGTTGTCTTGGCGTCGGGTCCATTCCGCCTGCAGGGCCGGCCAGAGCATGGCGGCAAACAGGAAGTAAGGTGTCACCGACTTGCCTTGGGCGATGCGGGCATCCGTATTGCGCAGGGCCTGACGGATAAGTTCATCCGACTCGCCGTTATTGATCGCCCGAACGGTCTCGGGGAACAGTGGCGCCAGCAGGTTATAGCGGCTCAACAGATCGTAGGTCGCCTCGCCTTGGCCGGCCGAGAACAGCTTGAGCACTTCCTCGAACAGGCGAGCGGGCGGAATGTGGGTGAGCAGGGGCGCGAGTTCCCGGATCGGGGCTTCGGTGTCCGGCTCGATGTCGAAATCCAACTTGGCGGCAAAGCGGATGGCCCGCAGCATACGCACCGGGTCTTCCCGGTACCGAGTTTCCGGGTCGCCAATCAGCCGAAGCTGGCGGTTTCGCAGATCCTCGACGCCATCGGCAAAATCGATCACGGTGAAGTCACGGATGCAGTAGTAAAGAGCATTAACCGTGAAATCCCGACGCAGGGCGTCTTCTTCCTGGCTGCCGTAGACGTTGTCACGCAACAGCAGGCCGTGCTCGGAGGTTTTGCGATCGTCGTCCGGCGCGTCGTCTTCGGCTTCGCTGGCGTTGCCGCGGAAGGTGGTCACCTCGATGACTTCGCGGCCAAACACCACGTGTACGATACGGAAGCGGCGGCCAATCAGCCGGGAATTACGGAACAATTCGTGCACCTCTTCCGGCGTCGCGTTGGTCGCGATGTCGAAGTCTTTTGGTACACCGCCGAGCAGTATGTCACGCACGCCGCCGCCAACGAGGTAGGCCTCGAAGCCGGCTTTGTTAAGCCGGTTGAGAACCTTCTTGGCAGGTTCGCTGATGGCCGAGCGGGAAACATTGTGCTGGTCGCGCGGAATTTCCCGACGCTGATAGGGACGGAGCTTCTTTTTCCCGGTGCCGGGAATAAAGGAACGAAGTTTTTCGACGAGTCGTTTAGGCATTTAAATCCGTGGTTGCGAAGAGCAAAAACCGAGAGTTTAACGGTTTGTGCAGGTTTTGCCCACGTTTGACTGGGAATGAGGCACTGAAAGGTGGCTGGTCCAGATAATCAAAAGGCGGATCCGTTTTCACGAATCCGCCCTGAAAGCGTTGACGATCTGCATTGTTTTTGTTGTTACCGGGATTCTTCTTAGTTTTTCTACCCCACTGCATGTCCCCAATTTCGGGGGTCAGCGGTGCAAACGGAAAGCTTTGAACACACAGAGCGGTCAGAGACATCGAATGAGATTAGGGCAGGTGCAGTGTCGCCTGGAGGACGATTCTTCTCTACATCTACAACTCACACGTGCCGAGGGACCACTAAAAAGCAAAGTACCCAAAACACTCAGTTCGCTCACGTTCTGTATTTGTTTTTATTACTGAACGCTCTTCTACAGCTTTTTGTTTTTGTTTTGGCGCTGCGTTGTCACGATTGTTTTTGTTGTCGTGCGCCCTATAGGTTGCAGTCCGTGTGCCAGTTTTTAGAATCTCTTTATTAACAGCGTCTTACGATTTTTCAGGTGGTAAGTGTTACCCCGTATACAGCGAAAGTGTTACTGAGGTCTCATTAATTCTGTGGCGAGTGTTACCGGGAGGAACAGGCGGTAACAATGGAGCCTGGGTTCATTTTTTTAATTGCCTGAACTTTTCTTGCGCGGAATGCCCAGGCGCTGGCGACGCTCCCACAGGGACTTCCGGCTGATACCCAGTTTCTGGGCCAATTCGGTTTCGCTCATGCGATCCTGGTTTTCCAGGACAAAGTGCTGGAAGTAGTCTTCCAGAGACAGGTCGTTGGAGGAATCGACATCGGTGGCGCGGGTTTGCTCGTTGTTGCCCTCGACCAGTGTTTCCGGGATGTGTTCGTCGCCAGCTTCGCTGTCCAGGTCGAGCAGCCCTGGTGAGATCACGTCGCCGTCACACAGGATGGTCGCGCGTTCAATGGCGTTCTCAAGCTCGCGCACGTTGCCCGGCCAGCGATGCCGTTCCAGCGCCCGCATGGCTTCCGGGCTCAGGTTGAGCAGGGGCTTGCCCATCTTCTCGCCCTGACGTTTCAGGAAGCGTCGGGCCAGGCCCAGTATGTCGGCCTGGCGCTCGCGCAGCGGCGGAATCCGGATCTGCATGACGTTGAGACGGTAATACAGATCCTCCCGGAACTCGCCGGTGCGGGTCATGGCTTTCAGGTTGCGGTGGGTCGCGGCAATCATCCGAACATTCACGGTCCGGCTCTGGGTCGAGCCGACCTTGCGAATTTCGCTTTCCTGCAGCACTCGCAGCAGGCGGGCCTGGGCTTCTGCTGGCAGTTCGCCAATTTCGTCCAGGAACAGACTGCCGCCGTCGGCGGCCTCGATCAGGCCGGTCCGTGCTGAAACCGCACCGGTGAAGGCGCCCTTCTCATGACCAAACAGCTCCGACTCAATCAGGCTCTCCGGGATCGCGGCGCAGTTCACTGAGATCAGTGGCTTGGCGGCGCGGGGGCTGAGCAGGTGCAGAGCCCGTGCCGCCAGCTCCTTACCGGTACCCGATTCGCCCTGGATCAGCACCGTGGTTTCGGTCGGAGCGACTTTGCGTATCAGCGTGAAGACGCGCTGCATGGGGGCGCAGTGGCCAAACATGATGTTGGCCGGGTCGCTGTCCTCCGGGCTGGCGTCTGATCCATCCTGCAGGTCGCCAGTGGTGGCGCCCGGTATCTTCCGGGCCAGGATTTTTTCAACCGCAGCGAGCATTTCATCGTGATCAAAGGGCTTGGCGATGTATTCGACCGCGCCCATCTTCATGGAATCGACCGCCGAGCGCAGGCTGGCGTAGCTGGTCATGATCAGGACCGGCGTGTTCGGGGCCCGGTTGATCAGTTCGGTGCCGGGGGCGCCCGGGAGTCGAAGATCGGAAATGATCAGATCAAACTGTTCCGGCTCGAAATTCTGCTCTGCTTCCTCCACCGATGCGGCGTCGGATACCGTGTATCCGGCATGCTGGAGCAGTTTGCGCACTGCTGAGCGGATAATGTCTTCATCTTCTACGATCAGAATGCGAGGCATATAGGTTTCATGACCTTTCGTTCTGGCTGACGGTGGTGGTGCCGGTTTCCGGCTCGTAAGCGGGTAGCCTCAAGCGTACACAGGTACCGGTGCCGGTGTCCGGGTTGGCCGGACTGTCCACCTGGATGTTGCCGTAATGTTCTTCCACGATACTGTACACCAATGACAGGCCCAGTCCGGTGCCTTTGTTCGGGGCCTTGGTGGTGTAAAACGGTTCGAACACGTGATCAAGCTGGTCGGCCGGTATGCCGGAGCCTTCATCGACGACCTCGATGATAGCGGAGTAGCCGTCGCCGTTTCCACTGACCCGGACCGTGCCGCCAATGGGAGAGGCGTCCCGGGCATTGGCCAACAGGTTAATGAACACTTGTACCAGGCGTTGCTCATCGCCGAGCACTTGAAGATTCGGGGGACAGTCGTTGACAAAGTGCACCCCCATGCCCTTGTCGCTCAGTGACAGCAGATTAATGGACTCATCCACGCACCGGTGAATGGTCACCGGCTCATAGCGGTTCGCATGGGCGCGGTTGCCGGTGCGGGCGAAATTCATCAGCGATTGCAGGATGGTGGAAATTCGCCGGGTTTGCTGCTGAATCTGGTCGGCGGTATCCAGGATGTCCGGGTTGTCCGTTTCCAGCCGCAGATTCTGAGCCAGTGAGGAGATGCCCGTTACCGGGTTGCCGATCTCATGGGCAACCCCGGCGGCTAACCGGCCCACCGAGGCCAGTCGTTCGCTGTGCATCAGCTCGTCTTCCAGCTGTCGGGTCTCGGTCTGGTCTTCCACCAGGATGATACTGCCGCCCTCGGTATGATCCGGCCCGCTCAGGGCTGCCTTGTGCAGGTTCAGCCAGTGGGGTTTGCCGCGCAGGTCCAGGCGATGTTTGTAGCGGTGCAGTTCGTCGCCGTTGTGGAAGTCTTCCAGCAGGATGTGCCAATGCTCAGGTAGAGCCATCAGGCGGGCGCCGACAACATCGTCGGCGGTTATGCCGGTCAGGCTTTCCATGGTGTGGTTCCACATCAGGATTTCGCCGTCCTCGCCCACCGAGCAGGCCGGAATCGGCAGATTCTGCAGGGTCTGCCGGTAATGTCGGCGCAGGTTGTCCAGCTCGCCGGCAAGTCCGGTCAGCTGGTTCTGGTATTCCCCGAGTGCTCGCTCGACATAACGGATGTCCTGGCCGGTGCCGCCCCGTGTCATGGGTTTGAAGCCCAGGTGCCGTTTTACCATGTCCCGGGCAACGGAAGGCCCAAGCAGGCCGGACAGGTTGACCTCAATCTGATCCCGCAGTCGGCGCAGCTGGTACGGGCGGTACTCCAGCTTGGGCAGCTTCAGTTGTGCCAGAGCTCGTTCAACTTCCCGTTTGGCCACGCCCCGTCCCAGAGGGTCGGCCAGTTGTTTTTCGAATTCGGTGGAGGAGGCGGCCAGCAGCTCCCGACGTTGGGGGCGGGAGAGGGCGCCCAGGGAGCAGGCCTGGGCCGCGCTGTTTTCTTCGTTGCTGCTGGTGCTGACCATGGATATCAGCGCGAATACCGCGACATTGGCGGTCAGGCTTATGAAGGTAAAGATGTGCCAGTTGCTGTAGTCCGGCACCAGCGGCGCATCAAACAGGGCGAGTAGGTTAGCGGTGTGCGCAAAGGGCAGCACCAGGGTGACGATCCAGATGGCAAGCCCGACCAACAGCCCGGCGATCAGGCCCCGGCGATTACCTTCGGGCCAGTAGATCACTCCCAGGGCGCCGGGCAGCAGCTGCAGTACACCGGACAGGGAAATAATCCCGAGAATGGACAAACCCAGGTTCTTGCCCAGGGTTTCATGAAACAGCAGAGCCAGGAAAATAATGCCGGCGATCAGCAGGCGCTTGATGCCCTGCAGCCAGCGGTAAATGTCACCCTGGTCCCGAGGGGTTTTTACAGGCAATACCACGTGGTTGAGCACCATCCCGGCCAGGGCCAGGGTGCTGACGATCATCAGGCCGCTGGCGGCCGACAACCCGGCGATGTACATCAGCAGGGTTAGTCCCGGGCTGCCGAGGCTCTGGGCTACGCCGATGGCGTAGAAGCTCGGGCCGGTGGTTACCGCCAGGGCCTGGCCACCCCAGAGAATCAGCGGAACCGGCAGGCCGATTAACAGCAGGTACAGCGGCAGCCCCCAGCTGGCCTTGGCCAACGCCTTGGGTGACGGGTTCTCGCTGAATGTCATGTGATACATGTGCGGCAGTACCAGGGCCCCGGCAAACGACATCAGCATCAGCGCTCGCCAGCTGCCATCGTCCACGCTCAGGGTCATGGTGGCGGCCGGCGAGCTGTTGCTGAGCAGCCAGCCTTCCAGGCCGTTCATGCCGCCGAAGACGCCAAACAGGATAACCCCGCCCAGTGCCAGCATGGCCACCAGCTTGACCAGGGAGTCGAAGGCGATGGCCAGCACCAGGCCCTGATGATTGTCAGACTTCTGGTCACGACGAGCACCAAAGAGCATGGCAAACAGTACCACCGTGATACTGAACATCACGCTAATGGCCTGGGGCGAGGTGTCCGGAGCCAGAAGGCTGGCTGAGGTGGTCACCGCCTGAATCTGCATGCTGAGCAGGGCCAGGATGGCGCCGCCGGAGCACAGGGTGACCAGGGTGCCGGCCCACTGGCTGCGATATCGATAAGCGAACAGATCGGCCAGCGAGGTGAGCTGGTAGGCGCGGCCGATGCGCAGTACCGGGTTCAGCAGCACTGGCGCCAGCAGGAAGGCACCACTGATGCCGAGGTAATAGGCAAGAAAGCCGTAACCGGAATCCGCCGCCACGCCAATGGCGGCATAAACCGCCCAGATACCGGCATAGACGCCCAGGCTCAGGGTGTAGACCAGCGGATGCCTGACCCAGTGCCGGAGCAGGGTGCCTTTCTCGGTTGCCCAGGCGATAGCAAACAGGATCACCAGGTAGAGCAGGCTGGCAGCGAGTAGACCGGCGGCGCTAAAACTCATTGGGATCCCGTCGCCATTCCAGCCAGAAACCGATGGCAATAATACCGGCCCAGATCAAATAGGGGCTGTACCAGGCGTTACCCGGCGAGGTCCACCAATCGAGGATATTGGGAGAGAAGATGTAGATGGCCAAAACCAACAGGAAGACCAGACGGTAGATATACATCAGGCATGCTATCCGCGCTGAGGTTTGTGAACCGCTTTATACCACGGGGTTCACCCGGATGTCAGGTGGATGGCCTCGCGCCGCCAGTGGCTGGCGCCCCAGTCCAGGATGCTATCGACCGACGCGCCAGCCAGTGATGCCGGAGGCCTCTGGCCCAATGCCACCAGGGCCTGGATCAGGTTGTCAGCAGGCTTGTCGTCGTTCAGCGCTGGGGCGTGGGTCTGCTTGCTGAGCTTCTGTCCCTGTTCGTTGACGATGACCGGCACATGCAGCCAACGGGGCGGGGTGGCGCCCAATGCCCGGTAAATCTGGGTTTGCTGGGCGGTCATGTCGAGCAGGTCGGAGCCCCGGACCACATCGGTAATGCCCTGGTGAATGTCGTCCACTACCACGGCCAGCTGATAGGCGTAAAAGCCTTCCTTTCGCAGTATGACCGGGTCGTCCAGTTCGGCACTGACGGTTTGGTGCTGGGGGCCTAGAAGCAGGTCCTGCCAGTGATTGTGTTCATCGGTGAGGGCAAAGCGAACCGCCGATGGGCGATCGGTGGGGCCCGCTTGACGATCCCGGCAGCCATGGGGGTGTCGGCCGCCGTGTTGCTGGAGCTCCTTGCGGGAGCACACGCACCGATAGGCGTCGCCAGTGGACATCAGCAGCTCGATGGCTGACTGATAGGCCTCGTGGCGGCGGGACTGGAAACGGACAGGCTCGTCGGAAAACAAGCCATGGGCTTCAAGGCTGTTCAGGATTTGGCCGGTGGCTTCGGCGGGCTCCCGGAGTGGGTCCAGGTCTTCGATACGAATCAGCCATTGGCCATTGTGGCTGCGGGCTTCCAGATAGCTGGCAACGGCCGCGACCAGAGAGCCAAAATGCAAAGGGCCGGTGGGTGAGGGCGCGAATCGGCCCCGGTAACGAGCTACGGTCATGATGGGTCAGTCAGCCGGCGGCTTTTGAAAAGCACGGCCGGCTGCCGCGGGTGAGCTGGCTTAGATACCAGTCTGGCGCTCGCGAATTTCAGCGAGGGTTTTGCAGTCAATGCACAGGGTCGCTGTCGGCCGTGCTTCCAGGCGACGGATGCCGATTTCGACACCGCACTGATCGCAGAAGCCGTAATCGTCTTTGTCGATGCGATCAATGGTCTTGTCGATTTTCTTAATCAATTTGCGCTCGCGATCACGGGTCCGCAGCTCCAGGCTGAATTCCTCTTCCTGGGTTGCGCGATCACTGGGATCGGCGTAATTTGCGGCGTCTTCTTGCATGTGGTGCATAGTGCGGTCTACTTCTTCCATCAGCTCCTGTTTCCATTGCAGCAGCAGATTTTTGAAGTGCTCCAGCATTTCAGCACTCATGTACTCTTCACCCTTCTTCATTTCGTAAGGGGTGAAGTTAGTAAAACGTTCGCGTGGTTGTTCTGCAGTGTTTGCCATTGAACCCGGCCTCTTGTTTGTACTTCACAAGAACGCTTTGCTTCCCACCGCTTGAGCCCCCGTGGCTGAGCGGTTTAACCCTGGATGAAGCATTCGTCCGTAAACGGGAATTTGCGGAAAATAGCAGATAAGTCACGGGGGTGCCAGCCTTGTGATACCGACTTTTGAATGGAGACCTCATGAACTTTCCCGAACCCCTGGTCGAAGGGCGCCTGATTCGCCGTTATAAACGCTTCCTGGCGGACGTGCGCCTGCCGGACGGAAGCGAGGTAACCGCCCACTGTCCAAACACCGGTTCCATGCTGGGTTGCCAGCCCGAGGATGCTCGGGTTTGGCTGAGTCGAAGCGACAATCCCAAGCGCAAACTGCCCTATACCTGGGAGCTGGTGGAGACCTCGCCGGGCATGCTGGCCTGCATCAACACCGCGCGTCCCAACGCTCAGGCCCGAGCTGCGGTCGAAAGTGGCGTGGTGGTGGAGCTGGCGGATTACCCGGAGTGCCGGTCGGAAGTGAAGTACGGCGACGAAAAGAGTCGGATCGATCTTCTGCTGACCGGCCACGACCATCAGCCGGACGCCTGGGTGGAAGCGAAAAACGTCACCCTGGCAGAAACGGATCAGGGCTTCTTCCCCGATGCGGTCACTACTCGAGGCCAGAAACACCTGCGGGAGCTGATGGCCCAGGTGGCCCGGGGAGATAGGGCGGTGTTGTTCTTTGTGGTGAACCACACCGGCATTCAGACCGTGCGCCCAGCCGATCACATTGATCCGACCTATGGGCGGTTGCTGCGGGAAGCCTGTGATGCCGGGGTTGAGGTGATTGCCTACCGTGCCGGTCTGGCCACCGAGAGCGGCGATCCTTCGGGCAAGATGACGCTGACCGAATCGGTGCCGGTTATTCTGGAAGTCTGATCTGAATAGCACCGCCCTCGATCCGAAGATCGAGGGCGGTCAGGGCATCGCCCTGGCAGGGGCCGGTGATGCACTCGCCGGTGCCCGGTTTAAACAGGGCGCCGTGGGTGGAGCACTGAATGAACAGGTTGTCGGCATCCATGAACTTGCCGGGCATCCAGTTCAGTTCAATGCCCAGGTGCGGGCATTGATTAACGTAGGCCTGGGGTTGGCCATCGTGCAATAGCAGGAAGCCGGTCAGCGGCATGCCCCCCGGTTCCGCGGCTGGCCGCTGGATACGAAACTCCAGGGGTTGGTCCGGCTGGAGCTCATTCTGCTGGCAAACGGTTTGCCAGTGGCCGCTGTCTGATGCCGTGTTCGCCAAGGTGTTCCTCCCGCTACTTGCCGTGTGTCGGTGGGTGTCAGCGCGGGGGCAGGCCGAAATGCTGCCGGATCCGATCGGCGACCGCCTCGGCCACGTGCTCCTGATCCGTCTGCAAATGAATGGTATGGCTGCGCTCTTCCGGAGTTAAGGGCTCGTACCAGGTTTGCTGCTCGTCCAGCAGTTCTTCAGTGGCTTCTGAGGCGTCTCCGCTGCGGTTCCGAATCCATTCCCGGCGCAATTCCTCGGGTGCATCGCAGTGCAGCAGCGCGAAAGGCACCGCCAGGTCCTCGGCGACACCGGCAAACAGCGAACGCTCACGCTCTTTCAGGCACGCTGCATCCACCACGACCGGCATACCTGCCGCCAGCAGCTGACCCGCCAATGTCGCCAGTCGCTGGTAGGTTTGCTCATTGGCTTCCTCGGTGTAGAGGTTGCCTCCGGTGGGTGACTTGCTGCTCTCCAGCGGCGCCAGCCCATGCATGCGTTTGCGCTCAACGTCGGAACGCAGCCGGATCAGCCCGAGGTCACCTGCCATCGCCGAGCAGACAAAGGATTTGCCACTGGCTGACAGGCCGGTTGAGGCCAGCAGGTAAGGGTTGGGGATAATGCTGTAGTCTTCAGCCAGCTGGGCATAGTCCCGGTAACGCTGATGCAGGCTCGCCTTCTCATCGTCGCTGAGGGCGGGATTGCCCAGGGTGAATAGGGCGATCTTCGCGCGAACCATGGCCCGGTAGGCCTTGTACAGCGGCAACAGGGGCAGGGCTTCGAAATCGTCCCGATACTCCAGGTAGGTGTTCAGGACCAGGTTCGCCAGCGCCTCTTCCTGCCGGGATTCCAGATCCATCAGCAGGAACGCGAGATCGTTGATGACATCGATCCAGCGGAAGGGCTCATTGAACTCGATGCAGTCGAAGACCGTGACTTTGCCGTCGTAGCTGGTGATGTTGGCCAGGTGCAGGTCACCATGGCATTCCCGCACCAGTCCCTTGGCACGGCGCTCGGCGATCAGTTCGCGATGGCGCTCAAAGGTGGTTTCGGTCCAGGCCTCGAGGTTGTCGAGCTGGGCCAGCAGGGTTTTATCATCAATCATCGGCCGAATCTGGTCGAAGTTCTCCTGCATGGCCGCGTACACGGCTTCCGGCGTCCCCAGCGGCTTGTCATCAGGCACCGGCGGCAACTGTTCGTGGAAGCCTGCAACCTGCCGGGCCAGATCGGTTAATGCCTCGGGTGCCAGCTCACCCTGTTCCTGCAGGCGATCAAACAGCTGACCCTGGCTGAATTGGCGCATTTTGATCACGTATTCGAAGGCTTCGCCGGAACCACCCAGTACTGGCTGTTCGGGGCTGCCGGTGATGGGCAGAACCTCCAGGTACAGGGGCTCTGCCAAACGACGGTTCAGGCGTAGCTCCTCTTCGCAAAAGTGCTTGCGGCGGGCCAGTGTCGAGAAGTCCAGGAAGCCGAAATCCATGGGTTTCTTGATCTTGTAGGCAAACTCACCGGTCAGGATGACCTGGGAAATGTGAGTTTCGATGACGTGAAATTCATGAACCGGGTGCGGGTACAGGTCGGCATTTTGCATTGCCTGAACCAGCGTGCCTGGGGAAGTCTCGCTCACAGTGTGCTCCTAATATGCTCTGGCTAATATGCTCTGGATAGTGCCCTGAACCTATTGAATTCTCTGGCCCTACTATAACGGGCGGATTACAGAAATAACACACAGTTGGCCTGCCTTTGGAGCGATCGCGTTCGGTATAATCGGCCCATGAAAAAATCGACCCCTTCCTCCAAGCGCAATAGAAAAACACCCCGCAAATCACCAAGAAACGGTCGCCGCCCGTGGTTCTGGCGTTTCGTCTTTCGCGCCAGTGCCATCGGTCTGGTCCTGCTGGCGGGGTGGACGGTCTACCTCGATGCGGTCATAACCTCGCGTTTCGAGGGCCGCCGCTTTGAAGTGCCGTCCCGGGTGTATGCCCGCCCTCTGGAACTTTATGACGGCGCCAGCATCAGCGCCAGCGCTCTGGAACGAGAGCTGGAGTTGTCCGGGTTCCGTAAGGGCGATGGTTCGCGGGCCGGTACCTATCAGCGCAGCGGCGGGCGCTTTGTCATCAGCACCCGTGGCTTCCTGTTTCCCGATGGACAAGAGCCCAGGCGCCGGCTGGCACTCACCGTGTACCGGGATCGGGTCGAGAATTTCTCGGTGTTGAGCGGCGAGGCTTCACCCATCGTCCGGCTGGAGCCCGCGCAGATCGGTGGTATTTACCCATCCCACAAAGAAGACCGGATTCTGGTGCAGCTGGAAGAAGTGCCGGCCCTGCTGCCGACCACTCTGATGGCAGTCGAGGATCGTAACTTTTTCGATCACGCCGGGATCGCGCCGCTGTCCATTGCCCGGGCGATGCTCGCCAACATTCGCGCCGGCGAGATCGTCCAGGGCGGCAGCACCCTGACCCAGCAGTTGGTCAAAAACTTTTTCCTGACCCGGGACCAGACCCTGGTGCGCAAGGGCAATGAGGCTCTTATGTCGCTGCTGTTGGAGCTGCACTACGAGAAAGGCGATATCCTTGAGACCTACCTGAACGAGGTCTACCTGGGGCAGGCGGGGACCCGCAGCATCAATGGTTTTGGTCTGGCCAGTCAGTTTTATTTCGGCGAATCCCTGCGTGACCTGCAGGAGCATCAGATCGCCCTGCTGGTGGGCATGGTTAAGGGGCCCAGTTATTACAACCCGCGCCGGCACCCGGAGCGCGCCACCAAACGCCGCAACCTGGTGCTGTCGGAGATGGAAGAGGCCGGCCTGATTGATTCGGTGCGGGCCGCCAAGGCCAGGGGCAAGCCTCTGGGTGTCAGTGCCCGTCCGTCCTACTCGGAAAACCGGTATCCGGCTTATATCGATCTGGTTCGTCGCCACCTGGCCCGGGATTACCGGGAAGAAGATTTGCGCAGCGAAGGCCTGCGGATCTTCACCACCCTGAACCCGGCCATTCAGAACGCGGCCGAGTATGCGGTGACCGACACCCTGGGCCGGCTGGCCAGTGGCGAAACCCGTAAGGCGCTGGAGGCGGCCATGGTAGTCACCGCGAAAGACAGCGGCGAGGTGCTGGCTCTGGTGGGAGGTCGCGATCCGCAATACGCCGGCTTCAACAGGGCACTGGATGCCAATCGCCCCATCGGCTCCCTGATCAAACCCTTTATCTACCTGGCAGCCCTGGAACAGCCCGAGCGGTACACCTTGATCACCCCGGTGCTGGATAAATCCTTCACTCTGGAGTTCGACGACGGCCGCCGCTGGCAACCGAAAAACTATGACAAGACCGAGCGCGGGGAGGTGCCGCTGCACGAGGCCCTGTCGCAGTCCTACAACCTGCCGGCGGTGCGGGTCGGGTTGGATATTGGGGTGGATGTGGTCAAGGACACGCTGCAGGCGTTCGGGGTAACGTCCTCGATCTCAGAGTACCCGTCCATGCTGCTGGGCTCGGTAACCATGAACCCGGTAACCGTGGCGCAGATGTACCAGGGGCTGGCGACTTCCGGCTTCAACACGCCGCTGCGCACCATTCGCGAAGTGACCGATGCTGGCGGGGAAGCGCTGTCCCGCTACAGCCTGGAAGTGGATCAGGTGGCCGATCCGGCCGCGGTGCATCTGGTGCAATACGCCATGCAGGAGACCATGCAGGAAGGTACCGGCAAGTCCGCCTATTACACGGTGCCCCGGGAGTTGACGCTGGCCGGTAAGACCGGAACCACGGACGACGGCCGGGATTCCTGGTTTGCCGGCTTCAGTGGGGATTTGCTGGCGGTGTCCTGGGTCGGCCGGGATGATAACGGCCCAACGTCGCTCACCGGCGCCAGTGGCGCACTGCCGGTCTGGTCCCGGTTCATGGCCCAGGTGCCCCAGCACAGCTTCTCGCCGGTGGTGCCGGATGGCGTGCAGTACCAGTGGGTGAACGCCGAGCGCCAGGCTCTGACCAAGGAGCATTGTAACGGCGCACGGCTGGTGCCGCTGATTTCCGGCAGCGAACCCACCCAGACGGTGTCCTGTTCTGGTAACCTGCAGCGGCAAATTGAAGGCTGGTTTGAGGGACTGTTCCGATGAATACGCGTTTTCTGATTTATTCCGCCACGGCGGCGGCGTTTCTGGGCCTGGCGGGCTGCGCGTCCGCACCGGGAGAATCCATCTACGTGCCGGCTGGCAGCAGCAGGGCTGAGGCGCCGGAGCCACCCGAGGCCAGCAGCAAAGACGACAAGCCGCGGGTATGGCGCAAGAGCGAGCAGCCGGAAGTGTCTGAACCGGCCGAGCCGGCTCCACGCAGCAGTTCGCCCAGCTACCGGGATGCCGGCGACAGCCTGTCACCGGCGGCCATCAGCCTGATTCGTGAAGCCGATAACCTGCTGGCCCAGGGTGATGCTCCGGCGGCCATCGCCCGGCTGGAACGGGCCCAGCGCATCGCACCTCGCTCGGCCGAGGTGTATTTCAAGCTATCGGAAGCCTACGTTGCCAGTGATCAGCTGGGTACGGCGGAGCAATTCACCTTGAAAGGGCTGTCATTGGCGGGCAGTAACGCACGCCTGCAGCGTTCAGGCTGGTTGCTGCTGGCGGATATTCGCCGGGCCCGGGGCAATGTCGCGGGGGCTGACCAGGCCGAGGCCAGGGCTGCCAATCTGTGAATCTCGAAAGTGCAGATAAGAAAAACCCCGCTGAAGAGCGGGGTTTTTTGGTGACAAGCGAATTGTCCATGCTTAGGGGGTCAACGGAATAGTTTCGGCCTGCGCCGTTTCTCCGGCAGTTACCGTTACGTTTTGTGTGCCGTCGAATTCGATGGCGTCATCCGCCTCGTTGTCGTCCAACTGACAACTGTAGCTGACAGTGTAATCACCCGCGGTCAGGAAGCCGGCGGTATAGGCGTACAGGCTGGTGTCGTCGTCAGGGGTTACCGGGATGACCAACAATGGGTTGCCGGTATCGTTATTCACATTCAGGTCGCTTGGCTCGACATCAGCGCCGGCAAAGATGTAGGCGGAGCCTTCGTAATTGCAGGAGCTTGTGGAGTTAATTGTGGCATGGTCCACCAATCCTGTGATCTTGCCCACCTCAAGGTTGTTAACGAGCCGCATGCTCGGCTTGAGCAGATAGTCCGCCAGTGAACCACCCTGAGGGTTCACAATGGATTTATGCACATCAAAATCGACAGTGAAGTCGGTGCTGGTGTCCGCCGCGACCACAAACTCACCTTTTAGCTTCAGGCCGCTCTGTTCGCCTGAAGGTACTGCAAGGGTATATTCAGTGGTGCCTTTGGACTCTCGCTTAACGAAGGAGTTGTCGGTATCGACGATCAGTCGGAGTTCGGTGTACGTTCCAGCCGGTACCTCCTCATCGGTAATGAGCGGGGCGCTTACGCCTCCCTGAAGCTCGAGCAGATTCTGACTTTCAAAGCCCTCCAGGGGGAAGCTGATCCAGTCGCCCTCGGCCGGTTTCAGCCGGAGCTCGGTGAAGGCAACGGTAACGTTGCTGAAGTCCGTGGCCGGAGCGTCTGTGACGCCAAACGATACAGTTCCGGTCTCACCGGAATCACTGCTGCCACCACCGCCGCAGGCCGCAATACCAGCCGCCAGTGCCGAAACTCCAAATAGTCGAAGTGACCGATACATAACAACCTCCTCAGTCCGTCCAAAGAAATCCATCGGCAACAAATGATCGCCGATTCTCTTTTTCACTTTAGCGACATGTTGGGGAAAGAGGTAGGAGTGTTAAGCAAACGTAACAGTCAGGATAGGTTGGCAAGCCGGGTCGGGAGACGACCCGGCGAGTTATTTTATGGGCTTAAAGTCCGGCGTTTTTCAAACGGTTGGCGTGCTGTTTGAAAACCGTTTTCGGGTCAGTCTCAAACAGGCTGTGCAGACCCAGGGCCTGATTCACTTCGTCCAGGTGGTTCATGAAGTAATTGTCGCGAATCACCTTGCCGAAGTGGTTGCTGCAGCGGCCAACCAGGCCATCGTTCTGGCTGAAGCCGAAGGCGAGGCTGGTGGTGCCCAGCAGGGCATCGGACGGATCCAGTACGTTGGTGAGTACGCCAGTACCGCCCCAGGAGTAGAAGCGAACTCCGTTGGCTGAGTGGGCGCCTTCACCGCAGGAAGTAGTGGGCATGCCGGCTGGCGCAAAGCGGTTGAATTCCGCACTGCCTTCAGAGGTCAGGGAATACAGGCTGGAGCGCAGGTCCTGGCTGTAGCCACCCCCGGAGATCAGATCGATCAGCCCACCCAGGGCATTACCCAGTGAAGCCGCCAGACTCTCCGCCGGAGAACCGTAGATCAGGTCTGCCACCGGTGAGCCTTGGTGAGGAGAGCCTACGGACGTTACCGAGGCCACCAGATCTGGCCGTACCCGGGCGATGTAGCGTGCGGTTGGGCCACCGTGGCTATGCCCCACCAGATTGACCTTGCCATACACCGCGGCAATGGCCTGCACCTGAGGCAGCAGCGCTTCGCCCCGGGCAATGGTGCTGTCCAGCGCTGGCACTTGCGTGGTGTAGACGTCGGCGCCGTATTTGCGCAGGTCTTCTGCCACGCCGTACCAGTAATCGACACCGGCAATGGAGTCGAAACCGAACATGCCATGGACGAGGACAATCGGATACCGGGTGTCGGTATAGTTCGAGGGAGTTGAGTTCCACCACCAGGCGGCAGCGGGAGCTGACCACGCCACAGCGCAGGCCAAAGCCATCACTTTGATCCAGGATTTCATTGTCGTTCCTACAGTTTGATGTTGTGTTTGTTATTCAAACTGCCCCGACGGGCTGGGTACTTGAGTGCATCCGTGCGCTGATTACTTTGTTGTGATTGTTGAGTCGTTACCGTCAGAGCATCTCTTGCGAGATCTGACCATAATTTGATCGATGCGGTGTGTAAGTCAATGCTACAGGGCGGGAGAGCGGGGAGTTCCGGGGCAGGTTGTGACGCTGGTCACAGGCATGGCCCGCGATGACACGTTGAACGTGGCGGTCATGCGGGCCGATGCGGTTAAAGCATGGCGGGTTAGAGCGTAGCCATGACTTTGTGGGCCGCGTTTACGGTGTGCTCGATATCGGCATCGGACAACGCCGCAGTAGTGAAGCCGGCTTCAAACGCCGACGGCGCCAGGTAAACGCCTTCTTTGAGCATGCCCTGGAAGAACTTCTTGAAGCGCTCAATATCGCAACCCATGACCTGGTCAAAGCGGGTTACCGATGTTTCGCTGGTGAAGAAGAATCCAAACATGCCGCCCGCGCTCTGCACCGCCAGGGGAATGCCGGCGGCGTCGGCAGCGGCCTTGAAGCCATCGCGCACGGCGTTGGTCTTCTCGGTCAGCCGATCATGGAAGCCGGGTTCGGAGATCGCATTCAGCGTGGTCAGGCCTGCACGCATGGCCAGCGGGTTACCGCTGAGGGTTCCGGCCTGGTATACCGGCCCCAGCGGCGAAATGTGTTCCATGATTTCGCGCTTGCCACCAAAGGCGCCGACCGGCAAACCGCCGCCGATGACCTTGCCCAGGGCGGTCAGGTCAGGTGTTACGCCGTAATATTCCTGGGCGCCACCACGGGAAACCCGGAACCCAGTCATCACCTCGTCAAAGATCAGTACCGTGCCGTGTTCGTCGCAGACTTCCCGCAGGCCTTCCAGGAAACCCGGTACCGGTGGAATGCAGTTCATGTTGCCGGCAACCGGTTCAACGATGATGGCGGCAATCTCGCCGCCCATCTTGGCGAAGGTTTCGCGCACGCTGTCGATGTCGTTGAAGGTCAGGGTCAGGGTGTGTTCCGCCAGGCTGGCGGGAATGCCCGGTGAGTTGGGCACACCCAGGGTCAGGGCGCCTGAACCGGCTTTAACCAGCAGGGAATCCACGTGGCCGTGATAGCAGCCCTCGAACTTGACGATCTTATCCCGGCCGGTGTAACCACGGGCCAGTCGTACCGCACTCATGGTCGCTTCGGTACCGGAGTTGACCATGCGCACCAGATCAATGGAGGGCACCAGTTCGCAGACCTTCTTGGCCATGTCGGTTTCCAGTGAGGTGGGTGCACCGTAGCCAATGCCCAGATCGACCTGGGCGTGCAGAGCCTCTTTGATGCGTGGGTCTGAGTGACCGAGGATCATCGGGCCCCAGGAGCCGATGTAATCGATATAGCGGCGGTCGTCCTCGTCGTACAGGTAAGCGCCTTCGGCGTGCTTGAAGAACACCGGGGTGCCACCCACGCCGCGAAAAGCCCGGACCGGGGAGTTCACACCGCCGGGAATGTATTTCTGGGCTTCTTCGAACAGAGTTTCGGAGTGTGTCATGGGCTGGGTCCTGTTATCTGGAGATTGAAAAAAGTGGATGATGTTCCTGGAACAGGCGGGTAAAGGCCCGGGCGCGCTGTTCGATGTCTGCCGGGCTGCCGCCGAATACGCCGCCGACCACCGCCAGCATGTCCGCTCCCGCCAGAATCAGCGGGGTACCGTTGTCCACGGTGATGCCGCCGATCGCCGTGAGTGGGCGCTGAAACCGCTTGGCGCTGGTCAGTACCGACGGGTTGGCGGCCGGCGCATTGGGCTTGGTGCCCGAATGGTAGAAGCGGCCAAACGCCAGGTAGCTGGCGCCGGTGTCGTAGGCCTTTTGCGCCAGCTCAAGGTCAGCGTGACAGGTGATACCGATGATCGCGTCTTCTCCCAGTGCCTCCCGGGCCTGGCGATGAGAACCGTCGGTCTGGCCGAGGTGAACGCCGGCGGCGCCAATGCGTCGGGCCAGCTCCACATCATCGTTGATCAACAGCGGCACACCGGCATTCGAGCATATCGCCTGAAGGTCCTGGGCCTGGCGGATTCGGTCCGGCATGGGCGCCGACTTCTCGCGGTATTGTACCAAAACAGCGCCACCACGCAGAGCCGCTTCCACCGAGGCAATCAAGGATTCCGGGGGTGTCAGCTTGCTGTCGGTAATGGCGTAAAGCCCGGGCTGGAGACTGTTGCTCATCGTTCCCACACGATACCCCGATCGGGCACTGGCTGGCCTTTGCCCACTTCCAGAGCGTGCAGGATGGCGCGGTTAACGTAGTTCTGGGCCTGAGATATGGCCGCCCGGGGCGACAGGCCACTGGCCCGGCCAGCAGCAATGGCCGCGGCGAGCGTGCATCCGGTGCCATGATATTCACCACCCACGCGTTCGATTTCCCAGGTCATCGGGTCCGGGGCGTGGTTGAACAGGGTGTTGACGATGTGCGGCCCGGTGCCGTGGCCGCCGGTCGCCAGCACTGACTTGCAGCCTCCGTCGAGCAGGTTCTGGGCCGCCTGGGCCGGGTCACCGTGGTCACCCAGCATGCTCAGTTCGATGCCGTTTGGAGTGATCATTTCGGCCAGAGGGAACAGGCGCTGTTTCATCGCGGCAATCAGGTCGTCATCGGCCAGGTCGCCGCCACCGGCAGCCTTGATCACCGGATCGGTAATCACTGGAATGGCCGGGTGCTGGGCGAGAAACTCCACCAGAACATCGACAATGGCCGCGTTGCCCAGGGCGCCGGTTTTAATGGCGTGAATCGGGGCGTCGTCGGCCACACACTTCAGCTGCTTTCGGACTAGCTCGGCATCAACGGCTTCGGCGCCGTATACGTTGGTGGTGTCCTGCACGGTCAGGCAGGTCAGCACAGGCAGTGGGTGACAACCCAGCGAGGTTACGGCCTGAATATCAGCCTGAATGCCGGCACCGCCCGAGGGGTCCAGGCCGGACAGGATCAAAACCTGAGGTCGGGTATAGCGTTTGATGACTTGGCTCCTTCGAAGTGTTTTAAAAACCTAGAAAGGTCTCACAACGGCCAGAATAACAACGGCCAGCAGGACAAACACCGGCAATTCGTTAAACCAGCGGTAAAACACGTGGCTGCGGGTGTTGCGGTCGTCACGGAACACCTTGACCAGATGGCCGCAGTAGAAATGATATACGACCAGTAGCGCGACCAGCACAAGTTTGGCGTGCAGCCAGCCCTGGCTGGCATAACCGGACGGATTGTAGCTGATCAGCCAGAAGCCAAAGATCAGCGTGGCAACCATCGAGGGCGTAGTGATGCCCCGATACAGTTTGCGCTCCATGATCTTGAAGCGTTCGCGGCCTGGCTCGTCCTCGCAGGCGGCGTGATACACGAACAGCCTGGGCAGATAAAAAATGCCGGCGAACCAGCACACCATTGAGATTATGTGAAAGGCTTTCACCCACAGCATGGTTTAGCTCCGTCGGTATTGGTAATGGCTTTCGATATCGGATTTCAGCACCACGCCGTAAACCCGCTGGATCATCGGTGCGACATGCCTTTGTACGTACAGAGCCTCGGCATTGGTTGTATCGAATTCGTTCAGGGCCTCCTCCAGCGTGGCCTGATACTGCACCGGCGCCACGTCACGGCGATTGGCCGGGATGTTCATCAGGTCCACGGCTTCCGGCTCCCCGGATTCATCTTCAGCCTTGGGCCGTTTCGTGTCCTCCAGGTACCGGGCCAGATCGACAGCGGGCAGCAGCGCAGTGGGTCCGTTACTGCCTTCGACAATCAACCATTTCGGTTCGGATTTCAGCACCCTGTGGGCTTCTTCGACCGTCAGGTGGCGTTCAGTGCGGAGAATGCTCCGATCCATGATGGCGCCCACGGAGACCCGTCTCAGCGCCTGGGTAATCGGTGAATTCTGATAGCTCAGCCCCTGGCTCTTCAGGATGGTCAGGAACAGGGATTTCTTCCCGAAGGCCTCACTGGTGACCAGGCTGGAGGTGGTAATGATCAGCATGCCGGGCAGAATGATTTTGGGGTTGCGGGTCAGCTCCATCAGTGCCATCAGTGCGGCCAGCGGGGCCTGCAGCACAGCGCCCATCATCGCGCCCATGCCCAGCATGGCGTAGAGGCCAACCGATGACGCCTGCTCCGGCAGGATCTGGGCGCCGATCAGGCCCATGGCGCCGCCCAGGGTAGCGCCCATGAACAGGGTTGGGCCGATAACCCCGCTGGGCATGCCCAGGCCAATGCTGAGTGAAGTGATCAGCAGCTTGGACACGCCAATGCCCAGCAGCAGCCAGAAACCAAGCTGGCCGTTGATGGTCTCGTTCACCGTGTCGTAGCCGATACCCATGGTTTCCGGCATCAGGATGGCGAACGGCACCATCAGCAATCCGGCCAGGGCGATCCTGAGCATAACCGGGCGGTTCTGGTGGCGCCCCATCAGTTCCACCAGATGAATAAAAACTGCTGCGGCAATGCCGATGATGATCGCAATCACCAGTACCCAGGGGATTTCCAGCAGCGAATTCATGGTCAGGGCCGGCACGTTAAAGGCCGGTTCCGAGCCGTAGACGGCCTGGGTGACAATGGCCGCACTCACTGCCGCCAAAATGATCGGCGTAAAGCCGGCGATGGTGTACTCCATCATCACCACTTCCATGGCGAAGATGACACCGGAAATGGGGGTGTTGAACGACGCCGAGATTGCGGCGGCGCAGCCACAGGCCACCAGGGTGCGGATGCTGTTGTTGGGCAGGCGCATCCACTGGCCCATCAGGCTGGAGAAAGCAGCGCCCAGGTGCACTGCGGGGCCTTCACGGCCCGCCGACTGGCCCGTCACTACGGTAGCCACGCCGGCCACAAACTGGACCACGGCGCTGCGGAACGGGATGTAGCCCTGGTGATAGTTCAGCCGCTCCATGACGTGAACAATCCCGACCTTGCGGTCCTGGACTGCCAGCCGGTGGAGTATGAAACCCAGGATCAGGGCGCCGGTGAGTGGCAGCAATCCCCGGGTCAGCAGGTCCAGATCTTCAAAGGATTCCGAGCCGTCCCCGGGCAGGAAGTATTCAAGGGGCCATTCGATCGCTAATCGAAACACCAGGATGACTCCGCCGGTGACCAGTCCTGATAAGAGGCCAAGCACCGCCAGCTGCGGCAGGGCATCAACGCCGGATAGCCGGCGCCGGAAAAGCGGGATGAGTTGCTCGGTAATCTGATGCCAGAGTTTTTGCATGAACGCCGGAGTTCCGGTTAGGTGCGATGGGGTAACAGCGCCTTTTGGACCACATTGTAACGGTCGCCCTGCTAGCTGCAATAAGTCCTTGGTTTATCATGGTAGACTACGGGGTCAATCCTCCTATCCCCGAGATGACGTCACTGGAGACGCTGGAGAATAAGGTGATAAAAGTAGGCATCGTTGGTGGCACCGGATATACCGGTGTCGAACTGCTGAGAATTTTGGCAGTTCATCCGGAAGTTACCGTCAATTGCATCACTTCCCGGTCGGAAGCAGGTATGCCTGTTGCTGACATGTATCCGAATTTACGCGGGCATTACGACCTGGCCTTTTCCGAGCCGGAAGCCGACGTGCTCAAAGCTTGTGATCTGGTGTTTTTTGCCACGCCTCACGGTGTCTGCATGCGCATGGTGCCTGAACTGATGGCAGCGGGGGTTCGGGTGGTTGATCTGTCGGCCGACTTCCGCCTGAAAGATCTCGATGTCTGGGCAAACTGGTACGGCATGCCCCACGAAAGCGCGGAGTGGGCGGATAAGGCCGTTTACGGGTTGCCGGAGGTAGCCCGTGGTGCCATTCGTGAAGCCCAGCTGGTTGCCAATCCGGGTTGTTACCCAACAGCCGTGCAGCTTGGTTTCCTGCCGCTGCTGGAGAACGAATTGGTTGACCCGGCCCGCCTGATCGCCGACGCCAAGTCCGGTGCCAGCGGCGCCGGCCGGCAAGGCAAAATCGGCATGCTGCACGGCGAAGTGGGAGAGAGCTTCAAGGCGTACGGCGCCTCGGGCCACCGTCATTTGCCTGAAATCAGACAGGGACTGGCAGGTGCGGCCGGAACCGATGTTGGCGTCACCTTTGTTCCGCACCTGATCCCGATGATCCGTGGTATTGAGGCTACCCTTTACGCCGAGCTGAAGAATCCGGCGGATTTTGACCGGCTGCAGAGCCTGTTCGAAGCGCGTTTCGAGGATGAGCCGTTCGTTGATGTCATGCCGTTTGGAAGCCACCCGGAAACACGCAGTGTCCGGGGTGCCAATCAGTGCCGAATGGCGCTGCACCGGCAGGAGCAGAGCAATATTGTCATCGTCTCCTCGGTGATTGATAACCTGGTGAAGGGCGCAGCCGGACAGGCGGTTCAGAACATGAATATCATGTTTGGCCTGAAAGAAACGCTTGGGCTGGAAGCCCCGGCACTTCTGCCATAGGGAGCGGTGGTGAGCCAGGATCAAAAGCCCGAGCACGAGTATGTGGTGATCCGCCACCGGCCAGGTTACCGGCTGCGGCGGACCGCCATACTGCTGGCGTTTTCCATCATCTCGGCCATTGCCGGCTACGCCACCGGGCTGTCTCAGGGTGGCTTGCGCTCTTCCAGTGCTGAAGCGTCTAAGCAGGTGCTGGAAGAAGAGCTGGATTCGCTTCGGACCAAGTACACCGAGGCGCGCCAGCAGGTCATTAATCTTGAGCGAGGCCGGGCCATTGACGGCCAGGCTATAAAGCAGGCCCGGACGACCATTGTGAAGCTGGAAACCCGGATTGCATCGCTGAAATCAGATCTGACGTTCTATAAAAACATCATGGCCCCTTCGGAAATCAGCAAGGGGCTTCAGGTGGACAGCTTTACGCTGGCCCCCGACCGGCAGCCCGGCGCCTACGACTTCAAGCTGGTGCTGACCCAGGTGGGTAATAATAAAAGCTATATTTCAGGCGTGGTGGCGGTTAACGTCATAGGCCTGCGTGACGAAGAGAAAGAAGTCATCGCCTTGCGTGACCTGTCTCAGGATATTGAGGACCTTGGTGTAAAATTCCGCTTCCGCTATTTTCAGGATGTGGAAGGTGTGCTGGCGCTGCCAGACGGATTCGAACCGATCGAAATCCAGGTGGTGGCTCAGGCTGAGGGGCGAAAATCCTCACAGGCCGAACGAACATTCGACTGGGATGACCTAACGGAGAAGTAACATGTTTGGAAATAAAAAACAGAAACCGCGCCGCGCCTCAGGCCATTTTGACACACTGATCTCGTCCCGCACCCGGGTTGATGGCGACGTGCAGTTTTCTGGCGGTTTGCATGTGGATGGCCACATCCATGGCAAAGTGATTGCCGAGGAGGGCAGCGATGCCGTCCTGCGGATCTCGGAAATTGGTGAAGTCTCTGGTGACATCGTGGCGCCGCACGTCATCATTAACGGCACCGTTCACGGTGATGTCTACGCCTCCGCTCATCTTGAACTGGCGGAAAAAGCCTCGATCAATGGCAACGTCTATTACAACCTAATCGAAATGGCGATGGGGGCCTCGGTTAACGGTAACCTGGTGCATCAGCGCGAGCCAACAGGCCTGCTGACCAACGACCAGGGCCGGTCCAATTCCGGCAGTCAGCCGGAAACCCGTGTTTCTGACGAATTGGCGACGGACACCGCCGATGGTGGAAAGTCCGAATAGTTGATTGTTTTACTCAGGAATACCATAATCGTTCGAGTCGTAACCACGTAAACCGGAGGCAAACTTGAGTGTAGTCCAGCAACAAATGGCCGCCCCGCTGTTCTTCAGTGACAGCGCTGTTGCCAAGGTGCGGGAGTTGATTGAGGAAGAAGAGAACCCCAATCTTAAGCTACGTGTGTTTGTCACCGGTGGTGGTTGCTCGGGCTTCCAGTATGGGTTTTCGTTCGACGACAGTCAGGACGAAGAGGACACCGTGGTAGAAAGGGATGGAGCCAGCCTGCTGGTCGACCCGATGAGCTATCAGTATCTCGTGGGCGCTACCATTGAGTACCAGGAAGGCCTCCAGGGCTCACAGTTTGTGGTTCAGAACCCGAACGCCAGCTCTACCTGTGGTTGTGGCAGCTCGTTCTCGATCTGACGAGGGCCGGCCGGTAAGGCGCGCATTAAAAAAGGAGAGCCATTGGCTCTCCTTTTTTGTTTCTCGCATCAGCAGAGCCAGAGTGTCAGGCGTGATGAATGGCACCGAGGATTCTTGGACCCCGTGCGCCAGTCACTTCCGCCAGATTGCCGGGCTGCCCCGCCAATGATTGTTGCGCCAGCCACGCAAAGGCGACCGGCTCAACCCATTGGGGGTTCAGGCCCAGATCACTGGTAATGGCCAGGGGCGCCGGGCCCAATGCCTGTTCCAGTTCCCGCATCAGCACCGGATTCCGGGTACCACCGCCGCAGGCGTACACCCGCAGGGCCGGAGCTTCCGGCAGCTGCTGAACAATGCTGGTGACTGTGAGTTGCAGCAGGGTTCGCTGCACGTCTTCAGCCGGAAGGTCGGGGTGTCGGCGCACCAGGGTTTTTACCCACTCCAGGTTAAACCGTTCCTTGCCGGTGCTTTTGGGAGCCGGGCGGGAGAAGTACGCGTCTGACAGCATGTCGTGCAGCAAAGCCTGATTGACGGTGCCTTCCTCGGCCCAGTGGCCGTCGGTATCGTAAGGCAAGCCAGTCTGGTTCAGGCACCAGGCATCCATGAGGGCATTGGCCGGGCCGGTATCGAATCCGGTCACCGGTTTGCCGTCGTCCGCGGGAATCCAGGTGATGTTGGCAATGCCGCCCAGGTTCAGAATGCACCGGTCCTCAGTGCCCGAATTGAAAAATGCCTTGTGAAAGGCCGGTACCAGAGGGGCACCCTGGCCGCCCGCGGCCATATCCCGGCGCCGGAAATCGGCCACGGTGGTGATGCCGGTCCGTTCTGCGATCACTGACGGGTTGCCAATCTGGATGGAAAACGGTGCCGAGCCGGACGGTTGATGCCGGATGGTCTGGCCGTGACTGCCGATGGCGCGAATGGATGTGGGCGATATATCGGAGGCTTCAATCAGCTGGCAGGCGGCGTCGGCAAAGAGCGCGCCGGTCAGGGTGTCCAGTTCGCCAATCTCATCGGGAGTGCCCTGGTTCTGGCTGACAGCCAGGAGCCGATGTCGAAGGTCGTCCGGGTAATTCAGGGTCTGGGAGGCATGTACTTCTACTGAGTGACCGTTGAACGACACCAGCACGGCGTCAATGCCGTCCATGCTGGTGCCGGACATGAGTCCGATCCAGGCATCCATGCCCGTTATTCGTCCGATGCTAAAGCAAGTTGCTGAAAGTTTTCACGAAAGCCATTGAACTGCGCCAGCCGCTGCTCGGTATGGCGCTTGAACCGCGCCATTTCTGAGGCAGGCACCGGCTTGGCATCCGGAAGCTTGACCGTGCGGGAGTTGCGCGGCGAGCCATTCAGGCGGAATTCGTAGTGCAGGTGCGGACCAGTGACCATGCCGGACGAGCCAACGTAGCCGATGGTTTCACCTTGTTTCACCCGCGCGCCTTTCTTGATGCCTTTGCCCAGGCGGCTCATGTGTGCATACAGGGTAGTGATGTTGTCACCGTGCTGCAGAATAACGGTGCGGCCGTAACCTCCCTTCCAGCCGGAAAAGCGAACTCTGCCAGCGCCTGCGGCCTTGATCGGTGTGCCTGTTGGCGCGCCGTAGTCGGTGCCTTCATGGGGCCGGACTACATCCAGTACCGGGTGGCGGCGCTGCAGATTAAAGGCGGAGGATACCCGGGCGTTGATTGGCGTTCTCAGGAACGCCTTGCGCATGCTCTTGCCGTTCGGGGCGTAGTAGTCACTGTCACCGTTGCTGTCGGTGTAGAGCAGGGCGGTGTTGTCTTCGCCACGGTTCACAAAGCGTGCCGACAATATGCGGCCGGTGTCGAATTTCTCACCGTCGAGATACAGTTCTTCGTAAACCACTTCGAAACGATCGCCCTTGCGGACATCGTAAACAAAGTCGATTTCCCAGCCGAAAATGCCCGCCAGTTCCATGGTCAGGCGGTCGTTCAGACCGGCTTCACGAGCGGAAAGGTAAAGGGAGCCGTCAATGGTACCGGATGCAAATGCCGGGCGTGCCTCCGGTTCCCGCATCACGGTCTGGCCGGCAAAGCCTTCTTCCCCTTTTTCGATTTTCAGGGATTCTAGCAGACTGCGTTGCAGTTCAACGGCGGCCAGGTCACCGGTTTCGTTGGTGGCAAACCGGATGGTCTCGCCAGCGTACAGGCGCTGAAGTTTGTCTGCTTCGCCTTCGCCGTGGATGACCGACAGCATGATGCCATCGTTAAAGCCGGCTTTCTTGAATAAGGAAGACAGTGTGTCGCCTGATTTGATCTTGTAGGTCTGCCAGTCGAGCGCGGGCTCAGCGGCAGGTACTGGTTCGGTCACCGTGGCCTGTTGCTCGGTATCCGCCACTGGAGCCTGTTCTTCAACCACTACCTGGGCTGGCGCCTCGGGCGCAGACGCTTCTACGGTACCATTATCAGACACCGTTCCTTGCTCCAGATCCAGCGCATAGGACATACGCTTGGCTTCGACCTGGGAACTAGGGCTCATTAAAATGGCGGCAGTCACTACAACGGTGGCAGCGGCGGCAATGGTAAGGTGTGTTTTGGGAAACATATTCAGCACGTATCGCACCCGTTTTAATCGGTATTTCGGTAGGTTGAACTACCTAATTAAAGCTGTTGTTCAAGTATAGACAAACAGATTACCGTATAAAATGCATGCGGGACAGCGTGGAACATTACGGTAACTGCTCCATCCTCCGGATTTCTTCGGGTGGCATTGTTATAATACGCCGCCCTGCCCAGTCAGAGTTGGTCAAAAACTAGGCAAATCTACTGTAGCAGGAGTGCAGGTAACTCACAGATTTCTTTTGTAGAAGTCTGTAACTGTCAGAATCCATCTAGGTAAAAACTGGGGACGTGTTGTTCATGGCATCTATTGATGAGGCGTTGGCCGTAATCAAGCGCGGCGTTGACGAGCTTATTCCCGAAGAGGGGCTGGTTGAGAAGTTAAAGGAAGGTCGCCCGCTTCGAATCAAGGCAGGTTTCGATCCCACCGCCCCGGATCTGCATCTTGGGCACACCGTCCTTATTAACAAGCTAAGGCAATTCCAGGATCTCGGTCATGAGGTGATGTTCCTTATTGGGGATTTCACCGGGATGATCGGCGACCCCACGGGTAAAAGTGCAACGCGTCCCCCTTTAACAGAAGAGCAGGTTGCCCAGAACGCCCTCAGTTATAAGGAGCAGGTGTTTAAAATTCTCGATCCGGCCAAGACCCGTGTCATGTTCAACTCCGAATGGATGAGCAAGATGAGCGCGGCCGACATGATCAAGCTGGCTGGGCAGTACACCGTGGCGCGGATGCTGGAGCGTGATGATTTTACCAAGCGCTACCGCGCCGAGCAGTCCATCGCGATTCATGAGTTTCTGTATCCCCTGGTGCAGGGCTACGACTCGGTGGCCATGGAAGCTGACGTTGAGCTGGGCGGGACAGATCAGAAGTTCAACCTGTTGATGGGGCGAATTCTGCAGAAAGCCTATGGCCAGACTCCGCAGGCCATTCTCACCATGCCGATCCTTGAAGGGCTGGATGGTGTCCAGAAGATGTCCAAGTCATTGGGCAACTATATAGGTGTGAACGATTCCCCTGGTGAGATGTACACCAAGCTGTTGTCCATGCCGGACGATTTGCTTTGGCGTTACTATGAGCTGCTGAGCTTCCGGCCGCTGGCGGAGGTGGATGAGTTCCGCAAGGCTGTAGACGGTGGCGCCAATCCCCAGGACTATAAAAAGCTGCTGGCGGAAGAGATCATTACCCGCTTCCATGATAAAGAAGCTGCCGAGTCTGCGCACAAGTCTGCTGGTAACCGAGTGGCGCTTGGTGCGATTCCTGAAAACGTACCTACAGTAGAGGTGTCACTGGATGGGCAGTCGGAAATCCCGATGGCCTCGGTTCTGCGTTTGGCGGGTCTGGTGAAGAACGGTGCGGCAGCCCGGGATGTTCTCGGTCGTGGTGCGGTCTTTGTGGATGGCGAGCAATTTGAGGGTGATCGGCTCTTTAAAGAGGGTGATGACTGTGTGGTGCAGGCCGGAAAGAAGAAGATTGCCCGGGTAGTGATCACTGCGTGATCGATTTACGGCGATTTTGAGTTTTTTTCAGAATCGCCGTTGACACCTCTCAGCAGGTCTGTAGAATGCGCATCTCTTCTGAGGGACAAGCCACTGACACAGCGGCTACCGAGGAAGGCAACCGTTTGAAATTGTTGAAGAAATTGAGTTTCAAAATTCTTCAGAAAGCGGTTGACAGAGAGGTG